>NZ_JAUQSZ010000010.1 GCF_030580995.1 Sphingomonas immobilis
CGCGCCGCCCGCCCGGCGCGCCCCGCACCCCCGCGAGGGGGCCGGGCCGCGCCACCCCGCCCCCCCCCCCCCCCCCCCGGGGGGGGGGCCCGGGGGCGGCCCAAGCCTCGCAGAGCGGTCTCTCGGCGAGACTCGGCCCCACCCCCAACCCCTCCCCTGAAGGGGAGGGGCTTAGAGAAATCCTCACCCCCCTCTGGGCGTGCTGGCGGGCGCTGTACAAGGCGCGGAACGCGCGGTCGCCGCTCGATCTCGACCTGCCGGAGCGGCGGGTGGTGCTCGACGAGAAGGGGCGCATCCTGTCGGTCGCGCCGCGCGAGCGGCTCGATTCGATGCGGCTGATCGAGGATTACATGATCGCGGCGAACGTCGCCGCCGCCAAGGCGCTGGAGGCGAAGAAGGCGCCGGTGATGTACCGCGTCCACGAACCGCCGAGCCGCGAGAAGCTCGTCGCGCTGAAGGATTACCTCAAGACCTTCGGGATCGAGTTCGCGCTCGGGCAGGTGATCCGGCCGGGGACGTTCAACCATATCCTCGAGAAGGTCGGCGAGGCGGATTTCCGCCAGCAGATCATGGAGCAGGTGCTGCGCACGCAGACGCAGGCCTATTACGCGCCCGCCAATCACGGCCATTTCGGCCTCGCGCTCGGCAGTTACGGGCATTTCACGTCGCCGATCCGGCGCTATGCCGATCTGATCGTCCACCGTTCGCTGGTCGATGCCTACACGCTCGGGCCCGGCGGGCTGACCGAGGGCGAGGCGGCGTCGATGGAGAAGATCGGCCAGTCGATCTCGATGCTGGAGCGCCGCGCGATGGAGGCCGAGCGCGACACGATCGACCGCTATGTCGCCGCCTTCCTCGCGACGCGGATCGGCGAGGTGGTCGACGTGCGCATCACCGGCGTGGCGAGCTTCGGCTTCTTCGCGACGGTCGAGGGGATCGGCGGCGACGGGCTGATGCCGGTGCGCGATCTCGGCCGCGAATATTTTCGTTACGACGATGCGGGCAAGCGGCTGGTCGGCGAGGAGACCGGCACCGAATATGCCAGCGGGATGCGGCTGCAGTTGCGGCTGGCAGAATCGAACCCGGTATCGGGCGCGCTGCGCTTCGAGATGGTCGAGGGTGGCGCGCGGCCGCCGGTGCGTGACGAGCGCGGCGGCAAACCGCGCGTCATCAAGCGGCGCGGGCGGCCCGCCAATATCCGGCACCAGGGGCGGAAGCGCTGATCCAGCCCGCGCGCAGCGCGATGACGGCCAGCGATGCGCCCAGCATGATCGCCGGGTTGAGCACGACCTGCCACGAGAAGCCGTGCAGGAAGAGATAGTTCTTCGGGCCGAGCAGCAGGCACGCGGCGGCGCAGGCGATCCATTCCGCGGTGTCGGGCCGCCGCCCCTCCAGCGCCGTCTGGCGCGCGACGGCGGCGGGGACGAGGACGAAAACGAGCAGATGGTAGTCGGCGATCACGCTCGACCCGAGGCAATAGGCCGAGCACGTGAGGAACAGCAGCAGCGCGGCCGAAATCCGCCGTCGCAAAAAGAGGACCACCGCCGCCAGCATCACCAGCGCCGCGGGCACCGCCGCCGCCGCCTCGACCCCCGGCCGGTAGCCCGCGAAGAACTGCACCGCGCCCATCAGCGAGGAACCGTAGGCCAGCCCCCAATTGTCGACGATGTAGCGGGTCCGGTAATTGTGCAGGCCGCGCAGGAAGGTGCCAATCGTGTAATCGGGATAGAGCGCGTGGGCGACGGCGAGGCTGAGCGCGAAGATCAGCGCGGTCGCCACCGCCAGCACGGCCAGCGCGCGCCAGCGGCCGGTCTGGAACAGCAGGAGCAGCGGCACCGCGAAGGGCGCGGCGTTGGGCCGGATGTTGAGTGCGACGGCGAGGCAGATGGCGGCCACGACCGGCGCCTTGCCGCGCAGCGCCAGCGACATCGACTGGCAGATCAGCAGCGCCGCGAGGCCGGCGTAGATATTCCCGCGCGAGAGCATCATCAGCATCGGATAGCTGGCGAGGCCGATCGCGGCCCAGGCGATCGATTCGTAGCGCGTCGTGCCGAGGCGCGCGGCGATACTGCACCAGCAGACCAGCATCAGGGCGATGATACCGACGAACAAGGCGGCCGGATCGACGATGTGCATCGCGGCGAGATTGGCGAGGCAGATCACTGCGGTGAGCGGCGGCGCGAGGAAATGGGTGATGCCCGCCCCGCCCAGCCCGTCGACACCGTGATAGGGCGTGGTGGCGATGGCGGCGGCGATGCGATCGTGCAGGCCGAACAGGTCGCTCGGCACGACGCCCGCCCCGCCCGGGAAGGACAGGATGAACTTGTAGTAATCGTCGAACAGCCCGGCGGGATCGAACAGGAAGGACGTGAAGGCGGGTTCGCAGCCGAGCAGGCGCGCGAAGATGTTGAACGCGAGGTTCGCGGCCATCAGCTTCAGCAACAGCTTCACCGCGAAGCCGGCCATGCCTTCCTGCGCAGCCTGAGCGCCTGTCCCGACCATCGTTCCCCCGCATGAGCGCGTGCAACTGGCGGGATGGCCCGATCACGGTTAACGAAGCGATAATGCCCGCTGTCCCCGCCTGGCCCCCGCAATCGACCCCGCGCCTGTTCGTGGAGGCGCCGCTCGGCATCGGGCCGGTGCGGATCGAGGGTCCGCAGGCGCATTATCTCGTATCGGTGATGCGAACCAAGGTTGGCGATCCGGTGAAGCTGTTCGACGGCGTGTCAGGCGAATGGCTGGGCGTGGCGAGCGCGGTGGGCAAGCGCGACCTGATCCTCGACGTGACCGAGCGGCTGCGCGAGGCGGAGGTGGTGCCCGACCTGTGGCTGTGCGCCGCGCCGCTGAAGAAGGGCCGCGTCGACTGGCTGGCGGAGAAGGCGTGCGAGCTTGGCGTCGCGCGGTTGGTGCCGACGCTCACGCGGCGCACCGTGGTGGACAAGCTCAACCTCGACCGGCTGCGCGCGCACATGATCGAGGCCGCCGAGCAATGCGGCCGCACCGCCGTGCCCGAACTGGCCGAGCCGGTGAAGCTGGCGGCGCTGCTGCGCGACTGGCCGGGGGAGCGCGCGCTGTATTTCGCCGACGAGGCGGGCGGCGTGCCGGCGGCGGCAGCGATGCGCGACGGATCGGCGAGCGCGGCGATCCTGATCGGGCCCGAGGGCGGCTTCGACGAGGAGGAGCGGGCGGCGGTGCGCGGCGTTACGGCGGCGGTCGGCGTGTCGCTGGGCCCGCGCATCCTGCGCGCGGATACGGCGGCGGCGGCGGCGGTGGCGGTGTGGATGAGTGTAAGGGGGGATTGGTAGAAAATGCCGTTCGTGCTGAGCGAAGTCGAAGCACGTGTGCCGGAGGCTGCGTGTGTGGCACGCCCTTCGACTTCGCTCAGGACGAACGGTGGCTTTTGTACTGATCGGTTGGAATGACCGCCGCCGCCCTCTAGCGCACCCCATTTTGCCCCGCTAAGGCGCGGCCATGACAACGCGCGCCGACTCCCTCAAGGTATCCCCGATCATCGAGAGTCGCGACCAGCTCGTCGCGAGCTTCGCGCGGGGCGAGAAGCCCAAGGATCGCTGGCGGATCGGCACCGAGCACGAGAAGTTCGTCTATGCGTTCGGCGATCATCACGCGCCGAGCTATGACGAGCCGGGCGGCATCCTCGCGCTGCTCGACGGGCTGAAGGAATACGGCTGGCAGCCGGTCGAGGAGAAGGGCGCGGACGGCAAATACCGCACCATCGCCATGTCGGGCGCGGACGGATCGATCAGCCTGGAGCCCGCCGGCCAGTTCGAGCTGTCGGGCGCACCGCTCGACAATCTGCACGAGACCTGCGCGGAGACCGGGCGGCACCTGGAGCAGGTGAAGGCGGTCGGCGACCGGCTCGGCATCGGTTTCCTGGGGCTCGGCATGTGGCCCGACAAGACCCGCGCCGAGCTGCCGATCATGCCCAAGGGCCGCTATGCGATCATGCTGCGCCACATGCCGCGCGTCGGCAGCATGGGGCTCGACATGATGCTGCGGACCTGCACGATCCAGGTCAACCTCGACTATGAGAGCGAGGCGGACATGGCGAAGAAGTTCCGCGTCGGCCTCGCGCTGCAGCCGCTGGCGACGGCGCTGTTCGCCAATTCGCCCTTCACGGAAGGGCGGCCCAACGGCATGCTGTCGTACCGCAGCCATATCTGGTCGGACACCGACCCTGCGCGCACCGGCATGCTGCCGTTCGTGTTCGAGGACGGCTTCGGCTACGATCGCTATGCCGAATATGCGCTCGATGTGCCGATGTACTTCGTCTACCGCGACGGGCTCTATATCGACGCGGCCGGGCTGAGCTTCCGCGATTTCCTCAAGGGCGAGCTTTCGGTGCTGCCGGGCGAGCTGCCGACGCTCGACGACTGGAACGATCATCTGTCGACCGCCTTCCCGGAGGTGCGGCTCAAGACCTTCCTCGAGATGCGCGGCGCGGACGGCGGACCGTGGGGGCGGATCTGTGCCCTCCCCGCTCTTTGGGTCGGGCTGCTGTACGATGGCGGCGCGCTCGATGCGGCGTGGGACGTGGTGAAGCACTGGAGCATCGAGGAGCGGCAGGTGCTGCGCGATTCGGTGCCGAAGCTGGGGCTCGACGCGCCGATCGCGGGCGGGCGAAAGCTGCGCGAGATCGCGGGCGAGGTGCTCGACATCGCGCATGCCGGCCTCGCGGCGCGGGCGCGCTTCGACGCGGGCGGCAGCAACGAGACGGGCTTCCTCGATCCGCTGCGCGAGGTGGTGCGGAGCGGCAAGGTTCCGGCCGAAGTGCTGCTGGAGAAATATCACGGCCCGTGGGGTGGCGATGTTTCGAAGGTCTATGAGGATATGAAGTTCTGAGAATGCCGTCGCCCCGGCGCAGGCCGGGGCCGCCGAGTTTGGGGCACGCCCGTCGCCAGCCACGCAGCGGCCCCGGCCTGCGCCGGGGCGACGATTGGCTTAGCGCTTGCCGCGCACCCAGGCGAAGAAGCGCGGCACCGCGCCGTTGCGCTCCATCCACTCGCTATACGCGCGGTAGGCGGGGTCCATGCCCAGATGTCGCTCCTCGGTTTTCGCGCGCCAGTAATAGACGCCCGCCACCACCAGCATCAGCGCAGTCGCGCGGACGCCATCGACCCAGTTGCCCGTCGTCAGGAACGGCAGCGTCGAGAGGAACCAGAAGAGGTTCTTCGACAGATAGGCCGGGTGGCGCGTGAACTTGTACGGCCCGTGCGTCAGGATGCCGCGGTGCGTGAGGTTGGAGAAGCGGAAGCCGAATGCCATCGTCGCCCAGGCGTAGATCGCGGTGAGCCCCACGAGCGTCACGCCCGTCACAGCGAGCATGACGGGATGGCCCTGCATCCAGATCGTCCAGCCGTCCGGCCCGCGCGTGCCGGGGTGGTAATCGAGCACGCCGCCCTCCCCCATCAGCACGAACGGCGGGTAGCAGATCAGCGCCGCCAGCCACGCCGCCGCGAACGGATTGGCGCTGCGGATGTGCGAATCGAGCGGCCGCATCGTCAGCACGTAGCCGACCGTCGCGAAGGCCACGTCGATCACGAACATGAAGGTGATGAGCCAGTTCGACAGCGCGACGGGATCGTGCAGGATCTGGCTGGTATCGCCGCGGATGAAATCACCGAAGCCGCCCGGCACGATCGCCAGCATGAAGGCGAGGAAAAAGCCCTTCACCGCCCAGCTGCGCAGGTGGGCGTAGATTGCCTCATGGTCGATCGGCTCCTTGAGGCCCATCAGCCACGCGCCGAGCGTCCAGGCGCCGTCCTTCGGCTCGACGAGATGGCGGTCGAGCCACAGGACATAGGGGATGGAGAGCACGAACAGCGCGGGTGCGGCAGTGCCGAGGCACCACATCGAGAAGAGGTAATTGTCCTCCCAATAGCTGCGCACCACGCCGTAGATCAGGCCGATGCCGGCCCAAGTGATCCACAGGCCCGCGAGCTTGGTAAGGCTGATCTCGAAGGTGTCGCGGAGCGGCTTGGGGTGATCCCAGTCGATGCCGGTCGAGGGGTTGCGGTGGACCTTGTCGACGAACACCGACCACAGCACCATCGGCAACCCGCAGGCGGCGACGTTGCAGAGCGCCGCATACGGCCCGTCCATGCCGTAGATGCGCGCGAGCGTGATCCAGGTAAGCAGCCCCGCGAGCCCCGCGAGGCCGCAGCCGGTGCTGACGGCCGATGCGGGACGCGGATCGGCGGCACGGGCTTCGCGCGCGAGAGCGGTATCGTGGAACATGGCCGGTTGCGTAGCGCGGAAATGGTTAGGGACGGGTGAAGGCGCGTCTGCGACCGACGGCGACGGAACGCATATCGTTCGCACGGAGCAGATCGTAGTAACGATTTTCGTTGCGGATCGCACGAATCGTTACTACAAATATCTCGTGATCATCGTGTGGGACGGGCCTAAACGCGACGCGAACCCCGCCAAGCACGGTTTCGATTTTGCGGAGCTCGGCGAGGAATTTTTCCTCTCCGCACAGGTCGAGATCGCCAGAAGCGATCGGTTCAAGGCGGTCGGTCGCCTGAACGATGGCACGATCGCGGTGATCTTCGCCACACTCGGCACCGAGGGCATCTCGATCATTTCGATGCGCCGTGCCAGCCGTATGGAAAGAAAGCTGATCGATGACGAAAACCTGGCCTAGTTTCATCACGCGCGATCTCGGGGATTCCGACGCCGACCTCACCGAGATGGAGCGGCGCTGGACGGTGTATCGCGACGAGATGCAGAAGGTCATCGCCGCCGGCGGGGTCCATCAGGACGAAGACGGCTGGTGGATCGACGATGCGAGCGGGGAACTGATCGGCCCCGATCCCGAAATCGAGCGCCCTGAGACCGAGCCGGCCAAGACGATCCCGTTTGCGGACGCATTCCCCGAACTGGCTGCGGAAATGCGGCGCTCGCGCGGAAAGCAGAAGGCACCAACCAAGGTCAGCACAACCCTGCGCCTCGATCGCGACGTTCTCGAACGGTTCAAGCAATCGGGTCCAGGCTGGCAATCGCGGATGAACGAAGCGCTGCGAGCGGCGGCGGGAATATAGCGGCGCGGACAGGTGTTGCGCCGCCCGCCCCGCTTCGGTATCTCGCGCTCCATCGCGGGTATAGTACAATGGTAGTACAGCAGCCTTCCAAGCTGAATACACGGGTTCGATTCCCGTTACCCGCTCCAGAGATTTCAAAGGCTTAGCGATGACCGCCACGACTTTCGCCGAAGCGCAGGCGTGGATCGTGAGCGTCGGGCGGTGGCTCGACGGCAAGGGTTGGGCACCCGCCACCTCGGGCAATTATTCGGCGCGGCTCGATGATGGCAGCTTCGCCGTCACCGTTTCTGGGCGGCACAAGGGGCGGCTGACGCCGGACGATGTGATGCGCGTCGATGCGGCGGGCGCGTCGCTCGACGGCAAGAAGCCCTCGGCCGAGACGGCGCTGCACCTCGCGCTCTACACACTGTTCCCGGAGTGCGGGGCGGTGCTGCACAGTCATTCCGCCGCCAATGTCGGGCTCAGCCGCGCGGCCTATGCGGGCAGCTACAGCTTCGCGGGGCACGAGATGCTCAAGGCGCTGCCGGGCAACCCGACGCACGACGCCAGCGTCGCGATCCCGATCGTCGACAACAGCCAGGACATGGCCGTGATCGAGGCGGCGATCGCGCCGCGCCTGCTGGCGCCGGGGGCCGCGCCCGCCTATCTTATCCGCGGCCACGGCCTCTATGGCTGGGGCAAGGACATGGCCGAGGCCGAGCGCGTGATCGAGGCGGTCGAGTGGATGATCGCGGCCGAACTGGCGGAAAGGAGCTTTCGCGGATGAGCCGATTGCAGATTTTCGACGAGGGCGATGCGCAGGCGCTGCTGCTCGACAGCACGGACGAGGCCGAGATCGCCGGGGCGCTCGCGACCATCGGCGTGCGTTTCGAACGCTGGGACACGCGCGAGGTGACGGGCGATGTGCTCGACGCCTATGCGCCCGAGATCGGCCGGCTCAAGGCGGAGGGCGGATACCTTTCGGTCGATACGATCGCGATGACCGCCGACCATCCCGAACGCGGGGCGCTGCGCCAGAAATTCCTGTCCGAACACACGCACGGCGAGGACGAGGTGCGTTTCTTCGTCGAGGGCGAAGGGCTGTTCACGCTCCATGAGCAGGGCCGCGTGTTCAACATGCTGTGTACGCGCGGCGACCTGATCTCGGTGCCGGCGGGGATGAAGCACTGGTTCGACATGGGCCCGGCCCCGCGCTTCACCGCGATCCGGCTGTTCCGCAACCCCGACGGGTGGATCGCGCGCTTCACCGGCGACGATATCGCCGCGCGTTTTCCCCGGCACGAGCCCGTCGCGGCATGAGGGCGATCCTCACCGATATCGAGGGCACGACGACGAGCATCAGCTTCGTCGCCGACGTGCTGTTTATCCATGCGCGCGAGCATCTGGCGGAATACGTTGCAGCGCACCCGGAGGAGACCGCGCCGATCCTCGCCGAAGTCGCCGCGACCGGCGAGAGCGATCCGGTGGCGACGCTGATCCGCTGGATCGACGAGGATCGAAAAGTGACGCCGCTCAAGACGTTGCAGGGAATGATCTGGGCGGACGGCTACATCTCGGGCGCGTTCACCGGCCACGTCTATGACGATGCGGTGGCGGGGCTGCGGCGCTTCCATGCGGCGGGGGTGGCGCTCTACGTGTTCTCGTCGGGATCGGTCGCGGCGCAGAAGCTGCTGTTCGGGCATAGCGACGCGGGCGACCTGACGCCGCTGTTCTCTGGCTATTTCGACACGACGACCGGGCCGAAGCGCGAGGCGGCGTCCTATGCCGCCATCGCTCGCGAGATCGATGTGCCGCCGGAGGAGATCCTGTTCCTCTCCGACACGCCCGAGGAAGTCGGCGCGGCACAGAAGGCGGGGCTCAATGCGCTGCTGATCGACCGCGAGCGCGGCCGCGGGGATATCGCCAGCTTCGACGACATCAAGCTCACGGTGCATACCGTTCAATGATCCTCGAAGGCCATCACCAGCGCTCGATCACCCGCACGCAGGACGGGCGCGGGGCACGGATTCTCGATCAGCGCGAGCTGCCGTGGAAGGTGAAGTGGGTCGAGCTGCGTTCCGCGCACGATGCCGAGGTCGCGATCCGCGAGATGTGGACGCGCGGTGCGCCGATGATCGGGGCGACCGCCGCCTACGGCCTCGCGATGGCGCTGGCGATGGACGCTTCGGACGAGACGCTCGATGCCGCGTACACGCTCTTGCTCGCGTCGCGGCCCACCGCGGTCAACCTGCGCTGGGCGCTCGACCGGATGATGGAGACGGTTCGGCCCCTGCCCGCGTCCGAGCGCGCCGAAGCTGCCTTCGCGCGCGCCGATGCGATCTGCGACGAGGATGTCGCACTCAACAAGGCGATCGGCGAGCATGGCCTTGCGCTGCTGCGCGACCTGCACGCCAAGCATCCCGACCGGCCGCTCAACATCCTGACGCATTGCAACGCCGGCTGGCTGGCGACGGTCGATTACGGGACGGCGACCGCGCCGATCTACCTCGCGCACGATGCCGGGATTCCGGTCCACGTCTGGGTCGACGAGACACGGCCGCGCAACCAGGGCGCGCTGCTGACGGCGTTCGAGCTTTCCGGGCACGGCGTGCCGCATACCGTCATCGTCGACAATGCCGGCGGGCATCTGATGATGAACGGGCAGGTCGACGCGGTGATCGTCGGCACCGACCGCGTGACGGCGAACGGCGACGTCTGCAACAAGATCGGCACCTATCTGAAGGCGCTGGCGGCGTTCGACAACGACGTGCCGTTCTACGTCGCGCTGCCCTCGCCGACGTTCGATCCCGACACGCCGACCGGGCGCGACATCCCGATCGAGGAGCGCCACGGCGACGAGGTGATCCACGTCGCGGGCGAAGGCGGCACGATCCGCGTGACGGGTTCCAGCGCGGCCAATCCGGCGTTCGACGTGACGCCCGCACGGCTGGTGACGGCGTACATCACCGAGCGCGGGGTGCTCGACCGGGTCTAGGGCCGGCGCGCCATCCGCTCCAGCGCGCCGTCGAGCGTCGCGTCCTGCTTGGCGAAGCACAGCCGCACGACGTTGGTGACGGCATCCTGCGCGTAGAAGGCGCTGACCGGGATGGTCGCGACGCCTGCCTCTTCGATCAGCCACTGCGCGAAGGCGACGTCGCTCATGTCCACGCCCGATGCGGCAAGATCGATGTTGAGGAAGTAGGTCGCGGAGCCCGGCAGCACGCTGTAGCCGAGCCCGCGCAGGCCGTCCGCGAGCCGGTCGCGCGAGCGCTGGAAGTCGCGCCGCATCGTCTCGAAATAGCCGATGTCCTTGCCAAGCCCGAAGGCGGCGGCGGCCTGCAGGTTGGGCGGCGTGGTGAAGGTGACGAACTGATGCGCCTTGGCGAGCACCGCGGCGATGGCGGGCGCGGCGCACATCCAGCCGACCTTCCAGCCGGTGAGCGAGAAGATCTTGCCGGCCGATCCGATCTTCACGGTTCGCTCGCGCATCCCCGGCTCGGCGATCAGCGGGCGGTGTTCGGCACCGTCGAACACGACATGCTCCCACACCTCGTCGCAGATCGCGATCGCGTCGTGGCTGACGCAGAAATCGGCGAGGAGCGCGCGCTCCTCCGCCGTCAGCAGGGTGCCGGTGGGGTTGAGCGGCGAGTTGACGATGAGGAGCCGCGTCCTCTCGCTGGCGACAGCCGCCAGCGCCTCGGCAGTGATGCGCCATGCGGGCGGTTCGAGCCGGACGAGCTTTGCCACGCCCCCCGCCCGCTCGACCAGCGGCAGATAGGCGTCGTAGAGCGGCTCGAACATCACGACCTCGTCGCCCGGCGAGACGAGCGCGAGGATCGCCGAGGCCAGCGCCTCGGTCGCGCCGGAGGTGACGATCACCTCCTCGGGCGTGAGATCGAGGCCCTGATGCGCTGCGTAGTGCGCGGCGATCGCCTGGCGCAGCGCGGGCGTGCCCATCATCGGCGGATATTGGTTGGACTCCTCCAGCAGCGCGCGTGCCGCCTCGGCCAGCACGTCTTCCGGGCCGCGTCCGTCGGGGAAACCCTGCCCCAGGTTGATCGCGCCCGTCGCGCGGGCGCGGGCGGACATCTGCTCGAAGATCGTTGTGCCGAGTTTCGTATAGACCGGATTCATCGATCCCAATTCCGTTCGCGCTGCGCCTGTCGCCGCACGTGCCCCGGAACGCGCCCTTCGACAAGCTCCGGGGGCGGGGAATGGGATGAGGATTCCTCATCCGTCCGTCGCGCTACGCCGGTAGATCGGCGGGCCGGTAATCGCGCAGCAGCGCGTGCAGGACGGCGAGCGCGCCGAGATAGGCGAAGGCGGCGGCTATGAAGATCGGCTGGTAGCTGCCCAGCGTCGAGAGGATCGCACCGGCGAATTTCGCCATCAGCATCCCGCCGAGCGCCCCGGCGAGGCCACCGAGACCGACGACCGATCCGGCCGTGCCACGCGGGAACAGATCCCCCGGCAGGGCATAGAGATTGGCGGAGAAGGCCTGATGCCCGGCGCAGGCGAGCCCGATCATCAGCACCGCACTCCACATGCCCGGTGCCGAGGTGGCGAAGGCGATCGGCACCGCGCACAGCGCCGCCGCCAGCATCGCGGTCTTGCGCGCGCGGCCGAGCGACCAGCCACGGCCGATCAGATTCGAGGAAAAGGCGCCGCCCGCGACCGATCCGACATCGGCGAGCAGATAGATGACGACAAGCGGCGGGCCGAACTCGGTCATCTTCAGGTGATACTGGCGGTTGAAGAAATCGGGCAGCCAGAACAGGAAGGTCCACCACACCGGATCGATCATGAAGCGCCCGATCGCATAGGCCCATGCCTGGCGCGTCCGCAGCAAGATGCGGAACGGCACCGCTTTCCTCACCTCCCCGGAACCCGACCCGATCCATGCGAGCTCGCCCGGTGTGACCCAGCCGTGCGCACGCGGTGCGCGGTAGAAGAGGAGCCAGCCGACCAGCCAGACGATCGTCAGCAGGCCGGTGACGATGAAGGCCATGCGCCAGCCGAACGACAGCGCAACGATCGGCACGATCAGCGGCGTCAGGATCGCGCCGACGTTGGAGCCGGCGTTGAAGATGCCGATCGCCAGCGCACGCTCGCGCGCCGGAAACCATTCGTTGGTCGCGGCCAGCGCCGCCGGGAACGCGCCCGCCTCGCCCATCGCCAGCGGAATGCGCGCGATCAGCATCCCGGCGGTCGAGGTGAAGGCGATATGCGCGACATGGCCCGCCGTCCACAGCACGACGGCGATGGCATAGCCGATGCGCGCGCCGACGCGGTCGACGATCCGGCCGAACACGACATAGGATATGCCGTAGACCGCCTGGAACCAGATCGCGAGATCGGCATAGCCCGTCTCGCTCCAGCCGTAGCGCGCCTGCAGATCGGGCTTGAGCACCGGCAGGACGAGGCGATCGATATAGCTCAGCACGACGGCGAAGAAGAGGAAGGCGCAGACGATCCAGCGCACCCGTCCGCGACGCGGCGGGATCGGGAGAATCTCCGGCTCCGTGACGGCTTCTGCGGTCATGCTTTCCCCTCCTGGGTGCCGGCCACCTTTGGCTCCTGGCATGTGCGCTCTGCCCGGCCTTACCACACTGGTCAAGCCAAAGTGCGCCACACGAGAGCGATGCCGATTGATCGGGCCGTGCTGTGCTGCGGAAAATTGGTTATTGCATTTGGCCTTACCAGATCGTAATCGTGGTTCTACCAAAGCTCGTGAGACAACGGGCGAAGCCTTCAGGAGTGGGTGACATGGCGCTTTCAGTCTTTCGTATCGGATCTTCGGTGGCCGCGCTCGGCGCCGCATTGTGCGCAGCCCCCTTGCTCGCCGCCGCGCCCGATCAGGTCGCCCCTACCGATCCCGCCGGAACGCCGGCCCCCGCCGTCGGCCCGGCCGCGCCGGAACCCGCCACGATCGGCGACATCGTCGTCACCGCCAACAAGCGCGCGGAGAATGTGCAGAAGGTGCCGCTCGCGGTGTCCGTGCTTTCGCCTGCGCAGTTGCAGACATCGGGCGCGACTCAGTTCCAGGATCTCGGCCGCGTATCGCCCTCGCTCGTCGTCCGCCCGGCCGAACAGCCGGTCAATTCCAACGTCTCGCTGCGCGGCGTCGGCACCTTCGCCTTCGGCATCGGCGTCGAATCGAGCGTCGCCGTCCTCGTCGACGAAGTGCCGCTCGCCTTCTCCGCGCGCGCCTTCACCGACCTGCCCGATGTCGAGCGGATCGAGGTGCTGCGCGGGCCGCAGAGCACGCTGTACGGCAAGTCGGCCTCGGCCGGCCTGATCAACATCATCACGCGCAACCCGACCGACACCTTCCGGCTCCACGCCAACGCGATGGCGACGACCGATTCCGAATATGGCGCGAATTTCAGCGCCTCCGGCCCGATCAGCGATACGGTCGGCTACGTCGTCTCCGCCGCCTATTCGAAGTGGGACGGCAACGTGAAGAACCTCTTCAACGGCAAGGATACCAACGGCCGCGAAGCCTTCAACACCCGCGCCAAGATCCGCTGGGAGCCGACCAGCGACATCTCGCTGACGCTGTCGGGCAACTACGTTAACGGCAACACGACCGTCGCGCGGCCGTTCGTCAACGTGTCGCCGACCGCGCTCTTCCGCAACACCGCCGGGCTGACGCTGCCGGTCGTGATGCCGGGCGTCACCATCAGCCGCAGCAACCAGAACATCAGCAACAACCTGGATTCGCGCACCCGGTACGAAGGCTATGGCGGCAATTTCCGCGCCGAGATCGGCCTGGGCGAGATGACGCTGACGTCGATCACCTCGTACGACAATTTCCATCTCTACGATTATCTCGATCAGGACGACACGTCCTATTCGGGTACGCTGGGCAACAACAACCAGATCGGCGAATTCAAGGAGCATATGGTGACGCAGGAGGTCCGCCTGCAGTCCCCCGCGAGCAAGCCGTTCCGCTACACCGTCGGCGTCTATTATGCCGACGTGAACTTCGCGCGTCCGTTCGTGCGCGGGCCGTATTTCTCGCTCGCCAACTGGAACGCGACGTCGGAGTCGCGCCAGATCGCGGGCTTCGCGCAGGCGGACTGGGAGTTCCTGCCGCAATTGACCGCGACCGGCGGCGTCCGCGTCCAGAACGAAAAGGTCGAATATACCTATCGCGACAACCTCGCGGTGGCGCCCGCCCCCTCGTTCTTCAGCGGCAACGCGGAGGATACGGCGGTGACGTGGAAGGCCAGCCTGCGCTACGAAGTGACGCCGGACCTGATGTTCTTCGGCACCTATGCGACCGGCTACAAGGGCCAGACCTACGATCTGACCACCGGCTTCAACGCCAACCGCGCGGCCGCCGGCCCGATCAAGCCCGAGCGTTCGCGCGACATGGAACTGGGCGCGCGCATGCAGTTCTTCGAGCGCCGCCTGACCGCCAACCTCACGCTGTTCAACACCGACTATGACAATCTGCAGGCGCAATCGATCGAGACGCTGGCGGACGGCACGTCGAACTACCGCCTCACCAACGTCGGCGGGTTGAACACCAAGGGCATCGAGCTGGAGACGACGGCGCGGCTCGGCAGCGATCTGAACCTCACCGGATCGGTGACGTATCTCGACGCGAAATATACCTCGTTCCCGGTCGCGCAATGCTATCCGTTGCAGACCGTGGCGACGGGCTGCGTCGCGGCCGTGCCGGCGACCCCGACGACGCCCGCCGTCCCGGCCTATCAGAACCTCACCGGCACGCGCGCGGTGCAGGCGCCGGAATGGAAGTTCGCGTTCAGCGCGGATTATTCTCCGTCGCTGGGCGGCAACCTGAAGGGCATCGCGCAGCTCAACTGGCAGTATCAGAGCGACGTCCAATATGCCGCGCGCGACCCGGAACTGTTCCAGGCGGGCTATCACATCGTCAACATCGGCCTGGGCGTGCGCGATGCCGACCGCCGGTGGGAGATCGTCGGCTTCATCAACAATCTGTTCGACCAGCAATATTTCCCGGCGCTGGTGAACACGGCGGGCAATTTCGGCAACCAGATCGCGACGCAGGCGATCCTGCCGCGCGACTTCCGCCGCTATGGCGGCGTGCGGCTGGCGCTGAACTTCTGATCCCCGGGCGGCCGGGTGAGCCCCCTCACCCGGCCAATTCCAGCAAATGGAGAGCGATTGATGCCGCGTCGAATTCAGAGTGGCGTCATGACGGCGGCGCTGCTCGCGCTCGCCCTGCCGAACGCGACGGTCGCGCAAGGCGGCCCGCCCGCCCGGCCGGGCGTGGACGCACCTGAACTCGCGGCGCTCGGCCAATATCCGGTGGGCGTCGCCGACGCCGCGTTCGTGCAGCCGCAGCAGGCCGATCCGCTGCAGGGCAAGGACAGCCCCGCGATCACCGACCGCCGCGTGACGATGAAGGTCTGGTATCCGGCGGCGAAAGCCGGCCCCGGCACCGTCTATCATGCGGCGATGACGGGTGAGACCGGCGCCGACGTCGCCTTCACCGTTCCCGGCCTGGCGACGCCCGGCGCGCCCGGCGCGAAGGGCCGCTTCCCGCTCGTCATCCTCTCGCACGGATACGGCAACACGCCCGAGGCGCTGTCGTGGCTCGGCGAGAATCTGGCGACCAAGGGCTATGTCGTCGTCGCCCCCGCCTTCCGCGATCCGCCGATCAACATCCGCACGGCGGCGGCGATGGCCGGGCCGCTCACGCGCCGGCCGCTCGACATCGTCTTCGTCGCGGCCGAGGCGCAGCGCCGCGCGAATGCGGGTCAGGGCCCGTTCGCCGCCGCCGATGCGTCGCGCACCGCGCTGATCGGCTATTCGATGGGCGGCTACGGCTCGCTCACCGCCGCCGGTGCGCCGCTCGATCCCGGCATGGCCGATGCGACACGCGGCGCGCTCGCGCCCTATGTGGCGGGCGGGCCGAAGCAGGGCGACATCAGGATCGCGAACCTGAAGGCGGTCGTCGCGATCGCGCCGCCCAACGGCGTCCGCGGTATCAAGACCTGGGCCGAGCCCGGCGTCGCCGCGATCCGCGTGCCGACCTTCTTCATCGTCGGCAGCCAGGATCATGTCGTCGGCTACGATCCCGGCGTGCGCACGCTGTTCGACGCCGAGGCGCACGTGCCGCGCTATCTGCTGACCTTCCGCGAGGCGGGACACAGCATCGCGCTGATCGGCGCGCCGCCGGAGATGCGCGGCACCTATTGGGACGAGGACTGGTTCGAGGATGCGGTGTGGCGCAAGGACCGGTTGCTGCCGGTGCAGGCGCATTTCATCACCGCCTTCCTCGATCGCTACGTGAAGGGCGATGTGGCCAGGGCGGCCTATATCGACGGACTGGTGCCGAATTCGGGCGACGGCAAATGGCCCGCCGCGCCGGCCGGGCGCGTCTCGCGGTTCAGCCCCGGCGCGCCCGACGCGACGCTGTGGAAGGGATTCCAGCCGAGCCGCGCCGTCGGCATGTCGCTGGAATTCAAGCCGGCGCAATAGCCGCATCGAAATTCGGATTACAGCGGGAGAGACGGATATGCGTATCGTGACCGGGATGATGGCGGCGGCGATCGCCACCGCGCTTTCCGCAGGCCCGGTGCTGGGGCAATCGGCACCGCTGCCGCCCTCCACCGTCACCTCGTCGCTGCCGCTGGCGACGGTCGAGACCGAGCCGCTGCTGGTCTCCGCCGACATGCGCGACGCGCTCGATCTGTCGGGCGCGTGGCATTATTCGATCGATCCGTTCCGCGCCGGGCTCGCCGGCTTCCACGGCGAGACGCCCGATGCCGGGCAGCGCCGCTTCCTCGACATCGACGTCGCAAAGGAAATGGCGCGCGACACCCGCACGCTCTACGAATTCGATCTCGCCCATGCGCCGCTGGCGATCCTGCCCTCGTCCTGGCTCACCACCACGGCCGAGCTTCGCCATTACCAGGGGCTGATGTGGTATCAGCGCCACTTCGCCGCGCCGATTAAGCGCACCGGGCGCACCTTCCTGCGCTTCGGCGCGGCGAATTACCGGACCTACGTCTATCTGAACGGCCAGCCGGTCGGCCGTCACGAAGGCGGCTTCACGCCCTTCGCCTTCGAGGTGACGAAGCTGCTGCGCGACGGCGACAATCAGATCACCGTCGGCGTGGATTCGCAGGCCACGCCCGAAACCGTGCCGCCGCCCGTCACCGACTGGGAGAATTACGGCGGCATCACGCGCGCCGTGCGGCTGATCTCCACGCCCGACACCTATGTCGACGATGCGTGGGTGCGGCTGACGCGGGCCGGGCGGATCGCCGTCGATCTCCACCTGAACGGCGCCGCATCGGCCCGGCGGGCGGTGCGCCTGCGCATCGGCGAACTCGGGCTCGACGTGCCGGGCAGCACCGACGCGAAGGGCGACTGGCACGGCGAGATAGACGCGCCCGCCGCGCTGACGCGCTGGTCGCCCGAACGGCCGAAACTCTACGACGTGGCGATCGACGCCGGGGACGATCACTGGCGCGACCGGATCGGCTTCCGCACCATCGAGGTGCGCGGTGCCGACATCCTGCTGAACGGAAAACCGATCTTCCTGCGCGGCATTTCGATGCACGAGGAGGAACTCGGCGCGGAGCCGACGCGCGCGATCACCCCGGCGGCTGCGCGGGCGCTGCTCAGCGAGATCAAGGACGGCCTGCACGGCAATTACGTGCGGCTGGCGCATTATCCGCACAGCGAGGTGATGACGCGCGCCGCCGACGAATTGGGCCTGCTCGTGTGGAGCGAAGTGCCGGTCTACTGGATGATCGCCTGGTCGAACCCCGAGACGCTGGCGACGGCGCGCAACATGCTGGCCGAGAACATCCTGCGCGACCGCAACCGCGCCGCGATCGCGATCTGGAGCGTGGCCAACGAAACCACCGTCACCGACGCACGCAACGCCTTCCTGCGCACGCTCGTCGCCGATGCGCGCAAGCTCGACGATACGCGGCTGATCAGCGCGGCGCTGCTCGTCGATCACGGCAAGGGGCCGGGCGCGCCGGTGATGACGTTGGCCGATCCACTCTCCGACGATGTCGATCTGCTCGCGATCAACACCTACAACGGCTGGTACACCGCCGACCGGCTCGCCGATCTGCCTGCGACGACGTGGCACGTGCCGACCGGCAAGCCGCTCGTCTTTTCCGAATTCGGTGCCGATGCGCTGGCCGGCTTCCACGCGCCGCAGAAATTTTCCGAGGAATATCAGGCCGATTATTACCGCGCGACGCTGGCGATGGCGGCGCGCCTGCCGACGCTGCGCGGCATGTCGCCCTGGATCCTCAAGGATTTCCGCTCGCCGCGCCGCCAGAACCCGGATTTCCAGCAGGGCTGGAACCGCAAGGGCCTGATTTCCGAGACCGGGCAGCGCAAGCTGGCCTTCGGCGTGCTGTCCACCTTCTACGAAAGCAAGCGCGAGGCGGACGCCGCTGCCGCGAAATGAGCCGCGCTACGGGTGGCGCAGCGTCCGCGCGAGGGCGTCGCGCCATCCGGCGATGAGCTGCTCGCGCAGCGCCGCGTCCATCTTCGGCGTGAAGCGCTTCGCCTGCTTGCGGGTGGCGGCGAGCGCATCGAGATCGGGCCACAGCCCGACGCAGAGCCCGGCCAGAAACGCCGCGCCGAGCGCCGTGATCTCGAGATGCGCGGGCCGTTCGACCTCGATCTCGAGGAGATCGGCAAGGAACTGGCACAGCCAGTCGTTGGCCGCCATACCGCCGTCGACGCGCATCACCTTGGGCCGGGTGCTGCCGTCATCCACCATCGCCGTCAGCAGGTCGCGCGTCTGGTAGCCGACCGCCTCCAGCGCCGCGCGCGCGAGATGCGCGGCGGTCGCGCCGAGCGTCAGGCCGAAGATCGCGCCGCGCGCGTCCGGGTCCCAATGCGGCGCGCCGAGGCCGACGAAGGCGGGCACCATGTAGACGCCGTGGCTGTCGGGCACGCGGGTGGCGAGATCGTCGGTCTGGCTGGCGCGGGTGATGACGCCGATGCCGTCGCGCAGCCATTTGATCGCCGCGCCGGCGACGAAGATCGATCCTTCCAGCGCATAGGTGGTGCGCCCGTCCAGCCGGTAGGCGGGCGTGGTCAGCAGGCGATTGTCGGACAGGATCGCCTTGTCGCCGGTGTTGAGCAGCATGAAGCAGCCGGTGCCATAAGTGGATTTGGCCATCCCGGCCTCGAAACAGGCCTGGCCCAGCAACGCCGCCTGCTGGTCGCCCGCCATCCCCGCGATCGGGATCGCCGCGCCGAACAGGCCGGGCGCGGTTTCGCCGAACGGATGGCTGTTGTCGTGAACCTCCGGCAACAGCGCCGTCGGCACGCCGATCAGCGCGCACAATTCCTCGTCCCAGCGCTGCGCGTGGATATCGAACAACAAGGTGCGTCCGGCGTTGGTGGCGTCGGTCGCGTGGACCTTGCCGTCGGTCAGCCGCCAGAGGAGGAAGCAATCGATCGTGCCGAAAGCGAGTTCTCCCCGTTCCGCGCGGGCGCGCGCACCGTCGACATGATCGAGGATCCACGCGACCTTCGTGCCGGAGAAATAGGGATCGAGCAGCAGGCCGGTTCGCGCGCGGACCAGATCCTCGTGCCCCTGTTCCTTCAGCGTCGTGCAGACGTCGGCCGTGCGGCGGTCCTGCCAGACGATCGCATTGTGGATCGGCTTGCCGGTCGCGCGGTCCCACACCACCACCGTCTCGCGCTGGTTGGTGATGCCGATCGCGGCGATCGCATCGGCGCCGACGCCGCTCTGCTCGATCGCCTCGCGCGCCGTCGCCAGCGTGTCGCGCCAGATATCCTCGGGATCATGCTCGACCCAGCCGGGATTGGGATAATGCTGCTGGAACTCGCGCTGCGCGGTCGCGACCGGATCGGCGTGGATGTCGAACACGATCGCGCGGGTCGAGGTCGTGCCCTGGTCGATCGCGAGAATATGGGTGCGGTCGCTCACGAGTCTCTCCCGGCACATATTTATTGAATTGGTCTGGCCACTTCATTACCACTGCTTGCGCCGCGGTCAATCTCGCCTTGTGCCGCGCTCACAAAAGGAACGACGAAAGTGCCAGCGCCCGAGATCGACACCGGACCCTATGATCTACTGATCGTGGGCGGCGGCATCAACGGCGCGGGGATCGCGCGCGACGCGGCGGGCCGGGGGCTGAAGGTTCTGCTCGTCGAGCAGGACGATCTCGCCAGCCACACCTCGTCGGCAAGCACGAAGCTGATCCACGGCGGCCTGCGCTATCTCGAATACGGGGAGTTCCGGCTGGTGCGCGAGGCGCTGATCGAGCGCGAGCGGCTGCTGGCGATCGCGCCGCACATCATCTGGCCGCTCGAATTCGTGCTGCCGCAGAAAGGATCGCCGCGACCGGCCTGGATGGTGCGGCTCGGGCTGTTCCTCTACGATCATCTCGGCGGCCGCAAGAAACTGCCGGCGACGCGCACCATCCGCCTCGACGGCGATGCCAAGGGCGACGGGCTGAAACCCGGCATGGGCCGCGCCTTCGTCTATTCGGATTGCTGGGTGGAGGACAGCCGCCTCGTCGCGCTCAACGCGCTCGACGCGGCGGAACGCGGCGCGACCATCCGCACGCAAACGCGGCTGACGGCGGCGCATCGCACCGCCGCGGGCTGGCGCGCGACGATCGAGGACGCGGACGGCGCGCGCGACGTCGATGCCCGCGTGCTGGTCAACGCCGCCGGTCCCTGGGTCGGCGACGTGCTCGGCAAGGCGGGCAGCGCGCGCAACGATCGCGGCGTGCGGCTGGTCAAGGGCAGCCACATCATCGTCCCGCGCCTCTACGAAGGCGGGCATGCGTTCCTGCTGCAGAATGCCGATCGCCGCGTGATCTTCGCCATCCCCTATGAACAGGATTTCACGCTGATCGGCACGACCGATCTGCCGTGGGCCGAGGCGCCCGGCAAGGCGGCGATCTCGCCGGAGGAAACGCGCTACCTGCTCGATACCGTCGCCGCCTTCTTCAGCCGGCCGGTCAGCGAAGCGGATGTGGTGTGGAGCTACGCCGGTATCCGCCCGCTCTATGACGATCACGCCGCCAACGCATCGGCGGTGACGCGCGATTATGTGCTCGATGTCGACGGTGACGAACAGCGGCCGGCGATGCTCAGCATCTTCGGCGGCAAGATCACCACGTATCGCAAGCTCGCCGAACATGCGCTAGAAAAGCTCGCGCCGTTCCTCGAACGGCCCGGCACCGCGTGGACGGCGGCGGCCGCGCTGCCGGGCGGCGACATCGCCGGGGGCGATTTCGATGCGTTCGTGACGGGTCTGGAGCGGACCTATCCGAAACTGCCGGCCGCCCTGCTCCGCCGCCTCGCGCGGGCGTACGGCACGCGGGTGACGACGCTGCTCGGCCCCGATACCGCCACCACCCCCGCCGATCTCGGCGAGGATTTCGGCGGCGGCCTGTTCAGCGCCGAGGTCGAGTATCTGGTCGCGACCGAATGGGCGAAAACGGCCGACGACATCCTGTTCCGCCGCAGCAAGCTCGGCCTCCACGTCCCCCCCGGCACAGCGGAGCGGATCGACGCCTATCTGGCGAAGCCGTCAGCTTAGCGCGCCGTAGCGCCGCCGCTTCGCGTTGATCTCGGCGCGGGCGCGCTCGATCGCCTCGACCTCGGTCGCCTCGAGCAGGTTAGCGATCACCCGCCCGAGGTGATCGCGCATCGCCTTGCGCGCGGCGTCCGCCTTGCGCCCCGCCAGCGCATCGACGATGCGGCGATGTTCGGACACGCGCGGCGCGATGCCGGCGGCGCGCACCTTCTCGGTCAGCAGGGCATATTGCGGCGACCGCTCGCGCGTGTCCCACAGCATGGAGACGGTCATCTCCATCGCGCTGTTCTGCGTCGCGCGTGCAATCTCGAGGTGGAATTCGCGGTCGGCCGCTTCGGCGCGCAGCAGATCCTCGCTCTCCATGTCGGCGACGAGTTCGCGCAGCCGGGCAATCTGGTCGTCGTCGATCATCTGCGCGGCAAGCCCGCAGATCTCCGCCTCGAAGATGCGCCGCGCCTCCAGCAGCTCGAACGGGCCGACATCGGTCGCAGACAGCGCGCCGCCGGTCGGCTGCACCGCGGTGACGTACACGCCCGAATTGGTGCGCACCTCGACCAGCCCGTCGACCTCCAGCGCGATGATCGCCTCGCGGATGGTCGGGCGCGAGACGCCATATTGCTGCGCGAGATCGCGCTCGGACGGCAGCCGGTCGCCGACCGTGTAGCGGCCGGTGGCGAGTGCCTGGCGGATTTCGGCGGCGATCCGCTCGTACAGGCGGCCCTCGGCGCGGGAAGCTGGTGACATGATCATAGCCTGTGACCTTCGCGGCGGCATTTCAAGCAGTCTCTCGCAGCGCAGCAAGCGCGGTGTCGATTTCCGTCTCGGCATGGAAATCGGGAGCGATGCGCGCGAGGATCGCCGACGGCGATTCCGTGCCCCGCGCGATCGGCTGCAATTCGGCCAGCAGCGGGTCGGCGAGGCCGTCGATCCGCCCCAGCGCGACCACCCATCCGGCGACCGCCGCCGCCAGCGCCGGGCTGGCGAGCCCCCGGTCCGACCGCTCGCCCAGCGTCGCAAGCAAGCGCGGCGGCAGCTTCTGCGACCCGTCCGCGGCGATCTGGATCAGGGCATGCGGCAAGGCCGGATTGGCGAAACGCCGGCGCAGCGCCGCACGGTAGGCGGCAACATCGACGACGGCGGCATCGATCGTGACCGCAGCCTCGTCCCAGACCTGCTCGATCAGTGCGGCGAGTTGCGCATCGGCAATCGCCTCATGGACGAAGCGGTGCCCGCGCAGCAGGCCGTGATAGGCGAGCGTCGAATGGGCCGCGTTCAGCAGGCGCAGCTTCGCCGCCTCCCACGGCGCGACGTCGGCCACCAGTTGCACGCCCGCGCTCGCGAAATCGGGCCGTGCGGCGGCGAACCTGTCCTCGATCACCCATTGCCAGAACGGCTCGGTCCAGACGGCGGCGGCATCCTCGCGCCCCAGCAACGCGCTGCTTTCGGCGATCATCGCGGGCGTCGCCGCCGGTGTGATGCGGTCGACCATCGTCGCCGGGAACGCCGCCTGCTCCGCGATCCAGCGCAGCCCCGCATCGCCGATGCCCGCCCCCTGCGCCGCGGCGAGCACCGCGTCGCGCGCGACCGCGCCGTTATGCGCGCGATTGTCGCACGACAGGATCGTCAGCGGCGCGAGGCCGAGGCCGCGCCGCCGTTCCAGCCCGCGCGCGATCAGCCCGGCGGCGCTCGCCGGGCCGTGATCGAGATAGCCCTTCTCGGTAATCGTCAGCGTGACCAGATGCGTGTCGGGGTCCGCCAGCGCCGCGATCACCGCTTCGGGATCCTGCGCGGCGACGAGCAACGCCTTCAGCACGCCGATCACGCGCGGCGCGGCCTCATCCCCGCCGCGCTGCGACAGGCTGTAGAGACCATCCTGCGCGGCCAGTGCGGCGACGACGCCGGGCGATCGCATCGCCACGCCCGTCACGCCCCAGCGCAGGTCGCCGCCCGCCGCCAGCGCGTCGAACACCGGCGCCTGATGCGCGCGGTGGAACGCGCCGAGGCCGAGATGGACGACGCCCGCGGTCATCGCCGCGCGATCGTAGCGCGGGGCGAAGCCGGCGTCGCAAAGCCGTGGCAGGGCGCTCACAGCCGGTACGCCTGCTTGACCAGCTGGTACGTCAGATCGTGCGCCAGTTCCGCCGCCTCGTCCTCCTCCAGCCGGTGCTCGACGACGAGCCGCGCGAGAAAGCCGCAATCGACGCGCCGCGCGACGTCGTGCCGCGCCGGAATCGAGAGGAAGGCGCGCGTATCGTCGTTGAACCCGACCAGATTGTAGAAACCGGCGGTCTCGGTGGTCTGCTCGCGGAAGCGCATCATGCCCTCGGGGCTGTCGTGGAACCACCACGCCGGGCCGAGGCGCAGGCAGGGATAGAAACCGGCGAGCGGCGCCAGTTCGCGCGAATAGACGGTCTCGTCGAGCGTGAAGAGGATCAGCGTGAAGCCCTCCGCGCTGCCGAAGCGATCCAGCAGCGGCTTCAGCCCGGCGACATAGTCGGTCGCCATCGGCATGTCGGCACCCTTGTCGCGGCCGAACGCCTCGAAGGTCGGGCGGTGGTGATTGCGGAAACTGCCGGGGTGGAGCTGCATCACGAGCCCGTCGTCCAGGCTCATCCGCGCCATTTCGGTGAGCATCTGCGCCCGGAACAGCTCGGCATCGGCCGCCGAGAAAGCGCCCGACTCGACGCGCGCGAACAGCGCTTCGGCATCGGCGGGCGACAGATCGGCGGTGCGCGCGGTCGGGTGGCCATGATCGGTCGACGTCGCGCCCATGCTCTTGAAGAAGGCGCGGCGGTCGCGGTGCGCGGCGAGATAGCCGGTCCAGCTCCGCGTATCCTCGCCCGTCAGTTCCGCGAGCCTGTCGAGATTGGCCTGGAAACCTTCGAACTCGGGATCGATCACCGGGTCCGGGCGATAGGCGGTCAGCACGCGCCCGCCCCACCCGCTCTCCCGGATCGCACGGTGGTGCGAAAGCGAATCGAGCGGATTCTCGGTGGTGGTGATGAGTTCGATGTTCAGCCGCTCGAACAGCGCGCGCGGACGAAAGGCCGGGGTTGCCAGCGCCTCCGCGATGCGATCGAAATACAGGTCGGCGGTCTCGGCCGACAGCCGCACGTCGAGCCCGAACAGCTCGGCGAACACCCAGTCGAGCCACATCCGCGACGGCGTACCGCGGAACAGCGGATAGTGGCGGGCGAACAGGCGCCAGATTGTGCGCGGATCGCTCTCCACCGCGCCGCCGTCGCGGCGGGCGATGCCCATCGCCTCCAGCGGCACGCCCTGCGAATGGAGCATACGGAAAACATAGTGATCGGGCACGATCAGCAGCGAGGCGGGATCGGCGAACGCCTCGTCGCGCGCGAACCACGCGGGGTCGGTATGGCCGTGCGGGCTGATGATCGGCAGGCCCGCCACCTCCGCATACAGCCGCCGGGCGACGCCGCGCGTCGCGGGATCGGCCGGCAGCAGCCGGTCAGGATGCAGGAACAAAGTCTGGCTCACAAAACGGCCTTTCCAATCTGGCCTTACCAATATGGACAAAGCTTTGCGGTGCGTCTACCACCGATGAAAGACTTTGGGAGGATAGCCGGTGAGAATCAGGGACGCGCGGGTGATCGTCACGTCGCCCGGTCGCAATTTCGTGACGCTGAAGATCGTGACCGACGAAGGTGTCTACGGCATCGGCGATGCGACCCTGAACGGTCGCGAGAAATCGGTGGTCGCCTATCTCGAGGATCACGTCTGCCCGCTGCTGATCGGTCGCGACGCGCGCCAGATCGAGGATATCTGGCAATTGCTCTATCGCGGTGCCTACTGGCGGCGCGGCCCCGTCACGATGCGCGCGATCGCCGCCGTCGACGTGGCGCTGTGGGATATCAAGGCCAAGACGGCGGGCATGCCGCTCTACCAGTTGCTCGGCGGGCGCAGCCGCGACGGCATCATGGTCTATGGTCATGCCAATGGCTCGGACATCGAGGAGACGGTCGACGCGGTCGGCCAGTATATCTCCCTCGGCTACAAGGCGATCCGCGCGCAGACCGGCGTGCCGGGCATCAAGGACGCCTACGGCGTGGGCCGCGGCAAATTGTTCTACGAGCCCGCCGATGCGGCGCTCGCCAGCGTCACCGGCTGGGATACGCGCAAGGCGCTCAACTACGTCCCCAAGATGTTCGAGAAGCTGCGCGCGACCTACGGCTTCGATCATCACCTGCTGCATGACGGCCATCACCGCTACACCCCGCAGGAGGCCGCCAATCTCGGCAAGATGCTCGAGCCCTACCAGCTCTTCTGGCTCGAGGACGTGACGCCGGCGGAAAATCAGGAAGCGTTCAAGCTGATCCGCCAGCACACCGTTACCCCGCTCGCGGTGGGCGAGATCTTCAACACGATCTGGGACTGCAAGGATCTGATCCAGAACCAGCTCGTCGATTATATCCGCGCGACCATCGTCGGCGCGGGCGGCGTCACGCATCTGCGCCGCATCGCCGATCTCGCCGCGCTCTACCAGATCCGCACCGGCTGCCACGGCGCGACCGATCTCTCGCCCGTCACGATGGGCACCGCGCTGCATTTCGATACCTGGGTTCCGAACTTCGGCATCCAGGAATATATGCGCCACACGCCCGAGACCGACGAAGTCTTCCCGCACGACTACAGCTTCAAGGACGGGTTCCTCTACGTCGGCGAGACGCCCGGCCACGGCGTCGACATCGACGAGGCGCTGGCCGCCAAATACCCCTACGATCCGCGCCAGCTTCCGATCGCGCGCCTGCCGGACGGCACGATGTGGAACTGGTGAGGTGACGCGAATCGTCGCGTTCGGCGAAGGCATGATCGAGATCGCGGGCAACATCGGCTCGACCGGGCTGATCGGCTACGGCGGCGACGTGCTGAACGTGACGGTCGCGCTGGCCCGGCTCGGGCTGGCGCCGAGCTTCATGACCGCGCTCGGCGTAGACGTCTGGTCGGGGGAGCTGGCCGACGCGTGGGCGGCGGAGGGCGTCGACCTGTCGCTGATCGCCCGCCACCCGGACCGCGTGCCCGGCCTCTACGGCATCCGCACCGATGCCGAGGGCGAACGCACCTTCATCTACTGGCGCGGCGTCTCGGCGGCGCGCTTCTTCTTCCAGCTCGCCGAGAGCGAGGCGCTGCTGAAACAGGCGGCCCAGGCCGATGTGCTGTTTCTGTCCGGCATCACCCTGTCGCTCTACAACGCCGCCGCGCAGCGCCGCATCGGCGACCTCGCCGAGACCATTCGCGAGCGCGGCGGGCAGGTCGTGTTCGACGGCAATTACCGGCCGAACGGCTGGCCCGACGCGCGAGCCGCCGCCGATGCCTTCGACGCTTTCGCGCCATACGTCAGCCTCGCCCTGCCGACGGCGGGCGATGAGCAGTTGCTGCACGGCATCGGCGACGGCGAGACGATCGCGCGGCGCTGGCATCAGGCGGGCGCGGAGGAAGTGGTCGTGAAGCTCGGCGCGGAGGGGGCCTATGTCTCGCATCCCGGCGGCACGCATCTCGTCACGACCGAGGCGCTCACCCCCGTCGACACCACCGGCGCGGGCGACGCCTTCGACGCCGGCTATCTCGCCGCGCGCCTCGCCGGTCGCGCTCCGGCGGCGGCCGCCGCGTTCGGCCACCGGCTGGCAGGAGAAACGATCATGCACCGTGGCGCCATTCCCCCGCGCGACGCCGTCGCGGCTATCCGGCCATGATGCGCGTGAAGCATCTGCGCTGGTGGATCGTCGCGCTGATCAGTTGCGGCACGATCCTCAATTATCTCGCGCGCAATTCGCTCGGTGTGCTCGCGCCGGAACTGAAGGGCGCGTTCGACATGACGACGCAGCAATACAGCTACGTCGTCGGCGCCTTCCAGCTCGCCTATACCGTCATGCAGCCCGTCTGCGGCTACATCGTCGACCGGATCGGGCTGCAGCTCGGCTTCGCGCTGTTCGCGGTGGTGTGGTCGGTCGCAAACATGCTCCATGCGCTTGCGGGCGGATGGACCGGCCTCGCCTTCTTTCGCGGCATCCTCGGCATGAGCGAGGCCGCGGCGATCCCGTCGGGCATGAAGGCGATCGCCGAGTGGTTCCCGGCGCGCGAGCGATCGGTCGCGACCGGCTGGTTCAACGTCGGCACCTCGCTCGGCGCGATGATCGCGCCGCCGATCGTCATCGCCGTGTCGCTCGCCGCCAACTGGCGCGTCGCGTTCGTGGTCACGGGCGGGCTCGGGCTGATCTGGGCCGCTGCCTGGTACGTGCTCTACCGCTCGCCCGCGCAGCACAAGGCGATCACGCCGGAGGAAGCCGCCTATATCGCCGCCGACCGTCCGCCGGTCGCGCCGCGCCGCGCCAGCGCGCGCGAAATCCTCACCGCCCCGCGCTTCTGGGCGATCGCGATTCCGCGCTTCCTCGCCGAACCGGCCTGGCAGACCTTCAGCTTCTGGATCCCGCTCTACCTCGCCACCGAACGCGGGATGGACCTGAAGCAGATCGCGCTGTTCGCGTGGCTTCCGTTCCTCGCCGCCGATCTGGGCGGCGTGGCGGGGGGATATCTGTCGCCCTTCCTGATGCGATATGCGGGGATGCGCTTCATCCCCTCGCGCGTGACGGGCATCTGCCTCGGCGCGGTGCTGATGATCGCGCCGGGCTGCATCGGCCTCGCCGCCAGCCCCTATCTCGCGATCGCGCTGTTCTGCGTCGGCGGCTTCGCGCACCAGATGATCTCGGTGCTGATCAACACCCTCTCCGCCGACGTTTTCGCGCCCGAGGAGGTCGGCACCGCCAACGGCTTCGTCGGGCAGGCCGGCTGGCTCGGCGGGCTGCTGTTCAGCCTCGCGATCGGGCAATTGGCGGATCATATCGGCTACGGGCCGCTGTTCGCCTGCCTCTCCGCGTTCGATCTTATCGGCGCGGCGGTGCTGATCCTGATGATCGGCAAACTCACCCCCGCCACAGCAAAGGCCGTCTGATGCGCCGCGCCACCCTCTCCGCCCCGCCCGTTTTCGAGATCGCGGAGCAGGTCCGCGGCCGCATCACGCTGAAGGCCGATACCGGTGCCGTCGCGCACATCTTCGTGCTGGAGGACGATATCGTCCGCCTGCTGCTGCTGCCCGACGGTGCCATCAAGGGCCCGCCGAGCTGGGCGATCGCGCCGGGCGCGGAGGACATCGCCGAGCCGGGCCGCGACCGGATGAGCGTGGAGGGCTTCACCTGCCCCGCCTATGCGCTGACCGTCGCCGGCGCGCTGACGCTGGAGACCGCCCGCATCCGCCTCGTCGTCCAGCTCGCCGGCTTTCACTGCCGCTGGTTCCAGCGCGACGGCGACGACTGGCGGCCGATGGCGGAGGACCGCCCGACGCAAGCCTACGATTTCGGCTGGTGGGACGGCAAAGTCCGCCACTATCTCGCGCGCCAGCCGGGCGAGCGTTTCTACGGGCTCGGCGAAAAGGCCGGGGCGATGGACCGCGCCGGTCGCCGCTTCCGCCTCATCAGCCTCGATCCGATGGGCTATGACGCGGAGCTTTCGGACCCGCTCTACAAGACCATCCCCTACATCCTCGTCGCCGATACCGGGGGCGCCTGCCACGGTGCCTTCTACGACACGATGGCCGATGTCAGCTTCGACTTCGGTCAGGAGATGGACAATTACCACGGTGCCTATCGCTACTGTGTGGCGGAGAGTGGCGATCTCGATCTCTACATGATCGCGGGGCCCGATCCGGCCGCCGTCACGCGCCGCTTCACCTGGCTGTCCGGCCGCCCGGCGATGATGCCGCGCTGGTCGGTCGGCTATTCCGGCTCGACCATGACCTACACCGACGCGCCCGACGCGCAGGCGCAGATGGCGGAGTTCATCACCCGGCTGGAGGAGCACGACATCGGCTGCTCCTCGTTCCACTTCTCCTCCGGCTACACGTCGATCGGGGCGAAGCGCTACGTCTTCAACTGGAACCGCGAGAAGTTTCCCGATCCCGCCGCCTTCGTGAAAAGCTACCGCGATGCCGGGATCGAGCTTGTGCCCAACATCAAGCCGGCGCTGCTCCGCGATCATCCGCGCTATGCCGAAGTCGCGGCCAAGGGCCTGTTCGTTTCCGACGAGGAAGGGAATGTCGTCGAGGGGCAATATTGGGACGAGCTCTGCGCCTTTCTCGACTTCACGAACCCGGATGCCGCCGCCTGGTGGCGCGAGAATCTGACGGGTGCGCTGCTCGATTTCGGCATCCGGTCGACCTGGAACGACAACAACGAATACGGCGTGTGGGATGCCCGCGCCGCCTTCGCTTTCTGGGGCGAACAGCGCCCGGCGGCCGAGGCGCGTCCGCTCCAGGCGATGCTGATGAGCCGGGCGTCACGCGCCGCGCAGCTCGCGCACGATCCCGACCGCCGCCCCTATCTCGTCACCCGTTCGGGCATGACGGGCCTGCATCGCTACGCCCAGACGTGGAGCGGCGACAACCGCACCGACTGGAAGACCATCCGCTACAACACCAAGATGGCGCTCGGGCTCGCGCTGTCGGGCGTCTCGAACAGCGGCCATGACGTCGGCGGCTTCGCGGGCCGCAAGCCCGAGCCCGAACTGTTCCTGCGCTGGGTACAGGCGGGCGTGATGATGCCGCGCTTCAGCATCCATAGCTGGAACGACGATCGCAGCGTCAACGAACCGTGGATGTACCCGCAGGTGCTGCCGGCGATCCGGCGGCTGATGGCGCTGCGCCAGACGCTGACGCCGTTCCTCTACGATCTGCTGTGGCGGTATCACCGCGATTACGAGCCGGTCGTCCGCCCGCTCTGGCTCGATTTCCCGGCGGACCAAGATGCCTGGACCGACGGCGACGACCATATGCTCGGCCGGGATCTGCTCGTCGCGCTCGTCTGCGACGAAGGCGCGACACGCCGCGAGGTCCGCGCGCCCGCCGGGGCGGACTGGATCGACGTGTGGACCGGCGACATCGTCCGCGGCGGCGAAACCGTGACGCTGCATGCGCCGCTCGACGGACCGCCGCCGCTGCTCGCCCGCGCCGGATCGGGCATCGCCGTCGATCTCGCGCGCGGCGGCTTCCGCCCCGGTCCGTTCGTGCGCGGCCTGTGGCTGTTCCCGACCGTCGGCGACGGCCGCTTCTCCTGGAGCTTTGCCGAGGACGAGGGCGAAGGCCTGTCCGCAGGCGACACCTGGTCCGGCGACTGCGTCTGCGACGGCGACGAAATCCGCGTCGATGTCCACCGCGAGGGCCCCGGCGGCTTCGGCGACAACCGGATCTCGATCCTGCTGCCTCCGGGCGAGAAGCGCCGGCTCTCGATCGAAAATGGCGAGAGCCGGGCGATCGAAATCGACGGCCGGCGGGGCGTCACCACAACCGTGTCCTGACGCCCTCGCGACGGACGACTCGTTGATATCCCGGTCGCGTCGCCCAGCCCGGCGGGGCCGGCACCGTTGCCCCATATCCGCCCTGACGACGACTTCCCGCACGGCACACCGGCCCGGCGCGACAACGCTCCGGCTCATCAAACGGCACGCGAAAGCCTTTAATTGATATCAGTTACTGCAAGTTGAGCCTCTCGGAATTAGGATATTGCACTTCCCGTCGCTAAAATGATAACACTTATGTCATCAAACGCCGGAGCAACCGGCAATGAGACCGGGGGGATATCTGAATGTCTATTTTCACGTCCAAGCTGCGTGCGATTGCGAAAAATGGCGCAATATCGAGCTTTGCGCTGGCCATCGGGCTGCTGGCGACACCAGCACATGCGCAGAGCGGCAAACCGCTGACGACGGTGCCGGACGAAACGACGGCTGAAAACCCGGCGCAATCACAGGCTTTGGATGACATTGTTGTCACCGCGCGGCGCGTGAATGAAAATCTCCAGGACGTGCCCGTCGCGATCACCGCATTCTCCGGCGCGCAACTCGAAGCCAAGAACATCACGTCGATCGCCGACATCGGCTCCGTCACGCCCGGCTTCTCGATCGCACCGAGCCCGCGCAGCGGCACCGCCTTCGCCCTGTCGATTCGCGGCCAGGTGCAGAACGACGTGCTGGCGACGGTGGAGCCCTCGATCGGCACCTATGTCGACGAAGTCTATTGGGCGCGCGCCTATGGTCTCTATGCCGGTCTGGTCGACGTCGCCAACGTGCAGGTGCTGAAGGGGCCGCAGGGCACGCTGTTCGGGCGCAACACGTCGGGCGGCGCGATGCTGATCCAGACCAACGACGCCGTCCTCGACGAGTTTTCCGGGCGCGGCACGCTGACCTACGGGCGCTTCAACGAACGCACCGCGGAAGGCATCATCAACGTGCCGATCGGCGACCGTGTCGCGCTGCGCGGTGTCGTGAAATATTCGGCGCGCGACGGCTGGGCACGGCAGGTCGTGCAGTTCAATTCCGCCGGCGTGCGCGACAATCGCCTGATCCCGGATGGCGTGATCCGCGAAACCGGCAAGCGCTACAGCGACAAGGAAGAAATTCAGGGCCGTTTGAAGGCGACCGTCAAGATCTCCGACGCGACGACCTTCCTCGCCTCCGGCGAATGGTACAGCTACGATACCAACGGGCCGTCGCGTCAGACCGCTTACAAGATCCAGGATAACATCGTCGGCGTGACGCCGATCAACGCCTATATCGACTATTTCAAGACGCATCCCGATGCGACCGGCGTCGACGGCCACAATTGCGACGCGGCGGTTTCGACGACGAGCGGCCCGACCTGCACCAGCAGCCTCGTCCAGAAATTCGACACCTACACGAAGCTGCGCACCGAAACCTACGTGGCGAAACTGGTGACCGAAACCTTCTTCGGTCAGGCCAAGCTGATCGGCGGATATCGCCGGGTGAAATCGAACGCCCTGCTGGAACTCGACGGTTCGAGTTCGCTGCTCCACACCACCGAAGCGGACATCGACCTGAAGCAATATTCGGTCGAGGCCCAGATTACCGGCAAGGCCTTCCACGACTTCCTCGATTTCGCCGGTGGCGCGACCTATTTCCGCGAAACCGGCCTGGACCGGACCTATTCCTTCTCGAACTCGGGCGGCAACCCGACCGCAACGGTATCGCGCCAGAACGCCCTGATCGAGAATGACTCGTTCGGTTTCTATGCCCAGTTCGGCGCGCATCTCACCGACAAGCTGACGGTGACGGGCGGCGTGCGCTATTCGCTGGACGACAAGAAGATCCGGCTCGGCACCGCGCTGGCAACGGATCGCAACACCGGCATCCCGCTCGCCTGCGCGATCGGCAACACCGTCGCCAACGATTGCCTCGTCCCCAATCAGGCGACCTTCAACGCGATCTCGTGGATGGCATCGGTCGATTACAAGTTCAGCGACGACATTCTCGCCTATATCAAGGCCAGCCGTGGCTATCGCTCGGGCGGGCACAATCTCGGCGCATTCAGCGCGGCGCAGTACGTGCCGTTCGGCCCCGAATTCGTCTACGAACAGGAAATCGGCCTCAAGACCGAATTCTTCGATCGCCGCGTGCGCGTGAACCTTTCCGCCTATCACAACCTGCTGGAGGGGGCTCAGCGCACCGCGATCCGTTCGTTCGCCGGCAACACGCAGACGCTCGTCTCCAACGCCGCCTCGGCGCGCAATCTCGGCATCGAGGGCGATATCCAGATCCGGCCGGCACGCGGCCTGTCGCTGTCCGCATCGGGCTCGTTCAACGACTCCAAGTACCTCGATTTCTCCGACGCCGCCGGCGACCGGCGCAGCGAGCGCTTCATCTTCGTCCCGAAATATCAGTTCAACCTGGGCGCTGAATATCAGACCAACCTGACGAGCCGCATCTCCAGCCGCTTCAATCTGGATTATTCCTGGATCGACAGCCGTGCGACGACCGAGTGCGTCGCATCCAGCACGCGCCTGGCCTCGATGTGCTACACGACCGGGCCCGACATCAACGGCCGCACGATCCAGCAGATCAGCGCCGATATCGTCGCGGCGACGACGCTGCCCGCGGCGGGGGTGCTGAATGGTCGCATCACGTTCGGGCTGGCCGATGACGCTTATACGATCTCGATCTGGGGCAAGAACCTGCTCGACGATCGTTCGGTTGTCGGGTCGCTCTACACGCCCGCTCCGCAGCGCAACTATGTGTCGGTGCAGCGCCGTGAGCCCGTCACCTACGGCGTAACCGCCTCCGCCAAATTCTGAACCTGCACGGGGGAGGTCCGGGCAGCGCCCTCCCCCCTTTTCCCCGGATCAGGCACCAGCTGGCGGTATCGCGGTGCCGTCCTCCTCCAGCCACTGCTGGAGCATCCTGCTCGCCCGCACAGACAGCAGATCGACGATCTGCACATCGCCGTCGACAACCGCGCGTGTAAATTGGACGACCGTCCGCGCGCGCGTCTCGACCCGGTCGGGGCGATCGCGAAAAAGCTGCTTGCCGACGTGCCGCCCACCCAGTTCGTACAATACCGACATGAACAGGGCGAGCGCGGGATTTGCCGCCATGCCGGACACGAGATCGGTCAACTCGCGCTCCCGCATCAGATATTCGGCTAGCGGAAGACGGTCGACGGAAAGCCGTTCAAAGTCGTCCAGTGCGTCCGCCAGCGCGTTGCGCGCCGTGTCGTCCGTCGATTGCGTTGCGAGGCGGGCGATCGTCCGCATCACCCCGTCCGAGGCTTCGATGGCATCTTCCAGCGTGCAATGCTGAAGCTTCAGGTCCAGCGCGGCCATACGGATGGTATCGTTGTGATCGGGCCGGCGCGTGAAATAGCCGCCGCCCCAACCCCGCTTCACGACGACGAGCTTTTCATGCTCCAGCACGCGCATCACCTGCCGCAGTGTCGGGCGGCTGGTATTGTACCGCTTCTCGAGATCATCGTGAATCCCGAAAAGGCTGTCTTGCGGCGCGAGCAGCACGTCCTGGCGGACGAGACGAAGGAGCGTGGCGACGGCAGACTGATCGAAGCGCTCCGACTGATCTATCTCGGTCTTTCGTCTGCTCGTCATATATGTTCCGAAATATGCTCCGCCGGGTGCCGGGGGCCCCGCAAATCAATACTAGCCCCGCATAAGAGGCCCGCAAAGGGCACTACGGGGGGTTCACCGCCCGCCGTGGGCATCATCATCGTTGCTGCGGGGAAATGCCGCCCGGCTCAGGCGACCGGCGGCAAGCGGTCGAGATATTTGTCGAGCGTGATCGGATAGTCGCGAACCCGGATGCCGGTCGCGTTGTAGATCGCGTTGGCGACCGCCGCACCGACGCCGCACAGCCCGAGTTCGCCGACACCCTTCGCCTTCATCGGCGAGGATATCGGATCCTCCTCCTCGAGGAAGATCACCTCCTGATGCGGGATGTCGGCGTGGACCGGCACCTCGTACCCGGCAAGATCGTGATTGACGAAGAAGCCGAACCTCTTGTCGACCGCCAGCTCCTCGATCATCGCCGCGCCGACGCCCATCGTCATCGCGCCGATCACCTGGCTGCGCGCCGCCTTCGGGTTGAGGATCCGCCCCGCCGCGCACACCGCCAGCATCCGGCGGATGCGCGTCTCGCCGGTCGCGGCATCGACCGCCACCTCGACGAAATGCCCGGCAAAGGTCGATTGCTGATATTTCTTGTCGAGGTCGCCGTATTCGATCGTGTCCTCGGCCACGATCTCGCCGGTCCTCGCAGCCTCGCCGAGCGCGATACTGCGGTTGCCCGAATGGACCTTGCCGTCGGCGAAATCGACCTCGGTCGTGTTGAAGCCCAGCCGCTGCGCGACCGTTTCGCGCAGCTTCATGCAGGCGGCATAGACCCCGGAGGTCGAGTTGTTCGCCCCCCATTGCCCGCCCGACCCGGCCGAGGCGGGGAGATCGGAATCCCCCAGCGTCACCACCACCTTGTCGATCGGAATCCCCATCATCTCGGCCGCCGTCTGCGCGAGGATCGTGTACGTCCCCGTGCCGATATCGGTCATGTCGGTCTCGACCGTGACGATGCCCGCCTGATTGAGCCGGACGCGCGCGCCGGATTTCATCAGCAAATTGTTGCGGATACCGGCACCGACCCCCATGCCGATCAGCCAGCGCCCCTCACGCACGCTGCCCGGTCCCTTGCGTTTGTCCCAGCCGAATTTCTCCGCGCCGAGCTCCAGGCATTTCACGAGCTGCCGCTGGGAGAATTTGCGCTCGGGCTTTTCGGGATCGACCTGGGTATCGTTGATGGCGCGGAACTTGATCGGATCGATGCCGAGCTTTTCCGCCATCTCGTCCATCGCGATCTCGAGCGCCATCAGCCCCGGCGCTTCCCCCGGCGCGCGCATCGCGTTGCCTTCCGGCAGATCGAGCACGGCGAGGCGCGTCTTGGTCATGCGATCGGCACCGGCGTACAGCAGCCGGGTCTGGTTCACCGCCGTCTCCGGGCCACCGCCGGGCAGATCGCCCGACCAGCCCTCGTGCCCGATCGCGGTGATCTTGCCGTCCTTCGTCGCGCCGATGCGGATGCGCTGGATCGTCGCCGGGCGATGCGTCGTGTTGTTGAACATGAAGGGCCGCGTCAGCGCGAGCTTCACCGGGCGGCCAGACGCCTTCGCCCCCAGTGCGGCCAGGATCGCATCCGCCCGCACGAACAGCTTTCCGCCGAAGCCGCCGCCGATATAGGGCGAATCCAGCCGGACATTCTCCGGCGCGATGCCCAGCGTCTTGGCGACGTCGCCCTTGCTCCACGCGATCATCTGGTTGGCGGTGTAGAGCGTCAGCTTGTCGCCCTCCCACAGCGCCGTCGTGGCGTGCGGCTCCATCATCGCGTGCGCCTGGTCGGGCGTGGTGTAGAGCGCGTCGAGCTTGACCGGAGCCGCGGCGAAACCCTTCTCGAAATCGCCGACCGCGGTGTCGGGCTTGCCACCGGGCCCGTCCGCGACAGGCTTCACCGCCGTATCCTTGAGCGCCGCAAGATCGAAGTTCCCGGTGGCGCGGGCGTAGTTGACGGTGATGAGCGACGCAGCAGCCCGCGCCTGCTCGAACGTTTCGGCGACGATGACGGCTACGGCCTGATGATAATGTTCGATATCAGGCCCGCCGAGGAGTTTGGCGGTGTTGAACTGGCCCTTTTCGAGCTTGCCGGCGGTATCGGCGGTGACGATGGCGAGCACGCCCGGCATGGCCTTCGCGGCGGCGAGATCGATCGCGGCGATCTTCCCCTTGGCGATCGCCGAGCCCAGCACGTAGCCATAGGCCGGGTTCCTGACCTTGTCGTGCCGCTCATAGGCGTAGGGCGCGAGGCCGGTGGTCTTGAGCGGGCCGTCGATGCGGTCGGTGGCCTTGCCGACCACCTTGAGCCGGTCGATCGGGTTCTTGGCGGCGGGCGTGTCGAACTTCATGGCTCAGCCCCTCGCTTCGGCCAGCACCGCGCCGAGCGTGCGCTCGACGAGTGTCAGCTTGAACTGGTTGTCGTGCGTCGGCTTTGCGCCGGCGAGCAGCCCCGCCGCGACGGCTTTCGCCCCGCGCGGCAGATCGGCCTCGGACGCTTCGACGCGCCACGGCTTGGGCGCGATACCGCCCACCGCCACGCGGCCGCTGCCGTCCTTCTGGACGATCACCCCGACCGACACGAGCGCGAAGGCGTAGGACGCCCGGTCGCGGACCTTGTGATAGACATGCGTCCCGCCGACCGGCTTCGGCAGCGTGACCGCGGTGATGAGCTCGCCCTTGCCGAGCGCGGTCTCGATGTGGGGGGTGGCACCGGGCAGCCGGTGGAAATCGGCGATCGGGATCGCGCGCGCGGTGCCGTCGGGCCGCACGGTTTCGACCGTGGCATCGAGCGCGCGCATCGCGACCGCCATGTCGCTCGGCTGGGTGGCGATGCACGCATCGCTGACGCCGATCACGCCGAGGCTGCGGCTGAAGCCGCCGATCGCGGCACAACCGCTGCCGGGCTTGCGCTTGTTGCACGCCTGATTGGTGTCGTAGAAATAGGGGCAGCGCGTTCGCTGCAGCAGATTGCCCGCCGTCGTCGCCTTGTTGCGCAACTGGCCCGATGCGCCCGCCAGCAACGCGCGCGACAACAGGCCGTAATCGCGCCGGATGCGCATGTCGGCGGCAAGATCGGTATTGCGCACCAGCGCGCCGATACGCAGGCCGCCCTCCGGTGTCGGTTCGATCTTGTCGATGCCGAGGCCGTTGACGTCGATCAGATGCTGCGGCGTTTCGATCTGCAATTTCATCAGATCGAGGAGATTGGTGCCCCCGGCGATGAATTTCGCGCCCGGCGTACGCTCGGCAGCGGCGGCAGCGGCGGCCGGGGTGCGCGCGCGTTCGTAGCTGAACGCCTTCATGCTTTCTCTCCCGCGACGTCCGCCATCGCCTCGGCAATGTTCGAATAGGCACCGCAGCGGCAGATATTGCCGCTCATCCGCTCGCGCATCTCAAAATTGGTGATCTGGGGCTGATCGGTCAGGCTGGCGCTGACATGGCTCGGGATGCCGCGCCGGATCTCGTCCAGCACCGACACCGCCGAACAGATCTGCCCCGGCGTGCAATAGCCGCACTGATAGCCGTCGTGCCTGATGAAGGCGGCCTGCATCGGGTGGAGCTTTTCGGGCGTGCCCAGCCCCTCGATCGTGGTGATGCTGTCGCCCTCATGCATCACGGCGAGCGTCAGGCAGGAGTTGATCCGCCGCCCGTCGACGATGACGGTACACGCCCCGCACTGGCCGTGATCGCAGCCTTTCTTGGTGCCGGTCAGGTCGAGATGCTCGCGCAGCGCATCGAGCAGCGTCGTGCGCGTGTCGAGCGCGAGCTCTCGGCGCTTGCCGTTGACCTCGAACGCGACCTTTTCGATATGAGCCATTGTCTGCTTTCTCGGGACTTGGGCCTCGACGGCGGGAACGGTCGTAACGGCGACCGTGACCGCCCCGCCGACGATGACGCCGCGACGCGATGGGGTGAACTCGTCGAAATCCATGCGAACCCCTTCCCCTGAATTGCGCGCGCACCACAGCCTGAGTTGCCGCCTGGAGCTTCCGTGTCGCCCTAACGTCCGAAACCGGGCGCGGTTGCCGGGGGGCAGGCTATCTTTGCGCGGCCGCATCCACCAGCGGAAAGAGTGCGTGCTGCCGCCGCACCCGGCAAACGCGCGCGGACCGGGACGGAATACCGCCGGCCCGCCTGTTTACATATCCGCGCCGCCCCCATAGCTGCCGCAGGATGGACGCACGCAATACTGAAGGCACACGGCGCGGGCCCAACGTCGCTCATGCGGAACTCCGCCGCCTGACGCGCCCCGATCACGAAAGCGTGGACGCGGCATTCGCAGGCTATGATCTCGCGACGCCGGACGGCTATCGTGGTTTCCTGCTGGCGCATGCGCGCGTGCTGCCGGGCGTCGAAGCGGCCTTGGCACCGACGGCGCTGATCGCGGGCTGGGTCGGCCGCACGGATGCGTTGCTGGCCGATCTCGATGCCCTTGCCGCGCCCGTTCCGCCGGTATCACCGGTCGTTCTTCCTTCCGGCGAAGGCGCACGGTGGGGCGCTTTCTACGTGCTGGAGGGCTCGCGGCTCGGCGGCGCGTTTCTTGCGCGCCAGGTCGCCGCCGGTTTCCCCAAGGCTTATCTGGAGGCGGTGCATGCGCCGGGCCGCTGGCAGCACATCCTTGCCGCGCTCGATCGCGCCGCCGGGGGACCGGACTGGATCGCCGACGCGGTCGCCGGGGCGAAAGCGGTGTTCGCAGCCTATGGACACGCCGCGGGCGAGACCCGCCCCGGCGCCTAGATCGCCGCCTCGCCGATCAGGTCTTCGATGGCCTTGGCGATGTTGTGCGTCGTATAGGGTTTCTGCACCACCGCGACCGAACGGTGCTCCATCGGCATGTTCGCCTGCTCGCCATAGCCCGACGCGAAGAAATACGGGATGGCCAGTTCGCGCAAGCGATCCGCCACGCCGAAACTGGTCTGATCGCCGAGGTTGATGTCGAGAATGGCGAAATCGACGCGGTTGTTGTCGAGAAAATCGTGCGCGGCCTCCGGCGTCGATGCCGTCGATACGGACGCCCCGAAGCGATCGAGAATATCCTCGGCGTCGAGCGCGATGATCAGGCTGTCCTCGACCAGCAACACCGATTTCTGGCCGATGAGCGACGCATCCACCGGCTTCTGGCTGGAAACGGCGCGCAGCGGCAGGCGGACCGGCGTGCCGGCGACCTTGCGCGCTTCCGACACGTGCCGCGCCGGGATGCAGAAGGTGGCGCGCACGCCGTCGGGCGCATAGTCGATGCTCGCCTCGCCCCCCAGATCGTACGGGACCGAGCGGTTGACGATCGTCGTGCCGAAACCCTTGCGCTTGGGCGGCGTGACGGGCGGTCCGCCCACTTCCTGCCAGGTGAAGATCAGATCGCCCGCATCGTTGAGCGCCCAGCCGACATGCACCTCGCCCGTGCCCGAAAGGCTGCCGTATTTGGTCGAATTGGTGACGAGTTCGTGGATCACCAGCGCCATCGTCGAATAGGCCTGCGGATTGAGCAGGACGGGGTCGCCAGCGGCGATGATCGCGCTCTCGCGATCGGCGGCGAATGCGGCGGCTTCCGCCTCGATCAGCGCCCCGAGCGGTGCCGGGCCCCAATGATCGTCGGTGATCTGGTTGTGCGCGCGGGCAAGCGCGTGGATGCGCCCGTCCACCAGCTTGACGAAATCCTTCACCTCGGGGCTCTCGGGCTGCGACTGCCGGATCAGCCCGCGAATGACGCCGAGGATGTTGCGCACGCGGTGATTGAGCTCGGCGATGAGCATTTCCTGCCGTGCCGTCGATTGCCGCCGTTCGGCCGCCGCTTCGTCCGCCAGCCGCAGCACCACCTCGATCAGCGTCGCGCGGATCGTCTCCGCCACGCGCACCTGCGAGACGGTGAAGGGCTCGGCCTTGCCGGTCACGGTCTCCTGCCACTCGGCGAAGCTCTCGCGCGGGGTCAGCCGCGGGCCGTTCGGGCCGTATTCGATCGGCTTGTGCGGGTCGCCCGCCCAGCGCACCGACTGTTTCAGCTCCTTGCGGAACAGGATGACGTAATCGCGCGGCGAGCGTGAGATCGGGATCGCCAGCAGCCCGGCGGCACGGTCGGCGAACCCGCCCGCTTTCTCGATCAGCGATCCGATATGATCGGTGGTGTAGACGCGGCCCGCCGCAAGCCCGTTGAGCGCGCGCACGATCCGGCGGAAATCCTCGGTCGGCGGCGTCACGCCGGAGAAGGCGTAATTGCCGTTGATCCATACGCCCACGCCGTCGGCGGGGATCGCACTGGTCAGGATGTCGCCGAGCCAGTCGGGATCCTGCAGCAACGTCTCGTCCGAAGCGACCGCGCCGAGCAGCTGATCCGAGATGTCGCGCGCGCGCTGCTCATACTCACCGATCAGCCGCCGCTCGCGCGATTCCAGCCGCATCGAGAACATCTCGGCGAACAGCTCGCATACCGAGCGGCGCTGGAACGTCGGCGAGCGCGGCGAATAATTGTGGCACGCGAACAGGCCCCACAGCTCGCCGTCGACCACGATCGAGATCGACAGCGACGCGCCCACGCCCATGTTCTTCAGATATTCGATATGGATCGGCGAGACCGAGCGCAGGATCGAGAGCGACAGGTCGATCCGCTTGCCGACGGCATCCACCTCGGGAACGATCCCGACAGGTTCCGAATTCACGTCGCGGATGACGCGGACCAGATTGCGCTTGTAGAGTTCGCGCGCCTGGCGCGGGATGTCGCTCGCGGGGTAGTTCAGGCCGAGAAAGCTGCCGATCCCGGATTTGCAGGCCTCCGCCACCACCGCGCCGGACCCGCTTTCGGCGAATTTGTAGACCATCACGCGATCGTAGCCGAGCAATGCGCGGACCTGCCGCGCACCCTCGCGGTAGAAGGCCGTGATGTCGGGCGTGCGGTCGAGCCGCGCCATCATCGCGCGTACGGCGTTGGTGGAATCGCCCCCGGCCGCCGTGCCGGGCTCGGCCTCGATCACGATCTGGCCACCCGAGAAATGGACGGCCACGTCGTAGAGCTGCCCCGATGCGCCGATGCTGCAGCCGAACAGCCGCTCGACCATGTCGGGCGCGGACAGCAGCGAAATGCGATTGCGCAGATCGTGCAGCAACGTCGACGGAATATAGTCGGGGAGCGGCGCGCCGATGAGATCCTCTGGATCATACCCCAGCAGATCGCGGATGTTCTTCGAGACGCGCGCGATCAACCAGTCGGTGCTGACCGCGATCAGGAAACCGGGTTGCTGGATTGCGCCGAGAAGATGGATCGGCTCGCGATCGCAGTTCGTCAGGTCGACCTTATCGATATCCGCCACTGTATCCCCAAAAACACGGTAATCCCGGCAGCCGGTATCGACCCCCGATCCCGTAACGCCTCAAGGCCGCATCGGGTTGCGTGGAAAGGTAGCCGACCGGCGGCCGTTTGAAACTGATGCAGATAAAGACGATCGGTTCCGCAGCGCCGCGGCGATCCCGTCCGGGGCCGATCGCGCCGGGAGGATGGTGGACAGGGCTGGATTCGAACCAGCGTACGCTTGCACGGGCAGATTTACAGTCTGCTGCCTTTAACCACTCGGCCACCTGTCCATTGGGCCGCTCAAAAAGCGAGGCGGTCCAATGCCGACCGCAAGCGGTGCTGTCAACGAAGAAGACTGTTGGAACTCGGGCCCAAGGCTTGCGCCCGGTGCGCGCGGCGCATACCGAGCGTGCGATCCCGCCCGCCGCTACCGGCCAAGCCGGGGGTGACCGATCCGTTTTCGTACAAAACCGAGGAAGAGTTCTGATGGCACGCCGTGGACACCGCCCTTCGCAGGCGCCCGCCAACCGCCCGCGCTTCTGGGGCCGGCACGCCGTCACCGCCGCGCTCGCCAACCCGGAGCGCAACGTGCGGAAAATCTGGGCGACGCGCGAGGCGCTGGCGAGCCTCGACATCCCGCCGGTGATCCCGATCGTCTATGCCGAAGTGACCGATCTCGCGCGGCTGGTGCCGGGCGACGCGCCGCATCAGGGGCTGGTGGCGGAGGTCGATCCGCTCGAGGATATCTGGCTCGGCGACCTGCTCGAACAGGGCGCGGACGATAACCGCACCCTGGTGATCCTCGACGGCGTGACCGATCCGCACAATGTCGGCGCGATCCTGCGCTCGGCCGCCGCGTTCGACGCGCTCGGCATCATCACGCCGGATCGCAACGCCCCGCCCGAATCGGGGACGATCGCGCGCTCGGCCTCGGGCGCGCTGGAGATCGTGCCGTGGGTGCGCGTCGTGAACCTCGCCCGCGCGCTCGACGAGATCGCCGAGGCCGGATACTGGCGCGTCGGCCTGGCGGGCGAGACGCACCAGACGCTCGACAAGGCGATCGGCATGCAGCGCCGCGTCGCGCTGGTGCTGGGTGCCGAGGGCGAAGGCATGCGCCACAACACCGCGCAGCATTGCGACGAGCTTGCGCGCCTGCCGATCTCGCCTAGAGTGGAGAGCCTGAACGTGTCGAACGCCGCGGCGATCGCGCTCTATGCGGTGACGACGCGGAATATCGACTGACCGGGGGGAGACGGGATATGGCGCGGCTGTTGAGAACGATGGCCGCGCTGCTCGCGCCGCTGGTGCTGACCGGCTGCCTGCTGTCGCCCGGCAAGTTCGTATCCACCCTGCGCATCGACGCCGACCGGCATTTCACCTTCACCTATGTCGGCGAGGTGATCGACGCCGAGCCCGATACCGACGGCGGTGGTTCGAGCAGCAGCGACGACAAGCCTTCGCCGGAAGAGGTGAAGGAGAAGGCGGAGAAGGCCGCCGCCAAGAAGGCCGAGGCCGATGCCAAATACCGCGCGCTGGCCGTGACGCTTTCCAAGGAGGCGGGCTATCGCAAGGTCGCCTATCTCGGCGATGGCAAGTTCGCGGTCGATTACAGCGTGTCGGGTACGCTCGACCACATTTTCATCTGGCCGTTCAACCTCGACGGCGAGGTCATCATCCCCTTCGTCGCGATCGAGCTGCGCCAGGACGGCGTCGTGCGCGTGAAGGCCCCCGCCTTTGCCAACGACGAGAAGAAATCGAGCATGGGCGGCGGCATGCCGGGGATGCCGAGCGGCGGCGGTGGCGGCAGCAAGGCCGACGGCGTCTTCACGCTCGACACCAACGCCGAGATCGTCAGCCAGAACAACGAGGACGGCGCGAAGACGGCCGGCGGGCGCAAGACGATCGCGTGGAAGGTGACGCCCGCGACGAAGGATGCGCCGAGCGCCGTACTCAAACTTTCGAAGTAAACCACCGCGAAGGCGGGAGCCCAGACTGTGTTCCCGCCTTCGCGGGAACACAGGTTATTTCGCGGAACCTCGGTTAATCCTCCGCCCCGATCGTCACCTTCAGCCCGTCCAGCGCCGCGCTGAACGGAAGCTGGCACGACAGGCGCGAATATTCGTTCCGGTCGCTGGTGGAATCGAGCAGGTCGTTCTCGTCCTCGCTCATCGGCGGCAGTTTGGCCGCAAATTCCGGGTCGACATGGACGTGGCAGGTCGCGCACGAGCAGCAGCCGCCGCACAAGGCGAGGAGCTCGTCGATGCCCGCGTCGCGGATCACTTCCATCACCGAATGGCCGTCCGCACCGTCGAGCTCGCGTTCTTCCCCTTCGCGGGTGACGACGATAAGCTTGGGCATCCAGTCTCTCCGAAATCAATGTCGCAGCCGACATGCCGTGCGAGTGCGGCCAAATCAAGGAAACAAGAAATGGGCCTGAGCGCCGAGCAACTGCGCACCGCGCTCGACGCGCTGTCGGCGGGGGAACCGGTCTTTGCCGAAGCGCTCGCCCGCGTCGGCTATCCCGAGCCGCGCATCCGTGATCGCGGGTATGAAACGCTGCTGCGCACCATCGTCGGCCAGCAGATCAGCGTGAAGGCCGCGCAGGCGGTCTGGTCGAAGATGGAGACCGTCGTCGGCGACCTCACCGACCCCGCGACCATCGCCGCCGCGAGCGACGAGCAACTCCGCGAAGCCGGGCTTTCGCGGCAGAAGGCCGGTTACGCCCGCAGCCTCTCCGACGAGGTGACGAGCGGCCGGCTCGACCTCGCGCACTTGCCGGAGGACGACGAGGAAGCGATCAAGGCGCTCGTCCGCATCAAGGGCATCGGCCGCTGGTCGGCGGAGATATACCTGCTGTTCGCCGAAGGCCGCACCGACGTCTGGCCCGCCGGCGACCTCGCCGTGCAGATCGAGATCGGCCGCCTGCTCGGCCACGACGAGCGCCCGAGCGAGAAGCTGCTGCGCGAGCTGGCGGAAGGCTGGCGTCCGCACCGCGGCGCGCTCGCGATCTTCGCCTGGCACCATTACGGCGCGGATATGGGCAAGGACATGGAGGTGATCTGACTCCCATCCCGTTCGTGCTGAGCGAAGTCGAAGCACCGCCCCACAGGACACCGCCTGTAACACGTCCTTCGACTTCGCTCAGGACGAACGGTGGGTGGAATAGTTCGCTTCATCTCCTAAATGCACTCCGCCAGCAGGATAGGGACTCGCACATGACCAAATGGACGATCGGGATCATCGGCGGCTCCGGCCTGTACGCGATCGACGGCTTGCAGAACGCCGAATGGCGCAGCGTCGAGACGCCGTGGGGCAGCCCTTCCGACGAGCTGCTGTTCGGCACGATCGGCGACGTCGATCTCGTCTTCCTGCCGCGCCACGGGCGGGGGCACCGCATCTCCCCGTCCGAGCTCAACTTCCGCGCGAACATCGACGCGCTGAAACGCAGCGGCGTGACCGATATCCTCGCCATCTCCTCGATCGGCAGCCTCCAGGAACAGCTCGAACCCGGCAAGTTCGTCGTGGTCGATCAGTTCATCGATCGCACCGTCGCGCGCGATTCCACTTTTTTCGGCAGCGGCATGGTGGCGCACGTCTCGATGGCCGAACCCACCTGCCCGCGTCTCTCGGGCTTCGCCGCCGCGGCGGTCGAGGCGGCGGGCGGCAAGGTCGCCACCGGCGCGACCTATGTGGCGATGGAAGGCCCGCAATTCTCGAGCAAGGCCGAGAGCCTGCTCTATCGCCAATGGGGTGCCGACGTGATCGGCATGACGGCGATGCCCGAGGCCAAGCTCGCCCGCGAGGCGGAGCTGCCCTATGCCCTCATCGGCATGGTCACCGATTACGATTGCTGGCGCGAGAGCGAAGCGCATGTCGAGGTGAGCGAGGTCATCAAGCAGATGCACGCCAACGGCGAAACCGCGCGGCGGACGGTCGCTGCGTTCGTCGCCGCGCTCCCGCCCGAACGCACGTCCTCGCCGCTCGACACCGTGCTCGACTATGCGCTCATCACCGCGCCCGAAGCGCGCGATCCCAAGGTTCTGGCGAAGCTCGACTCGATCCTGTCGCGCGTGCTTTCCAGCTAAATCCCGTTCGGGCTGAGCCTGTCGAAGCCCTGCCCTTTCTTCTCGACGCACGAAGAAGTGCAGCCCTTCGACAAGCTCAGGGCGAACGGCTTTTAAGGAGTTGCCCATGACGACCGCCGAATACACCCCCAAGCTCGGCCTCTACATCGCCGGCGAATGGCTGAGCGGCGAGGGCCGCGACACGCACCGCGTCGTCAATCCCGCGACCGGCGAGGGCCAGGCCGACCTGCCGCTCGCGACCGCGGCCGATCTCGATGCGGCGCTGGCGGCGGCGGAGCGCGGCTTCAAGACCTGGCGCGCGACCCCGCCCGAACAGCGCGCCGCCGTGCTGGTCAAGGCCGCCGCCCTGCTGCGCGAACGCGGCGATCACATCGCGCGCATCGCCACGCTCGAACAGGGCAAGATCCTCGCCGAGGCCAAGGGCGAAATTCCCGCCTCGGCCAACCTCCTCGAATTTCATGCCGGCGAGGCGCAGCGCATCTACGGCCGCGTGCTGCAACGCCCGGCGGGCACGCGCAGCATGGTGCTGCAGCAGCCGATCGGCCCGGTCGCGGCATTCTGCGCGTGGAACTTCCCGATCATGAACGTCGTGCGCAAGATCGCACCCGCGCTCGCCGCCGGCTGTTCGATCATCCTCAAGCCCAGCGAGGAGACGGCGGGCAGCGCGTGCGAAGTGATGCGGTGCTTCCAGGATGCGGGCGTCCCCGGCGACGTCGCGCAGCTCGTGTTCGGCGTGCCCGACATGGTCTCGCGCCAGTTGCTGGCGTCGCCCGTCACGCGCAAGCTCAGCTTCACCGGCTCGGTGCCGGTCGGCAAGCACCTCATGCGCCTCGCCGCCGATACGATGATGCGCGCGACGATGGAGCTCGGCGGCCACGGCCCGGTGCTGGTGTTCGACGATTGCGATCTGGAAAAGACGCTCGATCTGCTGGTGGCGCACAAGTTCCGCAACGCCGGGCAGGTCTGCGTCTCGCCCACCCGCTTCCATGTGCAGGAAGGCATCTACGACAAATTCGCTGCAGGCTTTGCCGAGCGCAGCAAGCGCCTGAACGTCGGCGACGGCCTCGCCAAGGGCACGCAGATGGGCCCGATGGCGAACCCGCGCCGCCCGGAGGCGATCGACGCCTTGGTGCAGCAGGCCAAGGGCGCCGGTGCGCGTGTGCTGGCGGGCGGCGAGCGGATCGGCGGAGCCATCGGCGGTGGCGGGGGCTTCTTCTACGCCCCCACGGTGCTGGCCGATGTCCCGCTCGAGGCGCAGGCGATGAACGAGGAACCGTTCGGCCCCATCGCCCTGCTCCGCCCGTTCGCCACGCTGGAAGATGCGGTCGAGCAGGCCAACCGCCTGCCCTTCGGTCTCGGTGCCTATGCCTTCACCGAAAATGCGCGCCGCCAGAACCTGCTGATCGACGCGGTCGAGGCGGGGATGCTCGCGATCAACACCGTCCGCCTCAGCTGGCCCGATGCGCCCTTCGGCGGCGTGAAGGATTCAGGCTACGGCAGTGAGGACGGCCCCGAAGGCATCGCCGCGCACATGGTGACGAAGTCGGTCCATATCGCGTGATCGGAAAGGGTGAAGCGGTGAGCGAGGACATACGGATCGTCGCGCTCGATGCGACATCCTGGGCGAGCCCGGAGGATTTCCACGCCGCGCTGCTCGTCGGGCTCGGCACGCCCGCCGGATCGCCTCTCGTCGATGCGGTGATCGCCGCCGAACCGCCGCTGCGCGTGGAGATCGCCAATCTCCACGCCGCGCAGGAGGCGGCGATGGACGCCGTCTACGCGGCGTTCAACGCGCTCACGCTGGCGGGCGCGAAGACGCGCATCGGCCGGGACGGCATCGCCACGATCGAACGCCCCCTTCCCGCCCGGCCGTGACGCGCCGTTGGACCTGAAGCGCCGCGACAGGTAGAAGGCGTCTCGGGTTCGCAAGGGGGAATTGGGATGGCCAGCGTCATCATGCCGGGGCAGCGGCGCAGGACGGTCGGCCGCCCCTTCTACCTCGTCATGTCGCTGGCGATGGCCGCCGTCATCGTCGGCGGTTTCTCGACCACGGTGCCGGAGGATTTCACGCACCGTCCCGGCCTGCCGCTGCTGCTGCACGTTCACGGCGCGGTGTTCACGCTCTGGGTATTGGTGTTCGTGGCGCAACCGGCGTTCATCGCACGCGGGTCGGTCGCGCTGCACCGCAAGATCGGCTGGGTCGGTGCGGCGCTGGCGGCGGCGATGCTGGTGATGGGCGTGGCGGCGACGCTGTTCGCGATCCGCTACGGCTTCGTCCCGTCGTTCTTTCCGAAGCCGATCTTCCTGGTGATGAACCTGATCGGCATCCTCGTGTTCGCGGGGCTCGTCGCCGGCGGCATCGTGCTGCGCAAGCGTGCGGAGTGGCACAAGCGGCTGATGCTGTGCGCGACCGTGTCTATCCTCGGCCCCGGCCTCGGCCGGTTGTTGCCGATGGGATCGTTCGGCGCGGCGGCACCGCTGGTGATGTTCGGCGCGATCGCGCTGTTCGCCTTTGCCGGGCCGGTCGCCGATATCGTCGTGCGGCGGCGCATTCACCCTGCCTATTACTGGGGCGTCAGCGCCATCCTGCTCAGCATGGTGCTGATCGGCCCGATCGCTTTCTCACCGCCGGCGATAGCGTTGCTACACGTCGTGCAGGGTTAAGCCGCCCTAGCCGAAGCGGTAGCCCGATACGGTCCAGCCGAGCACATGGTCGCGGTAGTCGCACACCGCCGCCCCCTCCCCGCCCGCGCCGAGCGCGACCATCAGCGGCAGCAGATGCTCGGCCTCCGGGTGCGCGAAGCGGGCGTGCGGCAGATCCTCCCACGCGGCGACGCGCGCGGCACGGCGCGCCGGATCGGGATCGGTGACGGCGGCGGTCAGCGCGGCGTCCCATGCGTCGGCGACCGGCGTCACCTGCGGGCCACGCGCGCGCAGATTGTGGAAGCTCATGCCCGATCCGACGATCAGCACGCCCTCGTCGCGAAGCGGCGCGAGCGCGCGGCCGATGGCGATATGCGCCTCCGGGTCGAGGTCCGCCCGCAGCGACATCTGCGCGAGCGGAATGTCCGCACCGGGCACCGCCACCATCATCGGAATGAACACGCCATGGTCCCAGCCACGCTCCGCTTCCTCTCGCGTCGCGAAGCCCGCATCCTGCAGCAACGCCGCAGCACGGCGCGCAACATCGGGCGCGCCGGGTGCGGGCCATTGCAGGCGATAGGTATGCTCCGGGAACCCGTAATAATCGTAGAACAACGGCTGGCCGTCGCCGACATGCACCGTCACCTCGGGCGCCTCCCAATGGCCGGAGACGAGCAGGATCGCCTTCGGCCGCTCGGGCAGCGCGGCGATCAGCCCGGCGAGATACGCCTGCATGGGCTGCCACATCGGATCGGGCGGGCCGCCGGCCGGGTCCATGAAGAAACAGGGGCCGCCGCCATGCGGCACGAAGAGCGCGGGAAGTGTCATGCCACCGATATCGCGCGCCCCGCACGCGCCGACAATGCAAGCACCGGAAACGCTCCGTTGCCCGCACGCGCCGCATGTCCGCTAGCGACCCATTGCGGACATTCGCACGTCGGCGCTCGACGGCGGCTACCGCCCCAAGAGCGGACGTTTGCCCCCATTCGTCACCCCGGCCTTGAGCCGGGGTGACGATCGGCTGGTGCAAACGGCAGCTAACCACCCATCCCGGACATTCCCGCTGTCCTACACATTACCGATCTGCGATATCGCGCCGCCGCTCTTTGAACCGTCGACCCGCCGCTCGCCATTCCCGCGAAGACCGTTCTCGCGCCCGCGCCGCGCCGCCGTCGGAAAGGAGCGACAGGCGCAGACGTAGCGTAAACTTTGTAAACTTCCGCGCAGAAACCGTCCAAGACGGGAGCGCCCGCACACCCCCGGACCAGTGTGACCTTAGTGTGACTTTCCGCGCCCCGAATCGCCCGTTTCCCAAACCCGCGCAATCGGCCTAAGCTGCCCCCACGATGACCAAGTTCACCGTCAACAATCAGCCGGTCCAGTACAAGATGGACCCCAAGACGCCGCTGCTCTGGGCGCTGCGCGACGCCTCGAACCTGACCGGCGCGAAATACGGCTGCGGCAATGGCGAGTGCGGCGCGTGCATCGTCGATGTCGACGGGGCGGCGGTGAAATCCTGCCAGACCGCGATCGGCGCGATCGAAGGCAGCTTCGTCACCACGATCGAGGGGCTGTCGCGCGAACGATCGCACCCGGTGCAGCTCGCGATCATCGCCAAGAACGTGTCGCAATGCGGCTTCTGCATCCCCGGCATCGTCATGGCGGCGGCGATCTTCCTGAAGAAGAACCGCAACCCGAGCGAGGACGAGATCAAGACGACGATCACCAACCTGTGCCGCTGCGGCATCTATCCCCGGCTGGTCGAGGCGATCGAGCTTGCCGCGCAGGTCCAGCGCGGCGACGTGCGGATCGAGGCGGGCGTCTCCCCCGGCACCACGCCCGGCGCGGCGGCGGCGCGCGTTCCCGCTTTGACACCGGCCAAGCCGTAAAGGCTCTGGTGAATCCTTTCGCAATGCTGTCATTCGAATTCAGACACGCGACAGCGCACGCGGCCCAATAGGATCATAACGGCCCGCGAATCGTTCGTATGGCCGCAGGAGGAATTCTTCGATGCGTAAGTATGTGCTTGCCGCGATCATGGCGGCGACTGCGCTGGTCCCCGCGGCGGCTTCCGCGCAGACCCGTGGCAACTGGCAGGGCCGTGGCGGCGACGGCAGCGGCGACCGTGGCAGCTTCCAGCGCCCCGAACGCGCGCAACAGGCCCCGCAGGCCCAGCCGCAGCAACAGCCGCAGCAGGCCCGCCCGCAGGAGCAGGCGCGTCCCCAGTTCCAGCCCCGCGCCGAGACGCAGGTGCGTCAGGACGGTGCCGGCCGCTTCTATCGTTCGAGCGGCGACGGCCAGCGTGGCGGCTGGGGCGGCGGCGCGCGCGCGGAGGCGCAGCCCCAGGTCCAGGCGCAGGTTCAGGCCCAGCAGGACAATCGCGGTGGTGATCGCTCCAACTGGCAGGGCCGTGGCGGCGACCGCCCGAACTGGCAGGGTCAGAATGTTCAGGGCCAGAACGGCAATCGTCCGAACTGGCAGGGCAACGGCGGCGACCGTCCCGACTGGCGCGATCGTCAGGCGCAGGCGCGTGGCGGCCGGAACTGGAACGGTCAGCGCGACGACAACAATCGCGGCAACGACTGGCGCCGCGACAATCGCAACACCGGCACCTTCCAGAACGACCGCACCTGGAACGACCGCAACAGCGACGCGCGTCGCTTTGCCGGCAACACCGGCCGTTATGACAATAACGGCTGGAACGGGCGCGGCTCGAACGGGCGCGGCTGGAACGGCCAGGGCGGCAACTGGAACCGTGGCTGGCGGAGCGACAACCGCTACAACTACAGCGGCTATCGCAATTCCAACCGCAACGCCTTCCACCTCTCGCGCTACTATGCGCCCTACGGCTGGGACTATGGCTATCGCCGCTTCTCGATCGGCTTCGCGCTGAGCGATATCCTGTACCAGCAGGATTACTGGATCGATCAGCCGGAATATTACCGCCTGCCCCCGGCCTACGGCCCGTATCGCTGGGTGCGCTATTACAATGACGCGCTGCTGGTCGATATCGACACCGGCGAAGTGGTCGACACGGTCTACGATATCTTCTGGTAAGCCGACCCTCGGGGCCGGGTGGGAAACCACCCGGCCCCTTGTTTTTCTGGTGTGAGCGGGCAGAAAAGCGGGCGATGTTCTTCACCAAGAAACCCGCCCAGGCCTCCCCCTTACGCGCGCTCTACGGCGAATCGGTCACGCTGCGCCTCGCCAACAATCCGGCGATGAAGCAGGCCAAGAGCGACATGGTGCAGCTCTATTATTACCCGGATTTCCTCGACGCCGCCCAGTGCGGCGCGCTCGTCCGCATGATCGACGCCAAGCGCCGCCCCTCGACCGTACTGTCCGAGGCGAACGCCGATTACCGCACCAGCGAGAGCTGCGACATGGATCGCTGGTCCGAGGATGTGCGCCCCACCGACGAGGCGATCGCCGCGCTGCTCGGGCTCGATCCCGTCCACGGCGAAACGATGCAGGGCCAGCGCTACGCCCCCGGCCAGCAATTCCGTGCCCACAACGATTATTTCCGCGAGGACCAGCCCTATTGGCCGGCGATGCAGGCGAGCGGCGGGCAGCGCACCTGGACGGCGATGATCTACCTCAACGAGGTCGAGGAAGGCGGAGCGACGTGGTTCCCGCTGGCGGGCCTGCGCATCAACCCCAAGCGCGGGCTGCTGCTCGCGTGGAACAACATGAACCGCGACGGCAGCCCCAACGAAAAGACGATGCACGAAGGCGTCGCGGTGATGCGCGGCACCAAGTACATCGTCACCAAATGGTTCCGCGAAGGAAACTGGATCAAGCAATAGCCTTCCGTCCTATCCTCTCCCGCCTTCGTGGGAGAGGCAACGGAGACTTGGTCCGCATTCTTCATGCGGGCCTAGTCGTAGTCGGTGAGGGTCTTTCCTTCCGCGCGTCGAGAAGAAGAAGACCCTCCCCAGCCCCTCCCGCGAAAGCGGGAGGGGAAAGCCGATCAGAACTTGCCGCTCAGCTGCACGCCGATGATGCGCGGGTCGTTGAAGACGGCGGCGTTGTAGTTGTCGAGCACGCCCTTCAGGTTCTTCTCGTTGGTCACGTTGCGCGCGAACACGGCGATCTCATACTTGCCCTCGGGCGCGGTGTAGCCAGCCTTCAGGCCCGCCTCGAACGTGCCGTCGGTGGTGTATTCGATCGTCTTGTACGGCACGAGGCTGGTGTAGCCCTGCACGGTGATGTCGCCGCCGAGGAAGATCTTGCCGCCGTTGCCGAGCGGCAGGTCGTACCGCGCGTTGGCATCGAGCTGCCACTTCGGCGCATTCGGCAGGGCGTTGCCGTTGATCTGCGCCAGCGTCGCCGTGCCGACGTTGATCGTCGGGTTGAGCACCGTGCAGGTAACCACGCCGTTCAACTTGCAGACCGGCGTGTACACGCGCGTGTCGTTGATCTCGGTGTGCAGCACGCTCGCGCCGAGGCCGAAGGTGAACTCCTGCACCGGACGCCACGTCAGCTCCGCCTCGCCGCCCCAGGCCTGCGCCTGGTTGGCGTTGAACAGCAGGCCGTTGTTGTTCGAATCGTTGCCGTTCAGCTGGATGTTGCTGACCTTGTAGTAGAAGCCCGTCGCGTTAAAGCGCAGCGTGTTGCCGAACAGGTTCGACTTGAAGCCCGCCTCGTACGACATGATCGTCTCCGACGTCGCCGTCACGAACGCCGAGCTGAACACCGCGTTGCGGCCCTGGATGGTCGGGCCACGGAAGCCACGTGCGACGCGCGCGAACACGTTGACGTCGGGGTTGATCTCGTAGCGCAGGCTCGCGTCCCAGCTCGGCTGCGTGTCGGCGAGGCGGACGTTGGTCGCCGCCGTTGCCGGGAAGGTCACGACGCCGGCCGCGTTGCGCGGCGGCGTGACGAGGCGCGTGATCTTCTCGTCATAGGTGACGCGCACGCCGCCGGTCAGCGTCAGCTTCGGGACGATCTCGAAGCTGGCCTGTCCGAAGCCGGCGTACGACGTGTTGGTGTCGCGCAGCACGACGAAGTTGTTCGGGTTGGGCAGCGTGCCGTTGAGATCGGCCGTGCGCAGGAAGAAGCCGCGCTGGTCGAACTCGGTCGTGTCCTTCGATTCGAAGTAGATGCCGCCGATCTGCCACTTAAAGCGGCCGGTGCTGTTGCTCGACAGGCGCACTTCCTGGCTGAGCTGGTCGAGGTCGCGGACCCGGCCCTGGCTCTGGCCGTAGAAGCGCGGGCCGGCGAACGCGGTCGCGACGCCGCCGTCGGTGTCGCCGCGGCTGTAGCCCGACGTCGTCTCCCACGCGCTGATCGAGGTCAGCGTGACCGGGCCGAAGTCGTTCTTCAGGTTCAGCGACATGCCGTAGGTCTTGTACGCCTGCGGGTTGTTGCCGCCCTCGTCGAGGCCGACGCTGTCGCGCGGCTCGGCGCTGACGTCGTTCGAACCGAGCTTGATCGCGCCGCGATGGAAGATCGTCGAGCTGCCCTTGTAGTCGCGTCCGTGCGCCGAGAGGATGCCGGTGAAGCCGGTGTCCGGCGGGGTGAGCATCAACTGGACGCGCACGTCCTTCTCGTCGAAGCCGCCCATCACGTCCTTGCCGCCGACGGTGCCGTCCGCGCTGGTGCCGGTGAAGGTGTTCGAGATCCAGTTGTCGCGGTGCTGGTACAGGCCCGACACGCGAAAGCTCAGCACGTCCTTGACGATCGGCCCGCCGACGCCGGCATCGACGTTGACGGTGTTGTACGTGCCGTAGGACGCGGTCGCGCGGCCGGTGAACTCATTGGTCGGCCGGTTGGTATCGAACTTGATGATGCCCGCCGTCGTGTTGCGGCCGAACAGCGTCCCCTGCGGACCACGCAGCACTTCGATCTGGTTGACGTCGAACACCGGGTTCGACTTCAGCACGACATGCTCGAGCACGACGTCGTCCTGGATGATCGACACCGGCTGCGACGCGCCGAGGTAGAAATCGATATTGCCGAGGCCGCGGATGTAGAAGCGCGGGAAGATCTTGCCGGTCGTCGTCTCGGCATAGAGGCCGGGGACGCGGTTGGCGAGTTCGAGCAAAGTGTCGCCACCGCCCGACGTGTAGGTGCGCAGCTCGTCGCCCTGCAGCACGCCGACCGAAAGCGGAACCTTCTGCAGGTTCTCGGAGCGGCGCTCGGCGGTGACGACGATGTCGCCGAGGCCGGTCTGGTCGCTGGTCGCGGCGGCGGTGACGGGGGCGTCCTGCGCCGATGCGGCGGTCGCGAACGACAGCGCGGCGGTGGCGGCACCGATCAGGAGAAGGGAGCGGGTGAAAGTCGACATGGAGTGTTCCTCAAAGGAGAATGGAAAAGTCTGCGGACGCACGAAATCCCCCGGCCGTTCGCGAAGAACAGCCGATCGATCTCGTTGCGTGTGACCCCCGGATGTAAGCGCCGTTAGGGTCGGATCATTATGTTTTGATGACAGGGAATATGCCGGTGCGGTTGTGATGACCTCGCGATAAGCCTCGGGTATTCCTGCCTTCCCGGTGCAGGTCGCGGGGCCTTTGGCCGCAAACCGCCCGCCGCGCCACCCCCGATCTCGCAGTCGCAGCAACATTCCGGCAAAGTGTGGCAATCCGCCCACACCTGCTGTTTGGCGATGGTGCCGCCGGCCCGCTCCCCCACCGCGCCTCCCATCGGCATCATGAACCGGGAGGCGGGGTGGGGGAGCGGGCCGGCACCGCTATCCAGCTCTGCTGGATCAAACTAAGGGGAGGCATGGAAGTCCTCAACATCACCAACTCGATCCTCGGCCAGCCCTGGCGCTGGCGGATGACGGCGGCGGATGCGCGCGATCCGGGCTTCGCGCCCGACGATCTCGTCACGCAATTGCTGCTGGCGCGCGGATGCCCACGCGACGCGCTCGATGCGCACAAGGCACCGAGCATCCGCGCCTTCATGCCCGATCCCTCGATCTTCCGCGACATGGACCGCGCCGCGGAGCGCCTCGCCGATGCCGTGCAGGCGAACGAGGCGGTGACGATCTTCGGCGATTACGACGTCGACGGCGCGACCTCGGCCGCGCTGCTCGTCCTGCTGCTGCGCGATCTCGGGCTGGAGGCGCGCGCCTATATCCCCGACCGGCTGATGGAGGGCTACGGCCCCTCGGGCGAGGCGCTGGTGCGGCTCAAGCAGGAAGGCGCGGCGCTGATCGTCACCGTCGATTGCGGCGCGCAGGCGTTCGAGGCGCTGGAGATGGCGCGCGTTGCCGAGGTCGACGTGATCGTCGTCGATCACCACAAATGCGCGCTCGCCCTGCCCCATGCCCACGCTTTGGTAAACCCCAACCGGCTCGACGAGACCGAAGGCGCGGCGCACGGCCATCTCGCGGCGGTCGGCGTCGCGTGGCTGCTCGGCGCGGCGCTCGTGCGGACGCTGCGCGCGCGCGGATATTTCAACGGCCGGGCGGAGCCGCGCCTGCTCGACCTGCTCGATCTCGTCGCGCTCGGCACCGTCGCCGATGTCGCGCAGTTGAAGGGCCTCAACCGCGCCTTCGTGGCACAGGGCCTCAAGGTGATGGGCCAGCGCCGCAACATCGGCCTCAACGCGCTGATCGGCGCGGCGCGGCTGACGCGCGCACCGGCCTGCTCCGATCTCGGCTTCGCGCTCGGCCCGCGCATCAACGCTGGCGGCCGCGTCGGCAAGTCCGACCTCGGCGTGCGCCTGCTCACCACCCGCGACCCGGACGAGGCGGAGGCCATCGCCGCCGAGCTCGACCGGCTCAACGGGGAGCGCCGCGCGATCGAGGCGCTCGTGCAGACCGGCGCGGAGGAAATCGCCGCGCGCAAAGGCAACCGCGCGGTGATGGTCGTCGCCGGGCGCGGCTGGCACCCCGGCGTGATCGGCATCGTCGCGGGGCGGCTGAAGGAGAAGTTCGGCAAGCCCGCCATCGTCATCGCGCTCGACGATGCGGGCGTCGGCAAGGGCTCGGGCCGCTCGATCGCCGGCGTCGATCTCGGCGGCGCGGTGCTGGCGGCGAAGGACCACGGCATGCTCGTCGCGGGCGGCGGGCACGCGATGGCGGCCGGCCTGACGATCGCGGAGGGGCAGATCGACGCCTTCACCGATTTCCTCGAGGAGAAACTGGAAGCCGCCGTCACCCGCTCGCTCGGCGACCGCGCGCTGCTGCTCGACGCGCTGCTCGCGCCGGGCGGCGTCAACCCGGCGCTGGTCGAGGCGATGGAGGCCGGCGGGCCCTACGGCATGGGCTGGCCCGCGCCGCGCATCGCCGCGGGGCCGGTGCGCATCGTCAAGGCCGATGTCGTCGGCAACGGCCATGTCCGCGCGATCGTCAGCGGCGACGACGGCCGCCCGCTCAAGACCGTCGCCTTCCGCGCCGCCGACAGCGCGCTCGGCGCGGCGTTGCTCGGTGCCCCACCGCACCGCCGCCTGTGGCTGGCGGGCCGCGCCAGGATCGACGACTGGGGATCGCGCCCGGCCGCCGAGCTTCATCTAGACGATGCAGCGTGGGCGGATTGATTGGGGCCGACTGAATCCTTGACCTTCGGCGCGGCTTTCCCTAGCAGCGCCCAACGCACGCCCTCGGGCGAGTATGGCCCCTTCGTCTAAGGGTTAGGACGCGGCCCTTTCACGGCTGAAATACGGGTTCGAATCCCGTAGGGGTCACCAGGTTTTTCAATGACTTAGGTGACGAAATTTCGCTCTCGAGCGAATTTGTCTATTATTTGTCTAGAATACATTCTTGGACGTTTGGGGGCGTGCGGGGATCGTCAAAGCCTCGCCTTGGTTCTAAAACTTCGGCTGGAGTGCGCGAACAGCGCTTCGCTGCCGGAAGCACTTCGACTTCCCGCACGCATTGAATTCGGTCTTCTGTTGAGGCGCGGGCCCGTTCTGAACGAAGCGCTTCCCTACGTGGCCGAACGGCCGACAACGCGGCGAGCAACCGCTGCACGAAGGCTTTCGACGAGTATCAAGGTGCTTCGCCGGTCTTTTGCTACCTGAAGCTCTCCAGAGGCGATCAACTCGTAGAGACGAGATCGGCTAAATCCAGTCATTGCTACGGCGGCCGGGATGCGCACGCTTATCGGTTCAAACGAAGGCTTGCCGCCCGATTCTACGTTAGCGTCGGGATTCCCGAGTTTCCTTGCCGCCCTCTTCACTTGGGTCCGCCCCGGTTCCGGATGAATGTACGGTCACTCTCAAGGAAGGTGCTCAGCATCGATGGTATGAGGTCCACGACTGCCTCTTCGGCGCCGTAGGTCTCTTTATATAGAGCCGCGTACCGCGAGAGATCCGCATGCAATTGTGGCGTGATCTGAACTGTCAGTTTGACTGGGACACGGTTCGGCAGCCGAGGTAATTTGAGTTCAGTCATCGCGACGCACCCATGGCTTGAGAATCAGATCGTGGTGGACAAGAAGTCGGATCGGCGCGCCGGGTCGAATCGTGATCGTTGGCTGCACCTGCAGATTTCGTGATGTGATTTGATCGCCGGCACGCGAAACATTCTGCTGCGTCGATTGCCGTACGGCCTGGACGAGGTCGCTCTCCCCGCTGAATTGTAGCTCGCTGCCGACGCCAAGGAGCGTCGAGAGCACGACGCCTTTCAGCAGCGACCATGTATGGAAATCCACTTTGTCTGCGACGCCGGCATAGCCGGATGGATCGCTCGCCGGCGCGTTGTCGAGCCGCAGCGAGCTGCCATCGGGAAAAATGATCCGCTGCCAGACGAGCAGGGCTCGACTCTGGCCGAACGCGACGACGCTGTCGTAAATGCCGACCAGTTTCGCACCTTGCGGGATGAGCAGGATTTGGCCGGTCGCGCTGTCGAAAATGCGCTCGGTGACCTGGGCCACGACGAGACCTGGCAGATCCGAACGGAGCCCAGTGATCAGGCTTGCGGCGATCACGCTGCCTGCTGACAGCGTATTCGGGGAGGGTATAGTGACCACCGCATATGGGTTGGTGTCGCTGGCCTTGTCGGTCGTTCGCAAGAAATCGGCCTTGCGCTGTTGACCGTTCGGATCGCGCTCGGGATCGAGCGCGACCTTGCCCACCTGATTGGCTTCATCGGCAGCCGAAGGCACTATTGACGCGGATGCTGCAGCGGGTTGCCCGCCACCGTTACTGTTCTGGACGAGAAGACCGGATTGCCGCGCCGCTTTTAGCTCGGTCAGTGCGCGCTGCCGTTCCTCGGCAGCGTTCTGGACGGCAACATTCTGTCCGTTAGAGGGCACCGTGTTGGGAGCCATTTCCGTCGCGAGCTGGTGTTGCCGGTCGAGGATCGGACGACCGAGATCGCCGGGAAGTGGTGGCCCGAGCTTCGGGACCGCACCGTAGCCAGTAGGCAGTGCGCTGAGCGTGTCGCTCGGCGGTTTCGCCGCGATGCTCTTGTCGTCGCTCTCAGTGACGAGATGCAGAGCGTGAGGCTCGAGCGCAAACCATGCCGTGGCGACGATCGCCACTGCAGCGGTACCGCCCAGCGCCGCGATTACGCCACGCTTGAAGCGGATCGCGCGGGTCGGCCGCGCGCGCAGGACCAGCGTTTCTGGATCGACCTTCGGCGGCGCAATAGGAGCCGCCTCCCTTGCTACGTCGGGCATGGTCTCGCTCATGACGCCCTCCGTTTTCCATGCCCGCGCGTGTCGTCGATCCGGGTCAGCCGGACGACGTCCTGATGCTTGGTGCCGATCCGTAGTTCGGCGACGTCAAAGATGCGATCGACGACATAGTAGCGACCGCGCAGTCGGTAATTGACCAGCTGCGCCTCACCCTTGCGACCGACCAGGAACAGCGGCGGTGCTTCGCCGACGGCCAAGGCCGCCGGAAACTCGATATAGGTCTGCCGCCCGTCATCAAACGCCCGCAGCGGCCGCCACGCCGGTTGATCGCCGCTCACGGCATAGTTGAAATGGAGCTGATCAACATCGAGACCGGCCGCGACCGGCGCTGTCGCAGCCGCCGCGTCCTGCGCGCGCTTGTAGGCGATCAGCATATCCTGCGGGTAGGTCCACGCCAGCGACGACATCGCCGCACCGGGGCCGCTGGTCAGCGACAGATGATAGGTCCGCCTGTCGGTCGTGATGACCAGATTGGTCGCGAGCCGGACGGCGAACGGCTTCACCAAAACATGGACGCGCTTGTCCGCCCCCGTGCCGCTCGTCGTGTCGCCGATCACCCAGCGCGCGGTATCGCCGCTCGCGACCGCCCCGAGTGTCTCGCCCGGTTGCAACATGATGTCGGTGACACGCTCCGGCGCGGCGTAGACGTGATAGATCGCGCCATCGATATACGGCAGGATCGCCGCTGCATTGACGAAGGCGGGCGCGACCGGTTCGATCGTCCCCGCGCGATTGGCCGCCGCCACGGTCGAGGGGATGGTCCTGACAATGGGCGGCGGCGCGCTTTGCGCGAGCGCGAAAGCTGGGATAGCGACGATCGCGATGGGGACCGAGATCGCCGACAGGGTGCATCGGAACCGATTCATTTCTGCTTCTCCTCGTTGGCAAGATCGGGCGACGGGATGGCGGCACCTGCCGGGATCGGTGTCGGGTTAGGTGGCAAGACCGCAGGCTGCGTCAGCGGCGCCGGCGTGGGCGGCGCGGATGCCGGTTCGAGCTCCCGGCTCCAGTCGATGGCGTCGACGTAGAGACCGAGCGGATTCTTGCGCAGGACATCGGCCGAGGTCGGCGGCCTGAGCTTGACAGTGAGAATGCCCGTCCAGTGTGAGACACCGGTCTGCGCGCCGCGATCGAAGGCCGTCTCGGTCCATTTGACCTGGAATGACTGGTCCGACGCGCGCACCACGCTGGTGACCTGCACCGACAGGGTCTTGTCGCCGACACTCCCGAACGGGTTCGCCGCGCGGGCGTATTCTCCGAGCGCGAGCGCGCCGCGCTGCGTCACGAATTCATATGCCGAGAGCCATTCGGCCCGCATCAGCACGGGATCGAGCGAGACCGAGCGGACATGCTCAATGAAGCGCGCGAGATGCCAAGCGATCTGCGGATCGGTCGGCCGGAAGGCTGCTTCGGCCGGCGTGACCGCCCGCGCCTCGCCCAACCGGTCGACCTCCACGACATAGGGTGTCACCCGGCTCTGCAGCGACTGCCACACCAGCGCTCCCGACATCGCGGTCGAAAGCCCGAGACCACCGAATGCCATCAGCCGCCAATTGCGCGCCTGCACGCGCGCCGATCCGATCCGCTCATCCCAGACCTGGCCGGCGCGTTGGTACGGCGTCTCAGGCAGCGGCGACTTTCCATAGCGCTGCGCGCCGCGTTTGAAGATCATATCCTCAGTCCTCCTTCTCGGAAATGTCGGGGTGGGCGCCCGCGCCGCCGGAACCGCCCTCGCGGATCGCGTGCGCAACGGCCTGGCGATGATGGCGGGCATCCTGTTGGCGGCGGAGCGCCTGAGCCCATGCCGGTGCTTGCTCGGCGCCCTCGGCTGCGGCCTGCGGGGTCGACGCGCCTCGATTGACGGTGGCTTTGAATGCAGCCTCGCGACCCGAAGCCGCCGCCTCGCTCAATCCGAACATGCTGGCGGCGTGGGTGCGGAGCGCATTGCCGGCCGCGCTCGCCACACCGCTCAGGCCGGCGCCGACGCTGGTCGAACCGGCGGCTTCCTGACCGAGTTTGTAGGCGGTCGATGCAGCCGATCCCATCGATGTGCCGGCACGGACCGCGCCGAGCGCCGCGCCGCCGCCGGCCCCAGCCCCCGCCGCTGCGGCTCCGGCGCCGACCGCGACGACACCGGCCGCCCCGAGCGCCGTGCCGACCGCGGCACCGGCCCCGAGCTGGGGGGCGCCGGACACGAGTCCGGTCGCAATGCCGGGACCAAAAATGCCGAGACCGAACATCGTCAGCGCGGCGAGCGTGAGGCTCAGCGCCTTGACGATGTCGGGCTCTGACCCCTGCAGGCTATCGACGAACTCGCTGAAGAAGCTCGAGCCAATACCGACGATCACAGCAAGCACCATGACCTTGATGCCGGCACTGACCACACCGCCCAGCACGCGCTCGGCGAGGAAAGCGGACCTGTTCCAGAACGCGAACGGCACCAGCACGAAGCCGGCGAGCGTCGTCAGCTTGAACTCGATGATCGTGACGAACAGCTGGATGGCGAGAATGAAGAACGCGAGGATCACCAGTATCCAGGCGAACAGCAGAACGGCGATCGTCAGGAAATTGTCGAAGAAGGTCGCGAAGGTGGTGAGCTGCGAGATCTGCTGGAGCAGCGGCCACGCCGCGGAGAAGCCGGTGCTCGCGAGCGTGCCGGGCTTGAGCAGGTCGTCGGCGGACATGGTGCCGCCGCCTGCGGTGAGCCCCGCCATCGCGAAGGATTTGAAGATGATGCCCGCGAGCGTCGAGAAGCTGTTCAGGATGAACGCGAACGCACCGACATAGAGCACTTTCTTGATAAGGCGGCCGAGCACGTCCTGCTCGCCGCCCAGCGCCCAGAACAGTCCGGCGAGCGTGATGTCGATGCCGATCAGTGTCACGGTCAGGAAATGAACATCGCCGCCGAGCAGCCCGAAGCCGCTGTCGATATAGGCGATGAACGCCGCCATGAATCTGTCGATGACGTTGAGATCGTTCACGGGTCCGGTCCTGGTTCTGGAGTGAAGTCCGCGGCGCGCGCGGTGGGGAGCTGGCGCGCGCGCCGCGGATGTGACGGACGGACAAGGGGGCGCTGCCCGTCCGCCACCCTCGGCGTGGTTCGGCCTATTTTGGGGTGTAAGCCGTGCCGTTGCCGAGAAACTTGGCGGTGGCCGCGCGAGCGTCGATGCCGGCCTGGACGCGGCGGGCCGCCTCCAGCGCGTCGGCACGGTATTGCGCGGCCATCATGTTCTGGATCTGGAACTGCTGCTTGGTGGCGAGCGCGAGCAACTGATTGGTCGCTTGGCTGACCTGCAGGCCGCCTTCGGCGCCCTGGCTCTTGGCGACGATCGAGGCGAGCGCGTCGCTGTCCTGGCTGACGTTACCGACGACCTGCGCCTGGACCTGCATGGTCTGGTTGAACGCCGCCATCGACGTGTCGAGCCGGGTCTTGGCATCGATCACGCGCGCGTTCGTCGTCAGCGCCTGGTTGAGGTCGTTCGGGAAAAGTTTCCCGAATTCCTTGTCGATATTCCCGATCTTGAAGCTGATGCCCTGCGCCTGCCCCATCAGTCTGTCGATTTGCTGGATCGTCTGCGTAAGCGCCTGCAGCTCGGGGAAATTGATCTTCGTGAGGTTCTTCGCCTGGTTGATCAGGCTCTGCGCCTCGTTCTGTAGCGACTGGATCTGGTTGTTGATCTGCGTGAGCGTGCGCGCGGCGGTGAGCAGGTTCTGGGTGTAGTTGGTCGGATCGAACACCGTGAATTGCGCGTGCGCGGGTGTCGTCGCCATGGACATGGCGAGCGAACCGACGGCGCCGCACGCCAACAGGCCGGCGATGAAGTGCTTGGCAAGTGATCGGCTGTGATGTCGCTGGGGCATTGGAAGTCTCCTTTCGGTTGGGGGTCAGCGAAGCGGGGGTGCGAACTCGCCAAGCAGCGCGGCTGCCCAATCGAGATCGCGGGAAACCAGGAAGCGGGCGGCGAAATCGACCGCGCCGTGTTCGGCGAGCAGTGCGTCGATCTGCGCTTGGTCAGCGGGATCGGACGCACCGCAAAGCGCGAGCGCGACGGGCCCAAGACCGAGCTCGAACAGCCGGTTGCCGCGGGTCGATTGCACATAATAATGCCGCTTCGGCGTCGCGCGCGCGATCAGCTCGATCTGGCGGTCATTGAGCCCGAACCGCTCATAAGCAGCCCGAGACTGCGGCTCTATCGCGCGATCGTTGGGCAGCAGTATCCGCTGCGGGCAACTCTCGATGATGGCAGGCGCGATGCTCGAGTCCGCGATGTCGGCCAAGCTCTGGGTCGCGAACAGCACCGCGACGTTCTTCTTGCGAAGCGTCTTCAGCCATTCGCGAATGCGGGCCGCGAAAAGCGGATGGTCGAGGAAGATCCAGGCTTCGTCGAGAATCAGCAGCGTCGGCCGACCGTCGAACCGCTCTTCCAATCGGTGGAATAGGTAGGTCAGGACGGGCGCGACGACGCCGGCCTGCGACATCAGCGCTTCGGTCTCGAAACACTGGACATCGCCGAGCGCGAGCGCCTGTTCGGCGGCGTCGAGCAGCCGGCCATATGGCCCCTCGAGCGTATAGGCGGTGAGCGCGGTGCGCAGCGCATTCGACTGGAGCAGCAGCGCGAGCCCCGTCATCGTGCGTTCTTCGGCGGGCGCGGATGCCAGTGAGCCGAGGGCCGACCAAACCGCGTCCTTGACCTCAGGCGTGACCGCGACTTTCTCGTGGGCGAGAAGCGCCGCGATCCATTCGGCGGCCCAGCTGCGCTCGCCGAGATCGTCGATGCCGCGCAGCGGCTGGAACGCGAGCCCTTCGCCAGCATCCGAGCCGAGGCCGAGCGCATGATGCGCGCCGCCCATCGCCAGCACGGCGGCGCGCGCCGAAAAGCCCTTGTCGAAGATGAAGAGCTGCGCACCGGGATAGCGCCGGAACTGCAGTGCGATCAAAGCAAGAAGGACGGATTTGCCCGCGCCGGTCGGGCCGACGACGAGCATGTGGCCGACGTCGCCAACGTGCGTCGACAGACGGAACGGCGTGACGCCCGCAGTCTGCGCATGCAGGAGTGGCGGGCCGCCCAGATGGCGATTGTCGAGCGGTCCGGCCCAGATCGCCGAGAGCGGCATCAGGTGTGCGAGGTTGAGCGTGTGGACGATCGGCTGGCGGACATTGGCGTAGACGTGGCCGGGCAGCGAGGACAGCCACGCCTCGACCGCATTGACGCCTTCGCGGACGCAGGTGAAGCCGAGCCCGTTGACGATGCGCTCGATCGCGCGGACCTTTTCGTCGGCGCGCGCGCGATCCACATCGGCGACGGTGATCGTGGTGGTGAGATAGCCGAACGCCACATAGTCGGCGCCGAGCGCCTGCAATGCCTGATCGGCGTCGGCGACCTTGTTGTCGGCATCGCTGTCGAGCAACTGGGTCGGCTGATTGTACATGACCTCGCGCAGCAGCGCCGCGATCGACTTTCGCTTGTTGAACCATTGCCGCCGGATCTTGGTCAGCGTCTTGGTGGCGTCGGTGCGGTCGAGCGCGATGAAGCGCGTGACCCAGCGGTAGTCGAAGTCGGTGCCGTTGAGTGCGTCGAGGATGCCGGGCCGGCTCACGTTCGGAAAGCCGAGAACGGTGACGGTGCGCAAATGCCGGTTGCCGAGGCGCGGCTCGAGCCCGCCGACCAACGGCGTATCGGCGAGCACCGCATCAAGATACATCGGCGTCGCGGGCACGGCGACCGGGTGGCGGTGTGTCGAGATCGTGCCGTGGAGGTAGGTCAGCGCGTCGGCCGAGCCGAGCACACGCATCTCGGGCATGAAGCTCGCGAACAAGTCGAGGACGCGGTCGGTCTCGGCGATGAACGCGGCGAGCGCAGCGCGCCAGTCGCGGCCCCCCTCCCCTTCGCGCTCGACTAGCGAGCGTCCGGCGGCATCGCTCGCGTCTGCGGGCGGCAGGAAGGTCAGCGTCAGATGATAGCGGCTCTCGAAATGCACGCCGTCGGCCTCGAAGCCGGCACGGCGTTCCTCGTCGACCAGCCAGGACGCCGCGTCGGGAAAATTGGCGGCGGGATAGCCGGGCGCGGCGGCGCGCTCGGCTTCGAAGAACAGCGCCCAGCCGGTGCCGAAGCGCTTGAGCACGTTGTTTGCGCGCGCGCAGATGCCGATCAGCTCGGCCTCGGTCGCGCTTTCGAGATCGGGACCGCGAAAGGCGAGCGTGCGTTGGAAGCTGCCGTCCTTGTTGAGTACCACGCCCGGCGCGACCAGCGCGACCCAGGGCAGATGATCGGCGAGCCGGTCGGCGGCGTGACGATATTCGCGCAGGTTCAGCATGCGAGGTAGCTCCGCTGACGCATGTGTCGGAGAAGGACGGGCGCGAAGTCGGGATCGCGCTTGGCGGCAAACACGGCGACGCTGTGGCCGATGGCCCAGAGCGCGATGCCGATCAGCCATTGCTGCAGGCCGAGCCCAACGGCGGCGGCAATCGTACCGTTGACGATCGCGATCATGCGCGGCGCGCCGCCAAGCAGGATCGGCGATCCGAGGGCGCCGTGGATCGGCGCCTCGAACCCGTCGAGGTGATGCGAGGCGCCGATCGCCATCAGACCAAAGCTCCGCCGCCGAAGCTGAAGAAGCTGAGGAAGAAGGAAGAGGCGGCAAACGCGATTGACAGCCCGAACACGATCTGAATGAGGCGCCGGAACCCGCCCGAGGTCTCGCCGAACGCTAGCGTCAGGCCGGTGGTAATGATGACCATCACCGCGATGATCTTGGCGACCGGCCCCTGCACCGATTCCAGCACCTGCTGGAGCGGCTGCTCCCAAGGCATGCCGGAGCCGCTGGCGAACGCAGGCCGGGTGACGACGATAGCCGCACCCATCGCAAGCAAGGCGAGGCGGGTGTGAATGGGACGGGCGGCAGGCAGGGTGCGCATGGTCAATCTCCTTGGGTTGCGCGGTGGAACTCGTGATTGAGGTCGACGAGGGCGTAGTTGCCGTCCGGATCGAGCCCGGCGACGCGCGCGAGCGTCTCGATCCTGCGTGCGCTGCCGCGGCCGGCGATGAACACGACCATGTCGATGGCATCGGCGATCAGCCGGCGCGGTACGGTGACGACCGCTTCCTGGATGAGCTGCTCGATGCGCAGCATCGCCGAGGCGGCACTATTGGCATGGACCGTGGCGATGCCGCCTGGATGGCCGGTGTTCCAGGCCTTGAGCATGTCGAGGGCTTCGCCGCCGCGAACCTCGCCGACGATGATGCGGTCAGGCCGCAGGCGCAACGTCGAGCGCACGAGATCAGCCATCGTCACGCTGCCGGTGCGCGTGCGCAGCGCCACGGTATCGGGTGCGGGCGACTGGAGTTCGCGCGTGTCCTCGATCAGGATGACGCGCTCGTCGAGATGCGCCATCTCGGCGAGCAGCGCGTTGGCCAGAGTCGTCTTGCCCGAACTGGTCCCGCCGGCAACGAGGATGTTGCGGCGCTCGACCACTGCAAGCGACAGCAGCCGCGCGAGATCCGCCGACATGATGCCGTCGTTGACGTAATCCATCAGCGTATAGACCCGCGCTGCGGGCTTGCGGATCGAGAAGCACGGCGCGAGGCTGACGGGCGGGAGCACGCCCTCGAACCGCTCCCCTGCCCCGACCCCATGCGGCGGCAGTTCGGCCGAAATGATCGGCGCGGAGGCATGTACCTCCGTACGCGCATGGCTGGCGACCAACCGGATGATGCGTTCGACCTGCGCGGGATCGAAGCGTACGCCGGTGTCGGTCCGGCCTTCGCCGAGCCGGTCAAGCCGCAGCGCGCCATCGGGATTGATCATCACCTCGAGCACGAGCGGGTCGGCCAGCGCGGCGGTGATCTCTGGTCCCATCGCCGAGCGCAGCATCGCGCGGCGCCGGCCTTCCGAGACCGTGTCGGCCGCCCCGCTCACGACGTCTTCCCCGGCTTTGCGGGACCGAGCGTGCGCCGGCCGGTCGCGAGCTGACGCCCGACCTGCCCGACGAACTTCTCGAACCGGTCGAGCCCAACCGCGAGCGCGACGCTGTCGGCCTCAGGCAATGGCGCGGTGACGAGCAGCTGATAGCGCACGAACAGCGCGAGGCTTTCGATGATCACGTCGGTGTCGCGACGGATATGATCGAGATCGCGCGACATACGATCGAGCCGCACCTTGAAGGTGTCGTCGAGTTCCCGCGTGCCACGGCGGGCGAGCCAAGCGGCGAGCGCATCGTTGACGAGTCGCGACTTGTTGCCGCCGGGTCCGGCCGCGATCGCTTCGAGAGCGTCGGCGATCTCGCGATCGATATAAAGGTTCTGGCGGACCTTCATGGTCACAGTCCCGGGATGAGGTCGCGGTCGGCGCCCTCTTCGATGCCGTAGGCGCGCACCGCGATGCTCTGACGGGCCTGATCCATCGCGCGGCTATCGGCGGCAATATTGTCGTCGTCTTCGAGCGCCTGCTGCGGCGTCGGGTCGACTTCGACCTTCGCGGCGCCCGCCTCTTCGGCGAGGCCGGGATGGCGTTGCTGCTGCATGCCGCCATCCTCATCGACACCGTCGTCGTCGCCCGCGTCGACGAGCCGGAGATCGGGCAGCAGTGCGGATTGTCCCCAATCGTCAGCGCGGGGATCGGGTCGGTCGGCATAGTTGCCGATCGAAAGCGCGGGCGCCGGCAACACGCGGGGCTGAAAATTTCGGTCCTCGAAATAGCGCAGCTTGGTCGCGCGGATCGGTGCGAGGCCGGAGATCAGCACCAGCTCGTCGGTCGCCGGGAGTTGCATGACCTCACCGGGCGTCAGCAGGGCGCGCGCGGTCTCTTGGCGGCTGACCATGACATGCGCGAGCCAAGGCGCGAGCCGGTGCCCGGCATAGTTGCGCATCGCGCGCTGTTCGGTCGCGGTGCCGAGCGCGTCGGAAATGCGCTTGGCGGTACGTTCGTCGTTTGTGGCGAACGCGACGCGAACGTGGCAATTGTCGAGGATGGCGTTGTGTTCGCCGTACGCCTTCTCGATCTGGTTGAGCGATTGGGCGATCAGGAAGGCGCGGATGCCGTAGCCGGCCATGAAGGCGAGGCTCGTTTCGAAAAAGTCGAGCCGCCCGAGCGCCGGAAACTCGTCAAGCATCATCAACAGCTGATGGCGACCCGAGCCGACACCGCTCTGGTCGAGCCGCTCGGTGAGCCGGCGGCCGATCTGGTTAAGCACGAGACGAACGAGCGGCTTGGTGCGGCTGATGTCCGAGGGCGGGATGACTAGATAGAGCGACAGCGGGCGCTTGCCCTCGATCAGGTCGGCGATGCGCCAGTCGCAACGCGATGTGACCTCGGCGACGGTCGGATCACGGTAAAGGCCGAGGAACGACATGGCGGTCGACAGCACGCCCGAGCGTTCGTTCTCGCTCTTGTTAAGCAGCTCGCGCGCGGCCGAGGCGATAACGGGATGGACGCGCGGCGCATCCGCCTTGCCGAGATGGTTAGTTTCCATCATCCGCTTAAGCGTCGAGACGAAGCTGCGCTGCGGGTCAGACAGGAAGGTCGCGACGCGCGCGAGCGTTTTCTCCTCCTCGGCATAAAGGACATGGAGGATCGCACCGACCAGCAGCGAATGGCTCGTCTTCTCCCAGTGATTGCGGCGTTCGAGCGCGCCCTCGGGATCGACGAGGATATCGGCAATGTTCTGGACATCCCGGACCTCGTCGGCGCCGCGGCGGACCTCGAGCAGCGGATTGTAGCGCGCCGAGCGCGCGTCGGTCGGGTTGAACAGCATGCAGTGCGAGAAGCGCGAGCGCCAGCCGGCGGTCAGCGTCCAGTTCTCGCCCTTGATGTCATGCACGACGGTCGAGCCGGTCCAGGACAGCAAGGTCGGAACGACGAGACCGACGCCTTTGCCTGAGCGGGTCGGCGCAAATGACATGACATGCTCGGGACCGTCATGGCGGAGATACTGTCCGCCGATCCGACCAAGCAGCACGCCGCGCTCACCGTGCAGGCCGGCACTTTCGATCTCGCGCGGCCTTGCCCAGCGCGCCGAGCCATAGGTCGTGACGTTGCTGCGCTGGCGCGCGCGCCACAGTGAACCCGCAATCGCAGCTCCAGCCCCGAAAAACCCGGACGCGCCGGCCAGCATGCCCGCCTTATCGAAGACGTGGGGCGCATAGGCATCGTAGTGATACCACCACCAGAATAACGCCCACGGCTGGTAGACCGGCGTGCGGCCGACGATCAGCCATGGCCGGCCGAGCTCCGGCTGATATGCGAGCATCGCAGCGGCCCACTGTGTCGCTGCCCAGACGCCCGCGAGCACGATCGCGAAAACGACGATGATTTGGCCGATCAGCAGCTTGGTTGGCGTCACGATTAGGCTCCCGTCGGGCACGATGCCGACGGGCAATGACTCTTCGATCGGGGCTGCGAATCACATGGTGTTGCGCGGCGCTGTGCGGCGCGCTGCGGCTATGCTGGCGGCTTTAGAGGCCTGCCGCCTCGCGCAATTGCTCGATCCGCTCGCGACCGATCGCCTCGACGAGATCGCGAAGGTGGCGGACCGAGGTTAGGATCGCCTCGAGTTCCTCCATCGTGATTTCGTAGGCGGTCGAGTACCGCGCCTCGACATAGGCTCGCTTGAGCAACTGGAACCGGCGGCGATCGACGCGAGTGTCGCGCGGCCATGCTTCGATCAGGCGCGGCTCGCTATCCTCGGCCAGCGATCGCAGGAATTTGATATTGTGCGAGCGTGGGAAATAGAGCGTTCGCACGAGCAGAAGGCATATGTACGCACGTTCGGCTGCTTGATGATACAGGAAGGCACCGTCCTTCAGTTCGTTCTCGGACACTGCGTAGCGAGCCAGCTTTATGGCGCTGTCGATTTTCTCGAGCCACTCAGCAAAATATCCGGCAGCCATTTGAAACGCATCGGCCGGCGTGAGCGGCATCGGCGTTGCCAACGGATGCAGAGGCAATTCGTACAGAACGATACCGTCGCGTGCGATATCGACCCAGAAATACTCGCCGCGCTTAAGGGCTTGGTTCACCTCATCGAGCGAATGCACGATGATGTTGACCGGGCGTGCGATCTCGGCGTCGCGCAGGATCCGATCCTCGGCGACATACCAATAGTTGGCGATATCGGTGAGATCGTCGTGGTTGACGATCACCAGCAGGTCGAAATCGGATTGATAGCCGTTCTCCGGTTCATCGACCCAGTCGTCACGGGCGTACGAACCGAAAAGGATGATCTTGAGGATTTTGCCATTGCGCCGACTTGGCGTCGTCGCCTTCGAAATCGCCTCAGAAAATTCGCTTGTCAGAACACGCTGAACCCGCTGCAGTTCATCCTGCTGAGCAGATGGCAGATGGTTCAGGTCCATTTTCATCCGCTGAATCTTTGTCGGTCGGACGCGATATGGCAAGCCAGATAGCGGCGCCCCCTCGATTATCAGCTAACGTGATATTCGCCCACGTCATGCCGATCTGACATTCCCACGATCGCGTGTATTCCCGATCCGTGCTTTGGCGGCGGCATCCGCTCACGACGCATTCGCCAAGCCCATGTGAAGCCCAACGCCCGTCCGGACACGAGAAGGCGCCCTGTCTTCCCAAATTGAATCTAGAATTGAAGGAAGCTGCCTTGACTTATACGACCGATCGCCACTCTCTGGCAGTGCAAACGGGGGTTCGTGCTTCACATGGCGTTTAAGATCACCGCGCGTACCTTGCTCGAGTTGGGCGCTGAATTGATCGGGTCTGACGCTGTAGCTCTGTACGAGTTGGCGAAGAACTCCGTAGACGCTCGCTCAGCGGTTGTTCGGATTAAGGTCCAGTCGGTCCTCCCGTATTCGCGGTATCGTCAGGCTCTCGACCTGATCGACGATGACGAACTGCCTCTCGCGGAGATTCGAAGTAACATAGAGCAGTGGATTTTTTCAGACGCCCCCGCGGGCGCGGCTCGTCCGATGTTGCTCGCGTTAGACGGTGCTCACGATGCACAGCAATTCCGTCAATTCCTCGTCGACGGATACCGCGAAATCAACTTTGTGGAAGTTTCCGACGATGGCGAAGGCATGTCCCTTGAGGATCTCGAAAATATCTTCCTCACGATCGGCACGCGGTCCCGGAGAGAGGAAAAGCGCGGCTGGGATGACCGCGGTGAAGACCCGTCCCGCCCGCTCCTAGGCGACAAGGGCGTCGGCCGCCTGTCGGTCATGCGGTTAGGCGAGCATCTCTCGGTAAGGACCAGTAAAGCCGGCGAGAAACGATGGAACGACTTGTCGATCGATTGGGCGAGATTCAGCCACGATTCCGACGCGCTTCTTGAAGATGTGGCGGTTGCTCCCGAACGAGGCCCACGCAAAGACGATGAAAGCACGCAGGGAACTACCATCCGCGTATCCCAGCTCAAAGGAGATTGGACACGCGCCAAGTTTGGCGAGATGCTTGACTCCGAATTCTCGCGGATGGTCGACCCATTCGATCGACGCCGAGGCAATCGACTATTCCGCATCGTTTACAACGACCAGCAGGTGACGCTTCCGCAAATCCCTCAACGGCTTTTTGATGTGGCGCATGCGACCGTCTCGGCGAGGTTCGAATATAAACCCGACGGACAATCGCAGCTGGTCCTCGACATGGATTACCGGCTTAATACGCATAAAAAGCAAGTTACGACGCTGCCCGAGGTTCGGCTTGTTTCCATCACTAAATCTCGATCGACGCGGGTATTGCGAAAGCTTGGGTCGTTTAAGGTCGAATTCCTTTGGTTTAATCGTCTTTTTCTAACGGCCGTGGAGGGGCTCGGCACAAAGTCCGACGTTCAAGCCATGGTGCGGCAATGGGCTGGTGGCCTGATGGTGTTTCGCGATGGCTTTCGTATCAATCCATATGGCGGCGGCGACGACGACTGGCTTCAGCTCGACAAGAAAGCATTTGGGCGGCGAGGTTATAAGCTCAACCGCCAGCAGGTCATCGGACGCGTGAATCTCAGCTGGCGCAATCGGCGCCTTGTCGAACAGACTAACCGGGAAGGCTTAGTCGACAACGAATATAAAGAGGCATTGGTCAGCATCCTTCAAAAGATACTTGAGGATTTTAAGACGTTTAGCCAAAACATCGAGGACGAACTCAGACAGGAGGACTTAACCTCAGTAGATGTTCTGAAAGCGCGCGTCTCGAAATCGAAGACGGAAATCCAAAAACAGATACGCCAAATTGCAGTCGACGCGCCAGAACAGGCGGGGCCTCTGAAAGAAGTGGAGCGCCTTGTCCAGGCTCTGGCGTCGCAGATCGACGACGTTGATGGAATCATTGACGACTACAAAGATGAACGTCGAAAGTTTGTGCATCTCGCAGGTCTAGGCTTGATGGTCGAACTTATCCTTCACGAGCTCGGGCGAAGCAGCAGTAGCACGCTGAGTACCCTCGAAGGAGTAGACAAATCGCAACTTGCAGGAAAACTGCCAGCTGTCTTCCAGACACTAGAAAGCCAATTGCGAACATTACAAAAGCGTATCGAAACTCTCGATCCGCTCAGCACGTCCCGTCGACAGACGAAAGAGGGTTTTACGATCGAGGATTTAGTTCAGCAGGTTGTAGATGCCCGTGATGCCCAGGCCGAGCGGCACAAGGTTAAAGTTACGATCAACAGTACCGTTAAGCAGCCTTGGCGAGTTAGAGCCGTGCGCGGAATGTTGATCCAGATCTTAGAGAACCTCCTATCGAATTCCTTCTACTGGCTAAAGCAACAAGCCGTTATTGATCCCAGTTTTCGCCCGAGAATCCATATCGATATCGATCAGGACGCCAGCTTAATCGAAGTATCCGACAACGGCCCCGGCATTGAGCAAACCGAAGCAGAAAGAATTTTCAAGCCTTTTGAATCGGCGAAGCCCCCCGGTGAAGGGAATGGTCTCGGACTTTATATCGCGCGGGAGCTCGCAGAGTATCACGGGTGGACACTGCAACTTGTCGGCGACCCGACTGCCGAAATCTGGCGCCGTTTCTCCCTCGACCTCAGCGGAAAATCGAAATGAGCGATAGCCTCGCAACTGCAGCACAAGTCGGGGGCGTCGAACTGCTCGCCATTGTCGACGACGCTTATGATCCGCCGCGCGGCGACGAGATTTCCGAGGACGCATTCAATCGCTTCGTTCAGTCGATGGAGGATAATCCCCAGAGAATTGCATCACTTGCCGCCTCGAGCATGTTTGTGGAAGCCGACCTGGATGACTGGGAGAATTTTGCAAACAGGGCAGACCTGATCGATCGGCTTTGGAACCTCAACGTCGGCGTGGTGACGGCCGCAGCGATGACGGAGGAGGTGATCCAGAGTTTGGAAATTTTGTTCTCAGACGTCAGTCAGGACAGGATTAGCAAGCTCCAGCAATTACGTCCGCTAGAGGCGTTGCTGGCGGCAACGAAGGTACGCGTCATGAAGCTCGGAGCAGACCCCGAGCCCGCCCTCGTCGCTCAAGCAAACGTTGTATTTCTCGATCTTTTTTTGTCGTCCGACATCCCACCAAACCCTGCTCCGGGTGTGACGCCCAGATCTGCGCTGGATCGCGCGCGCGAGCGAGCGACGCGCTACCTCGAAGACGTAAGGCAGCAAACGGCCGGGGATATCGGCTCGGTCGCGCCAGCATTCATCCTGATATCTTCGCTCGGTACGCAGCAAATTGCGCAAAATTTCCGTAAAAAAACCACCCAGACAGCCTCTCGCTTTCGCTTCGTGCAGAAGCAGGCGATTGAGCGCGCGGACCCACAGGATCTGTTAGCGATCGCAGAGATTTTCAGAACCTGCCGAGCGAGCGCCGTCCTCGAACCGCTCCGCAAGGCACTGCCGATCGTCATTGAAGAAGCCCGCAACTGGGTTGCAGATCGGCTCATCGGACTGGAAATCGCTGATTTTGCCCGACTCTATGAGCTAAGCCTTCAAGCGGAAGGGCAACCCGTGGAAGATTATATCAAAGAGGTCGTCGCTGGCGCAGTGGCGGAACGGGTGATGTGCGCTTTCTCAAAACATACACCGACGACCGATCGGCCCAACCCGTTTGCCGATGTTCCGAGCCATTTTATTGAAGCCCCATCTAACGCAATGGCAGAGCTTTATAACGCCACGCGCACTACCCAAGACCGAGGCTACCGTGGTCCCGACGATACGTTGCCGCTTTCAGGCGATCTCTTCTTAGAGGGCACTTTGCCAAAAAGTTCAGCAACTCCGCTCTATGGGCGCACTATTACCGCTGTAATGACCCCAATCTGCGATTTGATGAGCCGAAACGGCGGAGAGCCCGCAGCGACTGCCGTACTAATGCTGCAGGGTACTCTTCGGCCGACTTACCACAAACATCAACTTGATCCGCAGATGGTAATCTTGAATGGAAAATTTTACGAAGTGGATTGGGAACTCAAGCATCCTCAAGCCCTGCCCCTGAAAACGCTACGACAGGATATTAAGGCAAAAAAGCGGATTTGGCTTGGACGGCTTAAAGCTGAGCATTTCCTGTCACTGCAGTCACAATACCTTTCTTCGTTCGCGCGGGTTGGTCTGCTCAAGGCGCCCGCTATCTTTGAACCTCTTGCGGGAAAGATTTGCGTACGGGAAGCCGGAGCGCTGATTGAACTAGGTGAGCCTTTCGATGCTAAAAGTGCGTTTGCGTTTCAGTCTCCCCAGACTGGGAAGGAGCCGTCGAAGCAGCCAGTCTTCTTCACTGGTGCATTCCTAACTCATTTTAGATCGGTTCTGCAGCAAACTGTGACTTCGGCCGATCGCGCAGCCGCGACGCGGACCAAGGCCCAAGGCTTGCTGGATCGCATGAATCAGCTCGTCACGATGGTCTCACGAAGGCCACCTAATTCTCACGGCATCAACGATTACCTTCGTGTGGATCTGCTTAGCAGGCGCGACACGGCAGTTACGGCCTCAGCCGACGGCGTCATCATCATTGTTTTGAAATATTGATCGCAGCAGCAAGAGTGCAAGCGCTCTTACAAGCTGCAGATCAAGCACCCCTCAGGCTCTTCCACCTCAACATCCGCACCGCCGAGCACCGCTGAGAGCGGCAGATTTTCACGTCGTGCCGCGCGCCGCGCGAGCGATGCCTCATGGTTCCGCTCGATCTGCGCCATACGCTCGGGCTGCTCTAGCTCGGCAAGCGATTCCCCGCCGCACCAAGTGAACTGTTTACTCACTGCGGCACTGCGAACTTCGTAGAGCTTCGCGCGCTCGAAATATTCGGGGTGCTTCCGCTTCATGCGGACCCATTCGATCTTCTGCTGGTAAAAGCAGAAGTAGCAGCCCGAACGCGACCGCCCCCAGTCCATGTATTTCGGCAAGCCGAGCCCACTTTCTTCCAGGATCCGGAAGATATCGGCGCGAACAAGCCCGTCTTCCTGAAACGGATATACCGCCGTGATATTGGGCTTGGTGCTGATATAGCCGACGCGGTTCTCATCGGCGCGCAGCCCTACATAATTGATGCAGGGATCCTCGCCGATATAGGCTTCGAACGGCTTCAGCTTGAGCATCTTGGTGCACCAGCGCCGGTGGTTAGACGGCAGCATGTCGCCATAGACCGCAAGCCAGTGTTCGAACGTGTCTTCAGGCGTCGTGCGCACGACGGGCCGGCCAAGCAGGCTTTCGAGCCGCGCCATGTAATCGTACGTCTCGGGAAGTTCGTGGCCGGTATCGTGGAAGATATACTCCATGTCGGGCACGCGGTCGCGCAGGTAGACGGCGAGCGCCGCGCTGTCCTTGCCCCCCGACAGACTGAGAATATGGCGTGTCATGCGCGGTCCTGTCGCTCCACGGGCGCGTCTGCCCCCTGCCCTGCCTGTTCGTGCATCACCTCAAGCGACAACAAGGCAGCGACCTTGTCCAGGCTGATATCAGCCTCCTTGGCCATCCGGGACAGGGAATGGAACACCGTCAGCTGCGCGCTGGTGAGATCATCGACATCGACGATCACCGACCGCTCGTGCCCATCGACCTTGGTCAGCGAAACGCGCACCGCGCTGCGCGCAGACTCCCCGTTTCCGAACGCAGCCGCCTCGACGCGGTTGAACTGGCCGGCGAGCTCGGCAAGCCGCGAGCGCCATAGGTCGACATCGTGCGCGAGCCACCGGCTCGGCGGCTTGCCGACCACTGCGCCCGCGAGTGCCTCCGTCCATGGGTCCTCCCCGAGCGCGCCGTCGGCGACGCGCAGGATGAAGGTTTTCAAGGCCGCTTCGCGCACGCGGAACCCGAGTGGCGCCGCGCGTTCGATCAGGTCCGCCCGGTCGCGCGCGTCGAGCGCGAAGAGCAGCTCCGAGCGCATCCGCTCCAGGAGCTTGGGGTAGCACGCGCGCAGCTCGGCGACCGCCGCATCAAGTGTCTCGACAAAAGCGCCAGCGCGGGCCGCGTCGGCACGCGTGTCCGCGCCAAACGGTTCCGCGCCGCACGCCGCCGGGAGTTCGCTGAATACGAGATCGATGGGGCTGCGCGTGTCCTTGAGCACCTTAAGAACGGCGCGCGCGGTATCGCCCAGCACCGGCGAATGCTGCACGTGGAACGGCAGATCGACCCCGAAGCGGATCAACGGATCGACCACGACGCGAATGCCGCTCGCGACGGGGGGCTGGTCAAGCAGAACCGCAAGTCGGCGGAAGACATCGGCGCGCACGCCTTCCAGCGATACCCATTGCAGCGCGAAGTGCTCCGGCCCCTTGAGGATGCGCATGAACGCTGCGCCATCCAGGCGCGTGCAATAGGTGCCACGCTCGAACAGTGCGACGCGGTGGCCGGCTGCAACCAAGGTCGTCGCGAGCAAGAGCGGGGCAAGGCCGCGGCGGACACCATAAGGCTTTGCCCGAACCAAAGCATACAGATCGCCCAGCGGAACTCGGCCATCAGCCGCGCTGAGCCGGGCCTCGATCGCATCCAGCGCGGGTCGCAAGCGCAGTGGGTCATCCTCGCTGCGCGGCGGCGCAATCGTCCAGGTGCCGTCGATCTCGCGGTGGATACGCCCGCGTCGAAGCAGCGACAGATACAGGGCGCGCTCGGGAGGATTCTTCTTCGGCGCGAACCCCAGTTCGGGATCGTGCGCATGAGCAAACATGCTCTCGATGAGACGCTGCCGGGCTCCCGCGCCGGCACTGGTGAGGGCGTGCCGGTTGACGAGCTCGTTCTCGACGAGCGGCGCTCGGTTGAAGACGGTATCGCACAGGGTTGAGATCGTGACGTGAATCGGCACCGTGAGCGCCTGCTCGCCACCGCTGCGAAACAGGAGAACAGGACGCGACGGCGCGTGCGCGCTCAAACCGACCGCCGCTTCGACCGCCGCGACGAGCCGTATCTCAAGATCGGCAATACCGCGATCGATCTCCGCTGCGGCAAAGGCGTCTTCCTGAAGGGCGCCGGCATTCGCGACCACCCAACGATGTCGCAGCAAATCGAGCATCATCGGCCCCAGCTCCGGCATGGCCGGCACCGGCACGACCAGCATGGTGCTCTGCTCGCCGGTTACCTCCGCGGCCCAGGCGCGCGCGATCCGCTGATCCTCGTCGTTGCCACAGATCACGGCGACAACGCCGCCATCGGCTTCACCGTGGTCCTCGAAGCCCGTCAGCGCGGACGCGTGCGTACACCGGACAGCGAAACGTCGACTGGTGCCCTTCGTGACGGAATGCCGGCGTGCGAGCACATGGCTGCGGATCGGCAGACCGCTCAGGTGGCGCGGCAGATCGCGCAGGACGTGCTGCGCATCGACCTCGCGGGCAGCATCCGCCCAGATTGCAGTCAGATCGACACGTCGACTGGTCCAGAGCCGGAGTTCGGTGCGGCCGGGCCGCCGGAACAGCAAGCCTCCCGTGACCAGCCGCGCAACCGCATCATCGATCGCCTCCGGGGTGAAAGCCGGCACGAGGGCCGCCCGCACGCTATCCGTGGTCGCGGAGAGGTCGAGAGCATCGACAAGATTGAGCATACCGATCGTCTTGAGCACGGCGGTCTCGACAGCGTCGGCCTCGCTCGCGCGGTCGAGCACGGCCGCGATCCGGTCCCACTCGCCGGAACTGGCACGCGAGGTCAGTCGGTGACCGAACGATGATGCCACGTAATCGAAGAAGTGCTGCACGCCGTAGAGGTCCGTCCCGACCGGCGTCGTGGCGGCAAAGGCACGCAGGCCGTTCGGCTCCTCGCTGGCGGCAAAGCCGAACAGCGACCGCTCGTTCTGGCCGTGACGCGCGAAGAAACGCGCCATGACCGGGAGCGCCGCCGGATGAACGGGCCAACACCCCACAGGCGTGGGTCCGGTGCGCGGGCCAAGCCATCCGAGAGCTCGTACCCGCTTGATCGCGTCGTCATGGGCCTTTCGGACTTTGCTACCGCTCGCGATTGGCGCGATCGCGAGTGCGGCCGAGAGCAAGGCGGCAGTGTGCGACAAGGGATGATCGAACACGAGCTCCTCGAAGCGCTCCGCGACCTTTTCCCATTCCCCGCGGCGTGCGGCGCGCCAATCCTCGGCATAGGACTGAAAGCCCTTGTGGAGGATTAGCACGACGCCGAGCGGTGCGTCACCCGAACGCGCAGCAGCTTCGGCCAGTGCCTGCAGGCGGAAGACGTCGAACCCGTGGGCATCGCTAGCGGCTTCGAGGAACTTGCCCATCTCGTCGATCACGAGCAGCAGCCCGTCAAAGGCGCCCGACGCCCGCAGCGCGTCGCGCAGCGCAATAATCGCGTCGAAAGGTTCCGCGCAGGCAAGGATTGCCTTCGCGGTCTTCGGCGCAAGCAAACCGGGGGTCACCGCGACATGTGCAAGCGCGGCCCGTACACCCTCGGTCAGGCCAACGCGCGATCCCGTGACGATCAGCGGGAACATGCGCGGCGCGCCACCGCCTATCTCGACCAGTCGCCGCATCGGCATCGCGGGGTCGCTGACCCGCGGGTCGAGCGCCTGGACCAAAGCCAGCGCGAGCGCGGACTTGCCGACACCGAAGTCTCCGATGATCCGCCATGCGCGTCGTGTTCCCTTGTCGCGCAGGCCCGCCAGGATTTCCGCCGCACCGCGCTCAAGCCAGGGCGTCAGCACCAGCGAGCGCGAGGCGCCGGGGTCCGCAGCATCGCGTTCCAAAGCAACAGAGCGATAGAACATGCCCGCGTTACCCAGCAGATCGGCGATCATACCTGTGGTCATGCGTAAATCTCCCGCAAGCGCGCGTCTGGATCGAGCGGTACCACAGCCGTGACGTTGCCAGCCTCACCGGAGGGGCGGTAGGACCACAGCTCGGTAGTGTGCTCGAGATGATCGCGCAGGTCCTCAGGATCGAGGCGCAGAGTGGCGCCGGGCGAACCCTCGCCATGGGCAAGATCGCGAAACGTCAACACGGATTCGCCAAGCCGGCGCGCTTTCCAGTAGCTGGCGACAGCAAAATCGACTACCGGCGCACCAACGTCGACGATCGGAACGCGCGCAAGTGTGAACACCGGCTCGATCCGCTCGACACCACCGCGCCGGCGTCCGGCACGCTGCACGAGTCCGAGATCCACCAGCGGCCCATCCAGCGCGTCCTCGGGTGAGGCGGCGCTGAGCGAACCCAAATAGCTGTGCAGGAAAACATCGGCGTGCTGCAGCAGGGTTACGTCCGAATGCTCATAGCCGAGCCGCTCGCCTTCAAGCCGCATTTCAGACAGCAACTCGGAGCGCGTGAAGTCGGCACGCATGCGCTTGAACAGGATGTGGCGCCACGCGAATAGCGGGGCTTCAACAGCGGTGCTCAACTGCCAGTGAAGCAACCATTGGGTTTCCACGCGTTCGATGAAGGGATCGAGGCCGTTCTCGCCAAACACCGTGTCGCCAAACGGAAGCAAGGCCCAGCGACCGCTCCGCGCCGACGCCACACCGAACGCCTCGAGCCAGAACCGGAGCGACCGCACCATATTCTTGCCTAGACCGAGCTCCAGGATGGCGCGCTCGTCATCCACGAGCGCTGCCGGATCGCGGGCGATCAGACGAACCGCCTTGGGCAACCAGGCAAAGCGACAAGCGAAGGTCTCGTGCCCCGAAAAACGCGGGCGGGCGGCAACGGCGTTCATGCATATCTCCGAGCAGGCAAGGTCAGAGTAAGCGCCGATGCGATCAGCGCACCTGCCTCCGCGACCTCTTCTGCAGAATTGAAACGGCCAAGGCCAATGCGGACGGCGCCGTCTCGCGCCCAATCGGGCATATCCATCGCTGAGAGCACGTGGGACGGCCCGGGCGCACCTGACTGACAGGCAGCGCCGGTCGAGACGGCAACCTTGCCCCAAAGGCGTGCCACGACCGCTTCACCGGGCAGATGCGGGGTGGAAATATGGAGGCTGCCGGCGAGACGCGCAGTGGGATCACCATTGATACGCAGATCCGGTACGGCGGCCGTCAGGTCTGCCTGCAGACGGTCGCGCAGGTATGCCAAGCGGGTTTCGTCCGCGTCTCGTTCGGCAACACGCAGATCGAGTGCATAGGCGAGCGCTACCGCCGCCGGCACGTCCGGGCTGCCGAACACATCGTGCGCAAGAGTTTCTGCATGCCCGCAAAGTGCACCGATAAGCGCGCCGCTACGCCGCGGGCCGTACAGCTTGGCACCGCTGACCACAATCAGATCGGCCTTCGCCAGGGCCGGCATTGCGAGACGCCCCGCAGCCTGGCTGGCGTCGACCAGATGCCGGGCACCGGCAGCTCTTACCACTGCACAGATGTGGGCGAGATCGGTGATCGTGCCGACCTCGTTATTGGCGGCCATCGTGCAGACGAGATCCACGCTATCCCGAAGCGCAGTCGCGAGCGCCTCGACCACCGGCGCGCCCTGGGCATCGACCGGAAGAATCGTCAGCTGCAGGCGGCCGCCGCGCTCAGCGTGGCGTAGCGCCGACAGCAGGGCCGGATGCTCGACAGCGGTCGCAGCGACGCGCGCGACGCGGCCGACGGTCCGCGCAATCGCGTCCTCGACCGCAAGCCAGAGTGCGGCAGACGCCCCGGGTGTGAACGTCACGACGTCCTCACGGCTCTCGATGGCTCGAAGGACAGCCTCTCCCGCTGCATCCAGTGCCTGCCGGGCCGCGACGCCCACTGCGTGCTCGGCACTATGAGCATTGCCGGGATTGTCGAGCATGGCGGCGCGGTGACGATCGGCAACACGTGGATCAACTGGCGTCGCAGCCAAATTATCGAGATAAATAGTCAAAATACGCCGGCCCCGAGATCGTGGGGACCACGCTACACGACGCAGATTCAGAGGTCATCAGTGGAATGTCCCGGTGCGGCGTATAATCGCGAGCATGTTGCAGAAACGCCCATTCCGCGCTGTATCCACCGGATGACGATGAACGCTCCCCGCAGTGAAGCGCCTTCTTCAGAGCCGCGGCGCCGCAATCCCGACTGGACACGCGACGAGACGATTCTGCTCATGGATCTTTATTTGAGCGCGCCGCGCGCCAGCAAGGCGCACCCTGAGGTTGCAGCGCTTTCGGCTTTGCTTCGGGCGGCCGCCCGACGGACAGGTCTGGTCGTATTGGCGTCGTTCCGTAATCCCGCGGGTATTGCCATGCGGCTTCGCAATTTCGGGCGGCACGATCCGCATGCGCCGCCTTCGCGCGATTCCGGTCTGCGTCCTGGCGGAGCTATTGACGCTGAAATCTGGGCGGCGTTCGGCGGAAATAACGCAGCGCTTGCCGCAGAGGTCAATCGGATTAGGCGAGGACTGAGGGCGGAAGATTGGCTGCCGCACCAGCGAAGTTCGCGCGGTCCTGCCCCGGTGATCGGAACCCGTAGGACAGTCTTCGCGGACGGACCTACAAGCGTCTATCTGTTACTCATTGACGGGCCGATTTCGGTTCTGGCGCCGAACATGTTGCCAGTGGACGGGGCATCGCTCGTCAAGATCGGCAGAACCAACGATCTCGATCGCCGCCTGTCGGAGCTGGCAAGTGGTCTGCCAAGACGCGCGGCCATTCACTACATTCCAATTGGCGTCAGAAATTTCAAATCTGGCGCGGACGCGCATTCCTTCGAGCGAACCTTACTCGACCAGTGTGATCAACGCGGCTGGTCGCTCGGCGGCGAGTTCGCATACGCGCCTCTAAAGATCGTGAAAAAGATGCTGCTCGGTAAGAGCTGAGCCGTCAAGCGTTACTCAATGCGCCATACCGGTGCCGCCCCAAGGCATTTGGTCGAGCCGTCGGCTCTCGCCCAATAGTCCCTGCTTCGCGTCGCGTTCGGCATCCACAAAATGCGCCAGCAGACCCTTGCGCATCGTTTCAACGAATTGACGCTGGTCGCGTTTGGTCGGGAATGCGTCGACCATCATCGCGAGAGTCGCAATCACCTGCAGCAGGCCGTCGATCGTCGGGAAAAAATCGATCGCGCCGGCACCCGGCCCCTCCTCCGGCATCGCATGGAGGCTGGTCAGCGCTCCCATGACGGCGGTGTAAGCGAGCGCCTGGCTCATCTTCATCTGCTCAAGCTGATCCTCGTTATAGCCCATCGTTTCATCTCCATGGCGTCGCCAAGCGACTCGCGGAAACGAAACATATCAGGAACACTTCGCTTGCGCGATGTTCTAATTTCGTTCTAGCCAGTGTGCCGCCGCCAATCGGGCGATTCGACAGTCATGGAGCTTAGGAATGCAGCACGATCTGCAACTGCGTGCGGCTGCGCGCGTGATTTACGACGCCTGCTACCCGAGCGAGGACTGGGCGCCAGTCGGGTTCGACGACGCCGAACGCTATGGGACGGTCCATTATCGCCAGGCGGTCGGCGCCGCGCAGCAGGCGCGTGCCGTACTGGTCGACCGGACCATCCAGCCCTCGCTGTTCGCGACGGACCCGGCGCTCGCCTGAAGCGCATGGATGCGATCGAACGGATCAATTGGTTGGCGCATCGATGGCCGATCAAGAAGCGGACCTTCCCCTACGGCCGGTGGACGTTCCACATCGGCGAGATCGATGGGGACCGCGTCTTTCAGACGGACAGCGCGGAGGAATACGACCGGTTGATGCAACAGCAACGGCCGATCTGCCTCGCCCGCTTCATCGCCGGGCAGAAGAGGCTGCATCCGGCTGTCGTGCTCGTGGTCGCCGATACGTACCGCCTTGGCCGCATCCCGCCGGAACTCTGGTGCGGATATGACGCGGTCCATCTCATCGACCTGCCACCTGTAACGCTGATATCGGCAAAGGCCCGCGCCATTTTTCCCGATTGGCCGCAGGCGATGATCCGCGTGGTGCGCCAGGACGGACTTGGCGCGCTCAACCTGAGCGCCGCGCCAGATGCCCGCGGTCCGCGCCTGCGCGCCGTCGCATAACGTGGGCCGATACGACCAGCATGGCGGCCAGGTGCCGACGACATTGTTCGAGGCCGCGGCCTTTCATCACACCATCAAGGCGCGGTGCCCGTCCTGCGAGCATGTGGCGATCTTTCATGCAGCCGCGCTCTGGTGGCTGTTCCAGCGCAAACATTGGTCGGATCATTTCGATTATGCGGGCGAGCGCATGAAATGCACAGGGTGCGGTCGACGCGGCATCCGGATCGTGGCGGTGCGCGAGTCTCCGACCGTTACACATCTCCCTCTGCCTGGCGATCACGAATGGAAACGCGCGGTGAGCCGGTTCCGCAGCTAGACGCTAGCCCTTCCATTTGCGGATGGCGGCCGCGTATTTGGCTTCGGCGCGGTCGAGCGCGGCCTGAGCTTTTTCACGCTCAGCTGCCTGCGCCTTTTCCAGCTCTGCGCGACGCCGGTCGAGCGCTGCCTGTTCCGCCTTCAGCGCGCGATCAGCTTCGGCATGCCGGTCCGCCAGTTCTGCGAAATCCGCTTCAGCAGCATCGACAGCGTCGTGCGATGGCCGCGGTTTGGGCTTTGCCGCGCGCCGCGATCGCGACTCAGGTTTGGCGACATCGGGCGCGTCGTCCGACCCCTTCTCAGATGCCGACTGCTTCGCAGGCAGCAGCGCCGCGATCTGCTCTGCAGTCGTTCCGCGCGACCGCTTGATGACCCTGCCGGGATTGTCGAGCGGTTCCTTGGTCAGCGCGGGATCTTCGACGATCTCGGCGATGCCGCGCGCGAACAGATTGTGCGACGAGCCCCAGGCTTCGAGCGCTGCCTTCTGGCTTGGCGCGGCGACATAGGCATCGTGGAAGCCGATCGGCGTCCGGTAGACCTTGAGTTTCTTGCTTGCTGCCATCGCCCTCAAACGATCGGCGCGGTCTTCCGCTTCACCCAGAGTTCGTCGGTGCGCTCCATCGCAATCAGCGCGTCGGGAAAGCAGCGCGCCTGAAAGGCCAAGGCATCGTCGTAGGAACCGTGCAGCCACTGATCCCATTCATCGGCGTGCAGCAGCACAGGCATTCGGTCATGCACCGGCCGGATCGCCTCGTTGCAATCGGTCATCACCCCCGAATAGACCGGTCCCCATTCCGCGCTCTCGCGCCACAATCCAGCCCAAGCGAAGATCGGCTGATCGGTAACCGAGAACCATGTGCGGGTCTTGGCGCCCTTCGGGCCTTCAGCTTCCGCGAACGCGGTGAGCGGGATCAGGCACCGCCATTGCGGCCTCGCCGCGAGCCCCTTCCACATTGGCTTGGCGAGATCGGCGATGTTGTTCACGGGCTTGGGCTTGGCGGTCGGCGCCATCGTCTTCAACCGCAAGGGAAAGCCCCAGGTCATCGACTGCAGGATGCGTTCGCCATCCGCCTCGCGCACGACGAGTCCGGGTGTTCCGGGATAGACCTCCTCGCCGGCGTTCGACGCGACCGGATTGCGCACGCGGAAATGCGCTGCAACTTCGGCTGCCGATTTGCGGACCGTGTAGAGATTGCACATCGCCGGTCAGCCTATCAGGCGACCTGCGCGAGTCCAGTCGGGTCGGGCGCCTCCGACTAGATCAGATCTATCTGTGTCGCCGCCGGCGGCGGATCGCCGCCGCGCCAGGGACTGTCGGTGTGGATCACCTCGATACGCGCCGCCGCGACGGGCCGCCGAAACTGGAACGCGATCACATCGTCGATCGCGCCGCGCAGCCAGCGCTCGATCTCGCCCTGTTCGAGCAGGACCGGCATGCGGTCGTTGTAGGGCATGACCGCGCTGTTCGCCTCCATCGTCATGCCGGCATAACACGGCCCGACATCGGGGATGTTCCGGCAAAATCCCGCCCACGCCATGACGGCCGTGTCGTTCAAGGAAAACCAGGTCCGCGTCTTCTTGCCGGCATCACCGTCGGGATTGGCGAAATGGGTGATCGGGATGATGCAGCGATAGCGCGGATCGACCACCATCTGCTCCCACATCGGATTGGTGAGATCGGCGACTAATCCGATGATGCCGGGATCCTCACCACGGACGCGCATTTCGCGCGTCAGCCGCGGGAACCCCCAGCGCATCGATCGCAGCCGCTTTCGGCCGCCAGCTTCGAACATGACAACGCCCTGATCGCCTTCGACGACACAGGACGGCGCGGCGACCGGCGCGGCGACCTCGGCACCAAGATAGGCCGCGGCGGCGTCGATCGACGTTCGAAGGCAGCGGAGCCGTGACACCTTACGGGACCACGCCGTGCGGACCGGGATCGACCATCAGGCGATCGAGCCGGGCGGCGATCTGCCGCCAGCGGTCGATGCCGCTTTGATCGTCCGCCCAAACGAGCGCGCCGATGCGCGCGGCTACGAACACCGGCGCGTCGGCGCCGTACATCGCGAGGACTTTCCTGGCCTCGGCCTGCCGTTCCGTCTCCGCGTCCACCGAACGACGCGATCAGTGCGGCCAGCGCACAGCGAAGCCGCGCGCGATCATGTAATCGCCGATATCGGTGCCGTTGACCGAGCAGCGCGCAACGGTGCGGCCATAGCGGTCGAGCGACGACCCGCCGCGCGGGCTCGCCGAAACGGCCTCGCAGCGTAGCGCGCGGCGATCGATCAGCGTGACGAGCGCGGCTTTCGAGGCGAACGGATCTCCCGGCGCGCAATCCCGCCCCGGCCGGCAATGGCCCGGCATTTCCGGCGCGTCGATCCGCGCCAGCCGCACGCGGGGACCATGGCTGCACTGGAGCGTGTCGCCATCGATCACATAAGGGCTATCGCAAACGAACATCCGTGCTCCGAATTCGGACCTGCTCTATCCGCCAAACCGATGCCCCCGAACAGCGCGATGTTGCGGCCAGGTCCACCACGGCATAGCATCGCTCCCGCCGAATGGCTCGGCCCCAAGGAAATGCCATGATCCGTATCGTCATGCTCGCCGTCGCAACGCTCGCTCTCTCCTCCACGCCCGCGCTTGCGGCCAAGCCGTGCAAGGATGCCAAGGGCAAGTTCATGAAATGCCCGGAGGCGGCCAAGCCCGTCGCCGGCGTCACCAAGGGCAAGGATGGCCGGTGCCGGACCGCCAAAGGCAAGTTCGCCAAATGCCCCTGATCCGCGGCTGACGGCGCGCGCACGGGCGTTCGCGACGCCCGGCGCGTAGCGAGGTCATCGTCGCGCGCGCGGTCATTCGATCACCGGCCCGCCACGCGTCCGCCCGAGCGTCCAGTTGACGCCGTCGCCGCGCAGGATGCCGGAGACAGGCTTGCCGATCTGCCGCTCGAGCACCGGCCGCCACGGCACGAGCGTGAAATCGCGCGACTGCTCGACCAATGCGAACCGGCCGCTGACGAGATCGACGCGGCGGCGCAATGCGCCCTCGATCCGGCTGCCCGGCATCGCCTCGGTGAAGGTCAATCCGGTTTCGTCCGCGAGCGCGCCTGCGACGCGCAACAGTTCCCGCCGCTGAAGCGTGGCGAGCAGGCCCGCTCGGTAGCGCGTCACGCCCTCGTCGACTTCGGCCAGATCCTGCGCGATCAGCCATTGCCGTCGGCGCTCCTGCGCGTCGCGCAGCGCGCTCCCGAAGCCGGCATCGCGCGCCGTCTCCGGCCAGTCTGCCACGAGACCGCGATCGAGCCAGGTCGCGGCATCGGCTTCGACGAGCGCGGCGAGCGGCCGGGTCGACAGGATTTCAACCGCCACAGGGCGGTCCTGCGCAAGCCGGGCCTCATAAGCCGCGACCCGGTCGAGATGGTCTTCGCCGATCGTCCAGAGACCCGCCGCATCGCGCGCCGCGCCACCGGTCAGGCGCCGTATCGCTTCGAGACGGCGGACATGGGTGCCCGCGAACGCCTCGGTCGCGCCCGGATCGACCTTTAAGTGCGCCTCAACATCGTAGCGTCCGCCATTGGCGGCGGCGACCGCCACGATCGTACGATCGACCTCGCGGATTTCAGCACGCACCGGAGTTATATGTACGATCGCACCCTGCGGAACCGCCTCGAGTTCGGCCCCCTTGCCGATCACGACATAATGCGTGCGGCCATCGGTCGCATCGACGAGCAGATAGTGACGGTCGGCATGTTCGTCGGCGAGGCCGCGCGCGACGATCTGGCCGAGAAGCGGAGCGGCGTTCGCGGCGGCGGGCCGGTAGATCGCCTGATCCGCCGGCGCACGGCTTAGCCCGGCGCGGCCGATCTCGCGCTGCATCGTGCGAATGATGTCGCCGCGCTCGCCAAGCCCCCGCAGCGTGTCCTCCATTCCTTCGCCGAGCTGCCACCGTGCGCCACCGACCGGCTCGGCAAGACCGAGCTGGCGGAGCTTGGCGAGACGCCCGGCGCGCAAGGCCTGAGCGAACGCATCGCCACCGGCCGCCGTGACGATCCGGTCTTCGCCCGCCTCGCGGAGCATCGCGCGGTCGAGCGAGGTCAGCCGTTCCTGCTCGACTTCGGTGCGCAGGCCGGCCTCGATATCGTGCGTCGTGCGCGGTCCGAGATCGAGCTCGACCAGTTCGCTCGCGCGCTCGCGCATGCCGGTGGTCAGATAGTCGCGCGCGATGATGAGATCGGCACCGAGATGGTCCTTGCCACGTACGACGATATGCGTGTGGGGATGGCCGGTATTGAAGTGATCGACCGCGACCCAGTCGAGCTTGGTGCCGAGATCCTCCTCGACCCGCGTCATCAGCCGGCGCGTGAGGGGTTTGAGATCGTCATATTCCGCGCCGTCTTCGGCCGAGACGATGAACCGGAACTGGTGGCGATCATCGGCACATCGCACGTGGAACGCCTTGCCGTCGGCGACATCGGTTTCGGCGCCGTAGAGCGCGCCGGGTGCGCCCTCGCGCGTCGCGCCGTCGCGTTGCAAATAGCGAAGGTGCGCGACTGCGCCCGACGCGCCCTTGCCTGCCAGCCTGACGAGGCTCGCCTTCACGACGACGCGCCGCGCCGAATACGCGCTGCGAGAACCACGCGCGGCGAGCACGCGACCGACGCCCGCGCCGCGACCGATCCGGCTGCCGGTGAAGCCGCTCTTTCGGCTTCCAAAACCGAGCGCGCCGCCGCCCGCGAGATTGGCAGCCGCGAGCACGCGGCCGAGATATTTGCGCGCCCGCTTGCCGCCGCCGCTGCGCATGCGTCCGAGACGCGGTTCGAACTCGTTTTCTTCGGCCATCGCCAGCACGTTCCCGTGAATTGCTGCGCAGCATTGCGCGCCAGAGGTGCAGTGAAAACCGGTGCCAAAAAACCCACGCAGGATCGGCCACTTAGCGCCCGCACGGCACCGGTCGGCAAGGACCAGTGCCGCCCTATTTTCGAGAAAATGATGTGCAGACAAGGACATGCGAGACCGGGGGTGTCGCAGCTTTATCTTGCCTTACGCGCCTTACCCTTCGCTGACCGCCTGCCGATCCTTGCCGTTGTCTCTCCATCCCCCTGCCCCGCAACCATCGAGGTCAAAAGAAGCCGGGACACGGGTGCCGTCATCCGACACCGTGCCCCGGCCCTGTGCGACCTTCGATCAGTGCAATGTCGCGTACGCCTTCCGAGCCGCAGTTGCTTTCGCGAACCCGCGCCGCCCGATCATGCCGTGTGCGTTGCCATCGCCATCGACGATGCACACCGCGACGAACCACCGCCCATCGAGCCGCCCGATCACCGCGACCCGATCGAGCTCGAAATCCTCCTCTTCGAGCGCTTCGTAGCTGCCGAGCCAGCGCTCCTGAACCCGTGCATCCCAGACGAAATCGCTCTCTTCCGCCGCCAGAAACCGTTCCGCCAACGCCCGCCCCGCGCCCTGCCCGAACTCCAGTTCGAGACCCGCCACGAGCGTCGCCATCACGCGATCCGCACCATCGGAAACCGGTTGAAACATGTCCATGAGAACCTCCTGTCGATTGACGCCTTCCTCATCGAAGACATGCTCTCGACGGCGGTTGCCGGCGTGCCTGTCAGGGCTGCCGGAGCGAAGCGCAGGCACCGCGAAGCGGCGGCGGAGGAACCGATTTTGTCACGGGAAAACAAACAAAGCGCGTGCGCAGCACGCACACTATCCGTGGCAAAATTGGAGGGGCCGCCGGCCTTGCACAGGCGCGCCGGCAGCCGCCATGCTCGGAAGATCCGAGACGAGCCCTCCCCCACCCGCGTGTCGCGATGCCCTCGCCCGCGCCCTGATGACTCTGTCCGGCTAGGTGTCAGGGCAGATGGCGGACCGCGAACAATCCGTCCGCTGCAGCCGGTTTCGTCTCTTGCGGAGCGGGCGGCGCGAGCGTGGCCAAAGCGACGAACAGGCCTGGTTTCGGCACGTCTGGCGCAGGCGGTCGATCCGTTCGCGACCTGCCGGTGACGCTTTGGAGATACGCGATCGTCTCGTTCGGGAGGCGCGCGCGACCTGCCAGATAGTCCTGATAGCGCCCCGGGCCGGCATTATAGGCCGCGAACAGGCCCGGATAGCCGAACCGGTCATACATCAGCCGCAGATAGCAGGTGCCAGCGAGGATATTGTCGCGCGGGTCGAACGGATTGGCGCCGAGCCCCAGCTGACGGCGCATGTCGGTCCAGGTGGCGGGCATCAGCTGCATCAGTCCCATCGCGCCCGCCCGACTGATGATCGCCCGCCCGTTCAGCGTCGATCGACCCGCGCTTTCGGCCTGCATGACCTGCTCGATCCAGGCGACCGGCACGCCGAACCGCTGCGCGGCTTCGGTCACGAACGGCCGCCAGTCGGCAACCGTTTCCGCCTGCGCAGGCGCCGCCACCAGAACGATCGACAACGCCGCACACCGCGTCACCGCACCCATAAGGGCGTCGCCTTGCCGAGCACATCCTGAGGCGCGGTCGGCCCGAAATACCGTCCGTCGAACGAGTCGGCGCGGGTGGTCATCAGCAACAGGACGGTATCGCCGCGCAAGGTCTGGCAGCCGCGCCACCACGGCAACGCCCGCCCTGAACGATCGTGCGTCAGTCTCGTCGCGACCACCGCTTGATTGACCCGAATCTCCGGCCCGGTCGCGCAAACCACGTCGCCCGATACCGCCGCGACACGCTTCACGAGCGGGACGTTTGCGGGGATATAATGCCGGCGCGCGGCGAGATCGCGAACGTCCTTCGGCACCCGCGCGATGACCATCTCGCCGCGCATGATCGGGGCGCCGGGCGCGACCGCATAGAGGCCGAGCGGAGCGCTGGCACTCGCATTCCAGACGAGGCGCGGCAACGGCGGTGCCGCGATGGTGGCGCCGACACACGCACAGCCAAAGGCAATGAAGAGGCTTCGCCGCATCAGCATCGCGCGGCGACGGCGGGCGGCTCGCAAAGCGGCGCCCCAGGCGAACAGCGGCAGGTCGCGGCGCTCAACCATGGTCGCGCTCCTTCTTGTGGGCGTTCGACCAGGCCTCGATGTCGTCGATATGATAATACCAGGCTCGCCCGTGCAGGCGACAGTCGGGGCCACGGCCTTCGAGCCGCATGCTCTTGAGGCTGCTGGCGGCGAGGCCGAGATGGAAAGCGGCCTGTTTGGTGGTGAGGAACGGGCTGGTCTGGCGCGCCTTTTCAGCGCGCGCGCCGGCATCGCTGCCGGGCGCTCCGGCAGGGTCGAGAGGATCGTCCATGGTGTCGTGTCCGTTTCGCATGCGCGGACGCCGGATTGCGCCGCAGCGGACACGCAAATGAACGCAGTGGACCGCGCCCGGCAGGGTCGAAAACGCATCTATGCGGATTCGACCCGGTGCTGCGGCTTCACGCCGGAACCGCGCCCCGGCGAACCGGGACGCGGCGCCGCCCGGCCCGGTCAGTCGGCCGGGTTCCAAATGATGGCGAAGGCGTCGTCATCGTCCTGGCCGGCGGCACGGCCGAGATTGGCGTAGAGGCGTCGGGGTCCGAACTCGGGCGCTGCCAGCGAGAGCGAGACATAGTCCTTGCCGGACATCTCGCCGCGCCGGATCCAGCCGGCGCCGACCTCGGCACCGCCGGCCACGACGCGGTAATCGGGCTGGCTGTCATTGGCCTTGTGGCCGTTGGGCAGGATCGCGACTTCGGTGCGGATCGAGAGCGTCTTGAGCTCGCCCTTGAAGCCTTGACCTTCGCGGGTGACGTATCCGATTGCGGGCATTGCAGGTCTCCTTTTGATGTTCGTCCGAAGGGTTTTCCGGGCGATGGGCAGACCAGAGGAACGGTCGTGCGGGCGACCGAACCGCCAGGCCGCAGCAACGCGGAGGACCGGAGCAGCGAGCTGATTTGAAAGCGCAAGCGGCCGCGAGGAGCCCGTGGCACACGGGCGGGGAAATCAGTGCAGCGGCGATGGTTTCGGTCAAGCCTGCCACCGTTCCAGGTCATAGCCCAAGGAGCTGGAACACCCCGGCTCGGACGATCCGCAGGATACCGTTCCCGCAGTGGATCGTCTTTCGCGAAAGCGAGCCAGCGCGAGCGCGGACGCGCTCGCGACCGCACCTTTCGCGCCCCTTGCCCGGTCCGGGAAGGTCCAAGGAAGTCGCGCGCGCCGGAAAGGGTCGTTACGCAGGACGAACCGCTGGCACGGGTCCGAGCATATGCGGCTGGGAAAGCCCGGAATCGCTTCCGCGCGCGACGCCGGGAGACGCACGGTGCCCGACTATCGCTTACGCAGACTCAGAGGAGACGGCGTGCCTTTCGACGGCATCGCCTTCACCAGCGCGAGCGATAAGGCCACCATCGCCGAGGCCATTCGGATCGATCATGCCGACTATGTCGAGGTCTGGCGCGATGACAGGATCGTGTCGCGCGTCGCGCCCGCGAAAATACGAAACCGGCCTTCCGCGTCCTGAAAACCGCCCGACTTCACGGCCGGCCCGGGCGACGATGCGCGCGATCTTGCGATGCATCCGACGCCTTCAGGGCATCCGCGACCGCGCCGGACCGGTCCGGCGGCCCAGCGTTTCCGGTCAGGACATTGGCGCTGGTGCAGGTTCGCTTGGCTTTGGTATGAGAGCGTCGAATGGCGGTTCGTGATGAAGTCCTAGCGCTGATCGAGCGCCTCTCGCCATCGCCGATCTGTGACGATTGCGTTGCCGAAAAGCTCAATCTGCCGACGCGGCAGCAGGCCAGCTATCGCACACGCTTGCTTGCGGGGTCCAAGGGCATCGAGCGACGCCGCGATATCTGCTCGATCTGTTACGGCGAGAAACTGGTCTCTCGGCAGGTCTGACCCGAGAGCGGGTCAGACCTCGGCGATCATCGCGATCGAGACCTTGAGCCCGGGGGCACGAACCGGCAGCTTGGCGCCCTGCCGGGCGGGTGGATCGACCGGAAACCATTTCACCCATTCGGCATTCATGCCGGCGAAATCGTCCTCGTCGGCAAGGATGACCGTCGCGCTGACCGCTTTGTCGAGGCTGGATCCGGCGGCCTTCAGAATGGCCGCGATATTGGTCAGGGCCTGCGCCGTCTGCGCCTGGATGGTATCGCCGGTGATCGCTCCGGTCGTCGGATCATAGCCCGCGGTTCCGGACACGAAGATCAGCCCGGCACAGGAAACGGCATGGCTGTAATACGGCGACGGTGCGGGAAGATCGTCGCTGGCGATGATCGTGCGCGGCATGAAAAACCTCCTGACCTCGGACCTTTTCGCGCATGCACCATCCCGGCGCCGACGTGCCGCGTCAATACCATGTCGAAGGGCCCGGCCGCGCCCCGAGCAGCAATCCGGCGCGCGAAAAAGGTGGCCGAACTAGCGAACGTTGAGCCCGAGCTCGCCAAGCAGCTGACCGGCCTGGTCGCGCGAAATCGTGGCACCGCGAAACTGCGCAGCATCGACGAGCCGCAGGCCGCCAAGATCGGCGCCGCGCAGGTCGGCTCCGTCGAACCGGCACCCTGTCATATTGGCATCGCGCAGGCTGCAGGTCTCGAAATCGACACCGCGAAAATCGCATTTGCGCAGATCGGCCGAGCTGAGATCGACCTTGACGAGTGTTTGTTTGAGGAAGGAGAAACCCGGCAGCTTGGCGTTGATCAGCAGGGTTTCCGCAAAGCGGATATCCATGGCGCGTGCGTCGCTGAAATCGGCACCGGTAAGCTTGCTGGCGCTGAACGCAGCGGACGACAGGATCGTGCGGCGGAACACGGCGTTGTTGAAATCGCTCGCAGCGATCACCGCATCTGTGAGGTCGGCGCCGGTGAAATTCACGAACGCCCCCCGGCACGCTCGCCACGTCGAACGGTCGAGCCGAGCGCCGGAGAAGTCGGCGCGCCGCACATTGCAGCCCTCGAAGATCCAGCCCGAGAGGTGGAGCGCTGCGAGCTCTGCCCCCTCCAGGTCACAGCCGATCAGGTGGCCTGGCGGCCCCTGCGCGAGGCTTTCCAAATCGGCGCGGCAAAGTGTCGCGTCGCGATACTCTGGTGCTGCGTCCGCGCTCATGCTGGCCCGCTACCGGCGGCGCGGCAGCGATCCGAGCAATATTTGACCTGATCCCAGTCGCGCTGCCATTTCTTGCGCCACGCGAACGGGCGACGGCAGCTCGCGCAGATCTTCTCGGGAAGATGGGGTTTGTGATGAGCCATGGACCTGGGGCCGCTATTTCGCCGGGGTCACCCAGACCGATACCGGTGCCAGGAATTTACCCTGCGCGGGTTTGCCAACTTCGACGCGGTCGGCCTTCACCAACTCACCGGTTTCGAGGTTGAACGAGGCCCATGGCTTGGGCATGCGGCCGAAGGTGAACTTCTGAATCGGCTGGCCGGTCGAACTGTTCATGATCGTTGCGATGATGCTCATGGCCGCTGGCGATAGCGACGACGGGCGCGCTGTCCAGCCTCACCCGGCGGCAAAGCGACACGCGGATCGCGCGCAAATGACTGCGCCGTCCACGCACCTTCAAGCGCGCTGCGGCTCCTGCGCACACGGTTCGATGTCGGCGGAAATGGCGGCCTGACCGGCAAGCGCGGTGCGGGCACGCTCGCCGTAGCGCAGCGCCATTTCGAAATGCGCGGCTTCGGCATCGGGATGTCCGGTTTGGATCGCGAGCACGGCTTCCTGTTCGGCGCGGCGCAGCAGGAAGTCGGAGGTTTCAGTCCGCGTAATGCTCATCTCAGGCTCCAGCCAAGGTTTCGATGCTGATGCAGGATCCGCTGCGCGCGCGAAGATGAACAGCAGCCGACCGTGCGATGCCCGAGGTGCGCCATTGCGACCATCGGTGCACGTGTTCCGCCCGGATGCCCGTCGCACATGCGAGGAAAAGGTGCGAGAACATTTTGGGAACATGCTAAGGCGGGGCGCTCAACGAAAGATTGGAACAGGCAGTGATTGACGAAGCGGATCGCGATCCGGTCGCGAGCGTGGCATTCGGGCGCTGGCTGCTCCAGCAGCGCGAGCGCGGCGATTGGGTGGACGATCTGGCGCAAGCCGCGCGCGCCGATCGCGGTTTCCCGAAGGACGGCGATCCCGAGGCCGTGCGTCAGCATTTGCGCAAGCAACAGGCCGACGGCGATATCTTTCAGGCCGTCGATGATGCCGAGACTGACTGGCGAAACACCTGACAAGCACCGCCTAGTATCCGCGCGCCCGAGCATCCGCAGGATGCGAGGGCGCGCGGCCGGATTTTGAGGGTCCGGGGTTCGGTGCGCGCCTGCGCGCGCAGCCGGCGCGACAAGACGCGCCGGGTTCACCCCGGCGCGTCCATTCGGGTCAGGCAGCCTCGTCCTCGGCGAAGTCGCCATCGTCATTGTCGGCCGGGATGCCGCTCGCGCGGTCCATGCCATCAGGGTCCGGCAGCAGTGCCAGCGCGTCGGGTGCGGTCGGATCGGGATCGAAATCGCCATCGCTCTCCGTGGCCGGATCGGCCTTCGCAGCGGCGACCAGCGCGTTGGCCGCGACGGTGCCGACCCCGCCGCGTGCGGTATAATCGTCCGCCGGGAAGCGCATCCATTTCGGCACCCAGCGCTCCACTTTGGTGCGCCCGTCCGCGCCGTCCAGATGATCGGTGACGATGCGTTTGAGGGTCTTGCCCTTCTCGCTCGCATTGGCGTGCGCGATGGTGTCGCCCGCCACTTCGGCGACCATCGCGCCGAGCACTTCCTTGTCGCGGACGAGATCGAAGAAGGCAGTGTCGGCCTCCCACCAATCGGCCATATCCACGCCCAGCGTGAGGCCCAGCGCCGCAACGGCGGCACTACCCGACGACAGGGTTTCGCCGATGGCGATGGTGATGACGTCGCCGAGGGCGGCGTCGGGCACGTCGAGCAGGCGCAGGAATAGCCGCACCAGATCGTAATCGCTGCCGTTGCCGCCCGTCACGGTTTCCGCGCCCGGGTTCATGCCGAGCAACACCAGCACTGCGCGGCGGCGCTCGTCGAACAAGGCTTCGCCCCGGCAATTCTCCACGCTCTCGCGCGTGGCGTCGTCGCGGCTGGCCTGCCGCTCGCGCTTGACGCTCCACAGAGGCGACCCGACGATCAGATGCGCGACCATGAGCCGGGTTGCAATGCCGGGATGGCCGATGAGCGCGGCGCGCGTCGCGGCGTGACGGTGCAGATCGAGATAGGTCTGCAAGGTCGTCGTGACCTCGGGCCGCTTGGGTTTTTCGGTCGGCTGGATGCGCGCCCGCGAAGCCCGCTCGACTTCCTTGCGGCTCATATAGCCCTCGTGAAAGACGACTTCGCCGGTCGGACGCACGTCGATATAGACCCGCCCGCCCTTGCGCTTGGGCATCTTCTCATGCTCCCAGCTATAGAAATGCTCGGCGGTGGGGATGATGACCACGCCCCAGCCCTCGTCGGCATATTTGTCACGTCGCGCGGCGATAGCGGCGTCCTGCGCGGTCCAGAATGCACCCGCGTCGGCGAAATAGCGGTCCTCGCCGAACAGGTCGGCGACGGTCGCAAGGCCGCTCGCCTTGACGTCGAACAAGGCGAGCTTGGCGGGGATGGTCTGCCCGCCGAGCAGCCACGCCTTGAGCGCGGAACCGGTCGGCGCGCGCGCGTCGGGATCGTGCACGAGGCGAAGCCAGTCCTGCTGCTGGCGTTTGCTGGCGAGCGTCAGATGGCGGACGCTGGCGGCGTCGATAGCCTCATTCGCATAGAGGCTGCGGATGCGCGGCAGCAAATTGCCGAGCGCGAGGATGCGCCGCACGGCGACCGGCTCAAGCCCGAAGGTCGCGGCGATATCGTCGGGGCTGCGGCCCTGCTTTACCAGCCGGGTGAACGTCACCCACTGCGTCACCTCATCGGCGTCCGCGCGCGCGAGATTCTCGATCAGCGAGGCTTCGATGGCGTCGGCATCGTCGCCTGTTTCGAGAATCGCGCAGGGCATCGCCTCACTATCTTCACCGACCGCGCGGCGCTCGTCGGCGACGATCTGCGCGGCGGTGAAGCGGCGGAAGCCCGCGACGATTTCATAGCCGTCAGGGGCGCAGTTCGGGCGTACGATGATGGGCTGGAGGATGCCGCGCGCCCGCACGCTCGGCAGGATATCGCTGACATCGGGCGGGCGCTTGGCGAAGCGCATGTTGGTCTTGCTGACAACGAGCTTGTCGAGCGGGATGAAGTCGAGTTTCATGGTTAGGCTCCTTCGTGAGTACCGGCCCCGTCGAAGCGTCCAAGCGAGGCGGGGCCGGTTTCCAAATGCGGGCGAAACGCGCCCGCTGCGTCAGCCGTCCTCGGGGTCCGAAGGCGGAAGCGGGTCGGGGTCCGGCGCATCGGCGCCGCCCTGCGATTGCGTGGCGGGTGTCGCGGCGGCGGGGTGCGCGCGCAGATGGGCGTCGAGCCGGTCGATGACGTGCGCCGCCGCCATGATCGAGCCGCTGCGCTGCGCCGCCTCGGTCCAAACCGAGAGCGGGAAGCGCGTCGCGAAACCGATATCGCGTTCGATGGCGAGTCCGAGCGGAAGCCGTACCGAAGCGATCTCGGCGAGGCTGAACGACCCGAGTTCGGGGCAGCCGAACCCCAGATCGGCGAGGCCGAACAGGGTGTCGCCGTCCGCGTCCAATTCGGTCGCCAGCCATGTCGCGGCGCTGACCGGCGAGAAGAATTTGACGACCGGAACGGGGTCCGGTTCGGGCGTGGCATCGCGTTGCGCTGCGCGCAGGGCGATGTGGTTCGCGCGCAGTGCGAAGCGCAGGACGGGGGTCAGTAGCTCCATGATAGCGGTCCTTTCGAACAGGGCCGCGCCCGCCTTTACCCCGCGCCAGCGCGGGCGGCGGGCGCGGAAATCAGGCGGCGATCTCGCCGGGATCGGCGGCGGCGGCGTCGATGGCGTCGGCACTGTTGGGGGCGGCGCGAAGGCGGGACAGCAGCCAGTCGGCAGCTTTCGAGGCGGCGGAAGCCGCGCGGAAAATGGCGCGGCTGTCCTCCTTGAGCACCGCCAGCCATGAGCCGAGATAATCGGCATGGCGCACGGTCGGCACGATGCCGAGGGCTGCACAGACGAACGCCGCGCCCATTTCTGCGACGAGTTCTTCGCGGGCGTAATCCTTGGTGCCGAATTTGGCCGTAAGGTTGCGGTCGAGGCGCATCTTGTGGCCGGTCGCGTGGCACAGCTCATGGCACGCGGTGCGGTAGTAATTGATCTGGTCGAAGAAGGCGGGTTGCGGTGGCACCTGCACAAGGTCCGGGCCGGGCGCGTAATAGGCGTCCCCGCCACCGATGCGGAAATCGATGCCGCTCGCCGCGATCAGGGCTTCGCCCACGGGAACGATCTCGCGTTCGGGAAGCGGCGGCGCATCCGTGCCCAAAGCTTCGGGCAGGCCATCGATCTGCGCGACGTTGAAGACGGTAAAGCGTTTGAGGAAAGCGATGCTCCTGGCGTCGTCGCCGCGTTCGCGCGCGCGCGCCTTCTCGGTCTCGGGGGTAAAACGGTCGGCATAGACGACGGTGGTGCCGTGCTCGCCCTTGCGCACCGCACCGCCCGCCGCCAGCGCCTGCCGGAAGGTGAGCCAGCCTTGGCTCGGGTAGCCATGCTCGATGACCGCGCCCCACAAGAGCAGGATATTGATCCCGGAATAGGGCCGGTCGGTCGCGGCGTTGCGCGGCAGGCCTGCTGCGGCACCGCCGACGCGGCCCCAAGGCTGCACCCAAGGAACGCGGCCTGCTTCGAGGTCAGCGACGACACGCCGCGTCACCGTGTCGTAGAGGTCGCCGCGCGTATCCGCGCCGACCGCGTCGCCCCCATTCCGGTCCCCGACATCCCCCCGAGCGCGCGCCTTCCGGGTGGGGCACTGTATCCGGTCCTTGGGCGTCTGGCCCTCGCGGGTCGGGTGGTGCCCGCTCGATGCTGCGGCGTGGTCTGATCGCCGGGAGCCGCGCGCGCGGCGGGTGGTGGTGGAACCCATGACAAGCCTCCTGCCCCGCCCCAAAAACCCCATGGCCTCCCCCGGAAGCGGGGGTGGGCGGCAAGAGCGAACGAAGAGGCCCGCGCTCAAGCGGGACCTGCACCCAAGTCCGGGGTCCCCGCCGCGTCAGCGGCGGGGTGGCGCAGGGCCGGAACGGGAGTGGAGGAGCCGGGCATCAGCCCGGCTTGCCGGACCCGCGAGCGGGCCTAGCAGGGAGCGCCGCCCACTCCCGCGCCACCGGGAGAGGCCCACAGAGAGCGCCGCCGCGAAAGCGGCGAGCCGCTTCGGCCGGCGGCATGCCGGCCGGCGCCAGCGATCGTCACCGAAGGCCGAAACCGCTTGCGGGTTCGGGGGCGAGGCACGCCGGAGCCCTAGAGCGCGTCCGGCGCCCTGGACTCGACACTCCACACTCCCGACGGACCTGGCAGTTCAGGACGGGCGCATCAGCCGTCGATATCCGCCACCCGCCAGTCTTCGCGCCTCCGCGGCAAGGCGTCGTACGCGCGAGCGCAGGGAATCCGAACGCCGCGCAGCGCCATCGTCATGCGCGTCGTCACCCAGCACGACGCGCGCGATCTCACGCTGGCTTGCTCCCGACTGCAGGGCATCATGGACGCGCAACGCCAGCAGCCAGCGCGTCACGCGGCGGTCGGGCGGATACAAAGAGACCGAAAACGTGCCCGTCCGGGCCAGGTCGAGCAACCGCCTGAGCGGCAGGATTTGCGGACCTGCCGATGCCACGCCCGCAAGCCGATAGTGCAGGATCACCGGTTCGCCGGACGCAAGGCTCCCCTCCTCGACGTCGAAGCGAATATGCCGCCATCCGTCCGAAAGCAGGCAATGCTCGCCGCTCGTGCCAAGCGTGATCGACAGCCACGGCGCAAGGCGGGCAGCCTGAATCGCATCGGGATGACGATGATCGGCCGGCACCGCCGCGACGCGGATCACGCCGGGATCGATATCGGCATGCCAGACGATCCGGGCATCCGGGGCCGCAAGCTCCGGATCCTCGGCGAAAGTGCAACCCCCAATAGGACGCCCCGTCGGTCGTCCCCTCGGCTCCAAGCGTCGCCGTGCTCGCCTTCGTGTGCCAGACGACATAGTCCGCATCGCGCCGCAGCCATTCCCACATCAGGCCCGCACGATCGATGCCGCTCAAACGGGCATATGAGCGACCATCCCGCCAACCGCCGGAGCCGAGCACCGGCGTTCTCCTCACCGGGCAGACGGCCCGCCGGATACCGGGTACGATTCACTTCGGATCGGTGACGAATATCCTTTCCAAGGGACTGCAATATATTCGTAATATAAACTTGAACGAATGAACGCGATGGTCATTCTGAGAGGAGAGCAAGCCTGAGAGCATTTGGCGAAGACTGCCCGTTGCCGGACTGAGACACCGGTGCCTGGCAGACAGGGGAATGAAAGGCCGATCGCGGGGTCTTCGGCAGCCTGAGGAGCTGCCCGCGGTCGGGTGAATGCCGCATGGGCATGCACGTTGTCGGACAATTTCTGACCATGATCGAAGCCGTCGGAAGCGTCGACGAATTGATGCTGGTGATGACCGAGTTTTGCCGCACGTTCGGTTTCGATCACTTTGCATTGACGCAGCACATCGACATCGTGCGCGGCCCGGGCAGCGCGTTCAGCCTGCACAATTATCCGGAAAGCTGGGCCGAGTTCTACGAGACCAATGCGCTGGGCGTCTCCGATCCGGTCCACCGCGCGAGCAACGTCAGAAACGACGGATTCCGCTGGTCGCGTATGACCGAGTTCATCCCGCTCACCGCCGGCGACCACCAGATGCTCGAGCTGGGGCGCGAGCAGGGGATCGGCGAAGGTTATACCGTGCCGGGCAACGTGCCCGGTGAAGTGCTCGGGTCGTGCTCGTTCGCCAATCGGGCGGGCCATCCGCTCGAACCGGAAATGGTGATGGCGGCGCAGCTCGCGGGGTCGTGCGCGTTCGAGCGGGCACGGCGGTTGTGGCGCGTGCGCCAGGTGGATTGGCGGGAGGAGAAAATGCCGGTGCTGACCGATCGACAACGCGATTGCGTGCTGTGGGCCGCGCGCGGCAAGGGCAATTGGGAGATCGCCAAGATCCTCGATGTCAGCCAGGAGACGGTCCGCAGCCATATCAGGCAGGCCTGCGAGCGCTACGGGGTTCACAAACGGTCATTGCTCGAGATCCGCACGCTGGCTGATGGGACGCTCAGCTTCATCGATGTCCTGAGACGCTGACCATCCCCCTTTTGTGGGATACCGGCGCGGCGCGAATGCCGCGACCCTTGATGCTCCAAGCGAAGGGAGCATCCGGTCATGTTACAGGCTTTGCAATTCGATACCGATCCCATTCCCGACAGCGTGCTGCGCAGCATGTTCGCGGCGCGCAAATCGGTGTTTGTCGATCTGCTAAAGTGGGACGTGGCCGTGATCGACGGCGCGTACGAGGTGGACCAGTTCGACGATCCGCACGCCCGCTATCTCGTCCTCGGCGACACCGACGGCCGGCATCTCGGCTCGGCCCGGCTGCTGCCGACACTACGGCCGCACATCCTCGGAGATCTCTATCCGCAGCTTTGCGAGGCCTCGCCGCCGACCGGTGCCGACATCTACGAAATCACGCGTTTCTGTCTGGACCGGCGACTGCGCGCGGCGGAGCGGCGACTGGTGCGCGACACGCTGGTGACCGCGCTGGCGCACTTCGCGTTGACCCACGGCATTCGCAGCTACAGCGCGATCGCCGACATCGCCTGGCTCCAGCAGATCCTCGCCTTCGGTTGGCGTTGCCGGCCGCTCGGTCTGCCGGTGATGCAGGACGGCAAGATGCTTGGCGCACTGCGGATCGAGATCGACGCTCAGACGCCGCAGCTGCTCGCCGAAGCCGGCATTGCCGCCATTCCTGCGCTGCGCGGCGAAGCCGCGCGCATCGCGGCCTGAGGGGGGGCACGCGCCATGACGAAGCATGACCTCTTCCACGACAGCATCGACACCCTATGCGGCACCCTTGCCCGCGACGGCTGGTGCATCGTTGCGGGTGCCCTGCCCGCATCGTCCATCGCCGCGCTCGACGAGGACCTGTCGGCGGACTTTGCGGCCACACCTTTCTGCCAGGGTGGATTCTATGGCGAGACGACGAAGCGGTTCGGGCGCGTCCTGACGCGTTCGGACCACGCCGCCGCGCTGGTCCAGCACGACGTCATCAAGGCGGTCGCCGAAAAGCTGCTGTTGCCCTGGTGCGACCGTATCCAGCTCAACGTCGGCCAGGCGATCGCGGTCCATCCGGGCGCGCCCGCGCAGCTGCCGCACCGCGATCAGGATATGTGGCGCGCCCCCGTCGGCGAGGTCGAATATCTGCTCAACGTGCTTTGGCCGCTGACGCCGTTTCGTGCCGACAACGGCGCCACGCGGGTCTGGACCAACAGTCACGGCACTCGCGTCGACGCACCGCAGGACGAGGCGGATGGTATCGCGGCGGAGATGATGCCGGGCGATGCGTTACTGGTGCTGGGCTCGACGCTGCACGGTGCCGGCGCCAATCGTTCGTCCGATGTCCGCCGCGCGATCGTCGTCGGCTATTCGCTCGGCTGGCTGAAGGCGTACGAGAACATGTCGCTGGCCTATCCGCCGGCGGTGGCGCGACATTTCCCGGCCGAGCTTGCCGCCCTCGTCGGCTACCAGCAGCATCGCCCCAATCTCGGAAATTTCGAAGGACAATGCCCGTCCGTGCTGCTGCAGGTCGATGTGCCCGACCATTTCGCGGCGATCGACGCACTTCGCCCCGACCAGCAAGAGCTGATGGGAGCCTATATCGAGCAGCAGCGACAGAGCGCATGAACGCTGCCGGGGCCACGTCGGAACGCGTCTACGACGCGCTCAAACAACGTATCCTGTCGGGTGAGATCTTGCCGGGTGAGCGGCTCGAGCCCGCCGCTTTCGCCGAACAGCTCAACAGTAGCGTCACGCCGGTGCGTGACGCCCTGCACCGCCTCGAAGGCGAGCGGCTGGTCGATACGCGCGCCAGCGAAGGATTTCATTTGCGGATGGTAAGCGAGCCCGCGTTGCGTGACCTCTATGCCTGGAATGCTCAGCTGCTGCGGCTGACCGCACGTGCGTGGCCGGACCGACCGGCAGCACACAAAGCCGACACCCTGCCGATCGACCTGCAGCGCGCGATACGGGCGTTCTTCGACCTGTTCGCGGCGCGTTCCGACAATAGCGAACACGGCGAACAGCTCGATAATATCAACGATCGACTGGCGTCTGCCCGCGTTGCCGAGGCCCGCGTGTTCGACGGACTCGAAGCCGAGCTGCGCGGGCTCGCACTGCTGTTCGACCATGAGGGTACGACCGCTTTGCTCAAGGGGGTCGATCGCTATCATCGCCGCCGGCTCGCCGCGACCCCAGCAATCGTTCGCGCGCTGTACCGGGCATGACAGGCAACATTCGCGATATATTCGCAGTATAAAATTCGGATAGCCGTCGCCCGCTCCTAGCCTGTGCGATGCCGCTATCCCGGCGGCAGTGAGGAGAAGTGACATGGAACGCGAAATCGACACGACCGTCGACACGATCGACCTCGGCACCGCCAGCATCGAGACCAAGGGTCCGGGCGGCAAGTTCCCCGATCCGGATCTCGGCATCGCGCCGTCGGGACTGAGCGACGACTGAAACACTCGGGCGCACGACCGTTCGCGGTCGTGCGCCATTCGGGAGTTCCTCCCGACGATGGTCCACGCTCAAGGTGGAGGAAGGCGCCTAGCCTCCGCGGCCTGTCAACGCGACGCGATTACGCGATGTGATCGGGTCACGACCTTGGGTGCACGTCCTAAGAGATCCCGTAACCCGGCAATCATTCCCCACGACTCGCCCGGCGAGCGATCGCTGCCGGAGTATTCGGCCGCGATGTCGTGGCCCACACGCCCGCAAACATTCGGCATATATTTCCGGTATAAAGTTCGAATAGCTTCAGCCGCCGCGTAGCCTCCCAATCGCTGCCCTTCATGCGCAGCGTCAAAGGAGAAGCACTATGGAACGCGACGACATTCTCGACGTGATCGAGCTCGGTACTGCCAGTGAAGCGACCAAGGGCGTCGGCGGTCCGGTCGGCGATGGCGACCTCGGCCAGATGCACGCCGGCCTCGCTGACGACTGACCGACAGCGCGCGCGGCCGCTTGCGGCCGCGCGCCAGTCGCGACGATGCGCTACTTCCTCAAACCCGGTCTGAGCTTCTGCCATGTCGCCGACAGGATACTTTTCCTCGATCTCGGCAAGGACCGCTATTTCTGTCTTTCGGCCGACGCCGAACGCAGTTTTGCCCGTCTCAGCAGCGGTCAGTCGCTCGTGCATGAGGATCACATGATCCTCCGCGCGTTAGCCGATCACGGCCCGGTCAGCATCGGCATGGGGGCACCGCTGGCCCCCTGTCCACACATCAGCGTCCCGGCAAGGAGCCTGCTCGACGCGCACGCAAGCGGCACCGCGCTCTCGACGCATCTGCGCGTTGGTCTCCGTCTTGCGTCCGCGCCGGCGCAGTTGCGACTTCTCGGCATACTGCGCACCCTCCGTGCGCTCGAGCGACGCAAGCGTCGGCTGGCGTCCCGCCTGGCGATCACCTCTCGGCTCGGCACTGTCGCCACCGCCGCCGCAGACCTTCGGGCGCTTTTCACCACCACCGACGCCTGCCTGCCGCGTTCGATCGGTGTGATGCACGCTCTGCTCGACGCGCGACAAACCTGCACGTTGGTCATTGGCGTGAAGCTCTTGCCTTTCGCCGCGCACGCCTGGGTTTCGAGCGGAGATGTGCTGGTCAATGACCGCTTCGATGTCGTCCGCAACTACACACCCATCCTGGTGATATGATGGCGAACCGCTTCTTCGCGCTCGTCCACGCGACTGCAAATGCCCGGGCAGAGGTTGCCACGCGCATTCAGGGACGATCTGACCTGGCGGTCGCACTGGACCGGCCCGAATGCGTGGTCATCCACGAGGCTACGGCTTGCGCGATCCCGGTGCTGGACCGCGGCACGATCCTTGGCCCGCTCTTCATGACCGGGCGCCGGCAGCGCCAGACCGCCCTCGCTCCGGAAGACGCGATTCTGGTACACAACACCGTCGGCGAGTTTCTGCCGCGGGCGTTCTGGGGCGGGTACGTCGCGCTGCTCGTAGGAGAGACTTCAGTGGCGGTCCTGCGCGCGCCCTTCGGCGAATTGCCATGCCTCGCTGTGCGAACGCCGACGGCGACATTGCTCGCCTCCGATGTCGCCATGCTCACGACCCTGGGCAATATCTCTCCGCGCGTGGACCGCGACGCCACGGCGCGCTTCCTGGCCGCGCCGGACACGCGCAGCGGCGAGACCTGCCTGGCGGGGGTCGAGGAACTACGCGGGGGCGAACGCCTCATCCTGCGGCCCGGCGGCGCGACAACGGAAAATATGTGGTCGCCTTGGGATCATGCTGCGGGCGCACGTCGCATCCTCGATCCGGTCGAGGCAACGGCACGTCTGCGGGATACGATTCTCTCCTCCGTCGCGACGCGCTGTTCGGAAGCCGGACGGATCGCGGTGATGCTCTCCGGCGGACTGGACTCGTCGGTTCTCGCGGCGGCCGCCACCGCAGGCGGTCTCGAGGTCATCGGCGTCAATGTCACGACATCCGATGCTGCGGGCGACGAGCGGCGTTACGCCCGAATGACAGCGGCAGAAACCGGGCTGGCGCTGGTAGAGCGGTCCCTCGACGTCCACGACGTCGACCTGGCACGATCGAGTGCCGCCACGCTGCCGCGACCGAGCACGCGCGCCTTCTGGTCGAGCGCGCGGCACCAGGCTCGACGCGTCGCCGCTGAGAACCACGCACCCTTCGTCGCAACCGGCGGCGGCGGCGACAATATCTTCTGCTCGCTGCAATCGGTTTCGCCGCTACTCGATTGCCGCCTCGACATCGAAGGTCGCACGGAGTTTTGGCGCGTCGCTCGCACCATCGCCGAATTGACCGGCAGCGACATGCTGACAGTGCTCCGCCGTGCGTGGCTGCGTTCCTGGCAACCGCACAGGCAAGTGACGGACGAGATCGACCCGAGCTTCCTTTCCGCGATCGCGCTGACCGCTGTGCACGCCGCCTCCCGCCACCCCTGGCGTCGGCGTCCCCGACACATCCCGCCGGGCAAGGGCGCGCATGTCGCACTTCTCGTCGGCACGCAGGGTCTTGCAGAGGACGGCGATCCGCTGGCGGAGACGCCCATCCTCTATCCGCTGCTGTCGCAGCCGATCGTCGAGACGTGTTTGCGAATCCCGAGCTGGCGCTGGTTCGATCGCGGCTGCAACCGCGCCGCCGCGCGCCATGCCTTCTCGCCGCTCCTGCCGGCCGAGGTCGCATGGCGCAGGTCGAAAGGCTCCCCGGACGGATTCGTCGTACAGCTCTACGAAACGAATCGCCGCCTGATCCGCGCGATGCTGCTCGACGGCAAGCTTGCCGGTTTCGGTCTGCTCGACGTCGACGCGATCGCCCGTGCGCTTGATGGCCTGGGTCCCGCCTCGGGCACGGATCATGGCCGCATCATGCGCCTCGTCGACGTAGAAACCTGGTCACGGTGCTGGCCCGGCTAGGGAGCGTGACCCGGCGCCGAGGACAGGCTGCGCAGCGCCGTCCAGCGTCGATATTGTTCGGCTTTAGCGGGGTCGGCGTCGGTGGCCCCCTTCAACCAAAAACCGAACCAGTCGATGTCGCGGATATAGTCGGCCAGCCGATGCCGGGGATGGACCCGGATGTGATATTCATCGGGTTGCACCGAGAGTTCGACCGTCTTGCCGTTTTCGCGCAGTGCGGTGAAGGCTTCGAGTCCGAGCAGATACTCCCGATCCGCAAGTTGCATCAGAATCGGTGTGTCGATCGCGGCGGCGGAGAGCGAAAGACTCATCGGCTTCCAGAACGACACGTCATCCGCGCTCGCCCGCGGATAGCGCCGGACCTGATGGTTCCAGTCCGCCCAGCCGATACCACCATAGGTCATCACCGTCTTGGGCTCCTCGCAGCACGTGCTGAGCGAGGCAGCGGCAAAGCGACGCGTGTTGACGAGCGCGAAGGCGGCTGACGAGGCGCCGTCGCTGAGCCCGGTGATACCGATCCGCTTCGGGTCGGCGATCCCGCGCGCGACGCTCTGATCCAGGCCGGTGAGCAACGAAGATAAGAGGCTCCTGCGCTCTGACCAGTTCGCCCCCATCGCGCCGATCGCCTGGTCGATGGTCGTGATGTGTGGGTCGTTGGTGCCGAAGAACGCCGGATTGTTGATGCTGAGGACGGCGAAACCGGCCGCCGCGAGTGGAAAGATCGGATGATCGTCGCCGGTCCCGCCACGCAGGAAACCATTGGTCTGATATTGTACGATAACGAGCGGCAGCTTGGTGCCATGCACGTATCCCGGCGGCAGCACCAGGTCGCCCCGTGCCGGTAATCCGATGTCGTTGGACCAGGTCAGACGCTCGACCGTGCCGAGATCGAGCCGCGCGAACACGGGGTTCGGATCGAACAGCGTCGTGGAGCGGCGTGTCGCGAGCGCGACCGACACGACATGCGCGGGTGTCGTTGCGGTCTGCGCGAGGCAGAACAGATGTTCGGCGCGGTACAGACAGCCCGTCAGCCAATCATCACCCGCGAGAATCCGCTCCGGGTCGCCGTGACCGGGCCGCCACCGATAGAACGCCATTTTGCCGCGTGCCCAGCCCTCACGGCGCTGGAAGATCAGCATATCCTCGTCGGCCCACCAATAGGTGACCAGGCCATCACTGCACGCGGCCTGCAGGCACGATTGTCGCTTGCCGGTCGCGTCATCGACCCACAACCGCAGACCGCTGTTGGGGTTAAGGCTTACCGGTTCGAGGCCGGCTTTGCGCCCATCGAAGCCGTATCCGGAGCGGTCGTCGTCCGGGGCGCGGTCCCTGGCGGAGACGGCGACCGTCGTGCCGGACGCGAGATCGTGACGGAAGGTCTCGAGCGGCACCTCCGCCTCACGGAGATGCGGAAACGGGCCGGCATTCGGACGGATGCGGTCATCGTATAGGTAGCCGCTGTCGGCCTCGGTCCGCATTTTCGCGCGAATTGCAACGACGGCGGGGCGCGTCTCGTACAGGATCGCGCCACCGTCTCCCGACCAACGCCAAGATTCGACATCGGTGGGCGACTTGGTCACCGCGACGGCACCGCCGCCATCGGCGCCGACGCGCCAGACCTGCGTGACGTCGCCATCACGCCTGAGATAGCCGATCGACCGTCCATCCGGCGACCAGCGCGGCGTGATCAATTGCGGAAAGCCGCTTGCGATGAGGAGGCCGCGATAGACACCCTTACCGAGGATCAGATCCCCGCCACGATCCAGCACGCGCGGCGCGCCCTCGCCATCGGCACTGACGACGATGAGCGCGCGACAGTAGCCGTCGCTCTCAAGATCCGCGCGGTTGAGGACAAACGCGATCCATTTGCCGTCAGGCGACAGCGCCAATGGGCTTGCGCCGATATTGGTGGAGCCATCGGGCAGGCCGACGTCGCGCATCTCGACGAGATCGCGCGGCGCGATATGGCGGCGCGCGATGGCCGCCTCGTCGGCGCTCGGCAGAAGCCGGCTGCAGTCGGCCCAGGCCGGAACGGCATTCGCGGTGACAAGCGCCGCGAAGAGAATTGCCGCCCTTACCATTTCTTGATCACCGACAGACTGAGGAAGCGCCCGACCGCAGAGTAATTGGTGGAATCGTAGGGGGTGTCCGTGGGGAACGAGGTCGTGATCGGGCTCGGCTGTGCGTTGAACAGATTCTGCACGCTGGCGGTGATGTCCACGCCCCGCGCAGGTCCCTCGGTCACCTTGTACCGGACGGTCAGATCGACCGGCGTCATGCCCGGCACCCGCGCCGTGGTCGCGATGCGATTGTCGAGCACCGGGCCGATCCGGGTTACCGCGCCCGAGATCGTCAGCCCGCCCGCGTTCCAGCCCAACTCGCCACGCAGCCGCAGATGCGGCGGGTTGAAAATGATCCCGGCTTTCTGCGTGACGGGCAGCGTCGGCGAGATCTGCTGGTCGCTTTCGAGATAGGCCGCGTCCGCCATGACCGAAAGCGTGCCGCCGGCGAGCGGTGCCTTGTAGCGGCCCAGCGCGTCGATGCCCTGGATGACCTGGCGGCCAGCGTTGATATTGTTGTTATAGACGATCGCGATCACCTTGGTCGGGTCGTAGGTGCCGCTGGTGAGGTTGGTGATCGTGGCAGCACCCCCGAGCGCCGCCGCCAGTTCGGCCGAACCAGGGTTGAGGCTGACGAAATTGGCATAGCCGGGATTGGCGAGTGAGACGCTGTAGTCGGGGATCGGCGTGATGATCCGGTCACGATAATGGACCGAGAAATAGCTGATCTCGAGCGACAGGCCGTCCAGCGCCCGCGGGTGAAGATCGAGCGTCGCCGACCAGTTGGTCGATCGCTCGGGCTTGAGATTGGGGTTGCCGCCCAAAAGCAGGATCGAGGTCGATCCCGCCGGATAGCCGGTGCCGCCGACGAGGCTCGCCGTGCCGAGATACGCCTGCACCGGCTGATAGCCCTGATAAAGCGTCGGCGCGCGGAAGCTCTGCCCCCAGCTGCCCTTGATCGAGACATCCGGCCCGAGTGCTGCGATGATGCCGAACTTGGGCGTCAGCACGTCGCCGACATGATTGTAATGCTCGTAGCGCGCGGCGGCGCTGAGCACGAGACTGTCGAGCAGCGGAAGGTGCTGGTCCTTGGCTAGCAGCGGCAGGCTCAGTTCACCGAAGGCGTAATAGTCGGCCTGATCGTGACTGGTGTTCTGACTGTTGCCGGCGCCGTTGAAGCGTTCGAAATCGATATGCCGATAGCCGGTGCCGACGGCGAGCTTGGCGGGTCCGCCGGGCAGCGCGAACAACGCGCCATTTCCGGAAAGCTCCACCGCGCGGGCGCTGTTGCGATAGAATCCGCGGCCGATCGAGCGACCGACCGTTCCGGTGAACGTGTCGCCGGCATAGTCGACGCGGTCCTGACCGAGATTGCCGGAAAGGGTCGCCACCCAGTTGCCAAGCGACCAGTCGAGCGAACCGGCTAGGCCATAGGATTGCGCGACGCCGTAATTGTGTGTGCGGCTGATCGACAGGTTCCCGCTCGGATCCTGCGAATACCACAAGCCGCTCCAGCGCTTGTTGAAGGTGGCATCGACCGCGACCGTCAGCGTATCGCCGAGCTGTTGCTGAACGCGGCCGAGCACGCTGTGCCGGCGCTGCGCGGGAAACAGATCCAGGTTTGGCCTGCGCGTCGCCGCATAAGCGCGTTGGTTCGCGTTGATTTCGCTGGTGTCGCCATATTCATAGGCGATGAAGGCACTGCCCGTGCGCCAGATCTTACCGGCGGTCAGCGAATAGATCTGCGTAAGGTCGCCGCCATCTGTCGCACCGCCGATCGTGAAGCCGGTCTCGATGCCATTGAGGTCGCGACGCAGCACGATGTTGACCACGCCGGCCACCGCGTCCGAACCGTAAAGCGCCGACGCACCGTCTGGTACGATGTCGATGCGGCCGATCGCGCCGAGCGGAATGCTGGAGATGTCGACCGACTGTTTCGATACGCTGTAGGAAACCCGGTGGCCGTCGAGCAGCGTCAGCGTCGCGTCGCTGCCGAGCCCGCGCAGGTTGATCGACGCGCCGCCGCCGGTCTGTTGGCCGCTACCTTCGGGCACGTTGAACCCGATCCCCGGATTCTGCCCGCCCCCGAAATTCTGCGGCAGGCTGCGCAGGGCATCGACGATCGTCGCCTTGCCGCTATCCCGGATCGCGTCGCGGTCGAGCGTGATGACCGGCGAGGCGACTTTTGCGCCGCGGATACGCGATCCGGTTACGAGGACGTCCGTAGCATGGTCGTCATCATGCGTATCGGCAGCCTGGGAAACGGCTTCGATAAACAACCCCGCGCCGCTGGCCCGAGCGCGAAGGCCCGAACCCTCCAAGAGCGTCGCGATCGCCTCCTCGACGCTGAGCTTGCCCTTTAACGCCGGCGCGGGAAGGACGTCGACCAATTCCGACGGCGCGACGATGCTTCTGCCCGACGCAATCGATATCGCACGAAGGGACGCTCCCAGAGGTTGCGCGGGCAATTCATAGTCCTGCCGGGCATTCGACTTCGCAGATGCGGGCGGTACGGAAACAAACACGGTCGCGGCAGTGCCGAACAACAGCACACGCAAAATCGATGTACGGATCATCATGGTCCCCCTGGACGACCCGCCGATTGCGGTGTCGTTCAGTCGGGGAACGATGGTGCCTGTCTACAACCCTACGGTTTTTTGACGATGCGAAGTGTGCCGTCGGCTACCCGCACGACGCGTGCGTGAAACATCGTCGTGACCGTCTTGGTGAAACCCGCGCAGTCGCGAGCGCGGAAGCCACCGGTCAGTCGAAGATCGGCCAGATCGTCCGCGACTTCGATCCGCGGCCTGCAATAGCGATCGATGATATCCACTGCATCGGCGAGCCGCGTTGCCTCGAAGCTCAGCATGCCCTGCGTCCAGTCGCGCAGGGCTCTGGGCGCTGCTTCTTCCCGAGCTTCGCCGCTCGCCACGAACGAGACACGCCGCCCCGCCCGTAGCGGCCAGGACCTGGCTGGCTTGATGGCTGCCGGTCCGTCCGATGCGTCGAGCGACCCGCGCCACAGAACGGCGCTCACCAAATGGGGTCCGACATCGATGTCGAATTCGCCGCTCGGCGAGGTGAACGCGCGATCGTCAACAGCGACCACGAAGCGAGGGCCGCCTGACAAGGGTGACGCGAAGCGCGCACGGCCACGTTCAAGTCGCGCGGCCGTCTCCGCGGACGACGAGCGCAGCGCAACCGCCGTGTCGCCGTCGAGAACGACGTGAGCGCCGTTGGCGAGTGTCACGATGCGGACCTCGCCCGGCGCAGTGACGTATCGTGTCTCGGCCAACGATCCGAGGCCCGAGCCGGAGCGATGGATCACGAGCGCGCCGAGGCCGACCGCAAGGAAGATTGCGGCCGCCAATGCGGCGACGCGTGCGCCCGGACGCGTCCATAAAGGACGTGCGAGATCGAGATTGCGCGATCGCGACACGCCGGCGTTCGCGATGAAGGCGCTCTGATCCCAGCGCCGTTCCAACCGGAGATAAGCCGCATCGTGTGCGGGGTCCTCGGTTCGCCAGGCTTCGAAGGCGGCCCTCACCTCGGCTCTGTCGGAGGTGCGCAATCGCGACCACCAGTCCGCCGCCTCGCGCCGGATGCGGGACTCGGAATCCTCGATCATCGCGCCGACAGGACGCGGTCAATATAGGCTATCGCCCTGCTCATGTGCTTCTCGATGCACTTCACGCTCAGCCCCGTTCGTGCCGCGATCTCAGCATAGGAATATCCATCGACGCGGTGTGCGAGAAAGATCTCCCGCGTGCGCGGTTTAAGGCGCTGAATGGCAACTTCCAACCGGCGCAACATATCGCGCGCTTCCAGGGCCGCGACCTGGTCCGGCGCGACCAGCTCGACGTCCTCAAAGGGCACGTCGAGCTTCGACGTACGGGCGTTCTTGCGGCCATTGTCGATCGACAGGTTAGCGGCAATGCGCCGGAGATAGCCCGCGGGGCTGGCCAATACCGACCTTTTCTCGCCCGGCATTTCGGAGAATCGTACGAAGGTACGCTGAACGATGTCCCCCGCCTCGTCGCCGCTTCGGCTACCGAGAAATCTGAGCAGCCGCGGACGTTCGGCACGGTAAAGCGCATCGATGGAGGGGACATCGGCGACAACGCGGTCGTGCCCGGGCGGAATGGGGTCGTCTTCGGCCAGGGGCAGGCGAAGATCGCTACGGTGCTTGCTCAACCCCATGAATGATGCGCTTCGGGTTGAGCGGATGTGCGGTACATCGGGACAGCCTCACGTCTTCATCACGAGGCAGCCGGCAAAAGCCGGGAGTTGAGACCATGCTTGAAACATGTGCCTACGCTTTTAGCCGCAAGCGGCCTGGACATGTGCGTAGGCCACCCGGCCGCGCGAAGCGGATTGGTCATCGACATCAAGCGAGGGTCTCAAGCCTCGACACCGCGTTGGCGGTGCTCCGCTAGACTAGCGTGGCGATTCTGTGACGCAAGTCGGCGGCGGTCGCACATTCAGATCCTGCCGGCAGCGCAAGCGGGATCGGCAGGAGCCGGGAGTTGAGACCATGCCTGAGGGCATGCGCCCGCGCTTTTAGCCGCATGCGGCCTGGACATAGCGCGGGCCACCCGGCCGTATACCTGTGCGCTTGCGCGACCACTTCAAAGAAAACCGAGCGCCCGAAAGCTTCGGTGTTCGCCGAAACCGATGACGATGTGCTCCAGCACGGAGACGCCGAGCGGTTGGCCTGCCGCGGCTACGTGGCGGGTGAGCTCGATGTCGGCTTGGCTCGGCGTCGGGTCGCCGCTGGGGTGATTGTGGGCCAGGACAACGCCGGCCGCCGCGAGTTCGAGCGCCCTGCCCACGACCTGCCGCGGTGCGATGTCCGCGCTGCCAAGGCCCCCATCACAAACGATCTCGTCACTGATCAGGTGATGCCGGGCGCTCAGATAAAGGACACGAACGCGTTCGAATGGCAGGTGCTCGAGGTCGATCCGCAGATAATCCACGACGGTGCGGAGGTCGGGCAACAAGGGGCCGACAAGAATTTGCTCGGCCAAGCCATGCCGCATCGCCGTCGCGGCGCTGACCAGCAGCGCTACGATCGCGGGATGCGACGGTAGGCACGCGGCAAGCCGCGATCGCCGAGCGCCCAACACAGCCGACACCGACCCGAATTCGGCGAGCAGTAGCATCGCCAGCGCTTCACTCTCGCACGGCGTTACCTTGGCGATGAGGTCCGCCAGGACGGATCGTGTCCAGAACGCCTGACCCGCACCATATGCCGTGAGGTGCCGGCCAGCAGGATCAGCAGCCCGAGATAGGCCGGCGCGATCTCCAGCACCGCATAGGCCAGCGGCTGGGAGCGCCGCAGGCTCACGCCAAGATGGCTCATCACGGCGACGATCTGCAATACGGACAGGGCTATCGGCCAATGACGATCTGCCTTGATCGAGAGAAGAACGAAAAGCGCCGCCATCGATACGTCGATCACCATCAATGCGGGATCGATCGCCCCGAACCGGATATTGACGTCTCGATGTTCGAGCAGTGCCGAAGCGGCTTCGCCGCTAAGCATCAGCAGTGCGGCCATCCGTTCGGGTTTCCCACCCTTCCAAATCGCAAATGCCGCGACGAGAAGGAGCGGGAGAACGTATCTGAAGAATGGCGAAGGCATCCTGGAAAGGATGCCTCTCCACCTCGACAGGTCAAGCCGCAGCGCGGTCCACCACCACAACGAGCTGGCCGGTCGGCTTGGCGGCTTTGTCGGGACAGCCGTTGTCGCCGTAGCCGACTTCGCGTGCGACCTGCGCCATCAGCGGATGCACGTCCGCGATTTGCGCTTGTGCGATCACCGACTGGTGAACGGCGCCAGACAGCGCGACCAGCGCCTCGTTGCCGACGGTCGCGACGAGACCGGTTCTCGCACGCGCCTCGAACGCGTCGACGATGAGCTGTGCGCCGCGACGGGCGAGTTCGGTGGCACGTGCCTCGAGCTCCAAAAACTGCGTCTCGATCAGGTCGCCTGCCTGCTTGATGCGGTATTCCTGTGACATTCCTTAGCCCCGGCTGTTCGGGGAAGCCGTCAGACATCGCTAACGAAGCAGATCTTCGACCGATTTGAGCATCGCCGGAGCTGCGATGATCGCAAAAACGACCAGCACGGCGAGCAAGATTGTCCAGAAGACCAGTCCTTTCGTCGAAAATCCTGCTAGACGACTCCCGGTTTCGGTTCGATCGGAACCCGCGGCCGAAGCGATATCCAGACCGAAGGGTGGATATTCCTCCCTCAGGCTCGGAGCCGTCGTTCCTGCTGCGCGTCCGGGCTCCGATCTTGCAAGGTCGATGGCAATCGTCGTCCCCTCCTGAAGCATACCCTCCTTCGCGCCGGGGGTACGATCAAAGCGGGCGAAAGCTCGCGCTGCCTCGGCACTGGTCGCGCAGCCCAGCCGATTTCGCGCCTCGCCCAAATGCTCCTTGACGGTGTACTCGCTCAAACCCAGCCGCTTGGCCGTTTCCTTCGCGCTTTCGAGCGCGAGCACACCGCGCAGGCACTCCCTCTGGCGTTCAGTCAGCGAATCGATCTGCGGCGCGGTCGTCACGCCGTCATCCTATGCCGCGCTTCGCGAGCCTGTCATCGATTTCGCAAGCCGAACAAGACCGACGGAGAGGCATTCGGGGCAACAATCGCAGGTCGCCGCCGGAGACGTCGTGCGCGAACGCGGATACAATGGAAATCCGTGGCAAGATCGCGACCTCGATGCTGGCCGCTCACCCGCAGACACGGGTCACGCGGCCTAAGGATCTGGCATAAATTAAACCTATTGGTCTAGTAGGATTTGCTTTATTGAATTTCCTACTAAGTCACTGGGATAAGCCCCGGAACGGCTCAGGGGGAAATTCAGTGGCTAAGCGACATCTCGGTTCAGCAGTCTACATCGCTGGTTTGGGCATCGCTTTGGCCTGCTCTGGGGCGCTTACGCCATCCGCGCATGCACAGACGCCGAGGCCTATCAGCGGCCAGCCCGAGGCAGGTACGCCAGAAATCCTCGTCACCGCCCGCCGGCGCGCGGAAGATCCGCAGAACGTGCCGATCGCACTGACCGTCTTCGGCGGCGCGGAACTCGACAAGCAGAATGTCTTCACCATCGATCAACTCCAGCGCCAGGCGCCCAGCCTTCAGATAATCGGCAACAACCCGCGCAACACGAACATCAACATTCGCGGTTTGGGCGCCAACATCGGGCTGCAGAACGACGGACTAGAAAACGGCGTCGGAGTTTACGTCGACGATGTCTATTACGCGCGAACCGGCCAGGCCACGTTCGACCTGATCGATATCGACCATATCGAACTGCTGCGCGGGCCGCAGGGCACGTTGTTTGGCAAGAACACCACGGCCGGCGCGCTCAGCATCTACACGCGCGAACCCAGTTTCGAACCCGACGTCCGCGCGGACGCAACTGTCGGATCGCGCGGGAGCTATCAGGTGCGCGGCTCGGCGAGCGCGCCGCTCAGCGATAGTGTCGCCATTCGCTTGTCGGCCGCGCAAACGTCGCACGAGGGCTACGTGTTCAATACGGCATCCGGGCGACGCATCAACGATTACAACAACTTTTCCGTGAGGGGGCAGGTTCTCGCCGAGTTGGGCAACGTCAAAATACGTTTGATCGGCGATTATGGCCGTCAGCATGAAGACGGCTATGCGCCCGTCAACACCGGCATCGCCGCCGAGCGCGCCACACCGGCTGGTGTCACGAGCGTTATTCCCAACGGTATTACGCTGCGCGCGTCGCGCGCCGGGTATGTTTTGCCTGCCATCGACCCGTTCTCACGCAAGGTCGATCTCGATGTAACCCCGCAGGCGAGAATGGAGCAAGGCGGCGGTTCGGCGAAGGTCGACTGGACCCTTCCCAACCACATCCTGACATCGATCACCGCGTACCGGTTCTGGAACTGGTCACCCCGCAATGACGCCGACGGCACGTCGCTACCGATCCTGACGGCCGCCTATAACGAGAGCAAGCAGACCCAGTTCACGCAGGAGTTTCGGTTTGCTTCCGCCGGGAAACACACGATCGACTATGTCATCGGCGCCTTCTACTTCCACCAGAGTCTCGACAGCCATAATCTGACGTCCTACGGCTCGGCCGCACCGATCTGGCTTCTCGGCGCGGACAATCCCCGGAACCAGGCGGCGCTGAACGGTTTCGCGGTAACGGGTGATTCCACGCTGCGGACGAACAGCTACGCTGCCTTCGGACAGGCGACCTGGAATATCAGCGCACGCCTCGCGCTCACGGTCGGCGCCAGATACACCAACGAAACCAAGGACGGCACCTTTGTGCAGACCGTGGCGGGCGCGAGCCTTGCCACCCTGTCCCCCGCGGACCAGGCGATCGCGGTCGCCACGCGAGCCGCGTTCGGCGCACCGAATGCCTATGATATCCATACCAACGAAAGCAATCTATCCGGGCAGGCGAACCTCTCATACCGGTTCAGCGACACCGTTCTGGGCTATGCGACGTTCGCCCGCGGCTACAAGTCGGGCGGTCTGACGCTCACAAATGTGGCAGCGAACGTGCCGAAAACAATCGCGCCGGAATCGATCGACCATTACGAGATAGGGCTGAAAACACGCACCGCCGACCATGTCGCCACGCTGAATCTGGCGGCGTTCTGGACGATCGACCGGAACTATCAGGCGACGATCTCGGACCCATTCCGCACAACGACCTATGTGTCGAATGTGGGGGCCGTGCGATCCCGTGGCGTCGAGATCGAAGGAACGGTCGCCCCGGTGACAGGGCTCACCGCCTATGGCTCCCTCACCTATCTCGACGCGAGCTACCGCTCGTTCAAGGACTCGCCATGCCCGATCGAGAATGTCGCGACGACATGCGATCTCAGCGGACGCGTATTGCCGGGCGCGCCAAAATGGTCGGCAGCGCTGGGCGGTGAATATAGCCGGCCGGTGAGTGGCAAGGTCAGCGCCTATATCGGCGGCGACTACAGTTATCGATCCGGAATCTTCTTCGCCGCGAACTTATCGAAATACTCGTACATTCCGGGATACTCGCTGGTGAATGCGCGGGTCGGGGCCCGGATCGGCGAGAAGCTCGATCTGTCGCTCTGGGCGCGCAACCTGTTCGACCAGCACTATTACACCGTTCTCCAGCCTGGTGCCTTCAACACAGGTTTGATCACGGGATATCTCGGCGACCCGCGCGTCGTCGGCGTCACGGGTCGCGTGCACTTCTGACGGTCTTCCATACCAAAATAGCTTTTAGGAGAGCTGCAATGAACAAGCCGGTTCTAATGAACAGCGTCATGGGTATTCTTGCCGCGGTGATCGCCACACACGGAGTGTCTGCCGAGGCACCTGTCGCCGCCACGCCAGTCCTTGCGACACCCGAACAGCTCGCGGCGGAGAAGACGCTGCTCAAGCTGCTCGTCGACCCCGATGTACGAGCGGCGGAGGCCGGGATCGTGAAGGAGTTCCGTACCACCGCCGCGGCGCAGACGCCGGAAGGCAGCGCACGACTGGCTAGCGCTGTCGAACAATGGACGACCTCGCTGATCCTGCGCGAGATCGCCGCCGACCCGGTACACCCGGCGATCCTGTGGACGACGGACGATACGCCGCACCGGTGGTTCGGCTATTCGGTGCCCGGTATTGGCATTGCCGGCGACAATCCCGACCACATCTATCGCAGCTCCTTCGTCGACGGTGGCGGGCAATATGAAATCCGTGGCCAGATCGATCCTGCGCACCGTCCTGCGCAATTCAGTGTCGAGGTGACGCGCGGCCAACCCGGCAAATTGACGCTCGCCCGCCAGACCCGCGACCATCCCGACATGGGCAATCAGATTGCCATGCTCACCGACCAGAACATCAAGGTTGACGCCGATGGCACCTTCACCATCGCGGTGGGCGGCGCACCGAAGAACGCCAATTATGTGCCGCTTGCGGAAGGAAGTATCGCGCTCAACTTCCGGGACGTGCTGTCAGACTGGCGGCAGAAGCCCATCGCCCTCACCCTTCGCCGCCTCGACCCCGCCACCCCGGCGCCGCGCCCGGACTCCGAATTGCGCCAGAAAGTGATCGAGGATTTGCCCGGATATGTCCGCTTCTGGGCTGGATTCAAGGATACATGGCTCGGCGGTATCCAGCCCAACAAGCTCGTAGGCCCGGTACCGCGCGACGGCAATTGGGGGTTTCTGGCAGGCGGCCGTTACGATCTCGGGCCCGACGAGGTGATTGTTCTTACGACGACACATGGTGTTGCACGGTACACCGGCGTGCAGGTGACGGACCCGTGGATGATCGCCGCCGACGCGACCAAGTATCAGACCAGTATCAACACGTCGCAGGCGACGCCCAATGCCAACGGCAGCTTCACCTATGTCATAGGCCCGAAGGACCCTGGCGTGGCGAACTGGATCGACACGGCAGGGTTTCATCACGGCTACCTGCTCGCGCGCTGGCAAGGGTTCCCAGCCGGCGCATCGGGCGACGGCTTGCTCAAGGAGTATCGTGTGGCCAAGTTTGCCGACGTCGCGAACGGCCGGCTAGCAGGTGTCGCGAAAGCCGCCGCGAGCGAGCGGAGAAAACAGCTTTCGTTGCGCGCATCAGGCTATGCCAACCGAACCAGGTGACGAACCCTTTGGCGCGCGATTGCCTGGGCTGGCATGACTCGCGCGCCATCAGGTTTCAGGGCACCCATTTCAAACTCCGGGCTAGCCTTGCCCGTTCCGAGGAGATAGAGCGTATTTGACCAAACCGTCAAATTTGGCGCGGCTACTTTCGTGAAGGGAGAGATCTCATGGACGTCGAAAATCTTATCATCGTTAGCGTTGATGACCACGTCGTCGAGCCGCCGACCATGTTCGACCAGCATCTCTCCATTCAGCACAACGCGATCAAGCCGAGCGTCCAGAAGGATGCGAACGGAGCCGACTTCTGGCTGTTCGAGGGGCGCCGCGCTGGGAATATCGGACTCAACGCCGTCGTGGGCCGGATGCGTGAGGAATATGGGTGCGAGCCGGTTTCCTTTGAGCAGATGCGAAAAGGGTCGTGGGATCTCGACGCACGCATTGAGGATATGAACGCCAACGGGATATTGTCGTCGGTGAATTTTCCGAGCGTCGTCCGGTTCGATGGCGAGCTCTTCCACCATTTTACGGACAAGGCGGCGGCGCTGACGCTCTTGCGGGCGTACAACGACTGGCACATCGACGAATGGTGCGGACGGTATCCCGGTCGCAACATTCCGAACGCGATCGTGCCCTATTGGGATATCGACGAAACGGTCAAAGAGATCGCGCGCGTGGCCAAGAAAGGATGCCACGCGATATCGTTCAGCGACAACCCCGCACTGCGCGGCCAACCCTCGATCCATGATGATTATTGGGAGCCGCTCTGGAAGGCGTGTGCCGATCACCAGATCGTGATCAACCTGCACATCGGATCGGGCGCTGCGGCACCGCATGCCTCGATGGCCTCGCCGATCGATGCCTGGATCGTCACCATGCCGATCTCGATCGTCAACTCGGCCGCAGATTGGCTCTGGTTGAAGGCAATCCAGAAATACCCGCTGAAGATCGCCCTTTCCGAAGGCGGGATTGGCTGGATTCCCTATTTTCTGGAACGCTCCGACTTCACCTACGCACATCATCGCGCATGGACGCATTCGGATTTCGGCAAGAAGAAGCCGAGCGAGGTTTTCCGCGAGCATTTCATGACATGCTTTATCGACGACGCGTTCGGGCTGAAGAATCTCGACGCGATCGGCGAGGACAATGTCGCCTATGAATGCGATTATCCGCATTCGGATAGCGTCTGGCCGGAGTCGGCCGACCTACTGATGAAGACGCTCGGCGAGTTGCCTGATGCGCAGGTCGACAAGATCACGCATCTCAATGCGCTCAAGCTCTATCAGTTCGATGCCCTCGGGATGATGGGCGGTCGCGAGAACTGCACCACGGGCGCGCTGCGCAAGCTGGCGAGCCATATCAATACCGATCCGGTTTCGTTCGGCGGCCCTGCCCCGCTCGCCCCCGGCGAGACTGCGCGTGTCGTGACCTCCGGCGACATCACGAAGATGTTCGCTCAGGTTCGCGCCTATGACGATCAGTTGGGAGCCGAGGAGCTAGCTGCGGCGCAATAGGCCGCATGGTCCGGCTTCGGTTGCGGAAAGGCGGCTCGCACCGCTTTTCGGCAGCCCCTTGATGCCGTCGCCTTTGAGAGGCAGTGCGTAGGGACTTTCGAGGGTTTTCAAGGCGGCATGAGTATCGACGAGCCGGATCGGCACGAAGAAACCGACATCGTCCCACGGTGGGGGGCGCTGATTCTGCTGATGCTCGTCTATTGCGTGCATTCGATCGATCGCAACGCCTTCAATGTGCTGCTCCAGCCGATCAGTCGCGAATTCAAGCTGAGCGACGGTCAGACCGGTCTGCTGGCCGGCTTCGTATACACGATACCGTTTGCGCTTGCTGCGATCCCGCTTGCGACGCTCGCGGATCGGGTCAACCGCAAACACCTGTTGGCGATCCTCCTGACGACATGGAGCGTTGCCACCCTTCTAGCGCGTTGGGCCGGGAGCTTCGGTTCGTTGGCGGGTCTTCGCGCGTTGGTCGGCGCGGCGGAAGCAGGGTCGCCACCCACCTGCCTCTCGATGATATCCGATCATTTCCCACCCCGGCTCCGCCCGACCGCCGTATCTGTCTTCTACATCGGCGCGCCGATCGGCGTCCTGGTCGGCTCGGTGGTGGCGGGCAAGGTCAGCGGCGTGTGGGGTTGGCGCTGGGCGATGATGGCGATCGGTCTGCCGGGGATCCTGCTAGCCGTCATATTAATGCTGGCGCTTCGGAATCCGCCGCGCCGGACGGCACAAACGGACGTTCTGACCACCTCAGCCCCGGCTCGGCAGATTGTGGCCTGGTTTATGATCCCGGGAATCGCGTTGACTGTCCTCGCCATGGTCATCGCCAGTATGGTCGTGCTGGGTGTCGGATCATGGGCATCAGTGCTGCTCATTCGCGAGAGGAACGTGCCGATCGCCGCAGCCGGAGCAGCATTGGGATTGGTCTTGGGGGCAGGCGGCATCGCCGGGACGCTCCTGGGAGGCGTCGCGGCACGTTTCCGCGCCGACCGGGGCAATAGCGGGCTCCCGGTGATCGCCGGACTGGCCGCGCTGATCGGCGCGCCGTGTCTGGCAGTCGCGCTAGCGAGCCGTTCGGAAATCCTCACGCTTGTCGCGCTCGCACCCTATTCGGTTTTGCTTTCAGCATATTATGGACCGGCCTTCGGCTTCTGCCTCAATCTCGCGCCTTCCCCGGTTCGTGCCCGTGCGCTGTCCGTGGTTTTCATCCTCTGCAATGTCGTCGGGGGAGGCTTGGGGCCGTTAGCGATCGGATTGCTGAGCGACTGGCGACGGCTTTCGGGTGATCGATACCCGGTGTCTCATGCGCTAGGCCTGATGGTCGCACTGGCGATGCTGGCCGGCCTCCTGTTTCTTGGCGCCGGTTACAGCATGCGCCGGGCGGGCGAAGGCGCCAATGACGTTGGAGACGAATGACGCCAGATCGTTTTCGCTCGTCTAGCGGATCAAACGCGAAAGCTTGTCCTCGATCCGGTTCAACTGGTCCTCTGTGGTCGCAAGGGTATTGGCATTATCCAGGCGTGAGAAGACCGGCATGATGAAAAGGCGGACCTGCCGGCCGACCCACAAGGAGTCCGTCATGGATTCGCCCCCCAGCACGAGAATCTGTCGCAGCAGCCAGTGCAAAAGCTCATCCGTTGAGACGTCGTCCGTCCATTTTCGTTCACTGGCACGCGCTGCGAGCATGCGGCGAAGAACATTCCCGCCCAGCGACCGATTGACGCCGTCGAACAACGCAAGGCTTGGAGCCGACAGTCCTTGCTGAATAATGGCTTTGAGCCAAGGGTATTCATCCATCGTGTTGATCGTGAGATTGATGACGGCCTCCAGTCTCTCGAGCCAAGTTCCGCTTCCTGCGGCGAGAACGGCGCTGCGCTCCTGATGGGGTGTCGCCAACTGGGTAAGCATGGCGTGCAGGATTGCGTCTCTCGTGCCGATCTTGCGGTAGATGGTTGTGCGAGGCACGCCTGACAGGGTGACGATGTCGTCGATTGTCGTGCGATCGAAGCCGTTGCGTGAGACGCAAACCAACGCCGCATCCGTGACGCGCGTGACGATGTCATCTCCTGATGGGCAGGCGGGAATTTCCGGAATCTCGTTCATGGTTTCGACTCTGCGCAAATCGTTCGAACCGGCAATCGTAAATTTGGTACGAGAATCCGTTTGAATTCCAATTTCTGGAATAGTACGATAATTTCGTACCAAAGCGCAAAGGAATCCAATGCCTGCGATCGAAGTGACCACGCGCGATGGCGCCAAGACGCAGCTGAGAGGTGCGTCCGGACTGAGTGTCATGGAAATGATCCGCGATGCTGGTATCGACGAGCTTCTTGCGCTGTGCGGTGGATGCTGCAGCTGTGCGACCTGTCATGTTTTTGTCGATCCGGCCTGGTCTGAGCGCGTGGGCGGGCCCGGCATCGACGAGAGCGACCTGCTCGACAGTTCCAGTTCGCGTGGTCCGACGTCGCGGCTTTCCTGCCAGATAACGGTCGGCCCCGAGCTGGACGGCCTGCAGGTCACAATCGCGCCGGAAGATTGACGGTTCACGAGAATTTCGGAGAGAGATGATGGGAAATACCGCGACCAGTCCGCAATGGCCCGCGATGGGCCATATCCCCGATCACGTTCCGGCCGAACTGATAAAGCCCTTCAGCTTCGCCGGCGAACCGGAGATGAGCCGCTGCCCGTTCTCCGCGACATCGCGCCTACACGAAGGGCCCCGCATTTTCTGGAACCCCGCCAACCCCCAGTTCGGCGGTTCCTGGGTACCGACCCGCGCCGAGGACATACGCTATGTGCTCAATACGCCCAGCCTGTTCTCCAACAAGGGCGAGGCCGGCTTTTCGGGACTGGTCGGCGAGCAATGGGATTTGATCCCGTTGGAACTCGACCCGCCCGAGCATGGCAAGTTCCGGCAGCTGCTCAATCCACTTCTGGCGCCCCCTGCGGTTGCGAAACTGACTCCGGGTGTGACGGAACGCGCCGTCCGTCTCATTGAGGCGGTTCGTGCAAAGGGCGGGTGCGAATTCATGGATGCCTTTGGCCGGGCATTCCCGATCGGCGTTTTCATGCAGCTCATGGGCCTGCCCGAAGAGCATTACGATACTTTCGTCACCTGGGAGTTCGAACTGCTCCACTCCGGCGACATGGCGCGGCGCGTTGCGGCGGCAGTCGCCATTCGCGATTTCCTGAGAACGCTCGCTTCCGAACGCAGGGCAAATCCCACCGGGGATCTGACAAGCTTTGTCGTCCAGGCGCAAATCGACGGCAAGGACCTGAGCGACGACGAGGTAATGGGCATCCTCTATCTCCTGTTCGCGGGCGGCCTCGATACCGTTGCAGCATCGCTAGGATTCTTCTTCCGCCACCTCGCCGAAAACCCCGAGCAGCAGACGTTTCTTCGCGAGAACCCGGACAGAATCGATAAATCGATCGAGGAAATGCTCCGCCGATTTTCGGTCGTGACGGTCCATCGGATGTGCAAGGTCGATCTGGAAATGGCAGGCGTTCAGATGAGGGCCGGCGACTGGATCACGATCAACGATTCGCTCGGTAGTCTCGATCCAGCTGAGTTCGACGAGCCGATGGAGGTCGATCTCGATCGCAAGAACGTGAGACACCTCGCTTTCTCCTTTGGCCCACACTTCTGCATGGGGTCACACCTCGCACGCCGCGAACTGTCGATTGCGCTTCACGAATGGCTGGCACGCGTTCCGACCTGGCGAATTCGGCCCGGTTCTCCGGTGCAGGTGCATGGTGGCCTGTTCGGCGTCGAGCATCTCGAGCTCGAATGGGACGCCGCCTGACCACCTACGATATCGAGTGAGCTTGATTGTCGCCGGAGGCGCCTCAAGTGTTTAGATCTGTTTTCCCGTGTGCGCTGCGTCCACGCGTGCAATGCTAGGCCTGCTGAGTATGACCGAAAGCGCGGACTATATCATTATCGGAGCGGGTTCAGCGGGATGCGTTCTGGCGTCGGAGCTTTCTAGCAATCCCTCGAACTCGGTGCTCGTTGTCGAAAGCGGGCCGATGGATAGCAGTTTCCTGATCGATATGCCGCGCGGCATCGGGAAATTGCTCATGCCGGGAAATCCGCACGTCTGGTCCTATGATGTAAGCAAGGGCGGAAATCGCGGAACCGAGGTTTGGGTGAAGGGGCGCGCCATCGGCGGATCGAGCTCCGTCAACGGCATGATTTATGCTCGGGGCTTCGCTTCGGACTATGATCGCTGGGCCGAACTGGGGTGCACGGGATGGGCGTGGAGTAACATCCTGCCGCATTATATTGCGATGGAGGATCATGAACTGGGCGCCTCGGCCGAGCGCGGTGCCGGCGGCCCGCTTCGCCTGACGCGACATCCGCGTGATGCGATAGGCGCCGAGTTATGCGAAGCCGTCATCGATGCGGCCGCGGAGGCGGGTACGCCGCGCGTTGACGATACGAACGCCTCGCCGGAGGGTGGCATCGGCTATCAATCCCGCAATATCTGGCGCGGTAGGCGACAAAGTGCTGCCAAGGCTTTTCTGCATCCAGCGATGTCGCGTTCCAACCTCACGGTCTCGCCGGACACCGACGTGCTGCGCATTGTCTTCGAGGGAAACAAGGCGGTAGCGATCGATGTTCGCGACAAGGCTGGCGAACGCAGGATTGTCGCGAACCGGGAAATCATCGTCTCGGCCGGCGCAATTCAGACGCCGAAGCTGCTTCAGCTCTCCGGCATCGGCAACGCGAGTATTCTTCGGGGCCTGGGCATCGAAATCGTCCACGATCTGCCGCAGGTCGGTCAGAACCTTCGCGAGCATTTTTATCTCCAGACCAAATATCGTGTTACCGGCGGCAGCCTGAACCAGGAATTTTCTGGGATGAAACTGCTATGGAACGTGCTGCGCTACGCGGTCGCCCATTCAGGGCCGATGACTCACGCGGCACAGGAACTGATCGGCTATATCAAGACCGATCCGGCGCTCGCACGCCCCGATTGCCAGATCGGCGTCGGCCTTTACTCGATGGGCAAAGGTCCAAAAGGGTTGGAACTCGATTCCGAGCCGGGGTTCACGATCGGCGGCTATCCAATGCACCCGCGGTCGCAGGGCGAAGTCCAGATCGCGTCGTCGGATCCCGATGCCGCGCCGGTCATCATCGCAAACTACCTGGCCGACCCGAAGGATCGCGCGACAGCGGTCGCCATGGTCCGGTATATCCGCAAGATCATCGCTCAGCCGGCGATTGCTCCAATGATTATCGAAGAGCTCGCGCCCGGCACTGCGGTCGCGACCGATGACGCACTTCTAGACTATTATCTGGAAAATGGTGGGACCGCTTTCCATGTCGCGGGTACCTGCCGCATGGGTTCCGATGACGCGGCGGTGGTCGATCCGAGCGCGCGCGTTCGTGGCGTCTCCGGTCTCCGGGTCGTCGATACGTCGATCTTCCCAGAACTCCCGTCAGGCAACACAAATGCGCCTGCGATGGCCGCAGGTCGCCATGTCGGCAAGATGATGCTCGCGGGTGGATAACGGGCTCACGCCTCTTGTTTCTCGCCACCCGATGTAAAATCCAAAAAACAATTTGACCACCTAGTCTAAAATTACGAAAGGTGTGCCAGCCGTCCCACGCCGAGGACGTGCGTTGGAGAGTATTGAGATGCGCGGATTGCCGATCCGAAGCAGCGTCTTTTGAACATGCGGTTTCGCACCTTGACCGAAGGCTTGTCTTTTGCGGAAGGGCCTGTCGCGACGCAGGACGGCAAGCTGCTGTGCGTGGAAGTGCTGGCCGGTCGGCTCACGGCGATCTCACCAGACGGTGAAACGCGCTTGGTGGCACAGTTGGGCAAAGGCCCGAATGGAGCTGCTATCGGACTGGATGGCCGTTGCTACGTCGCCAATAACGGCGGGCTATCGCGTGCCGATCTCGCATGCCTTGCTGCGGGAAAGGACGGCGATCTCGCCACGCCTCCGGCAGGATGTGTGCAGGTCGTAGATCTGGAGACCGGCTCCTTCGACACCCTTTATGACCGCTGCAAGGATGTGCCGCTCATCGCGCCGAACGATCTCGTTTTCGATCGCGCCGGCGGTTTCTATTTCACGGATTATGGAAACCTGCGGCAAGCGACCCCGGCCCGTGGACGGATCTATTATGCCAATCCGGACGGAAGTTCGGTGCGGGACCTCGGCCACGACCTCGAACGGCCGAACGGCGTCGGCCTGAGCCCTGACGGCAAAATACTGTATGTGTCGGAGACGAGCACGGGAATGCTGTGGGGATTTCCCGTAGCGGCACCGGGGATTCTCGGCGATCGCGCTCTGATTTTTCAGGACGCATCGCTGGCGATGGATTCCCTTGCGGTGCAGGCCGACGGCCGCATCTGTGTCGCCTGTCCGCATAACGATCTCGTGGTGCGGGTTTCGCCGTCAGGTGAAGACGAGCGTTTTACGACACCGGCGCAGGGCCCGTCGAATATCTGTTTTGGCGGCGCGGACATGCGCACCGCGTACGTTACCTGCCTCCAGGCCGGCGTCGTCTTGATCGCAGAATGGGACACGCCGGGGCTGCGCCTCCCTCATCAGCTTGGGCAGATCTCGGCCGCGTTGCAGGAGCAAGAGGATGATTGAGCGATCGCGTCACAATGGCGGACTGGACCCGGAACTCGACCTGGCGCTCGTTGCCGGTCATCCCGATCCGGGAACCTTCGAGACCTATAACGTCTGGATGGTCGATGGCGCCCGCCGCCTCGGCGTGAACCTGCATCTCTATTATCTCCGAGACGGTGTCGCGCGGGAGCGTGCGAGCCTCTTTCTCCCCGATGGACGCACGTTCATCACCCATTCCGAAGGGCAGTACACCAAGGCCAGCGAACCGGGCGGTTCGAGCTTGCGCTATCGGTGCGTCGAGCCGTTCGAGCGCTGGGACTATCGGTGGTCGGGTTCAGCGATCGGCTTAAACGAAGCCGATGAACGCGCCGGCTTCGTCGGCAGCGGTCCAGAGGCAGCGGTCGAGGTCGCCATAGAGGCAGAAACCCTCACCGAACCCTGGATCATTCCGCTTTCGACAGGGCCGTTCAGCCTTCAGGGCCCAGCTGCGATCGGCGATGGGGCGATGCTGGGAAAGTATGAGCAGATCATCCGGGGCGTCGGTCAACTTCGCGTCGGTGACGAGACTTTTCCTTTCGACGGCGTGGGCCTTCGCGGTCACGTTCGCGGACCCCGCGACACCACAGGGATGGGCTCGCACGCATGGTTGACCGGTTCTTTTCCGAGCGGCCGCGGCTTTGGCCTGAAGGTCCTCTACACGCTCGAGGGCGAGGCATATTTCGACGAAGCTTATGTCGCCGATAACGGCGTTGTCACCCGCGCAGCGACACGAACGGTGCCGCGCTTGTCACGTGATCCAGACAACCGTCGCTACATCGTAGAACTCGAATATTCGGGCCAGACGGCCCGCATCGAAGGCGAGGATTTCCATAGTACATGGATCCCGCTTGGCGGTTGGGGAAGCGACCAGGGCGGCACGCGCAAATCGGGCGGCGGAACGGGAGCGTTCGCCTTGGGGCACGGCCTCGTCAAGGACGCCGCGAAAATCATGAGCCAGTCGTGTGCGCGCTTCGTCTGGGATGGCGAAGAAGGCTTCGGCATGTGTGAGCTTTCAGGTTGAGCAGCGCGCAAACATCATTTCAGGAGAGGGACGAAATGGCATTGAGTGTGGAGGATGTACTGCAGCGCGCCGAGGCCGCGACGGGACTGACAAATTGGGGTACGGACCAAGCGTTCCGAGTCGGTCTAGCCGAGCTTCTGGGCGCGGCGGCAACCGCCAATCTTCCAGCGATGGGCAGCGCGGCACTCGAACGGCAGATCGTCGACTTGCTCAGCATCAGACTCCGCTTTGTCGAAGACGAGCGGCTCCATCCAGAAATTGTCGCGCAGACAATCGATCGACCGTTGATCCTGACGGGATTGCCGCGCACCGGCACGACGATCCTGCACGATCTTTGCGCGCTTGATCCGGCGGGGCGCGCGCCGCTCGAATGGGAGTCCTCCCGCCCCTGGCCCGCGCCGGAAGCCGCGACCTACACCACCGATCCGCGCATCGCGGAGTGTCAAGCCGAAATCGACGCGCGCCTCGAGGCCATGCCAATTCTGCGGTCGATGCACCCTTGGGGAGCGACGCTGCCGGCGGATTGCCTGAGCTTTCTCTCGCTCAGCTTCGTCTGCACGCGCTTCGTCGCAAGCTTCTATGTTCCGGAATATTCGCACTGGCTTTCGGTAACGAAACCGGAGGGGGTTTATCGCACCCACAAACGCGCTCTGCAGCAACTTCAATGGCGCGGTCCCCAGGGAAGGTGGATCCTGAAGGAACCGCAGCATCTGCTCGACATGGAGCAGCTTGTCGGCGTCTATCCAGATTCCTGTATCGTGCAGACGCACCGCGATCCCGTGCGGACGATCGTCTCCGTAGCGAGCCTGATCTGGACGATCCAGTCCATGCTTCGCCCGGACATCGACAAGAAGGAGACCGGCCGGCTCGCGCTGGAATTGTTTGGCGCGCATCTCGAGCGCGGGACGATCGCGCGGCAGGATAAGGCGATCGACAACCGCGTCATCGACATCGCCTATCGAGACACGGTGCTTAACCCGGTCGGTACGGTGGAACGCATTTACGACCATTTCAATTTGCCGTTTTCGTCGGAACATGCGGACCGGATCAAACACCACATCGCCGAAAATCCGCAAGGCAAGCATGGCGCTCACAAATATACGCCCGAAGAATTTGGCCTCGATCCGGCGACACTGAAAGGGTTGATGCCCGAATACCGTCACCGCTTCGCGGACTTGCTCGAAGAGCCGGCACGGTAGCAGAAATGCCGGCGTTCGATCGTCACAGCACCGCTGTCGAAGTCGGCTCGACTATCGAATCGGAGGGCGCTTGGGCGCTGATCACCGGCGCGTCATCGGGCATCGGGATCGAAACCGCCCGGGGCCTCGCGGCGGCGGGTTGCAATCTGGTCCTGGGCGTTCGCAACCCCGCTGCGAGCGAGGGGCTCGCCGCGGGATTGCGTGCCGAGTTCGGCTGCGATGTTCGGGTTGGCGCTCTCGATCTTGCGGAGGTCGCTTCGGTCGTGGCGTTTGCCCGAAATGTTGCGGGCTATATCGACACACTCGCAATTCTTGTCGCCAACGCCGGCGTCTCGAAGACGCCGGAATGGCATCTGGCGAACGGCCTGGATGTTCGGTTCGCCACCAATCATCTCGGGCATTTCCTTCTGTCACGATTGCTCCAGGAGCAATTGGTCGACGCCTGCGGACGTTTGGTCGTGCTGAGTTCGGCAGCCCATAAAGGGCGTCCGCTCCGGCCCGACGATTTGCAGTGGCAGCGTCGCGAGCGCAACGACCTCGCAGCCTATGGCGAGTCAAAGACCGCCAATCTCCTGTTTTGCCGGGAATGGACGCGCCGGATCGGATCGCGCGTGACCGCCAATGCAGTGTTGCCCGGGTCTGCTCGCACCGGGCTGCAACGGTATCACGGCGACGCGCTGATCAAGGCGATCGGGTTCGTGGATGCCGATGGCAACCCGAACCCGGTCATGAAGACGGTCGAGCAAGCCGCGGCCACATCGGTGTGGGCCGCTCTTGCCCCCGAACTCGCAGGCCGGAGTGGCCAAATTCTGGAAGACTGCGCTTCCGCATTGCCGGTCGACGAGAACACGCACGCTTGGTCTGGCTACGACCCTGCGGTGCTGAACGATGATCTCGCTGCGGTCCTTTGGGAGACTTCAGAAGCGTTACTCGATGGGTTCGGTATTCGGCCTTGAGGATTGGCGGCACCGCGGGCGGTGCCGGTGCGCTATAGCGGGCGCCCTACCCCGGTTTCGATGCTGCTCCGGCGCAGCGAACGCTCGAGCATGTTGACAGCTGTCTCGTCGCCGAGCCGATACCGCACCGCCGACTGAAAGATCGGAATCTGCTCACCCGCGGTTGCGGCAGGTATCATCATGCCTGGGACGCTCAGCAACGTCTCGCCCTCGATCTCGACCACGTCACCGTCGAAGCGCCTTAGCCGAATGGCGAACCCTTCCCCGTTGGGCCGGTAGTGCCGCAACCACGGGGCATCGACAATTTCCGCTCTGGCAAGCGCGCCGTCGACCACCGTGAAGGCTTCTCCCCACAGGATGCCGCCGTCGACAGTAGGAAAGATCTGGAGACCGAATGCGGCGCCGCTCGGAAAAACGGCTGCGGACCAAACGTGACCGAGCATCCGCATGGCGCCCGGTCCCGCAGCCAAATTGCGGGTTCCGTAGCGATGGGTGCGGTTGCCAAAGCCCGACACTGCGACCGTGACGCCATCGACTTCGAGCGTTCCGGTATGTTTGAACAACTGCTCGTACCGCTCGCCGCCGATAAACGCCTTGACCGGTCCCAGGCCCTCTGGAGTGAGGGCGCCTTGCATCCAGGCCGGTGCGACCATCTGGGTATCGATGCTGAACCGGACCGGGATGCGGGGCGGATCGAGCGGAGCGCCGGTGAGATAGCTGCGGCCGATTGTCACGTCCTGCATGACACCGGCGTAATCGCAATTCCACCGGCGGAATGGCTCGATGCAACGAAACCGCATAGTGGCGCTAGCGGGTGTCGAAGCCGTCGTACCAGGCCCCGCTTCGCGCGACTGCAGAATTCTTCCGTCGGGAAATGCCACTGACAACTTGCCCAGCCGCAGGCTGAAATCACCGAGATCGTCCGTGGTGTTGAGATGCCCGTTTATTTGCAGGCCGCTGAGCTCGTCGTGAATCCAGAAAGCGTGATTTTCGCCGTAAGCTGAAGACTCGATCGGCGGCTCGATGAGCGCTCTCTCGAGTTCGCGGTCGATACCGGAACTCAGATCATGCGTGCGGGCCATGGCGATCCTCCAACGATAAGGCGCGGTGCTCCAACGGCAACTCTCAGGCGGCGTCCGCTTGAGCGAGCAGACCGATGATCTGACCGGCAATGGGTTTGGAACAAATCAGCAGATCAGGCAGATAGGGATTCTCATTGTTATAGGACAACGCGGATCCATCGATCCGCGACACATGCAAACCGGCGGCGAGCGCGACAGCGGCGGGTGCGCAATTGTCCCACTCGAACTGCCCGCCCGAGTGCAGATAAATGTCCGCTTCGCCACGAACCACCGCCATCGCCTTCGCGCCCGCCGATCCCATGGGCACGAGCTCGGCATCCAGTGCGTTGGCGATCGCAATGGCTTCCGACGCCGGGCGGGTGCGGCTGACCAGCATGCGGAGTCTGTCGGGGCTAGGCGGAACCAGCACCGGTGAACCCGAACACAGTGTCAGGTTGAGGCCCGGAAGCGCCACGGCACCGATCGTCGGATGTCCGTCGATCGCCAGTGCGATATGCACCGCCCAGTCGGTTCGGCCCTCGCCATATTCGCGAGTGCCATCGAGCGGATCCACGATCCAGACGCGGCTCTGCGCACACCGCGCCAAGTCATTCGCTTCCTCCTCGGACAGCACCGCATCGTCCGGCCGCTGCGTCGCGAGCGCTTCCATGATGAAGGCGTTCGCGACCCGGTCCCCCGCTTTACCCAGCGCCTTGCCGTCGAACAGGCCGGATTTTTGCAATTCGAGCAAAATCCGTCCGGCGGTTTCGGCAATCTGGCGGGCAAGGTCCGTGTCAAGCTCAGGGCTCATTTGAGCAACTCCTCGACGATCAGATCGGCAGCCTGCTCAGGCGTGAGCGAGGTCGTGTCGATGCGAATCTCCGGCGCTTCCGGGGCTTCATAGGGGCTGTCGATACCGGTAAAGTTCGCGAGGGCACCGGCGCGCGCTTTCTTGTACAGGCCCTTCACGTCGCGGGCTTCCGCTTCGGCCAAGGGTGTATCGATATGCACCTCGATGAATTCGCCGGACTTCATCATTTCGCGTACCATCTGACGCTCGGCGCGAAACGGCGAGATGAAGGCGGTGATTACGATCAGGCCGGCGTCGGTCATCAGCTTCGCGACCTCCCCGACCCGCCGGATATTCTCGATCCGATCTGCGTCGGTGAACCCGAGATCGCGATTGAGACCGTGCCGCACATTGTCGCCATCCAGCAGGAATGTGTGACGGTTCATGCGGACAAGCTTCTTCTCGACGAGGTTGGCGATCGTCGATTTACCGGCGCCGGACAGCCCGGTGAACCACAGGACGGCAGGCTTCTGGTTCTTCAACTCGGCGTGCTTGTCCCTCGTGACATCGAGTGCCTGCCAGTGCACGTTCTGCGCACGCCGCAACGAGAAGTGCAGCATGCCGGCCGCAACTGTCGCATTCGTGATCTTATCGATGAGGATAAAGCCGCCGAGCGTGCGATTGTCGCCATAGGCCTCGAAAATGACGGGCCGCTCGGTCTGCAGGTTCGCAACGCCAATGGCGTTAAGGTCGAGCGTCTTGGCGGCAAGATGCTCCATCGTGTTCACATTCACCTGGTACTTCGGTGCCTGAATGGTGGCGGTCACCGTCTGCGTCGCAAGCTTGAGCCAATAAGGCCGCCCGGGCAGCATCGCTTCGTCGGCCATCCAGACAATCGTCGCTTCGAACTGGTCTGCGACTTCGGGCGGGTTTTCCGCGATGCTGATGACGTCGCCCCGCGAGCAATCGACCTCGTCCGCTAGCGTCAACGTCACCGATTGCCCGGCAACGGCAAATTCGAGATCGCCGCCTTGCGTCACGATACGACGGACCGTCGAGGTCTTGCCGGAGGGCAGGATACGCACCGGGTCGCCCGGCCGGATCGTGCCGGCCGAGATCAGGCCCGAAAAACCTCGAAAATCGAGATTTGGACGATTTACCCACTGGACCGGCATCCGAAACGGCATGGCGCGGGCGGCCGTCACATCGAGCTCGACGTTTTCAAGATGCTGGATCAGCGTGGGTCCGGTGTACCACCGAGTATTGTCAGACGGGCTGGTGATGTTGTCGCCTATAAAACCGGAGATCGGCATGGGCGTGAAGGCGCCAATACCGATCGATGCGGCAAAGCTCCGATAGTCCTCGACAATCGCATCATAGCGACTCTGATCATAATCGATCAGATCCATCTTGTTCACGGCCAGCACGATGTTGCGGATGCCGATGAGGTGCGCCAGATAACTGTGCCGCCGGGTCTGGGTCAGAAGGCCTTTGCGGGCATCGACGAGAATCACGGCAAGATCAGCCGTCGACGCTCCTGTCACCATGTTACGCGTATATTGTTCGTGGCCCGGCGTATCGGCGACGATGAACTTGCGCTTTTCGGTCGCGAAGAAACGATAGGCAACGTCGATCGTGATACCCTGCTCACGCTCGGCAGCAAGACCATCGACGAGGAGTGCGAAATCGATGTTCTGGCCCTGCGTGCCGACCCGTTTGGAATCGCTTTCCAGCGCTGCCAGCTGATCCTCGAAGATCATCTTGCTGTCGTACAGAAGCCGTCCGATCAGCGTCGACTTCCCGTCATCGACCGAGCCGCAGGTGATGAAGCGTAGCAGCGACTTGTGCTGGTGCTGGAGCAAATAGGCGTCGATGTCCTCGGCGATAAGGTCCTGGACTTGATAGGAAGAGTTTTCCACCGCGGTTGCCATTTCAGAAATACCCTTCCTGCTTTTTTTTCTCCATCGACGCGTCGCCCGCGTCGCGATCGATCGCGCGACCTTGTCGTTCGGATGTCGTGGTCAGCAGCATCTCTTGGATCACTGCCGGCAGCGTCGCGGCTTCGCTCTCGACCGCGCCCGTCAGCGGATAGCAACCAAGCGTCCTGAAGCGGATCGAGCGCGTGACCGGTGCCTCTCCAGGTTTCAGCGGGAACCGGTCGTCATCGACCATGATGATCATGCCGTCGCGTTCAACCGTCGGCCGGGGTGCAGAGAAATAGAGCGGGACGATCGGGATGTCTTCGAGATGAATGTATTGCCAGATGTCCAGTTCGGTCCAGTTCGAGATGGGGAATATGCGGATGCTCTCGCCCTTGTTCTTGCGCGCATTGTAGAGATTCCACAGCTCAGGCCGCTGACTCTTGGGATCCCAGCGGTGGCTTGCGGACCGGAAGGAAAAAACACGTTCTTTTGCGCGACTCTTTTCCTCGTCGCGGCGCGCGCCGCCAAAAGCCGCGTCGAAGCCGTATTTGTCGAGCGCCTGCTTCAGCCCCTCGGTCTTCCACATGTCGGTATGCAGCGCGCCGTGATCGAACGGGTTGATCCCCCGCTCTTTCGCCTCAGGGTTCTGGTAGACGAGCAGTTCCATGCCGCTCTCAGCCGCCATTTTGTCGCGCAGATCGTACATCGCCTTGAACTTCCAAGTCGTATCGACATGGAGGAGCGGAAACGGTGGCGGCGAGGGATAGAACGCCTTGCGCGCCAAATGCAGCATTACGGCACTGTCTTTGCCAACTGAGTAGAGCATGACCGGCCGCTCGCACTCGGCGACCACTTCGCGCAGGATGTGGATGCTTTCCGCCTCGAGTCGCTGAAGGTGCGTAAGGGAACCGCTTTCCGGTTTAAGCTCCGCGTTACCCGTCACACTCATTCATCGCTCTCCTCTCACGTCCGCGGACATCGGCTCACGGCCGCCCGCTTAGCGTTCCGATAGCGATATTTGACTATTTAGTCTAGTACTCGGCTATACGATTTCGTGTGACCTCGCTGTTACCGCTCGACGTTAGTCGGTTTCGTCGGCGACCCAGTTGATCATCGTGGAGGTCCGCATCTTCGCGGTCCACCAGGGCGGCATTCGCTTGGGCATGGGCACCGGCAGCATCTCCGCGCCATGGGCATCCAGGCACTCTTGCCAAAGCTTCGGATCACCCTGGAAGGAAGCGCCCTCGCCTGCGACGAACCCGTAAAGCGTACAGCCTTCCGGTCCTGCGACCCACGGCCCGAACGTGTCGCCATATTCGAGCATGATATGCGTGCCTTCGCGACACACGATATCGCCACAGCGTATCTCGCCCTGAAGGATTAGATTGATGTGATCGCCGTGATGACCGTGGTTCGCGGTCATCGCGCCGGGATCCCATTTGTTGTAAAATGCGATGTAGCGCGGCGACAGTTCGATCCACTTTTCCCAAATCGACGCGATGGTTCCGTCACGCAAGCGAAAGCGCAGCATCTCTTCCCACGGAACGTCGTCGAGGTGCTTGATTTTTGGTCCACCCTGCACGTCTCTCTCCTCTGCTTGTCTGCTTACTTGCTTGCTTTCAGGACGATCTCGGGATGCCGCAGCGCGAGCGTTCTGCGAACACCATCGCGCCAGGAGATTTTGCACTGTCCGGCCAGCGCACGACGTGCTGTCGGATCGGGATAGCAGCTCGGAAAATTGAACTCTGCCCTGCGCACGAGCTTGGGAGTCTTGCCGATCAGTTCCGCAGCAAACTCGAACATTTCCTGCCAATCTACTGGTTCGTCGCCGCCCCAGTTGACGATCCGGGCCGGTACCGATGCGGCAGCAAGGCATGGTTCGATCAAATCCACGATATCGGCCTCGTGTATCGGACCGATAACCAACGGACCCGAAGCGGGGAGGAGAATTTCGCCCGTATTCACGAGGTGATCGAGGAAGCGGTCGATCAACCCGGGATCCGTACCGCCGCCGCCATATTGGACATTCTGCCGGCAGATGATTGTGGGAAGATCGAGGATCTGCGCAGCCGCCCGCACCGCGCCCTCGCCGGCAAGCTTCGTGGCCGAATACAGCCCGCCATAGGCGCCGCCGAGATCGGCAGTTTCCGGATAGACGAAATAGGGGTCGGAATGCTGCGCGTAGACGCCCGTCGCCGACACGTGGAGGAAGGCTTTGGCGTTGCGGCAACGGCTCATCAGGCGCGCGGCGCCATCCGAATTGTCCTGCATGCCTGCTTCCGCGCTGTGAGGCCGGATGTCGGCGGCGACGTGCACGACATAGTCCAGTTCCGGGGGTATGTTTTCGAGCGAATCTCGCGAGAAATCGCCCCTGAGCGGGATGACGCCGGTGCGTTCGACCTCTTCCATGGATCCGGCGCGCCCATAACGCGCCAATCCCCAAACAACGTTGGTCGGCGCAAGGGCCGCAGCAATCGCACCGCCGATTCGGCCTGTAACGCCGGTCAGAAGAATCCGCTGATCCTGAAGCACGTCCCAGGTCCCCTCGCATAGTTTGAGGGACAGCATCGGAATTATGAACCAACTAGTCAATAAAGCGTCGGATTTGCCTTTGCCTTACGCGCCGGCGCGCTTGCTTCCAGCGATCTCACCGATTTTCTGCGCAACCGCCGATCCCGGTGGGTCGCCAATCCCGACCAGCGCGAAAATCGATTCAGGAAAGGTGTCGAAGCCACTGAGAGAGTTGCTTAGGCGACTCTCGATCATCACACCGTGGATGAGCCGATCGACCATAGATGCGAGCCAGCGGCAATAATCATGCGTCTCGCGGGCGCCGAGAATTGCGATGAGCGCGTTCTCCACCAGCGCTAGATGGGCGGCATGTCCGGCTCGAACGGTCTGCAGAACCTGCTCTGGCACATTGATGTCGAGGACCATATTGAACGTGCCCGGGACAAAGCCGTATTTGGCTTTCAACCGGCGCTGCGCGATGCCGAACCATTCGAGATGCTCGTGGAATTGGTCGATAATCGGCGCCCCGTTGTCGTAAATGCGTTCGATCTCGGCCCGGTCCACGTCGCGCACCCGGATCAGTGCCGCCAGCAGCAGTTCCGCTTTCGACGCGAAGGCGTGGTAGAAGCTTCCTTTCTGTACCGCGGCAGCCGCACAGATCGCATCGACTGACACCGCATGATATCCGTCCCGCCAGATCAGTGCGGTTGCGGCATCCAGAATCCGGTCTCGCGTCGAAAGTTTCTTCGTCATCCCGTCATCTTTCGGGATTGGGGTAGCCGTTGTCTAGGGACCGCGGGCTGAAGGGCGAGCGAGTCGGCAGACGCGGTCCCTCATCGAAGCCGATTCGTCCCCGAGCGATGCCGGCAACCGATCCTCCGCCTTGACCGATCAGTAAAATCATTCCAGTCTTTTTGCGTTACTGCCAAGAAGCGGACGATGATCGGAGAGCGCATGTCCACGTTTGACATAACGGGCGGATACGATCCGATTTTCGACTACCCCATCGGTGCGCGTCCCGAAAACCCGGCGATGCGAGACAGCGTATCGATGTGGATATCGGACGATCTTGGCCGTTTCGGGCTTCCAAGGTTTGTGATCGAAGCCGTCGGAGGCGAATGGGATTATCGCGGAATTGAGGCGAATATCGCCTTTCCCGACGGGCGCGTGCTGATTGGCGCCGGCGGCTTTGCGCCGAGTGAACCGAAGATTGTCGGTGGCCGCGCCGTGACGCTGGATGCCGGACCGCTTGCCTTCGAAGTGATCGAGCCGCTGCGCCGCTGGCAGATGCGTTTCGACGGCACCGCTTACGAGACGACCATCGATCGCCAGGTGGCGGGTGACATCGGCGGACCGACCCGGCACGTCCGCATCACCATCGACACGCAAAGCGCCTGTCCCCCCTGGACGCCTGGAGAACAGACGACCGACAACGCCACCGCGCTGGCGGTCGGCGCCGTCGGCGGGCATCGTCATGAGCAACTGTTTCGCTGCTCGGGTCGCCTTGCAATCGAAGGGGATGCGGCAATCGACTTTAACGGAAGCGGCCTGCGCATCCGACGCACGGGGGTCAGGGACATCGGTGCATTCCCGGGTCATTGTTGGCAGTCGGCGCTGTTTCCCAGCGGCAAGGCCTTCGGCATTCTCGCATTCCCGCCGCGCGCGGACGGGACCGCGGCCTACAGCGACGCATTCCTGTTTGATGGCGAAACCAAGACATATGGCAAGGTGGTCGAAGCGCCCTGGATGACGAGCTTCGCACCGCATGGCGGGGCCGTCGATATCGTCATCGAAACCGACGCGGGACGCGTGCATATCGGCGGCAGGACCCACGACTCGACCTACATCGCCAAGGATAGGCCGATGTTCGGCGATTGGGCTCCCGGCGGGATGCTCAGCGGCGTAGGCCTCCCGTTTCACCAGGGCGGCGCTCTTTACACCTGGGACGGCGAGCAAGCCTATGGGATGATCGAACGGTCCCTCCCCGTCGAGAAAATGACGGGCACGCAATGACGCGACTGCACAACATGACGTCGTAGGACCTGCAGCAGTCCGGACAGGACCTCGAGCCCACCGCGAGTTGCGCGGGCTTCACGCCCGTTCCGCAGATTGCGCGTCAATCCGCACTGACCGTGCCGCATCAATGCCAACCAGGAGAATATCATGCGCGTCTTTGTGATTGGAGCGACGGGCTTTATCGGATCTCATGTCGCCAAGCATCTTGCGACATGCGGTCACGAAGTCGTCGGTTTTGCTCGTAACGAGGCGGGCGCTGCAAAAGTGCGGGCTGCCGGTCATGACGTCTTCGTCGGGGATGTCGATGACGCTGACGGCCTGGTCCACGCGGCCAGTCAGACCGACGCCACGATTTTCGCTGCTCAGCTCTCGCTCGAAGAGGAACATCGGACCGTCGGACTCTTGCTGGAGAGCTACCGCGATACGAACAAGACCTTCATCATGACCTCGGGCACCGGCGTGATCGGTCAGCGAACCCGCGGCGCCTGGAGCGAAGACAGCTTTGCCGAAGATGATCCCATCGATCCGCCACGATCGATCGCGATGCGCGTCGCGAGCGAAAATCTGGTTCGCGCGTCCGTTTCATCTGGCATGCGCGGGATTGTCGTGCGTCCGCCCATGGTATGGGGCGATGGACAAGGGCCGCACATCGAACTGATCGTCGAGTCGGTGCGCAAGACGGGCGCCGCCTGCTACATCGGGGCCGGCCTCAACATGTACTCGAACGTCAACGTTGACGATCTGTCTGATCTCTATGGTCTTTTGCTCGAAAATGGCAGCGCGGGGGCGCTTTATCACGCCGTTGGCGGCGAGCTAAACAATCGTTGCCTGGCTGAATTCGTGGCACGCAGACTGGGGTGCCAGACCCGCAGCATCACGATGGATGAAGCAACAGAGCTTTGGGGCAAGTTTGCGACCGTGATCGTAATGGGCGCTTCGAGCCGATCGCGCAGCCCGCGCGCGCGCGCCGAGCTCGGCTGGCAGCCGACACGTCCAGATATCATCGAATATATCCTGTCCGATCCGACCGGCGGCTGCGGAGCCTGATTTTTCTCGATCCTCAACAAAGGAGACTGCGATGAGTCGCCCTCAACTGCTCCCACCCGGCGTCGTGCCGACCAAATCCACCGATCTCTACAGCGACGTGTCCGACCCCTTTTCATGGGGCCTCCGACCCGAGCAGGATCATATTCTGACCGGGCCGTTGCCGGAGGACCCGAGCGCCATTGAGACCCTCAACGTGTGGTTTTTCGATTCCGCCCGCAATATCGCCTTCAACATCCATCCGATCCTGCAAAGCGGGTCGATGTTCGCGATGGTCACGGTGTTTCTGCCCGACGGGCGGATACTCCGGCAACGCGCCGATGAAGCCGCGCTTTCGGACAATCCGCAGATAGCGCGTAGCAAGCATGTCGAGCTCATCTGCGATGTGCCTTTCCGCAAGTGGACATATGCTATCGAGGATTTGCCGGTCTGGGCTACGGACAAGGAGGCGCTGGTGGCTGGTGTCATCACCGACGAAACCGCAACGACAACGGTTACGCTGGTTGCGCAGGCGACGATGGTCGCGCCCATCTACATGCAGGGTGGCCTGCTGCCCGAAGCCGCAGAGGCTGTGGCAGGCGAAGCGGGGCTTTGGCTTGCGGCGCGCCTTCCCGCCGGCATGAGTTCGGAATCGTATCGCTTCGACCAAATGTTCCACGCAATGGGCCATTTGCGCTTTGAGGGAAAGTCCTACGACTTCGACGGATACGGGCTGCGCGGACACGTGCGCGGCGTTCGCAAGCTCGGCGGCATGGCGGGTCATACCTGGCTCGCCGGCGTCTTTCCCAGCGGAACAGCTTTTGGAATACAAACCTTTCCGCGACCCGACGGAGGTTTCTTTTTCAGCGAAGGCTACGTCTACAAAGACGGCATCATGTACCCCAACCGTGTGCTCGACGCGCCGCGCATGAGCTATGACCCCGATCAAGGCGACTATGCGATCGAACTCGCCTGCGACCAGCTCGGTCTGACCCGCATCGTTGGCCGTGACAAGCGACTGTTCTGGTGGTCGATGCCGGCTTGGGGAACGACGCACGCCCCCCGCTGGGGCATCGATCCCGAAGCGACCATGGTCATGCGCCAGGCGGTCACCGAATATACCTTGGATGGCGAAACCGGCTACGGCATGAACGAGCGCTCGGGACCGCGCTGACAACAGAAACGCCGGCTAGAACTAAGCGGTGAAGGCGCGTCCGGCGTGCGGTCTGCCTCGCCGGATTTGTGTGATAACGTTAATCCGGCTTCCTCGCGCAGTCGCGAGATCTCGGATGCGAGCTCCGTCGGACCGTTGACCGAGACGCGGTGATGCGGCGTGGCGGTCAGCCACGGCCACACGTTTCCCGACCCACTAAAAAAAGGCGAGCACACCGCTTCCGGTATGCTCGCCTCACGATCAGCGCACCTGGGAGGAAAAGCAGGACGCCAAAAGGGTTGAAGTCTAAGTCTATTTCGCGCCGAAATTGTAGCTCACGGTGACGCCATACGTTGCGGGATCGTTGCGTTGCACGCTGACGACGCTCAACGGCGCCCCGAACAGCAGCGCGTTTTCGTTGACCCGGCGGTTCAAAATATTTCGACCAAAGATCGCCAGTTCCAGACGATCGTCCATCAGCGAGATAGCGGCCCGGGCGTTGAGCGTTCCACCGGCCGGAAGTGTACTCGCGGCCTTTGTCGCGACGGCGTCGGTGGCAGTGAGCACGGAACCGTCCGTCGCATCATGATAGACCCCTGCGCCGTCGACATAATAGTTGAACGGCGCGATCGCCGTTGTCCCCTGCCACGCGTAATTCGCATTGAGCGTCGCCTTTCCGAAGCTCAGCTCTTTTTCGTAGGTGCCGGCAACGCTGAATGTCCATTCCGGCACTTGCTCAAAACGCTCTCGCGAGCGGTCAAAACCGGTGCCAGGGTCGACGTAGCTGACGTATTTGGGTTTCACATGGGCGCCGTTTGCCGACAGCGTGAAGCCGTCGAACAGAATCGCCGTCAGCTCCGCCTCGCCGCCGTAGAACCGCGCCTTGCCCGCGTTGCCGACGATTGTCGCAGTACCTGTCGCGCTGGTCACGATCGTGTTGCGCTGGATATCGCTCACGTCGCTGAGAAATGCCGCGACGTTGAGCCGCAAACGCCGATCGAAAAATTCGGTCTTGAAGCCGATTTCGTGCTCGCGCGCCGTTTCCGGCCGGAACGGAAGAAAGTTGCTCAAACCCCCTGCAGCGCGCAGATTCTCGCCGCCGGAACGGAAGCCCTTGCTCGTCTTGGCATAGACCAGAATGTCGGGGGTAATCTGGAAATTGAGCCCTGCGGTGTAGGAGACGCCGTCAAAACTGTCGCGCCGCTGGGCACGGCACGTGACCGGGTCTGCGCCGGTGATCGAACAGGCGACCAGTGTATTGCTGGCATCCGCCGTGCGGGTTTGATTGGTGAGAACAATTCCCTTGTCCTCGACCGAATAGCGCAAACCGCCGGTGAAGGAGAGCTTGTCGGTAAAGTGCGCCGTCCCTTGCGCATAGAGGCCCATGCTGTCGGTCGCCACGTCGCCAATGAACAGCGCGGCGGTTTGAACCGCGGAGAGACGCGGGAGAAAGATTGCACGAGACTGATCTATGCCGCTTTCGTTGAAGTAAAATACGCCACTCGTGAAATCCAGGAAATCATGGAATGCCTTTCCCGTGATCTGAAATTCGCCGGAATATTGCTTCAGATCCTGCGCTCCGACGGAAGTCACGATATTGTAGGGCGCGCCTTCCAGGTCATTGGTCGTGCTGGCTTTCACGCCCCGGTACCCGCCGATAAACTTCAATGCTCCGAAAAACGTATCCAGCGTTATCGTCGCGCTTGCGGTATTGGTGGTTGCGAAGGCGGGCATCAATGAGTTGAGCCTGACATTGTCCGTGCCGGCTACCGATGCGATGTAGTTCTGAAACAGGGCGTAGCCGCCTGGCACGGCCACGGCTGGGGCGGCGGGGCCGTTCGCTTCGAAATAGGCCTCCAAATTGGCGGCTGAACTGGGGCTGATGTATGCCGTTTGGAATGGCCGCGCCTGGAAATCGGTGTGGAAATGTTCGCCGCTGAGCAGCACGCTCAACGTGTCGGTCACCTGGCCGAGAATCTTGATCCGCGCCGTCCAGCTGTTGCGATTGGCCATGTCGGTGCCGGTGTTGAGTTCGTGATAAAACCCGTCCCGCTTGGTTGCGGTAATCGCACCGCGAATGGCCAGCCGATCCGTAATGAGCGGGAAATTGAGGATGCCGGTGACCGAGCGTTCGTTGAACCGGCCATACGTCGCCGATACTTTTCCGCTGATGTTGTCGAGATCGGGGTTGTTGGTTTCCATCAGGATCGCGCCGCCCGTCGTGTTACGCCCGAAGAGCGTGCCCTGTGGCCCACGCAGAATCTGCGCGCTGCGAACATCCAGCAGATCAGCCGTCAAGCCGTAGGCGCGTCCCCAGTACAAACCGTCGACATAGGTTCCGACTGATGGGTCAAGAGTCGCGAGCACGTCGCTTTGATACTGGCCGCGAATTTGCAAGTTGACCGCAACTGGGGTCGAGCTTGCAATCTTGAGTGTGAAGCCCGGGGTGAGGCGAGCGAGGTCGGGGATTCGGACGGCATTCTGCTGCACAAGATTCGCGCCCGAATAGGCGGTGACGGCGACCGGAACTGCTTGAAGATTTTCGGAGATTTTACGTGCAGTTACAACGATATCCTGCAGGCCAGCCGAGCTGCTCGGCTCAACGGTTTTGTCGGGCGGTGTCGGAACGGTAGACGGTGCGCTTTGGGCATTGGCGGCTGTAGCCCAAAGGGCGACGCCGAGTGCGATGAGTGACGAACGGCCAGCGGCAAACTTCATAAATCAACCTCCCCTTTTATGGCCCGCTTTGTGCTGGCTCTGGCGAAGGCATCCGATATTTGGACCGTTCGGTCAAGGCAATTGACCGAGCGGTCAATAATCTATTATCGTCGCGGGACTATCATCAGTGCGTCGCTCACTCAGTGCCCGGTGACGTCGAATTCGAAAACAAAATGACAGTGACGCGAGAGGATGGACGAAGTGCGATCGCGACGATCGATGATCCACAATGCCTACGACTTGCGCGAGCACCGCTCTAGGCCGTGGTCGCTCGTGTGCGGCCTGTTCGCCAACTAAGGGACGCCTTTTCCATGAGCCTTTTCGATCTGACCGGCAAAGTCGCCGTCATCACAGGAGCCACGAAAGGAATCGGCCGGGGCATTGCGGAGCAGATGACCGCGCACGGCGCTCGGGTCGTTGTCTCCAGCCGCAACGCGGAGGACTGTTCAGCCTTCGCCGCCGAATTGGACACGCGCTACGGAAAAGACGGTGCTCCCGTCGCCAAAGGCGCGACCTGCGATCTCGACGATCTCGCTGACATACAGCGGTTCGCCGAAGACGCGATCGAGGCTTTTGGCAGCGTCGATATTCTGGTTTGCAACGCGGCAGTCCTGCCGTTCATCGGCCCGTCGGTTCAAACGCCGCCCGACACGTTCACCCAGATTCTCAATACCAATATTCACCACAACTTTCGGCTCGTCCAAGCTCTGCGTCCGGCCATTGCCGCACAAGGCGGCGGATCGATTGTTCTCGTTGGCTCCATCGCCGGTCATGCGCCGAGCCCAAATTTGATGGCATATGCCGCGGCCAAAGCCGGAGTGTCCCACATGGCGCGCTGTCTCGCCGACGAACTGGTCGGCGAGAAGATTCGCGTCAATTGCGTAGCGCCGGGTTTCATCCGCAGCTTCAGCTCGGCGCCGGTGGTGGCGGACGAGCAGGCGATGGTACATATTGTCGGTTCGGTACCCCTCAAGCGGATCGGCGAGCCGGAAGATATCGCTGGCGCGGCGATCTTCCTGTCTTCGCGCGCGGGCTCTTATGTGACCGGGGCCACTATCCTTGTCGATGGCGGACGCCTGCAGCTGTCACCCCCGTCGCCCGCCGGGCACGATCCGACCTCGGCCTTGCGCGCAAGCGCGGAGCGCCTCAATAAAAACTGACCCACCCTCAACTGTAAGCGCGGGGGGTGCCAGCGCACCGATCGGCGACCCTCAACTTCTCGTCACACGGAGTATGTGAGCATGAGCAGACCTCTGGAAGGTATCAAAGTCGTCGAGGTCGCAATGTGGGCATTTGTGCCTTCAGCCGGCGCGGTGCTGGCTGATCTGGGTGCCGATGTCATCAAGGTTGAGCCGCCAACGGGTGATCCCATCCGCGGCCTCGTAACCGGTGGTCTTGGCGAGACCAACGGTCTGAATTTTATGTTCGAGATCTTCAATCGCGGCAAGCGCAGCATCACACTGGATCTGAAGCTGGAGGGCGCGCTCGATGTGCTGCATAAACTGCTCGCCGACGCCGATGTCTTTCTGACCAACCTGCTGCCGGCCGCGCGACGGTCCATGAGCATCGATGTCGATGCCATAACCGCGCGACATCCCAATCTCATTTACGCCGTCGGCAGCGGACAAGGCGCTCATGGGCCCGATGCCGAAAAGGGAGGCTATGATAATATCTCTTTCTGGGCGCGCTGCGGAATTGCGTCCGCTGTGACACCGGCAGGCCAGCCATATCCGGTCGGGATGCCTGGAGGTGCTTTTGGCGACGGACTTAGCGGGGCCATCTTCGCTGGCGGTATCGCCGCGGCAATTGCGCAGCGCGCGATGACCGGCAAAGCGTCCGTGGTCGATGCCTCTCTCCTCGCCACCGGCATGTGGGCAATGCAGCCTGGTATTGTCGGCTCGTCATTGGCCGGGCTCGAAGAAATGCCGAAGCCCGGACGTCTCGTCCTGCCCAATCCGCTGGTCAACACCTATCGCACCTCGGACGGGCGCTTCGTTTCACTCTGCATGTTGCAAGGCCAACGCTATTGGCCGGGTCTCTGCGTCGCAATCGGTCGCCCGGATCTCGCGACGGACCCGCGCTTCGAAAAAGAGCCTGACCGCGTCGCGAACATAAGCGCGTGCGTCGCGGTTTTGGATGAGGTTTTCGCCACCGGAACGCTTTCGGAGTGGCGCGACCGACTGGCTACTCAGGACGGGCAATGGGACGTCGTGCAAAAGGTTGGAGAGCTTGCCTCTGACGAGTCCGCATTGGCAAACCGCTTCATCCAGGATGTCGATTATGGCGATGGTCGCAGTCTCAAGATGGTCAGCGTTCCCGTGCAATTCGATCGAGAAGCGGTGACGCCGCAGCGCGGCCCTGAGCTTGGCGCCGACAGCGACGGAGTGCTCACCAGCCTTGGCTACAGCGATGATGAAATCCTCGATCTGAAGATCGCCGGCATTGTCTTCTGAGAGAATTTGTGCCGGTAGGGGGGACGGGCAACCGGCTTAGCAAAAAGGGTCTTCCGAACACCCGAAGGTCGCGAGTACGCGGGGCCGCCTTTCAGGGGTTCGCGAGGTTTGCTCGTGTCTCGTCGGTACGTAGAAAGACGCGCGGGACAAAACCCGCGCGTCTTTCATCCGTCGGGCGTCCTCGGAATCTTCGGGGATCGCGCAAGTGAGCGGCTGGATGGCCTCTCCAGCCGCGCGCCCTTCCGCGGCGACGATGCAGGCGGCCGTCCAGCGCCGCAATCCGCCGACGATTTCGTTACCGGTAAAAGAGGGACTCGGCGCCAGCGAATTGGTAGCCTCAACCATCACGACGCCGTCGTAAACGGCAGACCCAGACCGGTTGGCTGCCCGCTTTGCGCACGCTCGGCAAGACATCGGCAAAATCGGGAGGACGCTTCGCGAAGCACATGTTGGTCCTGCTGACGACCAGCCTGTCGAGCGGTATAAAGTCGAGTTTCGGAGCTGGCGACTGACCGAATATCCGCCTATCGTCACCGTCCACTCCGAGAGCGAGAGAATCGAGCTTCGGGTCCGCTGAATGCTTGCTCGGAACGTTCGCGTTTTAATAGCGGGCCTGCGGCATCGCTGATGCGATCCCGCGTCAATACCCTCCCCTCACAACATTTCCCTATGTCGCCAAGCCCAGCGGAACGATATCCCTTATGGACCGCCCGGTCCTCATAATGTTTAAGCCGCTCAAACCGTGCCAGATGATGAGAAACTACATGATCGAAGCGGAAAGGGATCGTTTTGGCAACGAAGCTACCGCTTTCACACTGAGAGACGTTAGAAAACCGGATATCTTAACTGAACAGGAGTCCTATCAATGGAGATGACATCCGCACCTCCGGCGATCCTCTTGCTACATCCCCTTCTCAATCGTATTTCACCGCGGCTTAAGACGATCGCCGAAATCTGTTCGTTGGAAGATCTGAACCGCACTCCGTCGGTTGCGCACCGCGTCCGAGTAATTGCGTCGATCGGCACGATACCTTTCAACGCAGCGGTGCTGGATCAATTGCCTGCGCTTGGCGCAATTGTCTGTATGAGCGCTGGCTACGATGCAATCGATACTGGATTGCTGACACAGCGTGGCATCTTGCTCGCGAATGCACCTGGGGCCGGAACCGATGACGTCGCGGAACTCTCGCTCGCGCTGGCCCTCGCATCCTTGCGCCGCATTCAGGGGGGTGACGCGCTCGTGCGCGGCGGTGGCTGGACCGCAGCGAACCGCGGCGAACGACGTCGCTCGCTGTTCCGGTCGAACGTCGGCATTGTCGGTCTCGGAAGCATTGGCCAACGCGCCGCCCGGCTATTTCGCGCTATCGGTGCAGAGGTGGCATGGTGGGGGCCGCGCGAGAAACCCAAAGCCTCGTATCCCCGCGCGACAACGCTCAGGGCGCTTGCAGAGCAGAGCGATGTTCTGGTTCTCACCCTGCCCCTATCCGAAGAGACTCGCGGACTGGTCGATCGCACGGTGATTGATGCGCTCGGCCCCGATGGCCTGCTCATTAATGTCGCACGCGGGCCGATCGTAGACGAGGATGCTCTTTGCAATGCGCTCGTGGAAGGAAGATTGGGTGCAGCGGCTCTCGACGTCTTCGTAGAGGAGCCCACACCGGCGTCACGATGGGCGAACGTTCCCAATGTGCTTCTTTCCCCACACGCCGGCGCTTACACCTTCGACGCAGCGGAGCGGCTCAACGACCTCGTCGTCGCGAATATCGCGCGATTCCTTACGGACGGCACGCTGCTGACGCCGGTCAGGGCGTGATGCCTGCGCCCCTCTGGTTTCGCGACGCCATTGCTTTCGCGCCGCAGCGTTCCACCATATCCGTTGCAAACGCCATTCTCGAGATCGAACAATGGGGCGCCGGGCGCGGAGTACCCTTACTCCTTTTGCACGGGCACCGTGCGAACATATCCTGGTGGCATTTCACCGCACCGCTGCTCGCGACGGATTACGACGTTACCGCCCTCGGCTTTTCCGGGATGGGAGGCTCCTCGTGGCGGCCCCTTTACACAATCGAGACATTCCTGCTCGAAGCGCGCGCGGTAGCGGAACGACTCATGGAGGAAACCGGCCAGAAGCCCGTCATCATCGGTCATTCGTTGGGCGGCCACATCGGTGCGGAACTGGCGCATCACGACAATAGCGTGCTGAGCGGGTTGATCATAATCGATGCCGGGCCAATCGCGGCCGAACGGGTCAGCGACGCGCCGGCCGCAGGCCGCTCGCCACGCGAGCTTACGGTAATGCAAGATCGTAATGCTCTGGTCAGCCGGTTTCGTCCGATGCCGACGGGGCCGGGGGTCGATCGCTACATCCTCGATCATGTCGCCGAACACGCGGTTGCGCCCGTCGCCGGCGGTTGGTCGTGGCGCGTAGATCCCGACTTACCGTCATCCCTCGGTGCCGCGCGCGCCGCTACGCGGTTCAGCGACCTGCCCTGTCGCGTCGCTCAGATCCACGGCGCGGAATCGCCGGTTATGGGACCGCGCGACGTCGCGCGTTTCCTGAAGGTCGCGCCACCGGGAACGCCCGCGGTCGCGATCCCTGCAGCCGGCCATCACGTGCTGCTGGAACAGCCAATCGCGATGGTCGCCGCGATCCGTGCGCTGCTGGCGACGCATTTCGCGCGGTAACTATGCCCCGCGCGGCAGGCCCAGTTGCCGCGTTGCCACGATATCGCACTGGATCTCGTACGCGCCCGCTGCAATCGCGCTGGCGATCGTGAAGCTGTGCGCCCAGGACAATTGCCAATCCCCGCCGATCGGCTCTTCGGATAGCACCTCCGGCATCCATGTCGAAACGAAGTCGTTGAAGGCCATGATGCATTCCTTCGCCGACATCCGCGCGACGCTCGCATCTTCGCTCGGCGGCAGGTTGCGCGCCCGCTGGTCTACCACTTCATAGGATATCAGTCGCGAAGCCTCGCACTTCGCCAGCACGATCCCAGCGTCGCGCTGGACGAGCGGATCGTTGTCGAATGTTCCGCGACGTTTCAGCTCCTTTACCGCCTGATGCATCGCATCGTGGATAATCTGATAACGCTGCACACCGACGCGCTCGTAATTGAGCGCGTAGGTCACCGGTTCCCAACCGCGATTTTCCTCAAATAGCCGATTTTCGACATGCACCCGAACATTGTCGAAATAGACCTCGTGCAGGTGCCCGTCCTCGACGATACCGGGGAAGGGCCGGATCGTGATGCCCGGCGATTTCATATCGACCAGCAGGATCGTGATGTCACGTCTTGCGGGGCCCGACCGGGTGAGTAGGAAACCCCATTCGGCAAGCCGCGCATAAGACGTCCACACCTTCATTCCGTTGACGACATATTCTTCGCCTACACGAACCGATTTCGTCTGCATTGCTGCAAGATCGGAGCCGGCCGATGGTTCGGAAAAAAGCTGACACCAGATGACGTCGCCGGCGATAATGGGCGGCAGGAAGCGCTCGCGCTGCTCGGCACTGGCGTATTTCATCAGCGCCGGCCCGAGCCAATTGACGTTCATATATTGCGGACCGCGCGGTTCGCCGCGCGGCCACATCTCTTCACCCAGGATGAAATGCTCCCAGGGTTCGCCGTCCCCGCCGCCGAATTCCTTCGGCCAATGCTGAACAAGCAACCCCTCCTTTGCCAGCTTGCCTGCGAACACGCGGCCTGCCTTTGCCTGCTCGGGCGAAGCGAGCCCGTGGCGGTGGATTTCTGGCCAATCCTCGGGGAGGTCGCGATCGATGATCGATCGTACACGCTCACGATATTTACGTTGAGCTTCTGGCCAGCCAAATTCCATGTCAGTCTCCTGATTCAGGCAGCGAAGGCAAGGCGCGACACCGCTACAGCGTTGCCACCCGGGCCGCCCATCTCGCTTTCGAGCGCGCGCATCCTGTAAGTCCAGAAGTGCAGCAAATGCTCGTTGCTGATCCCCATGCCGCCATTGAACTGATGCGTGTCAAAGCGCGTCTGGTCGATGTGGATCTGGGCGTATGTGGCCGCCGTCGCGGCATCAACGGGGTCACTGCTCCAAGCGGCCCGCAGCGCCAGATAGCGCGCGCCCCGCGCGTATTGGTGCCCTTCCGCGAGCCGGTGCTGTACCGTCTGGAACGATCCCAACGCGCGACCGAACAGATGCCGCTCCCGCACATAGTCGACGGTGAAGTTTACGGCCTGCTCCATTGCCCGCCCAGCTTCGACCGCGAGCGCCACGCGCCACCATTGTTGCAGGATCGGGATCTTGTCCGGGCCGAGCCTTGTCGCCTTGTCCAGATCGGGAAGCTGACGAAAGCGGCCATAGGGATAGGCGAAGATCGAATCCGCCAGCTCGACATTGTCAGGATCGACCTCGATCGCGAGCAGGTCGCCTTCAAATTGATATAAAGCGATCTTCGCGACCGGCAGGTAACGTTGCGGAAAATGCAGCGGACCGGAAATCAATGTGACCGGGCGCGGAAATCCCGACGGCAGGACTTTCGGCGCCACGAGGAGCGTCGTCGCCGCCTCCACCACCGATGGCAACGTACCAATCGCATCGACGACCAGCGCTGCCTCGAGCGGAGAGAATTCCTCGACGCTCGCGATGTCGAGAAACCCGCCGTCGGCGAGCGCCTGGTCCAGACCGTGATCGTAATAATGCCGGCTGAGCCGTCCTTCGCGCGGCATCTCCTGGTGCCGCGCAAGGATCGGGGCGAGGCCGTCGAGCAGCGCCTGTTGATCCGAAGACAATGCGAAATTCATGGGGCCTCCCTCAAAGTGATGGTGCTGCTGCCGGCGCCCGCGTGGCGCGGCGGCGACCAAAGAGAACCGGCATGGTACTGGCGAGAACGACGGCGAGAACAACCGCGCAGACCGCCGCCATCGACGCGCCGATCATCGCTTCGTCCCGGAAGACATATTGCGTGAAGAAACCGACTGCGGTGGGGCCTATCAACTGACCGGTGGCACTCGCCAGCAGCAGGAAAACCGCCGACATGCGGCCGCGCATCTCGACCGGCGTCGCGAGCTGGACTGCGGCGGCGGCATAGCCGGAGAAGGGAATGAACAACGTGTAAGTAACCGTCATTAGTGGCCAGTAGATCCATAGCGACCCGCCCAGCAGCGCAAGTATCCCGCAAGGCATCCCGATGACTGTCGCGACTGTTCCAAAGATTAATCCGCCATTCGGCAATCCGCGGGTGTGGATCGCATCGACGACCATGCCAGAGATCAAATGCCCCGTCAGTCCGGCCGCGAACAGCATGGCGCCCAGCCCGAGTCCGATCGTCCCCTGATCGAGGTGATAGGTGCGCAGCATATAGGTCGGCATCCACTGCAATAGCGCGATCGAGCCGGTTCCGATCGCGCAGAAGCAGCCAAAGATCGGCAACATGACGCGCCATTCGCGTAGCATGAACGCGAAGACGGATCCGCGCGCCTTCGACGCAACATCGCCCGCTTGTGTGGGCTCGCCACCGACTGGCACAGGGAGGCGGAACGCCAGCAGCGCCAGCAGCAAGCCGGGCAATCCCAACGCCAGAAAGAGGATCTTCCAAGCGCTGAGAAAGCCGAGACCTGGCAACGCGAGGCCGCTCCCTTCGCTCGACAGCCGCGCCGCCAAACCGCCGAGATAAAGTGCGAAGCCGAGACCGATCGAGGAGCCGGCCGCATACATCGAGAGCGGCAGCGCGATCTTGTTGCGCGGGAAAAGTTGCGAGATGAGCTTATACGACGACGGTGACAGCGTCGCTTCACCGGCGCCCACCATCATGCGCGCGAGCGCCAGGCCCACAAAGCCCGTCACCAAGCCGCATGCGGCGGTCGCGATCGACCAGACCGTCACGCCCCAATAGACGACGCGGCGCAGCGGACGATGGTCGACGATCCAGCCCATCGGCAGTCCGCACAAACCGTAGAAGATTGCGAAGGCCGGTCCCAGGAGCAGCCCCATCTGAAAGTCGCCGATGCCGAGTTCATGTTTGATCGGCTGCACCAGCGGCGCGAGCACGATCGAGTCCGCCTTGTTGAAGACGTAGAGAAGCGTCAGCAACGCAACCGCACGCCACGCACCCGGTACGGCTCGTTCCTGGCCCGTTTCGATTGGTGACACCCTCTTCTCCGATTCCATATTATGGATCCGGACGCTATCGGGCTGGGGCAGCCGCGACCAATAGGTCGCTGCGACCACCGATAGGCCGGAGCGATGAATCGACCCGTTCATCACCACCGCCGATCGACTGCGCGGCGCTCCGATTGGCGCTTCTGCAAGGTGCGCGGCTAGACCGACCACGAGAGCACACAGGGAGAGAAGACGCATGTTCGGCGCGCCATTGCCACTCGACGGAGTTCGCATCCTCGACATGGGCCGCCTGTTCGCAGCGCCATTCGCAACGCAGATGCTGGGAGATTTCGGCGCCGAGGTGTTTAAGATCGAGCGGCCGGGACGCGGCGACGAATTTCGCCACTATGGCCCGCCCTGGCTGATCGATGAAATGGGAAATCCAAGCCCCGCCGCACCCGAAGCGCCAGGCTATGTTTCGGTCAACCGCAACAAATACTCACTGGCGATCGACTTCCAGATCGCCGAAGGCGCGGCGTTGATCCGTGACCTCGCCCGCAAATGCGATGTGTTCGTCGAGAATTACAAGGTAGGCACGCTCGCGCGATACGGGCTGGATTACGACACGATTCGGGCGCTCAACCCTAATGTCATCTATCTATCGATTACCGGGTTCGGCCAGACGGGGCCCTACGCTCCGCGCCCCGGCACCGACATCGTGTTCCAGTCGATGTCCGGGCTGATGAGCGTCACGGGCGAACCGGACGGGCCTCCCGTTCGCAGCGGGATCGTGATGGCGGACATGGTGACGGGATTCTACGCAGTCTCCGCGATCTTGGCGGCGCTTCGCGCCCGAGAGGTTCAGGGTCACGGCGGGCAGTTCATCGATCTCGCATTGCTCGATTCGACGGTTTCGGTGATGACCGCCAAGGCAGCCGAATATTTCATGACCGGCACGGCGCCGCACCGCACCGGCAATCGCATTACCGGTTCCGTACCTGCGCAGATTTTCGAATGTGCCGATGGGCTAATCAATTGTCAGGCGAGTGCCGATCCCGATTTTGTGCGGCTTTGCGATGTGCTCGGCATTACCGAGGTGGCCGCCGATCCGCGCTTCGTCAAACGTGCCGACCGCGCCATAAACGCTGATTTATTAATCCCGTTGCTCGCTGTGCGCTTCGCTGAGCGACACGTGACTGAACTTTACGAGGCCCTTGTCGCGGCAAGCATCATCGCAGCGCCTATATACTCTCTCGACCAGACTTTTGCGGATCCACAGGTCAAGCATCGCGGCCTCAGTACGAAAGTGCAGCATGCCCATGCCGGCGAAATCGAGATATTGACCAACCCTGTCCGCTTTCACGGTGAGCCACTCACGGCTTACCGCGCCCCGCCAACACTGGGACAGGATACCGAAGCCGGCTTGACGCGCATACTCGGGGTGGACGCGGGCGAGATCGGGCGACTCCGCCGTCTTGGCGCTATCGCAACCTGAGACGACTGCGGCGCGGTCCGTCGAGGTGACAGACCGCGCCGGCCATTACAGCCTCACGCCAACTTCAAGGCCGTATGAAATCGGCCGTACGAAGCTCTGGTTCTCACCCGTCCCCGAAGTAACGATCGACAGATGGTTCTTGCTGTTGGTCAGGTTCTCGCCCCACACTCCGATATGCCAGTTCGCATGTGCCGGCTGGTAGGTTATGCTGCCGTTGGCTTGCGTGTAAGGCGGCTCCCGAAGGCGATTTAGCGGGTCCCAGTAGCTCAATCCCGCATGAAAGATATTTCCGGCAAAGGTGACGGCACCGCTTCCGACATCCAGACGATAGTCGCCGCCGAAGTTCAGCGTCACGAAGGGCGTACGGATGATGTTCTTGCCGGAGACGTCGCAGATCAGCGAGCGGTTGCCCGGTATCGCGGTGCCGGTGCCCGGAACGCAAGCGGTTGCGGGGACAGGATTCACCGACGTAGACGGGATCGTGACCGACGCGTTCGGGAAGCTGGTGAATTTGCCGCGAAGTCCCGTCGCGGCTGCGCGCAAGTTGAACGCGGGCGTCACGCGCCACTGCAACTCCGCTTCGAAACCCGTGATCTCCGTCGACGCTGCGTTTTGTAGGAAGGTCTGCCCCGTGACCGGATCGCGCGCCGTTAGCTGAACACCGTTCTGATTGCTGCGATACCCGGCAAGATTGAGTTGAACACCGCGCAGGATCTTCAGCTTCGCACCAACTTCATATTGCGTGATGTCTTCGGGATCGACTGGCGTCAAGATCAAGCTACCTGCGTTGAAAAGGCCCGATTTGAATCCTTTACCCACCTTGAAATACAGGTTGACCGCATCGGTCGGCTGATAGGACAGCGTTCCGGTCGGTGTGAAACGCGACCAGGTTTTGTGATTGAATATGGGGCCGGTCAGCGTCGACACGTTGGTGCTTTCGTTGAGCGAAGTCGAACTCGTCGAGAAAGCCTTGGTCTCCGAAGTGTAGCGACCGCCCAAAATGAGGATGATCTGTTTCGTAAATGAGATCTTGGCGTCGACGTAGCCGGCAAAGGAATCGGTTAAAAGACGCGAATAGGTGTCGGTTTTGGTAACCTGCAACGTCGTCAGATTGCGCGCTTCGGACTCCGAAGGATTGGAACGCGACGCATCGTGGAAATATACCCCGCCCACCGTCAGATCGACTGGCCCAACCGTGGCCGTGCCATAGATCTCCTGGTAGAGTGATTTTCCATAGGTGAAGAACCTAAGCTGCGATGCGAGCGGCAGCAGCGCATCCGAATCGTTCGTCCCTTTTACGATGCCGCTGGTGTACCCGGATATCGAGTGCAGCGTGACCGGGCCAACGTCCCAAGCGAGATTCAGCGAGACGTTCGTCAGGATTGTCTGGATGTCGGGATAAAAACCGAGCGAACTCTGATAGGGCTCGGTCGGGACGACCGCCGTCGGATCGACGCGAAGCGCAGTCGTGTTGCGATTGATCGGCTGGATTGCGCTGCTCGTATTGTCGCGTCCGTTGCGATACAATACGCCTAGCGTAGCGGTGAAAGTATCGGTGGGGTGCGCGACCGTTTTCCAGTGCAGTGATACGTTGTCGATCCTGGCGAGCTTCGCCCCTGAAATGATATCGCGGGCATAGCCATCATCACGCCGCCAACGACCCGCGATGCTGGTCGCGATCCGATCGCTGCCGAAAGAGACGTAGCCGCTCAAGTCGGTCATGTTGAACCGGCCGTAGCGGAAGTTCAGCTCCGCCGTCGGATCGGCGGTCGGCTCGCGTGTGATAATGTTGATCGCACCGCCGGTGGCATTGCGGCCGTAGAGTGTACTCTGCGGCCCGCGCAGTACCTCAATGCGTGACACGTCGCTCAGGTCGAAGAACGAGGCGAGCTGGAACGGCTGATATACACCGTCGATGAAGATCGGCACGACGGACTCATCGCCCGCATTCACGCCGCGCGTGCCGACGCCGCGGATCGTCGCCTGGGGTGCGAAAGCAGATTGAGTGAAGTTCAGCGCCGGTGCGACCTGCGTGAGCTTGGCGGTGGAATCGATACCGCTGCGCGCCAACTGAATGGCCTCGATCGCAGTTACGGAGATCGGCACATCTTGCAGCCGCTCACTGCGACGCTGCGCGGTAACGACAATATCATCGGTGTCAGGCGCAGCGGTGGCCGGCGCCGAATCCGGTGCGTTCTGCGCCATCGCCGGAACACTCCATCCGAGCGCTGTCGAGGCGAGCAACAGCGCACCAACCCATCGAAAATCTGATTTCCCCATTTACCCTCTCCTGTTGGAACCCGCGGTTCTCTGTCAGTGGACGGTAGGTTGGGCCCTGTTCACACGCCAATCAGTTGGGTGAAGCATCGATAGCTAGCGGCAATGGCTCAGCCTTCGCGCGGTTCGGGCGCATAGCTGGTTGCCATCTGCCACAACAGATCGACCGCCGGATTGGCGGAATCTCGCTTTCGGAATAGCGCGAGCGTAGTCGTCAGCGGTGCACCGGACATCGGGATTCCGATAACGCCGTCCAGCAGCTTGCGCGCCGCGACGATCGATCGCCATTTGATCGTTAGATGGCCGCGCGCTCGCGCGAAATCCTCGATCGTCCTCCGGTTGGACTCAGGCCCCTGGACTAACTGGACTCCCGCCGCCGCGAAACGCGTGTAGATCAGGTCGTAGAGCGCAGGATCGTCGCCACGCGGAAAGGTCACTAGTCGCTCGCCCGGGAGATCTTGGATGGCGAGCGTCGTGCTTTCTGCAAGTCGGTGCGCCGTCGGCACGAGCAGATGCGCGATACTGCGATGAATCGGGCGCATCTCGAACTCGCCGTTTGAATCCGTGGGATAGTAGAAGCCTATAAAGGCATCGACCTCTCCCGCCCGCAGCATTTCGCGAAACGAGTGCGGGCCATCGACTATTTCCAGACGCGTCCACGGGGCAGCCGCAACGAAACCGTCGATCAGGGCGATACGCTCCGGGACTTCCCGCGTCAGGGCGAGAGTGCCGAGACGAAGCGTGCCGTTGACGCCCGAGCGCACCATGTCGATGAAGCGGCGTCCTTCGTTATGAGCATGAGTGATGCGCTGCGCGTGCGGCAAGAACGCGATCCCCTCCACCGTAAGCTCGACGGCGCGCGACGTGCGCGCGAACAGCGAGAAGCCGAGTTGGCTCTCCAGCTTCAGAATCTGTTCGGAAATCGACGGCTGCGACAGGCCCATCAGCTCGGCTGCGCCTGTGAAGGACTTGTGTTCGGCAACGACTGCGAAGCAGACCGCGAGGCGCGGTTCAAATACTGTCGTCACGATGCGATGGCCTGCCTCGTGTCTTCGTCTTCCGGCGCGCAGTACAGCATCCGCGCCAGCCGCCAGACCCGGTCGGCGGCGGTCCCGGGCAACAGCCCGCGGCACCGCGCCAGCACCAGTGTGCAGCTGATCGGGGGATCAACGATGGGGATCGCAACGCCGCCGTCCAACGTCCGGCGCGACCCGCCCGGCCGCCCCCAACGTAGCGACGGCAAGCCGCGCTGCGTCGCAAAGGCGTTGATCGCGCGGGAATCCGATTCCGGCGCCTCCACGCAAAATTTGTCGAAACCCTCAATTGCTCGGAACACGCGGGCATGAAGCTGCGGATCACCGCGTACCGGCCCACACACCACAGCCCTGCCCGCCAGCGAAGCCGCCGTGACGACCTTGTGTCGCGTTAGCGGGTCGGTCGGCGGCACCAGCAACTGCGCCTCGTAGCGTGCCAGCGTCATCGCTTCGACGCGCTCCGCTCCCTCGACACTCTCACCAAATGTGATGACCAGATCGATCTCACGATCCCGAAGCATCCGCAGTAACGCAGGGGTGTCGTCGTTGATGATCGAGACATCCACTGTCGGATTGCGCCGCAGGAACTGCTCGATCAATCGTCGCCGGTGGGGATCGGCAGCGAGCTTGCGGCACGCTCCGATCCGCACCCGGTGCGTCATCAGCGTTCGGACACCGGCGGCATGGGCTTGGGCGTCGGACATGGCAGCCGCAATCTCGCGCGCGCTCGGCAGCAGAGCCTGACCAAGCGCTGTCAGCTGAACGCGGCGCGATGACCGGACGAACAATTGCTGTCCAAGCTGCGCCTCGAGCCTCGCGATCTGTTCAGAAACCCAAGGCTGGCCACGATCAAGGTCTCGCGCAGCGGCCGTGAACGAACAAAGCCGCGCAACGGCCTCGAACGTTAGGAACATGCGCATATCCAGCGCGACATCTTCAAAATGCGGAATGCCGAAGCGAGTGTCGCCAGCCATTCAGGTGCCTCTCAACGCCCCGTCCATTGCGGCGGACGCTTTTCTACGAACGCGCGCGGCCCCTCGGCATAGTCTTGCGTTCGGATGAGCCGCTCCCGTGCTTCGGACGTAATATCACGCAGTTCGGATTCCGTGCAATCCCACGCCCTGCGTGCCACCCTCAAGCTCTCGCGCACTGCTACCGGCGAACCCTTGCAGACCAGCGCGGCAAAGGCCAACGCCTCGTCTATCAGTTGGTCTTGCGGCACCACTCTATTCACCAGATCGAGCGCCAGTGCGCGTTCCGCCGCAATCGGAATGCCCAGGCCGATCATCTCGAACGCGACCGCGCGCGGAATCGCGCGCGGCAGCCGCCACATGCCCCCCGCGCCGGCCATTACGCTGCGATGCACCTCTGGCAGGCCGATTGTTACGTTGTCGCCGATGACGCTGAAGTCGCACGCCAGCATCAGTTCGCAGCCGCCGCCTAGCGCCGGGCCATTAACCGCGGCGATCCACGGCTTCTTTCGATCGGCAAAAACGAAGCCGGCAAACCCGTTTTCGGGTGTGCTCAATTCCGCCGTGCGCCCGGCTGCAACTGCCTTAAGGTCGGCACCGGCGCAGAACGCTTTGTCGCCCGCGCCGGTGAGGATAGCGACCCAGATGTCATCATCCTCGTCGACCTGGCGGATCGCGGCGGCGAGTCCCTTGGCCACATCAGGGCTGACTGCGTTGCGCGCGTTCGGCCGGTTGATCGTAACCAGGAGAACATGATCGCGAACCCGCTGCGTCAGTAACTCCGCCTCACCCTGCGCTGCCACCATTGCCATCCCGATACCTCTCATTGTTACCTGCCGTCTGCTGTCGCCGATGGCGCTTGCGAAATCGATTGGTGCAGGGATTGATAGGCGCGACTGATGATATCGGCGTCGCCGATACCTTCACGCAGCATTTGATTGTTAGCGGGCGCCGAGTGTCGCGTAGGGGCGATGGCCAAGTAACGCCGTTACGGCGGATGCGGGGAGAGATTTCATGGCGTCGCTGCTGGACGGGATACGCGTGCTGGATCTCGGGCGGATGCTTGCTGCCCCCACCGCGACGCAGATGCTGGCGGATTTCGGCGCCGAGGTCATCAAGATCGAACGCCCGGGTCGCGGTGACGACAATCGAAGGCTGGTCGCTCCCGAACTTCGAGATGCGCACAGCGCCGTCAATGCGCCGCTTTTCGTTGCCGCCAACCGCGGCAAACGATCGGTAACGATCGATCTGGGGAGTGCCGAAGGGCAGCAGCTTGTCCGCGACCTCTCCCGGCACTGCGACGTCCTGATCGAGAATTTCAAGCCGGGCGACCTTGCGCGCAAGGGTCTCGACTATGACAGCATCCGCGCGATCAATCCCGACATCGTCTACTGCTCGCTGACGGCTTTCGGCCAAACCGGGCCGCTTGCCTCTGGCGGCGGGATCGACAGCGTGTTCCAGGCGATGAGCGGCGTGATGGGCGTTACCGGCGAGCCCGATTCCGGTCCACTCAAAGTCGGCTTCTTCGTCGGCGACGTGCTGGGCGGGCTCTATGCGGCGATCGGTATTCTCGCTGCTTTGCTCCACAAGCAGCGCGGCGGTGGCGGGCAAGCGATCGACATCTCCATGGTCGAGACGATGATCGCGGCGCTGGGCCATCATTATCAATCCTATCTTATGACCGGCACCGTGCCTCCGCGCATGGGCAACGGCTCCGCTGAGGGATCGGTCCCGGTCGGCGCGTTTCGCTGCACCGACGGATATGTTCAGGTGTCCGCAGTCGGTCAGGATCGCTACCGGTTGTTGTGCGAAGGGCTTGGTCGCCCGGACTTGCTGACACATGCCCATTTCGCGACACCTGAGGACCGGGTCGCCCACAAAGGCGAGACGATGGGGATATTCCAGGACATTTTTGAAACCAACAGCTGCTCGCACTGGGTCAACCTGCTCGCCCCGAAGGGCGTCATCATTGCCCGCGTCAACACCATTCCCGACGCGCTCGCCGAACCGCAGATGGTCGCCCGCGAAATCGTTCGTGAAGTGACCCACGCGGAATCCGGCCATATGCGCTTGATCGCCAACCCGGTTCGTCTCTCCCGCACACCAGTGGACTACAAGCCGACGCCAGTCCTGGGGGAGGACAGCGTTGATGTCCTGCGATCGATCCTCGGGCTCGACGATACCCGCATTGACATGCTGCGGGCGGCCGGCATCCTGTGACGGTCGGAGCCTCGCTCATGACGGATCCAGCGAACGACGCACCGGTCTGGTTTATCGAGGCGATAAACAGGCCTCACGTCGCACACATCTCGCAAGCCTGCGATTGTTCGATACAGTGGCTGGAATGGGGTTCGCGCGACCGGCCGACACTTTTGCTTTTGCACGGCATCCTCGCGCACGCCGGTTGGTGGCGCGCAGTCGCAGGCTTGATGTGCGACGATTGGCACGTGGTGGCGCCGTCCTGGCCGGGCATGGGCGGATCGCAGTGGCGTGAGCGGTACAGCAAAGACGATTATACGGCGACACTGATAGATTTCGCGATCGGGTCCGGCCTCTTTGAAGACGGCAGGCGACCGGTGATCGCGGCGCATTCCTTTGGCGCCGTCGTCGCGCTTGGAGCGGTCGGACTTGAAGCGCGCTTTGGTGGTCTCATCATGATCGATCGCGCCATTGAGGCCGAATTCAATGGCGACCGGATTCAGCCCAGCGCGGCGCGCCGTCACTTCGCCACCGTTGCCGAAGCGCGCGCACGCTATCGACTGTTCCCGGAAGAGCCCGCTCCCGATTTCATTATCGATCAGGTCGTGGCAGACGGCTTGTGCGCGGCCGACGGAGGCGGCCACTATTGGCGGCAGGACCCGATGTTACTGCGGGACATCGGTAGTACGCCCGATCTTTCCCAGGCCTTTTCAGCCGCACTGTGTCCCGTTGCGTTTGTGCGTGGCGACGCAAGCGAGGCCTTTGACGCGGCACGTGAGGTACGCAACCGCGCTATCACACCGTCGGGCACCCCACATTTGGTAATTACCCGAGCAGGACATCACGTTCCGCTACAGAATCCTCCCGCGCTGGCAGTCGCGATCGCCATACTCGCATCGAAAATGATTGGGAGTTCCACGTATGACTGAGACCGGCCAAGATTTTGCCGTCGAGCGGGCCACCCGAAAGCGATCCCTCGCAATCGCGTTCCGCGCGTTTGCACGACACGGGTTCGACATGGGATTGGCCGGTCACATCACGGCGCGCGATCCAGAGTTTGCGGACTGCTTTTGGGTCAATCCGCTCGGAATGCATTTTAGCCGTATCACGGCGGGCGATTTGCTGCTGGTCGACCACAATTCGAAGGTGATCCACGGCAGCGGGTCGCTTAACCGCGCTGCATTCGCAATCCATTCGGCGATCCACCACGCCCGACCCGACGTGATCGCCGCGTGTCACGCGCACAGCACTGCGGGTCGCGCTTTTTCGGCGATCGACGATGTGTTGCTGCCGCTGACCCAGGACAGTTGCGCGTTTTTCGGGGACTTGGCAGTCTACGACGAATATAGCGGCGTCGTGTTTGGCGAGGACGAGGGAGTTCGGATCGCGAGGACGCTTGGACAAAGCAAGGCAGCGATCCTTCGCAATCACGGTCTGCTGACTGTGGGCCAATCGGTCGAAGAAGCGGCTTGGTGGTTCCTCAGCCTCGAAGACTGCTGCAACGTCCAGCTGCTCGCGCGCGCCGCGGGCACGGTGAAGCCCATGTCACAAGAAGCTGCCGCACATACCGCTGGCCAAGTTGGAACGACTGTTGGCGGCAAGCGCGCATTCGGTCCGATCGCTCGAATGATCGCCGAGATGGAGCCGGATGCGCTCGAAGACGTCGAATTGACCCTGCGGGAGGCAGTAGCCCAGCCTGCACCATAGCTTAAGACAATGACTGTGGATTTACGGACTCGGGTGAAGCCAGGTTCAGCCTGCAGCAACGCTGATCCCGCCACAGGTTAGCGGTCAACGTCGGATGCAAACTCATTCGGCGTCGGGCTTAAGAAACTCCTATTTCGCAAGAGCTGAAGCCATCGAGCCGCCCGGCGCAGTTTACGTCCCTTAGGCGGCGATCGGAATGACCGCGCGCGCTGCCAATTCGTCGAGACCCTCTGTGATCCAACGTGCATAATGCCTTTCGATCATTCCCACAGAGGTGTCGTGGAGCGCCGCGACAAGACGGATAGGCAACCCGAAACGCAGGCCACGCACAATTGAGCTATGCCGTAACGCATACGGAATGGTGGAGGTTGGCAATCCTGCGGCAACAACGGTTTGTTTCCATAGTTGGGACATCTCCGAAGCGGTATACCACGGACCGCGATCGACGCGCTCCCATGTCATCGGGGCGATTTGCTTGTGCCTCCAGCGTTCCAGCAGGGTCGCGGTTGGGCTGCGGCCTTTGGTGACTGGAGCGAGTTCAGCGAGGGTATCGGCTCCAACCTGAACGCGAATATATTGGAGGACGCGCTTCTTACCCTTAAATGACTGCGGCACCAGCACACGGTTGTGCTCCGCCTGAACGTCGCCGACCGTCATGCGTGCCAGCTGCGCAAAACGTGCACCGGTGGCGGCGAGCATCACGACGAGTCGACCGAAATCCTCATCCAACGCGCGCGCGGCCGCCACTATCTTACGCATTTGGTCGTCGCTTAAGATCTGGTTCTCGCGAGCGATTGGCCGGGAAATTTCGGGTGCGCTCACGGTAAGGCCCCATTTGATCGTGTTAGGCAGGTCAGCGGGAAGTTGCCTGCGATGCTCGGCATACGCCGCGTTGAGCGCAGCCTTGAAATCGTTGACCAACCGCTGGACGCCCCCCGGATTGGTTCGCGAAATGCGCATCTGCCATTCGCGCAGGTCTTTCTCGGCGATATTCGCGAGCAGGAGCGGCGCAATGGTTTCGTCATCGAGAACATGGGGGGTGAGCTTATAATGGGCGTCTGATCGAACGAGCCGTCCGACTTGCTTGGCGCGCCGAGCATCACGCAAAACAAGATAGGCACGCACCGCTTCCGCAACCGTGATCTGAGAATTGTCGTCCGTAACATCGGGGCCTCGCAGGCTCGCCTCGACCCAGCGAAGCGCCGCCTCGAACGCCTCGCGATAACTGAGGATCGTCTTTCCATCACGGTCGCAGTGGTCATCGGCCTCGCCGAGCACCCCGGTTACATATCGCGCATCCGGCATCTTACATCGCGCAATCCACGATCCTTTCAGCCGCCCCTTCCGATAGCCGAGGTGGACCCCTTCTGAGAGGGAACGCCAATACGTTTCGTGGCGAACCTTAAGACGACTGCGAGCGGCGCGGTCCTGAAGGCGGTAATCGATGACGGTGCGAGCCATCTGCTTGTCCAGAATTTGTCTACTATACAGCTCAGATTCTACCGGATCAGCATGGATAGTCCAGCCATAAGTATCTGAAATTATTATGTCCTGGGAAGTCCGAGAACGTTTTCGATACGCTCTTTCACGGCTGAAATACGGGTTCGAATCCCGTAGGGGTCACCAGCGAGACGCGAAATGTGCGGGGCACATCTCGCGCACGCTGGTGACGGGAGCGCAAGCGACCTCACTCAGCACGGCGCCCTCCCAGCCCTCAACACTCCACCACGTTCACCGCCAGCCCGCCCAGCGACGTCTCCTTGTATTTCGATCGCATGTCCTCGCCTGTCTGGCGCATCGTCTCGATGACGGCGTCGAGGCTGACGATGTGGCTGCCGTTGCCGTGCAGCGCGAGGTAAGCGGCGTTGATCGCCTTGATCGCGCCCATCGTGTTGCGTTCGATGCACGGAATCTGGACGAGCCCGCCGATCGGATCGCACGTCAGCCCGAGGTTGTGTTCCATGCCGATCTCGGCGGCATTCTCGATCTGCCCCGGCGTGCCCCCCAGCGCCGCGGCCAGCCCGCCCGCCGCCATCGAGCACGCCACGCCGACCTCGCCCTGGCATCCCATCTCGGCGGCGGAGATCGAGGCGCGCTTCTTGTAGATGCAGCCGATCGCCGATGCCGTCAGCAACAGGTCGTGCGCGCCGCGCGGCGTCGCGCCGTGGACGAAGGTCTCGTAGTAGCGCAGCACCGCCGGGATGACGCCCGCCGCGCCGTTCGTGGGCGCCGTCACGACCCGGCCGCCGGCGGCATTCTCCTCGTTGACGGCGAGCGCCCACAGACTCACCCAGTCGAACACCGTCGACGGATCGCTGCGCGGACCCCGCGCGACCAGCTTGTCGTGCAGCGCCTTGGCGCGGCGCGGCACTTCGAGCCCGCCCGGCAGCACGCCGTCGCTGCGGCACCCGCGCTCGATGCTCGCCACCATCGCCGCGCGCACGCCGTCGAGGAACGCCTCGGTCTCCGCCGGCGCGCGCCACGTCGCCTCGTTGGCGCGTTCGAGATCGGCGATCGTCAGCCCCGTCTCCGCCGTCAGCGCCAGCATCTGTTCGCCCGACGAGAAGGGATAGGGCAGCACGATGTTGAGCCGCGCCGGCTCGACCCCGTCCTCGACGATCGCACCGCCGCCGATCGAATAGAAGCGGCGCGTCACGCTCGCCCCGTCGTCCAGCACCGCGACGCACGTCATGCCGTTGGGATGCCCCGGCAGGAACGCCTTGTCGAACACGAGATCGATCGCGGGATCGAACGGCACCGCCTGCCGGCCCGCCAGCATCAGCGCCCGCTCGCCGTGGATCGCCGCGACGATGGCAGGGACGGCATCGGGATCGACCCCCTCGGGCGTGAAGCCGGCAAGGCCGAGCAGCACCGCCCGGTCCGTCGCATGGCCCCGCCCCGTCAGCGCGAGGCTGCCGTGCAGCGTCACCGAGAGCGACGCGACGCCGCGATCGGCGACGCCCTCGGCAAAAACCCGCGCCGCGCGCATCGGCCCGACGGTGTGCGAGCTCGACGGGCCGATGCCGACCGTGAACAATTCGGTGACGCTGATCGGGCGCGTCGGGTCGGCTTTGGCATGGAGGCTGGGCATCGCCCCCACAGTGGAGGCCGCGTCGCCTCAGGGCAACCGTGTTAGGGCGCGGCGCGCGCTATTCCGCGCTCATCATCAGCATCACCCGCGTCGAACACAGCGCGCAGTCGAGCCCCGCCCCCGCCGCGGCGCTGCACTCCAGCCCTTCCGCGCAGGTGGTGCGGCATCCGACGAGATCGAGCAGCAGGCTCTCATCGCCGCTCGCCGCCGCGTCACTGCCGATCGTCATGCGCCGGCCCAACGCCGCCTCGTAGAAGCGCACGAGGCTGTCGAGCACCGGCGACAGGATCTTGGCGCCGCCAAGCGCGGGGAGTTGCGACAGCGCGACCTGGATCGGCTGACGCGCCTCGCGTGCCGCCGCGCGGGCGCGCACCGCACCGAGCAGCAGCGCCTCGTAAAGCGGCGTCGTCGCCACCGGGGAAGCCACGCTGCCCATATCTCGCATCCTCTTATTGCGAATCGTTCTCAACGATACCGCAAACCCCGATTCGCGCAAGCACGATGACGCGGAACGCCCGGAAATATCGCCACGCCGAGTCCACCCCCGGTCGGCCGGAATCGCTGCGGGATATGGCCGCGCTCACCGCACTCTGATACAGGCGCGCGCAGATGCCGGGCACCCGCACCAATCCCCTCCGCCGCCTGCTCGTCGGGCGCGTGCAGGGCGTGCTCAACAATCGCGCGAGCGGCGAGACGCCGGTGGTGCGCTCCGCCCATGCGCTTTACCCGCCCGATTCCGTCATCTGGCGCGTCCACGGCGATGTCACGACGATGATGATCGGCGGCGTCACCGCGCTTTTGCTGCAGATGCTGCACCCCGCCGCACTGGCGGGGGTGTGGGATCACAGCACCTTCCGCAGCGACATGCTCGGCCGGTTGCGGCGCACCGCACGCTTCATCGCCGTCACTACATACGGCGAGCGCGCCGCCGCGGAGGCCGCGATCGAAAAGGTCCGCAGCGTGCATCTCGGCGTGAACGGCGTCCTGCCCGACGGCACGCCCTATGCCGCCAGCGATCCGAAGCTGCTGGCGTGGGTGCATGTGTGCGAGGTGATCGGTTTCCTCGATGCCTGGATCCGCTACGGCGAGCGCGGCATGTCGCTGGCCGATCAGGACACGTACGTCGCGCAGGCCGGGCTCGTCGCGACCGCGCTCGGCTGCGATCCGGTGCCGCAGACCCGCGCGGAGGCCGAGGCGCTGGTCGCCGCGTTCCGCCCCGCCCTCACCGCCAATGCTCGCACGCGCGAGGTTGCGCGGATGGTGCTGACGCAGCCCGCGCCGTCGCTCGGCTTCGCGCCGGTACAGCGCATGCTGATGCACGCCGCCGTCGATCTGATGCCGCCCTGGGCGAAAGACCTGCACGGCCTCCATCCTTCCGCGATCGAGGTGCCGGTGGTCCGCGCCGGCACGATGGCGATCGCGCAATCGCTGCAATGGGCCTTCGCCGGGCGCGCCACCCCGCGGGACTGACGCGCTGTCCTACACGCAAGGCGTATGATATCGCGTATCGGCTCTTTGAAATTCGGCGTTTTCAGCTGCTTCCGAAAAGGCATAGCGATCCGCGCGCCCCTCGGATCAGTGTGACCTTAGTGTGACTTTCCGCGCCTCAGCGCAGCGCCGCGGCCGCCATCTTCCCGCAGTCGAGCGGCACGAAGGCGAGGCGCGGCGGTGCCTCCCTGCTGCCCAGTCCGAGCGCATCCTTGAGTGAGCGCCCCACCGCCTTGAAGATACCGCCCGTCGTCGGCGCACCCGGCGCGGCCGAGCCCGCAATCGAGACCTCGGGCTTGGTCAGTGTCCCGCCGACGCCGATCGGATCGACGATGCGAAGCGCCGCGCCGCCGCGTTTCGCGCCTGACAGCGACAGCGCGATCGTCTCATCGCGTAGATTGATCCTTCCGCTGCCGCGCCCGATCGAGGAGCCCGTATCGATCGCCAGCGGGCTCGGGCTCAGCACCCCGCCGCGCCCGGAAAAATTGGCGACGAGGCAGCGCAGCGGCACGCGCTCGGACGGGTGGAAGATCGCATGGCCGATCGTCCCGCCAAGATCCTGGCCCAGCACGTCGGCGACCGTCGCCTTCAGGCTGCCCGAAGTCGCGACCATCGCCGCACGGCCGCTGGCATTGCCCAGCGCCTCGCGCACGGTATCGCCCTCACCGTCGAGCAGGATGCGCCCGCGCACCGGCCCGCTGATCTGGCCGGGGCTGCCGATCAGCGCGTCGAGCGTCAGCCCCTCCAGCCGCAGATCGACATTGAGCTTGGGCCGGCCCTCGCGGTGATTGACGGTGATCGTCCCGCCCATCCGCCCATCGGCAAGCGTCGCGTTGACGTTGCGCACGGTCAGCACCTTGTGATCGAGCTCGATCACACCGTTCAGCGTACGGAACACCGTACCCTTGCCGGCCAGAATCCTGTCGATGCGAAAGGCGATCCTGCCGTCGGTCTTCCACAGTTTCGACAGGTTGATGCGCGTCGGCGGCAGCACGCGCGGGCCGGCAGCGGCACGGCTCCTCGCCGCCTGCGCCTGACCCTGAGCGTCGGAAAGATCGTCGAAATCGAACTGGCTCGCGCGGATCGTCGCGTCGATCACCGTGCGTTGCACGTCGCCGACGTCATGCTTCTTGACGGTCGCCCGCCCGACGAAGCGCGAGCGGCCGATGCCGCCGCCGATGCTGTCGACATACCAGTCGCGCCCTTCGTGGCGGATCTTGGCGATCAGCGCGATCGGCTGCGTGCCGAACAGCCCTGCCTCGATCAACCGGTCGAGATTCTTGAGCGAGGGCGCCCGCGCGGTCATCGTCGCGGCGAAATGGCGTGTGTCGAACACGCCGTCCATCGAACCCTTCGCATCTAGGGTGAGCGCGGGCGAGGCGAGATGCACCTCGACCGGATAGGCGGCGGCGGGATCGATGCCGGTGACGCGCCCGCCGCGCAGCTCAAGCGTCGTGGGCGTCTGTTGAAACGTCCCCAGCGCCGTCACGCGCAGGCCTCGCGCCGCGTCGACGCTGACCGGGCCGGCCAGAACGAGCCCGCGCCTCGCGTCGCGCAGCGAGACGCGGCTGTCGGTGACGATCAGGTCTTTCAGCTTCGGCGTGCTGTCCTTGGGTGGCGGATCGCCGGGCTTGCGCTTCCGGCCCCAGTTGGAGGTGCCGTCGGCCAGCCGCACCAGCGCGATATCGGCACCCTCGATCGTCAGCTTTTCCGGCGCCGAATGGCCGAACAGCGCGCCGAAGATCGACAGGCGCAGCTTCACGGCGCGGATTCGCATGAAATCGCCGGGCCCGGCCCAGCCCGGCTGCTGGATCCTGATGTCGCGGATTGCGAGATCGGGCGTGTACGAAAACGTCTGATCGCGCGTGATCGCCCCGATCGTCACCGGCGCGCCGTAGCTTGCCGACAGCCGCTGCTCGGCGAAGGTCTTCGCCAGCCCCGGCGGCAGGAAACCAAGGGCGAGAACGAGCAATGCGGCGAGGCCGGCGAGAATGGCCACAACCCATCCGGCGAGGCGCAGCAGCGACCTCGTCGCGGGTGTCATGGTCATGGCGCGCAGCATCCTTCCACGCCTAACCGTATGAAGCCTGCCTCCGGTTCCGCCAATGGGGCGAATGGTCAGAAGATGACGCGCACGAGCTCATCGAGCGAGCATGCCGCCTTGGCCTCGTCGAGCGTCGCCGCGGTGATCATGTCGGCGAGGCAGCGCTGGCGCTGCGCGAGCCGGTCGATTGCCTGCAATTCCTTGGCGTAGCGTTCGCACAGGTCGGGGTCGTCGGTCAGGAAATTACCGACTTCCTCGGTCCCCTCGGCGGTCGCGCGCAGTTCCGCCGCGATCCGGCGCAAGTCGACGACGGTGTGATAGCGCGCGCCGACATCGCCGCCTTCGATGGTGAGCTGCGCGCCGTCCCAGTGATAGTCGCGCGCGACGTCGACGCCGATGGTGGCCTCGTTGCCGACCTTGCGGACGTCGAGATCTGTCGCCGCCGCCGCCAGCACGACCTTGCCCAGCATCGCCGAGAAGCGCGAAAACTCGTCCGGGCTGGAGCGCGGCGGCTTCGGCACGAAGCTGACCGCGCCGAGTTTCGCGGCGAGGCGGCCGACCGTCGAATTCTTCGGCGTTTGCGAGGAAAGCATGACGACGCGGATCGGGCGCGTGGTCATCAACTCTTCCAGAAACTCGATGCCGGTCATGCCGGGCATCTCGACATCGAGCGTGATCACGTCGGGATGATAGGCCGCGATCATATGGCGCGCCTCCTCGGCGCCGCCGGCCGACCCGACCACGACGATACCCGTATTCCGTTCGAGCGCACTGGTAAGGATAGCGCGCATCGTCGTTGAGTCGTCGACTACAAGCACCTTTGTCGCGGACATCAGGATCTCCCATGTTCGCGATAACGCGACAGGATTAACGGGCCCTTCACTACCGTGGCGCAGATGACCCATTTCGGGCACCTTCAGGTCAGCGGCCAGCGCGCCACCGTTTCATAGGCCGCACCGTCGCCGCCCAGCGTGCTTTCGAACAGGATCAGATGCTCGAAGGTGAAGGCCGGGCTCGCCAGTCCCGCCTCGCGCGCCTGCCACGCGGCGATCTCCGGCGGCGAGACGGAGCGCGGCAACCGCGCGAGCGTGATGTGCGGCAGATAGGCGCGTCCCTCCGCCGGCAGCCCGATCCGCACCAGCGCGTGATCGACCTTGCGGTGAAGCGCCGCCAGCGCATCGTGCGGCGTCACGCCCGCCCACAGCGCATCGACATGGCCGCGCCGCTCGAACGCGCCGACGCCGGAGATCGCCACCTCTGCCGCGCAGCCGTGGACGTGGCCGAGCGCGATCGCAATTTCCTCTGCCATCCGCCGGTCGACCTCACCGATATACCGTATCGTCAGGTGCAACTGATCGTCATTCTGCCAGCGCGCGGCGCCCACGCCGCCCATCGCCTGCTCCAGAGTGGCACGGATCGCGCGCGGCGGGCGGACAGCAACAAAAAGTCTGTGCATGGCAACACCACATTAACGTCGGACAACGACATCCCGAAAAGCCGGATTCTCTTGAAATGCCCTCTGTATGGGGCGATATTCGGCAGTAACCCGGCAATCGCCGGTCATGGAGTGATTTTGCAATGGCAAACTGGTCTGACCCCACCCCGAACGTCTCGCCCTTCGGCGCGGCATCGGCGACGCGTACCGAAGCGTACGACGCGGGTCTGCGGCGCTATATGCTGTCGGTTTACAATTACATGCTGTCCGGCGTCCTGCTGACCGGCATCGTCGCACTCGGCTTCGTGATGAGCGGCGCCGCGGTGCAGGTGTTTGGCGGGCCTGGTATTCTCAAGTGGGTTATCACTCTGGCGCCACTCGGTTTCGTGTTCGGCATGAGCTTCGGGCAGAGCCGGATGTCGGCGGGTACGCTGCAGGCGATGTTCTGGGGCTTCGCGATCGCGATGGGCCTGTCGCTGTCGACGATCTTCCTGCGCTACACGCCGGTTGCCATCGCGCAGTCGTTCTTCGCCACCTCGGCGGCGTTCGCTGGCCTGAGCCTCTACGGCTACACCACCAAGCGCGACCTGTCGGCGATGGGCACCTTCCTGATCATGGGCCTCGTCGGCCTGATCGTGGCGAGCCTGCTCAACCTGTTCTTCCAGTCGGGCATGCTCGAACTGGTGATCAGCTTCGTCGGCGTGCTGATCTTCGCGGGCCTCACCGCCTACGACACGCAGCGCACCAAGAGCATGTACGCGCACGTCGCGGGCACCGGCCAGGAGCAGCATTTCGTCATCATGTCGGCGCTGAACCTGTACCTCGACTTCATCAACATGTTCCTCTTCATCCTCCGCCTGTTCGGCAACCGGAACTAAAGCCGGTAACAAACGCTCGGTAGGCATGAGGCCCGGTGGGGATACCCGCCGGGCCTTTTTCTTGCCCGAAAGGATCGCGATGCGCCTGAAGATCGACGTTGTGCTGGACTACGATCTCGACGGTGCCGCCGACACGCTGCTGCTGGTGGAAGCGGCGGGAATGCCCGACCAGATCATCGTATCGCAGGATCTCTGGGTTTCGAGCCTGGAGCCGCTGCGCGCCACGGTCGGTTCCGAAGGCGTCGGCCAACGCTGCTGGGCCTATGCCGAGAACCGGCTGAAGGTGAATTACACCGCCACCGTCGAGATCGACCGTCCCGACGTGCCGCTCGCGAGCCTCGCGGAAACGCCGCCGCGCATGCTGCCGGCCGAAACCGTCAATTACCTCCTCCCCAGCCGCTACTGCGAGTCCGACCAGTTCGAGGGTTTCCTCGCGCAGGAGTTTCCGAACCTGCGCGGCGGGCCGCTCGCCGCCGCCCTGCTCGACTGGGTGGGCGGGCACCTGACCTATCAATCGGGCAGCAGCACCGGCGTCACCACCGCGTTGATGACCTTCGCCAACCGCCACGGCGTGTGCCGCGACTATGCGCATCTGCTCGTCGCGCTCGCGCGCGCGGGCGGCATTCCGGCACGCTGCGTTTCGGCCTATGCCCCCGGCGTCGATCCGCCCGATTTCCACGCGGTCGCGCAGTTCTGGCTGGAGGGCGCGTGGCGGCTCGCCGATGCGACCGGCATGGCGAAACCGGGCGAGCTCGCCGTCGTCGCGGTCGGCCATGATGCGACCGACATCGCCTTCATGACGACCTTCGGTGCGGCTATCCTCAACGAACAGACCGTTACGGTCACACGCGAGATCGTCTGACTGTTACGGAACGGTTGCTGGCGACCAATCGTTCTATCCTCGTAACAGCCAGGAGGTTGACCATGACAGAGGATGCAAAACAGATCGACCGCGATGCCCATCATCCCGGACAGGATGCCGGGCAGGACAAGTCGATCGCCGAACGGCTAGAGCGCGACCCGGAGAACCAGGAAGCGCAGCTCGACAATGCGCTCGACGAGTCGATGGATGCCAGCGACCCGCCCGCAACGACTCAGCCCGCCAGCAGCGACCAGCCGCCGGCCTCGTCAGGCTTCGACGAGGATGCGGAACGCAAGTTGCAGGAGAAAAAGGGCAAGTGAGCCCCGCTTCCGATCCTAAGTAGTGCTACGGATCACCCCGGTGAAAACCGGGGTGATCGCGCATCAAACCGAGTCCGAAATGCCACAATCCACAGGGAAATCCTGGGGCTGACTCGGTTCATCGCAACGCGTGTTGCATCGCAACAAAATCCATGATCCCTTCCTTAACACCGGGCGACGAGGTGTTAAGGACGGTGTTAACCATCTGCGCGCATCATCACCTGGTTCTCAATTGCTGGGGCGGGGTGGGTCTTATGGGTGCACGTATGAAGCCGGCCAATGGCGCGATGACGCTGGCGGAGATGAAGGAATTCGCGAGCTTTTCATCCGCGACGCAGCGCTACGTGCGCCGCTCGCTCGATATCGGTCTCGACCGTGACGACGCGATGACGCGCTGGTCGCGCGACGTGGTCGAGGCGGCGAGCATCCGCGCGCAGGCCCGGCTCTACGCCCGCCTCCCCGAAATCCGCGAAATGATCCCGGACGACAGCGGCCTCGACGCGATCGAGCCGTTCCTCGCGCCACTGATGACGGTGACGGCGTTCGATCTCGGCCAGGGCCGGATCACGACCTTCTCGGCCTATCGGTTCCTGTACGAGCGGCTGCTGGGGGCAGAGGTTCGCCCGTGGCTGCCGGCCGCCTTCTGCTCGGCGGCGGCGCTGCCGCATCTGCATCCCGACCTGCGCCGGAAGCTGCTCCAGTCGATCAGCGAAGCCGCCGCGACCGCGTCGGGCTGGTCGAACCGGCAGCCGGCCTTCTTCCCGAAATGGGTGGAAAAGGTCGAGGTCAGCGAGCTGCGGAACTAAGGCCGCAGTTTACCGCGTCAGATAGGTAGCTGATCCCCGGCGAAGGCCGGGGTCCAGTCACGCAGGTCGTTCTAACGCACGCTGCGCTCAATCATGCGCGCTTTCCCAACTGGACCCCGGCCTCCGCCGGGGATCAATTCTCATCGATCCTGTCATCCACCGCCCCGCGCTGCCTGGGCTTGAACAGCCGTGGCGGGCGGCGCTCCTCGGCGATCCTGAACAGCGCGTAGGTCTGGTTGACGTAGTTGGTCACGCCGCTCATCCCCTTGCGATATTCCGCCAGCTCGGGCGTCAGCTCGGCCTCCGACAGGCGCACCGGGCGTGACGGCTCCGCAGGCTCGAAATTGACGTAGAACCACGGCTCCCCGCGCTTCAGCACCAGCTCGCGCCCCATGTCCCACCATTCGAACGCCCACATCATCGTGCGCGGCCAGATATGCGTCGGAAAACGCCCGCCGATCAGCAGGCCGGGCCACGGCGCGGGATTGAAATGCTGCACCGGGGGAAGCTGCGTAACCCAAACGGCCTCGTCGGCGACGAACACATAGGGCGTGACGAACTGCACGATCGGCCGGTTCGGGTGGCGCCATTCGTTCGGCGGCGACACGACGAACAGCTTGTTGAGGTGCGACATGCGCACGCCCGATTTGTCGCCATCCGGGTTCATGATGCCGACACGCCCCTGCGCGTCCTTCTGGATGCGCAGGCGCAGGTCGATCGGGCACGGCACCTCGAACAGGCGCGATTCGTAATCGAGATAGGCGGGGCAGTTGTTGACCGCCTTGGCATGATCCCGGTTGCGCTCGAAGGTGCGGACGCGCCTGGGGGCGTCCCACAGGAACTGCGCCTCGCCGCTGTCGAGCAGCCAGCCCACGTCGGCGATGCGCGGCAGCGCGGCCGGATCGGTGGTGACAAGGTCCGTCGATGGATCGTCGCTCATTCCGTCATGCCCCCGGAAAACACCTGCGCCGCCTTATGCGCATTCAGCGGCACGCCCGCCAGCCCATGCTCCCGCGCGCCGCCTGATCGAGATGCAGGTGATTGTGGTGCGCGGCATTGTATTCGGGCGACAGCACCGTCGCGAACAGCCCGCACGCGCCGTTGCGCACGACGTGCAGGAAGGTCGCGCGCGGGCCGTCGCCCTGCCAGTCGTCGGTGACGACGACGCGCGTGCCGTCCGCGAGGCGAAAGGCGGAGACGTCGATCGCGTCGGCGGTCGAATGTTCGCTCCACACCCTCGCATCGCCGCGGATCGCGCGGCAATTGTACGTGCCGAGCTGCTCGATCGCGACGACCGGCGCACCGAGATAGCGGCGCGCGGCGGGCTGGACGACGTTCCATTCCCACATCGCCATGCCCGCCGCGACCGGGCAGGCCATGACGGGATCGGCGGGAGCGAGCGTGATGCGGCGCGATCCACCGGCCGCGAAACGCACGCCGTCGGCATAGCCGCACGCCTCCCCGTCCTTGATCGGCTTGGCCGGTTCGAAGCGCACGCCCGCCTCGCGCAGCAGCGCCGCGCATTTCACGCCGTCGCGCGGCAGGCCGGCGAGCTTGCGGCCGGTGAAGAGGCCGGTTGGTTCGCCGAGGTGCAGCGGCGCCCACGGCAGATCCTGCGGCTTGGCGCGCAAGCCAGCGAGCGCGGCCAGCACGATCACCAGCACCAGCGCCGCGATCACCATCGCGCCCGCCGCGCGGCGCAGCCCTATGATCATTGGGCCGGCATCAACTGCGCATCGCGCTCACGGCCGGTTCGGACGTGACCGGATAGCCGAGATCCTCGGGGATGCAGACGTAGGAAATGCCACCGCGCTCCTCTATCCAGGATGTGACGGTGCGCGGCGGATAGGCGGCTGCATCCGCGCAGGCCTCGGCGAAACTGCCGAACCGTGCGAGCCGTTCGAGGTTGCGGCGGGTGGGAAAGATGATCTCCAGCCGCTGCTCCTCCGCCGCGTCCAGCACCTCCTGCGCGCTGGCCCAGAAAACGCTGACGTTCTCGGTATCGTCGACCACCGGCTCGGGCGCGCCCGGCGGCACCTCCGCGAGGTAGAAGCGCGTGTCGAATACGCGGTGCGCTGCGCCCGCGGGCGGCAACCACCGCGCAAAGGGCACCAGCAGCGCCGGATCGATCGCGAAGCCGCCATCGTGCAACGCCTTGCCGAAGGCGGTGCCGCCGTGCAGCGCCTGCCGCAGCGCCGTAAGCGCAGCAATATGGGGGGCTGGGATCAGCCCGACGGGCATGCCGGCTTCCTCGATCGTCTCGCGGATCGCGGCGATGGCGCCCGCGATGATGTCCTGGTCGCCTGCGAAGGTCGCCGCCAGCGCACGGTCGCCAGCGTCGACGCGGCCGCCGGGGAACACCGTCGCGCCCGCCGCGAACGACATCGCCTTGGCACGCTCGACCATCAGCAATTGCGGCGCGGCCCCGTCGCGCGCGCGGAACAGCACGAGGGTCGCAGCCGGGATAACCTCACGGGAATTGCTCATGGCTTTGGACTTAGGGAGCCTGTCCCCGCCCGGCAACGCGCAATCACTCGACGTGGGCGGTGCCCGGCCGGTCCTCGCTCAGGCCCCAGAGCGTCACCAGCAGCGCCATCACCACCACCGCGAACGTATACCACAGGCCGGAATAGGGGTTGCCGGTGCGCGCGACGATATACTGGCTGATGAAGGGCAGGAAACCACCGAAATAGCCGGTGCCGATATGATAGGGGATCGACATCGAGCTGTAGCGGATGCGTGGCGGGAACAGCTCCGACAGCAAGGCCGCGACCGGGCCGTAGGTCGCGCCGGAGAGCGCCGAGAGGACGAGCAGCCCGATCATGATGAGTGCGATATTGCCCGGCGAAGGCACCACCTTGTCGAGGTTGTATCCGGCCTCGGTCAGCGCCGTATCGAGCCCGGCGGGCGTGGTGTCGGCCACCGCCTCGCCGCCGATCATCACCAGCGTGACGGGCGTGTGGCCCTTCTTGTAGGCGACGCCCTTCTTCGAGAAATAGTCGAGCAGCCGTCCGCATTCGTCGGCCTGTTTGGCGGCGAACGGATCGTATTTGCAGTGCGGCCCCGACACGACGACGGGCGCGTGGCGCGCAGCGTCCGCAAGGCCGGGATTGGCCGCGCCGCCGATCAGCCAGAAGGCGGGGAACAGCAGCACGAGCGTCGCCGCATAGCCGAGCACGATCGGGCCCTTGCGCCCGAAGCGATCCGACAGCCGCCCGAACAGGATGAAGAAACCAAGACCGAGCAGCGCCGCGATTCCGACGATGATCTGCGCCGCCGTCTCGTCGACGCGCATCGTGTAGAGGAAGCTCAGCACGCTGAACATCGCGGTGTACCAGATCACGGTCAGCCCCGCTGCGATGCCGAACAGCGCGACGAACAGCCGCTTGAGATTGCCGGGATAGGTGAAGCTCTCGGTAAAGGGATTGCGCGCGGTCTCGCCGCTCGCCTTCATCGCCTTGAACACCGGGCTCTCGGAGAGTTTGAGGCGCATCCACAGCGAGATCGACAGCAGCACGAGCGAGAATACGAACGGGATGCGCCAGCCCCAGTCCGCCCAGACGGCGGCGGGCAAAATCGCCTTGGTGGCGAGCACGACGATGAGGCTGAGGATGAACCCGCCGACCACGCCCGCCTGGATGAAGCTGGTGAAATAGCCGCTCCGGCCCGGCGGCGAATGTTCCGCGACGTAGATCGCAGCGCCGCCATATTCCCCGCCGAGCGCAAGGCCCTGGCAGATGCGCAGCAGCAGGATGATCGCGGGTGCCGCAAGGCCGATCTGCGCGGCAGGCGGCACGCAGCCGACCGCCGCCGTCGCCACGCCCATCAGCGCGATCGTGACGAGGAACGTGTATTTGCGCCCGAGCTTGTCGCCGAGAAAGCCGAACAGCACCGCGCCCAAGGGCCGGAATCCGAAGCCGACCGCGAAGCCCGCCCAGGTCAGCAGCGTCTGCAACGTCTCGTTGCTGGCCGGGAAGAACGCCTGGCCGATCAGCTTGGCGAGCGTGCCGTAGATGAAGAAATCATACCATTCGAACACGGTGCCGAGCGACGACGCGGCGATGACGAGCTGGATCTCCTTCCGCGTCGGCGCGCGCTTTTCCCCGTCGATTGCTGTCGCCACGTCCGCTCCCCCTGTTTCGATCGGTGTAGCGGCGGGGCCGTTCAGCTGTCCAGCATGCGGATGATGCCGGAGAAATCGGTGCCGCCCTGCCCGGCATCGGCGAACTTCTGATAGAGGTCCGCCGCGCGCGCGCCCATCGGCGTGTCTGCGCCGACATCGGCGGCCGCCTCCGCCGCCAGTTTCAGATCCTTGAGCATCAGCGCGGTCGCGAAGCCGCCCTGATAATCGTGATCGGCGGGCGTCTCCGGCCCGACGCCGGGCAGCGGTGCGTAGCTCGTCATCGACCAGCTCTGACCCGAGGACACGGACGCGATATCGAAGAACTTCTGCGGATCGAGGCCGAGCTTGCGCGCGAGCAGGAACGCCTCGCACGTCGCGATCATCGTCGCGCCGAGCAGCATGTTGTTGCAGACCTTCGCCGCCTGCCCCGCGCCGTTCGCTCCAGCGTGGATGACGGCCTTGCCCATGTCGGCGAGGAACGGCTGCGCCCGCTCGAACGCCTCGGCGCTGCCCCCCGCCATGAAGGTGAGCGTGCCCGCCGCCGCCGCCGCGATCCCGCCAGAGACCGGCGCATCGACCGCCGCGAAGCCGCGCGCCATTGCGCCCTCGGCGACGCGCTTCGCGGTGGCGACGTCGATCGTCGAACAATCGATCAGGATCGCGGAGGCCGGCGCGGAGGCGAGGATGGCATCGCCGTAGACGCCCTCGACGTGTTTTCCGGCGGGCAGCATCGTGATGACCGCCTCAGCGCCGTCGCAGGCGGCAGTGGCGGAGTCGACCGGCAGGCATCCCGCCGCCTTAGCCCGCTCCAGCGCCTCGGCGGAGAGATCGAAGGCGCGGACGTCATGTCCCTTCTTCGCCAGGTTCGCGGCCATGCCGCCACCCATGTTGCCGAGGCCGATGAAGGCTATGCGTGCCATAAATCCTACTCCGTCGCCCCGGCGGAGGCCGGGGCCGCTATGTTTTTGGCAATCGCTGCGCCAGGCAACGCAACGGCCCCGGCCTCCGCCGGGGCGACAATCACTTACCCTTCCAAACCCCCGCACGCTTCTCGATGAAGGCCGCCATGCCCTCGGCCTTGTCCTCGGTCGCGGTGAGGATCTGGAACAGGCGGCGCTCGGAGACGATGCCCTGCGAGAGCGTCGTCTCGAACGCGAGATTGACCATCTCCTTGTTCACCATCGCCGCCATCATCGGCATCGCCGCGATCGCCGCGGCGGTTTTCAGCGCGTCCTCAAGCAGATCGGCAGCCGGCACCACGCGCGCGACCAGGCCCGCGCGTTCGGCTTCCTCGGCGCCCATCATCCGGCCGGTCAGGCACATTTCCATCGCCTTGGCCTTGCCGACGGCGCGCGTCAGGCGCTGCGACCCGCCCATGCCGGGGGCGACGCCGAGCTTTATCTCGGGCTGGCCGAATTTCGCGCTGTCCGACGCGATGATGAAATCCGCCATCATCGCCAGCTCGCACCCGCCGCCGAGCGCGAAGCCGTTCACGGCAGCGATCCACGGCTTGCGCGTGCCGAACACACCGGTCTGCCAGCCGGAGAAGAAGTCCTCGAGGAAGAAATCCGCCGCCGGCTTGTCGGCCATCTGCTTGATGTCGGCGCCCGCCGCGAAAGCCTTTTCGCCGCTGCCGGTCAGCACCGCGCAGCGCTGCGACGGATCGGCGTCGAACGCGCCGAACGCGGCGGTGAGATCGGCCAGCACGTCGCTGTTGAGCGCATTGAGCGCCTGCGGACGGTTGAGCGTGATGAGCGTGACGGCGTCGCGCTGCTCGACGAGGATGTTCTCATACTCAGCCATTCAGGCCTCCTGTGCTGGGGTCCATGCCTCGCCGTCCGGCAAGGGCGCAAAAATCTGGTCGATCAGGTGATCGCTGACGCTTTCGACCGAAGCGGGGTTCCACTTCGGCGCATTGTCCTTGTCGACGATCAGGGCGCGGACGCCCTCGATGAAATCGTGGCGCTGGACGACGTGGCTGGCGACCGCATATTCCTGTCGCATCTCGTCCTCGAAAGTGGCCATGTGAGCGCCTTCCTCGACGAGCCGCAGCGATACTTTCATCGATTGCGGAGACTTCGTGCGCAGGATGGCGAGTTGTGCCGCAGCCCAGTCGCCGCCGTCCGCCTCCAGCGCAGCAATGATGCCCTCGACGCTGTCGCCGGCGAATAGCCGGTCGATCGTCTCGCGATAGTCCAGAACTTTGGCGGCAGGCGGCGGCGAGGCGACCGCATCTAGAATTGCTGCGACATGCTGCGGTTCCGCTGCGATCCTCGCCTTGGCCTCGTCAAGCCGCGCACTCTCCAGATAGTGCGTCGCCAGCCCGAGCGCGACGCATTCCGCGCCGTCGAGCCGGTGCCCGGTCAGCGCCAGAAAGGCACCCATCCGCCCCGGCAGTCGCGACAGATACCAGCCGCCGCCGACATCGGGGAACAGGCCGATCCCGGTCTCCGGCATGGCCAGCCGCGTGTTCTCGGTCGCGACGCGGTAGCGGCACGGCCCGGCGATGCCGACGCCGCCGCCCATCGTGATGCCGTCCATGAACACGACCGTCGGCTTGGCGAAGGTGAACAGCCGGTGGTTCATCTGATATTCGAGATGGAAGAACGCGCGCGCGTCCACGCCGTCGCCGGCCCCGCTTTCCGCCAGCATGCGAATGTCGCCGCCCGCGCAGAAACCACGGCCTTCCGCGTGATCGATCACCACCGCCTCGACGCCCGCATCGCGTTCCGCCGCCGTCAGCGCGTCGAGGATCGCTACGCACATGCCGCTGTTGAGCGCGTGAATCGCCTTGGGCCGGTTGAGCCGCAGGCGCAGCACCTTGCCTTCGACGGAGGTCAGAATATCGCTCACCGCACCAGCTCCCGCCCGACGATCATCTTCATCACCTCGTTCGTCCCTTCGAGGATGCGGTGGACGCGCAGATCCCGCCAGATGCGCTCGATCGGATAGTCCATGAGATAGCCGTAGCCGCCGTGCAACTGCAGCGCGCGGTCGGCGACTGCCGATCCGGTATCGGTCGCCAACCGCTTCGCCATCGCCGCGAAGCGTGTCTTGTCGGGCGCGCCTTCCGTCACTTTCACCGCTGCCATGTAGAGCAGCGCGCGCGCCGCCTCGAGTTCGGTCGCCATGTCGGCGAGGGTGAATTGCGTGTTCTGGAAATCGGCGATCGCCTTGCCGAACTGCTTGCGGTCCTTGGTGTAAGCGACGGCCTCGTCGAGACACCGCTGCGCCCCGCCGAGCGAGCAGGCACCGATGTTGAGCCGCCCGCCGTCGAGCCCGGACATCGCGATCTTGAAGCCGTCCCCGAGCCCGCCGACGAGGTTTTCGCCCGGCACGCGAACGCCGTCGAGGATGAGCTGCGCGGTTGGCTGCGAATGCCAGCCGAGCTTGCGCTCCTGCGTGCCGAAGCTGACGCCGGGCATGTCCTTTTCGATGACGAGGCAGGAGATGCCCTTTGGCCCCTCCTCGCCGGTGCGGACCATGACGACATAGACCTCGTTCTCGCCGCCGCCCGAGATGAACTGTTTATTGCCCGTGACGATCCAGTCGTCGCCGTCGCGCACCGCGCGCGTCCGAAGCGCCGCCGCGTCCGAGCCCGAGCCCGCTTCGGTCAGGCAATAGCTGGCAATCTTCTCCATCGTGACGAGGGCGGGCAGATACTTCGCCTTGACCGCCTCCGCACCGAAGGCGTCGATCATCCAGGTCGCCATGTTGTGGATCGAGATGAAGGCCGAGGTGGAGGGGCAGCCATAGGCCATCGCCTCCATGATCAACGCCGCCTCCAGCCGCCCGAGTGCGATGCCGCCCGACACCTCGCTCACGTAGATCGCGCCGAAGCCGAGTTCCGCCGCCGCGCGGATCGTGTCGCGCGGGAAGAGATGCTTCTCGTCCCATTCGGCCGCGAACGGCGTGATCCGGTCGGCGGTGAAGCGCCGCGCAAGCTCTTGGATCTCGAGCTGATCGTCGGTGAGGTCGAACTGGCCGCTCATGCGCCATGCCATACAGATTCAGACCGGCGTGAACACCTTCTTGTTCTCCCGCGAAAGCACGAGAACGCGCTAGAGAAGGATCGCCTTCGCCCGCGCCAGCGCCGCCGTACGTTCCGTCAGGCCGTTGGTGCCGCCGTTGATGCGGAGCGTCAGCGCGCGGATATCGTCCTGATCGGCGACGGCGTTGCAGCCCTTTGCCTGCCAGAAAATGCAGCCGGCACGCACGCCCATATCGGGATCCTCCAGCAGTTGCGGCTTCGCAACGACATCGAGGCCGGTGACGGTCGCGACCTGAGCGTAGTTGGCGCGGCCGGTGGTCTGCTTGATGCCGCGCCCGCGATATTTCCAGCCGTCGCCGTCGCGGCTGTTGCCGAGATTGGCGAGCCCGAAGGCCCTGCCATAGACGATGTTGGCGATCGTCTCCTGCCGCTCGGCCGACAGGCTCCCCTCGCCCGGCCCGCGCCCGAGCAGCGCGACCTCGTCATCGCTGATCCGGTTGCGACCGAAGGTGTTGCGCAGCCCGGCGACGGTATAGTCGAGGTTCTCGACCAGCGTATTGAACCCGCGCGTCTCGACCGATTGCTGCGCCAGCGCGTGCGCAATGCGTAAGGGGGTGGTGAGCCCGGCAGTCACGAAATATTTCGCCGCCGCTTTGCCGAGGTCGGTGCGCAGCGGCGACACCGCCGTCCGCCCGCCGACGAAGGTCATCAGCGCGGCGAAGCTCTTGCCGCCGAAATCGCCGTCCGCCTTGATCGCGAACCCGCGATCGACAAGCCGCTGCTGCGCACGCTTTGCATTGATCATGTGAAGCCCCCGGATCACGCGCAAAATGCCACACCGGCGAGCGCGCCGATTGGACAAATACTGCAGGTGCCAAGGTGTAGGACAGCGTCTAGCCGTCGCCCCGGCGGAGGCCGGGGCCGCCGTGTTGCTGGACAGAACGCTCGCCCCAAACGCAGCGGCCCCGGCCTTCGCCGGGGCGACGATGGGGCGATCTTTCAGATCACCCCATCGTCGGGATGATGAACGCGCTGTCGCCGGTGCCGCCGCCGTCGGGCCAGCGCTGCGTGACGAGCTTGGTCTTGGTCCAGAAGCGCACGCCTTCCATGCCGTACTGGTTGTGATCCCCGAACGCCGAGCGCTTCCAGCCGCCGAAGCTGTGGTAGCTGACCGGCACCGGGATCGGCACGTTGATGCCGACCATGCCCGCCTGTACGCGCTGCGTGAATTCGCGCGCCGCATGGCCGTTGCGCGTGAAGATCGCGACGCCGTTACCGTATTGATGCTTCGAGGGCAGCGCGACCGCCTCTTCGAAATTGGCGGCGCGGACGATCTGCAGGACGGGGCCGAAGATCTCCTCCTTGTACGCGCTCATCTCCGGGGTGACATGGTCGAACAGCGACGGCCCGACGAAGAAGCCGTCCTCGTAACCTTGCAATTTGAAGCCGCGCCCATCGACGACCAGTTCCGCGCCCTCGTCGACGCCGGTCTGGATCCACTGCTCGACCTTCTGCTTGTGCGCCGCCGTCACCACCGGGCCGTACTGTGCCTGCGGATCGGTCGATATGCCGACGCGCAGCGTGTCGATCGCCGCGACCAGCTTCTCGCGCAGCCGCTCCGCCGTTTCCTCGCCGACCGGCACCGCGACCGGCAGCGCCATGCAGCGCTCGCCCGCCGAGCCGAAGGCCGCGCCGATCAGATCGTTGACCGCCATGTCGAGATCGGCGTCGGGCATGATGATGCCGTGGTTCTTGGCCCCGCCCATCGCCTGCACGCGCTTGCCCGCCGCGACGCCGCGCGAATAAACGTACTGCGCGATGTCGGACGAGCCGACGAAGCTGACGGCGGCGATGCCGGGATGATCGAGGATCGCGTCCACCATCTCCTTGTCGCCGTGGACGACCTGCAACACGCCCTTGGGCGCGCCCGCCTCCAGAAACAGCTCGCACAGCCGGTTCGGCACTGACGGATCGCGCTCGGACGGCTTGAGGATGAAGGTATTGCCGACCGATACGGCGGGCGCGAACATCCACATCGGGATCATCGCCGGGAAGTTGAACGGGGTGATGCCCGCGCCGACGCCGAGCGGCTGGCGCATCGAATAGACGTCGATGCCCGGACCGGCGCCCTGCGTATATTCACCCTTCAGCATGTGCGGGATGCCCGCGCACACCTCCACGACCTCCAGCCCGCGCTGGATGTCGCCCTTGGCATCGTCGATCACCTTGCCGTGCTCCGCGCTCAGCATCTCGGCGAGCGCCTGCATGTTCTGCTCGATCAAGTCCTTGAACCGGAACATCACGCGCGCGCGGCGCTGCGGATTCATCGCCGCCCATTCGGGCTGCACCGCCTGCGCCACCGCGACCGCCGCGTCGAGCTCCGCCTGCGTGCCGAGGTTGACCGTCGCCTGCACCTGCCCGGTGTTCGGATCGAAGACCTGGCTGGTGCGCCCACCGGCTCCGCCTTGATAGCCGACGATCATATGGTCGATGACGCGCATCTTGCTCTCCGTAAGGTCTTGCCGGGGCCGTTACCCCGTGCAGGTCGCGGCTCTATCCCAGCACGCATATAGGGCCGCAACCCTCGACTTGCGATCAGGTGGTGATCGACTCCGCGACATGCCGGTCAACGACGCGCTCCAGCAGGGTGAGCGGCACGTTGCCGGTCTTCACGATCACGTCGTCATAGGCCTTGAGGTCGAAGCTCTTGCCGAGCGCCGCCTTCGCCTTGTCGCGCAGGCGGTTGATCTCGTTATGGCCCATCTTGTAGCCGCACGCCTGCCCCGGCATCGCGCAATAGCGCTGCAGCTCGGACGTGAGCTGGTTGACCGGCATCCCCGTGCCCGCCTGGAACCAGTCGAGCGCCTGCTGGAAGGTCCAGCGCTTGGCGTGGATACCGGTGTCGACCACCAGCCGGCACGCGCGGAAGTTCATCGACTGGAGATAGCCGATCCGCCCCAAGGGATCGTCGTCATACACGCCGAGCTCGCCGGCGAGCTGCTCGGCATAGAGCGCCCAGCCCTCCGAATATGCGTTGAAGGCGAGCAGCGAACGGATCAGCGGAAGCTGGTTGCTGTATTCGCCCTGCCAGATGTGGCCGGGAATGCCCTCGTGATAGCAGAGCGTCGGCAGCGAATAGCGCGGCCAGGTCGCGGTGGATTTGAGGTTGATGTAGTACATGCCGGGGATCTTGCCGTCGATCGATCCCGGCCCAGCATAGCCGTTGGGCGCGCCGTCCTCGATCGCGGGCGGCACGCGCTTGATGACGAGATTGCCCTTCACGAGCGTATTGAACCCGCGCGGCAGGCGGGTGCGGATATCGGCGATGCGGCCGTTGAGATACGCGAGCAGCTTGGCGCGGCCCGCATCGTCGTTCGAGAACAGCAGATCGGGGCGCTTGGAAAGCGCGGTCAGCCGCTCGCCGACCGACCCTTGCGTCAGCCCCTGCCCCTTCAGCAGCGTGTCGATCTCGGCGTTGATCGCGCGATTCTGTTCGACGCCGAGCGCGTGGATTTCCTCTGGCGTGGAATTTGTCGTGGTGCCCGCCTTCACCAGCCAGCGGTAATAGGCGTCGCCGTCCTTGCGCTGCCAGAGGCCCGGCACCTCGCTCGCGTTCGGACGGATCGCGTCGAAAGCGGTGATCTGGCGATCGAGCGCGGGGGCGATCTTCTGGTCGAAAATCGCGGTGGCGCGCGTCGTGTAGCTCGCGGGCAGCCCCGCCTTCGCACACTTCTCGGTGAAGCTGGTGATGATTGCCTGGCTCGCGGCGGGCGTCGCGCGGATGCCGCGCAACTGCTTCGACGTGATGTCGATCACGAGCACCGGCGGGATCGCGCCCTTGACGGCATCGGCGCGGATGCGCGGGGTCTCGCCGTCGAGCGCGGCGGCGAACGCCTCCAGCCGCGAGAGATAGGCATCGGCATCGGCAGCCCCGGCGACCTGATGCTTGTTCTCGAGCAGATCGGGCAGGTCCGAATAGGCCCCGCCCAATTGCGACACGAGGTACGGCGTGTTGCGGAAGCTGTTGGGATCGAGCGTCGCGACCTCGCCCACCGGCATCGTGCGAAAACCCTCGTCGGCGAGCGCATAGGCGCTTTCCGCAACGTCGAGATCGAGCGCGGTGCCCGGCGAAAGCGGCTTGCGATCGATCGCCTTGAGCGTCTTGAGGTGCGCGGCGCAGCGCGCGGCGCGGTCGTGATAGGCGGCAGCGGTGGTGTTGCCGAAGCGCCCGCGAAGGGCCGCGCGCTTGCCGTTGTCGATGCCAAGCGCGAGCGCATTTTCCGGCCAGTCGGTCATGATTTCCTCGGCCAGGCCCGCGAGCGTCGCCTGCACCGTCGCATCGCCTGCCGGAGTCGCCGCCACCGCGGGCAGCGTCGCCGCGATCCCCGCCGCGCCCGCACCCACCATCACTTCGCGCCGCGTGATCTTCATCTGTCCGTCCTTTTCAACACCCGGCGACGCATTCCGTCGTCTCGACCTGCACCGTGGCATGCGCGATTCCAAAGCGGGTGCGCAACATCGATTGCGTTTCCAGCAGGAAGGCGTCGCCCGGATGTCCGCCCGGCATGAGCAGGTGCGTGGTCAGCACCGTCTCGGTCGTGCTCATCGGCCAGATGTGAAGGTCGTGGATGCGCGCCACGCCCGGCAGCGCCGCCAGTGCCTCCCCGACCTTGTCGTAGTCGATCGCGCGCGGCACCGCCGCGAGGCTCATCTCGACCGATTCGCGCAGCAGCCCCCAGGTCTGCCAGAAGATCAGCGCGGCGATGACGATGCTCGCCAGCGGATCGAGCCAGGTCAGCCCGGTGAACAAGATGATCACGCCGACCACAACCACCCCCGCCGACACCGCCGCGTCGCCCGCCATGTGCAGGAAGGCGCCGCGGATGTTGATGTCATGCTTGCGCCCGCGCATGAACATCAGCGCGGTGCCGAGATTGACCGCGATGCCGACCGCCGCGACGATAGAGACGATGTTGCCCGCCACCGGCGCGGGCGCAGTAAAGCGCTGCGCCGCCTCCAGCACGATCGCGCCGAGGGCGACCAGCAGCATCAGCGCGTTGAGCAAAGCGGCGAGGATCGTCGAGCCCTTGAACCCGTAGGTAAAGCGCTTCGACGGTGCCCGCCGCGCCAGCGTCGCCCCACCCCACGCCACCGCGAGCCCGAGCACGTCGGACAGATTGTGCCCCGCATCGGCCAGCAGCGCGACCGACTGCGCGAGGAAACCGAACCCCGCCTCCGCCAGCACGAAGAGGATGTTGAGCGTGATGCCGATCGCGAAGGCGCGGTCGAACGAGGCGGGCGCATGCGAATGGCCGTGCCCGCCGTGGCCGTGGGAGTGGCCGTGGTCGTGGCCATGATCGTGGCCGTCATGATGGTGATGATGGCCGGCCAACGCGCAGTCCCTTTCGGTGTCGAAGCCACGACTAGCACCGCGCCCGCGCGTGATACTAGGACGCGGCGGCTGAAATTTGCGTCATGTCCCCGAACCGTTAGGGGTGGCCGCCGATGAGCGCCCTCCCCGTCCTCGCCGTCCTGCCCGATCTGCTCGCCGCCTTGCGCGCGGGGTCGAGCGCGGTGCTGGTCGCGCCGCCGGGGGCGGGCAAGACCACCGCCGTCGCGCCCGCCTTGCTCGGCGAGGAGTGGTGCGGCGGCGAAATCCTGCTGCTCTCCCCTCGCCGCCTCGCCGCGCGGGCGGCGGCCGAGCGGATGGCGTCGCTGGCGGGTGAACCCGTCGGCCGGACCTTCGGCTATGCCACGCGGATGGACAGCAAGCGCTCCGCCGCGACGCGCGTGACCGTGCTGACCGAGGGCATCTTCGTCGCGCGCATTCAGGCCGACCCGGAACTGGCGGGCGTGTCGGCGGTGCTATTCGACGAGGTTCACGAACGCAGCCTCGACAGCGATTTCGGGCTGGCGCTGGCGCTCGATGCGCAGGGTGGGCTGCGGCCCGACCTGCGGCTGGTGGCGATGTCGGCGACGCTCGACGGCGCGCGTTTCTCGCGGCTGATGGCGGACGCCCCGGTCATCGAAAGCGAAGGCCGGATGCACCCGCTGACGCTCAAGCATATCGGCCGCACCGGCGACCGGATCGAGGGCGCGGTCGCCGCAGCGATCCGCACCGCGCTGCGCGACGAGGACGGCGGCGTGCTCGCCTTCCTGCCCGGCGTCGCCGAGATCGAGCGGACGGCGGAGCGGCTGGAGGGGCTCGGCGCGGGCTTCGCGCTCCACCGCCTGCACGGCAGCCTCGAACCCGCCGCCCAGCGCGCCGCGATCGCGCCCGATCCCGACGGTCGCCGCAAGATCGTGTTGGCGACCTCGATCGCCGAGACCAGCCTGACGCTCGATGGCATATCGGTGGTGGTCGACAGCGGCCTCGCGCGCCGCCCGCGCTACGACCGCGCGGCGGGGATGACCCGCCTCGTCACCGAACGCGCGAGCCAGGCGTCCGTCACGCAAAGGGCGGGCCGCGCCGCGCGCCAGCGGCCGGGCGTCGCCTACCGCCTGTGGGAAGAGGCCGCGACGGCGGGCCTGCCGCGCTTCGATCCGCCCGAGATCCTGGAGGCGGACCTGTCGGCGGTGACGCTCGATTGCGCCTTGTGGGGCGTCACCGATCCGCGCGCGCTGGCGTGGCTCGATCCCCCGCCCGAGGCCGCCGTCAGGGAGGCGCGCGCGCGGCTGGCGGCGCTGGAGGCGATCGACGCCGACGGCCGCCCGACCCCGCACGGCGC
>NZ_JAUQSZ010000011.1 GCF_030580995.1 Sphingomonas immobilis
CCGCCGGTCAGCGCGGGCCGCACCCGCACGACGGCGCTCGCCGCATCGCGGTCGCGCCAGCTCAGCGCCGCGCTCACCACGCCCGTCGCCAGCAGCAGCGCGCACCAGCCCGCGTCGCCCAGCAGGTCCGGTGCGAATGCGCGCGCGATCACCACCGGCACCGCAACCGCCGCCAGCCCCATTGCAGCCCACAAGGCACTCCGCCGCATCAGCACGAAGCCGGGCACGCCGAACAGCACGGTGATCGCCACCGCCGCCCAGTTCGCCGCTTCATGCGCGGGTTGCAGCATCGCCGCCGCCAACAGCAGCAGAACGAGCGCCAGCGCCGCCCCCGCGCCCGGCGCGAGCGCCTCGTCGCGCCACGCCAGCACCAGCGCCGCCGCGCTCAGCAGCAGATACAGTCCCCACGACAGCGCCGAGAAATCGAGCGCGGGCGCCAGCACGAGCAACTGCACGAACCCCGCCACCAGCGGCAGCAACCGCAGCCACGGTCGCCGCGCGCCGGTCCCCGGCAGCGCCAGCGTCGCGCCGACCGCGAGCAGCAGCACGAACCCACCCACGCCTGCCAGCCCGCCGCGCGGGAACATCACGATCAGCAGATTCGCCCAGGCAAAGCCGCCGCCGCACGCCGCCAGCGCCAGCCACGCCCAGCCGCGCCGGATCGCCAGCCCGAACAATGCCGCGATCAGCAGCGCGAGATAGACGATCAGCGGCCCGACCCCGCTCTCGCCGAACCCCGCCAGCAAGGGTGCGACGAACCCGCCGATCAGCGCCATGATCGCCGTCGGCGGCCCATGTCGCAGCGCCAGCCCGAGCGCCGCCAGCGTCACCACCACCATCAGCGGGAAGGCGGTGGCCGCGCCGATCAGCCCATAGGTCTGCGTCGCGACATAGAGCGTGCCGTAGAGGCTCGCCGTGCCCGCCCCGGCCAGCGCCTGCCCGACGCGCGGATCGTCGCGGGTCGCGGGCAGTCGCCGCGCGACCTCGCTCGCCGCGATCAGCGCGAGCCCGAACAGCCCGGCGATGACGGTGCGCGCGGCCGGCCCGAGCAATCCGCTCTCGATTGAATAGCGCACGAGGAAGAAGGCCGACAGCACCAGCGCCGCCCCGCCGATCCAGATCGGCAACTTGCCCCCGACGAGACTCTCGAAGGTGATCGCGGGGCGGGGCGGGGAAGGAGGAGGCGGAGGAGGCGAGGCATGCGATCTGTCCTCCTCAACCCGTTCGTCCTGAGCGAAGTCGAAGGGCGTGTTCGAGGCGGTATCGTTCGTGACACGTGCTTCGACAGGCTCGGCACGAACGATGGGGACTTGATCGGGCGTGGGCTCAACCTCAGCCTCGACCCACTCGCGCTGCCGCGGCGGTGCGAAGCGGACGACCGCTGCCGCCTCCGGCGCAGGCTCCGCCGCGCGGTGCTGCGCCAGCCGCAGCTCGCGCACTTCCTCTTGCAGCCGCCTGGTCCGCACCCACAGCACGCGCTGGTTGATCGCGAGCACGACGACGGCGAGGAACAGCAGAAACGTCAAGCAAAACTCCCGCGATCACGCGCTCATAGCATGGCGCTCGCGCTTCGGCTAAGGGCGCTGGAATGCGCGTCGACTTCACCAAATGCCACGGCTCGGGCAACGATTTCCCGCTGATCGACGCACGCGCTGCGCCGGCCGATATGCCCTGGCCCGTCATCGCCCGCGCGCTGGCCGACCGCGCCGGGCCGGTCGGCGGCGACGGACTGTTGCTGTTGACGGCGGGCGACGAAACCCACGCCTTCGGCATGCGCATGTTCAATTCGGACGGCAGCGAGGCGGAAACCTGCCTCAACGGCCTGCGCTGCGTCGCGCGTGCGGGGTTCGAGGCGACCGGGCTGGATGCCGTCGCCGTCCGCCTCGCCACCTCCAGCGCGCAGGTGTCGCGCGACCCCGATCTCGCGCCCGGCGTGGTCACCATCCGCGAAGTGGCGGGCCCCGCGAGCCGCGACGTGGCGCGCTGGCCGCTCGCCAGCGACCATGCCGAGATCGTCGAGAAGCCGATCCCGCAGCTCGGTTCGCCGCGCGCCTTCACCGCGCTCGCCATCCCCAACCCGCACCTCATCACCTTCGTGGACGCGATCGACGAGGCCGAACTGGTGCGCATCGGCGAACTCTGCGAGGCCGCGCCCGGCTGGCTCCCCAACCGCGCCAACGTCAGCTTCGTGGAACTGCTGGAAGGGGGCATCTACGTGCGCACCTTCGAACGCGGCGTCGGCCTCACCGACAGTTGCGGCAGCGCGATGGCCGCCTCCACCTTCGCCGCCGGCCTTACGTTCCGCCGGCCGTTCGGGCAGCAGATCACCGTGTTCAATCGCGGTGGCCTGGTCCGCGCCCAGGCCGAGAGCGACGGCATGGTCCGCCTCTCCGGCAACGCGACCTACGAATGGGCGGGCTCGGCCGAGATCGACATCGCCACCGCCGTCGCGAGCGACCTCACCATCGCCCGCCGCTTCGATGCCGAGGTGGCGGCCTGGGCCACGCTCCTCGAAACGATTGCGCAACCGTAACAAGCCCGTGCTAAGCCCCGGTTCAGGCGGGCGGTGCAACCAAGCCCGTTCCGGTCCGTTTTCACGGGCAGTTAGAAGAGGACGGATGCCATGAACCCGATTTCCCGTTTCGCCGCGGTCGCCGCAGTCGCGTCGATGGTGCTGGCCACGCCGGTGCTCGCGCAGAGCCGCGCCGACGAGGATCGTTTCCGCGCCGCGCAGCAGCGGTTCGACAACGAACTCAACACCTTCCGCGCGGAATACGATCGCTACACGGCGGCACGCGCGAACTATCGCGGCAATGGCTATAACGACCCCCGCTACAATGATCCGCGGTACAACGATCCCCGCAATGCGGACCCGCGCTACAACGATCCGCGCTATGCCGATCGCGACGAAGGCGGCTACGATGCCTCGCGCTACTACCGCGACGGTTCGCAGTATCAGGAGCGCGTGCTGAGCAATGACGACCGCGTCTATCGCGGCAATGACGGCCGCTATTATTGCAAGCGCAACGACGGCACGACCGGCCTCATCATCGGCGGCGCGGGCGGGGCGATCCTCGGCAACGTCATCGACGGCGGTCATTCGCGCATCGTCGGCACGCTGCTCGGCGGCGCGCTCGGCGCGGTCGCGGGCAAGGCGATCGACCAGGGCAGCACCAACAATCAGGTTCGCTGCCGCTGAGCGGAGGCGAGCCTGTCGTCGCTGCCGTGGAACTCGGCGGCACCAAATGCATCGCGGCCATCGCGCGCGGGCGGGATATTCTCGTCCGTGAGCGGTGGCCGACCGGTGACGATGCAGCGGAGACACTCGGCCGCATCGTAAATTGGATCGCCAGCTCGGGCGAGAACTTCACCGCGATCGGCATCGCCGGCTTCGGGCCACTCAACCTCGATCGATCGCGGAGCGATTACGGGCGGATCGGCACCACGCCCAAGCCCGGCTGGTCCGGCATCGATCTGCGCGGCACTTTCGCAAAAGCCTTCGACGTGCCGATCGGCTTCGACACCGATGTCGCCGGCGCGGCGCTGGCCGAAGGGCGCTGGGGCGCGGCACAGGGTTGCTCCGATCACGTCTATCTGACGATCGGCACCGGCGTCGGCGGCGGCATCGTCGCGGGCGGCGTGCCGCTTCACGGCGCGGCACACCCGGAGATCGGCCATATCCGCGTCCGCAACGCCAGTGCCGACGGCTTCGCGGGCGCGTGTCCGTTCCACGGCGATTGCCTCGAGGGGCTGGTCGCGGGCGGATCGCTCGCCAAACGCACCGGCATCGCGGGGGAGGACATTCCGCCCGATCACCCCGTCTGGGCCGAAGTCGCGCAGGAGATCGCCGAACTCGTCGCGATGCTGGTGCTGACAACCGCGCCGCAGCGCATCGTCATCGGCGGCGGCATCGGCTCTGGCCAGCCGCAGCTTTTCCCGATGATCCGCGCCGCGGCGGTGAAAGCGCTCGCCGGCTACGGCCCGATCAGCGATGCCGCGACGATCGATGTGCTGGTGGTGCCTCCCGGCCTCGGCGCGGATGCCGGGCCGCTCGGAGCGGTCGCGCTCGCGCTGGATGCGTTGCCTTAGGGGCGGAACCGAGCCCCGCTCAGCCCAGGATCATCGCGCCGAAGCGCCAGCCCACGGCCCAGCGCACTTCGGCAAGGACGCGGCCCTTCAGCGGCAGATCGACCTCGACCAGCGATCCGATCCGCAGTTTCTCTTCGCATTCGGCCATGAAGCCGGTGTCGGAAATATTGGCGAGCCGGCCGATCAGCTCGCGCCCGCAATCGTCGGCGACGACGATGTCGGCGGCGCATTCCCAGCGGGGCGCGCGTGCGACCTGCGTGCCGCAAGCAGCAATGGTGTCCATCAATTTTCTCCCGGGACGGGAGGCTAGGGCGGAAGAACTTCCCATTCGTTAATGTCCTCCCGCGCGCGCGTCAGAAGTGAATCGCGACGCCGCCCGAGAACGCCCAGGGATCGAGCCGGGTCTGGCCGACCACTGCCTGGCCCTGGAACGTGCCATACGCCTTCGGGCGCAGGAACGCCTTCTTCACGTCGGCGAACAGCGCAAGCTTGTTGGTGATCATCAGGTCGCTGCCCGCTTCGAGTGCGACGCCGAGGTTGTTGTCGACGCGCAGGTTCTGGAAAGCGCCGTCCTTGGTGCCGAACACGATCATGTAGCTCGCGCCCGCACCGACATAGGGGCGGATGCGGCCCGAACGGGTAAGGTGATATTGCAGCGTGAAGGCGGTCGGGCCGTAGGTGATCTCGCCCAGCGTCGGCAGCGCGCCGATCGAGCCGCCGCCGTGGATCGGGATCGTCGGCGGGAAGCCGAGCGTCGCGTTGAAGGCGATATGCGGCGTGAAGAAATAGCCGATCTGCACGGTCGGGGTATGATGCTCGTAGGTCGAGAGACCGGCACCGGCATAAGGCGCGCCGCCGACGTTGAGCGCGACCTTGTCGGCCAGCGTCAGCTCGGTCACGCCGGCGCGGATCGTCCAGCGCGTCTCGTCCGTGGTGATCGGTCCGCCATCGGCGCTGTCGCCACCGGCGCTCGGGCCGAACTTGGCGGTCATGCCGATCGAGACCGTCAGCGGATCGAGCACGGCATTGGCGTCGATCTGCGCGAAGCTGGTGTAGGTTGCATCGAGCGGCAGCTTGCCCGAGGCATGCGTCGCATACCACGCCTTGCGCACCTCGGCGAACACACCCCAACGCTTGGCGACGTTGAGCTGCACGCCGCCCTTGACGTAGGCGCCGCCGGTGTCCGGAATGGTCAGGCCGACGCCGAGCCCGTCGCGCGTCTGCGTGGTGAAGTGGAACTGGTAGCCCGCGCCGACATACGGCGAGACGAGGCCCCGGAACGGCTGCACCCGGCCGCCGAGCGTCACCATCGTGAACTCGTCGTCGCCGAGGTTGGGCAGGCCGGCGAGCGCGCCCGCCGGGGTGTTGTCGGTGGTGCCCGGCGTCGAGACCGAAGCCTCCAGCGCGAAGCTGTCGATCGGGAAATACACGACGTCGACGGTGCCGTGATAGGTGCTGCGCGTCTTATACCCGTCATCGGGGCTGTAGACGCCGTTGGTATAGACCTCGCCCTTGTCGACCAGCTTGGTGCGCGATGCGGAGACGCTGACGTTCACGTCACCGGCCTCCTGCGCGAAAGCGGGCGCCGCGGCGAACATCGCAGTGGTTCCGAGCAACGTGGCAAACGCGTACTTCATGGTCATCGTCCAGGTCCCAAGTGTCCGCACGGTCGTACCGGGGAAGGGTAAATTTGGCGTAAAGGTTAAGCTGCGTTGCTGGCCCGCGACGCTACGACCTTGGTCGCACCGGGGGTCGCAGCCGGCACCGAGATGACCTTGCCCGAACCGGCCGGAACGGCCTGGCGCGGCAGCGGCCGGTCGGCGTTGAGCGTCGCGAGCGTGGTCTTGCCCGCGTTCAGCGCGTCGAGATCCTCCTGCGCGTCCGCGACCGCCGTCGACAGGCGGTGGACCGCGTCGAGGATGTCGTGCTGGCTGTGCTTCGCCATCACCTGCAGCCGGAAGCGCGCCTGGCCCTTGGGCACGGCGGGGAATTCGACGAGGTTGGCAAGCATGCCGAGTGCCGGCAGGCGGCGGCTCACGAGACGTGCGAGCGCTTCGCTGCCCATCTTCACGCAGACGATCGCCGACGGATCGCCGTACACTTCGAGGCCGCAGCCGGTGAGCAGGCTGCGCAGCATCTTGATATTGCCCATCAGCTCGGCGCGCAAAGCGTCTCCCTCGGCCGAGGTGATAATCTCGAACGCCTTGCCGACGATCGCGGCATTGGCGGGCGACATCGCGTTGGAGAAGGTGTTGGGCGAGCTGTAATAGCGCATGTATTCCTTGATCGCCCGGCCCTTCGCCGCGACGAAACCGCCGTTCGACGCGAAGGTCTTGGAGAACGATCCCATCACCACGTCGACCTTGCCGATCATGCCCTGCGCTTCGATCAGCCCGCGCCCGGTCGGCCCGAGGTTGCCGAGATCGTGCGCGACGTCGACGACGAGCGTGGCACCGTATTCGTGCGCGAGGCTCTGGATGGCGGCGATGTCGGGCGTATCCGAGTCCATCGAATAGAGGCTCTCGATCACGACGAGGATGCCGTTCTGCGTATCGGTGCTGCGGATCTTGGCGAGCTTGTCGCGCACGCCGTCCAACTGGTTGTGGCGGAACAGGTGGATGTTGCGGGTTGCAGCCTGCGCGCCTTCCTGCAGGCAGGCATGGCTCAGCGCGTCCATGACGATATGGTCGCTCGGCCGCACCAGCCCCTTGATGACGCCGAAGCCCGCCGCCCAGCCGGTCGGGAATAGGGCGACGTGGTCATAGCCGAGGAAATCGGCGATCTTCTCCTCCAGCGCGATCGACAGTGACGTGTTGCCGACCAGCGCGGGCGATCCCGCCGAATGGACGCCGTAGGCGCGCATCGTCTCGATCGCGGTCTCGAGGATCGCGGGATGCGAATTCATCGAGAGATAGTCCTGGCTCGCGAAGTTCACGCCGTCGAACAGCGCGCCCTCGTCGGTGCGCGCGGTCGCGCGGCTGAAGGCGCCGTGCTCGGTCGAGCGGCCCAGCGGCCATACGCCGGCGGCGCGGCGCGCCTCCTGCCAGTCGTAGAAGGCGGACGTCCGCTCGAGCAGGTTCGATCCCGGCAGATAGCGGAAATCGCGCATGCTGCCGCTCAGCGCATCGTAACCAGGCGTCGTATCGGTGACGTCGTTCATTCTAAGCCTCACTCATGAAGTCGTTCTGGAAGCGGCGGTGTCTCGCCGCCGGTACTCAGTGCGTCGTGTGCAGCTCGATCTTCTCGATCAGCTGCGGCAACGCGACGGGCTTGGTCTCGAAGTCCGCGCAGCCGACCTCGATGCTCTTCAGCCGGTCGCTCTCCAGCGCGTGCGCGGTCAGCGCGATCACCGGGATGTGCGCGGTCAGCGCGTTGCGGCGGATCGCGGTGGTCGCTTCCCAGCCGTCCATCTCGCCCAGCGCCACGTCCATCAGGATGATGTCGGGCATCACGCTCGATGCCATCGCGATGCCTTCCGGCCCGTCGATCGCACAGGCGACTTCATAGCCTTTGCGCTCCAGACGGCGCGTCAGCATGTCGCGGTTCATTTCATTGTCTTCGACAATCAGGATCTTGGTCATCGTCGGTTCCTTGGGGGGGTAAGCGGTACACGTCAGGCCGCCAGGGTTTGCTCCTGGGGGGCCTGAACTTCGTGGGTGCGGTCGGGAATGGTGAGCAGCGTCGCGGGCTGGCCGTCGGCTTGCGTCACCGCCTGGATCGATCCGCCGAGCAGCTGCGCGAACTTGTAGGCGAGCGCGATCTCGATGCCGGTGCCGCCGTATTTGGTGGCCGAGGTATCGTCGGCATGTTCGAACATCTCCTCGATGATTGCCGTCGCGCGGGCGGTGCCGCCGGGGGCGAGATCGGTGAAGAGGAAGCGCGCGCCCTCGCCGGGGGTGGCGTCCACGGTGATGATCAGCTTGCCGTCCGGGTTGCGCCCGGCGACGCCCGCGACGAGGTGCCGCACGGTCGCGCCCACGGCCGACCAGTCGGTCAGCATCGCCGCCTCGGCGCCCGGCAGGATGCGGGGTTCGAGCGTGTAGGCGCGGCCGCTGAACAGACCCGCCGCTTCCTCCAGCCAGCCCTCGATCAGCGCGGCCGGTGCATTGCGGCTGTTGTTGAGCGGCATCTTGCCCGCCTCGATGCGCGAGTAATCGAGAATGTCGTCGATCAGGCTCAGCAGGTTCGATCCGGCGCGGTGGACGTGGCCGATGTCGGTGACGGTATCCTCGTCGCCTTCCTCGCTCGCCTCTTCGAGCAGCAGTTGCGAATAACCGATGATGGCGTTGAGCGGCGTGCGCAGCTCATGGCTCATGCCGGCCACGAAATCGGCCTTGGCGGCGCTCGCCTGGTTGGCGGCGGCGGTCAGGTTGCGGAGGTTGTCGGAGGTCGACACCAGCGAGTTGAGCTCGCGCTGGAACTCGCGCTGCTCGTGGAACATCTTGGCGAAGTAGAGCGACATCATCGCAAAGTAGATCGCCACCGACGCCATCGAGATCATGCCGATCGTCTGCAACTGCGCGAGCTGCGTGGCGGGCAGCGGCCAGCCGCTGAAGGCAATGGCGAGGAAGATGGCGGTGCTGCCGAAGATCTGCGCGATCAGGATGTTGCGCACCCAACCCTGCGGCGGCAGGTAGAGGAACGCCAGCAGCGGGAAGATCAGGATCCACGGCAGGAACGGCGACGCCGTGCCGCCGTAGGCGTAGCAGGCCCACAGCGCGCAGAAGATCAGGTTCTGCACCGACAGGAAGGCAAGCAACTGGTAGCGCCCGGTCGCGCGCAGCACGAACGGATAGGCCCAGAACAGCAGGATCGAGAAGAAGAACACCGCCGCGCGGTAATCGCGCGAAATGTTGGTCGCGACCATGTAGAGCGGGATGGTGTTGCCCAGGATCGGGCCGAACACGTGGCTCAGCATGAACATGCGCGCGCGGCGATGCGTTTCGGCATTCACCTGCAGCACGGTCGGAATGAAATAGTCGAGGAACGCGCTCAGCCTGAAGCCGCTCCTCACTGTGTTCACCCCCGTCATAAAGTCGTCCCAAGATAATGAGCGGTTCGACTAAAGTCGTAGTTAGCGAACCCTTGATGATGCTTGGTAGCGCGGCTTGATTAAGGCTCGGTAAAGCGCGTCGTTCGCCAATTTTTAAGCAACACGGCTTAGCTAGAACGGTGACCGAAGGGGCTCCGAATGACTAAGTTGCTGTATCGTCTGATTGATTGGTTCATCCCGGCGGCGATCCAGGAAACCGAATCCGATCGCCTGATGGCGCGCACCTTCGTCATTCTGCACCTGATGGGCCCGCTGATGGGCCACAGCGTCACCTACTTCCTCTGGCAGACGCCCGCAGGCGCAAGCTGGCAGTTCTGGGTGACCGAGGCGCTGGTCGCCAGCTTCTTCGCGATTCCGCTCATGCTGCGCGTATTGCGGTCACTACGTATAGCGGCGATGACCTCGGTGCAGCTGCTGGTGGGCCTGAGCCTGTTCGGCTCGTTCTTCTTCGGCGGCATCTCGTCGCCGCTCTTGCCGTGGTTCCTCATCGCGATGGTGCTCGGCTTCTTCTACCTGTCCGATTCGATCAAATCGACTTTGGTCGGCGTCAGCGTCCAGCTTTGCTGCTTCTTCACCGCGCGCATCGTCGTCGGCCATTTCCCGACGCTGCTGGATCCCGACGCGCTGCGCCTCGCCAACACCTTCTCGATCGTTGCGGCGCTCACCTACATGACGATGCTGTCGCTCTACTATGAGACCGTCATGCGCATCTCGCTCAGCCTTGAGCAGGAGACGATCGACCAGCGCGTCCGTCTTGGCCAACTGAGCCAGGCGATGGAGGCGGCGGAGCTCGCCAGCAAGCGCAAGTCGATCTTCCTCGCCAAGATGAGCCACGAGCTGCGCACCCCGCTCAACGCCGTGATCGGCTATGCCGAGATGCTGCGCGAGAATTTCGAGGATCAGCCCGGCAGCGACCGCAAGATGCAGGATCTCGACCGCATCCACGCCGCCGGGCGCCATCTGCTCGCGCTCGTCAACGACGTGATCGACCTGTCGTCGATCGAATCGAACCGTCTCGAACTCTCGACGGAAGCCGTCGCCGTGCGCGCGCTGATCGACGAGGTGATCGCGACCGCGTCGCCGCTGATCAGCAAGCGCGACAACCGCATGGTCGTGAACATGCCGGAAGAACTCGGCACGCTGGAGCTCGACGCGCTCAAGGTCCGCCAGTCGCTGCTCAACCTGCTGTCGAACGCGGCGAAATTCACCACCAAGGGCACGATCATGCTCACCGTCCTGCGCCGCACGACGCCGGCCGGCGACCGCATGCTGCTCGAAGTGACGGACAACGGCATCGGCATCAGCGCCGAGGGGCTCCGCCGCATCTTCGAGGATTTCGGCCAGGCCGAGAACGATACGGTCAGCAAGTTCGGCGGCACCGGCCTCGGCCTCGCGCTCACCAAGCGTTTCTGCCAGATGATGGGCGGCACCATCGACGTCCGCTCCGAACGCGGCGTCGGCACCAGCTTCACCATCGAGATTCCCATGATCGAAGCGGGCGAAATGCGCGCCCTGAAGGCGGCGTAACCGCATGATGATGCAGCATGGCACGAAGCTGGGCGGTTTGCGCCCGCTTCCCGAACTTCACCAGTCCGCCCGCCGCTCGGCGATGTCGGCGCTGGTGCGGGCGATGGTCATTGTTTTCGCCGTCGCCGCCGCGATCGGCCTCGTCGCCGCTGCGTTGGTGCCCGCACATGCCGGACTGATCCTCGCCGTGTCGGCCGCGATCGTATTGACCGGCGCGGGCGTCGCGATGGCGCTGGCGGTGCCGTTGTCGCGCACGATCGGCGACACCTCGGCGCAGCTTGTCGGCCTGCTGCTCAACCAGCCGGGCGTCACCGACGATATCGGGCTTGAGGCGTTCCACTGGCAGACCGGCCGCGCGCTGAAGCCGGACGAGCTCGCCGCCGACCTCACTCTGCTCGGCAAGCAGATGCGCGCAGTCGAACGGCGCGCGCGCATGACGATGACCGAGCTGGAGCGGGCGCGCGAACAGGCCAACGAGCAGAACCTCGCCAAGTCGCAATTCCTCGCCAACATGAGCCACGAGCTGCGAACGCCGCTCAACGCCATCCTCGGCTATGCGATGCTGCTGCACGAGGACGCGACCGAAACCGGCAACGCCAGCGCCGCGTCCGATCTCGAACGCATCCAGCAGGCGGGTCGCAACCTGCTCGCGCTGATCAACGACATCCTCGATCTCACCAAGATCGAGGCGGGCAACGCCACGCTCAACCGCAGCGTCATCAACCTGCGCGATCTCGCGCAGGGCGCGATCGAGAGCTGCGGCGAGATCATGAACGGCAACGCCGTCGAACTCGTCATCGCGCAGGAAGTCGGCCTGATGATCGGCGACGGCACCAAGGTCCGTCAGGGCCTGCTCAATCTGCTGTCGAACGCCTTCAAATTCACCAGCGACGGCAAGGTCACGCTGTCGGTCGGCCCGGCGGTCAATGCGGCGACGCCTTCTGTCACCTTCGCGGTGATCGACACCGGCATCGGCATCGACGCCGAACATCTCGACACCCTGTTCGAGGCGTTCAGCCAAGTCGAGGGCGGCGCGACGCGGCGCTTCGGCGGCACCGGCCTCGGCCTCGCCATCACGCGCCGTCTCGCGCGCATGATGGGCGGCGACTGCACCGTCGAGAGCGTCAAGGGCGAAGGCTCGATCTTCCGCCTCACCGTGCCGCTCACCCCGCCGGTCGATGGCCATGCCGAGGACTTGCGCGCGATCCCCTTCACCGCCGACACCGTGCCCGACCGCACGTCGGAGCGCAGCGTGCTTGTCATCGACGATGACGAGGCCGCGATCGATCTCATGCGCCGCTGGTTCGGCCGCCTGGGCTATGATGTATTCTCGGCGATCGAGGGCGAGGCGGGTCTCGCCCTTGCGCGGACGCACAAGCCCGATCTGATCCTGCTCGACGCGCTGATGCCGGGCCGCTCGGGGTACGAAATCCTTGCCGAGATGCGCGTCGATCCCGTGCTCGAAAAGACGCCGGTCATTCTCATCACCGTGGACGACGACCGCCCGCGTGGCCTCGCCGCCGGTGCCTCGGACTACCTGCGCAAGCCAGTCACCGAGAGCCAGTTGCGCAGCATCACCGAAGTCTATCGCTCCAAGGCGAGCGGCGACGTGCTCATCATCGAGGATGACGACGACGCCGCCGAACTGATCCGCCGCAGCGTGGAGCAGGCCGGCTTCTCGACCAACCGCGCGCCCGATGGGCTCGCCGGCATCGAGATGATCCACACCAGCAAGCCCGCCGCGATCGTGCTCGATCTCGCCATGCCGCGCCTCGGCGGCTTCGAGGTGATCGAGCGGCTCGCCGCCGACGAGGCGCTGGCGGCGGTGCCGATCGTCGTCCTGTCGGGCTGCGACATCTCGCTCAGCCAGCACCGCATGCTGGCGGCGGCTGGCCACCGCTTCTTCACCAAGGGCGTGTCCACCCCGCGCGAAATTGCGCAGTCGCTGCGGGAGATGGTGGCATGACCGCTTTCGATCCCAAGCTGACGCAGAAGACCGTCCTCATCATCGATGATGTCGAGGATAACCGCGCCCTGCTCGACCGTGCGCTGAAGACCAGCGGCTATGCCACCGTCCTCGCCGAAAGCGGGCGCGAGGCCCTGTCGATCCTGTCGCGGCAGACGCCCGACATCGTCCTGCTCGACTGGATGATGCCCGAACTCTCCGGGCTGGAGACGCTGCGCGCGATCCGTGAGTTGCACCCGAGCTCCAAGCTGCCGGTCATCATGTGTACCGCGATGGGCGAGGAGACGTCGGTCGTCAGCGCGCTCGCCGCCGGCGCCGATGATTATATGGTCAAGCCGGTCAGCCTGCCGATCCTGCGGGCGCGCATGGCCCGCCACCTCGAACAGCGCGCGGTCATCGACTCGCTCGGCAACGAGAAGGAACGCGCCGAACGCAAGCTGTCGGAGCAGACCAAGGCGATGTTCAATACCCCCGGCGGCATCAACCGCTCGGATCTGCATTGATCGGCGCCCTGATGAAGCATCCCCGATCCCTGCGCAGGTCGCTCCACGATCACGGCCCGGCGCTCGCCGTCGCGGGCGTGGCGGCGGGCGCTCTCGCCAGCATGACCCTGGGCGTGCCGTTGCCGGTATGGCTGCAGGCCGGCGTCGCGTCGGTCGCGATGGCCTATCCGATGATCAGCGTCGTGCGCGCGCATCGCGAAAGCCGCGCGACGCATCACCTCATCACGACGACGCAGGCGCTGCGCACCAAGCTCGACCGCGATCCGCTGACCGGCCTGCTCAACCGCGCCGCCTTCAACGCCGCGCTGGCGGACCTGCCCGCGGCGGCGAACGGCAATGGCCATCTCGTCGTCGTGTTCTTCGATCTTGATCGCTTCAAGGACGTCAACGACACGCTCGGCCACAAGACCGGCGATCACCTGCTGGTCGAGGTCGCGCAGCGCGCCGGGCTCGTGCTGGGCGAGGCGCATGCCTTCGCGCGGCTGGGCGGCGACGAATTTGCCGCGATCCTGCCGTGGAGCGACACGCGCCGCCCCGACGATTACGGCCACGCCCTGGTCGAGGCGATGAACGAGCCCTTCAAGATTGACGGCTGCACGGTCGAGATCGCCGCCTCGGTGGGCATCGCGATTGGTGACGCCGTGCTCGACGATGGCCACGAGCTGCTGCGCCGCGCCGACGTCGCGATGTACGACGCCAAGGGCTCGCCGCGTGGCGGCTGCCGGATCTACGACGACGTGCTGAGCGGCAAGCAGACGCGCGAGGGTGTGATCCGCGTCGAGCTCGGCAATGCGCTGGCGGACGGGGCGTTCGAACTCCACTATCAGCCCGTCATCGACGCGCGCACCGGCCGGGTCAGCAGCGCCGAGGCGCTCCTGCGTCCCAATTTCGCCGCGCTCGGCGACACCACCACCCAGTCGCTGATCGCCATTGCGGAAGCCAGCGGGCAGATCATGCCGTTGACCGAGTGGACGCTCGACACCGCGCTGCGGGCGACGCGCGAGCTCGACGGCATGCCGGTCGCGGTCAACATCTCGCCGGTCTATTTCCGTCATCCGGATTTCGTCCACCGCATCTTCGACAAGCTGCTCGCCGCGCGCGTCCGCCCGGAGCTGTTGACGGTCGAAGTGACCGAGGGCGTGCTGATCGCCGACATCGCCTCGGCCCGCCATTCGATCTCGCGCCTGCGCGAGATCGGCGTGCGCGTGTTCCTCGACGATTTCGGCACCGGCTATTCCTCGCTCAGCTACCTCCAGCATTTCGATCTCGACGGGCTGAAGCTCGACAAGTCCTTCCTCAAGGACGTCGGCGATCGGCGCAAGGCGACGCAGATCATCCGCTCGATCATCGATTTCGGCCACAGCCTCGACATGCGCGTGGTGGTCGAGGGTGTGGAGAGCGACTGGCAGGCGCGCCTGCTGCAACTGCTCGGCTGCGATCTGCTGCAGGGCTACGAACTCGGCGTGCCGATGCCGCTCAAGGACTTCGTCGCCTTCACCGAGCGCGTCAATGCGCAGGCCGCGCTGGCCGAGGCGGCCGCCGTTCACGTCGGCGACAACGGTGCGAAGGGGGCGACGGCGCACGCCCCCTGAACCCGTTTCGATGACGGAATATTCAGCCGCCGCTTAAGCAGATGTTATCGGCTTTGCGCTAGGCCCGAGTCCCATGAGCATCCCGCAATCCCTGCGTGTCGCACCGACGCATCAGCGCGTGCTGATCGTCGACGATATCGAGGACAATCGCGTGTTGCTCGAACGCATCCTCGCCCGCGCCGGTTACGAGACCGAATCGTGCGATAGCGGCGCCCGCGCACTGCGCCTCATCGGGCTGCGCCGCCCCGATCTCGTCCTGCTCGACTGGATGATGCCCGGCCTGTCGGGGATCGAGGTTCTCAAGGTCATCCGCGAGACGCACACGCTGAAGCAGCTTCCCATCGTGATGTGTACCGCGCTCGGCGACCGTGTTTCGGTGGTCGAGGCCTACGGCGCCGGCGCGAACGACTTCATCCAGAAGCCGGTCGTCCCCAGCAGCCTCGTCGCGCTCGTCCAGCAACACCTCCGCCGCCCGCTCGCGGCGTAAGGCTTACGCTGCAGGCGGGGCCTGCCAGCTCCCGCCCAGCGACCGGAACAGATCGACCTGCGCGGCGGCGATGCGCGCGTCCGATGCGGCCAGATCGGCATCGGCATCCGCCGCCGTCCGCTCGGCGTCCAGCACGGTGAGGAAGTCGATCGTGCCCTCGCGCTGCCGTGCCCGCGTCACCTTCGCCGCCCGCTCCGCCCCGTCGCGCGCTGCGACCAGAGCCTGCCGCCGCGCGATCTCGTGCGAATAGTTCGACAGCGCCGTCTCGGTCTCTTCCAGCGCCTGCAGCACCGTCCCGTCGAACGCGGCGAGCGCACCCCGGCTGTCGGCCTCGGCCCCCGCGATCCGCGCGCGCGCGGCGCTGGTATTGGGGAAGGACCAGTTGATCAGCGATCCCACCAGCCAGCGGAAGGGACCGCCGCCGAACACGTCGCTGAAGCTGTTGCCGGTCGAGCCGACCGATCCGCCCAGCGAGATGCGTGGATAGAGGTCCGCCGTCGCCACGCCGATCCGCGCCGTCGCCGCCGCCAGCCGCCGCTCTGCCGCGCGCACGTCGGGACGGCGCGCGAGCAGGATCCTGCCGTCGCCCACCGGGATCGGCTGGTCGATATGCGGCGCGTCGCCGCGCGCGCCCGCTTCCGCAGGCAGTTCCTGCGGCGCGCGGCCCGTCAGCGTCGCGAGCCGGAACAGCGCCGCCTGCCGTTCGGCCTCGATCTGCGGCACCGCCGCCGCGCGCTGGTCGCGCAGCGTCGTGATGCGGATCAGGTCGAGCTTCTCCGAACGTCCGGCATCGACGCGCTTGCCCGTCACCGTCGTGGAGCGATCGAGCAGATCGACGATGCGCTTCGCCACCGCCAGCCGCTCTGCCGCCGCACCGGCATCGACATAGGCGCGGATCGTCTGCGCGACGATCGCCACGCGCACCGCGTCGGCATCGCCCGCCGCTGCGCTGACGTCGCCCTTCGCCGCCTCGATATTCCGACGCACGCGGCCCGCCAGGTCGAGTTCGTAGGAGACGTTGAGGCCGAGCGTGAGCTGTTCGGTTTCGCGTTGGCTACCGAAGCTCTGGATCGCGGGCAGGCGGCCATAGCCGGGCTGCGCGCTGAGCTGCGTCTGCGGGAGCAGGTCGTTGCGCGCGCCCTTCAGGCTCGCCCGCGCCGCATCGAGCCGCGCGACCGCGACGCGGATGTCGGTATTGGCCTTGAGCGCATCCGCCACCAGCCCATCGAGCACCGGATCGTTGTAGAGCCGCCACCAGCTGTCGTCGGGCGCGGCGGCGGTGACGGCGGTGCTGGCGGTGCCGATGAACGGCCCGGCCTGCTTGGGGGTGGGCGTCGAGGCGACGTAGTTCGGCCCGACCGCGCAGGCGGAGAGCGCCAGCGCCGAGAGCGAAGCGAGCAGTATCTGTTTCATCTGGTCAGTCCCTTATTCTGCGGGCTGAAGGTGCGGCGCGTTCGGCTCGGCGGCACGCTTGCGGCGCGACAGCCGGACCGCGAGCGCGCGGCACACCACGTAGAAGGTCGGCGTAAAGAGCAGGCCGAAGCCGGTGACGCCGATCATTCCGAAGAACACCGCCGTGCCCAGCGCCTGGCGCAACTCCGCGCCCGCGCCGGTCGCCGTCACCAGCGGCAGCGCGCCGAGGATGAAGGCGAAGCTCGTCATCAGGATCGGGCGGAGGCGCGTCTGCGCCGCCTGCACCGCCGCTTCGACCGGCGACAATCCGTCCTGCTCCTCCGCCTGCTTGGCGAATTCGACGACGAGGATCGCGTTCTTGGCAGCGAGCGCGATCAGCACGACCAGCCCGATCTGCGTCAGCACGTTGTTGTCCATGCCGCGCAGGTTCACGCCGGTCATCGCTGCGAGCAGACACATCGGCACGATCAGCACGATCGCCAGCGGCAGCGTCAGGCTTTCATATTGCGCCGCTAGCACGAGGAAGACGAACACCACCGCCATCGCAAAGACGATGCCCGCCGTGTTGCCGGCGATCTGCTGCTGATAGGCGATGCCCGTCCATTCGTGCGTATAGCCTGCGGGCAGCGTGTCGCCGACCTTCGCCATCGCCACCAGCGCCTGCCCGGAGGAGAAGCCGGGGGCGGTATCGCCGTCGACCTCGACCGCGGGCGCGAGGTTGTAGCGCGTCACGCGGTACGGCCCGGTCTTGTCCTTGAAGGTGGAGACCGAACCGATCGGCACCATCTGCCCGGAGTTCGAGCGCGTCTTGAGGTTGGCGATATCGGCCGGCGATGCGCGGTAGGGCGCATCGGCCTGCGCCGTCACGCGGTAGGTCCGCCCCAGCAGGTTGAAGTCGTTGACGAACGCGGAGCCCAGATAGACCTGCAACGCCTCGAACACCCGCTCCGGCGGCACGCCCAGCATGTTGGCCTTGGTGCGGTCGACATCGGCGAACACGCGCGGCGTGGCGGTGTCGAAGAAGGTGTGGACCATCGCCAGCCCCTTCGTCTGGTTGGCCTTGCCGATCACGCCGTAGGCGGCGTCGCCCAGTTCCTTGTAGCCGCGGCTCTGCGGATCCTTGACGATCATGCGATAGCCACCCCCGGAGTCGATGCCCTGGATCAGCGGCGGCGGCAGGATGAAGATGCGCGCGTCGTTGACGTCCGCCGTCTCCTTCATCGCCTCGGCCATGATCTTGCCGACGCTCGCGCCGATCTTCTCGCGGTCGGCGAAGCTCTCGAGCGGGATGTAGGCGGCACCCGCATTGGGGGCGAGCGTCTGCGAGGGGCCGTGGAAGCCCGCCAGCATCACAGCGCCCTTCACGCCGGGGATCGGCAAGATGCGCTGCACCACCTTCTTCATCACCGCGTCGGTGCGCTCGACCGAGGAACCCGGCGGCAGGAAGATCGCGGTCAGGAAGTACGCCTGGTCCTGCGCCGGCACGAAGCCGGTGGGCGTCGCCCAGAACACGCCGACCGTCACCGCAATCAGCCCGGCATAGGCGGTCATCATCCGGCGCGGTGCCTGCACCAGCGTCAGCGTGACGCGCGCATACCAGTTGCTCAGCCGCTCGAACCCGCGGTTGAAGGCATCGCCGGCGCGCGTCACCATCCGGCCGAAGCGGCCTTCGCTACGCGCCCCGGAAGGCTTGAGCAGGATCGCGGCCAGCGCGGGCGACAGCGTCAGCGACAGGATCAGCGAGATCGCCGTCGCGGTCGAGATCGTCACCGCGAACTGGCGGTAGAACGCGCCCGAGATGCCCGTCAGGAACACCGTCGGCACGAACACCGCGAACAGCACCAGCACGATCGCCACCAGCGCGCCCGACACCTCGTCCATCGAGGTGCGCGCGGCCTCCAGCGGCGAGAGGCCGTGCTCCAGATTGCGCTCGACGTTCTCGACCACGACGATCGCGTCGTCGACGACGATGCCGATCGCCAGCACCAGCCCGAACAGCGACAGGTTGTTGAGGCTGTAGCCGAACGCCGCCAGCACCGCGAAGGTGCCGATCAGCGACACCGGGATCGCGATCACCGGGATGATCGCCGCGCGTCATTTCTGCAGGAAGACGAGGATGACGATCACGACCAGCACGATCGCTTCGATCAGCGTGTGCTGCACCGCCTCGATCGACTGCGAGATAAACTCGGTCGGATTGTAGATGACGCTGTACGCCATGCCCTTGGGGAAGGACTTCTGCATATCGTCCATCGCCGCCTTGACGTGCTGGGCGGCGTCGAGCGCGTTCGATCCGGGGCGCTGGAACACGCCGAGGATGACGGTCGGCTTGCCCGACAGATAGGTGTTGGTGCCGTAATCCTGTGCGCCCAGCTCGACGCGCGCGACGTCGGACACCTTGACCTGGCGGCCATCGGGGTCGGTGCGGATGACGACGTCGGCGAACTGCTTGGGATCGTTGAGGCGGCCCTGCGTCTCGACGCTGACCTGATAGGCATTGCCCTGATTGTACGGCGGCGCGCCGAGGCTGCCCGCCGAGACCTGCACGTTCTGCGCTTTCAGCGCGGCGACGATCTCTCCGGCGGTCAGGTCGAGCGCGGCGGCGCGGCCGGGGTCGATCCACACGCGCATCGAATAGTCGCGGCTGCCGAACAGCCGCACGTCGCCCACGCCGTCGATGCGGCTCAGGCGATCACGCACCTGCGTCAGCGCATAGTTGGAGATGTATCCGCGATCGAGGCTGTCGTCGGGCGACACGAGGTTGACGACCATCAGGAAGTCCGGCGACGTCTTGCGCGTCACGATGCCGAGCCGCTGCACCTCTTCGGGCAGGCGGGGCGATGCCACCGCGACGCGGTTCTGCACCAGCACCTGCGCGGCATCCAGATCGGTGCCGATCTTGAAGGTGACGGTGATGACGACGGTGCCGTCGCCGGTCGACTGACTGCTCTGGTAGAGCATGTTGTCGACGCCGTTGATCTCCTGCTCGATCGGCGCGGCGACGGTCTCCGCCACCGTCTCGGCCGATGCGCCGGGGTAATTGGCGGTCACGGTCACGGTCGGCGGGATGATGTCGGGATATTGCGACACCGGCAGCCCGAAATAGGCGATCGCGCCGACGAGCGTGATCACCACGGCGATCACGCCCGCGAAGATCGGCCGCGTGATGAAGAAGCGCGAGAGGCGCATGGATACAGTCCTTCCGAAGAGGATCGGTTCAATTCAAAAAGATCGCCCTCTCACTCCGTTCGTACTGAGCGAAGTCGAAGTACGTGATCTGGGCACGCCCTTCGACTTCGCTCAGGGCGAACGGGGTGGGGGCGGGGCCGTTACCGGCTCAGCGTCGCCTCGCCCGCCACCGGCAGCGCGACACCCGGCGCGGGTGCGGCCTGCACCGGCGCGATCTTGCCCGGATGCGGATCGACCTTGGCGCCCGGCGCCGCGTTGATGCCCGCGATCACCACCTTGTCGGTGGGTGCGAGGCCCGAGCGGATCACGCGCAGCCCATCGACCACCGGCCCGAGCTCGACCGGCTTGGCCGCCGCGAGGCCGGCCTTGTCGACCACCAGCACGATCTTCCGCGCCTGATCGGTCTGCACGGCGCTGTCGGGCACCAGCAGTGCCCTGGTCGTGCCCGCGCTGGCGAGGCGCATGTTGCCGAACATGCCCGGCGTCAGGAAGTAATTCGGGTTGTTGAGCACGGCGCGCGCGCGGATCGTGCCCGAACGCTGGTCGAGGCCGTTGTCGGTGAAATCGAGCCGCCCCTTCCAGCGATGCTCGGTCTCGTCCTGCAACTGGATCTCGACCGCCGCCGGTGCCGCGCCCGGCTGACGCGCACGCTGCGTCTTGAGGTACAGCGCCTCCGATCCGTCGAAGGTGAAGTAGATCGGGTCGAGCGCGTTGATCACGGTCAGCACCGTGCCGCCCGTGCCCGCACCGCCCGCGACCTGGTTGCCGGCATCGACGCGGCGGTCGGAGATACGGCCCGCGATCGGCGCGCGCACCTGTGTGAAGTCCATGTCGAGGCTGCGCGTGCGCACGACGGCTTGGGCGGCCGCCAGCGCAGCCTGTGCCGACTGCATCTTCGCGCGCAAGGAATCGACCTCGCCCGCGGACACCGCCTCGTCGCCGACCAGACGCGATGCACGCGCGAAGTCGGACTTGGCGAGCGTCAGCGCGCTGCCGGCGCTCGCCGCATTGGCGCGCGCCTCGGCCAGTGCCGCCGCGAACGGGCGCGGATCGATGGTGAAGAGCAACTGCCCCTTCTGCACGACCTCGCCGTCCTTGAAGTGAATGCCGACGACCTCGCCCGCCACGCGCGGGCGGATCTCGACGGTGCGGCTGGGGGCGAAGCGGCCGGTGTAATCATCCCATTCGCTCACTTCGCGCACCAGCGGCGTCGCCACCGTTACCGAGGCGGGCGGCATGACGAAGGCGGCGGGGGCGGGGGCGGTGAGCTTGGTCACGCCCACGCCGATCAGCGCGAGCGGCACCAGCACGACCGCGCCGCGCTGCCAGGCTGAGAGCTTCGAAAAGCCTCGCTTCGGCGCGTCGTCGGTCGTTGCCGGCTCGATATGCGTTTCCATGTTCATGCGGCGATCTTCCATGCGAGCTGGCCGACCTTGCCGCCGGTGACGCTCGCCACCAGCAGTTCGGCCTGCGCCATCGTGAAACCTTCCTTCAGGAAGCGCGCGACCTCGGACGCGGGCAGCGCATAGCCGCGCCGCCAGGCGTGGACCGCGAGCCGCCGCAGCGTTTCCAGCCGCGGCTCCGACAGGCGCGATTCGCGCCCGAGCCCGAACAGGCTGCCGAGCGCACGGCTGAGCGGGCCCGGCTCCTCCAGGCTGCTGATGCGGTCGCGCTTGGCCACCGCGATCACGCTCCATTCGAGCGCGGTGAAGGCGGCGGCAGGGGCTTTTGTCGCACGCTGCGCGACGGGGGCGGCGTAGGGCTGGGCGAGATCGAGATAGGCCATCGGATATCTCCTTGGATAAGGGCGCAGGTCTCCGGTCCGCGAGGCGACGTATCGCCTCCGGGGCCGATGGCCTGGCAAGGAACATGCGGCACGGGAAGCGCGTGCGCGTCCCGATGTCTGCGGTCGAAACTTTGAGGAGCGAAAGCGCTGAAAGCACCCCCGCGGGCAATCAAATCATCTGTGGTGCGGTCGGGTTCGTTGCGGTCCCGATCTTCAATACCAAGCGGTATATAATGGGATGCTGCATCGCGTCAACCGCATTCTGTACCGCTAGGTAATTTATTTCTATCAGATGAACGAAGCTCGGCTTCGCGCCGGATTATCTGGTCGGCCAGACGGCCATGCTGGTTTCGACGACGCGCGACAGATCGGCGCAGCTCGTGCCCGCACCCGCCTGCACGGCGATGCCCTGCATGATCGCATAGAGGAATTGCACCAAAGCCTCAGGCTCCAGCCCGTCGGGAAACTCGCCGGCGTCCTTCGCCTCCTGGAACCGCGCGAGCAGTGCCGCGCCGGAGGAGGCGCGCCGCGCGATCACGTCGTTGCGGATCGACTCGGCTTCAGCCCCGCACGACACGACGCTCATCACGGCGAGACACCCCTTGGGGTCGCCCGCATTGCTCTGCATCTCGAGCGCGCCCTTCAGCATCCGCTCGGCCACACCGCGCGCGGTCGGCGCGGACAACGCGGACTTGGTATAGGCCAGTTTTTCCTGCTCGTAGAGGTCGAGCGCCTTGTGGAAAAGCTGCTCCTTGTTACCGAACGCGGCATAGAGGCTGGGCTTGGTGATGCCCATCGCTGCGGTCAGTTCCGCCATCGACGCGCTCTCGTACCCGTTCTTCCAGAACACGCGCAAAGCGGCGGCGAGCGCGGCCTCGGTGCAGAATTCGCGGGGCCGTCCCTTGGGCGGCGGAGGCGCTAGAGTCTGTTCCATACCGATCGGTATATAGTGAGCCCGTCGCGCATCGTCTAGGATCAATTCCACCGCGCCGCCATCCCGGCTGGTCGCGGTCGTGCAATATACGGCCTATAGGGCGATCCGGGGGGTGATGAAGGAGTGGCCATGCTGCGTGTCGCGTCGTTGATCCTGTGCGGAACCCTGTTCCTCCCCGCCGCCGCCCACGCGGAATGCACCGTCGAGAAGTTCCTCGAAATCCCCGTCGCCATCTCGCAACAGCGCGCGGTCGTCACCGCCAGGTTCGACGGCAAGGAGGCGCGCTTCATCCTCGATAGCGGTGCCTTCTATTCGACCATCGCCCGCGCCAACGCGCTCGAATACGGCCTCAAGCCCGAAAGCCTCGGCAATGCGCGCATCCGTGGCATCGGCGGCACCGCGTCGCTCGGCGTCGCCACCGCGACGAATTTCGAGATCGCCGGGCAGACGGTGCCGCGCATCGAGTTCGGCGTCGGCGGCAGCGACACCGGCTTCGCCGGGCTGCTCGGCCAGAATATCCTCGGCATCGCCGATGTCGAATATGATTTCCTCCACGGTGCCGTCCGGCTGATGCGCGGCAAGGGCTGCAAGGACCGGGGGCTCGCCTATTGGGCGGGCGACCGCGCCACCGCCGTCGTCCCGCTCGAACCGATGAGCCCCGCCCAGCGCCACACGATCGGCACCGTCACCGTCAACGGCGTCAAGGTGAAGGCGATGTTCGACACCGGCGCGCCGCGCTCCTCGCTCACGCTCAAGGCGGCGAAGCGCATCGGCGTCACCCCCGACAGCCCCGGCGTCACGCGCGACGGCTTCGCGCGCGGCCTCGGCACCGGCCAGGCGAGAACGTGGCGCGCGCGCTTCGATACGATCGACATCGGCGGCGAGACGATCAAGCGGCCGTGGATCAACATCACCGAACGTGATGCGATCGATGTCGACATGATCATCGGCTTCGATTTCTTCCTCAGCCACCGGTTGTACGTCGACAATGCCAATCACCGCATGTTCGTCAGCTACGCCGGCGGGCCGATGTTCGGGCTCGATCCCAAGGGCGCGGTCGACGACAAGGGCACGGCGCTCGATCTCACCGATACCGCGGGCGAGCCCAAGGACGCGGCCGGCTATGCGCGCCGCGCCGGCGTCGCCAGCGCCGGCCGCAAATATGACGCGGCGATCGCCGATCTCGACAAGGCGCTCGCGCTCGCCCCCGACGATGCGCACTATTTGTTCCAGCGTGCCGTCGCCTATCTCTCGAACCGCCAGCCGCTGCTCGGCGCGGCCGATCTCGACAAGGCGATCGCGCTCGCGCCGAACGATGCCGAGCCAAGGCTGGCGCGCGCGGGGCTCCGGCTCGGCGCGCGCGACCCCGACGGCGCGCTGACCGATCTCAAGGCGGCGGATCAGGCGCTCGCGCCGTCGTCCGACATGCGGCTGCGGCTCGGTGGCATGGCGGGGGCGGCGAACGACCACGATCTCGCCATCGCCAATTTCAGCGCATGGCTGACCAGCCACACCGAGGACCACGACCGCGCCGTCGCGCTCAACGGCCGCTGCTTCTCGCGCGCGATGCTCGGCAAGGACGTCGACAAGGCGCTCGACGATTGCAACGCGGCGCTGCGCCTGCGCCCCGGCGTCTCGGGCTATCTCGACAGCCGCGCGCTCGTCTGGTTCCGGCGCGGCGCGCTCGACAAGGCGCTGGCCGATTACGACGCGGCGATCGTGGCGCAGCCCCGCAACGGCTGGTCGCTCTACATGCGCGGCACCCTTAAGCGCCGCCTCGGCAAGACGGCGGAGGGCGACGCCGACCGCACCGCCGCCCTCGCGATCAACCCGCGCTTCGCCGAGCGCGCGAAGCGGTATCATCTCGACGAATAGCCGCTAAGACAGCGACATGGACGAAGCGGATCCCGCCCGCGCGCGTGCGCGGCTCATCGGCAAGGTTGTGCTGGTCACGGCGCTCGCGCTGTTCGGGCTGTGGATCGTATCGGGCTTCGTGCCGGCGTTCCTGTGGGCGGTGGTGATCGCCGTCGCGCTCGATCCCCTGCAACAACGCTTCCTCGGGCCGGGCCGCTCCGCCAGGGCGCGCACGATCTTCGCCGCCGTCGCCACGCTCGCGGTCGCGCTGCTCGTCCTCATCCCGCTCGCGCTGTTCGTGGCGGAGGCCGCGCGCGAGGCGCACGATCTGCTGCGCTGGATGGCGATCGCGCGCACCAACGGCGTGCCGGTCCCGGCCTGGGTCCACACGCTTCCCTTCGGCGCGGACGCCACGACGAAATGGTGGCAGGAAAACCTCGCGACGCCCGAGGCGGCGACGCTCCACATCCATCAACTCCAGAGCGCGCAGTGGTTCGCGCAGACCCGCCTCATCGGCAGCAACGTGCTGCACCGCGCGGTGATCTTCGGCTTCACGTTGCTGACGTTGTTCTTCCTGCTGCGCGACCGCGACGCGATCCTCGCGCAGGCGCACAATGCCGGCGACCGGCTGCTCGGGCCGGCGGGGGAGCGGATCGCCGTGCAGGCGCTGCTGTCGATCCGCGGCACGATCGACGGGCTGGTGCTGGTCGGCATCGGCGTCGGCGCGGTGATGGCGGCGGTCTATGCCGTGCTCGGCGTGCCGCACCCGCTGCTGCTCGGCGCGCTCACCGCCATCGCCGCGATGATCCCCTTCGGCGCCGCGCTGATGTTCGCCATCGCCGCGCTGCTGCTGCTCGCGGGCCCCGGCGGCGTGACGGCCGCGATCGCGGTGATCGTCATCGGCCTCGTCGTGATCTTCATCGCCGATCACTTCATCCGCCCCGCACTGATCGGCGGCGCGACGCAGCTTCCGTTCCTGTGGGTGCTGATCGGCATCCTCGGCGGCGTCGAGACCTTCGGCCTGCTCGGCCTGTTCCTCGGCCCCGCGACGATGGCGGTGCTGATCCTGCTGTGGCGGGATTTCCTCGCCAAATCCCCTCCCGCGTGACCGCGACGCAGGCACTGCCGCGCGTGGAGAGCCCGGCGCACCCGACGCAGGCATGGCGGCGGCACTGGCCGCTGATCGCCGCCGGCGTCCTCGTCGCCGCGCCCGTCCTCTACGGCCTCGCCACCACCGTCTGGACGACCGAGCAGGGCGCGCACGGCCCGATCATCCTCTTCACCGGCCTCTGGCTGCTCCTGCGCGAGGGCACCGCGCTGCGGCCGCTGTTCGCGCCCGGCAAGGGCTGGCTCGCCGCGATCCTGATCGTTGGCGGGGCGCCCGTCCTGCTGCTCGGCCACGCCACCGGCTGGGCGGCGCTGGCGGTGGCGGGGGCCTATGTCCTGCTGATCGCCGCGCTCTATCTCGTCATCGGCGGGCGCGCGCTCGCGCGGCTGTGGTTCCCGCTCGTCTATCTCGCCTTTCTCATTCCGCCGCCGCAATCGGTGATGGCGGGGATCACGCTCGCGCTGAAGCTCGGCATCGCGTCGCGCGCGGTCGATGTCATGTCGTGGGCGGGCTTCCAGGTCGCGCTCAGCGGGCCCGACATGTATATCGATCAGTATCAGCTCGTCGTCGCCGCCGCCTGTTCGGGGATGAACACGCTCGTCAGCCTGATGGCGATCGGGCTGTTCTACATCTACCTGCTGCACCGGAGCGACTGGCGCTATGCGCTGCTGCTCGCCGCGCTGATCCTGCCGATCGCCGTCGCCGCCAATTTCGTGCGCGTGCTTTGCCTGATGCTGCTGATGCACTACGGCGGCGAAAGCTGGGCGGAGGGGCTGCTGCATCAGGCGGCGGGGCTGTTCATGTTCTTCGTGGCGCTCGGCCTGCTGGTCGGGATCGACAGCCTGCTCGCGCCGCTCCGCCACCGGCTGTCGCGATGAGCGGGGAGGGTCTTGCGCGCCGCGAGTTGCTCTGCGCCGGCGCGCTGACGCTGATCGCGGGTGCGGGCGGGCTGATCGCGCTGCGCCCCGCGCCGCCGCGCATCTCGGCCGCGCAGTTGGAGGCGGCGGTGCCCGGCAGCGTCGGGCCGTACCGGACGGTGCGCGGCACCGGCCTCGTCACCCCGCCCGCCGACGAGACGACCGAGGCGATGTACGATGCCGTCATCGGCCGCTTCTATGCCGATGCGGCGGGCGACGGCGTCATGCTCGCGGTCGCCTATGGCCACCGGCAGGACTATTCGCTGATGCTGCACAGCCCCGAATGGTGCTACCCGGCGCAGGGCTTCGCGATCGGGCCGACGACGCCGCTCGCCGTGGCGCGGGGTGGCGCCGCGCCGATCCCGGCGCTGTTCGTCACCGCCACGCGCGGCGACCGGGTCGAACATATCCTCTACTGGACGCGGATCGGCACGCGCTATCCGCAGACGCAGGGCGACACGCGCGGGCTGATCGTGCAGCAGAGCCTCGGCCGCACGATCCCCGACGGCGTGCTCGCGCGCGCCTCGCTGATCGGCGGCGATGCGGCGGCGGCGCGGGCGACGCTGGCCGGTTTCGCCGCCGCGCTGGTGGCGTCGCTGGGCGGGGCGGGGCGTGCTGTCCTGCTCGGTCCGGGGGCATGAACGAGAATTTGGGGGAGACTATCATGAGCATCGCTAACCGGGTCGCCATCGCGGGCGCGCTCGTCCTGCTCGCCGGCTGCAACAAGACCGACACTGCCCCGAAGCAGGTCGTCGCCAGCGTCGACGGCGTCGAGATCACGCAGGGCGAACTCGCCTTCGAGATGTCGCAGGAGCGCGATCCGCGCGTCCAGGCCGAGGCGGAGAAGAACCGCAACGCCTATCTGGAGCGGCTCGTGCGCCGCAAACTGCTGCTCGCCGAGGCAAAGACGCTCAAGATCGACCAGAACCCCAATTTCCTGCTGCAGATGCTGCGCCAGCGCGAGATCGCGCTGGGTGAGATCATGATCGATCGCTGGAAGCGCGACGTCGGCACCGCCAGCGACAGCGAGGTCGCGAAATATATCGCCGCCCATCCCGAGAAGTTCGGCGATCGCAAGGTCATCGTCGTCGATCGCCTCAACGCGCCCGCCAACAACGCCTTCACGCCCGAGGAAATGACGCAGATGGGCCATGTCGAGGCGGTGCTCGACGGGCTCAAGTCGGCCGGCATGACGGCGCAGCGCGATCGCATGATGGTCGATACCGCCAATGCGCCGGCGACGATCCGGCAGCAGGCGCTGGCGCAGCCGATCGGCAAGGCGGTCGTCACCACGCAGGGCGACCGCGTCTACGTCACCGAAGTGATCGAGGTCCGCCCCGCGCCGATCCCCGAATCGCAATGGCCCGATGCGGCGCGCGCGATGATCCTCAACGACGGCCTGACGGCCTTCGTGGAGGATCGCCTGAAGGCGGACCGCGCCAAGGCCAAGATCGTCTACAGCCCCGGCTACGCCGCGCCCGCGCCCGACAAGAAGAAGTAACTATCTGATATTACTACGGTATCCATGTCGCATCGATCCAATCCCCGCGACCGCACCCGGCGTACGATATGCGCGAAGATAGGGAAGTTTGATGAAATTCGACCTGAAACTCACCACCGCGATCTCGGCCGCGCTGATCGCCGGCGCCTGCTCGAACGATCAGGGCGACTGGACGGCGCAGCGCGACACCGCGGTTTGCACCGACAAGGCGGGCCAGCGCGTCGCCGATGCCAATTGCCAGCGCGCGCATAGCGGCAGCAGCGGCGTGATGGCGGGCGCGTTCGCCTGGTATTATCTCAGCCGCAACAGCCGAGTGCCCTATTACGGCGAGCGCGCTACCGGCGGCTCCTTCGCCCGCGCGGCCGGATCGACCTATTATCACGCGCCCGCCGGCACCGCGATGACGCGCTCCGCGGCGATCTCGCGCGGCGGCTTCGGATCGTCGGCGCGCAGCTTCGGCGGCTTCGGCGAGTGATCCGGCGCACGCTCGCGCCGCGTCCCGACTGGCAGCACAAGGTCGAGGCGCTGGGGCTCGTCTGGCACTCGGTCGACGGCCGCCCCTATTGGGACGAGAGCGCCTGCTACAGCTTCACCGCGGCCGAGGTCCGGGCGCTGGAGGCAGCGACGGCGGACCTCTACGAGATGTTCCTAGCCGCCGGCCAGCGCGTGATCGACACGCCGGACATGATGGCCGCCTTCGGCATCCCCGAACTGGCGCGCGCGGCGATCCGCGACAGCTGGGATGCGGAACCACCCGCGCTCAACTACGGCCGCTTCGATCTCGGCTACGACGGCAAGGGGCCGCCGAAACTGTTCGAATTCAACTGCGACACGCCCACCAGCCTGATCGAGGCGGCGGTGGTGCAATGGGCGTGGAAGGAGGAGTGTTTCCCCGGAAGCGGCCAGTGGAACGACCTGCACGATGCGCTCGTCGCCAAATGGCGCGATCTCGCGCCGCTGCTGCCCGAGATCCTCCACTTCGCGCACGTCGCCGACGATGCCGGCGAAGATACGATCACCACCACCTATCTGCGCGACACGGCGGCGGAGGCGGGCGTCGCCAGCGAGGCGATCCTGATCGACGATCTCGGCTGGGACGCCGCGCGCCGCTGCTTCGTCGATCTCGACGAGCGGCAGATGCGCGCCATCTTCAAACTCTATCCCTGGGAATGGCTGGTCGGCGAGGCGTTCGGGGCGAACCTGATCGAGAGCCTGCCCGCGACGCTCTGGATCGAGCCGGTCTGGAAGATGATCTGGAGCAACAAGGCGATCCTGGCGGTACTGTGGGACATGTATCCCGGCCATCCGAACTTGCTCGGCGCGAGCCTGTCGGTGCCGCCCGGCGACGCCATCGCCAAGCCCTTGCTGGCGCGCGAAGGGGCCAACGTCTCGATGCGCAAGGGCGGTGCCGTCGTCGCGGAAACGGGCGGCGACTACGGCGAGGAGGGCTATGTCTATCAGGAGATCTTCGCGCTTCCGGAAACCGCGCCGGGCGTTTTCCCCGTCCTGGGCAGCTGGGTGGTCGACGGCGTGCCCGCGGGCCTTGGCATCCGCGAGGACGGGTTGATCACCGGCAACACCGCCCGCTTCGTGCCGCACATCGTCGAGGGCTGACCCGGCGGTCGCCCGCGACCGTTGCAGAACTGTCATAAAGCACGGCTACCGCTAAGCGCGGAAACCGGGGGCGTAGGCAATGGCGAGTGCAGCGATCGAGTCGGGAGTCGATTCGACGAAATCCGGACGTCCCGATCTCGACAAGGGGCTCGGCGGTGCCGCGACCATCGGCCTCTTCGCCGCGATCGCCGCCGCGCTGATTTACGTCACTTACAGCGTCTACACCGATGCAGCCGCCGCTCAGGCGGAACCGATCGCGCTGCTGCCCTTCTTTCTCCTCTTCCTGGCGCTGGTGATCGCGCTCGGCTTCGAATTCGTGAACGGCTTCCACGACACCGCCAATGCCGTCGCCACCGTCATCTACACCAATTCCATGCCGGCCAATTACGCCGTCGTCTGGTCGGGCTTCTTCAACTTCCTCGGCGTGCTGACATCGACCGGCGCGGTTGCCTTCGGCATCATCTCGCTGCTGCCGGTGGAGTTGATCCTCCAGGTCGGCTCTTCCGCCGGCTTCGCGATGATCTTCGCACTGCTGATCGCGGCGATCATCTGGAACCTCGCGACCTGGCTGCTTGGCATCCCGTCGTCCTCCTCGCACACGCTGATCGGCTCGATCATCGGCGTCGGCGTCGCCAATGCGCTGCTGCACGGCAAGAGCGGCACGGCGGGCGTCGACTGGAGCAAGGCGACCGAGATCGGCCAGTCGCTCGTCATCTCGCCGCTGATCGGCTTCGGCGTTGCCGCCCTGCTGTTCCTCGCGATGAAGGTGCTGATCCGCAACCGCACGCTCTACGAAGCGCCGAAGGGCGACACGCCGCCGCCGCTGTGGATCCGCGGCCTGCTGATCTTCACCTGCACCGGCGTCAGCTTCGCGCACGGATCGAACGACGGGCAGAAGGGCATGGGCCTCATCATGCTCATCCTGATCGGCACCGTGCCGACCGCCTACGCGCTCAACCGCGCCGTCCCCGCACAATATGAGCAGCAGTTCGCCGCCAACACGAAGGCCGCCAATGCCGCGATCGTGGCGCATGCCGGCATCCCCGACACCGTGCCCGATGCCGCCCGCGCACGCATCACGCTGGAGCGCTATATCGCCGACAAGGCGCTGACACCGAACACGCTCCCCGCCGCCGCCATGCTGGTGACGCAGATCGACCAGCAGGTCCACGGCTACGGCACGCTCGCCAAGGTGCCCGCCGCCGCGTCCGAGAACATGCGCAACGACATGTATCTCGCCTCCGAAGCGATGAAGCGCATCGCCAAGGAAAAGAGCCTGCACCTCTCCGAAGCCGAGCAGAAGGCGCTCGACACCTATCGCGGGTCGCTCGACGCGGGCACGCGCTTCATCCCCTTGTGGGTGAAGATCGCGGTCGCCTTCGCGCTCGGTCTCGGCACGATGGTCGGCTGGAAGCGGATCGTGGTTACGGTCGGTGAGAAGATCGGCAAGACGCACCTCACCTACGCGCAGGGTGCCTCGGCCGAACTGGTGGCGATGGCGACGATCTTCGGCGCGGATCACCTCGGCCTGCCGGTCTCGACCACGCACGTCCTGTCTTCGGGCGTCGCCGGCACGATGGCAGCAAACGGATCGGGGCTGCAGATGTCGACGATCCGCAACATGCTGATGGCGTGGGTGTTGACGCTGCCGGTCTCGATCCTCCTGTCCGGTACGCTGTACATCCTGCTGACCGCGGTCTTTTGACGGCGAGACGGGAATCGGAGGAAGCGATCGTCGCCTTCGCGGCGCTCGTCAACGAACCCGGCCTGATCTGGGCGGCCACTCACGAGGACGGCGTGATGCACGTCCGCCACGATTTCACCGAGGCCCTGGTGAAGGGTCACGCCCGCACCACCGGGAAAAGCCGCCGCAAGGAGGCGGAGGCCCCGTTCCTGTGGCTCCACCTCAACCTCGCCGATCAGCGCACGCACGCCTGGATGCTGCGTGAAAACCTGCTTCCGCGCGAGATCGCCGATCTGCTGCTCGGACATGAACATCATCCCACCGGTCTCGTCGAAGAGGATGCGATCGGGCTGGTGTTCCAGGATTTCGCGCGCGACCTTGGCGGCGACAGCGAGGGGCTGAGCGCGCTGCACGTCGCGATCCGCCCCGGCCTCGTCATCTCCGGCCGTTATCATCCGGTGCAATGCGCCGACCTTATCCGCCGCCGCCTCGACCGCGCGCCCGCCGCGCTCGATCACACCGCCGCGCTGGCGCTGATCCTCGACGTCGTGTCGTCCTCCTTCTCGAAACAGGCGCGTGATCTCGCGCTCGGCGTGCAGACTGCCGACGACCAGTTCCACAGCGGCGACCGCAGCGCCGCGCAGGCGGTGAGCGGCGTGCGGCGGCAGGCGGCGCGGCTGCACCGGCTGACCGGCGGGCTGAAGGCGGTGCTGCACCGCCTGGAGGAGGAGCCAGAGCTGCCCGATCCGATCACCGGCGTGGTCGAGCGCTACGCCCAGCGCCTCTCCGCCATCGACGGCGACATCGCCGCGACGCAGGGCCAGATGCGAGCCTTACGCGAAGAACTCGATCTGCTCGCCGCGCAGAAGACCAACAGCAACCTCTATTTCCTGTCGATGATGAGCGCGTTGCTCCTGCCGGCGACGCTCGTGACCGGCTTCTTCGGAATGAATACTTCGGATCTGCCCTTCTCCTCGGGCGGCATGGGCACCGCCGAGGCGGCCGTCATCGCTGTGGTGTCGTCGCTGGGTACGTGGCTGTTGCTGCGGTATCGAAACTAGGGTTGCCATGGCGGAATGGCTCCGCACCGCCAATGCATTCCGCTGTCCGACACCGCCTATCGCCGCCATCCGCACTGCGGCTCTTTCGTAAGGGGCTGACGGCCCGGAGTCGCGCTTACCCACGACCGCATCCCGAAGTATACTCGGGACGCAGGAAACACCTAGCCAGCGTGACCTTGGTGTGACTTTCCGCGCGTCGCGCGGAAAGTCACTTGTCGAGGATCGGCCGGAACCGCCTGACATCCGACCAGACCTTCCACATGAAGGCCGTAAACACCAGCGACGACAAGATGAAGATCGTGATGTCGATGCAGCGCGCGCCCATGAACCGCGCGTCGATCATGCTGGGGCCGTACCACAGCGCGAAGAGCGGCCATGCTATCAGCAGCAGGCGCAACTCGGTCGCGCCCATGCCGTAGTAGGACAGGTGGTGGGTCTTGAGAATCAACACCTTCAGATAGGTGAAGCTCGTCATCAGCAGATACATCGAAAGCGCGAGCAGGGCAGAGAACAGCGTGAAATAGGGCGAAAGGCCGAGCCCGACGAAGATGAAGGTCTGGGAGATAAGATCGCACGAATGATCGAGGAAATAGCCGAAGTCCGGCCTTTCGATCTTGCGATAGCGGGCAAGCGTGCCGTCCAGCGAATCTCCGAGCCAGTTCATGAAAAGCCCGAGGAATGCCAGCCAAACGAACCAAGGCGAAACGCGGCAGGCGGCAAATCCCGCCATGACTACAGCGGCGCCGAACAGTCCCAGGAGTGTCAGATGGTCCGGTGTTACGGCGGACGGCGTCCGCGCAGCCAGCCAACGTAACGCATTCCGCTCACGGGTCGCCAAAAAGCTGTTGTTAACCCGCACGTGATGCACGGGCTGATCTGGATTATCGATGGGCACTACGTTTTCGATTTCTTTTGATTTTGCAGTTTCTGTGCTGGTTGTCCGGAAAGAATCTGGCTGCATTTGAGAGGGGTTCACCAACGCCGCTTCCAGACCAGAGCCGGGAATCCCCTGACCGTGCCCGTCGATTTGGTAAAGCTTCAACTGCAAATCCCTTTTGCGCAAGACATTCCCGGAGCATTCCAATGGCATCGATACGGGCTTAACGCAGGCGCTTCTATCCCATCTTTCGGAAGGTTATGCCAAACAGTCGTTCCACGACACTATAGCCGGGGCGACGAGGCGGGAGAAAGTCGGGACAGGTTGGTATCGGACCTAATTCCGCAGACTGATCGGCTACGCAGCTGCATAGCCTGAAACCACCCCCATCACCTCCGCACACCACGGCCCGAAGCGGCCGTTCACCTGCTGCAAATCGCCCGCGATTTGCCTATTTCCCAAGCTTTCCTCCTATAGGCTACATTTCGCCTGCACAATTTTTCAAAAGGCGCATTTTCTTGGTTGAAATTTTTTCTGGAGACGAACGCGGCAGTGCAACCGCGCATCGGATAATAGCGTACGATGTAATGAGATTATTTATCGGGCCATCATTTCTGACGCCTCGAGGTATAGACAGGGTCGATCTGGCGCTTGCCCGCCACATCTTCGGCGACGAATCCAGCCGGAATATCGGGATATTGCCGACACCGGCCGGTGTGTATGCCTTTTCCTCGATACAAGTCAGGCGTTTGTTGGCCCACCTGCAGGAACTCTGGGCGGAAGACGGCGATGCTGCGAGCGATCCTCAGTTGCAAAGCCTGCTGGATAAGATAGCGCGCCGGCCGGAGGCTGCCAAACCTGGGCCATCGGTGTCGTCGCTCGCGTTTCGGGACAAAGTCCGGCGGATGTTGCACATGCTTCGTGCGACCGGTTTGTTTCCCGGCCGCTTCGCAGGACGGATGGTGCCGCCAAATTCCGTTTATCTCAATGTCGGGCAATTGGGGCTGGCGATGCCATCCTTCTTCAACTGGCTCGTAAGGCGTCCTGACATTACCCGCGCCATGATGCTGCACGATGCTATCCCCATCGACTATCCGCATCTTGTCGGGGAGAAGGCGCCTATGCACCACCGGCAGATGATCCGCACCGCAGCGGAGCATGCGGATTGCCTGATCTTCAACTCCGCCTACACACGTGACAGCGTGACCGCGGTGATGCGGGGAATTGGCCGGACCTGTCCTCCGGCACTTGTGCGATCGCTGCCCCTGCCGGCCGCGTTCGTGGATGTCGAAACCTGCGTAGCGGAGCTATGCGGGACACGCTATTTTCTGGCGGTTTCAACGATTGAGCCACGCAAGAATTTCGCGTTGCTCTTGTGCGTGTGGCAGCGTTTTGTCGCGACGCTCGGGTCAGCGGCGCCGCACCTCGTCATCGTTGGCTCTCCAGGGAAAGATGCCGATACTATCTTGGCGCCGTTGCGATCCAGTCCCGGTCTGGCCAGTTTCGTTCACCATGTCGTTGGCCTGTCGAGCCCAGCGCTCGCCTCGCTGTCACTGGGGGCGGCGGGCATGCTGTGCCCATCCTTTGCGGAGGGCTTTGGCCTGCCTCTGCTCGAAGCAAGTGCGATGGATGTGCCGGTAATCGCGACGGACATTCCGGCACATCGCGAAGTGGCGACGCCGGCGACAATTCTGTTGCCGCCTGACGATGTGGAGGCGTGGGCGAGAGCGATTGCGGCCACCCCTGACGTCGTTGCGCCCCGTCGCCCGCATATCCTCTCTGCCATGACCGAAGCCGCCTATTGCGCCGACATCATCGATTTCGTCAGCGGCATCGAAGCCGGGCAGCGTGCCCGCAACGCTAGGAGATCGTTGTGACGAGACCGACGACGGAGAAAGCCATCTGCGATACCAAGTTGGTGAATTTCTGAAAATCGGCGATCGGCGCGTTCGAGACGTAGACGATATCTTTGTCGCGCATCGGGAAGGTCTGCATCGCAAAGAACGTCGATGGATCGCTCATGTCGACGCGATAGATCACTGGCACCTTGCCTTCCGGCGTGAGAGGCGCACCTAGACGAAGTTCAGGGGGCAGTGCCGCAGGATCTTCGAACCGGAAAATAAACACGCCTTTGATGTTGGCCCGGTTATCCTGTAGCCCACCGACCCGGGCGATCGCCTGAGCCAGCGAGATACCGGTGCCTTCAAACGGCACTTCGGCATTCGATCCCAGCGCGCCCAGCGCCTGAAAACTGTACGGTTGGAATAACGCGGTGACGACATCGTGTGACATCAGCGGAACATTTTCGCGCGGATCGCGGATGATTGCCCCGAGTGGGCGCGTCACTACGGTGTCGCCGCGCGTAACCTGGATCAGAATCTTATCGACCGGCTGGCGGACGCCGCCCGCGTCAGCAAGTACATCAAGCAGGCGTTCGTTGCGCGTGGTGAGCGGCACATTGCGGCTATTTACAACATCACCCACAACGGTCACGCCGCCGCCCTGATTCTGTCCGATCCGGACCAAGACCTGGGGACTGTGAGCCTTGCCCTCCAACCGGCTTTGGATTGAGCGCGCAACTTCTGCTGGCGCGCGGCCGACCGCCCTGACGCGACCGGCAAAGGGTATCGAGATCGCCCCGTCGGCATCGACCATCTGAGAAGGAAAAGTCGCGCCTTGGGCTACACTCGATGCACCGGCTTGGACCGAACTGATCGCAGCGTTCGAGAACAGGACGGCGGGTGGGGATTCCCAGATCGAGATATCTAGGACGTCGCCGGCACCGATCAGACCGTGACGCTGCTCAAAGTTGCCGAGCTTGCTTGCGAAGGTATCTCGGCTTTCCGCCGCTACAACGCTACGCACGACTGCCGCGCTGAGCGTGACGGCCCGGACGCGTGCGTCGTGTTGAGGAGTTTTCACGATCGCTCCGGTCGAAGGTCCGGACGCGCCCATGCTGGAGCATCCCGAAAGAACGATGGCGGAAACGACGCCAGCTTGCCAGCCGCGTACCCGAACCCGTCGGCGAAGACCGGTGCCGGAAGTGCCGTTAAAGATCATTGAAAAGTCCCGTAAAACTTGGCCAATCTGGCCTGATAGGAGGCGGCGCTAAAGTGTTTAGCCTGAACGAGCCCTTTCGATGCCATATCAGCACGTAGAGCACTGTCAGCATCAACCGTTCGTATCGCCGTCAAAATCGACTGCACGTCATAAGGGTCTACATAGTGTGGGGCGTCCCCACCCACTTCCTGCAGGCAGGAGGTATTGCTGGTTATCACCGGTGTTCCGAGTTCCATCGCTTCCAGTACGGGTAAGCCAAAACCTTCGTATAGGGAAGGAAACAAGACGGCGCGCGCGCCAGCGATCAACCTGGTCAGCGTTGCTCGAGGAAGAAAACCCAGCCAACGGACACGCTTTCCAGTGTCAAGCGCGGCCATGGACTTGATGAGTGCCATGTCGTGTACGCTGCCCCACCCTGGCGCACCGACAATGACCAGAGGGGTTTGTGTCCCGCTGCCGAGATACGCCTCCAGCAGGTGCGCGACGTTCTTTTTGGGTTCGATCGCGCTGAAGAACAGAAAATAGCCTTTTGGCGGAATGCCGAGAACGCCTTCTACGTACCGCGCGATATCGGCTTCGCCGACGCCTTCGAGCGTCTGTGCGGCATCACTGGCTTGATAGAGATTGGTGACGCGGCCAGGTTCGACGCCCAGCATTTCAATGATGTCGCGGCGCGAGCATTCCGAGACGGTCAATATGTGATCGGCCTCGCGAGCGATGCGCCGACACATCCGGTAGTAGACGCGTTTGGTGTCTGCGGTAGTGTAAGGCAATTTCAGCGGCACGAGATCATGTAACGTGTAGACATTGCGAGCTTTGGGCATGCGCACCGGCAAAGGATAGGTCCAGTGAGCCAGGTCTACCCCGTAGTTTGCGATCGAAGTGAAACGCCGTGCAGCACGAAAACCGATATCCGCGCCACTATAAAGGTTTTGCACGTTCCATAAGCGATCGGCTTCCGGCGGCAATCCGACGGGCATGACGACTTGCCCCGACATCGGCACCTCAAAGCCCCCTCGAGCCTTGAGCGTGCCAGACAGCGCTTCGATACCGCGTTGGACAAGCACGGGAACCGGCAGCCTCTTCCTGTCTTGCCGTCCCGCTTCGATCAGGGCGATCTCGTTGAGCAACGGATCCTTGGAATAGCCTGTTTTGTCTCCGAACAGCAGGCTGACATCATGCCCCAGCGCTTTTGCCGTCCGGGCGAGGATTCGCCCATACGTCGCAATCCCCGTGCCATGCGGGCGAGCGAGATTGAACGCATCGATACTAAGCTTCATGTCAAGGTTGGCCTTTGGAAGCTACGCGCCGTCAATTAGGAACAAGCTTGGAAATAAAGACCGCATTTGCGCCCTCCTCTCCCAGCTCAGCCAACGCTTCGGCTGTAGTTCGATTGACGCGAGCGGCCTTCAGCAAGTGAAAGTTAAACTCTTCGGGGCGGTCCCACATACGGTAAAGTCGCGCGATCTGCAGGTGGGCGTCCTGATCATCCGGTTTCAACGTCAAAGCCTGCTGGTAGGCTTTCTCACTCTCTTCGTACCTCTTCGCCTCCTTCAAGCAATTGCCGAGTTGTATGAAATACGGGAAAGCGGCAGGATAGTAACTCAGCCCTGCGGCATAGGCTTCTGCCGCGTCACTCCACCGGCCGCCATCTCGCATCTGGTCACCCCTGGCGAAGTGCTTCTTGGCCAGAGGTGGGATCCCGCCCAACAACGAGCCGACCGGAGCCCCGAACTTGAACCAGGGCAGCCGGCGTAGCGGAATGGCCTCCCTGTCCCGGAGACTCGCGACGGTCTGACGCATGTTGCGGATCGTCACGCCTTTGAAGATCAGATTGCCGTTGCCGCGCCGGGACACCCGAACCCGAAACTCGACGACCGTTCCGTCCTTGACGATCGGGAAAAGCAACCGCGGCGGGGGACCAGCGCGTATCGACCGGACCGTGACCTTGCGTCTCGAGACGGGGCGCACACCCTCCGCCAAGACATCAAGGTCCAACTCGACGCCTCCATCCCCGTTGTCTTCGGCTTCGAACTCGAAATCGGCCGAAAAGTACCCGCGCACGAATTTCTCGTATGGGCCATAAATCACGTGCGGTGGGTTTTTGTTAGCTGCGTTTGCGGAAAAGGCGATCCCTTCGTCCAGCATTGTTCCGTGACTGGTGACGAATTCACGATGCGATAAGGTGAGATGATCGGCCGGCGCCTCGTGCGGGGGCAAAGTGTCTAGGCCCCGCGCCCCGCCAAGCAGGCTCTCGTAGGACTCAATATCATAAACGGTCACAAAATTGTCGGCAATCTCACCCGGCGGGGTTGAGGAACTGTGCGTGTCAATCATATTTGCGGCGATCTGCGCGCGGATGTCTGCGGACCTGGTTTCGATCCCGGCGGCATCAACGAGCGTGCTCGACCACGGGCCGTGAATTCCGGCCAATGCCGCCTTGAGTTGCCTGACGATCACTTGCGATGTGTAGGTCTCGAGCAACGATGACTGGATTTTAAGAACGTCGCTGCGGGAGGCTTCGTTCGCCAACAGGCGGGTAGCCGCGATGGCTTTCGAAAAATCGAGATCGTCAAGCATGAACGGGTGGACTCGCATCAATTCGCGCAGGGCGGTGCGGCCCAGGCACAGCACCGGTAACCCCACTCGCATCGCCTCGAAGATTGGCATGCCAAAGCCTTCATGTTCCGAAAAACATACGAACAGATCGGCTTGGCGATATGCGCTATAGAGGTCGTCCTCGCTGACCTCACCCCTCAGCAGCACCTCCACTCCCTCACTTTTGCCAAGGGCGGACAGGTCGGACTTTAGCGTAGTCGCAGGGTCGTCCCGGCCCAAAAAGGTAACGGAAACCTCGCGGTCGAGCGCCCGCTGCAATTCTCCCGCGAACATCAGGACGTGGCGATGTCCCTTGTGAGCGACAACGCGACTGACGAACAACAACCGGACTGGCCGGTTTTCGGCCGCAACAGAAATACTAGACATACTCTCGACGATCGCTGGCAGCTTACCATGCTGGGTCTCGAGAAAACGGCTTCCAGGATACACGACGGCAGCGCGAGCAGGGTCGGCACCCAAGACCTGCAATTGCTTCAGGGTGAAATTGGAATTTACCCAGAATCTGATCCCGGGATTTTCGATGAACTTCAAAATCGTTCGAAATCCCTTGGTCGATCGCTCCACCGAACGGCGATGCGTCGCACCGTAAAACCAAGGGGGGGTATTATTATGCCACCGAACAACGAAATTTCCGAGAGAGGCCATTAAAAATTCGTCAAGAAACGGCCATCCATCACAATAGTGATATATGATTACCGCATTGGCGTTCTTCTCAAAATTTTCCTTTAAAGTGGCGACAGGATCGATCGGAATGCCGGGATATACTTTCTGGTCAAACTGTTCAGCAAAGATTCGTACCCGAGAACGGCCATAAATTTCGCACAGAATTTTATATTCGAAAACAGCATCGTAACCGATCGAATCGCTTTTTTCAAAAAGCCCTTGGACAATAATAAAAAATTGCCGATCATCCATTGCGCCCGCCCCTCAGGCGCCAATTCTGGTAAAGATCATTGCGCGGTGTGAATATGCGAATGTCTTCGAATGCTCTTCTTCGGCAAAGCGCTTGGTAGCTTCTTCGTCAAAACGCGCGCCAGTCTGCGCCACAATGAATTTCACCCACCACGCGTAAGGCTGGAAGGTCAGGTGTGTCGGCTCGTCGGGGTCAAACGTCTCTCCGTTTTCGTAAGTTGCCGGGACGATGAGAAGATCCCGCTTCGTGGCCTGCCAGAGGTTACTCACGGCAAAGCCCAGCCTTTCGGGAACGATGTGCTCGACGACGTCGTAGCTGTAGACAAGGTCGTACTGGCCGGGGATCAGACTCGTTGAAAAATCTCCCTGCCCGACGCGCGGCGTGTCCGCATATTCCACGGCCCAATCCGAGATATCGACGCCGTGTGCGTCAATGCCTAGCTCCGCCATGCGCTTGACATCATGCCCCACGGCGCAACCGCCGTTGAACGCGTTGAGCGGGCGAAAGAACTTGTAAAGACATTCCGCAAGGATGCGGGAGGGGCCGTAGGATGCTTCAGCATATCCGCTGTAGTTGCTCTTGGATCGATTTCCTTCGAAATATTCTTTGTTGTAAACGCTACGGGTGCTGCCCTCGTCGGCCCCGGAAATGTTCATTGTTCGTCCTTTTATTATTGACGAGTTGATTCGTAACCAGCGGAGGTAATCGCCGATTTGGTCAAAACCCAATCGTGCAAAAGATCTCTCTCCAAAATCTCCCTGAGAATATCGGACGGTCTTCCAAGTTTTGGGCACAGGCTTTCTCGCGCTGGGCCATTCAGGCCTGTGAAAAATATAGCTAAAATATAGTCTAGGCGTTGATCGCTGTGGTCTGACTCCACGGAAACCTGCGCGACTTCCTCGTCCGCTGCCCCAATCGCCCTGGCGTATTGCGACAAGTATCTGTCATCGAGCACCATCGCTTGAGCGACGTGATCAATTGAGCTTTTTTCTCTCAGGAAACGGAAGCATTCGTCGTCGGCCACCAATGCCGTGCCCCAGAAAATATAACTCAGAAGTTCAATGTCGGGTTTCCCTGGCACTTGCTCCGGAAGCGAAGCCCGCGAGAACCGCCGGAGCGGATAGTCCCGCGGATCGAGTCCCTGTTGTTCGATGACGAATTCCAGATGGACCGCCACGTCTTGCGCTGGTTGCCCGAAGGCGACTGCAGTCCGATAGCATATTTCCGCCCCGATCAGATTGCCCTGCTCCTTGATCGCGTGGCCTAGTACGAGCCAGTAACTGCGCTCAAACGGATATATCGCCAATGCGGCGGCGTAGGACCGTTCGGCCGCCTTCCAATCATCGTGAGCCCGCGTCCATTCCGCGCGGGATCGGGCAAATTCTGCCTCATCAACAAGCGCCCTGAAGCGATCGTCGATCCCCGCCTTCCGATAGGAGTATTCCAGCAGGTGGGATCTGTTGCGGACGCTGTCCAGAAACGACGAATCCGCAGCGACCAGAGATCGATCGGCGACGCCCATTATCTCCTTGTACGCGCCATAGGCGACATCGAAATCGTCAAATTCCGTGAATCGGCCGTTGTTGAGAATGGCCCAGCGACTGCAGTGATCGCGGATATGGCCGGGATCATGGGAAATGATCACCATTGCCCGATCCGATCGCTTTTCGAAGAGTTCGAAGTTGCAGCGGTCGTGGAATCTGGCGTCGCCGACAGCGGAAATCTCATCGATGAGAAAGCAGTCGAACTCGATGATCATCGAAACGGCGAACGCAAGACGTGCCCGCATTCCCGACGAATACGTGCGGACCGGCTCTTCGAGATATTGCCCCAGTTCGGAGAATTGTTCGACAAACTCGAGGTTTCTCTCGAAGTCCTGGCCATAGATTCGGCTGATGAACCTGACGTTGTCGCGACCGGTGAGAAAGGCCTGAAACGCACCGCCGAATGCAAGCGGCCACGAGACCGACATATGCCTTTCGACGGTTCCCGAAGTCGGACGTTCTGCGCCGCTGATCAGACGCACCATCGTGGATTTGCCGGCGCCATTCCTCCCGAGGATGCCTAGTCGCTCGCCTTTCGAAAGTTCGAAACTTATCCCGTCGAGGACCATGCGATCGCCGAAGCGGGTTGGGTAGACTTTCTTGACATTGTTGAGCCGGATCATCCGGGCACCACTTTTGCGGCGACCTTACGGACCTCGAACAGCGCCAGGAAGGTGATGACCAGACAGAATGGCAGGACATAGGACAGGTCGAAATGCGCCCGCGCCTTCGTCCCGAAATACCCTTCGCGCACGATTTCCACGCCGTGGACAATGGGAATATACAAAATGACGCTCTGAGCCGCCTTGGGCAGCGCATCGACCATGAAGGCGGCCCCGGACAAGGGAAAGAGCAGGTACGAGAACGGGTGCCAGATCTTGTCCACGAGTTCATTTTCATGACTCATGGCGCCGAGCCAAATCGCGAGAGCAGACCCGATCCACGCAATGATGAGCCACCCTCCGGCCACTTCAAGGATGTCTTCCGGAGGGTCGAGCAGGCCAAGGGAAATGAAGACAAGGCTGAGGACGAAGAAAGATATGGTCGCGCCGCCGAACTCCAGCATGATCCGCGCCAGGAAAATGTCGAGGATCTTGATGTTGCGATGATACAGCAACGATAGGTTGTGCAGCAGCGAACCGATACAACGCCCAGGCATGTTCCGCCAAAGAAGCACGCTGGAATATCCGGTGATGGCGAAAGCCACGATGGGAAGACCGCTGCCGTGGATGGAATTGGTCGCCGTCCAAAGCGCAGTGACCCCTAGCGTGAAGATCATCGGCTCGACGAACAACCACAGGAAGCCGATGTTGTGTCGCCCATAGCGGGTCAATGCCTCGCGCATGAACAAGGCCCCGAGGACCCGGCGCTGAACTCGAAGGCTGTCAAGCAGACTGGGGTTTTCGTTGACCGGGAGCGCCATCAGTCCCGATGCTCCTTGATGCCGGTTGTCAACGTTACCACCACGCCCCAGGCGAGCAGCGACAGGACGAGCGTGGCTAGAATGCCTCGGATCCGGCGAGGCTCGAGCGGATAGTCTGGTACGTTTGGTTCAGCGATCCGTTCGACGTATATCTGCTTGCGGCGGGCGTCATTTTCCGCCTCCTGCAATGCGCCAAGCGCCGCCGCGAGTTGTTTGCCGGCGAACTCGGCATCGAATTGTAGTTGTTGATATCGCGTCGCCGTCGCCGAAAGCGATTTGGGTGCCCCAGCGACATTGCCGGATTGACGTACGATCTCCCGCTGCAGCATACGAATTCTGGTGCGCGCGGCCGGTATCTGAGGGTTGCTCGGAGTAAAATCCTCAAGCTGTGCTAGCTGGGTTCGTTCCGCTAACAATGCATCTTGCAGTTTGGAAATCATTTGAAGATTGATCGATGCCTGCTTTTCAGGATCGATAATTCCGCTTGAGTTCCGGAATTGACCCAAGGCGACGATTGCGTTGCGCGCCTTTTTGCGCGCGTCCTCCACCTGGATCTGCGCGCTCTGGATTGCGTCAGCGCGGCCCCGCTTGCTGAGCCTATTGATCAATTGTTCCGAATGCTCAAGCAGACGCTCGTTCAGCGCCTGAGAATCTTTCGGAGAGTAGGCGCGTGTCCGTAGTGTGGTGACCTGAGAGGACGAATCAAAAGTGATTTCCACTTTGCCAGTGAAGTACTGGTAGAGGTGTTCATTTGTCTGGCCGTGCAACGGGCCATCGAACCGATCAAACACGGAAATACCAGGCTCGCTGTATATGCGGCGAACCATGCCGTCCTTGTTGCTATCGGAAAGTGCGTTGCGCGACCGAACGTAATCGACGACCGCATAGCTGTCGTCATTGGCGCCGGAGAATCCGCCGCTACTGAGAATCGTCCCTAGTGGAGATGTGCTGGCCTTACCGGGAGCTCGCACAACGAACCGCGACTCCGCGATGTAGATATCGGATGCGAACAACCCGAAATAGGCAATCGCTACAAGTGTGGGAAGCACGACGATCGCGAGGAACAGCGGCATTCCTCGAGCTTTCAGAAAGCCCGGCACCCCGAGCCTACCGAGGAAAGGACGAGAAGAGGACGCATCAACGGGATCATTTTCTAACGAACCAACCACTTAGCCAAACCTATCAAACAAATTATCGCTATCAACGAGACCGAGGGAATCGCTGACATCAAATCGAACGAACATGCCAGGGGGCTTCGCAGCGAGGAAAGACCGGTGCATGCACAATGACCGCTGTAGCTAGTCCACTTTATCCGCCAAAACCAGTCGAAGCTGCCCGGATCCAACGTCAACGATGGCTTTCGCTATCGCGAACGCTTCCGCATATCAAAACGGGATTGTCCAGTCCGTCTTTGCGCGGCCATGGGCCGGGGGAGAACGTACCCGTTGCCTGCACCTGAGAACGACGTCTGGAAGAATCGAGCGATAGCTAGTCGCGGCATCCGGCAAAAAGAGCGGCCGGCTCAGTCGGAAGCAATGGCGCAATCACCGAGCCACTCAAAATCCATCAGATCGAACCGTGCCAGCACCTCTCTTCACAAACATGATCACAGCGCAACGACCTCGGGAAGCCCGGCTATGGGTCTGTCGCTAAACCGAAATCTTCACGCCGCATACGGCCCCTTGGCGCGGGGCTTGTCGGCTATCCTCCTGCACGACGCCAATTCTCGCTCGCTCTACCTCTTTGATCCCGTTTGATCCGCGGTCCGACCATTGATTTGGCTTGCGAGCATCGATACGGCCATCAAGACCACGAAGGGAAAACGCGCGTCATGCTATATTTGCAGTTCGATGGTGCAAGTCTTCCAAGAAATGTCGGAGGCAATCGCTCAGATCGCTATCGCGTTTCAAATGGTGACGAGGGACATCTTAGTTTTGGCCCGTATACAGCCGTTGAGGCCGGCAGATATGTTGCCGGCTTCTACATCAGGCGGATTGGTGAGCCTTGCAGCGGTGCAATCGACATGGACGTTTCTGCCGATGGATTTGAAATATTGGCGATCCGTCGTATGAAACACTTTGAGCTTTTTGAAGATATAGCAACTTTCGTTTCTCTTTCGTTTGTTCTGGAACAAAAAGCAGATCGCGCCGAAGTGCGCCTTTTCGTCGAGAAAAACGTGTTGATCGAGGTCGAAGAGCTTGTGATCTTTTCGGCCGATCAACGGATTTGGGGCGCAAAATGACGCGTTCACCGTGGCGCACACTTAAATCATACATGACTCGCGATCTCAAGATCGAAGCGCTTGCCACCAAATTGCAGTCTGTCGAGCAAAAGCTAGAAGACGTTTCCCGGTTGAACCGGCGCGAACTGGATATGCGCTTGTTGGAGCAGCTCGCGCGCTTGCGCAGAGATATCCGCTACGAGGTTGAACGGCGTAGTCGGGAAACGGCAAATGAAGCCAAATCCTATGCCGATCAGTCCGTTTTTTCGCTTAGCAGTAGCATGCGAGCGGCTCACAAGGTTGTCTATTCGACCGAAAAGCGCACGACCATACTCGAGCAGGCATTTCCAGAGATACTTTCCGGCGTGAAGGCGTTCGAAGATCGGCTAACCGAACTTGGCTCGTATGCCGACAAAGCTGGAGCAAGTGTCAGCGCTGAGATCGAGGCGCTCAAGGATCAAATGGCAAACTCTGAGTCGTACGCTAACAGAGTGGAGGCGACTGCACGTACCCAAATTCAGGCGCTCGAAGATCGGCTGACCGAAATTGACGCGCGTGTTGTGAAGGTCGACGCAAACGCCCAAGCCGAAACGGACGCGCGTGCTACGCAGGCAAATTCTGTCAACCGGTTCGAAAAGCAGGTCGATATAGATATGCGCAACCTCGAACGAGATTTAGGCCAAATCAAAGACGGTACGGCCGCAGATTTGCGAAACATCGAACGGCGCCTCGAGTTTGTGCGGTCCGAAGTCATGTATGAACTTCAGGTGGCTTTGAGCAAATTGCAAAGCAGCAACCCTGAAGGCCGTGCAAAATCTGAGGTCGTTAATACCGATAAACTTGCTGATGCGCGACGCAATGGTCTGCGGTTGAATGTAGGGTGCGGACACATTCAACTCGAAGATTACATAAATGTCGATCAGCGCGCGTTGCCCGGCGTAGACATTGTTGCCGAAGCAGTTGCGATCCCGCTGGAAGCCGGAAGTGTGGTGGAGTTGTTTTCATCCCATCTTGTCGAGCACTTTCCTCGCCATATTCTTGAACGTGTGTTACTTCCTCATTGGAAGTCGCTATTGCGGCCGGGCGGGTTGCTGGTGACAGTTGCGCCGGACGGCGCAGCAATGTTGGCCGCAGTAAACGCCGGTGAAATGTCTTTTGAGGACTTTCGAGAGGTACTTTTCGGCGGCCAGGACTATGATGGAGATTTGCACCACAATCTGATCACCCCCGACGACTATTGCGAAACGCTCCAACGGTGTGGGTTCACCGAGGTGACACGCGAATATGCAGGGATGCGAAATGGAAAGTGTTTTGAGTTCAAAATTAGTGCTCGACGGCATTGATCTCATGAGCGATTTTCGTTTCTCCGTGGTCATAAACACGGACAATCGGCTGGACTACCTGAAGCGCACTTTGTCGGGATTGCGTTATCAGGAGTTTGAGAATTTTGAGGTGTGTGTCGTCGCTGGCCCCACACCGGACGGAACTCGCGAATATCTGAAAACTCTTGGGTCGGACATCAAGCTAGCGCATTGCTCAGAACGCAATCTGTCGCAATCTCGCAACATCGGTATTGCGATGTCGGATGGCGATGCGGTTGTTTTCATTGACGACGATTCCGTGCCGGAACGCGAATGGCTGCGGGATCTTGCCAAATCCTATGCCGATCCTTCGGTAGGCGCGGTCGGTGGCTTTGTCTATGACAATACCGGGGTGCAGTTTCAGGCGCGCTACGTCACCGTAAATCGACTTGGATACCCGAGCGATTGGGCAAGGCCGACGCCACATCTTGATTTCCCGTACACGTCCACAATTCCGCATCTTTTAGGTACCAACTGTTCTTTTCGTCGTTCCGCGTTGCTGGAAATTGGCGGATTCGATGAGGAGTACGAGTACTTTTTAGACGAAACCGATGTATGCGTTCGGATCGTTGATGCGGGGTATCGCGTGGTCCAAAGGCCGGACGGCTTCGTACACCACAAATATGCTCCCAGTCATATGAGGGACGAGAAAAAGATTGTCCGCAATTGGTATCCGCTTCTCAAGAATCGCGTTTATTTCGGACTTCGCAACGCCCGGGGGCACCACTCGATTGCGGACATCGTCGGTGCCGGCGTTTCGGATATCCGGGGCTGGGAGCGCAGTGTTTTGGGCGCTGCCGAGGCGGGCGATTACTCACCTGCGGAAGTAACACGGTTTTATGAAGAAGCAGACGCCGCACTCCGTGATGGCTTCACACGCGGAATGGAACCCGCCAAACTTCTCAAAAGCGAGACGCGCTTGGAGCATCATACCCCTTTCTCCGTCTTTCCAGTCTTGCGACCCAAAGGGGGGGCGCGCGTGATTTGCTTCGTGACGCAAGATTATCCTCCGGGGCAGAATGGGGGCATTGCCCGCAATATTTCGCAGTTTGCGCGATCCTTGGCCGCCGAAGGCCATTCTATCCACGTTTTCACCAAGGCACACGGCCCCGAGCGTGTTGATTTCGAGGGCGGGGTTTGGGTCCACAGACTCTCCGTCCGCCACTATTCAGCTCCAGATGCGTCACCGATTGCGCCTCACATCGTGCCGAGCCACATCTGGAATTATAGCCGAACGATGCTGGATGAAGTAGCGAAGATCGATGCGCTCAGGGCCGTGGATGTGGTCTACTGCCCGCTATGGGATTGCGAGCCACTGGCATTTGTTCTGGACGGGCGATTCCCACTGCTACTTGCCCTACAAACCACGATGAAATTTTGGTTGGAGAGCCAGCCTCTTAAGGCCGCGGACAACGAATGGATGCGCAATTTCGGAAACCCCATCATCGCAATGGAAGAGTTCATCCTAAGATCCGTCGAGATGATGCACGCAAACAGCCGCGCAATCGTCAGCGATATTCGCGCGAAATATGATGTAGACATTCCTGAGAGCAAGATCGTTTATTCGCCGCATTGCATGGAGGACTGGTCGGCGCAATTGCCTGCCGCGCCCCAAGCGGCACCCGATATCCAGCGGCTTCTGTTCGTCGGGCGGCTGGAATCCAGAAAAGGCATCGACGTACTGCTGAAGGTCGCTCCGGCGATCCTCGCGGAGTTCCCGAACGCGGTCCTCGATATCGTCGGCGACGATACGATTCTCCGGCCAGACGGTACGACCTACAAGGGCGAATTCCTAGCGCAGACGATCGTGCCGGAGATTGCGGAACGCATCACGTTTCACGGTCGCGTCGATGAGGATCGACTGCGCCTCTTCTACCGCGATTGTGATATCTTCGTCGGCCCGTCACGCTATGAATCCTTCGGACTGGTGTTCCTCGAAGCGCTGATGTTCGGCAAACCGGTCATCGCGTGCGATGCCGGCGGCGGTCCGGAGGTGGTGATGCACGGCAAGACCGGCATTCTCGTGGCACCGGGGGACGTGGAGGGCCTCGAAGCGGCACTGCGCCAGTTGCTCGGCGATCCTGCGTTGCGCAAGCACATGGGGCAAGCGGCCCGCGCAGACTATGAAAAGCGCTTCACCGAAGCCGTGATGGTCGGGGATTTCTGCGACGCGCTCGACAGCAGGCTGGGGCCGGTAGCGCCGAAGACGTCCGCCCCCGCCTGTAAAGCGGCCTGACCCGGAGGCGACGATCACACTTCCGCAATGCGACTATGCGTCCTAATGGCCACCGTTAGCACCGCATGCGGGGTCATATGGTCTGCGTGACGGCTATTCCACCACGACGGCGAGATCGCAAAACATCTGCGAATTGAGTCCGAGGCCGATGACCTTAAGTTTGCCGGTATCCACGATCATCTCGTTTGCCGCCGGAACAACGCCGAACGGCGTACGGTAGAGGTGATCCATCATCGTGTAATCATTGAATATAATGTACCCACCGCGCTTGATCTTCTTCAGGCTTTCGGCGGCATCCTTCATCACGCTTTCGTAATCGTGGCCAGCATCGATATAGATCAGATCGAATGAGGCATCTTCAAGCGTGCTCATCTGCTCATGGCTGAAGCCCTGCTTGACTATTAGATCGCCACCGAAATCGGCTGCGATCCGGTCATGGTAATATTCCTTCTGCGTCTTCCCGCCGAACAATTCTTTCGTCGGCATTCCCCAGATGATTTCGGTTTCGTGCAGATCGAACAGATCGACCGCGACGAAGGTCTGCGGTGAAAACGTATCGATCAGAAACTTGGAGAATTCGCCGAGAGCGACGCCGATCTCGACGATCCGCGGATTTGTCAAACCGTCGCGCTGCGCAAGTCCAGCAATGTGCTTCACCAGCTCGTAGCGGTCGCAGAACAGCCTGGCATCGCGGAAGTGCTGCGGCTCCAGCGGCTTTACGGTGACGTGATCAATGCTCATGGAGTTCCTCGGCTCTGGCCGTTCGCGGGCTTAAAGATGATGGGCATCAGGTCAACCCGATCCCTCGGCGACAGTCCGTATTCACCTGCACCAGCTTCTGTGCGCCAGAAATCCGGTGCGAGGACCTCGGCACAATCGCGAATACCGTCAGCGTACCATGACGCCGTACAATACGCCTTGCGCGGCGTGGCTTGAGGGGTTGGCGCCGTGGCTGGAAAGCGTCACCCGGCCAGACTGACCGCTACCCGGCATGGTGAGGCGAACCGGCTGAACATAAGCGAACCATGAATACAGGTCTTCGACGATGACCTGATCGCCCCACTGGGCCTCGACGATGCCGGACCAGTCATGCCGATTGAAAATCGGGAGAACTTCCCGCGTCCCGGCCGGGACATCAATGTCGATGCGCCACGTACTACCGTCCATGATGACATGGTCGTCCCGCACCAGCGCGTCGCCCTGATAATAGATCGTGGGATCGTCGTGCGGGATTAACTTGAAGGATTCCTTCGTATAGTCGGCGGGATTCAACCTCGACACGCCAGGGGAGGATATCTTTTTGGCGGCGATGAAATAGTCATGTCCGTTTTCCGGATATTCGCGGCCGATCTGCGCCACCCGAATCTGGAACCCGGCATCGGTTACCAGACTAAGCCATTCGTCCGGTCCGAAGAAATACGGATGTTCGGGGTTGGCTTCCCAACCGAACGGCACGGCCATCAGCAAATTCCCGTCTGCCGCAAGCACGCGGTTCACTTCCGCGAAGGTGCTGGTCAGATCGATGCTATGCTCGAGGCAATGCGAGGAGAACAAAGCGCTGAAGGCGTCGTTATCAAACGGCAGGGCATCGTTATAGCCGTGCTGGAAGGATGATTCGGCAAGGTCCGCCGCCTCTGCCAACGCCGCGGACCCATCGACACAGGCCGGATCGACGTCCAGATAGTGATATCGGAAGCCTCGATCCTTGAAATATTCCAGCAATTTCGGGTACAGATTTCCGCCACCGACATCAAGAACGCGGCTGCCATCGGCGATGAACCGGCCCGCTTCTTTCCATCGATCGAGATAGGCCTCATGTCGGGTCGCGATATACTTGTCGACATCTCCGTGCGAAGCTTTGACATTTTCGTACCAGCGGGCCGTCATTTCCGCTTGGCGGGCGCCGAATTCATCACGTGCGACGTCCACCGGCATTACCTCACCTCAGCTGAAAAACGACCAGTGGTCGCGAAATCCCCTATCCAAGTTCGCTTTTAGGCCGTCAAGGTTTTGTGCGCGTGGGGATTCCGACGAGCTTCGGGGGCGTCAGCCGGGCCAGGGCGCGCCCTTGGCGCGGACGGCGGTCACCGAATTGTTGAAGCCCCGGCGCACCTTATTGACCCCCCGGCTGCCCGGGGCGGTCGACATAGGTGTAGAAGGAATGGACGAGCCCGGCCTTGTGATCGGCAGGTCGATCGCGCCGGTCGATTTGGTCATCGCCATCGCCGGCACACCGGTCGCATCGGCCACGCCGAGTGTCGAGTTCAGGTTGAACGTCTCTTCGCTCTCGCCGGGGGCGGAGATCATGATGTGTCCGTATGCACCCGCGTTGCCCGGGACGATCGCGCCGTACGCGTCGACCATGCAGGGCAGGTTGAGCTCGTCCGGGTCGATCTCTGCGGCGCTGCTACGGACCACGCCGTCGAACTTGTCCCAGATCGTCGTGATTGACGTCGTACCAAGCGATCTCGGCATATTCGTGGCGCAGGAAGTTCCGACGAGGCCGGTGCAATCCAGCCCGAACCAGGTGTCGCAATAGGATTGGCTATGCCAAAGGTGTCCCGGACCGTACCGGAGCGTTCGTGGAGCACCCGTTCGACGCAATCAGGGCTCAGGCCGCTGACGCGCAGCCCTTTAATGATCGTGTAGCCGAGTCAAAAACCCGATGACGAGTCCAGCGATATGTCATGCCCCCTCTAGACGTCGCGCTTCAGTCTTTGAGCGCCTCCCACAAAATCCCACACGGCCAACCCTTCTGAAATGGGTTTAGCGCAGGTCGGCTCCGTTTTCCTACCCAAAGCGCCCCACGCAGTACCCAAACAGCGACCCAGCCGAACGGCCCTTCACTAGGGGCATCCCGCTTGTCCTTGTTTATAGGCCATAAAGTAGGTGGTGCCGCTTACAGGACTCGAACCTGTGACCCCCGCATTACGAATGCGATGCTCTACCAACTGAGCTAAAGCGGCGTGGCGGCCGGCTGGTGCCGTTCGCGAGGGCGGGCGCTTAACAGGTCGCCCGAAGTCTGACAACCCGGCCTGACAAGATGAGCATCCGCAAATCTTGCCGCACAGGGTTTACGCGGCATTTACCAGATCGTGTGCATGACCGGCGGGGCAAGGGTTCGAGGGCGAATCCGCAAAGGGTCGATTGCGTATGGATACGGTTCGGGGTTTCGAGGACGATCGCGGCGACGCGGTGCAGGCCGATACGTCGGAGGGCGTCGTCGATGAGCATCGCATGGAGATCGGCACGGACGAGCGCCGGATGCATGTGCGCGCCTATAATCACTGGGTGTCGCTGCTGCGTGGCCGGGCCTATCCGTCGATCGAGAACCTCGACCCGGAGAATATCGCCGATTTCGGCCCCAACAGCGTACTGCTCGATTTCAGCCAGGGGATCGAGAACCCCGCGATCCCGTTCGTTGGCCGCGCTCTCCGCGACGAATGTGCGATCGACGGCACCATCACGCATATCGACCAGGTGCCGAGCCGGTCGCTGCTGTCGCGGCTGACCGACCATTATCTGCAGATCATCGCCAACCGCGCGCCGATCGGCTTCGAGGCCGAGTTCGTCAACGTGCGCGGCCACAACACGATGTATCGCGGCATCCTGATGCCGTTCTCCTCGCATGAGGAGGAAACGATCGATTTCATCTACGGCGTCATCAACTGGAAGGAACTGGTCGACGACGCGACGCAGGCGACGCTCAATGCCGAGCTGACCGCCGCCCTCGGCGCTGCGCAGCCGACCGCCGCGCAGAGCGCCTGGGCCGATGGCCCGAGCGGCGCGTTCGACGACGAGATCGAGGACTACGATGCCGAGGACGAGGAGGCGTTCGCGCTGACGCCGTCCGAGGGGCCGCTGACGCTGGGCGACCAGCTCGCCATCGCGCGCGAGAGCGCGGCGGCGGTGGCGTCGGCCGAGGGCCGCACGCGCGCCGCGCTGTACCGCGCGCTCGGCCGGGCGCACGAGTTCGCGGCGGCGGCGGATGCCGATCCGCGCGATTATGAAGAGCTGCTCGAGGATGCCGGCATCAAGCTGCAACTGCGCGCGCCGATGACGCCGATCGTCAAGCTCGTGTTCGGCACCGAATACGACAAGACGCGCCTGACCGAATATGCCGCCGTGCTGAACCATGCGCGCCGCGAAGGCGTCGTGGCGGGCACGCTGGTCGCGTTCCTCGAAGGCTACAAGGGCGGCATCAAGGCGATCGTCGTGGCGGAACGCGCAGCGAAGGCCCCGGTGAAGAAGGTACGCGACGATGCGGCGGCGCTGGGCGCCAAGATGGCGATCGCATCGGTCGCGATCGACGCGGGCGTGGCGGCGGGCGACTATGTCGTGCTGCTGGCACGTGCGGGCGAGGCCGGTACGGTCGATATCGTCGCGACGCTGGGCGGTGACGCGCTGGTGCGGCAGGCGATGCGCGCGGCGGTGTAAGCGAAGGTAACACCTGGTTGACACGATTGACACCTAACCGGAAACTATCCTGACCGATCGTTTCCGTTTTTGGTCCGATCTGCGCGAAAAGTCATACTAAGGTCACACTGATCGCGGCGATTCCGGGCGCCGATTTTCCGGCTTCCGGTCTCTGGCTGGCGATGCCGGTCCCGACGATGTGAAAGAGCGCGCGCAGGATAGCGCGGCGGTGACGTGTAGGACAGCATCTCTTTCGTCGTCGCCGCACAAAGGCGAACGGATGTTCGCGCGCGCAGCATTTCCTTCGCACCCGCCACAAGCCTTGAGATGGTAACGCAGCGGGCGCATACGCATCCGCATGCCAAAGACGACGCAGAAATCGCTGGCCGACGCACTTGCCGCGCGGCTCACCAAGGGCGCTCTCCCCGGGGAACTTCAGGGCTTCGACAAGGCGGCATGTGCGGAAGCCGCCGCCTTCATCGCCGCCACCGCCGCCGATCGCAGACCGGGCACGCCCGCTCTCGCGCTCGAACCGCTGGCGATGAGCCAGCCCGAGCGGCGGATGCGCCTCGCCATCATCAACGACGACATGCCCTTCCTGGTCGATTCGATCGCCGCGACGATCGGCGCGCACGACATCGCCATCGACCGCATCATCCACCCCGTCGTCGGCGTGACGCGCGACAAGGACGGCGCGCTTACCGGCTGTGCGGACACCGATGCGGGCACGCGCGAGTCGATGATCTATCTCGAGCTGGAACGTGCCGACGCGCGCGACCGGCGCGGTCTTGTCGCCGCACTCGAACACACGCTCGCCGATGTGCGGGCGGCGGTGAAGGATTGGGGCGCGTTGCAGAGCGCGATGAAGGACGACGCCGACACGCTCGACGCCGAGCAGCCGGGCGGGGAGGGGGCCGCGCTGCTGCGCTGGTTCCTCGCGGGCAATTTCACGCTGCTCGCGCATGAGCTGTGGAGCGACGGGCTGGCGGCGGCGCTCGGCATCGCGCGCAACGGCCATGCCGTGCCGATCCTCGCCGAGGCATCGCGCCTGCTCGCGCTCGAATGGTTCGAGCAGGGCGGCGAGGCGCCGCTGATGCTCAAGTCGAACCTTATCTCGGCGGTGCATCGTCAGGTTCCGCTCGATCTCGCGCTCGTGCCGGTGAAGCGCGACGGCAAGGTCGTCGGCCTGTCGATCCATGCGGGGCTGTGGACCAGCGCCGCGCTCAACGAGCCGCCGCAGGAGGTGCCGGTGCTGCGCACGCGCCTCACCGCGCTGGAGCAGAAGTTCGGTTTCGATCCCAAGGGCCATGCCGGCAAGGCGCTGACGCATGCGCTCGCCTCGCTGCCGCACGATCTCGCCGTGTCGTTCTCGCCCGAGGGGCTGGAGGCGCTGGCGCTGACGGCGATGTCGCTGGCCGACCGGCCGCGCCCCAAGCTGGTGCTGATCCGCAGCATCCTCGGCCGGCATCTGTTCGCCTTCGTCTGGCTGCCGCGCGACGACCTGACCACGGCGCGGCGCGTCGCGATCGGCGAGCTGCTGGCGGGGGCGGCCAATGCCAGCGTGCTCAACTGGGCGATCGCGATGGACGGCGTGACGGCGCTGATGCGCTTCACGCTCGATCTGCGTGCGGCGAACGGGCAGATGCCAGACGAGGCTGCGCTCGACGCGCGCATCGCGCGGATGGTGCGCGGCTGGGTGCCCGCCGTCGAAGCTGCACTGGCCGAAGTGGGTGATCCGGCGCGCGCGACGCGGCTCGCGCTGCGCTACGCCGGCGCATTTCCGCAGGGCTATCGCAACGCCTGGAGCGCCGAGGAAGCGGCGCGCGACACGCTGCGGCTGGCGGGGCTGGAGACGCCCGAGAACCGATCGGTGCGGATCTACCGCGATGCCGCAGGGGCGGCGCGGATGAAGATCTACCGCGCGGGCGGCGCGCTGGCGCTGTCGGACACGGTGCCGGTGCTGGAGAATTTCGGCTTCCGCGTGATCGAGGAGCAGACGACGGCGCTGGCCGACGAGGCCAAGAGCTTCATCCACGAATTCCTGATCGACGCGGTCGGCGGGGTGGAGAACGTCTTCGACGGCGATATCGAGGTGTTGCAGGACGCCGTGGCGCAGGTGCTGGAGGGCACGGCGGAGAATGACGAGTTCAACCGCCTGATCCTGGACCTGAACATGGAGCCGGCGTCGGCGGTGCTGTTCCGCGCGTGGTTCCGCTATCTGCGCCAGGCGGGGCAGACCTATGGTCTCATCACCGTCGTCGATGCGCTGCGGCGTGCGCCGGGCGTGGCGGCGGCGCTGATCGCGCGCTTCGAGGCGGCGCACGGTGCGGGCGGCGGCGAGAAGGCGATCGCGGCGGCCGATGCGGCGATCCGCGACGGGCTCGACAAGGTCTCGGCGATCGACGACGACCGTATCCTGCGCGCGATCGGCAGCGTGATCGCGGCGACGCTGCGCACCAACGCCTTCGCGCCCGCCGGGCAGGCGGCGCTGGCGTTCAAGCTCGACAGCCACCAGATTCCGGGCCTGCCGGCGCCGGTGCCATGGCGCGAGATCTGGGTCTATTCCCCGCGCGTCGAGGGCATCCACCTGCGCGCCGGGCCGGTGGCGCGCGGCGGCCTGCGCTGGTCCGACCGGCGCGACGACTTCCGTACCGAGATCCTCGGCCTGATGAAGGCGCAGCGCGTGAAGAACGCGGTGATCGTGCCTACCGGCGCGAAGGGCGGCTTCTATCCCAAGCAACTGCCGCCCCCCTCGAACCGCGAGGCGTGGCTGGCGGAGGGGACCGAGAGCTACCGCACGTTCATCCGCGCGCTCTTGTCGATCACCGACAATATCGTCGGCGGCGCGGTGACGCATCCCGAAGGCATCACGGTGCTGGACGGCGAGGATCCCTATTTCGTCGTGGCGGCCGACAAGGGCACCGCGACCTTCTCCGACGTCGCCAACGCCATCGCGATCGAGAATGACTTCTGGCTGGGCGACGCCTTCGCCAGCGGCGGATCGGTCGGCTACGATCACAAGGCGATGGGCATCACCGCCAAGGGCGCGTGGGTCTCGGTCCAGCGGCATTTCGCCGAGCGCGGCATTGACGTGCAGACGCAGCCGATCCGCGTCGTCGGGTGCGGCGATATGTCGGGCGACGTGTTCGGCAACGGCATGTTGTTGTCGCAGTCGCTGAAGATCGTCGCGGCGTTCGACCATCGCCACATCTTCCTCGACCCCGATCCCGATCCGGCAGCGAGCTGGGCCGAGCGCGCGCGGATGTTCGCGCTGCCGCGCTCGTCCTGGGCGGATTATGACGCGGCGCTGATCTCCAAGGGCGGCGGCGTGTTTCCGCGCACCGACAAGATCATCAAGCTCTCCAAACAGGTGCGCGCCGTGCTGGGCATCGAGGCGAGCGAGCTGGAGCCGGGGGCGCTGATCTCGGCGATCCTGAAGGCGCCGGTCGATCTGCTGTGGTTCGGCGGCATCGGCACCTATGTGAAGGCGCGGCACGAGAACAACGTGGCGGTGGGCGACCCCGCCAATGATCGTCTCCGCGTCGATGCCGAGGATCTGCGCGTGACGGCGGTCGGCGAGGGTGCGAACCTGGGCGTGACGCAGGCGGCGCGCATCGCGTTCGCGGCGCGCGGCGGGCGGATCAACACCGACTTCATCGACAATTCGGCGGGCGTCGATTGTTCGGACAATGAGGTCAACATCAAGATCGCGCTGAACCGCGAGATGCTGGAGGGGCGGCTCGGGTACGAGAAGCGCAACAGCTTCCTCGCGAGCATGACCGACGACGTCGCGCATCTGGTACTGGAGGACAACCGCCTGCAGACGCTGGCGCTGTCGATCGCCGAGAGCGCGGGCGCGCGCGACGTGGCGAGCTACGTGCGGCTGATCGAGATCTTCGAGGCGGCGGGGTCGCTCGACCGTGCGGTCGAGGGGCTGGCGTCGAACGACGACCTGCTGCGCCGCGCGGCCGAGGGGCGCGGGCTGGAGCGGCCCGAGCTGGCGGTGCTGCTGGCGACGGCGAAGCTCGCGCTGCAGGCGGCGATCGAACATGGCCAATTGGGGCTCGACCCCGATCTCGCGGGCGATCTCCACGCCGCCTTCCCGCCGGCGATGCGCAAGAAGTTCAAGAGCGCGATCGACGAGCATCGGCTGCGCAACGAGATCGTCGCGACCAAGCTCGCCAACCGCATCATCAACCGCATGGGCGTGCTGCATCCCTTCGAACTGGCGGAGGAAGAGGGCGCGGCGCTGAGCGATATCGCGGGGATGTTCGCGGTGGTCGAGCGGCTCTACGATCTGCCCGCTTTGTGGGCGGAGATCGAGACCGCGGAGATGCCCGAGGCCGCGCGCATCGCGCTGTTCGACGAGGTGGCGGTGGCGACGCGCTCGCAGATCGCCGACCTGCTGCGCGTGACGAAGAGCGGCACCGGGCCGGGGGCGGTGATCGCCCGGCTGGGCAAGGGCATCCTCCAGCTCGACCGCCAGACCAAGGAGCTGTTGCTGGAGGAGGCAAGCAGCCAGAGCGCGCGGATCGCCGCCTCGCTGGAGGCGGCGGGTGCGCCCAAGAAGCTGGCGCGGAAGGTCGTGCGGCTGTTCGAGCTGGACGGTGCGGTCGGCCTCGCCGATCTCGGCGAGCGGCTGGGGCTGGACGAGGCGGTTCTCACGCGCGCGTTCACGCATCTCGGGCAGGCGCTGGGGCTCGACTGGGCGCAGGCCAATGCGGCGCGCATCGCATCGAGCGATCCGTGGGAGCGTTTGCTGATCGCGGGGCTGGCGCGCGATTTCCAGCAGTTGCGGCTGGAGTTCCTGTCGCGCGGCGAGGGTGATCCGGGCGCGCTGGTCGATCAGTGGCTGGCCGACAATGCGGGCCGTGTCGCGCAGTTCAAGGCGGTGGTGACGCGGGCGCGGGGCGCGGCGGCGCCGAATGCGGCGATGCTGGCGCAGATCGCGGGCCAGGCGCGGGTGTTGCTGGGGCGCTAGACGCCCCGGCGCACCGGATCAGAAGAAGGCGAGACGAACGGCTTCGACGATGGCGGCCCACAGCGCGATGCTGATCGGAATCGCCACGGCGATGCCGACGAGGGGGCTGCCCTGTCCACGATTGGTTGCATTCTGCACGTTCACGGCGACCTGTTCTGGCATTGGTTTATCCTCTCCAAGTCGCAACCGTAACGAAATTGCGGGCGAGGACCAGTCCGCAATCACGCGCTCCGTAATAGTGCGTAGGTTTGGTTAATCAGGCCTCGGCCCAGCGCCGCAGCAGGTTGTGATAGACGCCGGTCAGCCGGACGATTTCCGGGTCCGCCATGCCGCGATCGGCGGCGAGCGCCTGCACCGCGGTGTCGAGTTCGAACAGGGTCGCGCGGGCCTCGGTGTCGCGCACCATCGACTGGATCCAGAAGAAGGAGGCGACGCGCTGCCCTTTCGTCACCGGCTCGACGCGGTGGACGCTGGAGGCGGGGTAGAGGATCATGTGGCCGGCGGGGAGCTTGACGCGCTGCTCGCCGAACTGGCCCTCGATCACCAGCGCGCCGCCGTCGTAGCTGTCGGGATCGGCGAGGAAGAGTGTGGCGGACAGATCGGTGCGGACGCGGAAGTCGCTGCCGCGCCGGATGCGCACGGCGGTGTCGACATGCGCGCCGAACGTGTCGCCGGGCCCGTAGCGGTTGAACAGCGGCGGATAGATCTTGTGCGGCAGCGAGGCCGCGACGAACAGCGGCGAGGCGGCGAGCGCATCAAGGACGAGATTGCCCGCGCGCCGTGCGGCCTCGGAGTCCTCGGGCAATTGTGTGTTGTGCTTGGCGAGCGCGGATTGCGCGCCCGAGGTGGCGTTGCCGTCGATCCAGTCGGCGGCGTCGATCAGGCCACGCACCTCGGCCAGTTGCGCGGCGTCGAGCAGATCGGGAATGGCGATCAGCATCCGGCCGCGCCCGCGTCGAGCGCCTGCACGCCGCGGGCGCGGAAGGCGGGAACGTCGGACCCGGCGAGCCACGCGCGTGCCTTTTCCATGAAGGCCGGCGTGCCGTTCGCGCCCGCGCGTTTCAGCCAGTCCATCGCCTCGTCATAGCGGCCCGCCGCCCCGAGCATGCGCGCATGATTGAACGCGCCGCGAAAATCGCCGCCGTCCGCTGCGCGTTTGTAGAATTTCGCGGCCTTTACCATGTCGCGCGCCACCACCCAGCCATCCTCATGGAAGCTGCCGACGAAGTTGATCGCCTTCGCCCCCGACAGTTTGCCGGCGCCCGTCGCGGCCGCCTTGCGGAACCACGCCAGCGCCGCCGCCTTGTCCTCGGCCACGCCGTCGCCGAGCGCAAGCAGGGTCGCGTAATTGTACATGCCCCAATCGAGCCCCGCCTCGGCGGCGACGCGGTAACATTCGGCGGCGCGCGCCTTGTCGGGCACGGTGCCCCAGCCGAGATCGTAGCAGCGCCCGACCATGTTGAGGCCAAGGATATGGTGCTGCGCCGCTGCCTTCGTGAACCAGCGCAGGGCGGCAGGCGAATCCTTTGCGACACCGTTACCGTCGAGCAGCATCTGGCCGTAGAGCGCCTGCGCCTCGGCCTCGCCGGCTTCCGCACACGCGCGAACGAACGCCGCGCGCTCCTCGGGCGTTCCCGAGAGGCGCGCGGCGATCTCTTCCGGCGAGAGGGCTTCGAGCGCCGCCAGAGTGGTCATCAGAACTTCGCGGTGACCGTCCCGAAGATCGTCCGTCCGGCGGCGATCGCGGCATAGTGCGAGGTGTACGCCTGCGAGAAATACGCCTTGTCGGTGATGTTCTGCGCGTTGACCGACACTTCGAAATTGCGGGTGATCGCGTAGCGCGCGTTGAGATCGAAGCGCCAGTAGGATGGGATCGCACGCGACAGGACGGTGGTGGCCGGCGTGATCGTCACCACGCCTGCGGTGGTCTGCGACGCCTTCCGGTTATCCGAATAGCCGCCGTACTGCATGTCCATGTAGATCGCGGTGCCGCCGAACGAGAACTGGCGCGTCACCTGATAGGTGGACGTGAAGGTGAAGCTGTTGCGCGCGGTCTGCGTCATCTGCTTGCCGGTGTTGACCGAAACGACCTGCACCGTCTTGGCCGCCGCCGCGCCGTTTGCCGCGACCGTCAGCGCGGTGAAGCCGCCGTCGATTATCTTCGGATCAAGATAGGTATAGCCGCCGAATACCGACCAGCCCGGCAGGATCTGGCCCGAGGCCGAGAACTCGACGCCGCGGATGCGCGACTTGCCGACGAACGACACGGTGTTGCTGTCGTCGAGCACGCGGGCATTGTCGATATCGGTCTGGAAAACCGCGAGGTTGAGGCCGAGCCTTTCGTGGAACAGGTTCGCCTTGGCGCCGACTTCGTAGGTCTTGGTCTTGGTCGGCTTGAGCAGATCGAGCACGTTGGCGGTCGCGACCGTGGTCGGCAGCGCGTTCGGCTCCTGCCCCTCGCCGAGCAGCGCGTTGGGCGGCGTCGCCGAGGTCGCGTAGCTGGCATAGAGGCTGGTGTCGGCGGTGGGCTTGAAGACGAGGCCCGCCTGCCAGTTGAACAGCTCGTCGGTGCGCGTGAACTGCTGCGCGGAGGTCGCGCCGGCGGCGAAGGGCAGCGTCACCTTCGACGTGAAGCGATCGAAGCGTGCGCCGAGGTTGAGGATCAGCGACGGCACGATCGTGATCGAATCGAAGCCGTAGAAGGCGACCGTGTTGGCGTCGTTCTGCGTCTCGGCGGTGACGGCGCCCTTCACGATCGGCGTCTGCACGGTCGAGGTGTCGCTTGTGTAGTTGACCCACGGATCGTTCGGATTGGGGTTGAACAGGCTGGTGCAGTAGAAGCGCGCGATCGTCGCCGTGTTGCAGCGCGGGCTGATCGTCGAGCCGCTGGCCGAGACGTATGCGCCGCGCCGAGATTTCTCCCACGAGAATTCCGCGCCGACCGCGAAGCTGTGCTCGATGCTGCCGGTCTTGAATTTGCCGCCGAGATCGATCTGATCGACGATGCTCTCGGTATAGCCGTAGCGCGTGTTGCCGCGCCGCCAGACATAGCCGCCGGTGACCTGGTCCCCGCGCAGCGCCGCTGCGGACCCGGCGGCGGGCGCCGTTGCCGAAGTGCCGATCACGTTGCCGGTCGAATCGTCGGGCAGCAGGAAGATGTAGGACTGATCGCTATAGTTGTAGCGCGCGGTGTTGCGCAGCGTGATGCCGCCGAAATCATGCTCCGCGCGGATCGTCGCGGTCTGCGTCTTGGCATCGCGGAAGTCGCGGCTCTTGAGGCCGTAGAAGGTATTGCGCGAGACGGTGCCGGTGGTGCCGTTGGCGAGCGTGACCGCACCGAGCGTGGGGTAGGTAGTGAAATTACCGGCCGGCGCGTTGCAGACCGTCGCCGTGCAAACATAGGCGAAGGGCAGGCCGCTGTCGGGCAGTTCGTGGCTTTCGAGATGGTAATAGGCCACGGTCAGGCGCGTCGGCGTATCGATGCCGATCGTGAAGCTGGGCGCGAAGCCCCAGCGGCGGCTCCAGATTGCGTCGCGGCCCGCGACGCTCTGGTCGTGCCACATGCCCTCGATGCGGAACGCCATGTGCGGGCCGAAGGCGATGTTGGCGTCGCCCGAGATGCGCTTGTAATCGGCATTGCCCGCGCTGCCCGAGATCGTCGCGAAGGTGCGGTTGACCGGCAGCTTCGACAGGATGTTAATCGTGCCGCCCGCACCGCCGCGCCCGCCCAGCGTAGAATCCGAGCCGCGCACGATCTGCACGGAATCGATCGAGAACACTTCGCGCGTCTGCGCGGCGAGATCGCGTACGCCGTCAACATAGATGCTGCCCTGGCTGTCGAAGCCGCGAATGAACGGGCGGTCGCCGATCGGGTTACCGCCCTCGGCCGCGCCGAAGGTGATGCCGGGGACGGTACGCAACGCATCCTGCAGGCTGGTCGAGCCGGTGCGCTCGATCACTTCGGACTGAAGCACGACGATCGACTTGGGTGTGTTGATCAGCGGGGCGACCTGCTTGGGGCTGGTCGGCTCCTCGACGCGCTGGCCGTTGACGATGACGTCATGATCGTCGCGCTGGTCGTCGGCGCTGCCGGCCGGAGCGCCGTTCGTGTCATCGGCGAAGGCGGGCGTCGCGGCGAAGGCGCCGACGCAGAAGAGTGCTAGGAAAGCGGGCTTGGCCACCGTCGTGCGGCGGGGTGTCGTCTGAACCATTTTGGTGTCCCCAGTAGATTTACCGGGGCAGCTATTGCGAGTCACTCGCACTGTCAACGCTATTGAGAGCGGTTAGCACCGAAATGTTGCGGATTTGCAATGATCCATGTGCGGATCGCGCTGGCGAGATTGGGGGGATCCGGCGCGGCGATGCGCAGCGCGTCGATCTGCGCAACGAGCGCGCTGAGCGGAAGCGCATGGTCGCGCGCGGCCGCCTCGAGCGCCCGCCAGAAAACGGGTTCGAGGCTGATCGAGGTCGCGTGCCCGGCGATCGTGACGGAGCGCTTGATGGGGCCGGAAAAGCCGCCGGGAGGGAGCGCCAACGTCACGCTGCGCCTGCCCAGCTCTTGGGGGGATCCGGCAGATTGTTGAGCAACGGGGCGAGCGGATCGACGATGTGGACGAAGGCGAAGTTGGCCAGCAGCAGCAACAGGACGATCCCCGCGGTCCATGCGATCTGTCGGTGGAAGATCGCGACGGTGATGGCCACCATGAAAAGCACCATAGCCGGCATGCAGATGAAATAGAGCGGCAGCATGATGGCTGCCTGGGCCTTGTCCGACAGGACGTCCGTCCACTTTCTCACGATCGCGACGACGAAAAGCACCATCAGGCCGATGGCGATCAACAGGTAGGCACCGAAGACAGGATAATAGACGGCGATGATGCCGATCAACGCGATCATTACGATCGCGGTCGCCCCGAAATATCTGATCTCGGTTTTCTGAAGGTGCGCCATGACGGCTTCGTGCCGCTTCTTCCGCGCCAGTCTCTCCGCAGTTTCCGGGTAAGAGAACAATATGCTGCGGATAATCCCGAAAATTGTAATGTCGAAGCGCGCATACATGGCGAGGTTGGCGGTGGAGATCGCCAAGCCGAGAAGCACGATGGCGTTCTGGACCGGCGGTGCGACGTGGATGTGCAGCGCTGAGAACAGCACGTGGAGACAGCCCTGCCACCACAAATGCAACTTATGCAGGCTCTGCGAAATCTGAACGAGACTCTGCGCATGCGCGATCATATTGAACGCGCTGATGATACCGAACGTGGCGCTTGCCCGCATCCACCAGCGTACTGCGGTATGCGGCGGTCGCGGCCTGGGCAATGGCTCCGCGGACGCGCCCGCCAGCTCCGTCCAGTCGCTCAAGGCGTGTCGAACCCGGCGCCGGTCACGGCGTATCGAACAAGGCCGCGAGCTGTTCGATGATCGTGCCGCCGAGCTGTTCCGCGTCCATGATCGTGACGGCGCGCTGGTAATAGCGGGTGACGTCGTGGCCGATGCCGATGGCGACGAGCTCGACCGGCGAGCGGCCTTCGATCCAGCCGATCACCTGGCGCAGATGGCGTTCGAGGTAGCTGCCCGAATTGACGCTGAGCGTGGAATCGTCGACCGGCGCGCCGTCCGAGATCACCATCATGATCTTGCGCTCCTCGGGCCGGGCGATCAGGCGGCTGTGCGCCCACAGGAGCGCCTCGCCGTCGATATTCTCCTTGAGCAGCCCTTCACGCATCATCAGGCCGAGGTTGGCCTTTGCGCGGCGCCACGGTTCGTCGGCCTTCTTGTAGACGATGTGGCGGATGTCGTTGAGGCGGCCGGGCTGCGGCGGGCGGCCGGCGGCGAGCCAGCTCTCGCGGCTCTGCCCGCCCTTCCACGCGCGGGTCGTGAAGCCGAGGATCTCGACCTTCACGCCGCAGCGTTCCAGCGTGCGCGCGAGGATGTCGGCGCTGATCGCGGCGATCGAGATCGGGCGGCCGCGCATCGAGCCCGAATTGTCGATCAGGAGGGTGACGACGGTGTCGCGGAATTCGGTCTCGCGCTCGATCTTGTAGCTCAGCGACAGCGTCGGATTGACGACGATGCGCGCGAGGCGGGCGGCGTCGAGGATCCCTTCCTCCTGATCGAAATCCCATGAGCGGTTCTGCTGCGCCATCAGCCGGCGCTGCAGGCGGTTGGCGAGCTTGGTGACGGCGCCCTGCAGGTGGACGAGCTGCTGGTCGAGATAGGAGCGCAGGCGGACGAGTTCGTCGGCGTCGCACAGGTCGGTCGCCGCGATCACCTCGTCGTGCGCATTGGTGTATGCCTTATAGTCGAACTGCGGGCTGAGATCGGAGAAGGGGCGGTTGGGGCGAACGGGGAGCATGCCGTCCTGGCCCTCGTCGCCGGGTTCGCCGTCGCCCTCGTCGAAATCGTCCTCTTCGCGCTCGGAGCCTTCGCCGTCCTGCTGCTCGGCGTCGCTGTCGGAGCCGCGCGCCTCGATCTCGCCTTCGCCCTGCTCGGTCTGGCCCTCGCCCTCGTCGGACTCGTCGGTCTGCTCGCTGTCGTCGGTGCCCTCGTCCTCGGCGCCGCCCTCGTCGGATTCCTCGGGGACCATGTCGCCTTCGACCAGCTCGAGATCCTCGAGCAGGCGGGTGGCGAGCGTGGCGAAGGCGCGCTGATCGTCGATCGCCATCGCCAGCGCGTCGAGATCGGGGCCGGCGCGGTCCTCGATCCAGTCGCGCACCAGCGCCATGCCGGGCGCGGCGGCGGCGGGGGCCTCGGCACCGGTCAGCCGCTCGCGCACCATCAGCGCGAGCGCGGTCGACAGCGGCACTTCGTCGCGGGTGCGGGCGCGGGTGATGGGATCGGTGCGCAGCTTGGCGTCGAGCGCCGTCGCGAGATTGTCGCGGATGCCGGCATAGCCGCGCGCGCCGATCGCCTCGACCCGCGCGCCCTCGACCGCGTCGAATACTGCGCGCGCGACAGCCTCGTTGGGGGCCTGCCTGGTGTGCAGCGCGACATCGTGATGGCGCAGCCGCAGCGCGAACCCGTCGGCGAAGCCGCGCGCTTCCGCGACCTGATCGGCCGGGAGCGTACGGGCCGGGAGCGGCACCTTGATATGCTTGCCCGATTGCGACGGTGCGTCGGCGGTGAAGGCAAGCTCGACCTCCGGCTCCCGCGCCAGCGCGCGCGTCGCGCCGCCGAGCACGGTCTTGAAGCGATCGAGAGGGGTTTCCTGCGCCACCTGCGCTTATTTCGCGACGACGCTCTCGGGCAGATCCTTGCCGAAGACGCGCTGGTAATATTCCGCCACGAGCGGGCGTTCGGCCTCATCACACTTGTTGAGGAACGAGAGGCGGAAAGCGAAGCCCACATCGCCGAAGATCAGCGCATTCTGCGCCCAGGTGATGACGGTGCGCGGGCTCATGACGGTCGAGATGTCGCCGTTGATGAAGCCGCGGCGCGTCAGGTCGGCGACGCGGACCATGTTGTCGACCGCCTGTTTCCCTTCCGGCTTGTCGTATTCGCCCGACTTGGCGAGCACGATCTGCGCCTCGACCGCGGCGGGGAGGTAGTTGAGCGTGACGACGATGTTCCAGCGGTCCATCTGGCCCTGGTTGATCTGCTGCGTGCCGTGATACAGGCCGCTCGTATCGCCGAGGCCGATGGTGTTGGCTGTGGCGAACAGGCGGAACCAGGGCGAGGGACGGATCACGCGGTTCTGGTCGAGCAGGGTGAGCTTGCCCTCGGTCTCCAGCACGCGCTGGATCACGAACATCACGTCGGGGCGGCCGGCGTCATACTCGTCGAACACCAGAGCGGTCGGCGTCTGCAGCGCCCAGGGGAGGAGGCCCTCGCGGAACTCCGTCACCTGCTGGCCGTCCTTCAGCACGATCGCGTCACGGCCGACGAGGTCGATGCGGCTGATATGCGCATCGAGGTTGATGCGGATGCACGGCCAGTTGAGGCGCGCCGCGACCTGTTCGATATGCGTCGACTTGCCGGTGCCGTGATAGCCCTGCACCATCACGCGGCGGTTGTGCGCGAAGCCCGCGCAGACCGCGATCGTCGTGTCCTTGTCGAACACGTACGCCGGATCGAGATCGGGCACGCGCTCGTCCGCCTCGCTGAAGGCGGGAACCTCCATGTCGGAATCGATGCCGAACAGCTCGCGCACCTTCACCATGCGGTCTGGCGCGTCGAGGATCGTCGTCTCGCGGCTGTCGGGCTGGGTATTGGAAATGTCGGTCATCGTCTTCTCGCCTTCGCGAAACTCCCTAGCCAAAGCGCGCGGGCGAAGTCGAGAACGATTCAATCGGCGATCTTCTCCGGCAGGTGGAAGAGATCGATGAAGCGGTACGCCGCATCCTCGTCGCCCTCGACCCGCAGCGGCACGCCGGTCGGGCTTTCCGCGCCGAAGGGGAGCTTGCCGTAGACGGTGAAGGCGAAGGTCGTCTGGTCGCTGATGAAGGTGATGTCGGCATCGCCCGTATCGCCGCGGCGGATGACGAGGTCTCCGTCCGCGAGTTCACCGAAGAACGAGTCGGTCGGGAAGCGGAAGGCGACCGTAAGCGCCATGCCCTTGGCCTTTTCGGTGTCGATCATCGCACGCAGCGAGAGCATCGCCGACGCGGGCGAAAGGAAGAGCGTGGGATCGTGACGGCGCGAGCGCGTCGCCCAGCGCCCCATCGTCTGGAAGATCGGCTCGATCTCCAGCCCCCAGGGGGTAAGCTCGTAGACGTGGACCGCGCCCGTCGTCGGCAGCTTGCGCTTAACGAGGATGCCGGCCTCCTCCAGCCCTTCGAGCCGTTGCGTCAGGACGTTGGCGCTGACGCCGGGAAGGTTGGCCTTGATCTCGCCGAAGCGGCGCGGGCCGAACATCAGCTCGCGCAGGACGAGCAGCGACCAGCGCTCGCCGACGAATTCCATCGCCAGCGCGGTGCCGCAGGCGTCGTCATACCAACGCTTCGCCGCCGCTTTTTCTCGCTTAGTCACTTTTTCTAACTGCATGGTTGCTTTTTGTAACTCAACGCGGCATCCAAAGCAAACAGTGATTCGCATAGGAGTGGTTTCAGATGGCAAAGATGATCTTCGTGAACCTGCCGGTGAAAGACGTGGCGGCGGCGACCGCCTTCTATGAGGCGATCGGCTGCGTGAAGGACACGCGCTTCTCCAACGACGTCGCTTCTTCGATGCAATGGTCGGACACGATCGTGTTCATGCTGCTGGGCCACGCCTTCTACAACAGCTTCACCCCCAAGCAGATCGCGGACACCGCGACGACCAGCGAGGCGATCCTGTGCCTGTCGCAGGACAGCCGCGAGGAGGTCGATGCGATCAATGCCAAGGCGATTGCGGCGGGCGGCAAGCAGATCCACGCGCCCGAGGAAAACGGGTTCATGTACGGCGGCGCTTTCGAGGATCTCGACGGCCACAGCTTCGAGTGCATGTGGATGGACATGGACGCCGCCGCGGCCGCGATGGGGCAGGGCGAAGTCGAGCCAGCCTGATCCGGCGATTCTATCGGGAGAGAGAAAATGAGCGACCTTCCCCATATCACCACTTTCGCGTGGGTGCCGCCCTTCGCGCGCGGTTTCGTGCGCGACCTGCGGGCGCGCTGGGCGTTCGAGGAAGTCGGCCAGGCTTACGTGGTCGATCTGATCGACGGGCCCTATGCCAAGAGCGCCCAGCACCGCCGGTATCAGCCGTTCGGGCAGGTGCCGACCTATTCGGACGGCAAGGTGCAGATCTTCGAATCCGGGGCGATCGTGCTGCGCATCGCCGAAGGCAGCGATCTGCTTCCGCAGGATGCCGATGCGCGGCTGGGTGCGATCCAGTGGTTGATCGCCGCACTCAACTCCGTGGAACCGTTCGTGATGCAGATCGCCGTGGTCGACGTGTTCGAGGCGGACAAGGCGTGGTCGCCGATGCGGCGGCCGCGCGTGATCGCGGACCTCGAGGGGCGGCTCGCCGATCTCGAGGCGGCGCTTGGCGGCAAGACCTGGCTCGACGGCGATGCCTTTACGGTCGGCGACCTGATGATGATCTCGGTGCTCGGCGGGCTTCGCGGAACCGACATATTGCAGGCGTATCCCAGGCTCGCGGCGTACGTTGCGCGCGGCGAAGCGCGACCGGCGCATGTCAAGGCAATGGGCGACCAGCTCGCGCTCTATGAAGGCGCTGATGCACCCGAGGAGATGTCGGCATGACTTTCGTTCAGGGCTTCGTGATCCCGTCGCACGACAAGGCGGGCTATATCAGCATGGCGGCGGAAGGTGCGCCGGTTTTTCTCGATCATGGCGCGCGGCGGATCGTCGAGACCTGGGCCGTCGACGTGCCCGACGGCAAGCGCACCGACATGAAGAAGGCGGTGGCGCTGGAGGATGGCGAGGACGTCGTGTTCTCGTGGATCTTCTATGACGACAGGGAGAGTTTCGACGCGGCGCACGACAAGATCTTCAACGATCCGCGCATGAAAATGCCCGAGACGATGCCGTTCGACACCAAGCGGATGATCTTCGCCGGGTTCGACGTCGTCTACGACAGTGGCGACAGCGGGGCCCCGATCGGCTTCGTCGATGGCATGGTCGCCGCGGTGCCGAGCGACAAGCGCGACGCCTTCGCCGCGTTTGCGCAGGGGCACGGCGCGTTGTTCAAGGAAAAGGGCGCGCTGCGCGTCGTCGATGGCTGGGGCGTGGATGTGCCGGAGGGCAAGCTCACCGATTTCCGCAGGTCCGTCGATCTGGCGGAGGGCGAAACGGTGGTGTTCGGCTGGATCGAATGGCCCGACAAGGCGACGCGCGACGCCGCCTGGGGTGCGCTGATGAGCGATCCGCGCATGGCGGAGGCCAAACCCGTCTGGAACGGCCCGACCGCGATCTTCGGCGGCTTCGCGCCGGTTTTCGATACCGCACACCAATAGGAGAGAGATGATGACCACCTATGGCATGCCGATCTGGTACGAGCTGATCACGCCCGATATCGAGAAGGCCAAGACCTTCTACGGCGATATCGTCGGCTGGACGACGACGAGCTTTCCGGGGCTTGGCGGCGAGCCTTATACGATTTGGAACGCGGACGGCGCGGGTATAGGCGGCGTCGTCACCGTGCCGGACTGGACGAGCGGGCCGACGTGGCTGGCCTATTTCCACGTCGCGGACGTAGATGCGAAATCCGCCGACGTGGCGGCGGCGGGCGGCAAGATCCTGATGCCGGCGCAGGACATTCCGATGGTCGGCCGAATCGCACTGGTCGAGGATGCGCAGGGCGTGCTGTTCTACCTGATGCGGCCCGACCCGGCGATGGAGGGGCACGAAAACGTCTCCTACTCGGCGACGAAGCTCGGCAGTTGCAGTTGGAACGAGCTGGTCGTGCCCGACCAGAAGAAGGCGCTGCCCTTCTACAAGGATCTGCTCGGCTGGGTTTCGAACGAGGCGATGCCGATGGGGCCGATGGGCGACTATTCGTTCCTCGATGTCGGCGACACCCGGATCGGCGCGGTGATGGACCGCTCCGCGCCCGAGCAGCCGGTGAAGTTCATCTTCTACTTCGCGATCCCTGACGTCGATGCGGCGGTGGACAAGGTGAAGGCCGGCGGCGGCTCGATCATCATGGGGCCGATGGACGTGCCCGGCGGCCAGCGCATCATCCTGTGCATCGATCCGACCGGCGCGTCGGTCGGCTTCGTGTCGGGAGAGCGGGCATGACCTTCGCGCAGAGCAAGCTCACGACGGTGCTGTGGTTCGATCACGGCGAGGGACGCAAGGCGGCGGAATTCTACGCCAGCGTGTTCCCCGACAGCCATGTCGATGCGAAGCACGATGCGCCGACCGACTATCCCGACGGCGCGGCGGGCGACGAGTTGGTGGTCGAGTTCACTATCCTCGGCCAGCCGTATCAGGCGCTGAACGGCGGGCCCAACTTCAAGCCCAACCAGTCGGTGAGCTTCATGGTCATCACCGAGGACCAGGAAGAGACCGATCGCTATTGGGATGCGATCGTCGCGGGCGGGGGGTCGGAAAACGCCTGTGGCTGGGTTCAGGACCGCTGGGGCTATTCCTGGCAGATCACGCCGCGCATCCTGATGGAAGCCATGTCGAGCCCCGACAAGGCCGCCGCCAAGCGCGCGATGGAGGCGATGTTCCAGATGAAGAAGATCGACATCGCGGCGATCGAAAAGGCTTTCGCGGGAGAGGCGGCATGAGCGACTACATTCTGAGCGTCACGCGGCTGATCGATGCGCCGGTCGATGTCGTGTGGAAGATCGCGACCGAGCGGCTGACCGAATGGTGGTGCCCGAAGCCGTGGACGACCGAGATCGTCGAGATGGACTGGCGCGCCGGTGGACGCTCGGCAATGACGATGCACGGGCCGAACGGCGAGGCGCATCCCCAGGAGGGTGTTTTCCTGGAAGTGACGCCGGGCACGCGCTTCGTCTTCACCGATGCCTATGCCGTCGGCTGGGTGCCGCAGGGCCCGTTCATGACCGGCGTGTTCGAGTTCGCCGACGAAGGCGGCAAGACGCGCTACACCGCGTCGGCGCGGCACTGGAGCGAAGAGGCATACAAGCAGCACGAGGCGATGGGCTTCGAGGGCGGCTGGGGCGCGGTGGCGGAGCAGCTCGCCGCGCTGGCCGAGGAAGAGGCGAAGACTTCGTGACCCAATTCGGGTATGCAACGACACTATTCGCGCCGCGCCGAACGGTTTTGTTCATGCGGTGGTGTGGCGACTTTATGTAAATCAATTCGTGCTATGGCTTTGCTCAAGATAAACGCGCGGCAGGGGCGCACTGCATGAATTCGATCAAGGCAATTTCGGCTGACGCGCTGGCGTGGCTCGACGCGCAGCGGTTGCCGCCGTCGCCGTCCAACTATCGGTTGGCCTATTCCTATCACGACGGCGAGCATCCCGAGCTGGTGAAGGCGGTGCGCGCGATCGTCGATGACGGCGTGCGCATCACTCAGGCCGAGACCGATACGCTGCACGAACGCTGGCTCGGCGCCGTGACGACCGAATCCGCCAAGCGCGCGGACGAGGCGCGCACGGCGGCGATCCGTCACCAGGCGCTGGGGCTGGCCGAACTCGCCGCCTCGGCGACGGCGACGACGGGCGAATTCGGGCGTGAGCTGGAACGGTCGATCCCCGAACTGGCGGAAGAGGGTTCGGCGTCGATGCAGGAACTGTTCGCACGCACGCTGGAGCGCACGCAGCGCGCCGAGCGCGAACTGGCCGCGACCACGGCACAGGTGCAGCAGCTACGCGAGAAGCTGGAGGCGGTGCAGGGTGATGCCGAACGTGATGCCCTCACCGGCCTCCCCAACCGCCGCGGCATCGACGCCTATCTCGGCGCCGATGCGCGGCGCGAGGCGGCGCATGTCTTCGCGATCTGCGACATCGATCGCTTCAAATCGTATAACGATCGCTATGGCCATGCCGTCGGCGATCGCGTGCTGAAGACGGTGGCGGCGTCGCTGCAGGAAACGCTGGCCGATCATTTCGTCGGGCGCTGGGGCGGCGAGGAATTCATCATCATCGCCCGCACAGACGTGAGCGATGGCGTGAAGCTGGTCGAGGCGGCCAAGACCGCGCTCGGCGAACGCCATTTCAAGCTGCGCGAGACCGACGAGCCGATGGGCAAGATCACCTTCTCGGCCGGCGTCGTGCCGCTGCCGGTTCAGGCGGCGGAGCACGAGGCGGCGTTCGCGGCGGCGGATGCGTTGCTGTACCAGGCGAAGGAAGCTGGGCGGGATCGGGTTTTCGGGGGCTGATCAGGCGAACGCTGGCGCTCCCTTGAGCTGGGTATACGCCGCGATGACGTCCTGCAGCTTTTTCTCGAAGCTGCGGTCGCCGCCGTTGCGGTCGGGGTGATACTTTCGCACGAGCTCGGCGTAGCGCTGGCGCAGACCGCGGCGGTCGGTGTCGGCGGGGAGATCGAGCACTTTCAGCGCGCGGCGCTCGCTTTCGGATAGGGGCTTGCCGTCCTTGCGCGCGGCTTCGCCGGCCGTGGCGCGGCGGAAGCGCGTGCTGATCGCGTCGAGCGGATCGGTGAAATCAGCCCAGCGCGGCGGGCGGTCGGCGCCGCCGGTGCCGGTGAAGGCGCGCGTCTCGCGCTCCCAGCCCGCGAACGGGCGCTGCGCGTCGTGGATTTCGTCGGGGCTCATGCCGGCGAAGAAATTGTAGCGCGCGTTGAAGGCGCGGACGTGATCGAGGCAGAACCAGCGGTAGGGGCGCGGCCCCTCGAAATCGTTCGCGCGACCTTCGCCGGGCGCGCGGAATTCGCCGGGCTGGTCGCAACCGGGTTCGTCGCAGGCGCGCGCCGCGCCCTCGACACGGCCGTGGAAACGCATGCCTGGCCTGTCCTTCTTTTCCTGTTCGCGCGCCAAACGTGGCTCCCTCAAACCGACAAACGCACTATATAGGCGCGATGACCGACCTCGCTACCGCTCCCGTCGCAGACCTGATCGCGGCTCGTCTCACCGAAGCGCTCAGCCCCAGCGCGCTGGAGGTGATCAACGACAGCCATCACCACGCCGGGCACATGGGCGACGACAAGTCGGGCGAGAGCCATTTCACCGTGATCGTCGAAAGTGCGGCCTTTGCCGGGGTTTCGCGCGTTGGGCGGCAGCGGCTCGTCAACCAGGCGCTCGCCGAGCTGCTCGCGACGCGCATCCATGCGCTTGCGATCAAGACCCGCGCGCCGGGAGAATGAGATGACCTACCGGCTGTGGTATTGGCCGAGCATCCAGGGGCGCGGCGAGTTCGTGCGGCTGGCGCTGGAGGCGGGCGGGATCGCCTACACGGACTGCGCGCGCGAGCAGGGCGCGAAGGCGCTGATGGCGAACCTCGGGAAGCACGAGGAGGCTTTCGCGCCGCCCTATCTGGAGCTGGAGGACGGCGCCGTCGCGCAGGTCGCCAACATCTTGTTCTATCTCGGCGAGGTGCATGATCTCGCGCCGGCGGACCAGAAATGGCGGCTCAACGCGCTGCAACTGACGATCGCCGATCTCGTCGCGGAAGTGCACAATGTGCATCACCCGGTCGCCGTCTCCGACTATTACGAGGACCAGAAGGCGGAGGCGGCGCGTGCCGCAAAGGGGTTCCGCGAGGAGCGCATCCCCAAGTTTCTCGGCCATTTCGAGGATGCGGTGCGCGGCGACTGGGTGGCGGGGGAGCGCTGGTCCTACGTCGATACGTCGCTGTTCCAGGTGATCGCGGGGCTGCGCTATATGTTCCCGCAGCGGATGGCGACGGTCGAGGGCGACTATCCGAAGCTGATCGCGCTGCACGACCGGGTGGCGGCGCTGCCGGGGATCGCGGCGTATCTGCAGAGCGACCGGCGGATCGCATTCAACACCGAGGGTATCTTCCGGCACTATCCCGAATTGGATGCGGCGTGACGGCGGAGATCGTGCGCGTGCCGCGGCCGGCGGCGCGGATCCTGCTGACCGATGGCGACGGTCGCGTGCTGATGTTCCGCTTCTCGCCCGATGATCGCCCGCCCTTCTGGTGTACGCCGGGCGGCGCGGTCGATCCGGGCGAAAGCTACGAGGCGGCGGCGCGGCGCGAATTGCTCGAGGAGACCGGGATCGCGGCAGAGCCGGGGCCCGAAGTCGCGCGCCGCGTGGTCGAGTTCCTGACGCTGGAGGGCGTGCCGGTGATCGCCGAGGAACGCTATTTCCGCGTGCGCGTGGCCGGCGCCGAGATCGACACGAGCCGCCACACGCCGCTCGAACAACGCGTCATGCAGGAATGGCGCTGGTTCGCGCCGCACGAGATCGCAGGCTTTCCCGAGCCGCTGTTCCCCGAAGATCTGACGGAGATGCTGAGCCTATGAGCGATGACCTGACGATCGCGGCGATCTCGCCGGTGACGCATGACCTCGGCGGGTTCAAGGTGCATCGCACGTTGCCGTCGCGCGGGCGGACGATGGTCGGTCCCTTCATCTTCTGGGACCAGATGGGGCCGGCGCGGCTGGAGGCCGGGACCGGGATCGACGTGCGGCCGCATCCGCACATCAACCTGTCGACCGTGACCTATCTCTTCGCGGGCGCGATCGGACATCGTGATTCGCTGGGCAGCGTCGCGCGGATCGAACCCGGCGCGGTCAATCTGATGACGGCGGGCAAGGGCATCGTCCATTCGGAACGCTCGCCCGAAGACGAGCGCGCGGGCGGGCCCGAACTGTCGGGCATCCAGACGTGGCTGGCCCTGCCCGAGGCGGTCGAGGAGATGGACCCTGCGTTCGAGCATGTCACGGCGGAGGCATTGCCGATCGTGACGGGTGCCGGCGTGAGCGCGCGGGTGATCATGGGCGATCTGTGGGGCGTGCGTGCGCCGACCACGACCTATGCCGAGACGATCTATGCCGACATCGAGCTGGAGGCGGGCGGCAGCGTGCCGATCGACGCGGGGGCGGACGAGCGCGCGATCTACGTGGCGCTGGGCGAGGCGTCCCTGGACGGCATGATGTTGGAGCCGATGGTGCTGTACGTGCTGCGGCCCGGCGTGGCGGCGACCTTGCGGTCGGCGAGCGGCGCGCGGGTGATGCTGTGCGGCGGCGAGACATTGGGGACGCGACACGTCTTCTGGAATTTCGTGTCGTCGCGGCGCGAGCGCATCAACGAGGCGAAGCGGGCGTGGAAGGCGGGCGAGTTTCCGCTCGTGCCGGGCGACAGCGAGGAGTTCATCTCGCTGCCCGAGGTGCCGCTGACCGTCAGCTATCCGTGACGCCCGTCGCGCTGGCGACGGGCGTCACGCTCCAGGTCGCGACGGCGGGGAATCCGGCGAACCCGGCGATCATCCTGCTGCACGGCTTCCCGGAATCGCACCGGACGTGGCGGCGGCAGATGGCGGCGCTCGCCGAAACGCATTTCGTGATCGCGCCGGACCAGCGCGGCTATGCCGCGTCCTCCAAGCCCGTCGCGGTGGGGGACTATGCTATCGACCGGCTGGTCGCGGACGTGATCGCGTTGGCGGATCATTTCGGGCTCTCGACCTTCACGCTCGCGGGGCACGACTGGGGCGGGGTGGTAGCGTGGGCGGCGGCGGCGACGTGGCCGCAGCGGGTGGCGCGGCTGATCGTCCTCAACGCGCCGCATCCCGTAATCTTCGCGAAATCCCTGCGCGAGAATGGGGCGCAGCAGCACGCCAGCCGCTATATCGACCGCATCCGCGCGACGCGGATCGACCGCTCGCGGATGGTGCGGGCGGTGCTGGCGAGCGCGCTTGTGCAGCGTGTCGCGCGGCGGTTCGGGGCGGCGCATCTCGACGAATGGAGCCGGCAGGGCGCGCTGACCGGGATGCTCAACTGGTATCGCGCGGTGCCGGAAGGGGCCGGGCCGGGCGCGGCGATGCCCATCGTGACGCAGCCGACGCTGGTGATCTGGGGGATGCGAGACCGTTATCTGCTGCCGGTGCAGCTCGACGGGCTGGATGCGCTGGTGCCCGACCTCACGCTGGTGCGGCTGGATGCCGGGCATTTCGTGACGTGGCGCGCGGCGGAGGCAGTGACGGCGGCGATGCTCGACTGGTTGACCTGATACTATACGAACCATATACGATTCGTATATTCAAGGGGAGAGCGTCATGGGCATCGTGAAGATCGACGAAGACCTGCACGAGGAAGTGCGCAAGGCGAGTACGGTGATGTGCCGCTCGATCAACGCGCAGGCCGAGTTCTGGATGAAGATCGGAATGCTGGCGGAGGCGAACCCGGCGCTGTCGTTCAACGAGATCGTGCGGAGGGAGCTCGAGGCCGCGCAGGTAAGGCTGGCCGCCTGAGATGGTGAAAACCGCCGACGAGCTGGCGCTGATGCAGGTGTCGGGCCGGTTGCTGGCATCGGTATTCGAGATGCTCGACGGCGTGAACCTGGCGGGCATGTCAACAATGGCGGTCAACGATCTGGTCGAACGCTTCATCACCATCGACCTCGCCGCGCGGCCGGCGAGCAAGGGGCAGTACGGATTTAAGTATGTTCTGAACTGCTCGCGCAATCACGTCGTCTGCCATGGCGTTCCCGATCCGGAGGAGGTGGTTGGGGAGGGGGATATCATCAATCTGGATATCACGCTGGAGAAGGGCGGGTTCATTGCGGATTCGAGCAAGACGTATCTGGTTGGCGATGTCGCGCCGCACGCGCGCCGGCTGGTGAAGGTTGCGGAGGAGGCGATGTGGAAGGGCATCCGCGCGGTGCGGCCGGGCGGGCACATCGGCGATATCGGCTTCGCGATCGAGCGGCATGCCAAGAAGCACGGCTATGCGGTGGTGCGCGATTACGGCGGCCACGGCATCGGCCGCGAGATGCACGAGGAACCGCACGTCGCCAATTTCGGCAAGCCCGGCACCGGCCTGCGCCTGCGCGAGGGGATGGTCTTTACCATCGAGCCGATGGTGAATGCAGGGACGCGGCGGGTCGTGACCGAGGAGGACGGGTGGACCGTCGTGACCGCCGACCGCAAGCTGTCGGCGCAGTTCGAGCATACGGTGGCGGTAGTGCCCGGCGGCGTCCAGGTGCTGACGCTGCGCCGCGACGAGGCGGGGCGGGCGGCGAACCGCCCGCCCGCGCCGTAGCTCAGTCGGCGTCCGCCCAGGACAGCTCGCCCGGAAGCATCGTCCCGCCCGCCCACTGGCTGTAGAGATATCCGCTGCCGGAGGCGTTGTGGAGCCCGATGCTGTCGAAGAATCCGTGCAGTTGCAGGCCGCTCAAGTGATTGACGGCAAGCCGGACGGTGGTGGGCTTCCAGCCATCCTCCTTCGTCGTGTCGCAACTCCCATGGGCGTACATGATCTTGCCGCCGTCGCCATGCCATGTCGACGTTGCGGAAGAGGCGAACGTCGAGACGAACGGGAGTCTGAGCCGCACGTTCATCGACGTGCCGGCCGTGTCGCTTATGACAACATTATAGGTTCTCATCGATCGATCCTAGCGCAAGAAGGCGACGCGCCGCGTTCCCGGCCGTCGCAAACCATCGGTGGAGCGAAGGGCGTCCCGTGCGCGGGATCAAACCTCCATGCGACTCGCATGGTTACTTACCGCAATCGTCAGGGCTGTCCAGATTGTTGCGACGCGGCATGCCTTGTTTGACAAGGCGTTAGTCGGGATCGCCGGCAGGGGCCGGGGAGGCATGGCCGCCCCGGCCGCCGCCCCGGTGGCTCAGTTGTCGTCGACCCACTGGATCGGGCCGGGCACCATCGAGCTGCCGCCCCAGCCGGGATGAATGGTGCCACTGCCACCACTGTTGTGGAGCTTCGCGCTGTCGAAGAAACCGTTGAGCGTAACGCCGAGCGAATTGAAGGCGATCAACAGCACGCCGGTCGGGCCGATCAATTGCGACCGGGTCGCGTTGCAGACACCGTCAGAATAGCGCAGCTTGCCGCCTTCTGCATGCCACGACGAATTGCCGTCGTCGGTCCAGTTCTCCAGAAACGGGACGTTGACGCGCACCTTTACTGAATTACCGGGCACGTCGGTGATGATGATCTTGTACTGCATGAAACTGTTCCTGTCGCGAGAGTTGAAGCACCGCCGGGCGGTGTCGTAACATCTTCAAATTTCTGGAAAGCGTCCCGTTTACGGGATCGAATCACTAGGCGACTCAGCGCGGCGAGTTTACCTGTTCCTGAGTAACTGTCCAGAATATTTGCCGGAGCCGATGGCACCGGCTGCGCCACCACTAGAGAAGCGGAACGGCCCGGTAGAACCAAATAGGTACAAAACGCTTGACAGCGTCACGCTCATTCGGTACATATCAGGAACGATGAAGAATTGCGAGTCGGGCCGGGCGGGCCGCTTCGGAGGACATCCTCCGCGGGCGGTTCGTGCCGGCCCGCGGCGCGTTCGGACGACTTTATCCGGGGGGAGGCATATGGCGGAAAGCAACATCGGCGGATCGCGGAGCCGCGCGCTGCAGCAGCGGAAACCGCGCGGCGACGCCTTTACGGCGGCCAGGCGCAGGACGTTCTTCGACACGCTGGCCGTGACCGCCAATGTCTCGCACGCGGCGAAGGCGGCGGGGGTGTCGCTGCAGACCGCGTACCGATGGAAACAGCATGATGCCGAATTCCGCGCCGCGTGGGATGCGGCGCTCGAAACGGGCTATGCCCGGCTGGAGGAGGAATTGCTGGCGCGCGCGCTCGGCACGGGCGCCATCACCGAATATGTGCCGGGCGACAGCGCCGTGCCCGCGGTGCCGTTCGACCCGATGCTGGCGGTGCAGGTGCTGGGCATCCGCGACCGCAAGGGCACGCGCCGGCCGAATGCCCGCTACGCCGCCGCCGTGCCGCTGGAGGAATTGCGGCGCGAGCTGAAGCACAAGCTCGACATGCTCGCCGCGCGGCTGGGCAATACGCGATGACGGCCGCCCCCGGCAGGGAGACGGTGACGCTGACGATCGAACAGGTGCAGCGTATGGCCGGCGACCTTTCCAAAGCGCAGCGCGATCACACCATCGACCAGATGAAGGGGCCGTCTCTGCGTACCTTCAACGGCTTCTGGTATGCCTGGGCGCATCCGGGCCAGCTCGCCCCCGAACATGCCGGGCGTGTCTGGCTGATCCGCGCGGGGCGCGGATTCGGCAAGACGCGCGCGGGCGCGGAATGGGTGAGCGAAATCGCGCGCAACGACCCCGGCGCGCGGATCGCGCTGGTCGGCGCGACGATCGAGGATGTCTCCAAGGTGATGATCGAGGGGGAGAGCGGCATCCTGTCGGTTGCGCGGCCGGGCGAGCAGCCGCGCTATTACCGGCAGAAGCGCGAGTTGACGTTCGGATCGGGAGCGATCGCGCAGATCTATAGCGCGAACACGCCCGAGAAGCTGCGCGGCGGGCAGTTCAACGCCGCCTGGTGCGACGAGATCGGCAAATGGCGCAACGGCGTGGCGACGTGGGACAATCTGATGCTGGCGGTGCGGATCGGCGCGCCGCAGCAGATCCTGGTCACGACCACGCCCGCGCCGGTGGCGCTGGTGCGCAAGGTGCGGGGCGTGGCGGGGATGATCGAGACGTTGGGGACGAGCCATGACAATCCGCATCTCTCCAGGGATTTCCTCGCGGCGATCGAGGCCGAATATGGCGGCACGCGGCTGGGGCGGCAGGAGATCAACGGCGAACTGATCGAGGATGTCGCGGGCGCGCTGTGGACGCGCAGCGGGCTCGAGGCGTGCCGGGTGGCGCGGGCGCCGCTGCTGGTGCGCGTGGTGATCGGCGTCGATCCTCCCGCCGGGAGCGAGGCGGGCACGGGCGATGCGTGCGGGATCGTCGCGGTCGGGCTCGGCGAGGACGGGCATGGCTATGTCCTTGAGGATGCGAGCGTTTCGGGCGAGAGCCCCGAAGGCTGGGCGCGCGCCGTGGTGGCGTGCGCGGGGCGGCACAATGCCGACAAGGTGGTGGCCGAGGTCAACCAGGGCGGCGAGATGGTGCGCGCCGTGCTGGAGGCGGCGGACCCGATGCTGCCGCTCGCCCCGCGCCGGGCACGGCTGGGCAAGGCGGCGCGCGCGGAGCCGGTGTCGATCGACTATGCGCGGGGGCGCGTGCATCACACCGGTGCTTTCCCCGCGCTGGAGGACGAGATGTGCGGGATGGTTTCGGGCGGCACCTATCAGGGGCCGGGGCGATCGCCCGACCGGGTCGATGCGCTGGTGTGGGCGCTGGCCGAGCTGATGCCGCGACGCCGCGGCCGAGCGGGGGTGCGAGGGCTTTGAAAAACCCATGTAATCCTCAATTGACATGATTCAGATCAAGTTCCGGGATCGGGTCTATGATATGCGGTTGTGATGATCGAACGGCATCTTGAACGACAGGACGGCATCATCTTCGTGCGCGGCAAGGGCGACTGGTCCCGCGGCGAGCTGGACGCGCATTATGACGAGCTGCGCGTGCTGATCGCGGGGATCCGCGCGCAGGGGCGGCCGGTGCGCGTGCTGGCCGACGTGACCGAGGCGATGCCGCAATCGGCATCGCGCGAACGCTATATCCGCACGCAGATCGAACGCACCTATCGTCCGGGCGACCGGGTGGCGATCGTGGTGGCGAGCGCTGCGGTGAAGCAGCATGTCCGCGACGCGCTGACGGGGACGTTGGTGGCGACCTTCATCTCGCGGATCGCAGCGGAGATGTGGCTGATGGAAGCGGAGCTGGAGCCGCCGCGCTGACGAACGCCGCCGCGAAAAAAATGGCCCGGTCGGTTACCCGTCCGGGCCAGTATGCGAGTCCCCCGGAATGAGGACGTCGCGGGTCGCACCGCCGCTTAAGCAGGGGAGGTATGTTGCCGTATTGTACGGAAACCGCATTTCGCTAAGCCGCGGTGATGATTCCGAGAATTTTGATCGACAGCACACAGGTGCCCGGCGGCGGCGAGATGCGGCTGTTTTCGCGCGGCGACGACTTCTTCATCTCGCTGGGGCGCGAGGAATTGATGACGAGCCGGATGAGCGGTTCCGAAGAGGCGCTGGCGACGATGACCGCCGAGCGGGTGACGGCAAGCGCGCCGCATTTCCTGGTGGGCGGATACGGGATGGGTTTCACCTTGCGGGCGGCTTTGGGATGTTTGCCCAGGGATGCGCGCGTGACGGTGGCGGAGCTGGTGCCGGCGGTGGTGGCGTGGGCGAAGGGGCCGATGGCGGCGATGACGGGCGACAGCCTCGCCGATCCGCGCGTGGCGATCGTCGAGGAGGATGTCGGCGCGGTGATCGCCGGGGCGCGGGGGGCGTATGATGCGATCCTGCTCGACGTCGACAACGGCCCCGACGGGCTGACGCGGCCGGGCAACGACCGGCTCTATTCGGATCGCGGGCTGGCGGCGGCGCGCGCGGCGTTGCGGCCGGGCGGGGTGCTGGCGGTATGGTCTGCGGGCGCGGACGCGAAGTTCGCGCGGCGCATCCGCGAGGCGGGCTTCCGCGTGGACGAGGTGGCGGTGCGCGCGCGGCAGAACGGCAAGGGCGCGAAGCACGTGATCTGGTTCGGGGCGCGCGATTGAACGAATGAAAGCCCCTCCCCTTCAGGGGAGGGGTTGGGGTGGGGACGTTACGGGCGATGGTCTCGGTGAGACACAGCCCCACCCCCTTCCCCTCCCCTGAAGGGGAGGGGCTTTAGCGGGGGCAATCCATGAAACTCTTCGGCTGGAAATCGGCCGGGCGCGACGTGCGTCCGGTGTTGGCGCGCTATGGCTTGTGGTCCGCGGGCGGATCGCAGACCGGGTGGGACCAGGGATATGAGGCGCAGGTGCGGCAGGGCTATCTGCGCAATCCGGTCGCGCAGCGGGCGGTGCGGCTGGTGTGCGACGGGCTGTCTGGCGCGCCGGTGGAGGCGTCCTCGGAGGGCCTGCGCAGGCTGGTGATGGCGCGGTCGGGCGGGCAGGCGCTGATCGGCACGGTGGCGGCGCAGATGCTGCTGCACGGCAATGCCTATGTGCAGGTGATGACCGATCCGGCGGGCGATCCGGTCGATCTCTATGCGCTGCGCCCCGAGCGGGTGAGCGTGGAGGCGGCGGCGGACGGTTGGCCCGCCGCATACCGATACCGCGTGGGCGAGCGATCGGCGCGGCTGGTGGCGGAAGGGGAGCGGCCCGAGGTGATCCACCTCAAGGCGTTCCACCCGCTCGACGATCATGCCGGGCTCGGCTGCCTGGCGGCGGCGGCCGGGGCGATCGGCCTGCACAATGCGGCGGCGGCGTGGAACCGGGCGCTGCTCGACAATGCCGCGCGGCCCTCCGGCGCGCTGGTGCATGATCCCGGCGACGGATCGGTGCTGTCGCGCGAGCAGTTCGAGCGGCTGCGCGCGGAGATGGAGGCGCATTTCTCCGGGCAGGCCAATGCCGGGCGGCCGATGTTGCTCGAAGGGGGCCTCAAGTGGCAGGCGCTGTCGCTGTCGCCCGCCGACATGGATTTCGTCGGGCTGAAGGCGGCGGCGGCGCGCGAGATCGCCGCCGCCTTCGGCGTGCCGCCGGTGCTGGTCGGCCTGTCGGGCGATGCGACCTATGCCAATTACAAGGAGGCGCAGAAGGCGCTGTGGCGGCTCGCGATCCTGCCGCTGGCCGAGGCGATCTTCGAGGGGCTGGTGCAGGGCATGAAGGGCTGGTTCGAGGACGCCGCGCTGTGGGTCGATGTCGACCGGGTGACGGCGCTGGCGGAGGACCGCGAGCGCGTGTGGCGGCAGGTGGCGAACGCGGATTTCCTGAGCGCGGCGGAAAAGCGCGCGGCGCTGGGCTATGCGCCGCTGGATGCGGCACAGGCGGGAGGGGCGGCATGAGCGAGGCGGTGCTGGCGCAGCTGATGCTGCAGGGCGCGGGCGAGGGCGCCGATCTGGCGACGCTGCGCGCGATCGCGGAGGAAGCGGGCGAACTGGGGGCGAGCCGGGCGCTGGTGCGCCTCGGCCTGGAGGATGCGGCGGCGGCGAAGGACATGGCCGAGCTGCGCGAGCTGCTGGGGGCGTGGCGCGATGCGAAACGCTCGGCGTGGAAGGCGGCGGTGGGCTGGGCGGTGCGGATCGGCGCGGCGCTGCTGCTGGCGGGGCTGGCGGCGCGGTTCGGGTTTTGGGATTGGGTGAAGTGACGCGGTTCGCGGGCTATGCGGCCGTGTTCGACCGGGTGGACCGGGGCGGCGACGTGGTGCGCGCCGGGGCGTTCGGCGAGGCGCTGAGCCGGGGCGTCGGGGACGTGCCGCTGCTGTGGCAGCATCGCGGGCACCCGGTCGGCGTGATCGAGCGGGCGCAGGAGGATGCGCAGGGGCTGCGCGTGATCGGCCGGATCGACGATGCGCGGCTGGCGGCGCTGGTGCGCAGCGGGGCGGTGCGCGGCCTGTCGTTCGGCTACCGCGTGCGCGCGGCGGACCGGCGCGGCGTGCGGTGGCGCGAGCTGCTGGCGCTGGATCTGGTGGAGGTTAGCCTTGTCGCGCAGCCGATGCAGCCGCTGGCGCGGGTGGTGGCGGTGGGGGGGTAGGCGATCGGCGTTGCGGATTGCGCGCCCGACACGTCGCGACCAGCTTGGCGATCAGCGGGCTCGCAGGGATCGCGATCGATCGTGATCCGATATGGTAGACAATATGTCGCTTCGCCGAGGCAAACCGATCCGCGAAGGATGGTTCGAAAATTCCCAGTCCGTTGTCATCCGGCCCGGCAGATCGAGGCAGTTCCCAGCGATGATCGTCAATCTCGACCGTGAAGGTTTTCGAGGCTGGAGCGGCGTGATGATGGAAACCAAAGCTTGGCAGCGGGCCGCACATGGCGATGAAAAAATCGTCGGAATTATCAGCGAAACGATACAGAGCGCCGCCGCGATTTTCGTCGGCGGGAAAATTGTAGTGCCAGCCGGCACGTCGCCAGTCCGGGTCGACCGTCGGCTTTTCTTCAGATCGAGCGCAGCCGCCGATCACCGACGCGACAAGACAGAAGAGGGCGGCGGTGCGCGTGGCTCTCGTGTCCGGGCTATCCATCGGTTCGCGGTCCTCTCTCGTCACCCCGGCCTTGTGCCGGGGTCCACCGCGCGGCACGTGATGCGGCGTGATGATCGAGCGTACACCGTGCGTCTACATTCTCGCCAGCGGCTATAACGGCGCATTGTATGTCGGCGTCACCTCGAACCTGATCGGGCGTATCGAGCAGCATCGTGCGGGAACTTTCGACGGCCACACGCGGAAATACGGTATTCGGCGGCTCGTCTATTTCGAGGTTGCGGAGACGATGGACGCTGCCATCGCGCGCGAAAAGCAGCTCAAGCGCTATCGGCGCGAGTGGAAACGCAATCTGATCGAGCGCGAGAACCCGGCCTGGAACGATTTTGCGGTCGGCTTCGGGCTGGAGCCGCTGGCCTAGCCGCCGGGCGGCTCGGTGGACCCCGGCACGAGGCCGGGGTGACGTATGAGTTCAGTTCGACCTCCCCGCCCGGCACGCGCCGCGGCGGGGTTTTTGTTTTGCATGAGGAGAATGACATGACGGACGTGATGGCGGATTCGCCGGAGAACGCATTTTCGGGCGCGTTTTCGGGTGTGGAGATGGGCGGGGCGCCACAATATGCTGGTGCCCGGCCGGTGTTGTCGGGCGCGCGGGCGCCGGGTGGGGCGGCGTTCGAGGGGTTCCTGCGATCGGGCGCGGTGATCGAGATGAAATCGTTCACCGGCGTCTCGGGCGATGCGGGCGGCTATGCGGTGCCGCGCGAGATCGATGCGCAGGTGGATGCGACGCTGCGCGCGATCTCGCCCATTCGCGGCATCGCCAATGTCGTGAAGGTGGGATCGGCGGGCTATCGCAAGCTGGTGACGACGGGCGGCACGCCATCGGGCTGGGCGGCGGAGGCCGATGCGCGGCCGGGCACGAACACGCCGGTCTTTGCCGAGATCGCGCCGCCGATGGGTGAGCTCTACGCCAATCCTTCGGCGAGCCAGGCGATGCTCGACGATGCCTTGTTCGATGTCGAGGGCTGGCTGGCCGGCGAGATCGCGATGGAGTTCGCCCGCGCCGAGGGGGCGGCGTTCGTGGGCGGCAGCGGCACGGCGCGGCCCAGGGGGTTCCTGCAGGCGCCGACGGCGGCGACGGCGGACGGCGTGCGCGCGTTCGGCACGCTGCAATATCTGGCGAGCGGGGCGGCGGGCGATTTCGCGAGCAACCCGCAGGACCGGCTGATCGACCTCGTCCAGAGCTTGCGCGGGCCGTACCGCCAGAACGGCACCTGGGTGATGAATTCGGCGACGCTGGCGCGCATCCGCAAGTTCAAGACCAGCGACGGCGCGTTCCTGTGGACGCCGGGCCTGTCGGCGGGGCAGCCGGCGACGCTGCTCGGCTATCCGGTGGTCGAGGCCGAGGACATGCCCGATATCGCCGCGGGGGCATTTGCGATCGCGTTCGGCGATTTCCGCTCTGGCTATCTGATCGCGGAGCGGAGCGAGACGGCGATCCTGCGCGATCCGTATTCGAACAAGCCGTTCGTGAATTTCTACGCGACGAAGCGCGTGGGCGGGTGCGTGAGCAATTCGGAGGCGATCAAGCTCCTCAAATTCAGCGCGAGCTGATGGCGGGCGAATAGGTTCGCGCAGAGGGCGCAGAGGACGCGGAGAAGAAAGAGAGTGGGAGCGGCCTTTGGCCGCTTTTTTTTGCTCTGCGGTCTCTGCGGTCTCTGCGCGACCATCTTCTTCGCAGGTTTCGGAGAACAACATGACATTCGAGAGCGGGGGGCCGGGCGATGTTTCGCTCGGGCCGGAGGATCGCGCGGCGGCGCTGGGCGAGGTGAAGGCGGTGCTGCGCGTCGTGAGCGATGACGAGGATGCGCTGGTGGTGGCGTTCGTCGAGGCGGCGCTGGGGCTGGCGGAGCGCTTTACCGGGCAGGTGCTGATCGCGCGCGAGATGCGCGCGGTGCTGGCGGCGCAGGCGGCGTGGCAGTGCGTCGGCGCGGGGCCGGTGCGGGCGATCACCTCCGTGGAGGCGATCGGCGCCATAGAAAATGGGGACGGCGCGGTGGTGCTGGGATCGGCGGCCTATGCGGTCGATATCGATGCCGGTGGCGAGGGCTGGGTGCGCAGCATCGACGCGGGCGCGGCGAAGCGGATCGCGGTGACGTTCGTCGCCGGGGCGGCTGCGGACTGGGCGGGCGTGCCGGGGCCGCTGCGGCAGGGCGTGGTGTTGCTGGCGGCGCATCTGTTCACCGCGCGCGACGAGCGCGATGCCCCGCCGGCGGCGGTGACGGCGCTGTGGCGGCCGTTCCGCCGGCTGGCGCTGGCGCGGCGGGTCTACGCATGAGCGCGGCGGAGGCGCGGGTGCGGCGCATCGCCGAGCTGCGGCGGCAGGGCGTGATCGCGGTGCTGGCGGCGCGGATATCGGACCAGATCCCGAACACGGTGGCGATGCCGGTCGAGGACGGGATCGTCATCACGACGCGGCTGGCGCTCGACGATGCACGGCTGCGCTGGATTTCGGAGCTGTTGCGGTGAGCGCGGAGGCCGAGGTGCATGCCGCGCTGCTGGCGGCGGTGCGCGCGGTGGCGGGGCTGAACGGCGTCTACGAGGGGCCGGCGGTGAAGGCATCGCCGCCCTATGCCGAGATCGGCGAACTGCTGAGCGCCGACTGGAGCGTCAAGGATCGTGCCGGGCGCGAGCTGCGCGTGGCGATCATGCTGCGCGATGCTGCGGAGGGGCCGGGACGGTTGCACGCGCTGGCGGGCGCGGTTGGGGATGCGGTGGAGGCGATGCCGCGGGTGCTGGGCGGGTGGCAGGTGGCGAGCCTGGCGTTCGTGCGCACGCGCGTGCTGCGGCCGGGGGCGGGGCGGTGGAGTGCGGTGGTGGAGTATCGGGTGCGGGTTTTGGCGGCGGGCTGATTGGTTCACGCGAAGGCGCTAAGGCGCGAAGAGAAGAAGGGTTTCGCGCAGGGGGCGCAGAGGGCGCTGAGAGGGAGTGCGCGCGGTAGCGCGCTTCTTTTATCGCAGGCCGTTTTGGTCTCCCGATCGTGAGGTTGCACGGCGGTCTCTGCGTTCCCTGCGTCCTCTGCGCGAACCAAATCTTCGCGCCTCCGCGCCTCCGCGTGAAAATTCTTTGGGAGATGAGAGATGGCAGCAGAATCGGGACGGGCGTTTTTGCTCAAGGTGGGGAATGGCGCGGTGCCGGTGGTGTATTCCACGGTCGCGGGGCTGCGGACGACGCAGCTTTCGGTGAACGGGGAGATGGTGGCGATCACCTCCAAGGATTCGGGCGGGTGGCGCGAATTGCTGTCGGGCGCGGGGGTGCGATCGGTCAGCGTATCGGGGGCGGGGGTGTTCACCGGATCGGCGGCGGAGACGCGGCTGCGCGGCAATGCGCTGTCGGGCGCGATCGACGATTACCGGCTGAGCTTCGAGAGCGGCGAGACGATGACGGGGCGCTTCCTGGTGACGCGGCTCGATTATGCCGGGGATTTCAATGGGGAGCGCAGCTACACATTGAGCCTGGAGAGTTCCGGGCCGGTGGTGGCAGCATGAGTCTCGGTGAGACCCTGCCCCACCCCAACCCCTCCCCTGAAGGGGAGGGGCTTTCCCGATTTGCCAATCCTGCGCGGGGCGAGGCTTCGCTGCGTGTCGCGGGGGAGACGATCGTGCTGCGGCCGAGCTTTGCAGCATTGTGTGCGGCGGAGGGCGAGATCGGGCCGCTGTTCGCGCTGGTCGACCGCGCGGCGGACGGGGCGCTGGGGCTGGGCGAGATGGTCGCCTTGTTCTGGTGGTGCGTGCGCGATCGGCCCGAGGGGCTGAGCCGCGAGGCGTTCGGCGAGGCGGTGGTGGCGGGCGGGCTCGCGGCGGCGACGCCGGTGCTGCGCGTGCTGCTCGGGCAGATTTTGAGCGGGCGGTGATGAGGGCGGCATCATTCCTCCCCGGCACGGGGAGGGGGACCGCGCCGCGAAGCGGCGTGGCGGAGGAGGCCTGCCGCGAGCGGACCGTCTGCGGAGAGCCCCCTCCACCATTCGCTGAAGAAGCGAATAGTCCCCCTTCCCGTGCCGGGGAGGAATTTGCGGCGGCGGCAGTCCGTCTGGCGGGGCTGGCGGGCGTGGCGTTCGGGTGGTCGCCCGAGGCTTTCTGGGGCGCGACGCCGGCGGAGCTGGCCGCGCTCGTCGCGGTGGTGGCGGGGGAGCGGGCCGCTCCGCCCGATGCAGCAACCTTGCAGCATTTGATGGAGGCGTTTCCCGATGGATGAGGAGATCGAGCGGCTGGTGATCAGCGTGCGCGCCGATACGGCGGGGTTCGCGCGTGACGTGGCCGACATGCGCGCGAGCCTGGACGGGCCGTTGGCGGCGGGCGCCGACCGGGCGGGGGCGGCGATCGAGAATGCGCTGGTGCGCGCGGCCAAGACCGGGAGCCTGGGGTTCGAGGATCTGCGCAAGGTGGCGCTGTCGGTGCTGGGCGATATCGCGAGCGCGGCGATCCGGGGCGGGATCGATGCGATCCTCGGCGGCGGGGGCGGGTCCGGGGGCGGGTTGCTGTCGGCGCTCGGCGGGCTGTTCGGCGCGCCGGGGCGGGCGACGGGCGGGCCGGTCTCGCCGATGCGGCCTTACTGGGTGGGCGAGCGCGGGCCGGAGCTGTTCGTGCCGACCGCGAGCGGGAGCGTGATGGCGGCGGGCGGCTCGGGCGGCGCGCGCGAGGTGCGGGTGGCGATTACGGTGAATGCGGCGAGCGGCGAGGGCGGGGCCGCGCTCGCGGCGTCGAGCCGGCAGGTGGCGCGGGCGGTGAAGGCGGCGTTGGGGCAAGGATGAACTACGCTCAGCCGACAAGACCCTAATCGACTACAAAGTCGAAGCGCGCGACGGTCCTCCCCGCGCCGACGCAATCAGCACGTCTCTGATCGGCGGCACGTTCCGGCGGTGTTTGCGGTGCCGGGGTGCGAGGGGGTGCCGTCCGAGGTGCGGGGTATATCGTCATGCCGTGCAGCAGCTTCAAATCGGGCGGCGGCGCATCGCAGACCCGCGAAATCGAGCTCAGAGCAGCGCGCGGATCGCGACGCGCCGCCGCCGCGCTGGGGATCTTGTCAAACAGACCGTGTTCCTTAAGCCAGACGGTCGCTTTGAGATGCGCCGCCTCAGCCTGCATCTCGTGATAGGTGCGAAAATACGTGCGGCCCAGCCGGTCATTGAAGCGCAAGGCGGTCGTGAGCGTGGGCTGTTTGCGAGTTCCAAGCACCGCACAGCGCATTTGCCGCAAGGTCGCGCTTTTCTGTCCGACAAAGACGCGCCAGACAAAGGGCCGCTCATCGTGGGCGATCCGCACGTGTTGGAAGCCACAGGCGGTCATCGCCTGTGCAAGCTCTTGTAGTCGCTTTGCGTCGCCCGGAATGGGAGGCAGATCCGACTGTGACGCGAGCGCGGCGGCGATGATCAGGACGAGCATGGGTACAGTGTCGCACCGTACATGTGCATCGGCAAGCTGATCCAAAGTCAAATTGGGAGGAAGCCGCATGGCATTCTGGCTGGCATCGCAGCGGACGGTGCAATCCGAAGGCGTGATCTCGCGGTTCGATCCGCGGTTCTGGACGGTGAATTTTCCGCGGCCGATGATGGCGGCGGTCACCACTATCGCGGCGGATGCGTTGCGGGTGGATGCGGTGTTCTATCGTCGGGACGATCTTGCGGGGGTGATCTGGGAGGCGGAGGACGGGCACGATCATCCGCTGCTGAAGTACGAGACGCGCCGGGATTTTCGCGGGTGCCGGCTGGCGTTCCGGTGGCGGTCCGGCGGGGTGATCGCGCTCGATGCGGTCAACGGCCCGGTGCTGACGATCGAGGGGCGCGATGCGGCGGGCGATCCCCGCGCGTGGTTCGTGCGGTTGTGGAATTATGCGGTCGGGGTGCCCGACGATGCTGCGGTTGTGGTGGATTTTGCTGCGGTCAACGGCGGCTTCCTGTTGCCGGGCGAGGCGGACCCGGTGTGGGCGGGGGATGTCGACCGGATGTTCCTGTCGATCGTGCCGCCGGGCTATGACGGGAGCGACGCGGCGCTTCCCGCTGCGACCGAGGGGTGGGTCGAGATCAGCGAGATCGCCTGCGAGGGATCGGGCGCGGTGCTGGCGATCGGCGACGTGGTGGTGCCGGAGCATGGGTTGTGCATCGCGAGCGGCTATGACGACAGCTATCACCTGACGCCGGCGCGGGTGCTGCGGAACGCGCTGCAGCTCGGCTATCGCGGGGCGATCACGCACTATCTCGGGATGAGCCATTATTTCCGGCTCGGCGCGGACGGGTCGGCGAGCCTGGACGGCGGGGCGCTGAATGTGGCGGCGGCGGCGTGGCAGCGCGACTTTGCTGCGCGCTGTGCTGCGCTGGGGTATGACGTGATCTGGTCGCTCAGTTACGAGCTGTTCGACGCGCATTGCCCGGCGGGGTGGAAGCAGCGGGCCTGGGACGGGTCGCCCGCGCTGACGGGGTGGGAGCCGCCCTCGGCGTTGCTGTCGCCGGCGCATGCGGGGGCGATGGCCTATCTGCGGGCGGTGGCTGCGGAGGTGATCGCGATCGCGGTGGCGGCGGGGCTTTCGCCGAAGTTCCAGGTCGGGGAGCCGTGGTGGTGGGTGATGCCCGATGGAAGGCCGTGCCTGTATGACGATGCGGCGCGGGCTGTGCTCGATCCGGTCGAGATCGCCGATGTGCGCGGGAGCCTGAGCGCGCCGCAGAAGGCTTTGCTCGATGCGGCGGGGGCGGTGCTGGCGGCGTCGACGGCGGCACTGGTGGCGAGCCTGCCTGCGGCGTGCGAGACGCATCTGCTGGCGTATCTGCCGGGGGTGCAGGACGAGATCGCGCGGGCGAATCTGCCGCTCGGGTGGGCGGCGCCCGCGTTCGATGTGCTGCAGCTCGAGGATTATGATTACGTCGTCGCGGGCAATGCCGCGGCGACCGCGCGGAGCGTCGCGGCGGCGCAGGCGCGGCTGGGCTACGCGACCGGGGCGACCGATTATTTCTCGGGCTTCGTGCTGCGGCCTGACCAGTTCGCCGACTGGCGTGAGATCGATGCGGCGGCGGAGGCGGCGCGGGCGCGGGGCGTGCGGCACGCCTTCGTCTGGGCGCTGCCGCAGGTGATGCGCGACGGGTTCGTACATTTTCAGGAGGAGGAGGCGGACGTGCAGCCATTCGACGACGTGCTGTTCCCGGTCGCGCTGGGACGCGAGGCGGAGGTCGCGCCGGAATATTCCACCGCGATCGTGACGAGCGCAGGCGGGCACGAGGCGCGCAATGCGAGCTGGGCGGCGGCGCGGACACGCTATGACGTCGGGCCGGGGGTGCGGTCCGAGGCGGATATCCAGGCGCTGCTGGCGTTCTTTCGCGCAAGGATGGGGCCGGCGCGGGGCTTCCGGTTGCGCGATCCGTTCGACTGGTCGTCAGGCGCGGGGACGGCGCTGGATCAGCGGATCGGGGTTGGGGACGGGGTGAATACGCGCTTCGCTCTGGTCAAGGCGTACGGGGAGGCGGTGCGGCGGATCACGCGGCCGGTTTCCGGGAGCGTGAAGGTGGCCGTGGACGGGGTGGAGACCTCGGCGTTTTCGGTGGTGGCGGGCGGGTTCGTCGAGCTGGATGCGGCGCCGGGCGACGGGGCGGTGGTGACGGCGGGCTATCTGTTCGACGTCGCGGTGCGCTTCGCCGAGGACCGGCTGAGCGTGACGCGCGCGACGTTTCTCGCGGGGGCTGCGGCGAGCGTGCCTCTCGTGGAGGTGCGGGAGGGGTAGGCTTTCGCACTTCACCCCTCCCGCCTTCGCGGGAGGGGCGGGGGAGGGTCTTCTTCTTTCGACGGCGGACCAAAAGAAGACCCTCACCGGCTCCGACTAGGGCCGCGTGAAGAACGCGACCCAAGTCTGCGCTGCCTCTCCCGCGAAAGCGGGAGAGGATTTGAGAGAGCGGGAGACATCTCATGACATTCCTCGAAGGCACGCTCACCACGATCGCCTTGTGCTGGCGGATCGAGCGGCGGGATGGGGTGGCGATCGGGCTGACGGCGCATGACCGCGACCTCGTCGTCGACGGGCTGGTGCATCGCGCCGCGCCGGGGATGACGCCCTCGGCGATCAAGCGCGGCGAGGGGCTCGAGGCCGACACGATGGACGTGACGGGGGCGCTGACCAGTGCGGCGATCAGCGAACGCGATCTGCTGGCGGGGCGGTGGGACGGGGCGCGGGTGATGCTGTTCGCGGTGGACTGGACGGGGGCGGATGCGTCGCGCGTCGATCTCGGCGAGGGGGCGATCGGGGCGGTCGAGACGAAGGACGGCGGCTTCACCGCCGAACTGCGCGGGGCGAGCGGCGTGCTGGAGCGGGCGATGGTGGAGGAGACCTCCGCCGAATGCCGCGCGGAGCTGGGCGACAAGAGGTGCCGCGTGGCGATGGCGGGGCGGCGGCGGTTCGCGCGCGTGGTGGCGGCGGAGGATACGGTGATGACGCTCGATGCCGCCGCGGCGGCGGATGTCTATGGCGGCGGGCTGCTGCGCTGGATCGGGGGCGGGAACGGCGGGCTGGAGAGCGCGGTCGCCGCCTCGGCGGGAGAGACAGTGACGTTGCGAGGCGCGCCGGTTTTCGATCCGGTGGGGGCGCTCGTCGAGGTGATCGAGGGGTGCGACAAAAGGCTGGCGACGTGCGCGGGGCGGTTCGGGAACGCGGCGAACTTTCGCGGCGAGCCGTATCTGCCGGGGATCGACCTGCTGACGCGGTATCCGGGGGCGTGATGAAGAGGGTGATCCCCAGCGAAGGCTGGGGCCCAGTCTCGAAGGTCGAGCCAACGGCGCGCAGCATCAGCCAAGAGGCGTCTCCCGACTGGGCCCCAGCCTTCGCTGGGGATCAGCGAGGGCAGCGCGCTGTCGCGGCGGCGCGGGGGGCGGTGGGGGCGCGGTTCCGGTTTCAGGGGCGCGACCCCGCGTTCGGGCTCGATTGCGTGGGGCTGGCGGGGCTGGCGATGCGGGCGGCGGGGTGTCGGGCCGCGATACCCGACGGATATGCGCTGCGTGGGGGCGATCCGGCGGTGGCGATCGATGCGACCGGGTTGATGCGCGTGGCCGCGCCTGTGCCTGGCGACCTGCTGTTGTTCATGGCGGGGGCGGGGCAGTTCCATCTCGCGGTGATGGTGCCGGGCGGGATCGTCCATGCCGATGCGATGCTGCGGCGGGTGGTCGAGCGGCCGGGCGATGCGCCGTGGCCGCTGGTCGCGGCGTGGCGTTGGGAGGATTAATCATGGCGACTTTGGTGCTGACGACGATCGGCGGGCTGTTCGGGCCGGTCGGCGCGGCGATCGGCGCGATCGCGGGGCAGGCGATCGACCGCGACGTGCTGTTCAAGCCGCCCGGCCGGCAGGGGCCGCGCCTCACCGAGCTCGCGGTGCAGGTCTCGTCCTACGGCACGCCGATCCAGAAGGTGTTCGGGACGATGCGCGTGGCGGGCTGCGTGATCTGGTCGACCGACCTGATCGAGAGCCGCGACACGCAGAGCACGGGCAAGGGCCAGCCGACGCTGACGAGCTACAGCTATGCGGCGAGCTTCGCGGTGGCGCTGTCGGGGCGGCCGGTTTCGGGTGTCGGGCGGATCTGGGCGGACGGGAAGCTGCTGCGCGGGGCTGCGGGCGACTTCAAGGTGTCGTGCGTGTTCCGGCTGCATCAGGGCGGCGAGGATCAGGCGGCGGACCCGTTGATCGCTTCGGCGGAAGGGGCGGGGCTGGCACCGGCGCACCGCGGATTGGCCTATGCGGTGTTCGAGACTCTGCAGCTCGCGGATTACGGCAACCGCATCCCCTCGCTGACGTTCGAGGTGATCGGCGATGCCGGCCCGGTGGCGGCGGGGGCGATCGCGGACGAGCTTTCGGGCGGGGCGATCGACGGGGCGGATGCGGCGCTGCCGTTGCCGGGCTTCGCGGCTTACGGCGACAGCGTGCGGGCGGTGGCGGAGACGCTGGGGCAGGCGGCGGGGGCGTGGTTCGTGCCCGTCGGCGGTGGCCTCGCGATGCGGGCGACGGCGGCGGCGGAGCGCGAGATCGCCGACGACGGCGTGGCGGAGGGGGCGGACCACGGCGCGCGCGGACGGCGGAGTGCCGCGGCGATCGAGACGGTGCCGCATGCGCTCTCGCTCTCGTATTACGATCCGGCGCGCGATTATCAGACGGGCGTGCAGCGCGCGCGGCGGCCGGGGGCGGGCACACGCGAGACGCGGATCGAGATGCCCGCCGTGCTGGGTGCCGATGCGGCCAAGGCGATGGCGGAGGGGGCGCTGGCGCGGGCCGAAGCGGCGCGCGAGCGGCGGACGGTGACGCTCGGCTGGGATGCGCTGGGCGTGTCGCCCGGCGCATGCGTGACGATCGCGGGGGTGCGCGGGACGTGGCGGGTGAGCGGCTGGAGCCTGGAGAAGATGGTGCTGTCGCTGGAGTGCGTGCGGTTGCCGGTGTCCTCGCCGGCCTTGCCCGCCAGCCCCGGACGGGTGGTGAGCGCGCCCGACCGGCTGGCGGGGGCGACGATCCTGCATGCCTTCGAGATCCCGCCGCTGGGCGACGAGACGCTGGCGGCACCGCGGCTGACGGTGGCGGCGGCGGGGACCGCGCCGGGGTGGCGGCGCGCGGCCTTGTTATACAGTGTGGACGATGGCGAGCGCTGGGTCGCGGCGGGAGCGACGGCGGCTCCGGCGGTGATCGGTACGATCGTGTCGCTGCCGATCGCGACGGGGGCGGCGCTGATCGACCGGCGATCCGTGGTCGAGGTGGAGCTGGCGCATGCGGGCATGGCGCTGTCGGGGGCGGATGGGCGGGCGCTCGACATGGGCGCGAATGTCGCGCTGCTGGGCGAGGAGCTGATCCAGTTCGGTGCGGCCACGCAGGTGGCCGCGCGGCGCTGGCGGCTGTCGACGCTGTGGCGCGGGCGGCGCGGCACCGAGGGCGCGATCGGCACGCAGGCGGTGGGCGACCGCTTCGTCCTGCTGTCGGCCGATGCGAGCGTGGCGATCGACCTGCCGCTCTCCGCCCTCGGCCGGGCGGTGCGGGTAATCGCATCGGGCATCGGCGATACCGGCGGGCCGGTGAGCGTGACGGCGGGGATGACGGGCCTGTCGGTGCTGCCGCCCGCGCCGGTGGGCCTGCGCGCAGTCGAGCTGGGCGGGGGCGACGTGTTTCTGCGCTGGACGCGGCGGAGCCGGGCGGGGTGGCGCTGGATCGACGGGGTCGATGCGCCGCTCGCCGAGGAGCGCGAGGCGTACCGGCTGACGATCGAGTCCGGCGGCGTGGCGCGGATCGTCGAGACGAGCGCGCCCGAATGGACCGTGACGGCGGCCGAGCGCGGGACGGGGTTGCGTGTCACCGTCCGCCAGACCGGCGCGGCGGGCGAATCGCCGGCGGCGGAGATCAACATAGGCCATTGGGAGGGTTGAGATGAGCGACGACACCACGAATCGCCTGAAGCTGCCGTTGCTGAGCGCGGGGCAGGCGCAGAAGGAACTGACGCATAACGAGGCGCTGACGCTGATCGACATGACGGTTCAGCCCGTGGTGATGGCGGTGGAGGTGAACACGCCGCCGCCTGCGCCGGTGGCGGGGCAATGCTGGATCGTGGGCGCTGCGCCGGCGGGAGCGTGGAGCGGGCAGGCGAACGCGCTGGCGGGATGGACGGCGGGGGGCTGGCGATTCGTCGCGCCGCCCGAGGGGTGCGCGGTATGGAGCGTGGCCGACGGCGCGGCGGCGCGGTTTCTGGACGGCGGCTGGTCGACCGGGGTGATCCGCGGCGCGCGCGTCGAGATCGACGGTACGAAGGTGATCGGCGCGCGGCTGGCGGCGATCGCCGGGCCGGCGGGCGGCGCGACCGTCGATGCGGAGGCGCGCACGGCGATCGGCGCGATCCTCGCTGCATTGCGGGAGCACGGCCTGATCGCCGCCTAGGCGGCGAAAACCCGGCCCCGCAGGCTTTATGTTGCGCATCTGCAACAGTTTGGGAAATTTGTTCGCTTGCACGGAAACCCCTGTCGGACTAGGGAGTTTGGGCTGTCCATGTGACACCGAATGAAAGGGGATTTCTATGCGGAAGCTTGCCGTAATCATCGCGCTCGCCTCCACTGCTCTTGCAACGCCTGCTCTGGCCCGCGACAAGTCGTGGTACGTCGGCGTTGAAGGCGGCGGGATGATCGTCGAGAATCTGAAGTTCGACATCGGGACGGTTCCCAGCGCTTCGACGCTGAAGAGCCGCAACGGGTATGACGTCGACGGCGTGATCGGTTACGATCTCGGCGCGTTCCGTCTTGAAGCCGAAGTCGGCTACAAGCGTGCGACGATCAAGAACTACACGACCAACATCACCATCCCCGGCCTGCCGGCGGGTTCGTACAACTCGTTCGGCAACAATTCCGCGCTGAGCTTCATGGTCAACGGCCTGCTCGACTTCGGTGACGACAACGGCGTTCAGGGCTTTGTCGGCGGCGGCGTCGGCGTCGCCCGCGTTCGTGCGGGCGGCTATCGCATCCCGGGTTCGGCGAACGCCTTCCTCGACGACAGCGACACCGTGTTTGCCTGGCAGGGCCTGGCCGGCGTTCGCGCGCCGCTGTCGAAGCATGTCGATGTCTCGCTGAAGTATCGTTTCTTCAACGCCGACAACGTCAAGCTGATCTCCGCGGCCGGTTCGCAGTACAACACGCGCTTCCGCTCGCACAGCCTGCTCGGTGGCCTGACGTACAACTTCGGTGCGCCGGAAGAGCCGCTGCCGCCGGCACCGCCGCCCCCGCCGCCGGCCGAGCCGACCCCGCCGCCGCCGCCTCCGGTTGCTGCGCCCTGCTCGCCGGGACCGTTCATCGTGTTCTTCGAGTGGGACAAGTCGGACATCACGCCGGAAGCGGCGTCGATCCTCGACAACGCGATCTCGCAGTACGCTTCGTGCGGCAATGCCCAGGTCATGCTGGCAGGCTTCGCGGATCGCTCGGGCAAGCCGACCTACAACGTCGGTCTCTCGCAGCGCCGTGCGGACTCGGTGAAGGCCTATCTGTCGTCGCACTCGATCCCCGAGGCGAACGTCACGACCCAGGCGTTCGGCGAAGACCCCGCCCACCTGCGCGTTCAGACCGCGGACGGTGTCCGCGAGGTCCAGAACCGTCGCGTGGAGATCACCTACGGACCGGGTTCGGGCCAGTAAGCTCGATCTCGACCCGAAGGGGTACGAAACAGAGAGGGGGTCGCTTCGGCGGCCCCCTTTTTGTTTGTGCCGTATGCGGACCGTCGGGTTCGGGGCCCGACAATCGCAGGCGAAGGGGATTGCGGCGTTCCCCTTAAGCGTGCGACTTTCCGCCGATGCAGCTGACGCGACGATCCGCGCTGGGTTTCTTCGGCGCGACGGCGATTGCGATCACGACGCGCGCCGCATCCGCCCGGCCGTTCCCGCCTGACCTCAGCCAGCTCTCGCCGAAGCAACGCGCCGATTACGAGGCGATGCACGCGCGCATGATGGCTGCGTTTCCGTACGAACGGTTGACCGTGCCCGGCGGCGACGCGCTGGCCGAATGGGAGAAGCTGAGCCGCTCGGGGCGCGGCTGGCCGGTCATCGTCGGCGGCGACGACGATCTCGAGCGGATCGTCGACCAGTTCACGATGGCCGATCCTTCGGTTTCAGGGGTTGTCGTGCCGGGTCTTGATGCCCGCAGCCCGAAGGATATCCTCGCGGCGGCAGCGCGATTGCGCTTCCCCGCCGATCTGCAGAAATGGTCCGGCGCGTACCGGCCGCAAGACCTGCGGGCGCCGGAGGGCGCGTGGCCCGCAGCCGTCGACGTTCAGCCCGGACCGACGCTGATCTCCGACGTAATTTCGGGAAAAGTCCATGAGCGCGTACACATCGTCCTCCTCCCGACCGCCAGCGGTTGGGAAGCGCCCGCCTATCTGCGCTGGGGCGGCTGGAACGCCTGCCCGCCGCCGGAATATCACGTCGCGGCGCTGCGCAGATGGCACGAGGCATCCGGCGCGGTGCTCGTCGGCGTGAATGGCGACACGATGAACCTGCGGGCGACGACACGGCCACGCGACCGCGCGGCGGCGCGGGCACTGGCGCGGGAGCAATATGGTTATTGCCCCGATATCGTCGATCAGGGCGTGAGCACGATTTCTGCACTCGCCGCCGAGCTGATGGCCTCCGATTGGTGGCATCTCTGGTGGGACTAACTAGTCGCCCACCGCCGCCGCCAGCCACGCCGGCATCAGCGCGTCGCCGGGGTCTTCCACGCGGCGGAGGTCTACCATCAGGCCGAGGTCGGGGTAGGTCGTGCGGGTCTTGTCGTTCGGCTCGCCGAGGGGAGCTACCATCAGGCGGCGGTTGACCTTGCTGCGGTGGTGCATGCGGGCGGTGTTTTCCTGGCCGACGTAGCAGCCCTTGGTGAAGCTGACGCCGTTCAGCTCGCGCGCGTTGGCTTCGAGCCAGAGCGTCTTGTCGCTGCCGAGTTCCTCCAGCCCTTCGGTCACGCCGAGCGACAGGCGGTGCGCGTGCCAGCCGGTCGCGGGTTCGCCCGCTCCGCCGAGCCAGCGGCGGCCTAGTTCGGGCAGGCGGGGGTCGGAGGTGGCGTCACCTTCGAGCGACCAGTGGACTGCGCCGGGGGCGGGTTCGATCGTGATCGCGCGGCGGAGGCGATACATAGTGAGGCGCTTCGCCAGCGTCTCGGCGGCGGCGGTCTCGCAGTCGATCAGGATCGCCTCGCCATCGGCCCAGAGCAGGAAATCGTAGAGCGCCTTGCCCTGGGGGGTGAGCAGCCCGCCCCAGCGCGGGGCGCTCGTATCGAGGCTGGCCACGTCCTGCGTGACGAGACCCTGCAGGAAGCCGCGCACGTCCTCCCCGGAAATGCGGATGAGGGAGCGGTCGGCGAGCGTGGTTGCGGTCATGAATCGTACCTAGGGTGCCGGACCCGGAATCCCAAGCGCTGGCGATTTGCGTGACGGGCGATTAGGCAGGGCCGATGACCGACCGCCTGACGATCCGCCGCCCCGACGACTGGCATGTCCACCTGCGCGACGGCGAGATGCTGCGCGCGGTCGTGCCCGATACCGCCGCGCAGTTCGCGCGCGCGATCGTCATGCCCAATCTCACGCCGCCGGTGACGAGCGTCGCGGCGGCCGAGGCGTATCGCGCGCGCATCCTGGCGGCGGTGCCCGAGGGCGTGGACTTCACGCCGCTGATGACATGCTACCTCACCGACGCCGCCGATGCCGGGGAAATTGCGCGCGGTTTCGAGGGCGGTGCGTTCACCGCGTGCAAGCTCTACCCCGCGCATGCGACCACCAACTCCGCGCACGGCGTCACCGATATTCGCGCGCTGGGCGACGTGCTCGAGACGATGCAGCGGATCGGCATGCCGCTGCTCATCCACGGCGAAGTGACCGACCGCGCGGTCGATATCTTCGACCGCGAGGCGGTGTTCGTCGAGCGCACGCTCGCGCCGCTGGTGCGCGATTTCCCGGCGCTGAAGATCGTGTTCGAGCATATCACCACCGCCGAGGCGGTCGATTTCGTGATGGCGGGGCCGCCGACCGTGGCGGCGACGATCACGCCGCAGCACCTCCATCTCAACCGCAACGCCCTGTTCGACGGGGGGCTGCGGCCGCATGCCTATTGCCTGCCGGTGGTAAAGCGCGAGCGCCACCGCCTGGCGGTGCGCGCGGCAGCGGTGTCGGGTTCGGCGAAATTCTTCCTCGGCACCGACAGCGCGCCGCACGCCGTGGGGCGCAAGGAAGCGGCGTGCGGATGCGCCGGCATCTACAATGCGCCGTTCGCGTTGGAGAGCTACCTGCAGGTGTTCGACGAGGAAGGCGCGCTCGACCGGTTCGAGGGGTTCGCCTCGGTCCATGGCCCGAACTTCTACGGATTGCCGCTCAACGAGGGCCGGGTGACGCTGGAGCGCGGTGCGGTCGCGGTGCCGGAACGGGTCGGGAGCGGCGAGACGGCGCTGGTGCCGTTCCATGCCGGCGAGACGCTCGGCTGGCGCGTGGTCGCGTAGCGCTATTTCTTCTCGGTAAAGCGCTTCACCTTCACGGGCAGATCCTTGCCCTTGGTGCGGCGCGAGGGGATCTGCACCGGGTTCTTCTTCTTCCACTCCGCCCAGCGCATCGGGCCGTCTGGCGTGTCGATCATGATATCGTCGCTGTCGTCAGCCATTGCGGGAACTCCTGCGGCGGAAGGGCCAGTCGATCGCGCACCCTGCGAACAGGCACCCCCACACGATCACCGGCTGAAACATGAGGCGCGGCACATGATACCACAAGGTCAGCGCGCCCTTGCCGTATTCGATATAGTCGAGCGCGTGCTTGATGTTCGCAGGAAACACGCAGACCGCGTAGAGCGCGAGCAGGATGCCGGCGAGGCGGCGCAGGCGCGCGTTCGGGGTGAGCAGGGCGAGGCTGCCCGCGATCTCGCAGACACCGGTGATCAGGACCACCTCGCGCGGGTGGGGAACCCAATCCGGCGTGATCGCGACGAAGGGGGCGGGGGCGAGGATGTGGATGACGCCGGCGGCCAGGTAGGCCGCGGCGAGGAGGTAGCGCAGAGTGGTGCGGAGGGGGGCTGGGGGCACGGCTCTCCCTAGCACCGGACGTGGGCTTTGCCCATGCCGTCGGCTTCCGCGCACCTTGGGTCAGCGCCGCGACGAAGCCGCGTCGTCGGCCGGGCTCACGCCCGCCGGCCGGCTCCACGGCGAGTCAGGCGGCGGCACGCCGCCAGCCGCCTTAGAGCGGAAACCACCGGCTCTTATGGCTGAACTTCATGTACCCGATGTTCACGCCCTGCCGCCAGCCGACGCCGAGGCGGATCGGGATCATCACGATATTGCCGCGCCGCAGATACGTCGCCGCGAAGCCGCCGACGAAATAGATGCGGCCCTCTCCCGCCGGGAAGCGGCGATAGGCCTCTTCCGTATCGTAGAGATTGTAGACCAGCACGAACACCTTGTTGGCGTCGCCGCCGAGATCGAAGCCGACCGACGGCCCGGTCCAGTAGATCGGCATCTCGCCCTCGATCTTGTGGAACATCCGGCCGCGACCGTAGCGCAGGCCGACCACGACCGCGCCCGCGCCCTCGCTGCCGGCGATATAGGCGTTGGGCTCGCCCTGTTCCTTCAGCGTGCGTTCGAGGATGCCCGAGAGACCGGCCGCGCCGCGCCCGAACGTGCCCTCGGCGGCGCGCAGCAGTTCCTCGCGCTTGAAGGTGTCGGCGGTGCCGGCGGCGATCTCCGCCTCGGTACGATAGCCCTGCGGCTGGTTGCTGTCGGCATAAGGCACCGGCGTGGCGGAGGATTGCGGATTGTAGGGCCCCGGCGTGACGCTGGTGTTGGTCTCCGCGGGCACGGGATCGCCGTAGCGCGGCACGTCGCTGGCGGGGGGTTGCGGAGTCGGCGCGGGATAGTTCGGCGTCGGGTACGTCGGCGCGGGGCGGCGCAGGTCGGAATCGATCGCCTGGTTGGGATCGATCGTGCGCACCTGCGCGATGAGCGGCGCCGCGACGACCGCGAGCGCGGCGCCGATCAACGAAAAACGAACCAAATGCGTGCGCATCGCGCATGTCCCCCCAGACTGGATTCCCCAGCGTAGCGCCGCGGCACCTTGACCCGCAATGAACCATGCGGCGAGCCGAATCGATTTCGAGCCGAGGTGCCGGGGCGGCGCTTCGGAAGCCGGCAACGCGAGCGGTTGATCGTGAGGGATCGCCCCGCTATAGCCCCCGATCTGCCGAGCGCCGGAGACGTGGGTGAGTGGCTGAAACCAACGCTTTGCTAAAGCGTCGTACGGGAAACCGTACCGAGGGTTCGAATCCCTCCGTCTCCGCCAGGTGCCGTACTTCTGCGGGCCATCGCGAACTTCGGCGAACCACGCAGAGCACTAACAAGCAACGGAATTACAAAGACTTTTGGAGTTTTTCGGTTCGCGTTAGTTCGCCGTGATCGTTCGCAGGTCGGCCGCCATAACTATGGCTAAAATTATGGCTTGAATCGAGCTAGTCGTGCTTTATCACGAGAATCATGGCCTCGCGCGCGCGTAACAAACTCAACGTTAAACAGGTCGAGGCACTCTTGTGGCTGCCGGACCCGAAAAAACCGCTCGATGAGCAAAGGGCTCCGGCCGAGCCCAACGTCTATTCAGATGGGGGCGGTTTGTATCTTCGAGTCCGACCCTCAGGACGCTCTTGGTTTTATATCGGAACACTCGACGGTAAGCGCATTGAACTCGGGTTAGGCTCGGCGCTCGACATTTCTCTCTCGAAGGCTCGGGAGAAAGCAGGCAAGATCCGGTCGATGTTGATCGACGGCAAGGACCCCCGCGCCGAGCGCTCTCGTACCACAGCTGTCATCAAGCCGGCGGTGACGTTCGGTAAATTTGCCATGGATTTGGTCGCGGACATCGAGGACGGCTTCAAGAATCCCAAACACCGCCAGCAATGGCGCAACACGCTGACAACCTATGCGCAGCCCTTGTTCGACACACCGATCGCCGACGTCACCACAGAAAATATTCTCGCGATCCTCCAGCCGATCTGGCTGAGCAAGCCGGAGACGGCGTCGCGTGTTCGTGGTCGCGTCGAGCGCGTTCTCGATGCGGCAAAGGTCAAAGGATTGCGGTCCGGCGAAAATCCGGCGCGTGGTCGCGGTCATCTCGAACTCTTGCTGCCCAAACGGAGCAAGGCTTCGGTCAAGCACCATCCCGCCCTGCCGTTCGCTGAGATCGCCACTTTCATGGCCGTCCTCGGCAAACGTCCTGCAATCGCAGCACGGGCGCTTGAATTCACGATCCTGACCGCAGCGCGTTCCGGCGAAGCACGTGGCATGACATGGTCGGAGGTCGACATGGAGGCCAAGCTTTGGACGGTTCCGGCGAGCCGTATGAAGGCGAGCGTTACGCACGAGGTGCCGTTGAGCGACGCCGCGTTGGCAATCTTGGAAACGTGCCGGCCCGACAAGTTCAAACCGACCGATTTTGTTTTCCCCGCTCCGCGAGGCGGTTCGCTGTCGGACATGGCGCTGTCGCAGTTGCTGAAGCGAATGGAGCGAGACGACATCACCGTGCACGGCTTCCGCTCGACCTTCCGGGACTGGGCCGGCGAGAAGACGCAGTTCGCCCGCGAGGAAATCGAGATGGCCCTCGCCCATACCGTCGCCTCCGCAGTGGAACGCGCATATCGTCGGGGGACGGCGCTCGAAAAGCGGCGAGAGGTGATGGCTGCATGGGCGGATTACTGCCTTCCGGCATCTCTGCCATCGGACCTTGCGAATCACGCGCCAGCATCCTAGAAATGATCTAAGTATCCGATTTATAGTCTGTAAAATTCGCCAGCTTTTCGGCCATTTTTGACTTTTTCGCTGAATCCACTACAAATCGTGACACGTTGAGCGCCGGAATTGCATGCCGTGTTTGCGTTCTGCACGACGGCCAAGCCGGTCTCGACGCTGTTTCCAACTGAGTTCCGCGAAGGGATGGTCGGGTGCACCCCGGCCAGGAGATCACGTGTGTCCGACGATTAAGCAGTACGTCTAGGATGCTCGCAGTCTGCCGCACATCGGATTTCGATCCGGAGGAGGTCCCTTAGCGGCCCTCCAACAGTGTGAAGGATTGCGAAAAATGAATCACGAACAGCGGACCAAGATCGCACGGCGCGATAACGTACAACTGTCGGCGCGGGTCATCCGCAACATCGCCGAGATCGAGGCGGATTTTTATCACGCAGCGGGTCCGGTCAGCGACCGCATAATGCTGGAAGCCGTGCAACTCATCACCAAGATCGCGACGCCGCCGTGGCAGGTGATCGAAGCCGGATCGTCGGCGCAGATCGTATGCCCCGAATGGAAAATGACGCGCGGCGTCGGCATCGGCGACATGTGGCTCGAATTGTCGGAATTCTCGGCCGACGAGGACGATCGCGACCACTCTTGGCTCGCGGCGGCGGTCAAGGCGGGGCCGACGCAGCTCTGCATCGAACTGATGTTCCGCAACGGTCTGCGCGATCTGTCGAAGGTGACATTGCGCGACGACAAGGCGGTGGCGGAATTGCTGAAGCTCGGGTTCGTCCGGGATGAAACCGACCAGCAGTTCTTCGTACCGATCGACATACCCGCCGAATTGCTGGCGCAGGGCTTCGAGCAGAACGATCTGGATGCCGCGCTGGCACCGGTCGGGAAAGCGCTGGAAAAGGCCATCGCGGCGAAGGGCGAGCTCGATAAACTACTCGAGAAGGTCCGCGCTGCGGCCAAGCGCCCCTAATTCGGCAGCGCCGGCGGGCGGCATGCGAGCGCGTATTTTCGTCGCGACATTCGATGCCGCCTCGTTGGAAACGGCCGCTCAGCACATGCCCGGCTCGACCAACTGCCGAGCGGCACGATCAGACAGCATTTGAAAGGGGAATGGCATGGATGGCCATGACGGGATGGCGCACGCCCAACGCGCAGAGCGCATTCGATCACTAAACGACCAACTTCGCACGACCGGTCATGGCGGCAGCATTTATCTCACCGCAGCAGTCGCCGGGCTCGCAACGTGCGCGGTGGGTCGGCTGATGTCTGAAATTCAGCAGTTTGCCGATTTCACAGCCGACAACGACCCGTGGGGAGAGCACGATTTCGGCAAGGTCGAACTCGATGGTGCGCCGTATTTCTGGAAGATCGACGCGTACGACCAGAACCTAGAATTTGGCTCGCCTGACAGCGCCAATCCCGAAGTCACACGCCGGGTCATGACGATCATGACCGCGTCGGATCTCTAGGATGACGATGCACGCACTTGCGGTTTTGGCACCGTCCCAGCATACCGATCATACCTGCGGTAAGTCCCGCGGGGGAGGCGTAGGAACCTCGAAAAGTAGACGCCGGTCGAAGCAATTCGGCCGGGTGGCCGTCACGTATGTCCAAGGCTCGCCTAAAGGTGGCGGCGCCTTGGGTCTACTCGGGGTTCCTAACACCCGGCTCGTGCCGGTGCCTCCATGGAATTTGGGGGCGATGATGCGGGACATATCGGGTTCGAAAATCTCCAGCGCGCGGTGCCGTGCGATCTCGTTGCTGAGCCTCGACGGGAGGTTCGGCCGATGAAGGATATTCAGAAGCACGATCCCAACCGGCGCCCTGCCGACGACATTCAGGATGCCGAGTTCGTCGAGATCGACGATACCGGCACCGCAAAACCGGGACGCAGATCGCCCAATCCCACGCCACTCAATGAGCCTCGACCGAGTAAAGGTTGGTCGATTTGGAAGATCTGGCTGGCGCTCTCGCCGTTCTTTATCCTTACGATGTGCGTCGCGTCCCTTCGGTTGCCTCCCACTGCCGGCAACGTTGCGGAAGCCTCGTCCGACACGGAGGAATCTCAAGCAGCCGGCGCGACCGATCTGCCGCCAGCTGCGGAATTGATCGTCAACAACGATGCGCGCGTTTGCGGGCATCCCGACATCGTCGCGCTAATTCGCGATCGTGTTTTGCCGGTGGGGGGCGGGGATCACAACATGTGGGGACTGAGCCAGGCAGAACTCGACAAGGCGGTTACCCTTGCAAGGGTCGATCTGACGGAGGTGTCGGCAGGCAGCATTCATTCGGAAACCCACGAAATCGATTGCGATGCCAACCTTCGGTACGGCGATACGGACACTGACGTCGCTCAGATCAATTATAAAATTCGCGCTGCCGCTGATCCCGCGAAGCCGCCGGTCGTGTTTTACAAATTTCCAGTCTTCTTGACCTTCTCGATCATGAAGAATCCGGTTGCCACGGTCGAAGCTGAGCGCTCGCCGCCGCCGCAGGCTGAACCGACGAAGAACCCGGTGAGCCAGCCGGAGTCCGTCGAGACGCCGCAATCCGAACAGCAGCCGAAGGAGCCGACGGATGAGCAATTATTCTCGCCGGTACCATGAGGCGAAGACCATGAAGCAGCTGAGCCGCATTTTTCTGGCAGCCGCAGTCATGGGCGTCCGTGCCTCGCCGGCATATGCCAGCCGTGATGCGGACCAAATGTGCCTCGGCTCCAATATCAGGCAGACGGTCAAGGAGCTGATCGACACATGGTCGCAAGGATATGCGTTTGCGAAAGTGATTATCGGGACGGATGCCCGATTCGGCTCGGTCCCTGAGCCAGTCGTCAAGGACGAAGGGACCGACTATGTCGTGTGTCACGCCTCATACAATCTGGTCCGCGTGGAGCGCGGCAATGCCTATCGTGTGCGCCTGACCGGCTTCGATTTCCGGGTCACCCGCGTCAGCGAGGGGTATCGCGTCACCCTGACGGACCTGCCGGTGACCGTCGACACAGATGAGGAAGCTGCGGCGTTGATCGCGCGCTTCACGGTCAACGACCGACCCTATGCCGAGATATTAGCCAAGAACCGTGCCCGCCTAGTAAAGCCCGGCAACTGACATGGCTAACTTCGATCAGCGAGCGGCGCCGATACGGATGACCAAGGTGGCAAGACGATCCGCACGATCCCCGGAGTTTTGATAAGGAGCAGTCGATCATGCTGAGCGCGCGTCGATCAGCGGCCTACGAGCGCACCAAGTCCTTCCTATTCAAAGGCCTCTTGGTGTTCGGCTGCGTCATGAACTTGTGGGTGTTGGTATTGGTGGCGTTTAACGGCTCGAAGGCACCCGAACGTATGGTCTGTTCGTACGCGCGCACGCAAAAATTGCTGACGGGCTACACGCCGTGGGACACGTGTGATGGGCGCGGATCCAATTCATCTCCCCTTCTAGCCGTGACACCCCAGTGGTTGGCCGGCACTTGGTTGAGCGCGCGGAAAGGTGGCGAGGACGGCAAGACACCGTGCACCGAATATGCGGCGCCTGCGATTTTTCGAAGGAACGGTGACCTTGCGCAGGTGATGAAACTCGCGGCGGATGGCGCCTATCGTTCTGCGATGCGGTACAAAACTCCTAGCGGTGCAATCCATCAAACCGACTACCACGGCCGCTGGTCCCTCGAGGGCGACCAGCTGACGCAAAGCGAAGTCGAGGCCCGGGACGCGTTCCGAACTACGAGTGCTTCGAGCACGCTCACCGCAGCCCGGCTCGGGGACAACGTCTTGACGCTCGACAACACCGGCGGATCACAACGATGGGTGCGCTGCACTCTATAAGCCTGCCACCGACGTGCAGAATGCGCGCGTACATCAGCCCAGCGTGTCGGCAACCCCTCACAGGAATGCGCGACGTTGATAGGGCGCTTCATGCTCACTGCCGACCGCGCTCACCTAGCGAAGTGCGATTACGACAAAGCCCTCACACCGACGCTCCTCAGGCAGCGGCGCTGTCCTCAAGCATCTTTTTCCTGAACCAGTCCTCACGAAAATTTGGATCATCTACCTTTGCCTCAATCTCGCTAATGGTGCCAGATTGATACAAAAAACCGACTAGATACTCAGGAGGGACTTCATGCCTCTCGGCGTACAATAGCTGCTTCGCAAAGCGCGACACGTTCCATTTGGTAATGGAATAATTTCCAAAATGTATATGCTTCGATAATCCGAACATAACGTGATGAAAGTGATTGTCATCGAATCTTGTTCGTATCGTTCTTCCTTCGTCCCTGTCATCAGAAATGGCCGCTTCAATCCAGTTGAACTTGGATGTAGCGCGATGCTGGAGCACAAATTCATATGCCATTCGCTTAACGACTGAGTGCGACGCTTCAAAAGGCGTGAGCTTCGTTTCTAAGAAACGGAGCTCGGTTGCTTTCACCGCTGCAAACACGTCCTCCCTGAATGCAATCCATACTTTTGCGTAACGGTTTAACCTAAGATTTCGACTTTTGTGCTTGATAAGAGTCACGGCACGCCCCTTCGCTAGTTCGACCTGACACATCGAAGCGAATCGACACCCCAAGCATTGTTAGGTTCGCATTCTAGAATAATGACTAGTAGTCAGTTGCGTGGTCATGCAACCTAATTTCTGACTCGATGTGACATGGCCCCTGCGGATGATCAGGCGGGTACTTTCTGCACTTTTGAGGTTGCAGGATCAAGCAACCTAGTTTGAGCCTATTTAGCGGTGTTACTCATCTCCCTGCAGCCAATCTTGGCCTGCAACATGGAGAAGAGCATGGAGTTTTCAGAACCAATCCTCATTAGCGTACGAAATGCCTGCATGCTGCTCGGCATAGGACGAACAAAACTGTTTGCCTTGCTCAATGAACAAGCTCTTGAGCGAAAGAAAATCGGCAGAAAAACCTTGATAACGTTGCAGAGCGTCCGCACTCTGGCCGATAAAGGGCAAAACTGTCTTCGTATTAAAATAATCGTAGACCGTCCGACCGCTAAATCGTGAGGTGACGCGGCAGCAAGCCTAGCTTGACTGTCGTAGTGTTCACTACACGAACCTGTACCAACCAAAGACCAGACATTCAGAGGCTCTAGGCTTCTGAACATGATAATCTGCGTCATACTAACATAGAAAGTTTTTATGAATCGTAATACCATATCTCGTAAAAAGAAGACCATTGGTCAAAAGCGTGCAAGTCTTCTTGCTCGTAGTATCCGTAACCGTAGAACCCCGGCAAGGCGCAAACCGCCTAAGCCCACCCCTCGCCTCTACGACGCTCCCGAGCTCAACGTGACCAACTGGCCAGAGCCCAAAGATAAGTTTTCAAAGGGCTTGTGGAGTTGCACCACCATCGAGGAGGTCGGGCAACTCCACGGTCTCTGGTTCAAAGCGTTCAACGGTAAGGCGATAAATTCCGTCGCTAAGCGTAAGATATCGAAGGAGACGCGCACAACGCTGAAGGCATTGCTTCAACAGGTTGGGGCAACGTCATCACCGACGCTCATCGGGGAAAGGTCGTGCAATACGGCGTGGGAAATGTTGCACGTGCATCTGTGCAACATCGTCACGCGCGATCCATCCGTTGAGGTAGCGTTGGTTACGTTCATCAGCGGTGATGGCGCGACCTCGCACTACAAGACCGAGATTGACCTGTTTACCTCCCAGCAGACCGTACAGAAGACACTCCGTGCCATGTCTCCGAACTGGTTCGGGGTGACCGAGCTGGCGCTGTTCAACAGCCAGGGCTTCCCGGGCGGAGGTCAACTCGTGCAGCGTCACGAACACGCACTCATCTTCGGGAAGGGTGTTATAGCGCGAGCGAAGGTGGTGGCAGCGAGACACGAGAGCCGGTACAGCTCAAACTCGACGGGCGCCCCGGTGATAGATATCAAGGCCGTAACCACCGACGAGGTCAATCTGGCCCGCATCAGCGCGTACCTTTTCAAGCCGCCATACAAGTGCATGAACTGGAATCCCGGCAAGGATGGGAAGCGAGGGCACATGAATGGCAGCGAGAAAAGCGACCGTCTCATCCGATACCTGCGTCTTGCTCAGTATCGCTGTATGATGGACTTCGAGCAGACCACGTTCGGCGGCGGTGAGGGCCTCCGCATCCGCAGCAGCATCATCGCCTTCTTGCGAGCCCTAGCCGTCAAGGACGCTGATGCGGGCAGGCGTGTTTTGCATCCCGATGCGGTCGCAACCTTCTGGGTCGACCTAACCAAAGAGCTTGGCGCCCCGTGGAACCTGCCCATCATCAAGACGCGACCCTGAACCTCGACGGTCTGGTGCGGGATTTTCTCCCGCACCAGATTGGCGACTGTAGCAACGACTTCAATGCGCCTCGAGTCTCGTCGTCAAGTGTAGTGCGAGCGTAACCGTCAAGCGTAACACGTCGAGCGCGTACGCCAAGGCCTGACGGCAGCGGCTCAGGTCAGTCAAATCGGTATAGCGTGACGCCCTCAGTTGCATCCTCAAGGCTCTGACCGACCGCACGTCGTGCGGCGGCACCATTAGGGTCAACAGTTCTCGCCGGCTCTGACCGTAAGCCATCGATCAGCAACTCGTGCACAGCATGGCCATCCGCATCTGCGCTATCAAAAAACTCGGCCAGCACCCGCCTGCCCACCATCTCGAGTTTCAGAATGGCGTGCCCCTTTGCCGGCATTGCTTCGATCTTGTATGTATTGGCGGCATCTGGACGTCGTTTAGGGAAGGTGGGGCTAATCTGACGCTCCGCGCGGGTATGCCGATCGATCACGGTGAACGGTCCGTCCAAGTTGACCTCGCCCAGTCGGCGTCTGACTTCCCGTGCCACCGCAAGCGGGATCTGGCCTTGAGTTCCACGAGCCAAGCGAAGCTTAACGAATACTCGGTTCCAGTCCCCAACCGGTGTCTCCGGGCGCGGTTCGATTGACCTTGGGACAGGCACTCTTGCCGGAATGCGACGTCGGATTGGCTGACGCGAACCAAAGAGTTTGTCTGCGGCGGCGCGGGCGGGGCCTAAATTGCCCGCCTTGCCTCTGAGCCGCGCTTCTGATTCAATGTAACCGGCTCGTGCGAGTTGATCGAGAAGGTTTTCATCCAACCGCCTCGCAAGGCCGTCTGCGGGGTCACGCAGCTGCCGCATATACGCCTTCAGTGAACGCTCGAGCGGACCTCCTGCTTCCTCGACGAGCAGCGCGGATAGTTCCTCGTTCTGCGATAACCCTGCACCAGTGAGATTGTTGGAGCCGACAAGAACGCGGCACTCTTCCCCCGCACGAAAGCCATAGAGCTTCGGATGAAAAATCGGCGTCGCCTCGTTGTGTCGGACGTAAACACGCACGTCGCCCTCAAGAGCCAAAAGCATAGCCAAGCCCTCTCGTGACGTGTTCTCCCGATCGATGCCCGCTACGAGCCTCAGGCGTCCACCGCGATCAAGCATGTCCGTGAGACTGTCCCACAACAAGCCGACGCCCGACGCTCTCACCCACGCAGTGGCCACGTAACTGCAAGCCGCGGCACCGAACTCGCGTGTCAACGTGTCGAGAAACGGACGGCCGTACAGCTGAGGAATGAGCATTGACCGAACCCCCAAAAAGTATCAGAACAAAAGATGAACGGTATTGACACCTCATCTTGAGTCCTACATCGTCCACCTCATGATGAGGTGTGAAGTGCAAATCGAAGAGAGGGCTGAGAAGCTCGCCGTACATGCGTACGTGCAAGCAGACTGCCATCTCCGTTTTGAGGCGTACCTGAAGGAGATCGGCCTGACGAGCGGCTCAGCTCTTTTGACCCTGCTCATCCTGCGCGAGATTGAAATTCGACTACTCCAGCCCAATGTGCCATCGTCCCCGACACATGCGGCGCGCTCAAAAAAAGTGTCGGCCTATGTTCAGGCTGATCACGCCGAGCGGTTCCGCGCCCACGTTGATGCGCTTGGACGCTCCAATTCAGATTGTGCCGCCGAGCTGATAGCGCGCGAGTTGAACGAGCGGTGGCTGAAGGTGTCGCTGATTGCAGCGCCCGAGAGCCGACCATGACGGCGGTAAGGTCAGCTTCGCCTAGGGCGGGGCGGTCCTTGGAAGGATTGGTCGCGCCTCTGCGCGAGCATGTCCTCGCTGCAGTTGGTGTCGCACGGAAACTAAAGCTCGGCGGCGACTGGCTTGAGGCCGCGTCTAGGCACGACAGCATCCGGGCAGAACTGGAGGGTAGGGTTGCATGGGCGGCGGTAGCCGTCACCCTCGTAGATATGATCCGCACGGGGCTTCCGGCCGACGGCGCCCGCGCCGGTGCTTGGTTCGGGCTCGGCGCCTCCGTGGGGTGGTCGGCCCTCGACAGCTCTTTGAGGTCGCTCCCCAGCGATGCGCATCTGTTGGAGCTTCTCCCGTATCTTCTCGACACTTACGGGCGGACCACACGGCTCAATGTCATGCGCGACATTACGCTCTCCACAAGTCGGGAAGAGCGCAAGAAGGTCGGGTCCTTCTATACGCCCGCCGATGTTGCCGACTTCATGGTAGGGGCAATCGAAGCACCTGCTGGCTCCGACCTAGGTGAGTGGTGGCTCGATCCTGCGGTCGGAAGCGGCGTCTTCCTCGCTGCCGCCCTGCGGCGGTATCACGGGAGTGGACGGGTAGCGTTCGCAAAGTCGAGGCTCACCGGGTGTGACATCTCACCTCAAGCTTGCGATTTTGCCGCCTTTGCGCTGCTCGCCGAGATTGCGACCGAAACCCAAGATCCGTTGGGTACTTGGGCAGCCATTCGAGGGAACTTGCTGGCAGTTGACACGCCCTCTTCTGCCCGCGCCGGCGACCTCCGCGCGCGACTGGCCCCCGGAACGGGCCCCCTTCGTTTGATTTGCAACCCGCCTTATGCGACCGGCGGCGTAGTGCCCATGGCCGATGGTCGGCCGACTACTTCGCTGTATCTACCTTTCCTTGAGATGAGTTGGACGGTTGCGAATTCCTCAGATGACGCTGCCGCTATGGTCGTGCCACTCGCACTGGGCGCAAACCGCTCCGCCGACCACCGGCGCTGCCGCTCTGCCATGTCCACCCGCGGTGGCGAATGGACCCTCCTGTTCTTCGATCGACAACCTCACGCTCTTTTCGGGGAAGAAGCTAAGACTCGGGCGACGATCGCGATAAGGCGACCAGGGCCCACGCCTTCCTCTATTCGCACAAGCCGTCTCCTGAAGTGGACGAGCCGGCAGCGCACCACGATTTTCTCAGAGTCACGGGCTGCGGAAATGGGTCAGGCACCTATCGCGCGCCTTGTGCCAAAGCTTGGATCGGCGGCGGAAGTCGTACTTTACGGCGCGCTGGAAACTCACCGCCTCCGATCGGGAGCCCGCCCTGAGCCGAGCAAGGCCGCAGCGTCAGAGATCGTGGGAACTGCGTTGAGCGCAGACGTGTTTGTCGCCGGCACAGCCTACAACTTTCTGAACGTGTTCCGAAACTATCCTGCCCAGCTGAGCTGGCGCGGAACGCTAAGTGCCAGCGGTATAAACCGGCTTCGTTGTTCATCAGCGAATGAGGCTGACGTCGTCACAGCGATACTGTCGTCGCGAATGGCCTATTGGCTCTGGCACGTCGAGTGCGACGGCTTTCACGTCCCGGCTTGGTTCCTTTCAGAACTTCCGTTGCTGAACATACGGGTTCCAGAGAATTTGGCGAACCAGCTCGCGGATCTCGGGAGATTAGCTTGGGCGGGCTTGCAGCGAGATATGATCTGCAGCACCAATCGCGACCGCCTGACGTTCGCGTTCCGACCGACAGAGATCGGCGACGTTCGAAGCGCAATCGACATGTTGCTCGCCGACCTAATCGGTGCAGATCCTGACACAGCAGCAATGCTGCGAGATTTCGAACGACGAGTGGTATCGATCGACGGCTCGGTCCGACTCACAAGAAATAGTAGAGATAAGGGAGTCGAGGAATGAAGCCCAGCGCAGAAGTGAAAGCGCTCAGCGTGCTGACTAAGGACGAATGGCGCGAATACACTAAGACGGTGTGGAGCATTGCCAATGTTAGTCATGCACTTCACCCCGCAACCTTCCCAACTGAGATCCCCAAGCGCCTTACCAAGCTGTTTAGCTTCTGGGGTGAGACAGTGCTCGACCCATTCGGCGGGGTCGGCACAACGGCGGTCGCGGCAATTCGCGAGGGCCGCCGCTCCATCTGCATCGACCAGAACCCGACATTCGTCAAAGAGATGAAGTCTAGGATCAAGAGTGAACAATTAAACCTGGATGCGTTTGAGGGGCGCCAAGGCGACGCGCGTGATCTATCCGGGATCAAAGACGGCAGCATCGACTTGATCGTCACCAGCCCTCCTTATTGGGACAAGGCAAACTACGGTGGTCGGAACTCCGATATCGGCACGGCGGGCAGCTATGTGGAATTTCTTGATGAACTCCGCCGGGTTTTTCAGGAGTGCTATCGAGTGCTTCGTCCGGGGCGGAAACTTTGTGTCGTTACCGCGAACGTCAATCAGATGACGGACCACGGCCTGCTGACGTTCCCGCTTAGTACCGACATCGGTGTGATGCTTCGCGATATCGGTTTAGTGATGATCAACGAGATTATTTGGTCGAAAGACGGGACCGGAGGTCGGTGGGGATCAGCAAACGGCCAAAGACCAATATTTGGCAGCTATCCTTATCCGCCAAACTTTCTCTTCAAGAATGTACACGAATACGTGATTATATTTGCCAAGCCCAGTTTGACGCGATCAAAAGGCGCGAAGGTTCGTCTGTACAATGATGTCATGGGTGTGCCGCCTTCAGTGCTTGCAGCCGAGTGAACGCAGGCGAAGCGCGGGGGGGGGGCGCATACGGCTGTTCCTTCAAACGGGCGGCACAGCGGTGCCAGTCGTTCTGGTAACGTTGACTCGAAGACGCTAGCCTTATGACGTGCGATAAAGATCGCCGACTGCTCAAACCGGAGTGATTCTTCGTATGACGACAGATACCAGGAGGAAGCCTCGTGGCGTCGTCGCTAATCGCGAACTTGTTGAGCTCGCCAAAGCAGCGTGTACCACGGTGTCAATTTCTCCTCCTGAACTAGTGCACGTCACTTCAGTCGGTTGGGGACGACGCGTCATTAATGGAGGCGTGCTGGAACGACGTCAGTGCAACGTCTTCGGTAAGGATCTTCTCTACTTCTTCCTAGCCCGTCCTGCGTACCGCTTTGGGCGAGGCAATGAAAAGAATGACCAGCTTAACTTCTTTCCATTCGCTATCGCCCTGTCTCCTAGTGCGTTACCTGCACCGTATCATGTGTACCCATTTGACACCGGCGCCTATATGGCGGGTTTTTACGATGAAGCTGTAGACCCATCGATATATATTGACGATTACGAGCTTGAGCCGACGCTGGCCTCAGCCGTTCGGCACATCGAATGGGCGTTCGGCGGGGTAGAAGAATACTTCGATGCAAAGGTGCGATCGGGGCTGGCCAATTCGATCCCACATTGGCGCTCTGTAGCGCAGAATTGGATTCGCATCGCCTCTCTCGCGGCTACGGGACGCGAAAAACCGGATCGTCGTGCTTCTGCCGTAGAACTGGCCTACGCACAATCAGTCGACCTTCGGCAGGGACACGCCCGGCTGTTGATCTTTCCAGAGCAACTGCTCGAGGATCCAAATGGATCAAACAGCGCGCTGTTGACGGCCATTCGTGACCTGAACGTTGACTTCGAAACATACGACTGGCGTCCGAACGAAACGCCGGATTCTTTTGCTGATGTGATCGCCCAAATCATGCGGCGCCGACTGGGAAGCGCCGCATCATGACTGACCGTGGCAGCAGTGCCGTGGGAATGATGCTCGTCGCATACGAGCGCCTCACCGACCACGGCCTCGCCTTACCGCTTTTTGCGTCCTCATCCGGGGCTAACGCTCTTCATATTGCGGTCCCTTCCCAGCCAGGCGACCCAGCGGCTCAAGTAAAATCGTTCGAGCTGTACTCTTCGACCGACGCTAGCGCCCTTAATCCGTCCCAGTTCCAAACGGTCGTCCTAGGCGGAATCTGGATCGATGTGTTCATCTGGCTTGATTCAGTCCACGTCGGCACTCGAGCACAGCTTTGGGAAAGCACGCGGTCGTACCATGAGGCGATGGAGCGGTCGTCTCCCCTCTCGTTGCTTGCTTTGGCTGAAGGCAGCGAACGTGGAGAGGCCGCACGTTGTTCGGCAATAGCCTATGACTGGCTGACACGAGATTGGGGGTGCAGCAGAGCCGACCGATGGAGGGTGGGCAGCTATCTTACTCGACTTGCACGGCGGGACTTGATGAGGCGTTATAGCACCGGTCCCTTGCACCCTAAGGCAGTAAAACTCATAGAGGTGATGCGCTTGACGCAACATGACGCGGTGCTTGAACTCCGATCGCCTCGTTTGCTGGACTTTAAGGCGTTCGATCTTCCTGACCTTGCCTTTGCCGCAGACGCCTTGGGATGGCGGCTAGAGATTGTGCTCGAAGATATCGACGAGCTTCCGACTGCGAGCGCCGCTTCATCGATCCCGCAAGCAATGGTTATGCGACTTCGGCACGGTCGAGGAAGAACGCAAACACAGATCCCCTTGCGCGTGGTCGATAGCTTCTTCGCGGGCAGCCGAGCTTTGCAAGATGCAAGGACTGGACAGTCAAGAACGATGACGCTGTCCAAGTCCGGCGAGGCACGAAACACCATGAAGCTGCAGCTTCCTGAGATCGCAGAAATGACCGACCCAGTTGCGCGCTTTGAACGCCGTGACGATGGGGTCATCTTCGAAGTTTACGACTCGACCTCGTCTGAGGGGCGCAAGATCGCTGATCTATTAAACGAGGGTGTTCGGGACGGCAGTACCTATAAAACACAGCGTGGCGCGACGTGGTGGCGCCTTCTCTCTAATCGCCCCCAATCGTGATCTATTGTACAGGCTCACCTTGTCATACTTACAGGATATCAGCAGATGACGGATCTGGCGGAGAAGCACAACTTCTGCGAGGAGTCCCAAGTCGCCTGTCCGTCTTTCATAATTCAAGCGCCGAAAACAGAAATTCTGCTAGTGGCCAAATTCCAGTCGTCACTTTATAGGGTTTCTAACCCCTTTTCTCTACTCGCTGGATAGCTGCACGGCTCACGCCATACTGCTTCGCCAATGTGCCGAGCGACACACCCGCGCGACGACTGTTTATCACGGCGCGCTGCTGATCGTCGGTTAGCACGGGGGGGCGTCCGAGCTTCTTTCCTTGAGCCTTAGCACGAGCGAGACCGGCTTGCGTGCGCTCAACCAGAAGATCGCGCTCGAACTCCGCCATCGCGCTGATCACGGCCATCACCATCTTACCGGCGGCGCTGGTGAGATCGACGCCGCCCAGGGCTAGACAATGTACACGCACCCATTCGTCGGCAAGTTTTTCGACCGTCGCCCTGACGTCCATCGCGTTACGTCCTAGCCGGTCGAGCTTCGTGACCACTAAGATGTCGTCCGCCTCGAGTCGATCCACGAGCTTGGCAAATCCGGCACGTTCCATTGCGGCCACCGCACCGGAGACGGTTTCTACGACAATCCGCCTTGGCTCGATGATGAAGCCGGCTGCCTCAATCTCCCGAACTTGATTGTCGTTTGTCTGATCTGCGGTACTAACTCGACAATAAGCAAATGCTCTACCCATATAACATGACTCTTGTATCGAATACGTGCAAAGTAAATACTTTCGTATTCAAATTGAGTCGAGTCATATATTCGTTACAATATTGTCCAATGTAATTAAACCGGTCGTTTTCGATGCGCAGACTAGTTTTCGTATAATTTCTTTCTTGCTGCGTACGGCTTCGCCTGTGGGGATATTCATACTTACCAGCGATGATCGCCACGGCGATAGTCGCCGGCGATCGAACCCGGACGCCCGGAATCGCCCCAGCGCCGAAACGTCGCTCTCGACCGAGGCCGGACGTCCGTTCTCGACCCATAGCGGACATTGACCGCCTCATCGGAAAGCGCAAAGTGGCTGCGTGGACAATACGGTGTATTTTCGCCGAAAAACGGGCGGCCTCGCTGCGCTCTTGGCCTTTGTCGGAATGGGCATCGCTATAGTTCATTCCGCGCTGTTTCCGCCTAAGCCGCCCCCTCGCAATTTTGGAGACGGCACTTACCGAAACAGAGACTGCGGGGCGATTACTTTTCGCAACGGCACGATGTCATTCGGTTCGAATGAAATATCCTACACGCTCGAACGCCGAAAAACTGACATTTCGGCAGTCACGCTTCATCTAGTCGCCGTCGAAGAAGACCGCACCGGATGCCGTGTAATCTACGATCCAACGAGCTACGGAATGTATCTGCCTTTTGAGGGCAACCCCGTGCCGAAATCGGTCCAGCTATCGGGAGTGAGTGAACTCGCTAGTTACAACTTCTTCCGCGAACCGGATGCAAATGGGTCCACCAAGGGCTCGAAGAGCACTAGCAAAGGCCGCTAACACAGCCATGCTCGTATTTTCAGGTTCAACGGGATCGGCTTATCCGACGAAAGCGGTCTGTCCGCTAACCACCCAAACCGGACTTCCGCTCTCGACCCATAGTGGACGTTCGGTGCGACCTCATCGGATTCAACCCCAAGTCAGATCGAGCCGAGTTACTGCCCACACACCGGCCGTGGTCCAGTCGAACGCACCGCTTTCGGCTACGCGAATATTGGCGAAACGGCTCAGAAATTCTTCGAAAGCGATGGTGATTTCGCGCCGCGCCAAATGTGCACCAAGGCAGTTGTGCACCCCCGTCGCGAAGCTCAGGTGGCGCGCCTTGCGATCAGGATCAATGACGTGTGGGTCGGCGAACTGACGGTCGTCGCGGGAAGCGAGGAAGCCAGGCACCATGATCATGTCACCCTTTTTCAGCTCGACACCGTGAAACCGCACGTCCTCGGTGACAAGCCGGCGTGTGCCGACCACACCGTACGCCCTGATATAGTCGTTGACGGCGCCAGGAATGTCCGCGGGATTATCGCGGAGACGCGCTTGCAGTTCGGGATGCGTGGCGAGGTGCTGAAAATACCAGCCAAGGCTGGAAACGACCGTTTCCAGACCTCCGAAATAGACAAGCATGATCATACCGATCACCTCCCCATGATCGAGCGGTCGACCGTTGATCTCAGCATTGAGAATGCCGGACACGAGGTCGTCGCGCTGATCGTTACGGCGGTCTTCCACATAGCCTTCGATATATTTGAGGATCGAGCGGGCGCCGACAACCTTCGCCTCGATCGTTTCGCCTCGAACGTAAGCTTCGCTCCACTCGAGGAATTGCGGAAGCATCTCCCTCGGCATGCCCAGCAGATCGAGGAAGAAATATGTCGGAAAGAGATTCGAGAACTCGCTGACGAACTCGCAGCTTCCGCGTTGCTCGAAGCGATCGATCAACTCGCGCGAGACGTCGCGAAGATGCTCGTCGTAACGGTTGATCGCGCTCGGCTGGAAAAAAGGCTGAAGTATCTGCCGATATCGCATGTGCTCGGGCGGGTCGAAATCCACCGGGTTCAGCCGCCAATCGACACCCAGCAACGGCCCGATCGCTATATTGTTGACGCTAGAGAAGCGCGCGGCATCCAAGAATATGTCGTTGATGACGGCGAAGCGCGTCGGAAGCCAGACTCCCGGCTTGATCTGCGGATGTTTGGCATAAACAATATCCGGGCCATCGTGCAGCTGAGCGATCCCGACGAAAGGATCGTCGAATTGCGCGGCAAAGGCAGCCGGTTCATGATTCCAAACGCGTTCGGGCGGAACGTGGGCCGGCACGTCCAGCATCTCTACAGAGGCCATCGACAATCTCCGAGAAGGATCAGGTGGTCGCATAATTTCGCGTCGCACAGGCATATCGATCGAGGCGCGAACGCGGTCGCACCGAAGCTACCACCGGTAGACTTCGTCTGCCGGAAACCCGCCTTCCTGCAGGCACATGGACGCGTCGAAGTCGTGCGAAGCATCGGCGATGTGACAGGGCGAGAAGATCACGCGGCGATGCGCGATCTTCCATTTACCCTCCCGCTTTTCGACACGGTCGAGGTAGCGAACGCGGAGGAACGTTTCCTTTTCGAAGCCTGCTTCGCCGCGCGCCCCGTGGCGGCACAGCGCTATGCAATACGTCTCGGTTTGCGCGACATCGCCCTCGATTTCGATGATTTGCGTACCGTTGTGATGCGTCCAGTGAACGCCGGGCCTGGAACCACTTTTCATCCACTCGACAAAACCGCTCGCCGGTCCGTTGTAATGGCCATGATCGTCCACGGCGTCAGGATGGAAGAGCGAGGCCAGTAATGCGCTATCCTGGCGATCGAGCGCGCGCGGATAGAGCGCGAGCAGATGGCGGATTGCGGATTCGTCAATTAGACGCTGCACTTCTGGGTCGCGATGCTGGTCCAAGATCTTTCCTCTCCGATTTTATTGGTTCTCGATGAACACTTTCAGCGTCCGCGAGCGGGGCGAACGAACAGAGATTCGATGCCGCCGCCCCGCCATGCGGCGATCAAGATGTACGGCAACGTGAAGAGGGCGCCGAAGTTGATCGCCAGAACGGCGAAGACGATGCCGAGAATCCACGATGGCGAACGCCAGATCATCCAGGCGGCCGCAAACAGAAGGTGGATGGTAAAGTCAGCGCCGAACTGCGCGCGCCAAGGATGGCCAAATTGCGCGAAGAATGTTGGGCCTGCGGCGTTCAGACCCATTGCCGCCACGGCCTGTGCGCTGAAGTAGAACAGGACTATCCATGCGACGGCGGCGGCGATTGAAAAGGCTACGAACCCGATTTTCATTGCGCTTGTCCGGGCAAGGTGAGCGCGCCGTCCGGTCCAAGCGGCATGTGCGGGCTCCACACTATCTCCCAACTGTTGCCCTCCGGGTCGCCAAAATAGCCTGAATAAAGGCCTTGGTCGCGGTCCCGAATGGCGCTGGTGACGGTGGCGCCGGCCGCCACAGCTCGATCGAATGCGGTATGAACTTCCTCTTTGGAGGCCACAAAGATGGCGAAGAGCGACTTGGGTGTCGCCACCGCCGGGATGCCGCTCTCTTTGGCGAGATAAGCGGCGTTGACGAAAATCAGGATCGACGTGCCGATCTTATACGCGGCCGATCCCTCCGAGGCCGGCATCCACGGCGTCCAGCCTAGGCCCTGCTCGTAGAATTGCCGCAGAGCAGCGATGTCGCTGGCGCCAACCATGATCATGTTGATACGTGGGTCCACGCAATCTCTCCTTTATCATGCAGACTGCATGTATAAGGCGTGACTGTCAATCGGAGTAGGCATGCCCAAGGGCACGGGAATTAAAAAAACAAGGGCGGGCGAGACGCGCGCTGCGCTGGTCGGTGCGGCGCGCAGATTGTTCGCGCAAAAAGGCTTTCACGCGACGGGAACGCCGGAGATCGTGGCGCACGCCGGCGTCACACGTGGGGCACTTCAGCATCATTTCCCACGTAAGGAGGACTTGTTTCTCGCCGTGTTCGATGAGGTCGAGCGCGACATGACCGAAAGCGCCGGGTCGCCGCAGCCGACAGAACCGGGCGCGGAGTGGTTGCGCTTCAAGACGAACGTCGCCAAATTCCTCGACGCGGCCTCGACGCCCGAGGTTCAGCGCATTATCCTGATCGACGGCCCGGCAGTCCTGGGCTGGACAGAATGGCGTCGGCTCGAGGCGTTTTACGGCCTTGGCATCATCGAGCGTGCCGTCATCGATGGCATCGGTGCGGGGCAGATCCGCGACCAGCCATCACGCTCATTGGCACACTTGATCCTCTCTATTATCGACGAAGCTGCCCTTTTGGTGGCGAACGCGGAAGAGCCGGAGAAAGCAAGACAGGACGCGAGCGTCGCTCTTCAGACCCTGCTTGCATCCTTGAAGTGACGATAGCTTGCGTGAAGTTGCTCGGTGGAATTTTGCGAACGTCCGCTTCCCACTCAAACCGGACGTTCGCCAAGTGACGATCCATAAAAAAGCCCCGCAGTCGGGGGGCGACTGCGAGGCTCGTTTGCGACCCGTGTTTTCCACGTGACGACTCAATTAACGACCATCGAGCCGTTTGGTTCATGGGCCTTCGCCGACGTCCGTTCTCGACCCTTAGCGGACATTCGCGCGACGTGTCCGAACGACGGCTATCGCCCACTGTTGGCCTACGAGAGCCAATTCCACCGTTCCTGATTGCGGACCTTCGTTCAGCGATGCACCCTGACCCTATTGAGCATGCGACCCTCATCGGATTTTTGACGGGCGCTCTTTCGGCGGAGGTTGGTCGATGAGATCACTGTCGAGGTGAATGCCTGCGAAGTGCCCACTCGACCGCGATCGCAAAGGTCGGCCGTTAAGCTCTTCTGTATACCGAGCCCGAATGTAAGTCAGTTTGGAGCCGGTGTGAAAAAACGATCGAGCCAAGCGCAAGGGCTGGTCCCCGCAGCCCAGTATCTTAGGATGTCCACCGAGCATCAGCGCTTCTCGTTCGACAACCAGCGAGCCGCGATCAGCGCCTACGCCCTAGCAGATGGCTACGAAGTCGTTGCGACGTATGAGGATCCGGCCAAGAGCGGCCTGACACTTAAAAAGCGGCCGGGCCTTAAAAAGCTTTTGGGGGATGTGCTGGCCGGGGACGCGCCGTTCCGCGCGATCCTCGTCTTGGACGTTAGCCGGTGGGGGCGGTTCCAAGATGCGGATCAGGCGGCGCACTACGAATACATGTGCCGTGAGGCTGGGGTGCCGGTTCGATATTGCAGCGAGGCGTTCGACAACGATGGTGGGGGAATGGCCTCGATCGTCAAACAGATGAAGCGGGTCATGGCGGCTGAGTACAGCCGGGAGCTGTCTACAAAAGTGTCGCGCGCGCAACGGCAACAAGCTGGCCTTGGTTACAAGCAGGGCGGAACGACCGTCGTCGGGGTTCGCCGCCAGCTTGTCGATCGACATGGCAGACCACGCAAATTGTTGAAGGCGGGCGAGCGCAAAGCACTCGCTGCCGAGCGCGTCGCGTGGATCGCCGGACCGCCCGAGGAGGTGGATATGGTGCGGCGCGCTTTCCGGATGTTTGTTCACGACGAGATGCGGATCACTGCGATCGCGCACGAACTGAACGGCCACTGTAAGGACGAGCGGGGACGCCGATTTTGGACGTACGATACCGTCCGGCATATGCTCAGCAACGAAATCTACATCGGAACCTATGTCTTTGGTCGCCGACGTAGCAATCTCGGCCAACCGACCGCCTCGCCATCCGAAGAGTGGATTAAGGCCCGAGTGATGGAGCCTATCCTCGAGCCCGCATTGTTCGCGGCGTCGGTCGCCCGGCTCCAGAATATAACTCGGCGGCCATATTCTGACGAACAGATCACTGCGGGTTTAGCAAGGCTGTTGGATGAGAAGGGGGCGCTGACTGCAAAGATTGTTCGCGAATGCCCCTACCTACCGTCAGACGGGCGGCTTGCGGTGCGATATGGCGGTCTCGACAACGTCTATGCCCTGATCGGTTACAAAAGACCTGCGAGGCGTCAGTATCTGTCGTTCAGAGCCCTCTACACGGACGAGGAAGCGCTCGATCAACTTCGCCAAGTTTACCGGGAAAACGGCGCGATTTCACAGCGGCTAATCAACCTAAACACGGCCCTTCCGAACGCGCGACATTTTGCGGATCGGTTCGGAAGTCTGCCAGCGGCTTACAGGCAGGCGGGCTTACCTCCGGTCCCGACCGGTGATCTTAAGGAATCTTTCGCTACCATCGCCGGTACGGCGACTGCCCGCCCGTCCAAAAGGCGCTATCGGGTGGGGAGGCAGCTTGACGATACTCAGCTTCTCGATGGCCTGCGCCGTCTAATTCGAGAGCACGGCTATCTGTCCGAGGCTGTGATCGAGAGCGATATCCACCTTCCGAACGCCAAACATTATCGGGAACGATTTGGCAGTCTGATGGCCGCGTACGATAAGGTTGGTTTCGCGAGCGCGCGTGGCGATATTGTTGAGGCGGGCTTTCGGCGTCGTCGTGGTAGCAGGCAATAGCTCGGCGGCATCATTGCCTAGGCAACCGGGTCGAACTGGAAGCTAGGCGTCGTCGGCAGGTGACCTCGCCGCGCTTAGTCATTGCACTAGAGATGCCGCGACTGTCCTGCGAGTGATGTTCACGTCCGATAGAGAAATCTTTAGCGCATCGCAATGCGCCTCGCCTGGCCGTATGGGCGGCTTCCTAGTGAAAGGACTTTGGTAAGACGAAATCGCAAAAAGCGACTGGCACTCTGCCTGCGATGCGGCGGCGCTGAAGGAATGCCGCGCCCATTTTGGTTCGCGATGACAATGTCCGCTGTCCACCCGTAGCGGACATTCAATCTTACCGCATCACTGTTGCCACAGACCCGCCGTCACCCGACGCGGGCGGGAGACAGCTCATGCAACCGGCAACGCAATCACACACGTATCCTAACCGCCCTTGGAACCGTGGCGCGCTAATCGGCCCAAAAATGGCGCTGAAGCCAAGGCAGGTTTGGTCGATCCGCTTTCATCTCAAGCGGGAACGTCGTGTTCGCGACCTTGCCCTTTTCGATCTTGCAATCGACAGCAAGCTGCGCGGCTGCGATCTTGTTCGTCTCAAGGTTGGCGATCTATTGGCGGGCGGTGTTGTACGCAGTCGGGCGCTGGTGGTGCAGCTTAAGACCGGCACACCCGTTCAGTTCGAAGTGACACAGGGCACGCGCGAAAGTGTGCTGGCGTGGATACGAGCTCGGGCAGCGAAGCCCGGCGACTACCTGTTCCCCTCCCGGCGGCGCGATCGGCCCTGTCTATCGACGGCAATATGCGCGGCTGCTGAAAGGCTGGCTCCAGCAGGTTGGTATCGAACCTACGCCCTACGGAACGCATTCGCTCCGCCGAACCAAAGTGGCATTGATCTACCGGCAGACCGGCAATTTGCGGGCAATCCAGATTTTGCTCGGTCATACCAAGCTGGACAGCACCGTTCGATACCTGGGCGTCGATATTGAGGACGCCTTGGCCCTTGCGGAAGCGGCCGATATTTAGCGCGTCGAGAGTCCGCTATGGGTGGTTAGCTGCCGTTTGGTCTGAAAGCTTCGTAAAAGAGGAAGGCCGACACGGCAAATCCAGCCACTATGACGGTCCAGTAGACCATCGGCTCGTCCTCTCTCCATAAACCCTTATTGTTCGCCGCTGCCGACCCGCTAAAAAGCGCGAAAACGGTTCGCCCCAGAACGAGAAGACCGACAACGAAGGGCGCGACATTGGTCATTCCGACGTTTGGCCCGAATTCCTGAACGCCACAACTGGGCGGAAGCGGTCCTTGCCGAAGCCTCACTGAATGTCCGCTATGGGTCGGGAACGGACGTTCAATCTGTCGGTGGAAGCCTACCACATCTTTCCCACTGATCGCTCAGTGCACAAGCGAGGGTGTTTGGGGCTTCCTTGATCTCTCGGCCCTTTTCCTTGCAATTGTTCATAAACCTCTTCGCCTCATCGAACGAAGGTCGGCGGTGCTGATCCTTTGCCAGAGTGCGCGCTTGGTCGAGCACGCAAGATCGAAGGTTCGTGTGCGGTGGCGTAGCCTCCCGACTGCACCCAAGCGAAATGGTCAGAAGCAGCATCGAAACGATGCGTGAGCTTGGAGGCATCCGAGCAATTTACACTCCGGCGAGAGGGCCGCAATCGGGTGATGCCGGCCGTCCGCTTTGGGTCGGTAGCGCATTTACACTGCCACGAAGCGTTCGTTCTGGTTCGGCATCGCTCGCTGCCGATCAATCACGAAATTTATGGCTTAAAGTATGGTAGGCGTATTCTGAGTAAAATTATCCTTTTAGATCAAAGAATAGTGGTATCCTCCGTCTCCGCCAGGTGCGCGCATCGCATTTGATCTGTGCTGCGAAGGGAACGAGTCGCGTTCGGCCGAAGGCGCGATGTCGCTGTCGCGAACCGGGCTCGAACCGAATCTTGTCGTCTTCCACGACCGAGTGATGCCCCGGCGGCGCCAGGTCGCGGGTCCGCCCTTGTGCGGCCCGGCTTTTGGAGCCACATGCAGATCGCTGGCATCTCCGAGCACGGAGCGCCAATTCGCATTGGCGGCGCTGGCTGCCAGTGATGAGAGCGACATTTCGTCGCAGCCCAGTCACCGCAGCCCAGTCACCGCAGTCCAGTCACTGACGCAGCCGCTCCGACCCGCCGCCCGTTGCGGTCTCTGGGTGAACGCGACCGGCAAGGAACGGCGGCGCTTTGATGAACATGAAGCGTGGCAGCTTCGCCGGCGCGCGGGAAAGTCTTCTGCGTTCCGCCACTTGAGCCGTCACCAATGAAGGAAACACATATGTCGCGAGTAGCCGTCCGCCCGTATCTGGTGCTCAAGGACGAGGACGGCGTCTACCGCGTGACCGTCCGGTCGACGCGGTATAATTCGCAGGGCTATCCGCTGGTCTCCAGCGAAGTCCTGGACGATGCCTTCAAGACGCAGAGCGCCGCCAAGGCTTTCGTCCGTGAGCAATATCGCGCCGAAGCGAGCGACATCGCGATCAAATAGCCGACAATGACGCCAGGGATGCGGGTTGCCGCATCCTTGGCGCTACACGGATCAGGTGTTAGCGAGATTGACCGCCGGGGCCTTGCCACGCTTGTCGATCTTGAGACCGTATTTTGCCGTAGCGACGCGCGTTTCAATGGCCGGGCGCGGCTGCGCGATCAGGACATCGGCCTGGACGCAAGCCAGATCGTGTAGGGCGCGCGCTCGCGGCCCTGGCTGTCGTCGATCTTGACCTCATCCACGGCGAAGCCCGCCTTTTCGAGACGATCGCCGAAAGCGGCGTCCTCATAGGCCGACCAGATCGCCAGCACGCCGCCCGGGCGCAGCGCGCGATAGGCGGTGCGCAATCCCCAGTCACAATACAGACGTTCGTTGGCGAGCTGGATGAAGCCGTCCGGGCCATTGTCGACGTCGAGCAATATCGCGTCGAACGCATCGCGTGCAGACTCGATCACGTCGTGGACGTCGCGAATTTCCACCGACGTGCGCGGATCGGCCAACGCATCCCCGAACAGATGCGCGAGCGGGCCATTGGCCCAGGTGAGGATCTTGGGCACGAGCTCCGCCACCACGACCGTGGCGGAGGGCGGCAAGGCTGCCAGCGCCGCCCCGAGGGTGAAGCCCATCCCGAGGCCGCCGATCAGCACATGGCTCGGCGAACCGCTCATCCGCCCGATCGCCAGCTCGGCCAGCGCCTGTTCGGACTCGAACGCCTGACTGCCCATCAGTTCGTCCTCGCCGAACTGGATCGAGAAATCCGGGCCGCAGCGCAGCAGACGCAATTGTCCGCCGTTCGGGATTTCGGCCGTATCGATAAGCTCGATCGGCGGGCGGGAGCGCGCCCTCGCTTGCGTTGCGCTCAACGTTCGGCCAGCGCCTTGTCGGTCACGCTGGCATCCCTTCGGTTGGTTACCAGCGATTCCTTGCGCGCAAGCGGGAGAAGAAGCGCGCGTTTGCGCCGCGTGTTGGCGGTCCGAAGCTGGCCCATACAATTCCCGTCGAATGGCAAGGAGGCGCGGTTTGGCCAGATCGGCGACCGTCGCGGAAGACCGGCAAAGCCTTGGTCATACACTGCCCGGCCTGGCAAGAGCTTCCGACGCGAATGTGATTTGCTTCGCGCGACCTTTGAGCTAAGGGGCCCGCCAGGCAGGGCGTCAGCCTTGCCTGTTGATCGCGCCGGTGCCCCGCGAGGGGCTTCAAAGGGAATGCGGTGCGGAAGAACGGGTTTCCCCTTTTTCCCAATCCGCGGCTGTCCCTGCAACTGTAAGCGGTGAGCGAGATGCACGGGCCCGGTCCCAGAACCGGGCGGCCACTGGATCGATGATCTGGGAAGGCGTGCGTCGAGCCTTGACCCGCGAGCCAGGAGACCTGCCGGCGCTGTCGCTCATGCTCGTGGTCCAGGGGATGGCCGGGGCACGGATTAGTCCGTTCGAGCGACGATCGGGTTTTCGGCAGAGGCTTGCTTTGCCGGGCGCCCGAACCGTGCGGCCGGGGCCGCAGCGGCGTGAAGGCAGCCGGGCACCGCGTCCGCCAGGCTGGTTTCGCGTTCGTGTTCGCGCAGGCGAGAACAGCCCCTTCCGCTTCGTCCAGACGGCGCGGGGGGACTAAACATGAAGAAGACTTTCGTTTCATTGCTGGCGCTCGTCGCCGCGACACCCGCTCTCGCGCAGAGCGAACCGGCCAGCCCGGTGACCAATACCGATACCGACGACGTGGTCGTTACCGCGACCCGATCGGGCGACGCCATCCCGGCCGCGCTGCTCGGCTCGTCGGTCACGGTGATCGACGACAAGGATCTGCAGGCACGCCAGACGCGCTTCATCGTCGACGTGCTGCGCGACGTGCCGGGCGTCGCCGTCGTTCGCGGCGTCGGCGGCCTGACCGAGGTGCGCATCCGCGGCACCGAAGGCAATCACACTCTGGTGTTCATCGACGGCATCAAGGCCGACGATCCCTATAACGCGCAGTATGATTTCGGCGGCCTGATCAACGACGAGGCCTCGCGCGTCGAGGTGCTGCGCGGCCAGCAGAGCTCGCTCTACGGATCGGACGCGATCGGCGGCGTGATCAGCTACACCACGCTGTCGGGCCGCGAGGCTCCCGGCTATTCGGCGCGCGTCGAGGGCGGCACGCAGGGCACGATCGCGGGCGGCGCACGCGCCGGCGGCGTCATCGGCGACACGCTCGATTACGCGCTGTCGGGCAGCTATTACCGCACGGACGGCTTCGTCGTCGCGCCGGGCGGCAAGCTCGCGACCGGCTCGGAGAACCTCAGCGTGACCGGCAAGGCCAACTGGACCCCGGCTTCCAACTTCAAGCTGACCGCGGTCGGCCGCTATACGCGGCTGCGTGCCGATCTCGTCGATCAGGACATCGCGGCCGGTTCGCCGATCATCCAGGGCTATCCGATCACCATCGCGGTCGACAGCCCCGGCAATTTGACGCGCAACCGCGCGTGGTACGGGCTGGTCGGTGCGAACTGGGATCTGTTCGACGGCGCGTGGACCAATGCCGCCACCGCCGCGATCACCGATTCCGCGCGCGAATATGACGGCCCGTTCGGTCCCTCGGGCAGCTTCGGGCGGCGTTACCGCACCACCTTCAACTCGACCGTGCGCTTCGGCAGCGAGCGGGTGAAGAACCGCTTCACGCTCGGCATGGACTGGGAACGGCAGCAGTTCCGCAACAACGCGGCGTTCGCCGACAACAGCCAGCATACGCTCGACACGCTCGGCTATGTCGCCAGCTACGATCTGACGATCGACGACCGGCTCGCGTTCGGCGCATCGGCGCGGATCGACGACTACAGCCTGTTCCGCAGCGCCGCGACCTACCGCGTGACGGGCAGCTATCTGTTCCCGACCGGCACGCGCGTCCACGCCGCCTACGGCACCGGCATCAAGGCACCGACGCCGAGCGAGCTGTTCGGCTATTCGAGCGGCGTCTACATCGGCAACCCGAACCTGAAGCCCGAGGAATCGAAGGGCTGGGAAGCGGGCATCGAACAGGGCTTTCTCGACCGCAAGGTGACTTTGGGGGCGACCTATTTCCGCAGCCGTTTCGACAATCAGATCACCTCGACCTCGGTGTTCGATCCCATCAGCGGCACCTTCGTCTCGTCGAGCTTCAACAATGCCGTGGTCTCGCACCAGCAGGGTGTCGAGGTCGTGGCGGCGGTGAAGCTCGCGGATTTCCGGGTCGATGCGAACTACACCTATCTCGATGCACCGCAGACGCTCAGCGCGCTCGTCGGCAATGCACCGGCGGGTGGCGGCTTCCAGGCGGCGGTGCCGGTGACGGGGCAGGCGGTACGGCGTGCGCGCGACATCGCCTCGCTCAACGTCACCTATGCGCCCAAGGCGTTCCCGATCAGCGCGACGCTGACGGTGCGCTACAACGGCGGGCAGCGCGACAGTGCCTTCACCGGCAGCTTCCAGCGCGTGATGGTCAACCTGCCGTCCTATACGATCGTGAACCTCAACGCCTCGTACGACTTCGGCCCGCACTTCCAGGTGTTCGGCCGCGTCGAGAATCTGGCTGGCGAGCGCTATCAGGAGGTGTTCGGGTACAATTCGCCGGGCCGTTCGGCCACCGGCGGGGTGCGCGTGAAGTTCTGATCGTGCGCGGGGGCCTCGCCCTTGCCGCCGTCCTGTGCCCGGCGCTCGTCGCCGGGTGCAGCGCGGCGGCGCCCCCTGTTTCCACGCGCCCCGCAAAGCCGGTGCGCGTCATGTCGATGAACCAATGCACCGACCAGCTCGTGCTGGCGCTGCTCCCGCCGGAACGCATCGCGTCGGTGACGTGGCTGTCGCGCGATCCACGCTATTCGGCGATGGTCGTGGAAGCCGCGCGCGTCGCCGCCAATCGCGGCAGCGTGGAGGAGGTGGTGACGACCCGGCCTGATCTGATCGTTACCGATACCTTCTCCAATCCCGGCGGCCGCGCGCTGCTGGCGCGGCTCGGCGTGCCGGTCGTCGCGATCGAGGATGCGATGGACGTACCCGCCATCCGCCGCAACATAAGCGACCTTGCTACCGCCTTGGGCGTGCCCGAACGCGGCGCGGCGCTGGTCGCGAAGATGGATGCGCGGCTGGTCGCGTCGCCGCCGGTGCGCGGCGTGCGCGTCGCCGTCTGGGGCCGCGACGGCATGCGCGAGGGCCCGCTCGTCGCCGCCGTGATCGCCGCCGCCGGCCTCACCGACGTGACGCCAGAGACCGGCCCGACCGATACCGAGGCGCTGCTGCAAGCCGCGCCCGATTTCCTGATCGAGGGCGACGGCGCGGACGGCGGCGCCTCGCTCGGCGACGCGCGCCGCGACACCGCGATCGTGCGCAAGCGTTGGCCGCGCAGCCGCATCCTCCACATCTCGCCGCGCGACACGATCTGCGGCGCGCCCGCCATCGCCGATGCCGCGATCGCGCTCCGGGCGCAGGTGCGGGCGGCGCTATGAACCGCTGGCTGATCCCGCTTCTGCTGCTGGCGCTGGCCGCGCTGAGCGTCGCATCCCTGCTCTCGGGCACGATCTGGCTCTCGCCCGCGGCGCTGGCCGAGGCGGCGCGCGCGCAGCACCCGACGCTGGCGGGCCTCATCATCACCGAGATCCGCCTGCCGCGCCTCGTGCTCGGCATCCTCGTCGGCGCGATCCTCGGCCTGTCGGGGGCGGTGCTGCAGGGCCTGTTGCGCAATCCGCTCGCCGAGCCGGGGCTGCTCGGCGTGTCGGCGGGTGCGTCGCTCGGCGCGGTGATCGCGATCTATTTCGGGCTGGCGGCGCATTTCGCGCTCGCGACGCCGTTGTTCGGGCTGGTGGGCGGGCTCGTCACCGCCGGGCTCGCGCTGACGCTGGCGCGCAGCGGCGGCACGCTGGCGCTGATCCTCGCAGGGGCCGCGGTGTCGAGCATCGCCGGCGCGGGTGTCAGCCTTGCGCTCAACCTCGCGCCCAATCCCTACGCCGCCTATGAGATCATGACCTGGCTGATGGGCTCGCTCGCCGACCGGAGCTGGGATCATGTCGTCCTCGCCGGGCCCTTCATCCTGATCGGCGCGGCGCTGCTGCTGGCGACCGCGCGCGCCATCGATGCGCTGACGCTGGGCGAGGCGCAGGCGGAGAGCCTCGGCGTCAACCTGAAGCGCATCCGCCTGCTCGCTTTGTTCGGCACCGCGCTCGGCGTTGGCGCGGCGACGGCGGTGACGGGCGCGATCGGTTTCGTCGGGCTGATCGCGCCGCACATCGTCCGCCCGCTCGTCGGCCACCGGCCCGGCGCGACGCTGGTCCCGGCGGCGATCGCGGGCGCGGTGATCGTCACGGCGGCGGACATCGCTACGCGCCTCGTCCATTTCGGCCCGGAAATCCGCCTCGGCGTGTTCGTCAGCGTCGTCGGCGCACCGTTCTTCCTGTGGCTGGTGCTGCACGTGCGGAACACCGCGCCATGAGCGATCTCGTCCTCGAGGGCGTCAGCGTCGTGCGGCGCGGCCGCCTCGTCCTCGACTGGGCGGACGTGCATTTCGCCGCCGGCCGCCTGACCGTGGTGATCGGCGCGAACGGCGCGGGCAAGAGCACTCTCCTCGAAGTCGCCGCCGGGCTGCTCCCGCCGGGCCGCGGGCAGGTGACGCTGGGCGGCGCTCCGCTCGCGGCGATCGGCCGCCAGGGCCTCGCGCGCCGCCGCGCCTATCTGCCGCAGAGCCCGCGCGTGGACTGGGCGATCAGCGTCGAGCGCGTCGTTGCGCTCGGCCTCAGCGCGCATCTGCCCGCGTTCGGCGGCCTGCCCGCGATCTGGCAGCCGAGGATCGACGCCGCGCTCGACCGCTACGATCTGCTCGCCCTGCGCGACCGGCCCGCGACGCGGCTGTCGGGCGGCGAGCTCGCCCGCGTGATGCTGGCGCGCGCGACGGTCGGCGAACCCGAGCTGCTGATCGTCGACGAGCCCACCGCCGGGCTCGATCCGCGTCACGCGCTCGATGCGGCCAAGCGGCTGCGCGCGCTGGCCGACGCCGGCCATACCGTGATCGTCGCGCTCCACGATCTCGATCTCGCGCTGCGCATCGCCGACGATGTCGTCGCCGTGCGGAACGGCCGCATCGCGGTGCAGGGCGATGCCGAGACGATCTTCACCGGGGAGATGCTGGGCGCGCTCTACGACGTGGCGGTGCGCGTGACGCGCGACGCCGACGGCGCGTCGATCCGCTTCCTCGACTAGCGCCCGCGCGCCGTCTTCACGCGCGCCATCGCATCGTGTTCGATCTGGCGCAGCTCGCGGATCGTCTCCTCCAGCGCGACCTGCTGCTTCTCGAGGTCGAGCAGCCGCTCGCGCACCCGCCCCGCAAGGCGGATCATCTGCTCCACATGCTCGGGATCGGCATCGTAGAGGTCGAGGAACTCCTGAATTTCGCGGAGTGAAAACCCGAGCCGCTTGCCGCGCAGGATCAATTGCATCCGGCCCACGTCGCGCCGCGAATAGATGCGCATGCTGCCGACGCGCTCGGGCTCGATCAGGCCCTTGTCCTCATAGAAACGCAGCGCGCGGTGCGTGACGCCGAGCTGCCGCGCCACCTCCTGTATCCCCTGGCGCGTACGATCCTGCCGTTCGCCCTTAACGACGGCGCGAAGATCAGCGGCGCGAAGATCGGCCTCGCCCGTGTTCAAGCGCGCTTGGCCTTTTCCTCGGCGACCAGCTCCTTTTTGGAGAGCTTGCCGATCAGCGTCTTGGGCAGGGTGTCGCGAATCTCATACTCCTTCGGGATCTCGATCTTATTGAGCCGCTCCTCGAGGAATTTGTCGAGGTCCGCGATGCTCAAAGTCTGTCCCTCGTTGAGCGCGACGAACAATTTCGGCGACTGGCCGCGATAGGGATCGGGGATGGCGATCGCGATCGCTTCCTTGACGGCCGGATGCTGGTACGCCGCATCCTCGATCACGCGCGGATAGACGTTGTAGCCGCCCGCCAGGATCACGTCCTTGATGCGGTCGACCAGGAAGAGATAGCCGTCCTCGTCGAGATAGCCGATATCGCCCGTCCTGAGCGCGCCGTCGACGAACACCGCCTCGGTCTCGGCGGGCTTGCCCCAATAGCCTTTCATCACCTGCACCCCGCGCGCGCAGACCTCGCCGCGCTCGCCGGTGGGGAGCAGCACGTGCGGGTTGGCGGGGTCGCGGATCTCCAGCGTCGTGGCGGGGAAGCGCGGGCCGCAACTGTTGGTCTTGATCAGCCCATCGATCGGATTGCAGGCGATGATCGGCGAGGCTTCGGACAGGCCGTAGCCCTCGACCACGCGCGCGCCGGTGCGGCGTTCGAACGCCTCGCGGATTTCGAGCGGCAGCGGCGCTCCGCCGGAAATGCAGGCGCGCACGTTCGACAGATCGGGAATCTGCGCGTCGGGCAGGTCGTTCATCGCGGCGTAGATCGTCGGCACGCCGAAGAATTGCGTCGGGGGCTTGCGCTTCATCGTGCGCAGCACCTGCGCCATGTTGAAGCGCGGCAGCAGCACCATCTCCGCGCCGATCTCGATCGAGAAATTGAGCACGGTGGTGAGCGCGAAGACGTGGAACATCGGCAGCACGCCGAGGGTCCGCTCCTGCTGCGAACGCAAGCCCCCGACATGAATCAGCATCTGCGCGCTGTTGCCGGTGAGGTTGGCGTGGGTCAGCATCGCGCCCTTGGGCGTGCCGGTCGTGCCGCCGGTATATTGGAGGACGGCGACGTCATCGGGGTGCTGCGCGACCGGATCGGGCGCGGCATGATTGGCGAGCAGTTCGCGCAGCGGAATGGTCCGCGCCGGATCCTCGATATGCGCATGTTCCTTGCGCTTGAGGAAGGTGAAGCCGAGCGCCTGCACCATCGGCAGCATGTCGGCCATGCCGCACACGACGATGCGCTCGACGCCCGCCGCCTTCGCGATCTTCTCCACCTTGTCATGGATCATCGCGAGATCGGGCACGGCGATGAAGCGCGTGCCGGAATCGCGGATCTGATGATCGAGCTCGTGTTCGGTATAGAGCGGGTTGAACTGCACGACGATCGCGCCGACGCGGAGAGCGGCGAAATACAGCACCGGGAAATAGGGGCAGTTGGGCAGGCAGAGGCCGAAGCGGTCGCCCGGCTTCAGCCCCTTGTCCTGCAGGCCGCGCGCCGCATGCTCGACCAGAGTGCCGAGCGCCTTGTACGTCCACGTCCGCCCCATGAAATCGACCGCGATCCGTTCGGGCCAGGTTGCGACGGCGTGGTCGAGCAGATCGGTCAGCAGGCGGGGCGTGATCCCCGCCGCCGACTGGAGGTCGGCGACGGGGGAGGCGTCGAGAGGCGGCATCGCGGTATCCACGGTCAGAAGTGTACCCGCCCGCCGATCGACAGCACGACCGCATGGGCATCGGTCAGGCTGCCGTTGACGAGGATCGGCGTCTGGGCGGCCGTTCCCGCATAGGCGGCGGTGGTGCGGTTGATGACGGCGTCGTCGATGGCGATGTAGGTCGCCGCCGCGTCGATCGTGAAGCGCTCCGACAGGTTGTAGCTGGCGCCGCCCGAGAAGTTCCAGCGGTTGTTGTCGGGCACGCGCGCGTCGCGGTTGCCGTTGCTGGTCGGCGTCTGGTCGTGCTGCACGCCGGCGCGCAGCGTCAGCTTAGGCGAAATGTCGTAATCGACGCCGCCCGCGAAGCTCCAGGTATCGCGGTAATTCTCGGGGATGGCGGCGTTGAGCGGTGCGCCGAGGCGGATCGCGTCAAACTCCGACCAGCCCATCCGCACCGCCTGCGCGTTGAGCGTCACCTGCGGCGACACCCGGTAGCGCGCGCCGAAATTCACCTGCCACGGCGTGCTGAAGTTCGCGGTGGTGGAGATGGTCGAATTCTGCGCGGCGAGCGGGCCGAGCAGGCCGGAGGTGGTCACGGTGCCGGTCAGCGTATGCTTCACCGCCGACTTGTAGCCGACGCCGAGCTGCAGCGGACCCTTGTGATATTGCGCACCCACGCTGTAGCCGACGTCCCAGCCATTGCCTTTCAGCTCCTGGAAACCGTCGCCGGGCAGCAGCGGAGAGATCTGCGGCAGCGCGTTCGACAGGGTCGCCTCGGCATAATGGACGTTGAGGCCCGCGCCGATGCTGATCTCCGGCGTCACCGCGAAGGCGATCGTCGGCTGGAGATCATAGAGGCGCAGCTTGGTCTGCAGCGCGGTGTAGCGCGCCCAGCTCGTCGTCGGATATTTCGTCTCGAAGGCATAGGGTGCGCCGATGTTCATGCCCACCGACAGGCGCGGCGTGATCGCACAGGCGAAACCGCCCGACGGCAGCACGCCGTTGGTGATCGGGTTGCGGCTGACCGCGTCGCCACCGACCGCCGCCGGTGCCTGGCCCGGCCGCACGATGACGGTGCCGAGGTTGTTGACGTTGCCGCGCGGCAGGATCGCGCTGACGCCGAGCGCGCCGTCGCAGCCCCTGATCCCGCCGATCGCCGCCGGGTTCCACCACATCGATGCCGCACCCTGGTCCGCCGTCTCACCCGAGAAGGCGCGTCCGTTGCCGCGCACCGACTGCTCCTGCAGGTAGAAACCGCTGGCGTGCGCCGTCCCGGCAAGGCCGAGCGCCATCAGCGGCAGGGCGCCGGCTGCGATAATCTTCTTCATACTCTACTCTCCATGCGTAATTTTTGTTTGTCGTTGGTGTCAGCGGATGCGGGTCCAGGTCTGCGTCTTGCAGAGCGGCCAGACGATGCAGCCCTTCAGCTTGAGCTGGTCGGCGCTGGCGGGGGTGAGGGTGGCGCTGTAGGTGCCGCCGTCGTCGCCGTTATAGATGGTGCCGCCGCCCCACGCGCCCGATTTCCAGGTGAAGCCTTTCAGGATCACGAGGCCCTTCAGCGCGCGCCCGCGCTGTGCGGCATCCTTGTTGTTGGCGTCCTTCAGGTTCGAATTGGCGCGGATGCCGTCCGAATCGACGAGCGTGCCGCAGATCGACGCACCGCATTTCGCGATTTCCACGACGCCGTGTTTGGTGGGCGTCTGCCAGCGGCCGACGACGATTTCGGGGGAGGCGGCGCCTGCTGCCGCCAGTGCCAGAAGTTCAAACATGCTCTCTCCAAACCATTTTCGCATCGCCAGTGGATCCGACGTGCTGGTCTTGGCGTTTCCGTGTCTCCCGGAATGCGCGAATCACATCCTGCTACAAAAATCAGTTGACGTATAGGTCAATTATCGCACCTTAAGGGAATGCGATCGGGTGGTGATTCCCGGCAACACCTGTACGGAGAGGTTTCATCGATGCGTGACGTGGTTATCGCGGGCTATGCCCGGTCCCCCTTCCACCTGGCCGGCAAGGGCGCGCTCGCCCGCGTGCGCCCCGACGATCTGACCGCGACGGTGATTCGCGGCCTGATCGATCGCAGCGGCGTGAAGCCCGAGGATATCGAGGACATCGTGCTCGGCTGCGCCTTTCCCGAAGGTGAGCAGGGTCTCAACGTCGCGCGGCTGATCGGGCTGCTGGCGGACCTGCCGCTGTCGGTCGGCGGGATCACGATGAATCGCTTCTGCGGCTCGTCGATGAGCTCGATCCACTATGCCGCCGGCCAGATCCAGCTCAATGCCGGCGAAGCGTTCGTTTGCGCGGGCGTCGAATCGATGAGCCGCGTGCCGATGATGGGCTTCAACCCGCTCCCCAACCCCGCCCTCGCCAAGAAGAGCGCCGCGTACATCGGCATGGGCGACACCGCCGAGAACGTCGCGAAGAAGTATCAGATCACCCGCGAGCAGCAGGAAGCCTTCGCGGTGAAGAGTCAGGAAAAGACCGCCGCCGCCATCGCCGCCGGGAAGCTGACAGACGAGATCGTTCCGATCGCGACCAAGGCCGGCACGGTCGATACCGACGGCACGCCGCGCAGCGGCACGACGATGGAAGCGCTCGCCGCGCTCAAGCCCGCGTTCAGCGCCGACGGCACCGTGACGGCGGGCACCTCCTCGCCGATCACCGACGGCGCCAGCGCGGTGCTGGTGACGAGCGAGGAATATGCGCGCGCCAACAATCTGCCGATCCTCGCGCGCATCAAGTCGGTCGGCATCTCCGGCTGCGCGCCCGAGATCATGGGCATCGGCCCGGTCGAGGCGACGCGCAAGGCGCTGAAGCGCGCCGGGATCGAGATCGGCCAGCTCGACGTGATCGAGCTCAACGAGGCCTTCGCCAGCCAGTCGCTGGCGTGCATCCACGACCTCGGGCTCGACGTCGCCAAGGTGAACCTCGACGGCGGCGCGCTCGCCATTGGGCACCCGCTGGGAGCCACGGGCGCGCGCATCGTCGGCAAGGCGGCGGCGCTGCTCAAGCGCGAGGGCGGCAAATACGCGCTCGCGACGCAGTGCATCGGCGGTGGCCAGGGCATCGCGACGATCCTGGAGTCGGTCGAATGAGCGACGCCATCAAGAAGGTCTGCGTGATCGGCGCGGGCACGATGGGCGCCGGCATCGCCGCGCAGGTCGCCAACGCCGGCGTGCCGGTGCTGCTGCTCGACATCGTCCGCGACCAGAACGACCGCAATGCCGTCGCGACGGGCGCGGTCGCCAAGATGCTCAAGACGGAGCCCGCGCCCTTCATGTCGAAGGCCGCCGCGAAGCTGGTCGAAGTCGGCAATATCGAGGACGATCTCGCCAAGGTCGCCGATTGCGACTGGATCGTCGAGGCGATCATCGAGCGGCTCGATCTCAAGCAGAGCCTGTACGAAAAGCTCGAAGCGGTGCGGAAGCCCGGCACGGCGGTGTCGTCGAACACCTCGACGATCCCGCTCGGCCATCTGATCGAGGGGCGCTCGGACGCCTTCAAGAGCGACTTCCTCATCACGCACTTCTTCAACCCGCCGCGCTACATGCGGCTGCTGGAGATCGTCGCCGGGCCGGAGAGCGACGCGGCCCTCGTCAAGCGCGTGTCCGATTTCGCCGATCGGCAGATGGGCAAGACCATCGTCAATGCGAAGGACACGCCCGGCTTCATCGCCAACCGCGTCGGCACTTTCTGGATTCAGGCCGCGCTCAACGCGGCGTTCGAGCTTGGCCTGACGGTCGAGGAGGCCGATGCCATCGCCGGAAAGCCGATGGGCGTGCCCAAGACCGGCGTGTTCGGGCTGGTCGATCTCGTCGGCATCGATCTGATGCCGCATCTCCAGCAGAGCCTCACCAGCACCTTGCCCCAGGACGATCCCTATCAGGCGATCGCAGAACTGCCGCCTCTGATCGGCAAGATGATCGAGGGCGGTTACACCGGCCGCAAAGGCAAGGGCGGCTTCTACCGGATCAACCGCGAGGCCGGGAAGCGCAAGGAAACGATCGATCTCAAGACCGGCGAATACCGGCCGGCGATCGCTGCGCCGCCGGTCACCGCGCGTGACGTGGGTGCGCTGATCGCCGCACCCGGCAAGACCGGCGAATACGCCTGGGCTGTCCTCGGCCAGACGCTTTCCTATGCGGCCGGGCTCGTGCCGTCCGCTGCCGACAGCATCCTCGGTATCGATGACGCGATGAAGCTCGGCTACAACTGGAGCTTCGGCCCGTTCGAGCTGATCGACAAGATCGGCGCGGCGACGCTTGCCAAGCGGCTCGCCGACGAGGGCAGGCCGGTGCCGGAAATCCTGAGCCTCGCGGGTGATCGCAGCTTCTACCGGATCGAGAACGGCCAGCGCCAGTATCTCGGCCGTGACGGCGAATACCACGATATCGTTCGCCCCGAGGGTGTGCTGCTGCTTTCCGACATCAAGCTGGGCGCCAAGCCGCTCGTCAAAACGGCGTCGGCGTCGTTGTGGGACGTCGGCGACGGTGTCGCCTGCCTCGAATTCACCGGCAAGATGAACGCGCTCGACGGCGAGGCGATGAAGGCGATCGAGCAATCGATCCCGATCGTCACCGAGAAGTTCAAGGCGATGGTCGTTTATAACGAAGGTGCCAATTTCTCGGCGGGCGCGAACCTCGGCCTCGCCATCTTCGCGATGAATATCGCGGCGTGGAGCGAGATCGAGAAGCTCGTCGCGGGCGGGCAGGTCGCCTACAAGGCGCTGAAATACGCGCCGTTCCCGGTCGTCAGCGCGCCGTTCGGCACGGCGCTCGGCGGCGGGTGCGAAATCCTGCTCAATGCAGACGCGGTGCAGGCGCATGCCGAAACCTATACGGGTCTGGTCGAATGCGGTGTCGGCCTCGTCCCCGGCTGGGGCGGTAACGGCGAGTTGCTGGATCGCTGGCGGCACAATCCGGCGCTGCCCAAAGGACCGATGCCCGCCGTGGCCAAGGTGTTCGAGACCGTCTCGACCGCGACCGTCTCCAAATCGGCGGCGGAGGCGAAGGAGCTTGGGTTCCTGCGTCCGTCGGACGGCATCACCATGAACCGCGACCGCTTGCTCGCCGACGCCAAGGCGAAGGCGCTCGCGCTGGCCGAAGGCTATCAGCCGCCTGAGCCGCCGGTGTTCCGCCTGCCAGGCGCGGGCGGGCGCAGCGCGCTCGACGTGGCGGTGAAGGGCTTCCAGGCACGCGGCCTCGCGACCAGCTATGATGGCGTCGTCTCGGGCTTTCTCGCCGATATTCTGACCGGCGGCGAGGCCGATCTGGTCGATACCGTCACCGAGGACGACCTGCTCGCGCTCGAGCGCAAGGCGTTTATGAAACTGGTGCGTGATCCGCGCACGCAGGCGCGCGTCGAGACCATTCTCGAAACCGGCAAGCCACTGCGCAACTAAGGGACTGATACCGATGCAAGTCTACAAAGCCCCACTGCGCGACATGCGCTTCGTCCTCGACGAGCTGCACACCGACGACGGTTTCGGCGACATTCCCGCGCTCGCCGAATTCACGCCCGACCTGACCAGCGCCGTGCTGGAAGAGGCCGCGCGCTTCAGCGAGGAAGTGCTCGCGCCGCTCAACCGCAACGGCGACGAGGAGGGCTGTCATTTCGAGAACGGCGTCGTCCGTACGCCGGAGGGCTTCAAGGAAGCCTATAAGCAGTTCCAGGAAGGTGGCTGGACCGCGCTCGCCTCCGATCCGCAGTGGGGCGGGCAGGGCCTGCCCGAAACGGTGAGCAAGCTGGTCGAGGAGATGAGCTGTTCGGCCAACCTCTCGTTCGGCCTCTACCCCGGCCTGTCGCACGGCGCGACGACCGCGCTGGAAGGGCATGGCACCGAGGATCTCAAACGCTTCTACATGCCCAAGCTGGTCAGCGGCGAATGGTCGGGGACGATGTGCCTGACCGAGGCGCATTGCGGCACCGACCTCGGCCTCTTGCGCACCAAGGCGGTGCCGCAGGACGACGGCAGCTACAAGATCACCGGCGCGAAGATCTTCATCTCGGCGGGCGAGCATGACCTGACCGACAACATCATCCACCTCGTTCTCGCGCGGCTGCCCGATGCGCCCAAGGGTGTGAAGGGGATCAGCCTGTTCCTCGTCCCGAAGTATTTGCCCAAGGATGACGGCACGCCGGGCCCGTCGAACGGCGTCGCCTGCGGGGCGATCGAGCACAAGATGGGGCTCAAGGCGTCGGCCACCTGCCAGATGAACTTCGACGACGCGACCGGCTGGCTGGTCGGTGAGCCCAACAAGGGCATGAATGCGATGTTCACGATGATGAACACCGAACGCGTCTCGGTGGGCATCCAGGGCCTCGGCGTCGGCGAGGCCGCCTATCAGTCGGCGGTGTGGTACGCCAAGGACCGGCTGCAGGGCCGCGCGCTGTCGGGCGTCAAGAACCCCGATGGTCCCGCCGATCCGATCATCGTCCATCCCGACGTGCGTCGTATGCTGATGACGATGCGCGCCTATAACGAGGGTTGCCGCGCACTGTCCGGCTGGGTCGCCCGCGCTCTCGATGCCGAGAAGCATGCGACTGATCCTGCAGTGAAACAGCGCGCCGAGGATTTTACCGCGCTGATGACGCCGGTGGTGAAGGCGATGTTCACCGATCTCGGCTTCGAGAGCGCCAATCTCGCCATCCAGTGCTATGGCGGCCACGGCTACATCCGCGAGAGCGGTGTCGAGCAATATGCCCGCGATGCGCGGATCGCGATGATCTACGAGGGCACCAACGGCATCCAGGCGCTCGATCTCGTCGGGCGGAAGCTGCCCGCGCATACCGGGCGCTATCTGCGCAGCTTCTTCCACCCCGTCTCGAACTTCATCGAGGAGAACAAGGGCGAGGGGCCGATGAAGCCGATGATCGACGGGCTGGAGCGGGCGTTCGGCGCGCTGCAACTCTCGACCGCGACGATCGCCGAGCGCGGCCTGCGCGATCCCGAGGAGGCGGGCGCGGCATCGGCGGATTACCTGCGCCTGCTGGGGCTGGTGGCTATGGCGTATCTCTATGCCAAGGCGACGAAGATCGCGGGCATGAAGCTGCTGTTCGGCACCGAGGAGAAGTCCTTCTACGACGCCAAGATCAAGACCGCGACGTACTTTTTCGAGCGCATCCTGCCCGATGCGACCGCGCGCTTCCTCAGCATCAAGGCGGGCAAGAAATCGATGATGGCGCTCGATCAGGACCAGTTTTGAGCGCCGCAGCGTGACCGGGCTCGACGAAATCCGCGCGATGATCGCGCGCGGCCGGCGGCCCCCGATGATGGAGCTGCTCGACATTCACCTCGTCGAGGTCGAGCGTGGCCATGTCGTGTTCGAGGCGACGCCCGGCGCGGCGCATTTCAATCCGATGGGGACCGTCCACGGCGGCTTCGCGGCGGCGATGCTCGATTCGGCCTGCGGGGTCGCGGCGAACAGCGCGACCGAGCAGCCGTCCGACTGCCCGACGCTGGAGATCAAGATCGCGTATCACGCCGCGCTGACCGCGCAGACCGGGCTGGTGCGTGCGATCGGCACATTGGTGTCGCTTGGGCGCCGGGTTGCCTTCACCGAGGCAAAGCTGATCGGCGCGAACGACAAGCTCTATGCCAGCGCGACATCGACCCTGCTGGTGACGGAACGCCGCCGAACCTAGCCGCGCGGGACCGGGCGCGACAGGATCCACGCCGCCGCCAGCAGCATCACCGCCGCGATCGCGATCGCCGCGATCCAGCCGGGTCGCGCCAGCCACCAGAACAGCGCGTAGCCCAGCGCCATCCCTCCGCATGCGGCGAGCTTCGCATGTGTTGGGATCGCGCGTTCGCGCCGCCATGCCTGCAAAGGCGGGCCGAAGCGCGGGTGATCGAGCAGCCACGCCTCCAGCCGGGGCGACGAGCGCGCGAAACACGGCAGCGCTAGCAGCAGGAAATCGGTGGTCGGTAGCAGCGGCACGAACAGCCCGATGATGGCGATCGCCACCATCACCCAGCCGAGTACAAGCCAGAACGGCCGCCCGAGACGCCAGCGGCGTGCGGGTGCGTTCGTGCCGGTGTGGCGATCTGGCTCGGGGTCGGCGGCGGCATTCGCCATGAACTGCGGGTTAGAGCATTTGCGAACCGCTCGCAACGATGCCGAAGCGGATACTGGTTTCGTCTCCGAAACGTCGGTAAAAAATAATTCGCAAGTGCAGCGTGTGGATTCGATCGCGCTGTGTCGTCTGTCAGGGTGAACGGAAGTGGTGACTCTGGCGATCGGGCCCTATTCCCGCCTGCAGACGCGCAAAAAAGGTGTTCGACGACGTGAAGACTGTCCCGCAATCGCATGGCCTGCCTGCGCCGCGCCCGATTCGGGCGCTGGTCGGCCTTGCGCGCGGGGCTCGGGGCGGACATGAGATTTCGCTATGCGGCGCGGCTGGCTGGATCATAGGTGTGAGCGTCTTGGGCGGGGGCAACCCGCGTGACCTGCGGTTTGCGCGCGGTGTTTCTGGCGGAGCGGGCAATGCTGCTGCGCCTGCTTCGCGCGCGGTTGGGCTGCGAGGCGGACGCCGAGGACGCGTTGCAGGAAATGTGGTTTCGCATCGAGCGGACGGAGACGCGGCCTGTAGCCGACGCCAAGGCCTATCTCTTTCGTATCGCGTCGAATTTGGCGAGCGACCGGCGACTGTCCAAGTCGCGGCGCGAGACGCTGGACACCGCCTGGATCGAGACTCAGCCCGAAGCGGCGGAGCATCCCGATGCCGAGCGCGCGCTGCTGGCGCGAGAACGACTGGCGGATGCGCAGGCGGTGATCGCAGCCATGCCGGAGCGCATGCGCACCGCTTACACTTTGTTTCGGATGGAAGCGCTAAGCCAGCGCGAGATCGCCGGCCGGCTGTGCGTCAGCCTGAGCGCAGTGGAGAAATTGCTGCAGCGGGCCTATGCGCGTCTGCACCGGCTCGAGGACGAGAGTGATGCCGAAGATTAACGCGGCGATCCTGCGCGAGGCCATCGCCTGGCACGTACGCCTGCCCGAGCTGGATGGCGACGGCTGGGATCGCTTCACCCTGTGGCTGGAAGCCGATCCGGCCCATGCCGACATCTACGATCGCGTCAGCCTCTATGACGCGGAGCGCGCCGCGCTGCGCCTTCCGAAAGCGAGCAACGACAACGTCCGCTGGTGGAAGGGCGGCGCGATCGCCGGCGGTACTGCCGCCATCGCGGCGAGCCTGCTGCTGGTGATGCCGCACTTCTCCACGCCGCAATCGTCGCGCTATGATATCGAGGCGGGTGCCGCGCGGCGCTCGGTGGCGCTTGGCGACGGCACGCGGATCGATCTCGCGCCCGGCGCGCGCGTGACGCTCGACAAGCACAACGCGCGCTTCGCCTCGCTCGCCTCTGGCATGGCGGTGTTCACGGTGAAGCACGATGCCACCCGTCCTTTCGAAGTGCTGGTCGGCGACCATGTTGCGCGCGATCTCGGCACAGTGTTCGAAGTGGTGAAGACGCCCGACGAGATTCGCGTCAGCGTGGCCTCGGGCGAGGTCGAGTTCGATCCCGCGACCAGCGCCACGCACATCGCTCCGGGCGAGCGCCTGTCGTTCGACCAGGCGTCCGGCAAGACGATCGTCGTTCCCGTCGCCGCCGACAGCGTCGGCGAGTGGCGCGGGGGCAGGCTGCGCTTCGCCGACGAACCGCTCGGCCGGGTCGTCGATGCTCTATCGCTCGCAACTGGGACACAGGTGACGCTCGGGCATGGATTGTCGGGCCGCCGATTCACGGGCATGGTGCATCTTTCGGGGGATGCGGGGCGCGATGTTGCGCACTTTGCGGCGTTGACGGGGCTGACGAGCAAGCGGGATGGCGATCACTGGGTTATCGCGCCCGTGGCGAGCACCGGGGACTAGTCTCGCCGCTGCCGCGCTCTGTGCGGCAACACCCTGCTACGCACGAAGCGCCGCGATCGATATTCCCGCCGGTACGCTCGACCGCGCGCTTCTCGCGCTTTCCAGCCAAAGCGGTGTCGATATCGTCAGCACCGAAGGCGGGCTGAAATCGCGCTTCGTCATGCGCCTGCGCGGGCGCATGACCGTGTCCGAGGCGCTGCGCCGTCTGCTCGACGGGAGCGGCTACCATGCGCAGGCGATGGCGGCCGGATACCGGATTGTCGCCGGAAGCGACGCCCGCCCCGCGCCCCGGCCGCCCGCGCCGAAACCGCCGCGCCCGCCTGCTCCGGCCGCGCCCGCCGATGATGTCGTCGTCACCGCCAGCAAGCAGCACGTCGGTTTGCGCCGCTATCCCGGCTCGCTGATGATCATCGATGCGAACGCGCTGCACGGCCTCACCGGGCAGCCCGGCGACAGCGACGCCATCGCGCGCGCACTGCCCGTCGTCGAGGCGACGCAACTCGGGCCGGGGCGCAACAAGCTGTTCGTGCGCGGCATCGCCGACAGCAGCTTCAACGGCGCGACCCAATCGACCGCCTCGGTCTATTTCGGCGACGTGCAGCTGAGCTATTCGGGTGCCGATCCCGATATCAAGCTGGTCGACGTATCGCGGCTGGAGATTCTCGAAGGGCCGCAGGGCACGCTCTACGGCGCGGGCTCGATCGGCGGCATCGTGCGCATAACGCCCAATCCGGTCGATCTGACGAAGGTCGGTGGCGCGATCGGCCTCGGCGGGGTGGCGACGCTGCACGGTACGCCGGGATACGATGCCAGCGCCGTCCTCAATCTGCCGATCGTGAAAAACGTGGCCGGCGTGCGGCTCGTCGGATACCGGATGCGCGACGGCGGCTATATCGACGATACGAAGCGCGGGCTGACCGATATCAACAGCACCGACACCAGCGGCGTGCGGGCCGAGGGGCGCTTCGATGCGGGGGGCGGCTGGTCGGTCGAGGGCGGAGTGCTGTGGCAGTCGATCGATACGCCGGACACGCAATATGCCGCGGTGACCGGCAACCGGCTGACACGCGCCTCGACCATCGCCCAGCCGTTCGCCAGCGAGATGCTGCTCGGCCGGGTCATCGTGAACAAGACGTGGGGCAGCGGCCTCGAGCTCTCGCTTGCGACAGGCCTTGCGACTTATGATCTGGTCGAGGATTTCGACGCGACTTTGCCCGGTGGCCCGCCGCAGCGCTACGACAATCAAGTCGGCAACTGGTTGCTGACGCACGAGGCGCGGCTATCGCGCTCTACGGCCAATGGCAGCAGCTGGGTGCTTGGTCTCGCGCTGCTCTATGACAAGAACGAGCAAAACCGGCAGGTCGGTCCGCTCGACGGATCGGGCGAGATCGTCGGCGTAACCAACGTCGCAAAGAGCGCCTCGGCGTTCGGCGAAATAACGCTTCCCATCGGCCACCGCCTGCGCGCGACGATGGGGCTGCGCGGTACGATCGGCCGCAACGAGGCGACGCCGACCTTTCGTACGCGCAGCCCTTTCTTCCCGGGCCGCCAGACGATGCGCGTCGATCCGACAATCGCGGTCAATTACCGGCTCAGCGACAATCTCTCCACCTACGCGCGCTTCCAGACGGGCTATCGCACCGGCGGACTCGCGGTGTCGCGCCTCGCAGGGCGGACGGCGGAATTCAACCGCGACGAGATCGTCATGGGCGAGCTCGGTTTCCGTCTCGGCACGCCGGGCGCTGGCCGCATCGCGCTGGGTGGCGCGGTCGCCTACGCGCATTGGAAGAATATCCAGGCCGATCTGTTCGACCGTCAGGGCCGGCCCTTCACCATCAACCTCGGCGATGCGCGCCTCCTTTCGGTCGAGGGGAATGTGGACTGGCAGCCGGTCAGGGGCCTGCGCGCGCAGCTCTCCGCGCTCTATACCGCGAACGAGGTGAGCGGGCCGCTCGCCGATACGTCGGTTCGCAACAACCGGCGGCTGGCGCAGGTGCCGTCGATCGCGGGCAGCGGCTCGCTGAGCTATGCGTGGGCGGCGGGGCCGGGGAACGGGTTCGAGATCGCCAGCTCGGTCGATTTCGTCGGGCGCGCGGTGCTCGGCACGGGCGACTACCTCGACGTCAGTCACCCCGCGTATGCTATCGTCGGCGCGCATGTCCGCTGGACGCGCGGGCCCTTCGTCACCACGCTCGCCGCCGACAACCTGCTCGATAGCCGCGCCGATCGATTCCCTTTCGGCAACCCCTTCGCGCTCGGCCAGCGCACGCAGATCACGCCGCTGCGCCCGCTGACGGTGCGGCTCGGGACGAGCTTCGGCTTCTGATCACGCCGCCAGCGCGTAGCGGCGGCAATGATCGAGATAGCCCGCCTCGTGCCGCCCGGCGAGCGCCACCACGCTTTCCCACAGCCACGACGGCGCATCGAGCGACCCGCGCCGCTTGGCGAGTTCTCCGAGCCAGCCTTTCCGGGTCGCGGCGCCCATCTGTCGCGCGTGCGCCTTGCCGACGACAAAGGCGAGGTAGCGCGCGGCCTTCACCGCCTGGCGCTTGCTGAACTGGTCGACCTCCAGCTTCAGATCCTGCGGCGCGAGCTCGCGGATGAAGAGCGAGCGGCCGAGTAGCCGCACGGGGATCAGCCGCGCGCCGAGATAGGGCGACAGCGCCCGCGCGCCCGCCGCGACGCGCTGCGCATTGTCGGTGGGCATCACCGCGCCGGGTGCTGCGGGGGCGATCGGCGCGACCGCCTGCTTCACGTCGATCAGCCCGTAGTCGGGTCGCCCGTCTGCGTTCTTCACTCCGACGATGGCGGCATAGCGTAATAGCCCCAGCGAACTGCACCCCTTCATCCAATAGGCGGCATCGACCAGCCGGACGTCGCGGCCGGCGTCCTTGCCCTCGAGCGACAGGATCGACCGCGCGATATCCGCGTCGTCGAACAGGCTTTCCAGCGCCGCACGTTCCTTCTTGTCGATCGGCCAGAAATGCTTGCCGAGCGGGATGCTGGGATCGGGATCGTCTAGCCGTTCCGACGCGAGATCGCGCCAGCGCCGGCCGAGCGCGCGCCTGCGCACGCTGCGCACGGCCTGCGGTTCGGGCCCGCTGTCCTTGCCCTCGGGATCGGCGATGGCGGCGGTGTAGCCGTCGACCATCTCCTCGATCATCCGCATCGTCGTGACGCCAGGCAGATCGGACCCGCGCGCGGCGGTGGCGAGCGACAGGCCGAGGCGGATAAGGTCGTGCGCGGGATTGCCGATCACCGTCTGGTCGAGGTCGCGGATCTGGATCTCCACACCGCGGTCGCCGTCCGACAGCGGACCGAGATTGCCGAGGTGGCAATCCCCGCAGATCCAGATCGCGGGGCCCTCCGGCACGTGTCGCGAGGCATGCGAATCCGCCAGCCATTCGTAGAATTTCACGGTGTTGCCGCGCACATAGGCGTGCGCGGATTTCGCCATCTTCAGCCTGCGGTTTTCTTCGAGGACGGGTTGCCGCTCGGCAGGCTTGGTGGTGGACATATGTGTCTTAATGTTTCCCGTTGTTCGATATTGAGAACGGGCGAGCCGCCGGATTGGTTGCCCAGGCCTTGTTGGGCACCGCCGCCATCGTGAACCGCAGCGTCCCGCCGCCGCGCACCTCGGCATCAGTGATATAGCCGCGCGCGAGCGGCTTGCCGTCGAGCGTGACGCCGGCGACATAGCGGTTGGCGTCCGACAGCCCGATCGCCTCGACCGTGAAGTGCTTGCCGTTCGGCAGATTCAGTACCGCCTTGTCCACGAACGGCCGCCCGAGCACATATTGGTTCGACCCCGGCGTGACCGGGTAGAAACCGAGCGCGGTAAAAACGTACCACGCAGACATCTGGCCGAGATCGTCGTTGCCCGCGAGGCCATCCGGCGTCGGCTTGTACTGGCTATCGACGATCTGCTTGAGCCGCGCCTGCGTCCGCCACGGCGCGCCGGCGTAGTTGTAGAGATAGGCGACGTGGTGGCTCGGCTCGTTGCCGTGGATATATTGCCCGATCAGTCCGGCGATATCTTCGGCGTGGCTGTAATCGACCTTGCTGTTGTCGAAATCGAACATCGCGTCGAGCTTGGCGATTGTCCTGGCGTCGCCGCCCAGCACCGCCGTCAGCGCCGCCTGATCCTGCGGCACGAACCAGCTATATTGCCACGCATTGCCTTCCGTATAGTCGGAGCCGTAGTTGATCGCGGTCGGATCGAACGGCACGCGAAAGGCACCGTCCGATTTCCGCGCGCGCAACCAGCCCGACTTTACGTCGAAGCTGTTGCGCCAATTGCCGGCGCGCTTCTCGAACCGCGCGGCGATGTCGATCTTGTCCATCGCCCGCGCCATCCGCGCGATCGTCCAGTCGTCATAGGCATATTCGACCGTCTTGGAGGCGGCCTCGGGCTCCTTGTCGATCGGCACGTAACCGCGATCGATATAGTCGCCGAGGCCGCCGTAGGATCGGTGGTCTGCGCTCGCCACCATCGCCGCCAGCGCGGCGTCGGCGTCGAAGCCGCGAATACCCTTCAGATAGGCGTCGGCGATGACGGGCACCGCATGATAGCCGATCATCGTCCACGTCTCGCGCCCCGCGAACTGCCAGACGGGGAGGATGCCGTCCGGGCTCGCCTGCTGGCTGGCGACGAGCGACTTGACCACGTCGGTCGTCGTCCGCTCGGGCTGGACGAGCGTGAGCAGCGGATGCTCGGCGCGAAACGTATCCCACAGCGAGAAGGTCGAACGGAAGGTGTAGCCCTTCGCCTCATGCACCTGATCGTCGGGCCCCCGGTAGCGCCCGTCGGCGTCGCTCCACACGCTCGGCGCGAGCAGGCTGTGGTAGAGCGCCGTATAGACGTTGGTGCGCGTGGCAGCGGGCGCAGCGATCTCGACCGCGCCCAGCGCCTCGGCCCAGGCGGCGCGTGTGCGCTTGCGGACCGCGTCGAAATCGCCCGGCTCGGCGGCGAGGTTGGCGACGGCGGCGTTCTCGTCCACGCCCGACAGCGCGACCTTCACCTCGAGCGGGGCCGCCAGCGCGCCGAAATCGAGCCGCGCCTCGAGCAGCCGCCCGAGCTTTTCGTCGAGCGCGTCGCTGCCGCGCCCCGGCCCCTGGAAGCCCTTGTAGACGACCTTCTCCTCGCGATCGACGAAGGCGTGTCCGGTGAGAGGTGCGGAGAAGCGCATCGCGAAGAACAGCTTGCGCCCCGGTGCCCAGCCTCGCGTCTCGCGAAAGCCCGTCAGCGTGCCGTCCGGCCGCAGGTGCAGCCCCGACCACAGGATCTTGCCGGGATAAGTGTAGAGCGACGAGCGCAGGTCGAGCACCAGATGCGCCGCCTTGCCTGCCGGGAAGGTGTAGCGATGCACCCCCACGCGCGTCCCCGCCGTCAGCTCGGCCAGCACGTTCGCGTCGTCGAGCTTCACGGAATAATAGCCGGGGTTTGCCACCTCGGTCTTGTGATCGAAGCGCGAGCGATAGCCGCTGCCCGGCTTCTTCGCGTCGCCCGGATCGAGCGATACCGTGTCGCCCGCGACCGGCATCACCAGCACGTCGCCGAGATCGCTGTGCCCCGCGCCCGAGAAATGCGTGTGGCTGAACCCCTGGATCGTCGGATCGTCGTAGCGGTAGCCCGCCGCATGGCTGTAGCAGGCGCGGATCTCGCAGCTCGTGTCGGTATCGGGCGACAATTGCACCATCCCGAACGGGGCCGTCGCGCCGGGGAAGGTATGCCCCTCGCCCCCGGTGCCGATCATCGGATCGACCGTATCGACCGGGGCAGGCGCGGTTTGCGCCAGAAGCGCGGTGGGCAGGAGGGCGAGCAGGGGGAAGAGGCGGCGCATCACGGCATTAAGCAGGGCGCGGGCGGCAAAGTCCATCGCGGCGCAAATGGGCGATTCGCACGGGCGCGCAACTCGGCTAGGCTGGTGCGCGATGACCGACCTTTCCGCCATCATCGCCGATATCGTCGCCGAAATGGCGGACGCGCCCGAGCGCGGCAAGGTCGCCGACTATATCCCGCCACTCGCGACGGTCGATCCGATGAAGTTCGGGATCGCGGTGATCGAGGCGGACGGCACCTGCCACCTTGCCGGCGATGCGGACGAACCTTTCTCGATCCAGAGCGTCGCCAAGGTGTTCGGCCTGACGCTCGCGCTTGGCAGCGTCGGCGATCAGGTGTGGAAGCGGGTGGGCCGCGAGCCGTCGGGCACCGCCTTCAACTCCATCGTCCAGCTGGAGACCGAGCGCGGGATTCCACGCAATCCCTTCATCAACGCTGGGGCGATCGTCATCGCCGATATCCTGCTCGGCCGCCGCCAGCCGAGCGAGGCGATTGCCGAGACGCTGCGTTTCGTGCGTGCGCTCGCGGGCGAGGACGGCATCTATATCGACGATGGCGTCGCGGCGGACGAGCAACGCACCGGCTTCCGCAACAAGGCGCTCGCCAACTACATGCGCGCCTTCGACAATATCGTTCACGACGTCGATCAGGTGCTCGGCGTCTATTTCCACCAATGCGCGCTGGCGATGAGCTGCCGCCAGCTCGCGCTGACCGGGCGATACCTGATGAGCGGCGGACGCAACCCGGAGACGGGGCACTCGATCGTCTCCGCCAATCGCGCGCGGCGCATCAACGCACTGATGATGACGTGTGGCCACTACGACGGATCGGGGGAGTTCGCCTTTCGCGTCGGCCTGCCCGGTAAATCCGGCGTCGGTGGCGGCATCCTCGCGGTGGCGCCCGGCAAGGCGAGCATCGCGGTCTGGTCGCCGGGTCTCAACGAGCGCGGCAATTCGCAACTGGGGACTTTGGCGCTGGAACGATTGGTCCAGCGCACGGGCTGGTCGGTGTTCGAGCCCTTGGGCAGATAGGAGCGTGGGCGCTGGAGCGGCATTGTTGCGCCCCGCCTTCAGAGTCCAGCGCAAGTGGCGGTAAGGATCAGGGCTGTCTCATTACTGACATGCAACAAAAGCAATCAGTTGCGAGGGAGCGGACAACTTGGCCGACGCCAAACAGATTGACTCGGTCTTAACGGCGACGCTATCTGCCGAGCGGGGTCGCTAAAAAAATAGTTCGCGTACGAAAGACAGATGCGCCGGAGGCTCCGCCTCCGGTCCTATCGTCTTGTCGAGAGATACTAACGGGGGGACTATCGTGATCCGACGCCGGATTCCTGTGCATATCCTGGCGGGCACTGGTGCCTTCGCGCTGTCCGTCAGCCTTTCTCCGGCCGCGTTCGCGCAGGTAGCGCCGCGGCCCGATCCGCTTCCCGGGCAATTGCCCCCGCCCGAGACGACCACGCCGGCGACCCCCGACGGCACGACGCAGCCGTCGCGGGTCAGCGTCGATTCGCGCGCCGCGCTGGAGCAGCGGCCGTGTCCGTTCGACGGATCGGACCTGCGCCTGACGCTGAACGAGGTCCAGTTCACGCGCATCGACGGCAGCCCGCTGCCGCCCGAAATCGCGCAGGCGCTGTCCGGCCTTGCCATCCCCAAGGGCGACCAGTCGGTCCGCTCGATCTGCGAAGTCCGCGACGCTGCCAACGAGGCACTGCGCCGCCAGGGCTGGATCGCATCGGTGCAGGTGCCGCCGCAGGAGATCAACACCGGCACGCTGCGCCTGAACGTCGTCACCGCGCATATCGTAGAGACGCGCGTGCGCGGCAATGCCGGGCCGTATGAAGGCGTCATGCGCGCGCGCATCGCCGAGCTCGAGGCGCTCGATCCGCTCAACGAGCGCACCGCCGAGCGCATCCTGCTGCTGGCGGGCGACATCCCCGGTCTCGACATCCAGCTGTCGCTGCGTCCCGCCGGCACCGGGCCCGGCCAGGTGATCGGCGAACTGACGATCAACTATCGCCGCTTCGCGATCCTCGGCAACGCGCAGAACTACAATTCGAAGCTGCTCGGCCGCGAGACCGGCTATCTGCGCGCCGAATTCTACGGCCTGACCGGCATGGGCGACACGACCTATATCGGCGCGTCGACGACGGCCGATTTCCACGAACAGAAGATCCTGCAGGTCGGCCATATCGCCCAGCTCGACCAGAGCGGAACGACGCTCGGCGCGCGCTTCAGCTACGCCTGGTCGCGGCCCGATCTCGATCCGCTCGATTACCGTACCGACACGATCATCGGCGGCCTCGATCTGATCCAGCCGATCAAGCGATCGGTCAATTTCAACCTGCGCGCCACTGGCGGCTTCGATTATGTCGATCAATATACCGAGATCGGCACCGGCACGGGCCTGCTGCCGCTGACCACCGACAAGCTGCGCATCCTGTATCTGGGCCTGTCGGGCGACAAGCGTGCGACGCGGCTCGACGGGTCGGTCGCCTGGTCGCTGCGCGGTGGGGTCGAGATCCGCAAGGGCTTCAACATCCTCGGCGCGACGCGCCCCGGTTTTGCGGGCGGGCAGATCCAGTCGCGCGTCGATGGCGAAGCGGACGCCTTCGTCGCACGCGCCAACCTGCAGGCGACGGTCGGCCTTGGGCGTTTCATAAATCTCGTCGGCGAGATGCAGGGGCAGTGGGCGAATGCGCCGCTCCTCAACTACGAGGAATTCTCGCTCGGCAACCTGACGATCGGACGCGGGTACGATCCCGGCGCAAACAGCGGCGACCGCGCGGTGGGCTTGCGCGGCGAGGTGCAGGCCAATTTGCCGATCTCGTCCAGGGTCAACACGCAGGTGTTCGGCTTCTATGATTACGTGAAGCTGGTGAATCTCGATCCCGGATCGATCGAGGCGAACCGCCAGTTCCGAAGCGTCGGCGGTGGCCTGCGGCTCGCGCTGCCGGGCAAGGTCCTGCTCGAAATCGCTTATGCCCACCCGATCGACAAGGCGCTGACGATCGACAAGGCACCGCCGCCCAACCGGGTGCTGGTGTCATTGTCGTTCCGGTTCAGGGACGGCGCGCGCTGAGAGGCGGAAAAAAGCGGATTAGGGGAATACCATGTCGAACGTCAGCACCCGCAAGACCACGATCCGCCGCCTCGCCGTCGGCAGCGCGCTCGTCGGCAGCCTCGCCGGTTTCGCCACCGCCGCCCATGCGCAGAACACGCCGGGCACGCCGACGGTCGTGCAGGGCACGAACATCGATTTCAACCAGACCTTCCCGCTGCCCACGCCGACCACGGAAACGTTGAGCACCGGACAGACGGGCGTGCTCACCCTCGGCGTCGGCACGAACACGCTGACGGTCGATGTGCATGACAACAATCCGGCCTCGATCATCAACTGGCTCTCGTTCAACGTCGCTGCGGGCAAATCGACCAGCTTCCTGTCGACCGGCACGACCGATCCCGTCGCCATCCTGAACCGTGTCACCGGCGTCACCGCGTCGGACATTTCCGGCAAGCTCAACGGTTCGTCGAACATCTCGCTGTTTCTGGTCAACCCGAACGGGATCATGGTCAGCGCGACGGGCGCAGTGAATACGGGTTCTTTCACCGGCAGCACGGTCGCGCTCAGCAACGCGGATTTCCTCGCCGGCACCTATCACTTCGTCAATAAGCTGGTGACGGACGTCAGCGCCGGGATCACGGTCAACGGCAAGATCACCGCGACCAACGCGATCGCCGGCACCGGCACCGGCCTGGTGCTCGTCGCGCCGCAGATCACGACCGGCGCGGCATCCGTCGTGGATGGCGGCAAGCAAAGCGTCGCCTTCGTCACGGCCTATGACGCGACGTACACTTATGGCGGTGTCGGCGGGCCGATGTCGGTCACGATCGCGCGTGGCACCGACGTCACCGCCACATCGCAACTGATCGGCGGCACGGTAAACGGCGACAGCGTCTATTTCGCCGCGGCCTCGCAGGCGAGCGTCACCGACACGCTGCTGCAGATCGATGCCAATGTGACGGCCGCCGCCGGCGCGAACGGCGGGATCCTGATCCTCGCCGGTCAAAAGACCGTCGGCCCGATTGCCGTCACCGCTGTGGCGGCCACGTCGGGCAAGGCCGGTGTCAATATCACGGGCGTGCTCAAGGCGGAAACCGCCGATGCGACGATCTCCGCCGCCGCGACCGGCAACGTCGCCGCGACCGGCACGAGCGCGCTGACCTCTGGTGCGACCGTCGTGGTCGATTCCGGCAAGGTTGCGACGGTGGGTGGCGGCGTGACCGCCGGCACGAACTATGCAGTGACAGGCGGCACCGGCGTGGTGCTGGCAGGCACGCAGAGCGCGGCCGGCACGGTCAATGTCAAGGCGACGACCGGCACGATCAGCAACTCCGGCTTACTGACGTTGACGTCCGATAGCGGCAACGTCGGGCTCGGCAACGACTTGACGCTCGACGGCATTGTCGATCTCGGCAAGGCGAACAGCACGCTCAACGGCGGCACCACACAAGCGTCGAAGGTGATCCTCACCGCCGCCGCCGCGGCGAGCGACATCAAGCTCGGTAATGTCAACGCCGACAGGCTGACCCTTACGACGCCGACCACAGGCGCGGTCATCGCCGGCGATATCGATACGGCCGATATTCTGGTTATCGGCTCCAACAGTACGCTTTCCACCGGCAGCCTGAAATCGGGTGGCTTCATCCAGGCGACCGCGACGAAAGCGGTGTCGGTCGGCGCGGTCGATGCGGTTACCGACGTCACGCTCAAGGGTTCGCAAGTCGATTTCACGACGATTTCGTCAGGCACCTTCACCGATCTCGCGCTGGTCGCCGGCGGCGGCACGGGAATCACCGGCACCAGCATCAATGCTGGCGGCGAAGCGAAGATCGATGCGACCGCCGGCACCGGCGGGGTTTCGATCAGTGGGCTGACCAAGACGGGTATCGGCGGTCTCAAGGTCGTCTCGATCGGCGACATCAAGATGGGCCAGATCGACGTCAACAGCGGCACCACGGTGCTGACGACGCAGACCAACAAGGCAGACATCGTCCTTTCGGGCGCGCTCACCAGCGTGGGCGCGACGACGCTGACATCGACGCGCGACGTCAGCACCGGCGACTTGACCAGCAGCGCGGGCCTGAAGATCGTCGCGGCGGGTGCCGCGACCGGAGGGGTCTTGAAGGGCACGTCGGTCGACGTCGGCGCGGCGTCGATCGGCATCACCAGCGCTGAAGGGACGAGCGGGGATATCAGCCTCGTCGCGAGCAACGGCGACCTGACGGTCGACAAGACTCTCGACGGCCTGAACGTCAAGGCGAGTTCGACCAAGACGGCGTCGTTCGGCGGCGACGTCACTGCCGGTGCCGCCATCACCATCAGCGGCACCGATGCCGTCAAGTTCACCGACGCGGGCACGACCACGGTGTCGGCCGGTGCGACGACGCTGAACGGGCCCGTCACCGGCTCCGGCGCGCTGACGATCAAGGCGACGGGCGCCGATCTCACCGCCGGCAGCGTGACGACCGACGGCGCCCTTACGCTCAATGCGGCCGGCAAGCTCGTCATCGACAGCGCGACCTCGACCAACGGCGCGATCACCGCGACGGGCGGTACCGGCGTGCAGGGCCGCACGGTCGCGGCCGCGTCCTTCTCGGCCGCCAATTCCTCGGTCGATATTTCCGCGACGGCGGGCGACGCGGCGGTGCTCGACGTCACCAGCAAGACCGACGGCACGGTTCAGGCGCTGACGGGCACCGCCGGCGTGTCCGGCACGGTTGGCGTCGGCGGCAACTACAAGGTCGCGGGCAAGAGCGTTACGCTCGCGGGCACGCAGACCGCCACCGGCACTGTCGAAATCACCGCGCTCAGCGGCTCGGTCAGTAACACCGGCACGCTGTCGCTGACATCGGACAACGGCAACGCGACCGGCAACGCGCTGACCGTCTCCGGCAAGGACATCAATCTCTCCAAGACCAGCACGCTGCGCGGCGGCACGACGCGCACCTCTGATGTCGAGTTCTCCACCAGCACCGCCAACGCGATCGCGATCGGCAATGTCAGCGCGGCGACGCTCATCATGCCGGGCACGATGGACGGCGCGATCACGGCGGGCGACGTCAATACCGTCAACAAGCTGACGCTGGCGTCGAAGATCGACGTCACGACCGGAAGCCTGAAATCGACCTCCAGCGACGTTTTCGCGACGTCCGACAGCGCGAAGGTTTCGGTCGGCGCGATCGACGCGGCGGGCGGCGTGGCCCTAAGCGGCAGCGAGGTCGCCTTCACGACGATCGACGCGGGCGCTGCCAAGATCGCGACGGTCGGCGCGGGCGGCGGCACCGGCATCACCGGCACGAGCATCACCGCGACCGACAGCGTGTCGCTGCAGGCACTGGCCGGTTCGGGCGGCATCCTCGTCAGTGGCGCCACCAAGACGACGGCGAACGGCGGTTTTGTCGACGTTCAGGCGATCGACACGGTCAAGATGGGCGCGATCACGACCGGCGGCACCGGCAGCACGACGACGCTGACGACGACCGGCGCCGCGTCCGACCTGATCCTCACGGGCGGTGTATCAGGTACAGGCGACGTCACGCTGACCTCGGGCAGGGATGTGACCGCGACCGCCCAGACGCTGACGAGCAGCGCGGGTGCGCTGAAAATTTCGGCCCCGACCGGTGCGGTCGTCGCGGGCAAGGCAACCGGCTTCACCGCGCTCGACGTGAAGGGCGGCACGATCAACATCGGGACGGTTGGCACAACCGGCGCGGCGGCTCCGATCACGCTCACCACGACGATCGGCGCCCTCAATGCCGGGACGATCACCAACGACGGCTCGATCACGCTGGATGCCAAGACCGATCTGATCGTTACCAGCGCGACCTCGAACAAGTCGTTCGTCAAGGCGACCGGCGGCACCGGCGTGAAGAGCGCAGGCGGCGGCGCGGCCTTCGCGGCGAGCACAAGCGTCGATGTCACCGCTTCGACCGGCAATGCCGCCGTCGCCGGCATCAAGACCACGACGGGCAATGCGACCGTCACCGCATCGGCGGGCGACGTCAGCATCGCGGGCACCGGCCTCACCGTCGGCGGCGATTACAAGGCGAGCGGCAAGAATGTTTCGTTCGCCGGAGCGCAATCGGCGACCGGCGCGCTCGACCTGACCGCGACGAGCGGCCAGATTACCGGCACGGGCACCCTGACCTCCAACAGCGACGATGCCGGTGCCGAGGCGCTGACACTCACCGGCCTGGTGAACCTCAGCAAGACGAGCACGCTCAACGGCGGCAGCGCCAAGTCTTCGGCCGTCGTGATCAGCACTGCCGCCACCAACGCGGTCAGCCTCGGCAACGTCAACGGCGCGTCGCTGACCAACCTGATCCTCAATGGCGCGATCACCACCGGCGACATCAACACGACGCAGACGATCCTGCTGATCTCCGATCTCGCGGTGAACACCGGCGCGCTGACGTCGGGCGACGATGTCGGCATCGGATCGAACGCCAGCACGGTGACGATCGGCGGCGCCGTCAACGCCAACGACCAGTTCGTCTCGGCGGGCAAGGCCATCACCTACACAACCGCGACCGCAGGAAGCGTGAACCTCGCGCTGATCGCAGGCGGCGGAACGGGCATTCAGGGCGGCGACATCACGACGACCAAGGCGGCGGGCGTCGTGCTGAACGCATCCGCTGATCTGGGCGGCGTGACGATCACCGGGCCGATCTCGGTGACAGGCGGCGGGCTCAAGGTCACCTCGCTCGATGCGGTCTCGCTGGGCAAGGTCACGGTCTCCGGCGGTACGACCAACGTGTCGACGAGCGGTGTCGCCAAGGACATTGGGTTCGGCGACGCGTTGTCGGGCAGCGGCAACGTGACCATCAACGCGACCGGCAAGGTGACCGGCACGACGCTGGAAAGCACCGGCGGCATCCTGGACGTCACGGCGGGCGGCGCGCTCAAGGCGACCTCGGCGAAGGGCTTCACCGGCCTGACGCTGAAGGGCGGCACGCTCAACGTTCCCACCGTCAGCACGAAGAGCGGCACGCTGTCGCTTACGACGACGACCGGCGCGCTCAACGCGGGCACCGTCACTAACGACGGCGCGGTCATCCTCGACGCGAAAACCGACCTGCTGGTCGATAGCGCGACCTCGAACCTGTCCACCGTCGATGCCAAGGCGGGCGGGACGATCGGCGGGACTGCCGGTGGCACGACGCGATCGACCTTCTCCGCCGACCAGACGCTGAAGGTCACCGCGACCGGCGCAGCGCTGATCGACAGCGCGACCTCGGGCAAGGCCTCGGTCACGCTGCAGGGCGCGACGATCGGCGTCAACAAGATCACCGCCGTCACCGGCGCGGGCGTGACCGCGACGATCGGCAAGGCGAGCGTGACCGGGCCGGTTTCCGTCACCGGCGGCGGATATTCCGTTACCGGCGCGGCGGGCGTCGATCTGTCGGGCACGCAGTCGGCGAGCGGCGCGGTCGACGTCACGGCGACCACCGGCGCGACCACCGGCACATCGTCGCTGGTGCTGACATCCAACAGCGACGATGCCGGCGCCGAGGCGCTGACCTTCAATGGCGTCGTCAACCTCGACAAGGCGAGCACGCTGAACGGCGGCGCGACGCGTACCTCGAACGTCGTCATCGCGACCGATTCGGGAAGTGCGCTCAACCTCGGCAATGTGAATGCCAACGTATTGAGCGTGCCGGTCGTCTACACGGGCGCGATCACGACCGGGGACGTCAACACCGTCGGCCAGATCAATCTGCAGTCGTTCGTGTCGCTGTCGACGGGCAGCCTGACATCGACGGGCGGCAACGTCCTTGCCGCGTCGACCGGGCCGGTTTCGATCGGCGCGGTCAGCGCCTTCCTGACCTTTCAGGGCACCGGCAAGCAATTCGACTTCACCACCATCAATGCGGCGGGCGCGAGCATCTTCCTGCAGCCCGGCGGCGGCACCGGGATCAACGGTACGAGCATCACCTCGACCGGCCCAGTCAGCCTCACCGCGACGGCGGGCACCGGCGGCGTCACGGTCACCGGCCCGATCTCGACCACAGGCAGCGGGCTCGATGTGACCTCGCTCGATGCGATTTCGCTCGGCAAGGTTACCGTCAGCGGCGGCACGACCAACCTCAAGACGACGGGCGTCGCCAAGAACATCACGCTGAGCGACGTGCTGAGCGGCAGCGGCGACGTTACGGTCACCTCCACGGGCGACTTCACCGCGCCGTCAGTCACCAGCACCGGTGGCGGCATCAAGATTGGTGCGGCCGGGGTAATCTCGGCCGGCGGCGGCACCAAGATCGACCTGACGGCAACGACGGCGGGCAAATCGGTGACGATCACCGGCGCGGCGAGCGCGCTGCTCGGGACCGTGAAGGGCGATGCAATCGACGTCGCCGCGACCAAGATTGCGCTCGGCACCGCGACCGGCGGCACCGGCCTCGTCAAATTCGTGTCGGGCGCGGGCGGCCTGACGGCCGACGGCGACATCGCCGGCCAGAACATCACGCTCGGCGCGACCGGCGGTGCGATCAAGCTCGGCGGCAATGTATCTGGCCTGCCCGGCACCGTGATCGTCAGCGGCGATACCGGCGTCGATTTCACCAACAAGACGATCGAAGGCAAGGACACGACGATCACCTCGTCGCTCGGCCCGGTCACCGGCGATACCGCGACGGGCACGAACAGCCTCTCGGTCAGCGGCGCGACGGTGAACATCACCAATTCTAACTCGAACGGCTCGCTGACGTACAAGACGACGGTCGGCGATCTCGTTCTCAACAAAGTCTCGAACGCGGGCGGCCTGACGCTCGATTCGGCGGCCAACCTCTTCGTCAACGAGGCGAAATCGACCGGCGCGCTGGCGACGTCCAAGCTCGACGTGAAGGCGGTCGGCGATATCCGTGGCCTCCTGCCGGCAACGCGCGCCGTCTTCGCGGGCACCAAGGGCGTGACCGTCACCTCGGGCGGTAGCCAGTTGATCGACAGCGCCACGTCGAGCGCCGGCAACGTCACGCTTTCGGGCAAGTCGATCGACGTGCTCAGCGCCGATGCGAACCAGGCACTCGGCATCACCACGACCGGCGGCCTGCTGAAGCTCGACACCGGCAAGTCCGGCACGACATCGACGCTCGATGCGACGGGTGCGCTGACGATCACGACGGCGCTGCTGTCGACCGGCGATGCCAAGCTGACCTCGACCGGTGCGGCGACGATCGCGGAAGCGACGTCGAGCGGCGGCGCGGTGTCGGTCAAGGCGCTGTCGATCGACGCGACCAAGGTTGGTGCGGCGACGGCGCTCGCCCTCACCACGACAGGCGGGTTGCTGAAGCTCGACAAGGGCAGTTCGGGTACGACGTCGACGCTTGATGCGACGGGCCCGCTGACGATCACGACCTCGCTGCTGGCGACGGGCGATGCCAAGCTGACCTCGTCCGACGTGGCGACGATTGCCGAGGTGACGTCGAGCGCCGGCCTGGTGTCGGTGACGGCGAAGTCGATGGACGTGACCAAGGCGGGTGCGGCGACCACGCTCGGTCTTGCCACGACGAACGGCGATCTTGCGCTCGCGACCGGCACGTCGACGGGCAATGCCACGCTCACCTCGGTCGGCGGCAGCATCGCCGTTACCGGATCGCTCGCCAGCAAGGCGGATGCGAAGCTGACCTCGGCAACCTCGATCACCTCGCCCGATATCTCCGCGGTGGGCGCATTGGTCTCCACCTCGAACGGCGTGACCGACATCACGACCGTCGCGGGCGGTACGATCGACATCACCGGCGGCAGCATCAAGATCGGCGACGCGACGACCAAGGTCGGGCTGCTTAAGCTGACGACGACGGCGGGCGGGATCAAGCTCACCACCGGCACCTCGGCCGGCGACGCGACGCTGACCTCGGTCGGCGGAGGAGTCGACCTCACATCGCTAGGCGGCGTCAATGTCGGCCTGAACGCCGCGACCACGCTGAGCGGGACGACCGTTACCGCGACGGGCTCGCTCGTCAGCCAGTCGGTCGGCTCTACCAACGTCGGCACGATCGGCGCCGGAACGTCGCTCGAATCGAGCGGCGCGGACGTCACGTTCGGCAAGGCCAGCGCGGGCTCCACGCTGAAGGTCACGGCGTCCGGCGCGGGCGGCATCGACATCACCACCGGCAGCGCCGTGGGCGACGCGACGCTGAAGGCGACGACGGGTGCGATCAAGCTCGGCACGCTGACCAGCAGCGGCGGCGGGATCGACCTGGCCGCGGCGACGACCGTCGATGCGACCAAGCTCGATGCGAAAACCCTGCTCAAATCGGTGTCGACCAGCGGCGCGACGACGATCGCCACCGCGCTCGGCGGCGGTGTCGACGTGACGGGCGACAGCGTCGACATCACCGACACGACATCGACGGCGGCACTGAAGCTCGTTTCGACCAAGGGCAACGTCAAGCTCGGCACGGGCAGCGCGGCGGGCACGGCGACCGTTAGTTCCGCGAATGCGCTCGACGTCACCACGTCGCTCATCGCGACCGGCGACGCGACGCTGACCGCCGCCGATGCTGCGACGATCAAGACGCTCACGTCGACCGGCGGCGCGGTGTCGGTCACCGCCAAGTCGATCGACGCGACGACAGTGGCCGCCAACACGGCGCTGACGCTGATCTCGACGGGCGGTCTGCTCCAGCTCGACAGCGGCACGTCCGGCACGGCCGCCAAGCTCGACGCGACGGGTCCGCTCACGATCACGACGAAGCTGATCGCGGGCACCGACGCCACCATCACCTCGACCGGCCTCGCGACGATCAACAAGGTGGAAGGCACGGCGGGCTTCGTCACCGTCAAGGCGGACACGATCAGCGCCGCGTCGCTAAAGGCAGGCACCGCGCTGACCACGACCTCGGCGGCGGCGACCACGATCGGCTCGGCTATTGGTGGTACGGTCTCGGTGACGGGTGGCACCGTCGATGTCACCACGGCGACTGCAGGATCAACGCTGGCAATCACCAGCACCGGCGGCTTGCTGAAACTCACCACCGGCAGCTCGGGCACGACATCCAAGCTCGATGCGACCGGACCGCTGACGATCGTCAACCAGCTCGTGGCCGGCACCGACGCCGCCGCCACGGCGACCGGCCTCGCTACGATCAACAAGCTCGAGGGCACTGCGGGGCTCGTGAGCGTAAAGGCGGACACGATCGCGGCGACTTCGTTGAAGGCCGGCACGGCGCTGACCACGAGTTCGACGGCGGCGACCACGATCGGTTCTGCGGTCGGCGGCACGGTCGACGTCACAGGCGCGAGCGTCGACGTCACAACGGCGGCGGCGGGTTCGACGCTGGCGATAAAGAGCACCGGAGGCCTGCTGAAGCTCGATACCGGCACGTCCGGCACGACGTCGAAGCTCGACGCGGCGGGTCCGCTGACGGTCACGACCAAGCTGATCGCGGGCAGCGACGCCACCGTGACCTCGACGGGGCTGGCGACGATCAATCAGCTCGAGGGCACGACCGGGGTCGTCACGCTCAAAGCGGACACGATCAACGCGACGTCGCTGAAGGCGGGCGGCGCGCTTACCACGACCTCTACCGCCGCGACGACGATCGGTTCGGCGACCGGTGGTACGGTCGATGTGACCGGCGCGAGCGTCGACGTCACAACGGCGAGCGCGGGCACGACGCTGGTGCTCAAGAGCACTGGTGGTGTGCTCAAGCTCGGCACCGGCAACGCGGGGTCTACCGCAAAGCTCGATGCGACTGGGACGCTGACGATCTCGACCAAGCTCGTCGCCGCCACCGATGCCACGCTGACCGCGACCGACGCCGCCAAGATCGGCGAACTGACCGCCACCGCCGGCGCGATCTCGGTCAACGCCAAGTCGATCGATGCGACCACGCTGACGTCCGGGACGACGCTCGGGCTTACCACGACGGCGGGCGATCTGGTCGTTGCGACCGGCACCTCGGGGAAGGATGCGACGCTCAAGGCGGTCGGCGGCGACGTGAAGATCACGACCGCGCTGACGGCGACCGGCTCGCCCTCGACGGTCTCGATCGAAGCGTCGAAGCGTGCGGTGCTGGGCAACCTCAAGGCGGGTACGCTGATCTCGGTCAAGGCGACCGACGTCGACGTCAACGGCACGCAGACCGCGCCGACGGTCCGCTTCCTCAACAACGCAAGCGCCACCAGCGCGACGCATGTCGGCGAGGGCACGACGGCGGGCGGCTTCAGCCTCTCCGAAGCCGAGATCAACAAGGTCACCGCCGATACGCTGGAAGTCGATGCGGGTTCGGGCGCGCTGGAAGTCGGCAAGCTCGCGTTCAACGGCGCGGCCGGCAGCAAGAACGTCAGCCTGTGGACCAAGGGCGCGCTGACCGTGATCGGCACCGTATCGGGCAGCGGCTCGGGCCGTCTCTTCCGCTTCGGCGGATCGTCGGCGGCGGCGACCGACCTCGCCTCCTCGATCGTGATCACGTCGACCAGCAACGGCGGCGGCCGGCTGCTGTTCGGCGCGACCACGGGCGCCTCCAACCCGGCGGGCGCGGCGGACGTCGAGCTGCGCGGCACCACCATCGCGATGGGCCAGACCAAATTCCTGACATCGCTGAACGGCCTGTCGGCGGACGCGGTCGCGGCGCAATTCATCAATCGCGGCAACTCGTCGCTCTACAACGCCGGGCTGGTCGACGCGATCTACGACCAGACCGTGCCGGTCACGCTCAGCGCCAACAAGCTGACGGTGCAATATGGCGGCTACGCGGTGTTCCAGAATACCGGCCTGATCGGCTTCAACACCGGCGCGGTGCTGGGCAGCGCATCGGCCACGCCGGTTTCGGGCGCGCTGACGCTGCAGGGCCCGGGCGCGGCGATCCCCAACAGCTTCGGCCTGTTCGGATCGATCAATCAGATCACCGGCACGGCGACGGCGGTGCTGGGATCGACAGTGATCGTCGCGAGCGGCATCAACGTGCCGAATTCGCGCCTCAACGGTTGCATCATCGGCAGCGGCGCGGGCTGCATCAACACCACCGTGATCCAGCCCTCGTTGAACGTGTTCGACGCCAGCCGGCTCGACATCTTCAAATCGGCGGACAATTTCTCGGTGCCGTTCGATCCCGTGATCGGCGGCAACAACGAGGCGCTGTTCACCGGCGTCGCGGCGATCGATGCGCCGTACCTGCCGCCGGAGGATTGCGACCCCAATAAGCCGGGCGGCTGCACGAAGCCTGAGGAGAACGCCAAGTGAGCCGTCCGATCTCTCCGATCCGTACGATCGTGCTGCTGGGTGCGGCGACCGCGATGGCGCTGCCGCAGGGAGCGGGCGCGCGGCTTTCGGCGAAGCAGGACGTGATCTCGCTCGGCCGCAACGCCAACCAGGAACCGTGCGTCGCGACGCGCGCCTGGAAGGATCCCGCGGCATCGGATCGCTTCGCGGTGTCGTATTTCATTACCTGCCGCAACGTGACCGCCAGCCGTCCGCTTGGCGTGATGCGCATCGTCGATGCCTCGGAAGAGGCGCTGAAGCCGATCGACGCGACGCTCGATTGCGGCGAGGCCGCGCCGATCACGATCGCCGGGATCAAGGGCACTGCGCGGCGTTGCCAGGACAAGCTGCTGACCGCCGAGACGGTGCGGGTCGATCTCGTCGTCGGCAAGTCGCGGCTTGTCGCCGATGCGGCGCTGCCGCTGCTCGGGCCGCTCGAGGAAGGCATCGCGATCATCGCCGGGCGCAAGTCGGGCGGCGGCGATGCCGGCCGCGAGACCAAGAGCACGATCGAGGTGGCGTCGCTGCCCGCAGCACCCGCGGCATCGGCCGAGGCCGCCGCGGCGGCGCGCGCGTTCGATCCGTCCGTCGCGCTCGCGCAGGGCATCAGCCTCAATCACAAGGGCCTGCACGTCGAGGCGTCGCGCGTGCTGAACGACGCGCTCAGCCGCCTGCCGGGCGATGCCGAGCCGGCGACGCGCGCCGAACTCTCACTCGAAGCGGGCCTTGCGGACTCGAACATCTCCTTCGCCGACAGCGCCAAGGATCACTTCGCCGAGGCCGACCAGCTGATGGCGGAAAACGCCAGCGCGCGGACGACCTTCCTGCAGCGCAAGCGTGACGCCTATCATGCGCTCGATCTGTTGAATCGCCGCCAGTTCCGGGAGTCGCTGGCCTCGCTCGACAAGCTCGTCTCCGGGCAGGTGTCGGCCGACCAGCCGCTGATGGACCCGTCGATCATTCGCCGGCTCAACCAGTCGGGCGGCGGCAAGAGCGACGTCGCCACCGCGATCGCGATCCCGGATTCTGCGGAACTGTCGCAGGTCGTGCTCGACGCGCAGGCGAACTGGGCGCGCAGCGTTGCGCTGTTCGCGATCGCCGACGAAGCCGGCGCGGCGCGGGCGGTGGAGCTCGCCGATCGATCCTATCGTCTGCTGCAGAACGAGCGGATCGACCAGGGTCAGGTGCTGTGGCTGGGCGCGCGCATCGAACGCCAGAAGGGTCGCCTCGCCGCGTACAAAAAGAACTGGCCGGAGGCGCTCGCGCATTTCGACGCGGCGCTCGACGATCTGCGGCGCGGCGCGATCGCGTCGGCGGGAACGGGCAACGAGCCGGCCATTGCCGAGGCCTCTCTCGAACGCGCCAGCATCTTCGCGCAAACGGGCGCGGACAAGAATGCGATCCGCGACCAATATGCGACCGCAGTCGATGCGATGATCGCGTCGAATACGTCGGGCACGACCATGCAGAACGGGATGGAGGGCTATCTCGACCTGCTCGTCGCCGAGGCTGCCGACGGTGTCCGGCCCGACACCTACGAGCGCTTCTTCCGTGCGATCCAGTCGTCCGGCGAGCCCGCTGTCGCGCGCCAGCTCAGCCAGCTGCAGAACATCGTCACCGCCGATCCCACGCTCGGTGCCAAGGTGCGCGACCGTGCCGAAGTCGAGCGCGAGGTGACGCGTCTGCGCTATGCCATCGCCGCCGCGACCACCGCGAAGGATGGATCGGCCGATGGGCTGGAAGCGCAGCGTCGCACGGCGGAGGCCAAGCTGCTCGATATCGACGCAAGCCTTGCGACCGACAGCCGCTTCCGCAGCGTCGACGACCGTCCCGCGACCATCGACGAGCTCCGCAAGGCGCTGCGTCCGGGTGAAGCCTATCTCAAGGTCTCCTCGCTAAGCCGCCGCGCATACGGCGTGTTCATCAGCGCCGACCAGACTTACATCTACCGCGTCGCCGCCAATGAAGCCGAGCGCAAGACGATGGACCAGATCGGTGCCGACGTGCGCGCATCGATCGACGGGCAGCTCGATTCGGGCAAGCTGGTGCCGTTCGCGACGGGCAAGGCCTATGTGCTGTTCCTCAAGCTGACCGGCCCGGCGCGCGAAGCGCTGATGAAATCGGCTGCCGTCGTGGTCGATCCGTCGGGGCCGCTCGCCAATCTGCCGCTCGGCACGCTGGTGACGGCGTTCGATCCCAAGGTGAAGCCGGCCGATCCGTTCGACTTCTCGAAGACGGCGTTCCTTGCCGACAAGATCACGATCTCGACCGCGATCTCGCCGCGATCGTTCCTGGTGGCGCGCGCGCTGCCGCCGTCGATCGCGAAGAACCCGTTCCTCGGGCTCGGCGAGCATCAGGCGCCGGCGGCGGGATCGGGCGTGTCGCACATGGTCAGCGTCGGGTTCGGCTGTTCGGTGCCGTATGAGTTGCTCGCGGCACTCTCGCGCGATTTCAAGCCGATCAACAAGCAGGAACTGGTCGTCGCCGCCGATGCGCTCGGCCAGACCAATGCGCCGATGATCATCGACGCCGCGTTCAGCGACACCGCGCTCGAGGCGCGCAGCGACCTGGCGGACTTCCAGGTGCTGCACTTTGCGACGCACGGCCTTGAGGAAGGGCAGTGGGGCTGTTCCAAGTCGCCGCCCGCGCTCGTCACGTCGTTCGGCGATGCGGATTCGGACGGGCTGCTGAGCTTCTCCGAAATTGCGCGCCTGCGGCTCGACGCCAACCTCGTCGTGCTGTCGGCATGCGACACGGCCAGCGGCGTGAAGGACGAATCGCTGGCGCGCGCGTCGGGCCAGGAGGAATCGGGTTCGACGCTGGAAGGCCTCGTTCGTGCCTTCCTGACCGCCAACGCCCGCGCCGTGCTCGCCACCTACTGGCAGGTGTCGGCCGAGCAGGAGTCGCTCGATTTCATCAAGATCTTCTACACCTCGGCACGCACCACCTCGATCGGCACCGCGCTGCAGGCCGCGCAGCGCGACCTGATGCACAAGCCGGCGTATTCGCACCCCTTCTACTGGGCGCCGTATTTCGTGGTCGGCGACAGCACCAAGGCGATGCTCTCCCCGCCGGGCAAGGCGCCCGCGGTGGCGGCGCGCTGAGTCGGTTGCGCTCGAAGATGGCGGAGGCGTAGACTTGGCCCACACCCAACGCTTTTCGGGAGTGATCTGATGCCGCCCGCAGCCCGCGTTACCGACATGCATGTCTGCCCGATGGTGACGGGCGTGGTGCCGCATGTCGGCGGCCCGATCCTGCCGCCATGCGCGCCGACGATCCTCACCGGCTTCCTGCCGCAGGCCGGGCAGTTCGATATGTGTACCTGCGTCGGCCCGCCCGATGCGATCGCGATGGGATCGCCGACGGTGCTCGCCAATTTCAAGATGGCCGCGCGGATGGGCGACCCGACCGTGCATGGTGGCAAGATCATCCTCGGCTTCTTCACGGTGCTGATCGGCGAGAGCGGCAACGGGGGCGCAGGCGGCGGCGGCGGCGCGGGCATGAGCGCGGACGGCATGGCGACGCCGACCAACCCGCAAGCGCAGGCCAAGGCGCTGGTCGCATCGGCCAAGGACGGCAAGCCCTTCAACGAGATCTGCAATTGAGCGACTGGTTTGCGCTGATCGACACGGCCCAGGATTCGCGCCTCTACGGCCTGATCCTGCAATGCCGCGACCGCGAGTGCCTGTTCGCGGGCAATGTCGACCCCGCGCTGGTGGTGGCGTCGCCGCATATCGTGCGCATCGACGAGCAGGAGCCGCTGCTGAATATCTGGCGGCACCACGGCGCCGGCAAGAATTGGGGCATCCTGGTCGAATCGGACCTGCAACTTGCCGATCTGCGCCGCCACTTCCGCAAGTTCATGCAGGTGCGGATGCCCGATGCGTCCACGGTGATGTTCCGCTTCTACGATCCGCGCGTGTTCAAGACCTATCTGACGAGCGCGCCGCCCGAGCAGATCGAGGAATGGTTCGACGGCGTGCGGCAATATGCGATCGAGGTCGAGGGCAAGGACCATGTGTTCCGGCTGCGCGGCGGGCATCTGTTCGACGGCGATACGCCGATAGGGGAATTCGAATGAACGCGACTGCGGCGGCGGTGCCGCCGGTCACGGCCGACAAGGCCGCAGCGACGACCGGGGTGGCGAAGCACGTCCGCGCGGGCGTTGCGCTGATCGCGGGGCTGGCGATCGCATCGGGGGTGATCCTCTACGGGCCGACCGCGATCGAGCCGGTGCTGGTCAAGCTCGACAGTGCGGCGACGCCGGCGATCGTCGAGACGGTGTTCACCGCCGCGATCTACGGCGCGCTGCTGATCGTCGGCGTGATCGGCGGTGCGCTGTGCGGCGTCAACGCGCTGAAGCCGGGGCGGCGGCCGCTGGCGATGCTCGGCCTCGGCCTGTTCGTCGGCCTGTTCGGCGTGACGGTGACGGCGGGCTATGCCGGCATCGTCGGATCGCTGAAGCTCGGCCCGCCACATGCCAATTCGGCGGCGATGCTGGCCTGGGGCGCGGCGCTGATCCTGTTGCAGAGCGCGGCGGAGGAAGTCTATTTCCGCGGCTGGCTGCAGCGCACGTTTGCGAAGGCGTGGGGGCCGCCGGTCGCGATCTTCGTGGCGGCGCTCGCTTTCTCCGTGCTGCACAGTCTGGGCGAGGAGCGCGCGATCATCACCTTCGCCAACCTGTTCCTCGGCGGGCTGCTGTTCGGCATCCTCGCGGCGTACGGGCGCGGCATCCTCGGCGCAGTGGCGGCGCATTTCGCGTGGAACGGCGCGGAGCAGATGATCCTCGGGCTCGACCCGAACCCCGGCGTCGGCACGTTCGGATCGCTTTTCAACTTCGAGCTGTTCGGCCCGAAAAGCTGGGGCGGATCGACCGAAGGCCTCAATGCCAGCATCGCGATGACGCTGACGCTGGTGGCGCTGGTCGTGCCGCTGGTGCTGCTGGTGCGGAACCGGCTGGAGCGCGCCGAGTAGCGCGGCAACGAGGCGGCAACGACGCCCAGAGCGATAGCTCGCTTGACAGATTGACGCCTGAATCGAAACTGTAAGGCGCGATCGTTTCCGATTTTGCACCAATCGAGCGCAGGAAGTCACACGAAGGTGACACCGATCCGCACCCCTTCGACACGTTCGGGAGCGGTAGGCGGGACGGGCGAGTCGACGGTGAGAAAGAGCGATGGCGACGATAGCGCGGGCGGGTGCCTGTAGGACAGCGGAGTCTGCTTTGGATGGAAAGCGGACTTTGGAGCCCGCGCCGGGAACAGGGCTGATGGGGCGGCGACCTGCTGCCTTCGACGGAAAAGCCGCAGCAAATAAATTGTAAGCGCCCTGAAGCGATCTTAAGCTGCGCGAAAAAGAGGGGGAGATGCCGTGAAGCGTTTTCTGGCGATACTATCGTTTGCGCTACTCTGCCTGTTCGACCTTGCTGCTGCGCAAGCAAGTGCGGCAGTCACGCCTCTTTCGGTGTATGGCCAAATGCCGGGCTTCGAACGGGCAGCGATCTCTCCATCCGGCGATCTGGTCGCGATCATCGGAACGATTGGAGATCAGCGCCGTCTGGTGGTGACTGGCAAAAACGCCGAGGCGATCTTTACGCTTCCTCTGGGGCAAGTGAAGATCCGAGACCTGTTCTGGGCCGGCGATGACCGGGTCATCATCTACAAGTCGGATACGGTCGCGCTCGGCCTTGGTTTCACCGCCGACAAGGCGGAACTGTATTCCGCCATCGTCGTGCCGCTTGGACAGGGCCAGAAGATTTGGTCCGTTTTTCAGGGAAAATCCGCCGTGACCGGAGGGGTGCGGGGCTTCTACGGCGTGCGTCAGCGTGGCGGCAAATGGTATGGGTATTTCAGCGCGATCACGCTCGAGGGCGGCGGAAAGACCGAACGATACCTCGTTAGCACCAAACCCGCCCTTTTCGAGGTTGATCTCGATACTGGTTCCTCCCGCATGATCGGGCTGCACGCTGAAGATGACGTCTTTCGTAGCTGGCTGATCAATTCGTCGGGCGGCATCGGTGCGACGCTCGACTTCGTATCGAATAGCGGAAGCTGGACTATCGAGAACGGAGCGGGCCACAAGATTGCGACGGGCAGAAGCAGATTCGGTGGCATCGATCTCGTCGGACTGGGAAGCAAGGGCACGACCCTGATCTACGGAACAACCGACGATGAGAGTGGGGCAAGTCACTGGATCGAAGTGCCGCTCGACGGTGGCGCATCTAGTGAAATATTGGGAAATGTGGAGATCGAGCGTAGCTTCTTCGATCAACATACCGGCCAGTTCCTCGGTTACAGCCCTGCCGGCGACGCTCCCGAATATCATTTCTTCGATCAGCGGCAGCAGAAGATCGCAAACGCTACGCTCAAGGCTTTTCCTGGGTCCGTAGTGACGCTGGCCGACTGGAACGATGGCTTCAACAAGCTGATCGCCGTGACCGACGGTCGCGATGATCCGCAAACTTGGTGGCTCGTTGACATCAAAAGCGGCGATGCTCGACCGATCGGACAATCCTACGTCGTACCGGCTGCCGAGGTCGGGCCGGTCAAGATGATACGGTACAAAGCGAGCGACGGTACGGAGATCGCCGGCGTGCTTACCTTGCCAGCCGGTCGAGAGGCCAAGGGACTGCCCGTGTTGCTTTTCCCGCATGGCGGTCCCGCCGCACATGACACGGTCGGTTTCGACTGGTGGGCGCAGGCGTTCGCCGCGCGCGGCTATGCGGTACTGCAGCCGAATTTCCGGGGTTCCACCGGGTATGGCGCGGCCTTCCGGCACGCCGGCAACGGAGAGTGGGGCCTCAAGATGCAGACCGACATCTCGGACGGCCTGGCGTTTCTGGTGCAGCAAGGCATCGCTGATCCAAAGCGAGCCTGTATCATGGGCGCCAGCTATGGAGGGTATGCTGCACTTGCCGGTGTCACGCTGCAGCAAGGTCTCTATCGCTGTGCCGTCGCGGTTGCGGGGGTCAGCGATGTCGCGAAGATGGTAGCAACTGATCGCGACGAAAGCGGCGGCGACCGTACGTTGATCCGTAGTCTGGCGCAGGAAGTCGGATCGGGCAGGAATCTGGCCGCCATCTCACCCATTCGTTTCGTTGACAGGGTCACGGCGCCGGTCCTGCTTGTCCATGGCAAGGACGATACCGTCGTGCGCTATGATCAGAGCAAGGATATGGCCGCGGCGCTGCGCCGCCAGGGAAAGACGGTCGAGTTCGTTACGTTACGCAGCGAAGATCACTGGCTATCCAGGAGTGAGACCCGGCTGGCGATGTTGCAGGCGGCGGCCGCATTCGTCGAAAAGTACAACCCAGCCGATCCAGTTGCGTCTCCGGCATCGACAGGGGCCGCTTCCGGGCAGAGCAAATAGGATGCTTCGCGTTTTCGAGAATTGTCGCCGGACGGCAACGCATATCGAATTGAGGCTCCCTACTGAAGATCGTCGGCTGACTGTAGGCGAGTGTTAGCAGCGGTGCCGACGGCGAAGCCGTCGGCCGGGTTCGTTGCTGCGCACGACCCGCCGGCCGGGTCGAGCGCTGCGCTTCGCGCACCGCCAAGTAACGGCGTTAATTGGCTGCGCTCGCCCGGGATTTATCGATCCGGTTCCGTTCCTTGACGAACGCCGCCAGCGCCGGGCCTTCCAGCCCCTTCTGCACGCCGCCGCCCGCGCTCATGTCGATCTCGAGCGGATTGACGGGTTCGCCGTTGATGTGGACCTCATAGTGGAGGTGCGGGCCGGTGGTGCGGCCGGTGAGGCCGATCTCGCCGATCTTCTCGCCCTGATGGACGCGCGCGCCGGGGACGATGCCGGGCATGAACAATTTCTGGTGGAGATACAAAGTCATCCAGCCATTGTCGTGCTGGATCTTGGTGAGGTTTCCGTTGGGGCCCTTCATCGCCGCCCAGACGACGACGCCGTCGCCCGAGGCGTAGATCGGCGTGCCGATCGGCGCGGCGAAGTCGGTGCCCTTGTGGAGCTTCATGTAGCCGAGCACCGGATGCACGCGCCAGCCGAAGCCGGATGAGATGCGCGCGGCATCGACGGGGGTGCGCATCAGCGCGCGCTGCGTGCTCTTGCCGTTGCCGTCATACCATTTCGGCTCCTTCTCGCCAGGCGCGAGGAAACGGTAGAGCGCGCGCGACTTGGCGGCGGTCTGCAGCGAGACGTAGAGCAATTTGGGTACGCCGACCGCCTCGCCCGAGGGGTTGTAGGCCTGTTCGAACGCCGCCTCGAAGATGTCGCCGGGCGCGACTTCGCGCTGCATGTCGAAATCGAAGCTGAAGGCGTTGGCGAAATCGCCGATCAGGCTGTCCGTCACGCCGGCGGTGACGGCCGAGGTGTAGAAGCTGGTGCCGTCGAGCTCGCCGCGCACGACCTTGATCTTGGTTTCCAGGTCTGCCGAGATCGCTTTCGATCCGAAATTGCCGTCCGCGCCGCGCGTGAGGGTGACGCCCGAGCCGTCGGCGCGGGTGGCCTCGAAGTTGAGGAGCTGGGCGTTGCCGTCCGGGCCCTGGATGTCGAAGGCGAGTTTGATCTCCCCGGCGGTGTCGCCGAACACGACCGAGGCCTTGCGGATCGATTCGATGTCGCGCGGCATGACGCCCGCGGCCTTGAGCGCATCGACGATCTCCGCCGCGCTGCCGACGACAAGGGTGCGCCTGCTCGGCACGGCGGGGCCGGTGGTGGCGACGGCCTCGGGATCGACCGGGCCGGTGGCGTTGGCGACGGCCGCGTCGGCGGCCTGCACGGTCTTGCTGCCAATGACACCGGGCCGCGCGACGAAGGCCACACCCGCACCGACGGCAAGCAGCACGGCGCAAGAGCCGCTTGCGAGCAGCAGGCGCGTCTTGCGCGTCGCGGCGCCCGGGTCGGCGGGGGGCGGGGGGGCAGCCGAAGGCGGCGGCGGCGGAGCGGGTGCGGGCGGCGGCGGAGGCGCGGGTTCGGCGCTGTTGCCCCAACTGCGCAGGTCGAACGACGGTTCGTCGCCGGACGTATTCTTGGTCGCGGGCGGCGGAGTCTTGTCGGCGGGAGGTTCGGGATCGGACGAAGACAGCCACGTCTTGGGATTGAACGACGTATCGTCGTCGCCGTGCGCGCCCATTCTTAGTCCCGCCCAAACATTGTTTCGCTTTCCCTATCACAATTAGAGTGACGAACGGCAAGCCGCCTTTATAGGCGAATGAAGCTGTGCTTAGCTGCGCTGAAGAGGGGGCGAAGATACATGGCCGGAAAGAATCGAGTCGCCTGGCGGGAGGGGATGTTCCTTCGTCCCCAGCATTTCCAGGCGCAGGATCGATTCATCGACGCGCAGGTCCGGGCGCGCGTCGACAGCATGGGGCCGTGGCCGTGGGGCTTCACCGATCTCGTCGTCAATGAAGACCTCGCCTCGCTCGGCAAGTTCGGCGTGGTGCGCGCCAGCGGCGTGATGCCCGACGGCACGCCGTTCTCGATTCCCGACGACATTCCGCCGCCGCCGCCGCTCGACGTGCCCGCCGATGCGCGCGAGGCGGTGCTGTACCTGACGCTGCCCGCGCAGCAGCTCGGCGCGACCGAATTCCGCGAGGCGGGCGAGCGCACGCTGGAGGCGCGCTTCGTCGTCGACGAGAGCGAGACCGCGGACGCCTTTTCCGACGACCGGACGACCGAACCGATCGAATATGGCCGTCCCAATCTGCAGTTCGGCGTGACGCGCGACCAGACCTATGGCCGCGTGACGCTGGGCGTCGCGCGCGTGCGCGAGGTGCAGAACAAGCGGCTGATGTTCGACGACCGCTTCATTCCGCCGACGCTTTCCTTCGCGGCGGCGCAGCGGCTGCGCGGCGTCATCACCGACATCGCCGGCCGCGCGACGCAGCGCGCCGACGAGCTGGCAGTGCGCGCGGTCGAGGCGACCGATGGTGGTGCCGAGACCTTTGCGAGCTTCCTGCTGCTGCAGGCGCTCAACAAGTGGCTGCCGGTGCTGACGCATATCGAGGCGTTGCCGGTGGTGCATCCCGAGCGGCTGTACGAGACGTTCATCTCGATGGCGGGCGAGCTTGCCACGCTGATCCGGCTCGACCGCAAGGCACCGCCGCTGCCGCTCTACGATCACGAGAACCCGCAGGCGTGTTTCGATCCGGTGATCGACCTGCTGCAGTCGATGCTGGCGGCGGTGTTCGAACGCTCCGCGATCCAGATGCCGCTCGAGAATGCGGGGCCCGGCGCGTACGTGTCGAAGATCACCGATCACAACCTCTACACGACCGGCTATTTCTACCTCGCGGTCAACGCGGCGTCGCCGGTCGAGGAGATCCGCGGGCTGTTCCCGGCGGTCGCCAAGATCGGGTCGATCACCAAGATGCGGCAGATCGTGGACTCGGCGCTGCCCGGCGTGCCGCTGCGGCATACGCCGACGCCGCCGCCGCAGCTTCGCGTGCTGCCCGGCTACGTCTATTTCGAGCTGGATCGCGGCGTGCCCGACTGGCGCGACTTCGCCTCGGCCCCCGCGCTCGGCCTGCACGTCGCGGGCGACTGGCCGCAGCTCAAGATGGAACTCTGGTGCGTGAAGAGGTCGGGTAGATGAGCGGAGACAATAGCGGTGGGGGCAACAAGACGGTCTTCCGGCCGTCTCCGCTGCAGGGCCTGAAGCAGGGCGGGGGCGAGCCGCCGCCCGCGCAGCAGCAGGGCTGGGGCGCTCCGCCGCCTCCGCAGCAGCCCGCCTGGGGCGCGCCGCAGGGCTTCGGCACGCCGCCCGCGCCGCCCGCCTATGCGCCGCCGGTGCAGGAGACGCCGGGCTATGCCGCGCCGCCGCCGATGTCGCGATCGGGCCAGGGGCCGCAGGCGGCGTCGTTCGCGCCGTCGCGCCTCGCCGAGGACGACGTGCCGCTGCCCGCCACGCCGCGCACCGTGCGCAACATCATGCTGACGGAAGCGGGGCCGGTGCTCGCGCTCGCCGCCGGGATCCGCGCCGGCCGCATCCGCGCGCCGATGCCGCAGTTCCACAAGGAAGCGACCGCGCTGATCGCGCAGTTCGACCGTGCCATCCAGCCGCATTACAGCGAGGAGACGCGCCAGCGCGCAAAATACGCCGTGTGCGCGACGATCGACGATATCGCGCAGAACCTGCCGAGCGTCGGCACCGACGGCGCGGAATGGGCGCGCCGGTCCATGGTGGTCCAGTTCTTCCAGGAGAATATCGGCGGCGACCGTTTCTGGCAACTCGTCGACGACATGCTGCGCACGCCGGCCGACAATCTCGACATCATCGAGCTGTATCACGCCTGCCTCGCCTCCGGGTTCGAGGGCCGCTTCCGCGTGATGCCCGACGGCAAGCGCCGCCTGCACGAGATCATGACGCGGCTGCACGGCGCGCTCCAGCACGTCCGCTCGCTGTCGATGATGGAAATGTCGCCGCGCTGGCGCGGGGAGAAGGCACCGGTCGGCAAGCTCGGCTTCTGGAGCATCATCGCGCTCGCCGCCGCCGCTGCGCTCGCGTTCCTGCTGGTCGTCTACATCATCCTGCGGCTGATCCTGATGTCGACGGCCGATGCGCCGTATCAGGCGCTGTCGGGGACGATGCCCGAGGACCGGCTGAGCATGTCGCGCCCCGCCGCCGCGATGCCGCCGAGCGAGGGCGCGCAATCGAGCAAGCTCAAGACCTTCCTCGCCAACGAGATCGCCGCCAAGGAAGTGACCGTGGTCGAGGACGGCCAGACGGTTCGCGTGCGCACCACCGTGGGCCAGCTCTTCGAATCGGGTTCCGACGTGCTGGCGCCGGGCCGCGAGGCGCTGTTCCAGAAGATCGGCGACGCGGTGAAGGACGAGAAGGGCACGGTCTCGATCGAGGGCCATGCCGATACCGACAAGCTGTCCAGCGCATCGCCCTTCCAGGACAATATGGCGCTGTCGCAGGCGCGCGCGGAGACGGTCGGCAAGATCATCCGCACCGCGATCGGCGATCCGGCGCGGGTCGTGACCAAGGGCATGGGGGATACCGTGCCGATCGCACCGAATTCGACCGCGGCGGGCAAATCGCAGAACCGCCGCGTCGAAGTCATCGTGCCGCGCGTCTACTGAGGGGGCTGGCGACGTGAAATTCTTCAAGAGCTGGTGGTTCATCACCATCCTGTGCTGCGTGCTGCTGTCGCTCGTCTTCGCGGTCGGGCTGCCGTTCCTCGTCGCGTTCTTCAACCCCTGGTATATCCGCGCGCTGTGCGTGCTTGTCATCTTCGGCGTGTGGGGGATCTTCGCGTTCCTGCGCGTGCGCAAGGCGAAGAAGGCGGCCGCCGCGCTCGCCGCCGAGCTCGCCGGGCCGAACGCCGCCGATGAGGAAGGCAAGGCGCTCGCCAAGCGGATGCAGGATGCGCTCGGCCAGCTCAAGACCGGCGCGGGCAAGAAGCGCGACTATCTCTACACGCGGCCATGGTACGTCATTATCGGACCTCCGGGGGCGGGCAAGACGACGGCGCTGCTCAACTCCGGCCTGCGCTTCCCCTTCGCCGACAATGCGGTGAAGGGCGTCGGGGGAACCCGCAACCTCGATTTCTGGTTCGCCGACGAAGCGGTGATGATCGACACCGCCGGGCGCTACACCACGCAGGATTCGGACTATCAGGTCGACAGCAAGGGCTGGACCTCGTTCCTCGGCCTGCTCAAGAAGCATCGCCCGTTGCAGCCGGTCAACGGCATCATCGTCGCGATCGGTGTCGACGAGCTGATCGCGAGCGACGTCGAGCGGATCGACAGCCACGCGCGCGCGGTGCGCCGCCGGCTGGTCGAGCTGCGCAAGGAGCTCGAGGTTTCGGCGCCGGTGTACGTGATGCTGACCAAGGCCGATCTGCTGGCCGGCTTCATCGAATATTTCGACGATCTCGACGTCGAGGGCCGGCGTTCGGTGCTCGGCTCTACCTGCGACTACAAGAGCGGCCGCCCGAACGGCGAGGTGCTGGCGCGCGCGTTCGACGAGATGGCGCAGGCGGTCGCGGACCGGCAGGCCAAGCGCGTGTTCGAGGAAGTCGATCCGCTGCGCCGCAGCCTGCTGCTCGGCTTTCCGTCGCAGGTACAGTCGCTGCGCGCACGGCTGATGCGCTTCGTCGAGGGCGCCATGGTGTCGGGCGACGAACAGGTCGGCACGATGCGCGGCTTCTACCTGACCAGCGGCGTGCAGGAAGGCGCACCGCTCGACCGCATCATGTCGGGCATGGCCGACGTGTTCGACCGCCCCGCGCAGGTTCGTTCGGGCCAGGGCGGCTCCGGCCGCGCCTATTTCCTCAACCGCCTGCTGACCGAGGTGATGTTCCCCGAAGCCGGCCTCGTCACGATGGACCCGCGCGCGCGGGCGCGACAGCGGACGCAGCTCGTCGGCGCGCTCGCCGGGGTGGCTGCGGTGGTCGTCATCACGCTTGCGCTATGGACGATGAGCTTCTTCGCCAATCGCGCTTTCCAGCAGGATCTGATCGTCAAGACGCAGGCGGCGCAGGTCGCGCTGAAGGACGCCGGCATCGACCTGAAGCAGGTGCGCGAGGGCGATCCCGATCTGCGCGCGGCGCTGCCCGCGTTGCAATTGTTGCGCAACCTGCCGCGCGGCTATGCCGATCGCCAGAACGGCGGGCCTCCGCTCAGCATGACCTTCGGCCTCTACCAGAGCAGCCTCAGCCAGCAGGCGGAGGAGACGTACCGCGAGGCGCTGCGCCGCATCTTCCTGCCGCGCCTGATGATCCGGCTCGAGCAGTTCATGCAGGCGAGCGGGGGCGACCCGATGAAGCTGTACGAGCCGCTCAAGGTCTATCTCGAACTCGGCCAGCAGGGGCCGATGGACGCGAAGGCGGTCGCTTCCTGGGTGAAGTCCGACTGGGCGACGACGGTCTATCCGGGTGCCGACAGCCAGGTCGAGCGCGACGGGCTGGCCAATCACCTTACCGTGCTGCTCGGCGACAAGGATCTCGCCAGCGTGTGGCCGGGCCGCAAGCCCCCGGTCGACGGCGCGATGGTGGCGCAGGCGCGCGCCGCGATCGGCACGCTGTCGATGGGCGACCGCGCCTATGCCGTGATGAAGCAGAAGGCGATGACCGCCGGCCCGGACTGGCTGGTCGCCGATATCCTGTCGCAGGGGGATGCGATCGCCTTCGCCAATCCCGACCAGGTGCTGAACACGCGCGTGCCGTATTTCTTCACGCGCGGCGGCTTCGAAAAGACCTACACGCTCGGCCTCGCGACCGTGCAGGAGGATTTGAAGCGCGATCTGTGGGTGATGGGATCCGACGCGAACACCGGCGGCATGAAGGAGGAGATGAGCAATCTCCGCCCGGGTGTCGCAGGCCGCTATGCCAAGGATTATATCGCGGCGTGGGAGAACGTCATCAAGGTGATGCAGCCCGCGAACTATTTCTCCAACACCGCCGCATTCGGCGCGATGACCAAGATGCCGTCGCCGCTGAAGCGCGTGCTGCTGGAACTGCGCAAGAACACGATCTTCGCGGGCGGCGTGCAGGCGGGTGCGAAGCGCGTGATGCGCCAGCAGCTCAACCGCAGCGCGATCGGGCGGCTTTCCACCGATTTCAACGGTGGCCGCGCGATGGGGCTCGATGCCGGCGAGGAGATCACCAACTATTTCGAGCCGGTGCATGATTATGTCGGCGACGAGAAATCGCCCGGCCCGATCGACGACTTCACCGCCGCGATCAAGGAGGCGGGGCCGGCGTTGCTTGCCGCGCAATCGGTCGGCGGCGGTGGCGGCGCCGATGCCAGCCAGGCGGCGATGGCGGCGGCGATGGCCAAGGTGAAGGCGCTTTCGGCCGGAGCCCCGCCGCAGTTGCAGAGCTTCACGGCCGGGGCGGCGGGCGGCGGCACCAGCGCGCAGGTCAGCGCAGTGACCGGTGCGGTTTCCGACGGGTACAAGACCGCCGTCCTTCCAGCCTGCCAGGAGGTCGCGCAGGAGCACTACCCTTTTTTCGGCGGCGCCGCAGCGGATGCGGCGACAGTTGATGTCATGCGCGTGTTCGGCGCGGGCGGGGTGCTCGACAGCTTCACGCAGCAGCGGCTGAAACCGTTGATGGACGTGACCGGGCCGGTGGCGCGCTGGAAGGCGGACGATCCCGTCGCGGCGACGCTCGACCCGGCGAGCCCGGAACAGTTCACCAAGGCATCGCAGATCCGCGACCTGCTGGCGGGTGGCCTGCCGCTCAAGGTCAGCCTGGTGAAGATGGGCAGCGACGTCGGATCGGTGGTGATCTCGAGCGGGGGCGCGACCTATACCTTCACCGCGCCCGGCAACGCGGCCAAGCCGATCCAGTGGACGCTGAGCGGCCTGCCCGAGGCAGCGGTGACGCTCAACAAGGCGGGCGGCGCAGCGGGGGCGGCCCCGACGCAGCTCAAGACGTTCGAGACCGAGGGGCCCTGGGCGCTGTTCAAGCTGATGGACCTGGCGACCAAGGAAAACTCGGGGCCCAAGGCGATCAAGGTGACGTTCGGCGAGGGCAATGCATCGGCCGTGTTCCTCGTCCAGTTGCCGACCGAGCAGAATCCTTTCAGCCGCGGCGGCATCTGGTCGTTCCGCTGCCCGAGCGTGCTTTGATCGAGGCGCGCCTGTTCGGAAAGCTCCCCGCGCACGGCGATTTCGTGGCGCGCGGCATCGGTGCGGCGGATCGCGACGCGCTCGACCTCTGGCTGTCGGATTCGCTCAGCCAGGCGCGCGACATGCTCGGCGACGATTTCGTCGATCACTACGATGTCGCGCCGCCGTGGCGCTTCGTGGCGCCGGAGGGCGAAGCATGGTCGGCGGGGGCGATTGCGCCGTCGATCGATTCCGCCGGTCGCCGCTTCCCGATCCTCGTCGCACTGACCGGGCTCAGCGATGACCGCGCACCTGGCGCGGCCGAGGCGTGCGAGGCCCTGCTGTACGAGGCGCTGGGGGGCGGCTGGGATGCCGACACCTTGTTCGCAGCCGCGCGGGCGCTGCCCGCCGAGCCGGGGGAGGAGATCGTCGAGCAATCCTTCTGGTGGACGCTCGGCGGGGACGACTTCGACCCTGTTTCCTTGGAGGGCGCACGGCCCTACAACCTGTTTCGAACGATGCTCGCCAAACGGAAGACTGCCTAAGTGAACGACCTGAGAATAGACAGTACGGTCGGAACCCACGTGGGGCGCGTGCGCACCAACAACGAGGATGCGTTCTGCGACGGCCCGGATATCCGGCTGTGGGCGGTTGCCGACGGCATGGGCGGACATGAGAACGGCGAATGGGCGTCGGCGGCGATCGTCGCCGCGCTCGGCAAGCTGCCGGTGCCGGCGGATTTCGACGCGGCCTGTCACGCCATCGCCGACGCCATCCACCGCGCCAACGAAGAGGTCTTCAGCGAGGCGACCGCGCGCGACATCCAGATGGGATCGACCGTCGTCGCGCTGCACGTCACCGGGCGGCGGTTCTGCGTGCTGTGGGTGGGGGACAGCCGCGGCTATCTGCTGCGGCATGGGCAGCTCATCCAGATCAGCAAGGATCACACGCAGGTTCAGGAGATGGTCGATCGCGGCCTGATGCGGCCCGAGGATGCCGAAGGCCATCCGATGAGCCACGTGCTGGCCCGCGCGGTCGGCGTGCAGGCCGATGTCGAGGTCGATGCGATCGCCGACGAGGCCGAGCCGGGCGACGTCTTCCTGCTGTGCAGCGACGGGCTGACCGGGCAGGTGAGCGATGCGGAGATCGCCGAGATCCTCTCGACCACCCCCAATCACGAGGAAGCGCGCGAGAAGCTCACGCAGATGACGCTCGACCGCGGCGCGCCCGACAATGTCACCATCGCGATCGTCGGCCTCAACGAGACGACGATGCTTTCGCTGAACACTCCAATCGGATCGATCCTGTCATGAACGGCGACACCCCGGACCAGCCCCCTGGCAACGAGGGCGAAGAGCCCAAGACCGTCTTCATCCCGGCAGGCGGATCGCTGCCGCCGCGCGAGCAGACGCCGCCGCCTCCGGCCGAGCCCTATTCGGCACCGCCGACGTCCTTCCCGCCGACCGGCACCACCTCGATCGAGGCGAATGTCACGTCGTTCGCGCCGCGCACCGACGGCAAGGGCATCCAGGTCGGCGACGTGCTCAACCATATCTTCGAGGTAAAGCGCTTCATCGCCCGCGGCGGCATGGGCGAGGTGTTCGAGGGCAGCAACGTCAATTCCGACGAGCGCGTCGCGATCAAGGTGATGCTGCCCGCGCTGGCGGCGGACCCCAACGTCATCTCGATGTTCCGCAAGGAAGCGCGCACGCTGACGAAACTGCAGCACGAGGCGCTGGTCCAGTACCGCGTGCTGGCGCAGGAGCCGCAGCTCGGCGTGCTCTACATCGTCACCGAATATATCGACGGATCGAACCTTGCCGACGTGCTGGGGCAGGTCGCGCCGACGCCGGCCGAGCTGACCGCGCTGCTGCGGCGGCTCGCATCGGGCCTGCGCGCGGCGCATCAGCTCGGCGCGATCCACCGCGACATCTCGCCCGACAACGTGCTGCTCGAGGACGGCAAGCTGGCGCGCGCGAAGATCATCGACTTCGGCATCGCCAAGGATCTCGATCCCGGCACGGCGACGATCGTCGGCGACGGGTTCGCGGGCAAACTCAACTATGTGGCGCCCGAACAGCTCGGCGATTTCGGGCGGACGATCGGGCCGTGGACCGACGTCTACAGCCTGGCGCTGGTGATCCTGGCGATCTCGCTCGGCCGCAACGTGCAGATGGGCGGCAGCCTGGTCGACGCGGTCGACAAGCGCCGCGCGGGCGTCGACATTTCCGGTGCGCCGGAGGAAATCCGCCCCGTGCTGGAGCTGATGCTGAAGCCGAACCCGGCCGACCGCCTCGCGTCGATGGATGCGGTGCTCGACGAACTGACGCGCTCGGCCGCGCCACCGGCGCCACCGCCGGTTCCTGAATCGGGCGGGCCGAACAAGGGCCTGCTGATCGGCGGCGGCGTCGCGGCGCTGGCGATCGCGGGCGCGGCGGGCTGGTTCCTGCTGAGCGGCAAGCCGGCCGCTACCGGCGGCGCGGGCGCGGGCGGTACGGCGGCGCAGCAGGTCGCCGAGAATCGCGACCCGATCGAGGTGGCGCGCAGCGTGATCGACGCGACGCTGCCGTCGGTGAGCTGCACCTGGCTGTCGATCGTCGATATCGCCAAGTCGGATCGCGGCCCGCTGGTGAAGCTGACCGGCGTGGCGGGCAACCCGAGTGCCGCGCAGACCGAGATCAGCCGCGCGCTGGCGCAGCAGAAGATCGAGGGCGCGAACATCGATTTCGAGGAAGTCTCGCCGATCACGCAATCGGGCTGCGCCGCGCTCGACACCTATCGCCAGATTCGCGCGCCGACGACGAGCCGGCTGACCACGCCGCAGCGCAAGTTCGAGATGCGCATGCAGCCCAACGATCCGAGCCAGTCGGGCTATCCCGGCGAGAATGCGGCGACGGTGGTGATGAACATCAACGTGGCCGATCCGAAGGCGGATTTTGCGCTGGTCGGCGTTGAGCCTTCGGGCGTGATCGACGGCGAGTTCCTCGGCCCGGATGCGGGCGTGATCGGCCGTCCGCAGCTCCAGAAGTTCGCGAAGGACATGCCGCGCCTCGTCACCGATCAGGGCGGCGACAAATACCGGATGCAGCTCGACGTGAACCACGCGGGCTGGTCGGGCGTGCTGCTGCTGACGGGCAAGGGGCCGTTCCCCAAGGATCTGATCGGGCCGCAACTGGGCGCGCGCGGGCCGGACTGGACCAACAAGTTCGTCTCCACCGCCGCCGCGCAGGGGTGGCAGGCGGAGATGGTGTGGTTCAAGACGGTGGACGAGGTGAAGGAGTAGGGAGCGAGGCTGGCAGCGGAGCTGCCGGCCACTCGCGCGGAGTGCGACGCGAACCGCCGGCCGGCGCGGGCGACGCGCCCGCGTCCGACGTCATGGGGTTTAGCCCCATGACGGCTTTGAGCGAATGAACACCGCTCTGACCTAGGCAGTCCACTAACGACCGCGTAAACCAAAGCGTGGCCAGGGTTCAGCAAACCTTCTCGAACAACAAAGAGGGGCCGATCTATGTGTCGGTAGAGCCTTGGCCGGAGTGTTTCGAACTGCAGCCCGGCGATAGGCTCACGTTGATCTGGAATGCCCCAGAAAGCGGAGACGCCATTCAGGTCGACTTCATCAACGACCATGAGCTCGTGATTTGGCCTAACGGCGAAACGCACGAGATGAAGTACCTTATCAATGGTGAGGAAGCTGAAGGTCGGAGCTGGACCTTCAAGCACAAGTGACAAGCAGCCCGTCACGGGAGTAAATCCCGTGACGTCGGACGCGGGCGTAGCCCGCGCCGGCCGACCTTAAGCGTCGCTGCGCGACCGGCAAATAGCTTTGCTATTTGCCTCGCTTGTGGTTTTGCTCGTCATACGCCTTGCGAAACTCCTTGGCGAACACGTCCATGAACGCCTCGTCGGAGCCCTGCGCGACGCCGCCGAATTCCTTTTCATAGGCCTGCCAGAGCGCCGCTTCCTTCGCGCCGGGCATGATCTTCGACATCAGCCCGCCGGTTTCGGCGCGCTTCTTGATCGCGGTGGGGGAGAAGCGGTCGAGCGTGGAGCGCAGCGCGCCCTGCATCGCCTTCAGCGTCGCGATCTGGTGCGACTGGAGATCGAAATAGGCATCGTCGATCGCCGCGCCCGCTTCCATGAAGCCGCGCACCGAGGGGTTGAGCAGCGCCGCCATCGCCTCCTCGGGCGTGCGCGCGAACTTGATCGGGTTGTTCCCGTCCATAGAGAAGCTCGTGGACTCGGCACCCATCTGCGACTTGGCGCGCGCGCGCGCCTCGATCATCACGACGAGCCCGGCGACGAGCCTGCGGAAGAGCTGCCCCGCACGGTCGAGCGTGGCGGGCGACATATCCTTGACCTGGCCGGGCTCGACGCCGGTCGCCTTGACGAAGGCGGCGACGAAGGCGTCGGCCGGGACAGCGGGCGCGGCCTGCGGCGGTGGCGCTGGCGGTGCGGATGGTGGCGGGGGCGGGGCAGCCTGGCGCGGCGGCGCTTGCGGCGGGCGCTGGCCGGGGA
>NZ_JAUQSZ010000012.1:0-102500 GCF_030580995.1 Sphingomonas immobilis
ACGATGCGCTCGGCGAGCTTCGGGCCGACGCCGTTGGCGCGCGCGACCATCGCCTTGTCCTGGCTGGCGATGGCGCGGCTGAGGTCGCCCGGCTCCAGCGCCGAGAGGATCGCCAGCGCGACGCGCGCGCCGACACCCTGCACGCCGGTCAACAGGCGGAACCAGTCGCGCTCGCTGGCCGAGGCGAAGCCGACGAGGCGGAGGAAATCCTCCCCCACGAGCATCTCGGTATGCAGCATGACGGCCTCGCCGACCGGGCCGATGGCGGCGAGCGTGCGCGCCGACGCGCCGACGAGATAGCCGACGCCGCCGACATCGATCACCGCGCTGTCGATGCCGGTCGAGTCCAGTCTTCCTTTGAGATGCGCGATCATGCGATGAGGGCTAGGGCATCCGACGCGACGACGCCAGATGATGCGCGTGGCATATCGCCACCGCCAGCGCGTCGGCGGCGTCGGGGCCGTCGATCTTCACGCCCGGCAGCAGGCGCTGGACCATCGCGTGAACCTGCGCCTTTTCGGCATTGCCGACGCCGACCACCGCCTTCTTGACGAGGCGGGCAGCATATTCGCCGGGGTCGATCCCGCCACGCGCCACGGCGAGCAGCACGACGCCGCGCGCCTGGCCGAGCTTCAGCGTGGATTGCGGGTTGGCGTTGACGAACACCTCCTCGACCGCCGCCGCCTGCGGACCGTGATCGGCGATGAGGGCGGCGAGCATCGTATCGAGATGCGCGAGGCGGCGTGCGAGCGGCGCGGCGCTGTCGGTCTTGAGGCGGCCGTTGGCGAGGTGCGACAGCCGGTTGCCCTCGGCGCGGATCACCCCCCAGCCGGTCGTGCCGAGGCCGGGATCCAGGCCGAGGATGATCACGGTGCGCTCACGAGCCCCTCCCCTTCAGGGGAGGGGTTGGGGTGGGGGCCGGACCAGCGATCGCGACGTCCAGCCAAGACGCCGGCGATATGCTCGACGACACCCGCGATATTATCGCGCACATCGACATTGGTGACGTGAATTACTCGAAAACCCTTATCGTCAAGCACGCTGTCGCGACGATCGTCGTGGACGGAATCGTGCGTATCACCATCGACCTCTACGATCAGACCTTTGGTCGGGCAGAAGAAATCACAGATGTAAGGGAAAGTGACCGCCTGCCGCCGAAATTTGTAGCCGATTTGCGAATTGGATAGCGCACGCCACAATCGTTTTTCCCATTCCGTGGGATTGCGGCGCATCTCTCGGGCGCGTTCGAGGAGCTCTTGCTCTGTTACCACTGCCCCACCCCAACCCCTCCCCTGAAGGGGAGGGGCTCAAGAAACTAGCCCAGCTTCTCCATCACCGCATCCGACACTTCGTAATTGCCCCATACGGTCTGCACGTCGTCGTCGTCGTCGAGCGTGTCGATCAGCTTGAAGAGGAGCGTGGCGTCCTCCTCGTCCACCTCGACGGTGGTCTGCGGCTTCCAGGCGAGCTTGGCGCCTTCGGGATCGCCGAGCACGGGGGTGATCGCCTTGACGACCTCGTGCAGATCGGCCTGCGCGGTCCAGATCTCGTGGCCGTCCTCGGATGAGGTGACGTCCTCGGCCCCCGCCTCCAGCGCCGCCTCGAACACCTTCTCGGCGTCGCCGGCGCTCGCCGGATAGGTGATCAGGCCGACACGGTCGAAGGCGTGGCTGACCGAGCCCGACGCGCCGAGGTTGCCGCCGTTCTTGGCCACCGCCACGCGCACGTTGGTGGCGGTGCGGTTGCGGTTGTCGGTGAGTGCCTCGATGATGAGGCTGACGCCGCCGGGGCCGAAGCCTTCGTAGCGGATTTCCTCGTAATTCTCGGTATCGCCCTTCGACGCCTTGTCGACCGCGCGCTGGATATTGTCCTTGGGCATCGACTGCGCCTTGGCGGCGTTGATCGCCAGGCGCAGGCGCGGGTTCATGTCGGGATCGGGCAGGCCCATCTTCGCCGCGACGGTGATTTCGCGGCTGAGCTTCGAGAACATGCCCGAACGCTTCTTATCCTGCGCACCCTTGCGGTGCATGATGTTCTTGAACTTGGAATGGCCTGCCATGAGTCTCTCTTAACGTCGTCGTGTCCGTTCTTGACGGGGTCTTAGGCGCGCGAAGCCAAGTCGTCGAGCTTGGCCTCGATCGCGTCCAGCCGGGCGATGACCATCGCATCGAGCTTCTCGTGCAGGCGCAGGATGTCGAGCTCGGCGCGCAGATTGGTCTCATAGTCGAGGCTGGCGGCGACGCGGTCCTTCGCGGCCTGGCGATTCTGGCTCATCATGATGATCGGCGCCTGCACCGCGGCCAGTGTCGACAGCATCAGGTTGAGGAAGATGTACGGGTAGGGATCGAACGCCGCCCCGAAATGCGCGAGCACGTCGGAATTGAGCAGCATCCAGCCGAATAGCACCACCGAAAAGGCGATGATGAAGCCCCACGAGCCGCCGACCGCCGCGACCTGATCGGACAGGCGGTCGCCGAAATCGGAACGCGCGTCGGCCTCGTCGGCGGCGTCGCGGGCGACGACCGTGCCGGCCTCGATATTGGCGAGGACGCGGCGCTCCTCATCGTCGAGCGCGGCGCTGGGCTTGCCGAGCAGACGCTGCGCGAGATCGGCGATGCGGTGTTCGGCCATGCCCGTGCGCCCCCGTTCGCGTTACGCCAGGCCGAGCGCCTGCTTGTAGGTTTCCAGCAGCATCTCCGCCTCGTCGCGGTGGTGCTTCTCCATCTTGCGCAGGCGCACGATCGTGCGAATCGTCTTGACGTCGAAGCCGGTCGACTTGGCTTCGCCGTAGACGTCCTTGATGTCGTCGGCGATGCCCTTCTTCTCTTCTTCCAGCCGCTCGATACGCTCGATGAGGAGGCGAAGCTGGTCGGCGGCGATGATCTCGCTCATATGTAAATCCCCGTTGGAAAGCCGCGCGCTTTAACCATCGGGGGCGGTGCCGTCACCCCTGCGAATCACCGATTCTTCGCGACGCTCTCCGCCATGCGCGCGAGCTGTTCGGGCGTCGCCTCGGTCTGATGCTCGGCCTTCCAGCGGGCATAGGGCATGCCGTAGACCGCTTCGCGCCCGGCCTCCCTGTCCAGCGCGCCGCCCGAGGCCTCCGCCACCCAATCGCCCAGGCAATTGCGGCAGAAGCCGGCAAGGCCCATCAGATCGACATTCTGCGCATCGTCGCGGTGGCGCAGGTGCGCGACCAGCCGCCGGAACGCCGCCGCCGCAATCGCATCGTCCAGCTCTTCGATCTTCGCCATCTGCCGCTCCGTGGTTGGATCGTCGCGAGATAGGCGTTACAGCCGCGCGAACCAAGCCAATCGCGTCAGCCATCCCCAGGGCGAGAACATACATGACCAAGGCCATCAGCCCGCGTGCGCGGAAGGTCCGCATTCTCGCCACCCTTGGGCCGGCGAGCAGCAGCCCCGAGATGATCGCGAAACTCTACGAGGCGGGCGCCGATGCGTTCCGCATCAACATGAGCCACGGCGACCAGAAATCGAAGATCGCAGTGATCGAGGCGATCCGCGCGCTGGAGAAGAAATACCGCCGGCCCTCGACGATCCTCGCCGATCTGCAGGGGCCGAAGCTGCGCGTCGGCAAGTTCGCCGACGGCAAGGTCGAGTTGAAAACGGGTTCGACCTTCATCCTCGACCGTTCGAAGGAGCCGGGCGACGCCACGCGCGTCGAGCTGCCGCACAGGGAGATCTTCGCGGCGATCGAGGCGGGGGCGCGGCTGTTGCTCGACGACGGCAAGCTGGTGCTGCGCGTGACCAGCCACGACGCGGACGTGATCGTCACCGAAGTGGTGGTCGGCGGGATGCTGTCGAACAACAAGGGCCTGAACGTGCCCGACGTGGTGGTGCCGATGGCGGCGCTGACCGCGAAGGACAGGAGCGACCTCGCCTTCGCGTGCGAGCAGGGCGTCGACTGGATCGCCTTGTCGTTCGTGCAGCGCCCGGAGGATCTGGCGGAGGCGCGGAAACTGATCGAGGGGCGTGCGGCGCTGCTCGCCAAGATCGAGAAACCGAGCGCGATCGACCGGCTCGAGGAGATCGTCGAGATGTGCGACGGCGTGATGGTCGCGCGCGGCGACCTCGGCGTCGAACTGCCGCCGGAGAGCGTGCCGCCGCTGCAGAAGCGCATCATCGAGGTGTCGCGGCGGCTCGGCCGGCCGGTGGTGGTGGCGACGCAGATGCTGGAATCGATGATCACGTCGCCGTCTCCCACGCGCGCGGAAGTGTCCGACGTGGCGACCGCGATCTACGACGGTGCCGACGCGATCATGCTGTCGGCGGAGAGCGCCGCGGGCGCGTGGCCGACCGAATCGGTGGCGATGATGGACGCGATCGGCGTCGCGGTGGAGCGCGACCCGAGCCACGGCGACCGCATCCACTTCACCGTCATCCGATCCGATCCGACCACTGCCGACGCCATCGCCGAAGCGGCCAAGACCATCGCCACCACCGTGTCGGCAGCGGCGATCATCTGCTTCACGCTGTCGGGATCGACCGCGCGCCGCGTCGCGCGCGAGCGGCCGGGCGTGCCGGTGATGGTGCTGACGCCCAAGCCGGAGACCGCGCGGCGATCCGGCCTGCTGTGGGGCGCCTATCCGATCCACACCAAGGACGTCGCCTCGTTCGAGGAGATGGTGGCGAAGTCGAAGCGGATGGCGCTGCGCCACGGCCTGGCGGCGGCGGGCGACCGCGTCATCATCATCGGCGGCGTGCCGTTCGGGACGCCGGGATCGACCAACGTGCTGCATGTCGTCCGCATCGTCGGCGACGAGCTGAAGGGCTATGCGAGCTGAAGCCTAGTCGCAGGTCGGGTGCGGGGCGACGCGCTGGAACGCCTCCGACACGGCGCGGCTGACCACCGGCTTCGACAGGACTTGCGCGGGCGGATCGCAATCGTCGCACGCCTCCGGCGTGCCGGTGATGAAGATGACAGGGCACGGCCCGCCCTCGCTCAGGATCGCCGCGACCGCGTGCGGGCCGGTGCCCTCGCGCAGCATCACGTCCGAGGTGATGACGTCGGGCCGGTGGGCGCGGGCCTCGGCAATGGCATCATCCTCGGTTTCGGCGAAGGCGAAGCTGGTCGCGCCGGCGGCGGCCAGCATGTCCTGCAGGTCGATCGCGACGAGAGGCTCGTCCTCGATGATCAGAACGTGACACACCCCTGTAACTCCTAGACAAAAATCGCTGCTGCTAATCCGTATCAACGTCCGGTCCGGGCGTTGTGTCCGCCCGACATTGACTTTTAACCCCGTAGCGGGCATATGGCCGCCATCGAGGCGTCATGCAGCGTGATCGGATCAGGGGATACATCCCGGGTCCAGGCTCCGCCTCGGTCGATTTCACAGGCTTCCCTTTTCACGCGGGGTGTCATTCTCCCCGCGCCACCCGTGTGTCCTTTTCGGATATGCGGACAGCGCCCTATATCTGGACTGATTCACACATGACTTTCGCACATCTCGGCCTTGCCGACCCGCTCGTTCGCGCGCTCGAGGCCAAGGGCTACCAGACGCCGACGCCGATCCAGCAGCAGTCGATCCCGACCCTGCTCGAGGGCCGCGACCTGCTCGGCATCGCGCAGACCGGCACCGGCAAGACCGCCGCCTTCGTCCTCCCCTCCATCCAGAACCTCACCGAGAGCGGCAAGAAGGTTCTCCCGACGCATTGCCGGATGCTGGTGCTCGCCCCCACGCGCGAGCTCGCCGGCCAGATCGCCGAGAGCGCGCGCGACTATGGCAAGTTCTCCAAGATGTCGGTCGCGACCGTGTTCGGCGGGACCAGCATCAACAAGAACCGCCAGGACATGAGCCGCGGCGTCGACATCCTCGTTGCCACGCCGGGCCGCCTGCTCGACCTGATCGAGCAGCGTTTCGTGTCGCTAGCGATGCTGGAGATCCTCGTCCTCGACGAGGCCGACCAGATGCTCGACCTCGGCTTCATCCACGCGCTCCGCAAGATCGTGAAGATGCTGCCGCGCCAGCGCCAGACGTTGTTCTTCTCGGCGACGATGCCCAATGCGATCCGCGAGCTGGCCGACCAGTTCCTGACCGACCCCGCCACCGTCAAGGTCGCGCCGGTCGCCTCGACGGCGGAGCGCGTCGATCAGTTCGTCACGCTCGTGAACCAGAGCGAGAAGCAGGCGCTGCTGACGATCCACCTCCGCAACCCGGAGATCGACCGCTGCCTCGTCTTCACGCGCACCAAGCACGGCGCCGACCGCGTCGTGAAGCTGCTCGCGGCGAACGGCATCGCCTCCAACGCGATCCACGGCAACAAGAGCCAGCCGCAGCGCGAGCGCGCCCTCGCCGAGTTCAAGTCGGGCAGCGTCAAGGTGCTGATCGCGACCGACATCGCCGCGCGCGGCATCGACGTTTCGGGCGTGAGCCACGTCTTCAACTTCGAGCTGCCCAACGTGCCGGAGCAGTATGTCCACCGCATCGGCCGCACCGCGCGCGCGGGCGCATCGGGCGTGGCGATCAGCTTCTGCGCCGATGACGAGAAGCCGTTCCTGCGCGACATCGAGCGGCTGACCAAGGTCAAGCCGACGCCGCTGCCGCTGCCCGCCGATTTCTCGGCCGAGCAGGCGCGCATCAAGGCGGCACGCCCGGCCGGTTCCGACACGCATGAGCGCCGTCAGGACGATTCGGGCCGTCACCGCCAAGGCCCGCGCGCGACGCATGCGGCACGGCCGACGGGCGAGCGCCCGGCGGGTGGCGCGGGTCGTCCGGGTGGTGCCAATGGGCATGGGGGCCGTCCCGGCGGTCATGGCCGCCCCGGTGGCCAGGGTCGTCCGGGTGGCGGTCAGCGCTCGGGGGGTCAGGGTCGCTCGGGTTCGGGCGGCGGCGGTCGCCGGTCGCCCGCGGCGGGCTGAGGTTCGCGTCGCCCCGGCGGAGGCCGGGGCCGCTGCGTTTTTGGCGCGCGTTTCGCCAAGCAATATGACGGCCCCGGCCTCCGCCGGGGCGACGTGCCTGGCTAGCCGACCAGCGCCCGGTCCCGCAGCCCGCGCCACACCTTGAGCGCCTGCACCGTCTCCGGCACGTCGTGGACGCGGACGATCTGTACGCCCGCCTCCACGCCCTTGAGCGCCAGCGCGACCGATCCGCCGAGGCGCTCGGTGACAGGGGCCTCGTTGGAGAGCGCGCCGATCATGCGCTTGCGGCTCGCGCCGAGCATCACCGGCACGCCCAGCCCGTGGAACAGCGCCAGCCCGTTGATGAGCGCGAGATTGTCAGCGAGCGATTTGCCGAACCCGATGCCGGGATCGACGATGATCCTTGCCCGGTCGATGCCCGCCGCCACCGCGCCTTCGATGCGCGCCTCCAGCCAGTCGTAGACTTCGGTCAGCACGTCGCCATACCCCTCCCCGCCGTGCGGGCCCTTCTTGGGGTCGGGCGTGTGCATCAGGATCACCGGGCAGCCTGCGGCCGCGACGATTGCGGCCGAGCGATCGTCCCACAGCAGTGCCGAGACGTCGTTGACGATCCCCGCCCCCGCCGCCAGCGCCGCCTCCATCACCGCGCTCTTGCGCGTGTCGACCGAGACGAGCGTGCCCGCGCGCGCAAGCCGCTCGACCACCGGGGCGACGCGCTTGGCCTCGTCGCCTTCCCAGACGAGCGGCGCGCCGGGCCGCGTGGATTCACCGCCGACATCGATCAGCGCGGCACCCTGCGCCGCCATCGCGACGCCTGCGGAAGCCGCGGCTTCGGGATCGTCGGCATGCGTGCCGCCGTCGGAGAAACTGTCGGGCGTGACGTTGACGATGCCCGCGACCAGCGGCTGATCGAACCGCAAGGTCCGCTCCCCCAACACCAGCGGCGGGCGCGGCGCGACGATGCGCGCGTGGATGGCGAGCGCGGCGTCGCCGAGGCTGGCGATATCGGCGACGGGGATCGTCTCGCGCGCCTTGCCCCGGATCACCTCGTAAGCGGCGAACCACAGCATCCCGCCCGCAAGCCGCGCGACCGCGCCGTCGGGGTGGGTGACGGGCGTGTCGACGAATTGCGTGGGGCGGAGGTGGAGGGTCATCGGATCATCCCGTCGCCCCGGCGGAGGCCGGGGCCGCTGGGGTATCTGGCAGACCGCGCGCGCAAAACATAGCGGCCCCGGCCTCCGCCGGGGCGACGGTCAGGATTATGGCTGCGTCGCCAGCAGATACGTCTGCCTGAGCGTGTCGATCGGCTTGAGCCCGTCCGGCCCATCATGGTGCCAGAAGGTCCAGCCGTTGCACGCCGGCGCGTTCTGCAGGAGCGAGCCGAGCTTGTGGATCGAGCCCGTCTGGCCGCACACGCTTTCCAGGCTGCCGTCGGCGCGGACAAGCGCGCGGTGCTTGCGTCTGGCATCGGTCAGCACGACGCCGGGGGTGAGATAGCCGTTTTCGACCAGCACGCCGAACGCCACCTTCGGCGCGGACTTGGGCGACTGCATCGTCGTCAGCGCGCTTTCGTCGAGCGGCAGCGCGGCGTCGATCCGCTCGCGCGCCGCCGCGACATAATCGTCCTCGCGCTCGATGCCGATCCAGTGGCGGCCGAGGCGCTTGGCGACGGCACCCGTCGTGCCGGTGCCGAAGAACGGATCGAGCACCACGTCGCCCGGCTTCGTGCAGGCGAGCAGGATGCGGTACAGGAGCGCCTCGGGCTTCTGCGTCGGGTGGACCTTGACGCCGTCTTTCTTCAGCCGTTCGGGCCCGCCGCAGACCGGAAATTCCCAGTCGCTGCGCATCTGCAGCTCGTCGTTCAGCGTCTTCATGCTGCGATAGTTGAAGGTGTAGCGCGCCTTCTCGCCCATCGACGCCCAGATCAGGGTCTCGTGCGCGTTGGTGAAGCGCGTGCCCTTGAAATTGGGCATCGGGTTCGACTTGCGCCACACCACGTCGTTGAGGATCCAGAAGCCGAGATCCTGGATCGCCGAGCCGACCTTGAAGATGTTGTGATAGCTGCCGATCACCCAGATCGCGCCGTTCGGCTTCAGGATGCGCTTCGCTTCAGCGAGCCATTCGCGGGTGAATTTGTCGTAGACCGAGAGGCTGTCGAACTTGTCCCAATCGTCGGTGACGGCGTCGACATGGCTGCCGTCGGGCCGCGAGAGATCGCCGCCGAGCTGGAGGTTGTAGGGCGGATCGGCGAAGATCATGTCGATCGAGGCGGCGGGCAGATCGCGCATCGCGGCGATGCAATCGCGCTGCAGGATCTGGTCGAGCGGCAATTCCACCGCGGCCACAGGCGCGGCGACGCGCGCCTTCTTGATCTTTTCCAGAACGCCCATTGCTTGCCCCCGCTTCGTCAGCCCCCGATCCCTGCGGATCGCGGCGACTCCGTCAAGCGAAGATTGGTTAACGATTCTGGTTGCGAAATCGTTAACTTAGCGGAACATTTTGGGAAGGTGCCCAGATGTTGAGTCCGAAGTTATCCACAGGCTCAAGCTATGGTGTGTGGCACCAAAGACTCGATTTTCGAAAAAGCCGCCGCGACCGGCGCGAAGCTGCGGCGGTGGAGCGGCGTGGGCCCGTGTTCGGCGAGCGCACGGAGGTGTTCGGGCGCACCATAGCCCTTGTTCGAATGCCAGCCGTAATGCGGATGCGCCTCGGCGTGCGCGAGCATGATCGTGTCGCGCGTGTGCTTGGCGATGATCGAAGCGGCGGCGATCGACAGGCTGATCGCGTCGCCCGAGACGATCGCGGTGGCGGAATGGCCCCATTTCGGCAGGCGGTTGCCGTCGACAAGGACATGACCGGGCGCGCAGCCGAGCGCCTCCACGGCCAGCGTCATCGCCTTCATCGTCGCCCAGTAGATGTTGAGCACATCGATCTCGGGCGCCTCGACCACGCCGATGCCGATCACCGCGCAATCGCGCAGCCGGTCGTGCAGGCGTGCGCGTTCGGCATGGGAGAGCTTCTTCGAATCGTCGATCCCGCGCGGCACGCCCTTCGCGGGCAGGATGACGGCGGCCGCGACCACCGGCCCGGCGAGCGGTCCGCGCCCCGCTTCGTCCACGCCCGCGACGGGGGCGAGGCAGAGCTTTTCATGGCGCAGGGACGGTCTGGGACTAGGCATCGCGGTTCTTGAGACTGTCGAAGGGGGCGAGCCCGAGTGCGTGCCCCATCGGCCCGTGTCCTGCCCCAAGGCCGGGCGCGTGCGCAAGCGCGGCGCGGACGAAGGCGATGCCGCGTTCGATGGCGTCGACGAGCGGAAGGCCGGCACCGAGCCCGGTGGCGATGGCGCTGGCGAGCGTGCAGCCGGTGCCGTGAGTGTGACGGGTGTCGATACGGGGGTTGGACCAATGCGCGATTTCGCCGTCAGCGGTGACAAGGCGATCGGTCAGCGTATCGCCTTCGCCGTGGCCACCTTTCACCAGAAGCGCGGCACCTGTGGCACGAGCCAGATACTCTCCCGTTCGTGCTGAGCCTGTCGAAGCACTGTTCTTCTCTGCGTCAGAAGAAAAGAGCAGCCCTTCGACACGCTCAGGGCGAACGGGAAAAAGGGATTCAACCAAAGCCTCGAGTTCCGGCAGATTGGGTGTCACCAACGTCGCCAGCCGCATCAGCCGATCGAACGCCGCGATCGTGTCGGCATCCGCCAGCACCGATCCGCTGGTGGAGATCATCACCGGATCGAACACGACCGGGACAGAAAAGCCCCTCCCCTTCAGGGGAGGGGTTGGGGTGGGGAAGGCCGCGAGCGATGGTCTCGGTGAGATTTCCCCCACCCCCGACCCCTCCCCTGAAGGGGAGGGGCTAGAAAGAAGCCCCTCCAGCACATCCGCCACCGCGTGCGCCGTCTCCGCCGAGCCGATCATGCCGATCTTCACCGCGTCCACGCCGATATCGTCGATGCAGGAGCGCATCTGCCGCACGACGAAATCGGCCGGCACCGGCATCACGCCTTGCACGCCCGTCGTGTTCTGCGCGGTGAGCGCGGTGATCGCGGTCATGGCGTGGCCGCCGAGCATCGTCACCGTCTTGATATCGGCCTGGATGCCCGCGCCGCCCCCCGAATCCGATCCCGCGACGATGAGAATGCGCGGGATCAAGCGTGCCCCTTGAAGCGCCGCTGCGTCGAGGCGGGGTTGCCGGCGAGCGCCTTGCCGGTGCGGCCGGGGCGATCCATCAGCTCGCCGCCGCAATTGGGGCAGCGATCGTCGAGCGCCTCGGCGCACTCCGCGCAGAAGGTGCATTCGAACGAGCAGATGAACGCGCCCGGCGCGTTCGCCGGAAGATCGGTGCCGCAGCGTTCGCAATCGGGTCGCATTTCGAGCATCAGAAAATCCTGTCCTTCAAAATTCCGCCTACGAACCAGATCGCAGCGGTGAAGACGAAGGTCATGAGCGCTACGATAGCGCTGTCAGATGGCGTAACGTTGCCGCGCGCAAGACCGCCAGCGGCGCCTCCGATCGCACCGGCCACACCGATACTGAGCGAGCGCACGACCCTAGCCTTCACGCCGCCTCTGCCTTCACGGCGTCGCAGATCCGGTCGACGACGCGCTCGACCTGCTGGAGATCGTCGCCTTCGGCCATCACGCGGATGACGGGTTCGGTGCCCGAGGGACGGATGACGAGGCGGCCCTTGCCGACCAGTTCCGCCTCGGCCTCCGCGATCACCGCCTTCACCGCGTCCGCTTCCAACGGTTTGCCGCCGGCGAAGCGGACGTTCTTGAGGAGTTGCGGCAGCGGCTCGAAACGGTGGAGCAGCTCGCTTGCCGGGAGGCCCGAGCGCACCAGTTCGGCCAGCACCTGCAGCGCCGCGACGAGGCCGTCGCCGGTCGTCGCGTAATCCGAGAGGATGATGTGCCCGGATTGCTCGCCGCCGACATTGTAGCCGCCCGCACGCATCCCCTCGAGCACGTAGCGGTCGCCGACCGAGGTGCGGATCAGGCGGATGCCCTGCGTGGCGAGATGGCGTTCGAGGCCGAGGTTGGACATGACGGTCGCGACCAGCCCGCCCTGCGCCAGCCGGCCCGCGCGCGCCCAGCCGCTGGCGATCGTCGCCATCAACTGGTCGCCGTCGACGACATGGCCGGTCTCGTCGACCACGATCAGCCGGTCGGCATCACCGTCGAGCGCGATGCCGAGCTGCGCGCCCGATGCCACCACCGTCTCGCGCAGCAGATCGGGCGCGGTCGAGCCGACGCCGTCGTTGATGTTCTTGCCGTTGGGCGAGACACCGATGGTGATGACCTCCGCGCCCAGTTCCCACAGCGCCGAGGGGGCGACCTGATAGGCGGCGCCGTTGGCGCAATCGACGACGATCTTGAGGCCGTCGAGCGTCAGATCCTCCGGGAAAGTCGATTTGGCGAAATGGATGTAGCGCCCGCGCGCATCCTCGACGCGCCGCGCGCGGCCGATGTCGGCGGCAGGGGCGAGTTCGATCTCGCCGTCGATCAGCGCCTCGATCGCGAGTTCGTCGGCGTCGGAGAGCTTGTAGCCGTCGGGGCCGAACAGCTTGATGCCGTTATCCTGATAGGGATTGTGGCTCGCCGAGATCATCACGCCGAGATCGGCGCGCATCGAATGGGTGAGCATCGCCACGGCGGGCGTCGGCATCGGCCCGACGAGGACGACGTCCATGCCGACCGAGGTGAAGCCCGCGACCATCGCGTTTTCGAGCATATAGCCCGACAGGCGCGTATCCTTGCCGATCACGACGCGGTGGCGATGATCGCCGCGGCGGAAATGCGCGCCCGCCGCCATGCCGACCTGCATCGCCATCGCCGCCGTCATCGGCTTTTTGTTGGTGAGGCCGCGGATGCCGTCCGTGCCAAAATATTTGCGTGCCATGTGTGTCTCGCGTCGGTTCGCCGGCTGCGGTCATAGCGTGCGGGCGCGACAACCCCAAGCCGTCATGCCGGACCTGGCGGCGCGGAGTAAATCCGCAAGCCTGCCCCGGCGAAGGCCGGGGTCGGCCGGAGCCTTCGGCCCCGCCGGCCGCGCTCGGGCGCGCGACGCGAAATAGCTGCGCTATTTCGCTCGCCCGAGCTTACTTCACCCCGTGCATCCAGTGCTTGAGCGGGAAGGACAGCGCCAGCAGGATCAGGCCGAGCACGATCGACACTTCGGAGATCGTCACGAACACGCTGACATAGGTGTCGAGGCTGACCTTGAGGTTCGTCACCTGCCCGCCGACCGTCTCCACACTCGCGAATTGCGCGACCACGCCCGCGACGTACTGCGCGACCGAGATCGACAGGAACCACACGCCCATCATCAGCCCGACGACGCGCGCGATCGACAGCTTGGTGATCATCGACAGGCCGACCGGCGAGATGCACAGCTCTGCGAACGAGTGGATGAAATAGAGGCCGGCGAGCCACAGCATCGCGACCTTGTAATCCGGCCCGACATAGGCCGTGCCCCAGACGAGGAACAGGAAGCCGAGCCCGACGCTTATGAGCGCGATGCCGAACTTGACCGGGATCGACGGCTCCAGGCCGCGCTTGGCGAGATTGGTCCACAGCCAGCTCATCACCGGCGCGAGGGCCACGATGAAGAAGGCGTTGAAGAACTGCGTCTGCCCGGCCGAGATCGGGATGCCGAACATCTGCGGTTCGGTATTGCGGTCCGCGAACAGCGTCAGCGACGATCCGGCTTGTTCGAACAAGGTCCAGAACACGGTGTTGAAGACGACCAGCACCATCGCCGCCATCATCATCTGGAATTCCTTGCGGCTGCCCGCGATGAAGGACCAGATCAGGATGCCCGGCACGCCGATCAGGAAGGTGCCGAACAGCAGTTTTCCCATCAGCGAGAGCGAGGCGATATAGCCGACGAAGCCCGATCCCTCGACCGGCGGCGCCATGTTCATCAGGTTGACGAACAGCAGGTAGAAAATCGGAATGCCGATCAGCGCGGCGGCATAGATGCCGAGCGCGCGGTCCTTCCCCGCCTCCTTGTTGGGCGGCTCGCCGTATCCGGCGAGCTTGCCGCCGTCGAACTGGATCAGCGTCCAGGAGAACGCCATGCCGATCGCGGCAAGGCCGAAGCCCGCCCACCAACCGACCGCATCGGCGAGGAACGGGCACAGGATCTGCGAGCCCAGCGAACCGAGGTTGATGCCCATGTAGAAGATCGTGAAGCCGGCGTCGCGCCTGCGGTCGCCCTGCGCATAGAGCTCGCCGACCATCGTCGAGATGTTGGGCTTGAAGAAGCCGTTGCCGACCGAGACCATCGACAGCGCGATCAGCATCACCGCGATGTAGAAGGGCGATCGATCGGCCTCCGACACGAAGCCGCCCTTGGCGACGGTGCGCACCGCTTCGTTGTTCGCGCCGAGCAGCGAGACGCTGCCGTCGTCATTGCCCTTGATCTTGAGCTTGCTCGCGCCGTCGACGACGTAGCGCACCTCCTCGCCCGCGACGCTGGCGATCTGGACCTCGTGGCGCGCGCCGTCGATCATCGCATAGGGCTTGGCGGTCTCGCCGCCGAAGCAAAGCGTGAAATAGCCGAGCGACATCAGGATCGCGCCGAACTTCACCGCGCGCTTCGCCCCCAGATACTGATCGGCGAGATAACCGCCGATCAGCGGCGTGAGATAGACGAGCGCGGTATAGCCGCCGTAGAGCCCCGTCGCTGCCCGGTCGCCGAACACGAAATGCTTGGTGAGGTACAGCGTGAGCAGCGCGCGCATGCCGTAATAGCCGAACCGCTCCCACATCTCGGTCGAGAACAACCGCGCGAGCTGGCGGGGATGCCCGAACCAGGTTTCCCCCGCGGCCGGATTGACGTGGCTGATATCCGGCTCGGCCGGCGTGTCCGCCGTCGGGGTGTCCACCATTTTTATACGCTCCCAGAACAAGGTAGCGCCGTCTGCGGGCGCTTTTGGTTGCAGGCGACACTAGCGGCAATCGCCGGGCTGTAAATACGCGGGCACGCTCGCTACATCGCCGCCATGTTCAACGACACCTCCTCCCCGCTCGCCCTTCTCGCCACGCGCCGTTCGGGCAAGCCGCGCGACCTGATCGCCCCCGGTCCCGACGATGCGCAGATGGCGCAGATCCTGGAAATCGCCGCACGCACGCCCGATCACGGCAAGCTCGCGCCGTGGCGTTTCGTGGTCGTGCCCGATGACAGGCGCGAGGCGCTCGCCGAGGTGATCAAGAGCGCCTATCTCGCCGAGCGCCCGCTCGCCGCACAGACCGAGCTCGCCTCGCTCGACCAGTTCGCGAAACAGGCTCCGGCGCTGGTCGTGGTGCTCTATTCGCCGAAGCCCAGCCACATTCCGGCCTGGGAGCAGGAATTGTCGGTGGGGGCGGCGTGCATGAACCTGCTGCACGCGGCGCACGCGCTGGGCTTCGCCGGCGGCTGGCTGACCGGCTGGCCGAGCTATTCGGATGCGGTGCGCGATGCGTTCGGTGCGGCACCGGAACAGATCGCCGGCTTCATTTTCCTCGGCACGCCAGCGCGCGCACTAGAAGAACGTCCAAGGCCCGATTTGAGCAGTATCGTTACAAAATGGGGCGGCTGAATCGCTCGACTTTCGAGTCATTTGCTGTATTAGAGAAGCATGACAGCCCTTAGCAACGACGACAGCCCCGTCTACATCAAGCTGCGCGGATCGATCGCGGCGGCCATCCTGCGCGGCGATTTCCGCGCGGGCGATCAGCTTCCCTCGGTGCGCGCGCTGGCGGCGCAGCACGGGGCGAACCCGCTGACCGTCGCCAAGGCGTACCAGACCTTCCAGGACGACGGCTATGTCGAGGTGCGGCGCGGCGTCGGCATGTTCGTGCTGGCGGGCGCGGCCGAGAAGCTGCGGCTGGCCGAACGCGCGCATTTCCTCTCCGACAGCTGGCCGCGCATCCGCGACCATATCGCGCTGCTGGGGCTCGACGCCGCCGACCTGCTGGAGCGCGAGCGGGCGTAAGCCAATCCTCCCCCTGGCCGGGGAGGATTTTTCTAGAACACCCCCAGCGCCGCGACCTCGTCCGCGCTGAGATCGATCCCGAACATCATGCTCAGCCGCAGGCGGTAGACGCGCGGATCGGTGATTTCCGCCTCGGTCTGCTCGCTGCCCGAGCGGCGGCGGTACATCCGCCCGCTCAGGCTCGCGAAGCCGGCGGGCAGCACGATGCTGACGATGGCGGTGGTGCGGAAGCGGCTTTCCGGCCAGGTCGAGGTCCAGAAATTGCCCATCGCGAGATCGGCATCGCATACGGTCGCCAACGTGAAGCTGTACTGCCGCTGCCAGCCCTCGTGCGTGCCCCGCCCGTCGGTCGACGCGGCGTCGCCGTCGCGCCACAGCAGCCAGCCGTGATCGGAATCCGCACTCAGCCGGTAGCGCGCACCGTCGGGCGCGGCCGCCTCCGCGCCGTCGGCAAGCGGCAGGACGGGGGTGTAGCTGCCGCCGAAACCGGCGTCGGCGAGCCATTCCTGCCCGGCGATCGTGACGAGGCTGAACACATGCGTCAGCGGCGGCACCTCGGTCGCGCCGAGCCAAACGCGCGCCAGCACCGGCCGCGCCTCGAACCGGAGCGCCGCCAGCGCATCGGCGAACAGCCGGTTGTGCTCGAAACAATAGCCGCCGCGCTTGGCCGTCACCAGCTTGGCGAACACCGACGCGCTGTCGATGGCGACGCCGCGCCCCAGCACGACGTCGAGATCCTCGAACGGAATCGCGAGGCGGTGCGCGCGCTGGAGCGCGGCGAGCCCGTCCAGATCGGCGGCGGGATGCGCGGCGACATGCAGCCGCGCGAGATAGGCGTCGAGATCGAACACGGTAACCATCCGTTCCTCTTATATATTGCGTTGCAGCATGCTAGATTGCGGACTCGATGAACGCGCCCGGCACTTTCCACCAGACCCGCCTGCTGCACTACGGCCCCGACGCCATCGCCGAGGCGGCGGCGATGATCAAGGGCGGCGGCGTCGTCGCCGTCGCCAGCGAGACGGTCTACGGCCTCGCCGCCGACGCGACGCAGCCCGGTGCGGTCGCACAGGTCTATGCCGCCAAGGGCCGCCCGGCGTTCAACCCGCTGATCGTCCACGTCACCGACATGGCGATGGCGCTGCGGCTCGGCGAGTTCGATGCGCGCGCGAAGGCGCTGGCGGAATCCTTCTGGCCGGGACCGCTCACGCTGGTGGTGCCGCGCCGTGCGGGCGCGGGGATCGCCGCGCTCGCCACCGCCGGACTCGACACCATCGCGATCCGCATGCCAGCGCACCGCGCGATCCGTGACCTCATCGCGGCGTCGGGCCGCCCGCTCGCAGCACCGTCCGCCAACCGCAGCGGCGCGATCAGCCCGACGCGCGCCGACCATGTGCTGGCGAGCCTGGGCGGGCGCATCCCGCTGATCGTCGACGACGGCCCCTGCGAATGCGGGGTCGAATCGACCATCGTCATGGAGATCGACGGCGCAACGCGCGTGCTGCGCCACGGCCCCATCGGCGTGAACGCGCTGCTCGCGACGCTGCTGCACGCGGAAGGCGGCGCGGGCGGGGTCGATCGCTTCGATCCCGGCCTCGGCAGCTATGTCTCGCGGATCGACGCGCCGGGGCAGCTCGCCTCGCATTACGCGCCGTCCAAGCCGCTGCGCATCAACGCCATCCATGCCGAACATGACGAATGGATGATCGGTTTCGGCCCGATCTTCGGCGACGCCACGCTCTCGCGCACCGGCAACGTCATCGAGGCGGCAGCGCGGCTGTTCGACCTGCTGCACGAGGCGGACGCGAGCCCCAAGGCGAAGATCGCGGTGGCGCCGGTGCCCGGCGACGGCGTCGGCACCGCGATCAACGACCGCCTGCGCCGCGCGGCGCATCCGGGGGTGGATTGACTTTTACCCTCTCCCGCTTTCGCGGGAGAGGCAACGGAGACTTGGTGCGCGCACTTCCGCGCGGACCTAGTCGCAGTCGGTGAGGGCCTTCTTCTTTTCGACCTGCGAGAAGAAGAAGACCCTCCCCTGCCCCTCCCGCGAAAGCGGGAGGGGAGATTCAGGTGTCAGGCCGCCTCCACCGCCTTCGAACGCTTGGCGAAGCTCTTGCGCAGCTTCGCCAGTTTCGGCGGGATCACCGCCAGGCAATACGGATTGCGCTGGCCTTCGCCCTCCCAATATTCCTGGTGATAGTCCTCCGCCGGATACCAGGTCGATGCGGGCTCGATCGTCGTGACGATCGGGTTGGGCCAGTCCGCCGCCGCACGCTCGATTGCCGCCTGCGCCTCTTCGCGCTGGTCGGGCGTCTCCGGGAAGATCGCCGAGCGATACTGCGTGCCGACGTCGTTGCCCTGACGGTTGAGCGTCGTCGGATCGTGCGTGGCGAAGAAGATGTCGAGCAGATCGGCATAGCGCACCTGATCGGCATCGAACGTCACGCGGATCGCCTCGGCATGGCCGGTCTCCCCGCTGCACACCTGCTTGTAGGTCGGGTTCTCGACCGCGCCGCCGATATAGCCGCTCTCGACCTTTTCGACCCCGATCACGTCGGCGAACACCGCTTCCGTACACCAGAAACACCCGCCCGCCAGCGTCGCGATTTCGCTTGCCATACCTGCTCCTTTTCTCGATTTCGTAAGATGTAGGGTGCAAACGCCCCAAGACAATCAATCCTCTCGGAGAACGTGCGATGCTGGACGGATCGGTTCTGGTGACGGGTGGTGCCGGCTATATCGGCAGCCATGCGGTGCTGGCGCTGCTCGATGCCGGGCACCGCGTGGTGGTGGTCGACAATCTCGTCACCGGCTTCGCCTGGGCAGTCGATCCGCGCGCGACCCTGGTCGAGGCGAACATCGAGGACGACGACAAGGTCCGCACCGCGATCCGTATGCACGACGTGAAGGCGATCATGCATTTCGCCGGATCGGTGGTGGTGCCCGAATCGGTCAGCGATCCGCTCAAATATTACCGCAACAACACCGCCGCGAGCCGTGCGCTGATCGAAAGCGCCGTCGCGGAAGGCGTGCCGCATTTCATCTTCTCCTCCACCGCCGCGACCTATGGCACGCCCGAGAAGGTGCCGGTCGCAGAGGACGATCCCAAGAGCCCGATCAACCCCTATGGCTGGTCGAAGCTGATGACCGAACACATGCTGCGCGACGTGGCGGCGGCGCATCCGATCAATTACGCGGCGCTGCGCTATTTCAACGTCGCCGGCGCGGACCCCGAGGGGCGCACCGGCCAGTCGACGGCAGGCGCGACGCACCTCATCAAGGTCGCGGTCGAGGCGGCGACCGGCAAGCGCGCCTCGGTCGGCGTGTTCGGCACCGATTTCGACACGCCCGACGGCACCGGCGTGCGCGACTATATCCACGTCAGCGATCTCGCGGCGGCGCATGTCGCCGCACTCGATCTGCTGGTGGCGAACCCGGCCGAAAGCCACACGATGAACGCGGGATACGGCCACGGCTTCTCGGTGCTGGAAGTGCTCGACGCGGTCGACCGCGTCACCAACATGACGATCGACCGCAAGCTGGAGGGGCGCCGCGCGGGCGATCCCGCGATGCTGATCAGCGACAATGCCCGCATCCTGGAGACGATCAAATGGGTGCCGCGGCGCGACGACCTCGACACGATCGTCAAGGACGCGCTGGCGTGGGAACGCAAGCTGGCGGAGCGCGAATAGAAGAGAACCGTTCGGGCTGAGCTTGTCGAAGCCCTGCCCTTCCTTCTACGCTGGGAGAAGGACAGCCGTAGACCTACGGTCGCCTACGGCCCGACAAGCTCAGGGCGAACGGGGGGTTAAGGTATGAAAATGTTCGCCGGGATTTTTGGATTGGTGGCGCTCGCGGTCGCCCTCCCCGCATCCGCGCAGGACCGGCCCGACCAGAAGGCCTTCCGCGATCTCTACAAGCAACTCGTCGAAACCAACACCACGCTATCGTCAGGCAGCTGCACATTGGCCGCGGAGCAGATCGCCGCGCGGCTGAAGGCGGCGGGTTATCCCGACAAGGACATCACGCTCTTTTCGACGCCCGAGCATCCCAAAGAAGGCGGCATAGTCGCGATCCTGCCGGGCAGCGACAGGACGAAGAAGCCGATGCTGTTGATGGGGCATCTCGACGTGGTGGAGGCGAAGCGCGCCGACTGGGTGCGCGATCCCTTCACGCTGATCGAGGAGGGCGGCTATTTCTATGCGCGCGGTGCCGCCGACGACAAGTCGATGTCGGCGATCTGGGCCGATGCGATGGTCCGCTTCCGCACGACCGGCTACACGCCCAAGCGCACGATCAAGCTCGCGCTGACCTGCGGCGAGGAGACGACCTTCGCCTTCAACGGCGCGCAGTGGCTGGCGGCGAACAAGCCCGATCTGATCGCCGCCGAATTCGCGCTCAACGAGGGCGGCGGCGGGCAGAACACCAAGCAGGGCAAGCACGAGGTGCTGGCGATCCAGGTCGGCGAGAAGGCCGCGCAGAATTACACCCTCGCCGTCACAAATCCCGGCGGGCACAGCTCGCAGCCGGTGCCCGACAACGCCATCTACCAGCTCGCCGACGCGCTGAAGGCCGTGCAGGGCTATGAATTCCCGGTGAAGTTCACCGACACGACGCGCGCCTTCTTCGGCGCGCTGGCGGGCGCTCCGACGACGCCGAAGCCGGTTTCCGCCGCGATCGCGCGGCTGCTCGCCGACCCGAAGGACGCGGAAGCGGCGGCGTTGCTGAGCCGCGACAAGACCTTCCACTCGACGCTGCGCACCACCTGCGTCGCGACGCTGCTCAATGCGGGCCACGCCGAGAACGCGCTGCCGCAGCGCGCGACCGCCAACGTCAATTGCCGGATCTTTCCGGGCGAGACCGTTCAGGCGACGCTCGCGAAACTGCAGGAGCTTGCCGGACCGAAAGTGACCGTTACCGCCAATGCGCCGATCCGGCCGGTGGCGATCCCGCCCGCGCTCGACCCGAAGATCCTGGGGCCCGCCAAGGCGGTGGCGGCGAAGCACTTCCCCGGCCTCGCCATGCTGCCGCTGATGTCGACGGGGGCGACCGACGGCATCTTCTATGAGGCGATCGGCATCCCGGTCTACGGCGCGCCCGGCCTGTTCTTCGATCAGGACGGCAACGGCATGCACGGCCTGAACGAGCGGATCGGGGTGGAATCGCTCTATGCTGGGCGCGACTATCTCTACGATCTCGCCAAGGCCTATGCCGGCTGAGGCCTCATCTTTTCGCACGGGCCGCCCGTACTTATCTCCGTGACATCCCACGGAGACATTCGATGAAGCAAGCCATCCTCGCCCTGATCGGCTCGGCAGCCCTGCTGTCGGGCGGCGCCGCCAATGCCGAACGCGCCGTGCCGATCCCGGCGGCGCAGAAGGACGCGACCGCCGGCGCAACGCCGCAGGTCGCGGTGCTGGCGGGCGGCTGCTTCTGGGGCATGGAAGCGGTGTTCGAGCAGGTGAAGGGCGTGAAATCGGTGACGGCGGGCTATGCCGGCGGCACCGCGAACAGCGCCACCTACGATCAGGTCAGCAGCGAAACGACCGGCCATGCCGAGGCGATCCGCATCGTCTACGATCCCAAACTGGTGAGCTACGGCACGCTGCTGCGCGTCTATTTCTCGGTCGCGCACGATCCGACGCAGGTGAACGGCCAGACGCCCGACAGCGGCACCAGCTATCGCTCGGCGATCTTCCCGCAGGGGCCGGTGCAGCGCGCGGTCGCCATGGCCTATATCGCCCAGCTCGACAAGGCGAAGGCGTTCCGCGCGCCGATCGCGACGAAGGTGGAGAGCGGCGGCTTCTACCCGGCCGAGGCCTATCACCAGCACTTCTTCCAGAAGAACCCGAACCACCCGTATATCGTGCGGTGGGACAAGCCCAAGGTCGCGGCGTTCCGCGCGGCCTTCCCGGCGCTCGCCAGCTAGGACGAACGCGGCTCCTTCGATCGCTTCGCGCCCGCCAGCGCGGAGAGCACGCCGCGCAGGGTGCGCACCTCCTGGCTCGACCAGCGCGGCTTGGTGAGGAGCGTGCGCAGCGTGCGGCGCGTGACGGGCGTGCGATCGGGCGGGAAGAAGAAATGCGCGGCGACCAGCATGTCGTCGAGCTGCGCGATCATGCCGTCGAGTTCCTCCTGCGCGGCCGGTTCGGGCAGGTCGGTGATCGACGGCTGCGCGAGCGCGACGCCCTTCGACCATTCGTAGGCGACGAGGATCACCGCCTGCGCGAGGTTGAGCGAGCCGAACTCGGGGTTGATCGGCACCGTGATGATCGTGCGCGCGACGGCGACGTCATCGGTCTCCAGCCCCGACCGCTCGGGCCCGAACAGGATCGCCGAACGCCCCGGCCCGGCATGAATGGCGCGCGCGGCCTCCTCGGGCGTCTCGACCGGCTTGGTGACGCCGCGCTTGCGTACCGTGGTGGCATAGACGTTGGGACAATCGGCGATCGCCTCGGCCAGCGTGTCGAACACCTTCGCCTGCTCCAGCACGACATCCGCCCCCGAAGCGGCCGGCCCGGCAGCCGGATTCGGCCACCCGTCCCGAGGGCTCACCAACCGCATTTCCGTGAGACCGAAATTGAGCATAGCCCGCGCCGCCTTCCCAATATTCTCCCCGAGCTGCGGGCGGACTAGGACGATGACGGGGGGAGGGGTTGGCTGAGGGCTTGTGCTTCGACTTCGCTCAGCACGAACGGAGGAGGGGATTTCGGTCTCGATACCAAGCTCCGTTCGCCCTGAGCGAAGTCGAAGGGCACGCTCGGACGGCGGAATTGCAGCGTCATGCAGGTCCGCCCAATCGCCGCGGATGAGGGCTTCCTTCTTCCGGCGGGTCCAGCCCTTGATCTGCTGCTCGGCCTCCAGCGCCTCGGCGCGCGAGCCGAAATCCTGTGACCAGACCAGTTTCACCGGGCGACGGCTGTGCGTGTAGCCTTCGATTTCGCCCCGCTCGTGCTGTGCGATGCGGGTTTCGAGCGTGTCCGTGTGGCCAGTGTAATAGCTGCCGTCGGAGCAGCGCAGGATATAGGCGTGGAAGCTCACGTCCGTGTCCTTCGACTTCGCTCAGGACGAACGGCGGTAGGGACGCACATCACCCCTTCGCCACCGACGTCACGCTGCCGGCGAATTCCTCGAAATCCTTTGCCTCGCGGAAGTCCTTATAGACCGACGCGAAGCGGATGTAGGCGACCGAGTCGAGGCCCTTCAGGCCGTCCATCACCATCTCTCCGATGCGGCCGGAGCGGATTTCGGGGTCGCCCTGGGTTTCGAGCTGGCGCTGGATGCCGGAAACGAGCTTTTCCAGCCGCGCCGGGTCGATCGGGCGTTTGCGCGCGGCGATCATGATCGAGCGGAGCAGCTTCTCGCGGTCGAACGGCTCTCGCTTGTCCTCGCTTTTCAGCACCACCAGCTCGCGGAGCTGGATGCGCTCGAACGTGGTGAAACGCGCGGCGCAGCCCTCGCACTGCCGCCGCCGCCGGATCGCTGCGCCGTCGTCGGTCGGGCGCGAGTCCTTTACCTGGCTGTCTTCATGGCCGCAGAAGGGACAGCGCAAAAAATCAGCCCTCCGGGTAGATCGGGAAGCGCGCGCACAGCGCCCGCACGCGCTCGCGTACCGCCGCCTCGATCTGCGCATCGCCCTGCTCGCCGTTCTTGCGCAGCCCGTCGAGCACGTCGGCGACCATGTTGCCGATTTCGCGGAACTCGGCCGCGCCGAAGCCGCGCGTCGTGCCGGCGGGCGAGCCAACGCGGATGCCGCTGGTCTTGGTCGGCGGCAGCGGATCGTTGGGGATGCCGTTCTTGTTGCAGGTAATACCGGCGCGCTCGAGCGCCTCGTCGGCGTCCTTGCCGGTCACGCCGAGCGGAGTCAGGTCGATCAGCGCGAGATGCGTGTCGGTGCCGCCCGAGACGACCTCCGCGCCGCGCTCCTTCAGCGTCGCCGCCAGCACCTTGGCATTCTCGATGATAGCGGCGGCATAGGTCTTGAAGCCGGGCTGCAGCGCCTCGCCGAACGCCACCGCCTTGGCGGCGACGACGTGCATCAGCGGCCCGCCCTGCAGGCCGGGGAACACCGCCGAGTTGATCTTCTTCGCGATGGCCTCGTCATTGGTCAGCACCATGCCGCCGCGGGGGCCCCGCAGCGTCTTGTGCGTGGTCGTCGTCACGACATGCGCGTGCGGCAGCGGCGAGGGATGCAGGCCGGCCGCGACGAGCCCGGCGAAATGCGCCATGTCGACCATCAGATACGCGCCGACCTCATCAGCGATGGCGCGGAACTTGGCGAAGTCGATCGTGCGCGGATAGGCCGAGCCGCCGGCGATGATGAGCTTGGGCTTATGCTCGCGCGCAAGGGCTGCGACCTGATCGAAATCGATCAGGTGCGTGACGGGATCGACGCCGTATTGCACCGCGTTGAACCATTTGCCCGACATTGCCGCCCTGGCACCATGAGTCAGGTGGCCGCCGGCGTCGAGGCTGAGGCCCAAAATCGTCTCGCCCGGCTTGACCAAAGCCAGCATCACCGCGCCGTTGGCCTGCGCGCCCGAATGCGGCTGGACGTTGGCGAAGCCGCAGCCGAACAGCGCCTTCGCGCGATCGATCGCGAGCTGCTCGACCTCGTCGGACGGGTGGCAGCCCTGATAGTAGCGCTTGCCGGGATAGCCTTCCGCATATTTGTTGGTGAAGACCGAACCCTGCGCCTCCAGCACCGCCTTGGAGACGATGTTCTCGGAGGCGATCAGCTCGATCTGGTCCTGCTCGCGCTTGAGCTCATGCTGCACGCCCGCGAAGATGGCGGGATCGGCCTCGGCCAGGCCGCGCGTGAAGAAGCCATCGGGCTGAACGTCGTTGAGGGTCTGGGGGTTGGTGCTCATGCGGATCAATCCTTCGCGAATGCGGGCGCGGCGAGCTTGTCGATGCGCTGTTGATGACGGCCGCCGGCGAAGCTGCCGGCGAGAAAGGCTTCGAGGCACGCCTGCGCCATGTCGGGCCCGGTCAGGCGCGCGCCCATCGCGATGACGTTGGCATCGTTATGCTCGCGCGAAAGGGCGGCGGTGAAGGGATCGCTCACCAGCGCGCAGCGGCAGGCGGGATGGCGGTTGACCGCGATCGAGATGCCGACGCCCGATCCGCACAGCGCCACGCCGAAATCCGCATGACCCGCGCCGACATGATCTGCGAGCTTGTAGCCGTAGTCGGGATAATCGACCCGCGCATCGGTTTCGGGGCCGAGATCGACGACCTCGTGGCCCGCCTCCCGTGCCCAGGCGACGAGCGCGGCTTTCAGCGAGACGGCGGCGTGATCGGAAGCAAAGGCGATGCGCAAGAAGGCTCGATTCCCTTAGGTCTGCAAGGATGCGCGGCCTTTACGCAAAGCGGGCCGCAAACGCTACACCCTGCGTTGTAGAACCGCCCGATTGGCCCTAAGCCCCTGCCCTGTGACGGATGTTTCGCCCGAAATACGCGCCCGCGCCGAACTCGCGGAGTATCTCGTCCGCACCGGCGACGAGGACCGCGCCGCGTTCCGCGAACTCTACCTGCGCACCAATGCGAAGCTTTTCGGCATCGTCTTGCGTATCTGCGGGGAGAGGGAGGCCGCGGCCGACGTGTTGCATGACGTGTATCTGACGATCTGGAAGCGCGCGGGCGCCTATGAACCGTCGCGCGCGAGCCCGATCACATGGCTCGCCACGATCGCGCGCAACCGCGCGATCGACTGGCGGCGCGCGCAGAAGATCCGCGTCGCGACCCCGCTGGAGGATGCGCCCGACGTCGCCGATTCGGCGCCGCTCGCCAGCGACGCGATGCTGGCCGAGGAAAGCCGCCACGGCATTCAGGTCTGCCTCGACGAGCTCGAACCCAACCAGCGCGATTCGATCCGCACCGCCTTCTTCCAGGGCGTGACCTATGCCGAACTGGCGGAGCGCGTCGGCGTGCCGCTCGGCACGATGAAGAGCTGGGTGCGGCGCGGCCTCGCGCGGCTCAAGGAGTGTCTGGAGCGATGAGCGCGGAGGAAGGCCCGGATGTCGCCGCCGCCGAACTCGCGCTCGGGCTGCTCGAGGGCGAGGAGCGCGCGGTCGCGCTGCGCCGCGTGCTGGCCGAGCCCGGCTTCGCGGGCGAGGTCGAGGTGTGGCGCGGCTATCTGGGCCAGCTGTTCGATCTGTGGCCCGAGGCGGCGGCACCTGCGGGCGTGTTCGAGCGGGTCGAGCGGACGCTCGATGCGCCAGCACAGATCGCGTCGGTGCGGGCGCCGGCGCGCTTTTGGCCGGCGCTTGCCGGGCTTACCAGCATCGCGGCTGCGGCAGCGTTGGTCTTTATCGTCGTGCGGCCAAACCCGCTTCCCGCGCCCCCGCCGCCGGTCGCTGCGCCCGCCGCAGCGCCGATGCTCGTCGCCTCGCTCGCGCCGATGGACAAATCCGCGACGGCGATGGCCGCGGTCTACGATCCGGCGCGCGGCCAGTTGCGGCTGACCGAGGCCAGCGCCCCGGCGGCGAACCGCAGCGCCGAACTTTGGGTGATCGGCGACGACAAGACCCCGCACTCGCTCGGCATGATGAAGCCCGAGGGCGGGATGCGCGCCGTCGCCATGCCGATGCGCGCGCATCTGGCGCCGGGGGCGATGCTCGCCGTCACGATCGAGCCGCTCGGCGGATCACCGAGCGGCAAGCCGACCGGGCCGATCGTGGCGATGGGCAAACTTTCCACCGTCTGACGCATCCTTAACGACGGCCCCGCCGTAGCTCCTGCCGCGCCCGGTCTTCGGGTGACAACAGGAGAGCATCCGATGAACCCGATCTTCCGCGCGAGTCTTGCACTCGCCGCCCTTACCGTCAGCGTGCCGTTCGCCGCGCAGGCGAAGATGACCGCGAACCCAATGGTTGGCGGCGCGCCGATGTATGCCACCAAAACCATCGTCGAGAATGCCGTCAATTCGAAGGTCCATACGACGCTCGTCGCGGCCGTGAAGGCTGCCGGCCTGGTCGAGACGCTCTCCGGTCCGGGCCCCTTCACTGTCTTCGCGCCGACGGACGCTGCCTTCAAGAAGCTGCCCGCCGGCACCGTCGAGACGCTGGTGAAGCCCGAGAACAAGGCGATGCTGACCAGCATCCTGACCTATCACGTCGTCCCCGGCCGTATCACCGCCGCCGACATCGCCGCCAAGGCGAAGGCCAACAAGGGCACCGCGACCTACACCACGGTGCAGGGCGGCACGCTCAGCTTCAAGAAGGCCGGAATGGGCTGGCAGGTGTGGGATGCCAAGGGCGGCCATGCCAAGATCACCATCGCCAACGTGATGCAGTCGAACGGCGTGATCCACGTCATCGACACGGTGCTGATGCCGTAAAGTATTTTTCGGTGCGTGCGCATCCATTGTCTGCGCGCGTCCGTACCTTCTGCGGTCTTTCCCGATTTCCCACGGGAAAGGCCGTGTAGACCCTGCCGGAGGTTCCTCCCGATCCGGCTTATGCGTAGAGAACCTGTCGGTGCCCCCCATGTGCCGACAGGTTCTTTTCATTTGGCCACAGAACCGTCATGGAGGCGTCACCGTATTGTCGTAGCCGAGCCACCGCGCGCCATGCCGGTTAAGGCCCGCAGGAGAAGACCATGGCCCCCGCCGTCCGCAGCCCCAAGAACCGCGCCGTCCGCGCCGCGGTCCACCGGCACGATCACCTTTCGAAACAGGGCATTCTGGAGCGCGCCTTCACCTTCGCCTTTCGCGGCCTTGTCTATGCGCAGATCTGGGAAGATCCCGCCGTCGACATGGAAGCGCTGGCGATCACGCCGGACAGCCATGTCGTCACGATCGCCTCGGGCGGGTGCAACATGATGTCGTACCTCACCGCGAATCCGCGCGCGATCACCGCGGTCGACCTCAACACCGCGCATATCGCGCTCAACAAGCTGAAGGTGGCGGCAGCGCGGCATCTGCCCGATTACGAAACCTTCCACCGCTTCTTCGCGCGCGCCAACAGCCGCCAGAACATCCTCGCCTATCGCACCTGGGTGCGCCCGCATCTCGACGAGACCAGCAAGCGTTACTGGGAAAGCCGCGACATGGTCGGCCGCAGGCGGATCGGCGGCTTCGCCAAGGGCGTCTACAAGCGCGGGCTGCTCGGCAATTTCATCGGGGCGGCGCATCTCGTTGCGCGCCTGAACGGCGTGAATCCCAAAGTGCTGCTGACGGCCAAGTCGATCGAGGAACAGCGCGAAATCTTCGACCGCGAGTTCGCGCCGGTTTTCGACAAGGGCTTCGTCAAGTGGCTGACCGACCAGCCCGCGTCGCTGTTCGGCCTCGGCATTCCGCCCGCCCAGTACGAGGCGCTGGCTGGCGACGAGAAGATGGCGGTCGTGCTGCGGGAGCGGCTCGAGAAGCTCGCTTGCGATTTCGATCTCAAGGACAACTACTTCGCATGGCAGGCGTTCAACCGCGGCTATAGCGAAGATCCCAATGCACCGCTGCCGCCGTACCTCCAGAAGGAGCATTACGACGAGATCGTCGAGCGCGTGAACCGCATCGAGGTGCGCCACACCAATTTCACCGATTATCTCAAGAGCCAGGATGACGCCTCGCTCGATCGTTACATCCTGCTCGACGCGCAGGACTGGATGACCGACGAGCAGCTCACCGACCTGTGGACGCAGATCACGCGCACCGCCAAGCCGGGCAGCCGCGTGCTGTTCCGCACCGCCGGCGTCGCGACGATCCTGCCGGGCCGCGTGCCCGACGCCGTGCTTGGCAAGTGGGATTATCGCGCGGAGGACTCGCTCGACTACACCAAGCGCGACCGCTCCTCGATCTATGGCGGCGTCCACCTCTACGTTCTGAAGTAAGATGGACGCGAATCACGCCGGGCATATGGATGCGATCTACAGGTCGCAGCGCCATATCTACGACCTCACGCGCAAATATTACCTGCTCGGCCGCGATGCGCTGATCGAGGGGCTGGCACCGCCACCGGGCGGCACGGTGATCGAGATCGGCTGCGGCACCGGACGTAACCTGATCGCCGCGGCGAAGGCGTGGCCCGATGCGCGCTATTTCGGGATCGATATCTCCGAGGCGATGCTTGAGACCGCGCGCGAGAGCGTCGCCAAGGCGGGGCTGTCCGACAAGATCATGCTGGCGCAAGGTGATGCGACCGCGTTCGACGCGCAGGCGCTGTTCGGCGTCGCGCGCTTCGACCGCGTTTTCCAGAGCTATACGCTGTCGATGATCCCCGATTGGAAGGGCGCGCTGCGGGAAGGCGCGTCGAAGGTCGCGCCGGGGGGGCGGCTCGACATCGTCGATTTCGGCCAGCAGGAACGCCTGCCCGCTGCGTTCAAGGCGATGCTGTTCGCGTGGCTCGCCAAGTTCGACGTAACGCCGCGCGCGGAGCTGAAACCGACCGTCTGCCAGATCGCCGCCGACACCGGCCTGACGGCGAGCTTCGCGACGCTGCGCAAGGGCTACGCCTGGTCGGCACGGCTCGCGCGCGAGGACTGACGTCTTTCCGCTATTTGTGGAACAGCAGATAGAGGATCAGGATCACCGGCAGCGGAACGCCGAGCACCCAGAGCAGGCAGCCTTTGGGCAAGTTCATCGTACTGGTCCTCTCCGTGTCGTTACGGGAGGAAAACGGCGCGACGCTTCCGAAAGTTCCGCCTGATTACGCAGCCTTGCGCAGTTCCAGGACGTGTGCAGCCAGACGATGCAGCTTCGTCGTATCGATCTGCGCCAAGCGACGCTTGCCGAGGCGACCGTCCGCCATCGCCAGCGACTGGATCAGCGGATCGTCATCCTGCATCGCTTGCTCGATCGACATCTCGTGGGCAAACTCCCAGCACGCCCGATAGGCGTCCTGCCGACTAAGTTCGCCGAAGTCTGCAAATTGGTGGGCATAGGCATTGTTGCGTTTCGCCGACCCGTGCTCATAGCCGTCGGCGATGTATTTTGCGCGCGTGCAGAAGTTGGCGATCACGGTGCCATCGAACGTCATCCAGGCATGACCGCACGTGCAGTTGCCATATCGAGTGCTATAAAGATCGAGCCGTCCACGCAGTTCCGGAGCGAATTTGTCGATAACGATCGCCCGGAGCCCGCTCCAGCGCATTACGCGGCCTTGCGCAGTTCGAGCCGGCCCCAGATCTCGCCCAGAGCCTGGGTCAGTTCGCGCATCATCGCGGGCGTGTGGCTCGGGCCGGGCGTGAACCGCAGGCGCTCGGTACCGCGCGGCACGGTCGGGTAATTGATCGGCTGCACGTAGATGCCGTATTCGGCGAGCAGGATATCGCTGATCCGCTTGGCCTTGACCGGATCGCCGACCATCAACGGCACGATATGCGTGTCGCCGAGCATCACCGGCAAGCCCGCCTCGGTCATCATCGCCTTCAGCCGCGCGGCCGCCGCCTGCTGCCCGTCGCGCTCGACCGAGGAGGCCTTGAGGTGGCGCACGCTCGCCAGCACGCCAGCGACCAACACCGGTGACAGCGAGGTCGTGAAGATGAAGCCCGGCGCATAGCTGCGGATCACGTCGATGATCATCTGGTCGGCGGCGATATAACCGCCCATCACGCCGAACGCCTTGCCGAGCGTCCCTTCGACGATGGTGATCCGGTCGGCAACGCCGTCACGCTCCGAAATGCCGCCGCCGCGCGCGCCGTACATGCCGACGGCGTGAACTTCGTCGAGATAGGTCAGCGCGTTGTACTTGTCGGCGAGATCGCAGATCGCGGCGAGCGGCGCGATGTCGCCTTCCATCGAATACACGCTTTCGAACGCGATCAGTTTCGGCGCGGCCGGATCGACGCTCGCCAGCAATTCCTCGAGATGCGCGAGGTCGTTGTGGCGGAAGATATGCTTCTCGCAGCCCGAATTGCGGATGCCCGCGATCATGCTCGCGTGGTTCATCTCGTCCGAGAAGATGATGCAGCCCGGCAGGATCTTGGCGAGCGTCGCCAACGTCGCCTCGTTCGAGACGTATCCGCTGGTGAACAGCAAAGCGCCTTCCTTGCCGTGCAGGTCCGCAAGCTCGCCTTCGAGATCGACATGGTAATGCGTGTTGCCGCCGATGTTGCGCGTGCCGCCCGACCCGGCGCCCACGTCATGCAGCGCCTCTTCCATCGCCGCGATCACCTTCGGATGCTGGCCCATCGCGAGATAGTCGTTGGAACACCAGACGGTGATCGGCTTCGGCCCGTTATGCCCGGCGAAGCAGCGCGCATTGGGGTACATGCCCTTGTTGCGCAGGATGTCGATAAAGACGCGGTAGCGCCCTTCGGCATGCAGGCGATCGATCGCCTGGGTGAAGATTCGCGAGTAGTCGACCCCGCGCGTCTGTGCATCGAAATCCATAATCGGCGCGCTCTACCCGCTCAGCCTGACGATTTCCAGAGTTTTACGAGCGCCAGCGCCGCACAAAAATGCGACCTTGGGATGAAATCTGCGTCAGGAACGCGCCGATCTTGCGTTGGATCAAGCGACTCGCAACCCGACATATGTTAAAGTGCGCCATCGCGGGCCGTGTTGTGTCGCAAGCATGCCCGCGATGAGAGATCCTGATACCCATTGGGCGCTCCCGCTTGCTCTTCAGGAGCTCGGGCCATGACTTCGCAAGACGCACAGAGACCGGATTATTACGCACGCCGCGCCGCGCAGGAACGCGCGCTCGCCGAACGTAGCAAAGACCCGTCGGCACGCCTCATCCACGCCGAACTGGCCGCGCGCTATGCGGAGATGATCGCACCCGTCACCGCTTAGAGCGACTCGACCCTAGACAGTCCGAATCGCGTCAGAGCGGGTCGCAGGCGAAGGTCGTTCGCGCCTTCGCCGGTGAAGACGGCTATCCCCTCGCCCGCCTGCTCGGGCCAGTCCTGTCCTTCCGTCAGATGCGCGACACGACGCGCGATCCCTGCCGATCCATCGACGAAGGCGATCGGGCGGGGGGCGGCGGCGATCAGCGCATCCGCGACCAGCGGGAAGTGCGTGCAGGCGTTGACGATTACGTCGATCTGGTCGCCGCCGGATTGGTCGAGCAGCCCCGACAGGATCGCGCGGTAGCGGTCGAGCGCGGTTTCCTCGTCGCGCAGCGCGGCTTCCGCCAGCGTCACCAATTCCGCCGATCCGTGGCGCAGCACCAGGCAGTCGCTCGCGAAGCGCGCGGCGAGATCGTCGACATAGGGCTGGCGCACCGTCGCCTCGGTGCCGAGCACGCCGATCGTGCGCGTCTTGCTGAGGAGCGCGGCGGGCTTGATCGCGGGCACCGTGCCGACGATCGGCAGGTCGAGCGCAGCCCGCACGGCGCCCAGCGCAATGGTCGACGCGGTGTTGCAGGCGATGACGATCAGGCGCGGGCGATAGCGCTCCGCCAGCCGCCCGAGCAGCGCGGGCACGCGGGCGGCGATCTCGCTTTCAGTCTTGGTACCGTAGGGGAAACCCGCCGAATCGGCGACGTAGACGAACGGTGCGCGCGGCAGCAACGCCCGCGTCGGGCCGAGCACCGACAGCCCGCCCACGCCGGAATCGAAGAACAGGATCGGTCGCGCGTCCCCCATATTCTGCCGCATAGTCGGGTGGCGCGATTTGACAACGCCCGCTAGAAGCATCGCCACGGGGACAAAGAACGAACATGCCGACCGAATATCTCTGGGCCGCACCAGCGGCAGCGCTGTTGTTCGGCTATCTGCTCGGATCGATCCCGTTCGGGCTGATCCTGACGCGGCTGGCCGGGGCGGGCGATCTGCGCAGCATCGGATCGGGCAATATCGGCGCGACCAACGTGCTGCGCACCGGGCGCAAGGGGCTGGCGGCGGCGACGCTGATCCTCGATGCGGCCAAGGGCTTCGCGGCGGTGGCGATCGTCGAGGCGGTGTCGCCGGGCAACGGCGCGGTCGCGGCGGCGGCGGCGTTCGTCGGGCATCTCTACCCGGTCTGGCTGCGCTTTCGCGGCGGCAAGGGCGTGGCGACGATGCTGGGGATCGCGCTCGCGCTGAGCTGGCCGGTCGGGCTGGTCTATGCGCTGGTGTGGCTCGGGCTGCTGGCGGTCGTGCGGATATCGTCGGTGTCGGGGATGAGCGCCGCCGTCGCCGCGCCGGTCGCGGCGGCGGTGCTGGGACGGTTCGAGATCGTGCCGCTGCTGATCGCGCTCGCGCTGATGGTGCTGTGGAAGCACTCCGCCAATATCGGCCGCCTGCTCTCGGGCACCGAACCACGGGTCGGCACGTCGCGTGGCTGACGATACCGCCGTCGCCCGGCTGCGGCTGATCCGCACCGCGCAGATCGGTCCGGTCACCTACCGCCAGCTCGTCGCGCGCTTCGGCGATGCGGCGTCCGCGATCGAGGCGCTGCCGCAGCTTGCCCAGCGCGGCGGCGGGCGCGCGCCCGCGGTCGCGCCGGTGGCGGTCGCGGAGCGCGAGCTGGCGGCGGCAAGGAAGCTCGGCGCGCGGCACCTGTTCATCGAGGATCAGGACTATCCCGCGCTGCTCGCCGAACTCGACGATGCGCCGCCGGCGATGATGGTGCGCGGCAACGTCGCGCTCGCGCAGCGCACGACGGTGGCGATGGTCGGCGCGCGCAACGCCTCGGCCGCCGCGTGCCGCTTTGCGCGCCAGCTCGCCGCCGAACTGGGCCGCGAGGGCGCGACCGTGGTGTCGGGCCTGGCGCGCGGGGTCGACACCGCGGCGCATGTCGGATCGCTGGAGGGCGGCACGATCGGCGTGATCGCGGGCGGGATCGACGTGGTCTACCCGCCGGAGAATGCCGAATTGCAGGAGCGGATCGCCAGCGAGGGCCTGTTGATCGCCGAACAACCGCCCGGCACCGAGCCGCGCGCGCGCCACTTCCCATACCGCAACCGCATCATCGCCGGGCTTTCGCTCGGCACCGTCGTAGTCGAGGCGGCGCCGCGTTCGGGCTCGCTGATCACCGCGCGGCTGGCGGGCGAGGCTGGGCGCGAGGTAATGGCGGTGCCGGGCAGCCCGCTCGATCCGCGCGCGCAGGGTTGCAACGGGCTGATCCGCGAGGGCGCCACACTGGTGCAGTCGGCCGCCGACGTGCTCGAACAGATCCGCCCGATCGATGCGCGCGGCGTGCGATCGCCGGCCGGGCGCTTCGTCAGCGAGCCAGAGGACGCCAGCGATGCCGAGCGGCGGGCGGTGACAGGCCTGCTCGGGCCGGTGCCGGTCTCGGTCGACGAGATGATCCGCCAGTCGGGCCTGTCGCCGGCGGTGGTGCAGACGGTGCTGCTCGAACTCGAACTCGCCGGGCGGCTGGAACGGCGCGCGGGCGGTCTGGTCGCGCTGGTCTGACCGCGCGCTAGAGTGATAGCTCGCTTGACAGATTGACACCTGAATCGAAAATGTAAGGCGCGATCGTTTCCGAAAACGTCATAATCGGGCCAGCGGTGTCAAAGAGCGGAAGCGCGACCATCGCAGCTTTCGCGCCTGTAGGACAGCGCGATCAGGCCGCGATCGGGAATCTCAGCAGCCTATCCTCGACCGCGATCAGCGCCTCCGCCCCGCGCCCGACGGCGCGGACGATTTCCGGGTGGCCCGCGTCGAGCCCGCCGGTCAGCGACCCGAAGGCGGGCAGGATGAGCTTGGCGGGGGTCGCGACGAAGCAGCGCCGCGAGACCTGCCGCCCGCGCACGCTCACGCGCAGCTTGGGGTGATAATGGCCCGACAGCTCCGGCCGCGTCTCGCGCGGGTCGGCCTCGTGGCGCAGGATCAGCCCATCCACCTCGGCCTCCGCCACCACGGTCCCGCCGCAGCGATCGATAAAGCCGGCGTCGTGGTTGCCGGTGATCCACGTCCAGCGCCGCGTGCCCGTCAGCGCGCGCAGCATCACCGTCGCGCGCTCGGGCAAGCGGTCGCAGCCCTTCGCGTCGTGGAAGCTGTCGCCGAGGCACCAGATCTCCTGCGCACCCGTCGTCACGGCGATGGCGGTGAGATCGGTCAGCGTCGCGATCGAATCGTAGGGCGGCAGCATCTGTCCGCGCGCGGCGAACCAGCTCGCCTTCTCGAAATGCAGGTCCGCCACCAGCAGCGCGCGCCGCGCCGGCCAGAACAGCGCGCCCTGCGGCAGCGCGACCAGATCATGACCTGCGAACGAAAAGTGAACCATGCCCCGCTATGCCGGGGTTTCGCGCTCGGGATCAAGACCCTCGATCGGTCGTTATCGCGGTGCAACAAAAGCGCTTGCTTGTCCGCACCGCGAGGCGCACAGCGCGCCGTCAGTTCGAGGCCCCCCTTGTATGGCTAGCGCCGCATGACTTCCGCGTCCGATACCCAAGGACACACCACGCACCCCCATCCCGCCAGACTCGCGCTGACCATCGGCGCGATCGGCGTGGTGTTCGGCGATATCGGCACCAGCCCGATCTACGCCTTCCGCACCGCGCTTGCGCTGACGACGGCGGACGGGGCGGAGGTGAACGAGGTGCTCGGCGTGCTGAGCCTTGCGCTGTGGTCGCTGATCATCGTCGTGACGGTGAAATACGTCCTCTTCCTGATGCGTGCCGACAATCACGGCGAGGGCGGCGTGCTGGCGCTGACCGCGCTGGCGCGGCGGGCGCTGGGCGCGCGATCGGTGATCGCGCTGGTATTGGGCGCTTCGGGCGCGGCCTTGTTCTACGGCGATGCGATCATCACGCCCGCGCTGTCGGTGCTGTCGGCTGTCGAGGGGCTCAAGACGCTGCCCGGCGCGGGCCATATGTTCGGCGACGACCTGATCCTGTTCCTGACGATCGTCATCCTGCTCGCGCTGTTCCTGATCCAGTCGCGCGGCACGGCGCACGTCTCGAAGCTGTTCGGCCCCGTCTGCATCCTGTGGTTCCTCGCGATCGGCGCGCTGGGCGTCTATCATATCGCCGACGAGCCTTCGATCGTCCGCGCCATTTCGCCCTATTACGGCGTGATGTTCATGGCGACGCACGGCCAGATGGGGCTGTTCGTGCTGGGCGCGGTGTTCCTGACCGTGACGGGCGCGGAGGCGCTGACCGCCGACATGGGGCATTTCGGACGCGGGCCGATCCGGCTCGGCTGGTTCGCGCTGGTGGCGCCGTGCCTGGTGCTCAATTATTTCGGGCAGGGCGCGTTCGTGCTCAACGCGGTCGAGGCGGCCAATGCGGCGGGCCGGCCGGTCGGCGATCAGGACTGGTTCTTCCTGATGGCGCCCGATGCGGTGCGCCCGTGGCTGATCGTGCTGTCGCTGGCGGCGACCGTCATCGCCAGCCAGGCGGTGATCACCGGCGCCTATTCGCTGACGCAGCAGGCGATCCAGCTCGGCCTGCTGCCGCGCCTGCGCATCCGCCAGACGTCTGCGACGCAGGCCGGGCAGATCTATCTGCCGTCGATCAACTGGATGCTGCTGGCCGGCGTGCTGACCCTGGTGGTGCAGTTCCGCACTTCGGCATCGATGGCCGCCGCCTACGGCATCGCCGTCACCGGCACGATGGTGGTGACGACGTGCCTGGCGTATATCGTTGTGCGCCACGTCTGGGGCTGGAGCCGGGCAAAGGCGATCCCGCTGATCGTGCCGTTCCTGTTCCTCGACCTGATCTTCTTCGGCGCGAACATCCTGCGCGTGATCGAGGGCGGATGGGTGCCGCTGGTGGTGGCGGCGGTGATCGGCTTCCTGATCTACACCTGGGTGCGCGGGCGCGGCATCGTGCGCGCGTTCGAAAGCCGCCAGAGCGTGCCGCTCGCCGATCTCGCCGCCGCGCTCGCCAAGCGCCCGCCGGAGCGGGTGGAAGGCACGGCGGTGTTCCTGACCGCGAACCCGGACAGCGCGCCCGGTGCCCTGCTCCACAACCTCAAGCACAACAAGGTGCTGCACGAGAAGAACCTCGTCGTCAGCATCCGCACCGCCGACCGGCCCTTCGTCGGCCCGGAGGAGCGGACGACCGGCAAGATCATCGACGATAATTTCGTGACGGTGGTGCTGACCTACGGCTTCATGGAATCGCCCGACGTACCGAGCGACCTCGGGCTCGGCGCGAACAAGGCGAAGAAGGTGCTCAACCCTGCGCTGACCAGCTATTTCATCGGCCGCAACACGCTGAAGCCCGCCGCCGACCAGGGCATGCCGCTCTGGCAGGACCGCGTCTTCATGTTCCTGCAGAAGAACGCGAGCGACCCGACCGACTTCTTCCACATCCCGCCGGGCAAGGTGCTGGAGCTGGGGGAACAGGTGACTGTCTGAGCGCCTTAGCCCCTCCCCTTCAGGGGAGGGGTTGGGGTGGGGCCGTGCCGCAGACGCAGGTCTCGGTGAGACTGAGACGCCCCACCCCCAACCCCTCCCCTGAAGGGGAGGGGCTCAAGAAGTCAGATCGCGTTTAGGGCCTGATCGAAATCCGCCACCAGATCGTCCGCATCCTCCACGCCGATCGAAATGCGCACGAGATTGTCGGTGATCCCCAGCGCCTTCTTGCGCTCCTCGGGCACCGAGAGGTGCGTCATGCCCGCCGGGTGGCTCGCCAGCGTCTCGGTGCCGCCGAGGCTGACCGCGAGCTTGGCGATCTTGAGCGCGTCGAGGAAGGCGAAGCTCTCCGCCTCGCCGCCCTTCAGGAACAGCGAGAAGGTGCTGCCCGCGCCGAGACAGTGGCGGCGGTAGATGTCGGCCTGGCGCGCATCGCCCTGCGCCTCGAGAAAGCCGAGATAGCCGACGCGCTCGACCTTCGGGTGCTGATCGAGGAAGGCGCAGACCTTCGCCGCATTCTCGCCCGCGCGGCTCATGCGCAGTTCGAGCGTTTCCAGGCTGCGCAGCAGCATCCACGCCGTATTGGGGTCGCAGATCGTGCCGATCGTGTTGCGCGTCGAGCGGATCGTGTTGATGTGCGCGGCCGACCCCAGCACGCCGCCCGCCACCAGATCGCTATGCCCGCCGGCATATTTGGTGAGGCTGTAGACGACGATATCGGCGCCGTGGCGCAGCGGCTGCTGCCACAAGGGCCCGAGGAAGGTGTTGTCGATCGCGATCGGCGGTTTGTCCTCCCCGAAGATCGCGTCGCGCGATGCCGCCACCGCCTCGATATCGACGAGCGCGTTGGTCGGGTTGGCGGGGCTTTCGAGGTAAATGAGCGCGACCTTGCCTTGCGCCTTGGCCTTTTCCATCACCGCGTCGATTTCGGCGCGGGTCGCGCCCGCCGGGAAATCGAGCCATTTCACGCCGTATTTGCCGAGCAGCTTGGCGATCAGCGTCTCGGTCGCCGCGTAGAGCGGGCCGGAATGGACGATCGTGTCGCCGGGGCCGACCATCGCGAGGAACAATGTGGCGATGGCGGACATGCCGGACGAGAAGGCGAGCGCGTCCTCGGCCTCTTCCCACACGCTGAGGCGATCCTCCAGGATCTCCTGATTGGGGCCGTTGAAGCGCGAATAGACGAGGCCCTCGGCACCGCCGGGGCGCTTGCCGGTGACGCCCTCGAAATGGCGCTTGCCCGCCGCCGCGCTCGGAAAGACGAAGGTCGAGGTCAGGAAGATCGGCGGCTTGAGCGAGCCTTCGGACAGGACGGGATCATAGCCGTGGCCCATCATCATCGTCGCGGGCTTGAGCTTGCGCCCCGCGATCTTGCCGAGTTCGGCACGCGGACGGCGGGGGGGCTCTACGCCGGTCAGGTCGGCTTCGGTCTCGTCGGTCATCTTTATCTCCTGGGGAGGCCGTCTGTCGCGGCCCGGATAGTGACGGGTGTAACCGATGAGCAGGGGAAATGGCAGCACCGTTGAGAAGAGGATTTCGCGCAGAGGGCGCAGGGGACGCGGAGGTGCTTTGCTTGCGGCGAAGCGGCTCTCTTCTTCCGAAAGCCGGTTTGAGAGCGCCTGCGGCGCGAGGGCGCTTCTCCTCTGCGTTCTCTGCGCCCTCTGCGCGAACCCGACTACAGCGCGATGATCGAGATCTGCCGCCCGTAACCCGGCTCGCCGGCGTGCGTGGCCCGACGGAAGCTGTAGAAGCGGGTCTCATCGGCATAGGTGTCGAGGCCGAGCGCCTCGATGCGGCGCACGCCTTCGGCAGCGAGGCGGTGCGTGACATAGGCTTCGAGATCGAACTGGTGATGGCCGGGCTTGCCGGGCGCGAAGAAGCGTTCGTTCTCGGGATCGGCCGCCTCGAAGCGGCGGGCGAAGGCATCGTCGACCTCGTAGCTGGCGCGCGCGATCGTCGGGCCGATGGCGGCGGCGATGCGTTCCCGCTTCGCGCCCAGCGCCTCCATCGCGAGGATCGTCGCGGTAGTGACGCCGCCGATCGCGCCCTTCCACCCGGCATGCGCCGCGCCGATCACGCCCGCCTCGCGGTCGGCGAACAGCACCGGCGTGCAATCGGCGGTGAGGATGCCGAGCGCGATGCCGGGCCGGTCGGTGACGAGCGCATCGGCATGCGGGCGCAACCGCTCCTCGAACGGGGCGAGCACCGTCACGCAATCGGCGGAATGGACCTGATAGAGCGTCGTCAGCGCGGCACCCGGCGCGACCGCCGCGACCGCGCGGGCGCGGTTTTCGGCGATCAGCTCCGGCGTATCGTCCGAGCCGAGCCCGACGTTGAGCCCCGCGTACAGCCCCGTCGACACGCCGCCGCGCCGCCCGAGGAAGCCGTGCTTCACGCCCTCCAGCGCGCGCGACTGGATGACCTCGACGGATTCGGGGACGCTCACAGGATCAGCCGCATCAGCCGGTCGTCGTCGAGCGTCTCGCCGACGCGGAAGGCATACCGCCCGATCTCCTCGAACCCGTAGCGTTCGTAGAAGCGCCGCGCGCGGGCGTTGTCGACATAGACGCTGAGGATGACTTCCTTCGCGCCGTGGCTGCGGCTGTGCTCCAGCGACCAGGCCATCAGCTCCTGCGACACGCCCTGCCCCTGCCACGGCGCGAGGACGTAGAATTGATAGAGCTCGATCGCGTCGGGCCGCCATTCGCCGGGGAAGGTGACGGGCCCCATCTTGACGAAACCGATGATCTCTTCGCCGTCGAGCGCGAGGCGGACGGCGAAATCGGGATCGGAAAGCTGCGCCGGCAACCCGTTCGGCCCAAACGCCTCGTCGAGGAAGGCGGCGAGATCGGACGCGCGGTAGAGCGTGCCGAACGTCTCGGTGAAGGACTGCCGCGCCATCGCGCCGAGCTTCGGCCCATCGATCGCGCGGGCGTCGCGGTAGGTTATCATGCCGCGAACCCGGCCGGCCCGAATCCGGCAGGCTCCGGCCACGTCGGCGCGGAGACGGCGAGAACCTTGAACAGATCGCCCATCGCCACCGTCAGCCGGTCGCGGTCGGCGGCGATGTCGCGCTCCGGCGCGGCCCTGGCGAGCGCGGCGGCGCGCGCGTCGATACCGAGCGCGCGCAGGAACGCGCCCTGGCCGACGACGGGGCTGAGGCGGACGTCTTCGAGGCTGGCGGCGGCGGCGAGCGTCGCGAAATCGACATGCGCGGTCAGATCGTTTTCCCCCGGTTGGTCGAACGGATTGGCGAAGGCATGGCCCCGCACGGCCTGCAACGTGTCGCCGATCGCGGGGCCTTCATAGCCATAATCCACCGTCAGCATAGCGCCGCCCTGATGCGCCACGCGGCGGGCGAGCGCGCGGAAGATCGCGACCGAGGCGGGAGAGGTTTCGAGGATCGATCCGGCGGGCGCGTCGCGCAGGCCCGCGGGGATGATCTCCGCCGGGAGGCCCTTGCCGGCGATGGGGAGGAACAAAGTGTCCTGACACGCCACGTAGCGCTCGGCCCAGCCGCCGCCATAGCGCACGAGCTGGCGCACCGGCAGCGCATCGAAGAATTCGTTGGCGACGACGATCAGCGGGCAATCTTCGGGCAGCGTCGTGACGTCGTCGTGCCATGTCGCGCCCGGCACGCGCTCCGCCTGCGCCGCGCGCAGGACAGGGCTCGTCTCGACGAAATGGACCGGCGGCACGAACCCCGCCTTCGCGGCGGCGCGCAGCGCATCGGCGGTGAGCGTGCCACGCCCCGGCCCCAGCTCGACCCACGCGGCATCGGGCCGCCCGGCGCGGTCCCACAGGTCGGCCGCCCACAGGCCGATCAGCTCACCGAACATCTGGCTGATCTCGGGCGACGTGGTGAAATCGCCGTGTTGCCCAAGCGGATCGCGCGTCGCGTAATAATGCGCGTTGGCGGCGGCCATGAACTGCGCGATCGGGATCGGCCCCGCCAGCGTGATGGCGCGGGCGAGCCGGTCGGCGAGTGACGCCTCTTCTCCCCTCCCGCTTGCGGGAGGGGTCGGGGGAGGGCCGGTCAAATCATTAGCGGAACTCAAGGTGGACAGCCCCTCCCCCAACCCCTCCCGCAAGCGGGAGGGGAGTTATTATGCGACGCTCGCGCTGCCCGCGATCGGCTCGACGCGGGTGCGGCGCTTCTTCGCGGTGAGGATCAGGTAGAGGCCACCGAAGATCATCGGCAGCGTCAGCAACTGGCCCATGTGGATCGTCGTCGCGAAGAAGGTGCCCTGGAACTGCGAATCCGGCTCGCGGAAGAATTCCACCGTGAAGCGCGCGAGGCCGTAGCCGAGCAGGAACAGGCCGACGAGCTTGCCCGGATCGTAGCGCGCCTTGGTGCGCCAGAACGCCCACCACAGCACGGCGAACAGCAGCACGCCCTCCAGCCCCGCCTCGTAGAGCTGGCTCGGGTGCCGCGCCACCTCGCCGCCGCCGCGTGCGAACACGATCGCCCACGGCACGTCGCTCGGCTTGCCCCAGAGCTCGCCGTTCACGAAATTCGCCAGCCGCCCGAACAGCAGCCCGAACGGCACGCAGCAGGCGAGGTAATCGTGGACGCGCAGCCAATCGAGCTTGTGGACACGCGCGAACAGGATGATGCCGAGCGACGTGCCGATCATCCCGCCGTGGAACGACATGCCGCCATCCCACAGACGCAGGATGTTCAGCGGATGCAGGAACATCTCCGGCGCGTAGAAGATCGCATAGCCGAGCCGCCCGCCGAGGATGATGCCAAGCGTCGCGTAGAACACGAGATCGTCGGCATGGCGCCGCGCCATCGGGCTGCCGGGCTGCGCGATCAGCTTGAGCAGATACCACCAGCCCAGGATGATGCCGGTGATATAGGCGATCGAATACCATTTGATGTCGAAGAAGCCGAGGCTCAGCGCGACCGGATTGAGGTGCAGATCCTCGAAGCGCAGGTGATGAGCGGTGCTGGCGAGCGCGTGAAGCAAGACGGTTCCTCGGGTATTTCGCGCTTCCTTACCGGGGTGAAACGGCAAACCCAAGCGCCGACGTAACCTTCCGTTCGTGCTGAGCGAAGTCGAAGCACGTGCCGCACACGCTGCGCCCGGAACACGTCCTTCGACTTCGCTCAGGACGAACGGGTTTTGTTTCGCCGGGCGGGGACTGGCACGGCGCTGCTTGCGGGAGTAGGACCATCAGGATGGCGACACTCAACCGGCGGACCTTGCTGATCGGCGGCGGCGTGGGGGTGGGCCTTGTCGTCGCCTGGGCGATGTGGCCGCGGGAATACGCACCCAACCTGACGGTCGCGCCCGGCGAGACGTTGTTCGGCGCGTATCTCAAGATCGGCGAGGACGGCACCGTCACGGTCGCGGTGCCGCAGGCCGAGCATGGCCAGGGCGTCTACACCGCGCTCCCGCAGATCATCGCCGACGAACTCGGCGCGGACTGGCGTACGGTCGCGGTGCAGCCCGCGCCGATCAACCCGCTCTATGCCAACGAACTCGCCGCCGACACGTTGTTCGAAGGGGCGTTCGACACGCTCCCGCTGCCCCTGCGCCAGGGCCATGCGACGCGCAGCGCGCTGATGCTGACGGCGGGATCGACCTCGGTGCGCGCCTTCGAGGGCAAGCTGCGCGAAGGCGGGGCGGCGGCGCGCACGCTGCTGTGCATGGCGGCGGCGAAGCAATGGGGGGTCGACTGGCGCGCCTGCACGACGGCGGGAGGTTTCGTCGTCCACGGCAAGGAGAAGATGCGCTTCGGGCCTCTTGCGGCGGAAGCGGCGAAGGGCAACCTGCCCGATCCGCTGCCGATGCGCGGGCCCGAGCCGGGGCGACTGGAGGGCAAGGCGCTCCCCCGGCTCGACACGCCTTCCAAGGTCGACGGATCGGCCAATTTCGCGGGCGACGTCCGCCTGCCCGACATGGTGTTCGCCAGCCTGCGGCAGGGCCCGGTCGGCGACAGCAAGCTGATCCGCGTCGATCGCGCGGCGGCGGACAAGGTGCGCGGCGTGTTGCAGGTCGTGACCAACGACCGCTGGGTCGCGGCCATCGCCAACAATTGGTGGGCGGCCAACAAGGCGCTCGACGCGCTGAAGCCGCGCTTCGAGACGCGCGGGAGCCTCGTCAACACCGACAGCATCGCCGCCGCGCTGACCGGTGCCTTTGCCGCCGATGGCGAGCGGATGTGGGAGAAGGGCGCGCTCTCGCCGATCTTCAAGGGCGCGAAGCTCGTCACCGCCGAATACCGCGTGGGCCTCGGCGTCCATGCCGCGCTGGAGACGATGACCGCGACCGCGCATATCGACGGCGGCAGGCTGGAGCTGTGGCTGCCGACCCAGGCCCCGGCGCTGGCGCGCGCGGCGGCGGCGAAGGCGATCGGCTTCTCCGAAGATGCGGTGACGGTCCACGCGATGCTGATCGGCGGATCGTTCGGCGCGAACCTCGAACATCAGGTGGCGGCGCAGGCCGCGATCCTCGCGCAATCGGTGAAGCGCCCGGTACAGCTTACCTGGTCGCGCGCCGAGGACATGCTGCATGACCGCTTTCGCCCGCCCGCCGCCGCGCGGATGGCGGCGCGGCTCGGCCCCAACGGCCAGATCCTCGGCTGGCAGGCGAAGATCGCGGCACCGCGCACCGGCCGCGAACTCGCCGAACGCCTGCTCGCGACGGACGAGGCCGCGCGCGTGGCGCTGGCCATCCCGCGCGTGGGCGATGCCTATGCGGTGGCGGGCGCGCGGCCGGTCTACAATCTGCCGGCCTATGCGATCGATCATCACCCCTGCGACATCGGCGTGCCGACCGGGCACTGGCGATCGGGCGCGCACAGCTACACCGCCTTCTTCAACGAATGTTTCCTTGACGAGCTCGCGCATGCGGCGGGCACCGAACCGGTGAGTTTCCGCATCGGCATGCTCGGCGGCGAGGCGCGGCTCGCGCGCTGCCTGTCGACCGCCGCCTCGCTCGGCGGGTGGGAGGGCGGCGTGGCGGGAAGCGGCCAGGGCATCGCCTGCCACAGCTTTCGCGGCAGCCATATCGCCGTGCTGGCCGAGGCGCATATCGACGAGGACCAGTCGGTGGTGGTCGACCGGCTCGTCGCCGCGGTGGATTGCGGGCGGGCGATCAATCCCGATCTCGTGCGCCAGCAGATCGAGGGGGGCCTCGTGTTCGGCATGGCGGCGGCGGCGGGCGCCTCGACCGGCTTCAGCGAGAATCTGGCGGAGGCGCGCGGCTTTGGCGATCTCGGCCTGCCGCGCCTCTCCGACACGCCCGACATCACCGTCGAGCTGATCCCGAGCGAGGCCGATCCCGGCGGCGTCAGCGAGCTGGCCGTGCCGCCCGTCGCGCCCGCCATCGCCAACGCGCTGCAGGCCTCGACCGGCATCCGCATCCGCACCCTCCCGCTTGCGCCGGGGGAAGCGTGACCCCCGACCATCCCCCCATCCCCACACCGCGCATCGGCGTGCTGCTGGTCAATCTCGGTACGCCCGATGCCGCCGATGCGCCGTCGGTGAAGCGGTATCTGCGCGAATTCCTGTCGGATCGCCGTGTCGTCGAGATTCCGCCGATCGTGTGGCAGCCGATCCTGCGCGGCATCATTCTCAACACGCGGCCGAAGAAATCGGCGCATGCCTATCAACAGGTCTGGCGCGAGGATGGATCGCCGCTCGCCGCGATCACGCGGGCGCAGGCTACGGCGTTGGCGGGCAGCTTCGGGCCGGACGTGACGGTCGACTGGGCGATGCGCTACGGCAATCCCGGCATCGCTGCGAAGATCGCGGACCTGAAAGCGGCGGGGTGCGAGCGCATCCTGATCGCGCCGCTCTATCCGCAATATTGCGCGGCGACGACGGCCACCGCCAATGACGCCGCGTTCGCCGCGCTGGCGGCGATGCGCTGGCAACCGGCGATCCGCACGCTGCCGCCCTATTACGACGACCCCGCTTATATCGCTGCGCTGAAGGACTCGGTCGAGACGGCGCTCGCCGCGCTCGATTTCACGCCCGACACGATCGTCGCGAGCTTCCACGGCATGCCGCAGCGGACGCTCGCGCTCGGCGATCCCTATCACTGCCATTGCCAGAAGACCGCGCGGCTGCTGGGCGAGGCGCTGGGGCGCGAGGTCGTGATCGCCTTCCAGTCGCGCTTCGGCCGCGCGAAATGGCTCGAACCGGCGACCGACGCTACGCTCGCCGCACTGCCGGGCAGGGGCGTGAAACGCGTCGCCATCGTCGCGCCGGGCTTCTCCGCCGACTGCCTCGAAACGCTCGAGGAGATCGCGATTCGCGGGCGCGACACCTTCCTCGCCAATGGCGGTGAGACGTTCGCGTACCTGCCCTGCCTCAACGATAGTGCGCCCGGCCTCCTCCTTTTGGGTAGAATCATCGCACGCGAGCTTGAAGGGTGGCGCGCGCCCGCCTAGCAATTGAAAAAACCCCAGGAGAGTCATGCATGGCACGCGTAGCGATCGTAACCGGTGGAACCCGCGGGATCGGCGAGGCGATCAGCCTCGCGCTGAAGGAACAGGGCGTCGCCGTCGCCGCGAATTACGCCGGCAATGACGAAAAGGCGCGCGAGTTCACCGCCCGCACCGGCATCTCCGCCTACAAATGGGACGTTTCCGATCACGAGGCGTGCTTGGCGGGCGTGGAGAAGGTCGCCGCCGAACTCGGCCCGGTCGATATCCTGGTCAACAATGCCGGCATCACGCGCGACGGCACGATCCTGAAGATGACCTACGATATGTGGAAGCAGGTCATGGATACCAACCTCGGCGGCTGTTTCAACATGGCCAAGGCGGTGTTCCCGGGCATGCGCGAGCGCAAATGGGGGCGAATCGTCAACATCGGATCGATCAACGGCCAGGCCGGGCAATACGGCCAGGTGAACTATGCCGCCGCCAAGTCGGGCATCCACGGCTTCACCAAGGCGCTGTCGCAGGAAGGTGCGAAAATGGGCGTGACGGTCAACGCGATCGCGCCGGGCTATATCGACACCGACATGGTCGCGGCGGTGCCGGCCGACGTGCTGGAGAAGATCGTGGCCAAGATCCCGGTCGGCCGCCTGGGCCAGGCCCACGAGATCGCGCGCGGCGTGGCGTTCCTGTGTTCCGAGGACGGCGGCTTCGTGACGGGGTCCACGCTGTCGATCAACGGCGGGCAGCATATGTACTGACGGGCAGAGGCGCGGCCACGCCCGCGCCGGTGCGCGAGAGCGCACTGCCCGGCACGGCCGGCGGGTCGGCGCCAAGCCGAACCCGGCCGACGGCTTTGCCGGCGGCGAACTTACAAGAACGGTTGGCGACGGCAAAGCCGCTGCCTCGTCGGCCGGATCGCGCCAGCGCGTCCGCCGTCCGTGTCGGCCGCTCGCGCTTCGCGCGACCAGCGCGGATTGCTCCGCGCTTGCGGCCGACAGCAAAAGGGCCGGCGCCTTTCGGCACCGGCCCTCCGCCACCTCCCGATACGCCACCGGGGAGGAAGATTCTGATCTCTACGCGGCCGGGTGATCGCCCTGCGGGCGACCGGGGGCGGATGGCTCCGCCCCCTTCACCCGTCAACGGCAGCGGTTGTTCGACCGCGAGATCGAGTTGCCGGCCAGCGCACCCGCACCTGCGCCGAGCACGACGCCCAGGCCCTGGTCACGACGCCCGGCCACCGCGCTGCCGAGCAGGCCGCCGGCGATCGCGCCGAGGATCGTGCCGCCGGTATTGTCGCAGCGGTTCGAGCGGTAGCGGCGGTTGTCGTTGTAATACCGGCGGTCATAGCCGCCACGGTCGTCGTAATAGCCGCGACGATCATACCCACGGTTGTCGTAGCCGCGGTCATACCCGCGGTAGCCATCGTTGTAGCCACGGTCGTAACGGCCACCCTGATAGTCGCCGCCATAATATTGCGCCGAGGCGGGGGTCGCGGCGATGCCACCTGCGGTCATGGCGATGGCGGCAACGGCGAGCGAAACTTTCTTCAACATCGTCAGTCTCCCGAAAAAACGTTTCAACAACTCGGCGGCGGGTGCTTGGCGGGCGGATGCCCCGACTCGCCACCGCGTCGTCGATGGTGCCGTTATGGCCGACTCGCCTTGAGCCAGTGCTGAACACCTCCGTTATCCGCCGTTCATCGTTCACATTGCACCGGACGCCGCGCTCGCGCAGGGCTGGGCGGTGCGTATCCTGCTGTCCTGCCTGCTTTTGCTGCTGCTGTTGCCGTCGTGGAGCGGGTCGCCGCGCCTGCCGCTGATGGGCGCGACACCGGTCGTCTGGACGCAGCACGTTCAGCTCGATGCGAATCGCCCCGGACTGCGCCGCGTCGGCGCGCTGACCTTCATCGGCGGCGTGCGGCTGACCAGCCCGGACCATGCCTTCGGCGGCTTCTCGGCATTGCACGGCGACGGCAGGCGGCTGACGCTGCTGAGCGACGGCGGCAATATCGTCCGCTTCGCGCTCGATGCCGGGGGCCGCGCGCACGACGTCTGGTTCGGCGATCTGCCGGCAGGTCCGGGCCGGGGCTGGGACAAGGAGGACCGCGACAGCGAATCGATGTCGGCCGATCCGAAAGACGGCAGCATGATCGCCGGGTTCGAGGGCGCGAACGCCTTCTGGCGCTATTCGGCGGACATGACGCGCCTGATCGACCACGCCGCACCGCGCGCGATGCAGGACTGGAATATCAACGGGGGCCCCGAAGCGTTCACGATGCTGCCCGGCGGCGGCGCGATCACGATCGCCGAGTTCGAGCCGGACAAGCATGCCGTGCCCGGCCGCCGACCCGCCATCCGCTTCACCGGCGATCCGATTCGCGCGCCCGGCCGGGGCTATCGCTTCGGCTATGCGCCGCCGCCGCTCTATGATCCCACCGATATCGCGGTGCTGCCCGATGGGCGGCTGATCGTCCTCAACCGCCGCTTCGTTCCGCCCTTCGCCTTCTGGAGCAAGCTGGTGGTGATCGATCCGGCGGCGATTCGTCCCGGTGCGCTGGTGCGGGGGACGGAGATCGCGACGCTGGCCCCGCCGCTGATCCACGAGAATTTCGAGGGCATGTATGCCGCGCGCGCGAACGGCGCGACGATCCTGTGGCTGGTGTCGGACGACAATCAGTCTGCGTTGCAGCGCAGCCTATTGTTGAAGTTTCGGCTCGACCTGCCGCCACGCGCAAAAGCCCGCCAGCGCGGGGGCGCAGGCGGGCCTTGATTCGCGTCAAACCCGAAAGGGTTCAGGCGGCTGCCTGGGTTCCGGCCAACTTCTTGACGACGTCGCGCTTCAGGCGGCGTGCGCGCAGCGAGAGCTTCTCGTTGCCGGTCTTGATCAGCCAGTTGTCGAGGCCGCCGACATGCTCGACCGAACGCAGGCCGTGCGTCGAGACGCGCAGCTTCACGCTCGAACCCAGCGCTTCCGACATCAGCGTGACGTTCTGCAGGTTGGGCAGGAACGTGCGCTTGGTCTTGTTGTTGGCGTGGGAAACGTTGTTTCCCACCATCCGGCCCTTGCCGGTCAGCTCGCAGATACGCGACATGATCGAATCCTGAAAAAGCGGGGATATCCCCGTTGAAGGGCGGGCGCATAACCAGATTGGCCGTGGAGGTCAACCAAATGAGTCAGGACCGCGGTGGCGGTGCCGGCCCGCTCCCCCACCCCGCCTCCCAGTTCATGATGCCGATGGGAGGCGGGGTGGGGGAGCGGGCCGGCACCGCTTATCCGCGTGAGCGAAACAAAAACACCGATGCAACGATAGCGGGCATGCGGCGTTGGTTACGGTAACGATTCGATCTTTTAGGAGACCGCCCATGCGCTTCCTGCTCGCCCTTGTCGGCATCGCCGCGATCATCGTCATCGCCATGATGGCGCTCGGCATGATGACGCTGCAGACCAAGCCCGGTTCGCTGCCCACCGTCAGCGTGGCCGGCGGGGCCGCGCCCGAGGTCCACGCCAATGTCGCGACGATCTCGCTCGGCACCGAGAACAAGACCGTCGACGTGCCGACCGTCACGACCACGCAGAAGACCATCGCCGTGCCGTCGATCCACGTCAACAAGCCCGGCGACGGCACGACCAACACCGCCGCCGCGCAGTAACTAGCCGCGTCGCGCACAGGCTGGCATTGGGGAACCCATGTTCCCCGTCCCGCCTCCCATGCGCGCCGCGCTCGATGCCGCCGCCGCCGCCGCGCAAGGCGGCGAGGTGCCGGTCGGCGCAGTCATCGTGCGCGGGGGAGAGATCGTCGCGACCTCGGCCAATGCCCCGCGCGCGCTGCACGACCCCACCGCCCATGCGGAGATGCTGGCGATCCGCGCCGCCGCGGCCGCGATCGGTGACGATCGCCTGTCCGACTGCGACCTGTGGGTGACGCTGGAGCCGTGCGCGATGTGCGCGGGCGCCATCGCCCATGCCCGCATCGCCCGGCTTTATTACGGCGCGAGCGATCCCAAAGGCGGCGCGGTTGAGCACGGCCCGCGCCTCTTCGCGCAACCGACGATCCACCACCGCCCGGAAATATATCCCGGCATCGCCGAGGGCGAAGCCGCCGGGCTGCTCCGCGATTTCTTCGCCGGGCGACGCTAAGCGCACCCGTTCCTGAGACGGACTGTTGTACCCGCGCCCGATTCGCGTCAAAGAACCATCAGGCGCCATGCACCCCCTTCCCCCCTTTCCCTGGATCGACGTCGCGATCATCCTCGCGCTGATCGTGATCAATGGCCTGTTCGCGATGTCGGAGCTCGCCATCGTCTCGGCGCGGCGTGCGCGGCTGGAGGCGATGGCGCGGGCGAAGGTGCGGGGTGCTGCCACCGCGCTGCGGCTCGCCGCCGATCCCGGCAAGATCCTGTCGACGACGCAGGTCGGCATCACGCTGATCGGCATCCTCTCCGGCGCCTATTCGGGCGCGAGCCTGGGCGGGCCGGTCGGCGCGCGGATGCAGTTCCTGGGGCTGCGGCCCGAAACCGCCGAGACGCTCGGCTTCGCGATCGTGATCGGCATCACGACGTATCTCTCGCTCGTCGTCGGCGAGCTCGTCCCCAAGCAGATCGGCCTACGCGCGCCGGAGCGGATCGCCGCGCTGGCGGCGGGGCCGATCCTCGCGCTCTCCTATGTCTGCGCGCCGATCGTGTGGCTGCTCGATTCGTCGACCGGGCTGCTGTTCCGCCTGATGGGCATGAAGCGCGAATCGGAGGAGCATGTCACCGCCGAGGAGCTTCACCTCATCGTCGCCGAGGCGAGCAAGTCGGGCGTGATCGAGGAGCATGAGCGCTCGATCATCTCGGGCGTCGTGCGCCTCGCCGACCGCCCGGTGCGCGAGGTTATGACGCCGCGCACCGACGTCGTGTGGATCGACGCGACGCTGAGCGACGAAGGCGACGAGGCGGGCGTGCGCGCCGCGCTGATGAACGCCTCGCACAGCCGCCTGCCGGTGGCGGAGGGGTCGGTCGATACCGTCATCGGCGTGGTGCAGGCGCGCGACATCGCTGTCGCCCTGTTCAAGGGCGAGCCGCTCGATCTGCGCGCGCTGATGCGCAGGGCGCCGGTGGTGCTCGACCAGATCGACGCGATGGACGCGCTCGACGCGCTGCGCCAGGCCGAGGTGCCGATGGCGCTGATCCACGACGAATACGGCCATTTCGAAGGCATCGTGACGCCGGCCGATCTGCTCGCCGCGATCGCCGGGGAATTCCTGTCGGACAGCGACCCCAACGACGCCCCTTCGGTGGTGGAGCGCGACGACGGCTCGCTGCTGGTGGCGGGGCAGATGGCGGCGGATGCGCTGGCCGAGCGACTGTGCATCGATCTTCCCGAGGACCGCGATTACGCGACCGTCGCGGGCCTGTGCCTCTCGGTCTTCCGCCACCTCCCCGGCGAGGGCGAGAGCTTCGTGGAGCAGGGCTGGATCTTCGAAGTGGTCGATCTCGACGGGCGGCGGATCGATAAGTTGCTCGTTCGGCGGGAATGACCGTCGCCCCGGCGGAGGCCGGGGCCGCTGTGTTCGGGGCAGCCCGCTCGCCATAAACGTAACGGCCCCGGCCTCCGCCGGGGCGACGCTACCCCAAAAGCGCTTCCCCCGGATAATATTTCCGGTGCCACCGCGTCGCGATGGCCCCGCCCGCGATCGGCATCAGGAACGTGCAGGCCTGCATCCACAGCGGATGCGGCAGCGCGAAGAGGTTGGTCACGCCGCCGGCGATCACCACCGCGACGATCACCCAGCCGGTCCATTGCCGGTCGCTGATCCTGAGCGCCATCCACGCGCCGCCGAGCGCGCCGAGCAGCCAGCCAAGGACGACGATGATCTTAGCGGGCAGCGGCATGGTGGCGATGATCGTCGCCGCCGCGTCGGCATCGGTATCAGAGCCCTCGGCGAGCCCCGGCAGCGGATAGAACCAGGCGTCGACCCACTCGACAGCCATGATGATCAGGAACGCGGCAATCGCGCCGAACAACAGGGAGAGGACAATCCGCATCCGCTCCCGGTATCACGCCGGGGCGGGACGAAACAATCAGCCGCGGCGGCGCGCGTGACCGGCCTGCGCGAGGCGTTCACCGCGGGCCTGGCACGTTGCGGCCACCTCGGGATAGTCGAGATCGGTATTGCGCGCGAGGACAGCGGGCATCGCCTGCTGGCACTCGCGGATAGAGCGATATTGCACGGTCTCGACCCGCGCCTGCGCGCACGCCGCCTGTCCGTCACCACAGCCCATGATCGCCATCACGTAGAAGAGCGGTTCCATAAACGTCTCCGATCTCGGTAAAAATCCCCGGAGCATGGCGTTTGTTCCGTGCCGCCTTCCGGTTAGGGGCCGCAGCGCCTACATTCTTGCGCTATGCCTCCCGACACTTCCGAACCGACCAGCCGCGAGCGGCCGTTGCTGCCGACGATGCGGCGCTTCCTGCCGTATCTATGGCCCGCCGATGCGCCCGCGCTGCGGCTGCGGATCGTCGGCGCGATGACGCTCGTCGTGGCGTCGAAGCTGGTGCAGGTCTACGGCGCGCCCTTCGCGCTGCAGGGCGCGGTCGACGGCATGGGGACCAACGACCGCTCGCTCACCACGCTGATCGTGCTGCTGGTGATCGGTTATGCGGCCGCGCGCTTCGGCTCGGTCGTGTTCGATAACCTCCGCAATGCCGTGTTCGAGCGCGTCGGGCAGGATGCGACGCGCAGGTTGGCGGCGACGGTGTTCCGCCACCTTCACCAGCTCTCGCTGCGCTTCCACCTCGAACGCCGCACCGGCGCCGTCACCAAGGTGGTCGAGCGCGGCACCAAGAGCATCGACACGATGCTCTATTTCCTGCTGTTCAACATCGCGCCGACCGTACTCGAACTGGCGCTCGTCATCGGCATCTTCTGGACCAAGTTCGGGCTGTGGCTCGTGGTCGGAACCTTGGTGATGGTCGCCGCCTATATCTGGTTCACCCGCGCCGTCACCGACTGGCGCGCGGCTCTGCGTACTCGCATGAACGACCTCGACACCGGCGCGGTCGCGCACGCGGTCGATTCGCTGCTCAACTTCGAGACGGTGAAATATTTCGGCGCCGAGGAGCGCGAGGCGAAACGCTACGACCGGGCGATGACGCTTTACGCCAATGCCGCCGTCACGTCGGAAAACTCGCTGGCGTGGCTCAACATCGGCCAGGCGCTGATCACCAATCTGATGATGGGCGGCGGCATGGCCCTGGTCGTGTGGGGCTGGTCGCAGGGGCGCTTCACGGCGGGCAACGTCGTGCTGGTGTCGACTTTGCTCGCGCAACTCTTTCGCCCGCTCGACATGCTCGGCATGGTCTATCGCACCATCCGGCAGGGCGTGCTCGACATGGGCGCGATGTTCGACCTGATCGACACGCCGAGCGAGGTGGTCGATGCGCCCGGCGCGCAGCCGCTCAAGGTCGCGCGCGGCCATGTCCGCTTCGAGGACGTGCGCTTCGCCTATGAGGACGGGATGCCGATCCTGAAGGGCATCGATCTCGACGTGCCGGCAGGCAAGACGCTGGCGGTGGTCGGCCCCTCGGGTGCTGGCAAGTCGACGCTCGCGCGACTGATGTACCGCTTCTACGACCTGACGGGCGGGCGCATCACGATCGACGGGCAGGACATTTCGCAGGTGACGCAGGCAAGCCTGCGCGCCGCGATCGGCATCGTCCCGCAGGATACGGTGCTGTTCAACGACACGATCGGCTACAACATCGCCTATGGCCGTGAAGGCGCGGGCGACGACGAGATCCGCACCGCCGCGCGCGGGGCCGCCATCGCCGGCTTCATCGAGCGCCAGCCCGACCATTACGAGACCCGCGTCGGCGAGCGCGGGCTCAAGCTGTCGGGCGGCGAGAAGCAGCGCGTGGCGATTGCGCGCACCCTGCTCAAGAACCCGCCGGTGCTGATCCTCGACGAGGCGACGTCGGCGCTCGACAGCCGTACCGAGGGCGAGATCCTCGATACGCTGCAGGCGATCGAACAGGGCCGCACCACCATCGTCATCGCCCACCGCCTCTCGACCGTGGTCCACGCCGACGAGATCGTCGTGCTGGAGGCGGGTGAGGTGAAGGAGCGCGGCACCCACGCCCAGTTGCTCAGGCGGAACGGGCTCTATGCGGAGATGTGGAACCGCCAGGCGCAGGAGCGCGCCGAGGAAACGCTGGCGGCGGAATGAGGCGCGATGACACGATGGGGTTTGCTGGTGCTCTCGTCGCTGGTCGTCGCGAACGCGCCGGGATTGCCGGGGCGTGCCCCCGGAAAATTCGTCGAGGTGACGCAGGACCGCCGCGCGCATGACTGGCAGGCAGGCGGCATCACCGTGCGGTTTTCCGGATGCGGCCCCAGACCTCGGGATGTCGAGGGCGGCACGGTCACGATCTCTGCGCGTGCAACCACACCCGTCACCTTTCCCGCCGATTGCGCGATCACAATGTCGACCCTGGTCGGCATCGGCCCGCTGGTCCACGGAAAGTATGGCGTGGTCGTCCAGCGCTTTACCGGCGGCAACCATTGCTGCCACGACGTGTTCGGGCTGCTCCGGGATAAAGGGCGCTTTCGCAAGGTCGCCTTTGGCAGCTTCGACGGAGTTCCGGCCGACTGGCCCAAGGACCAAACCGGCGATGGCATCGCGGACTTCGTGTTTCGGGACGACGCCTTTCTCTATCAGTTCAGCAGCTATGCCGGCAGCTATCCGCCGCCGCGGATTATGACGATCCGCGGGCGCACTGCCATCGACATTTCCGCTCATCCAGCGTTTCACAGACTTTTCGCGGCCGATCTGGCGAGCGTCCGCAAGGCTTGCGTCGCAAGCACGGCCGACACCGCCGGAGCCTGTGCCGCCTATGCCGCCGACGCCGCGCGGCTGGGCCGATTCGCGCAGGTCTGGCCCCAGGTTCTGAAGGCGGTCGATATGCGGATTGCCCACCCGACCGGATGTGACCGGCCACGTTCACCATTCGCCGCCTGCCACACCGATTATGCGGCGGGCCTGAAGGCATTCCTCGTCAAACGCGGCTATTTGCGCTAGCGCACCACCAGATCGCGATATTCGGGATGGCGCTCGATATAGGCGCGCACGAAGGCGCACATCGGGCGCACCTTCAGCCCCTCGTCGCGCGCCGCGTCGAGCGCGAAGCGGACGAGGCGCGTGCCGATGCCCTGCCCCTCCAGCGCCTTGGGGACGAGCGTGTGCGTGAAGGTCATCACGCCGTCGTCGAGCTGATAGGCGGCGACCGCGCGGCGGCCCTCCGTCTCGGCGACGAATTCCTGTTCGAAGCGATTGTCGGTGATCTTGATGCCGGCCATCCGCCGCCCTTGCACCGCGCGCGGCGGTACGCGCAAGCGTCAGCCGTGGCCGAGCCGGGCTCGCGCCGTCATGAACGGCCCCTTGGGGTCGCGCGCCGGGGCGAAGCGGCCGAAGCCCATCGGCTTGGGCATGTCGATATAGACCGCCTCCATCCCGCCCTTCATGCGGTACGTCTCGTGCCAGAAGCCCGCGCCGCCGCTGTCCTTCAGGAAATCGCGCCACCAGATCGAATGCGGCGCGCTGCGCGTGAACGCCTCCAGGCTTTCGTAATCCCGCCAATATTGCCGGATGCCGAGATGATTGAGCCCGAATAGGAAATTCTCGTCGAGCAGCAGGCCGTCGGGCACGTCACGTTTGATCGCGGCGAAGCCCGGCCCGAGCTTGAACAGCGACAGGATACCGCGCCACCGTCGCACGCGAAAGCCGAGCAGGATGACGACGAGGTCCGGGTATGCCGACAGGTCGACCGATTCGCGCACGGGCTTTTGCATCGTCCATCTCCAATGTGTACGATGCATACATAACAAGAGGAGTTTACGTTGTAAACATGGCCGAGACCTATCATCATGGCGGCCTGCGCCAGGCCCTGATATGCGCGACCTTGGAGAAATTGGCCGCCGGCGAGGAACCGCCGAGCCTGCGCGAAGTCGCGCGCGCGGCAGGCGTGTCGGCGATGGCGCCCTACCGCCACTTCGCCGACCGCGCGGCGCTGCTCTCGGCGGTCGCCGATCACGGCTTCACGCTGCTGCATCAGCACCTCGCGGCCGCCGACGCGAGCGGCGAAGGCGGCGCGGCAGTGATCGCGCAGGGCCGCGCCTATGTCGATTTCGCGCTCGCCAACCCGGCGCTGTTCAGGCTGATGTTCTCCGGCGAGAAGCGCGGCAGCATCCCCACCGGAGAGACCGCCTACGACGTGCTGTCGCGCCGCGTGATCGCGATCGCGCCGCACGCCAGCGCCCCGGCGACGCTCGCGTGCTGGGGGCTCGTCCACGGCCTCGCCACGCTCGCGCTCGACGGCCGCGTCGCGCCGCTGGAAGGCGCGGCGGTCGACGCGGCGCTGACGCTGCTGGTCGACGGGCTCGTAGCAGGCGGCTCGACAGCTGCGCCTTCGCGAGCGTAACGCGGGCCGCGTGATCGATCCCCTTCCCATCCTCCAGTCGACCTTCGGCTTTCCCGGCTTCCGCGGCGTGCAGGAATCGGTCGTCTCGCGCGTGCTGGCGGGCGAAAACACGCTGGCGGTGATGCCGACAGGTGCCGGCAAGTCGCTCTGTTACCAGCTTCCGGCCGTCGTGCTGGAAGGAACGTGCGTCGTCGTCTCGCCGCTGATCGCGCTGATGCACGACCAGCTTCGCGCGGCGACCGCGATCGGCATCCGCGCGGCAACGCTAACCTCGGTCGATACCGATCAGATGGAGACGATCGCGCGCTTCCGGCGCGGCGAGCTCGATCTGCTCTATGTCGCGCCCGAACGCGCCTCGGGCGGGGCGTTCCGCGATCTGCTCAGCCAGGCGAAGCTCGCGCTGTTCGCGATCGACGAGGCGCATTGCGTCAGCGAATGGGGGCATGATTTCCGCCCCGACTACCGCCTGCTGCGCCCTTTGCTCGACGCCTTCCCGCACGTGCCGCGCCTCGCGCTGACCGCGACCGCCGACGCGCACACCCGCGCCGACATCCTCGAACAGCTCGGCATCCCGCACGATGGGATGATCGTCGCGGGGTTCGACCGGCCCAACATCCAGTACCGGATCAGCCCCAAGGACAATGTCACCCGCCAGATCGCCGATCTCGTCGCCGAACAACCGGGGCCGGGCATCGTCTACGTCCAGAGCCGCGCCGGCACCGAGAAGCTGGCCGAGGCGCTGGCGAAGACCGGCCGCAAGGTGCGCGCCTATCATGCCGGTCTCGACCCCGCCGTGCGCGCGAGGAACCAGGCCGATTTCGTCGCCTCCGAGGACATGATCATCTGCGCGACGGTCGCTTTCGGCATGGGCATCGACAAGCCCGACGTGCGCTTCGTGGCCCACGCCGGCCTGCCCAAGTCGATCGAGGGCTATTATCAGGAAACCGGCCGCGCGGGCCGCGACGGCGACCCCTCGATCGCGCATCTGTTCTGGGGCGCCGACGATTTCGCCAAGGCGCGCCAGCGCATCGGCGAGGTCGAACTGCACCGCCAGGCAGGCGAGCGCACGCGCCTCACCGCGCTCGGCGCGCTCGTGGAAACGAGCGGATGCCGCCGCCGCATCCTGCTCAAGCATTTCGGCGACGATGCGCCCGCGAATTGCGGGAATTGCGACAATTGCCTCAATCCCCCCGCCGCCATCGACGCGACGGAGGTGGCGAGGAAATTCCTCTCCGCCGTCTTTCGCACGGGGCAAAGCTTTGGCGTCGGCTATATCGAAAGCATCCTGACCGGCCAGTCGACCGAGCGCAGCCTGATGAACGGGCACGAGGCGCTGAGCGTGTTCGGCATCGCTTCCAGCCCCGAGGAGGCCGCGCTCATCAAACCGGTCAGCCGCGCGCTATTGTTGCGCGATGCCTTGCGCGCCAACGATTTCGGCGGGCTCGAATTCGGCCCCGAGGCACGCGCGATCCTGAAGGGCGAGGCCGAAGTCTCGCTGATCGTCGCGCCGAAGCGCGAGCGGCGGCGGCGCGGCGCGCAGGTGGCGAACCCGACGGGCGATCCGCTGTTCGAGGCGCTGCGCACCAGGCGCCGCGAACTCGCGCAGGAGGCGCAGGTGCCGCCCTACGTGATCTTCCACGATTCGGTGCTGCGCGACATGGCGAATTTGAAACCCACCAGTCGCGCCGCGCTGGCGCACATCACCGGCGTCGGTGCTCGCAAGCTCGAGGCCTATGGCGACGCCTTCCTCGACGTGATCCGCGAGGCGGCGTGATCCTCGCGGGCCTCGCCTTGCTGGCTGCGGCGCCCGCGCCGGGCGCGATCACCATCAGCTACGGCCTGTGGGGTGCCATCACGACGATCAGGATCGCGCCCGATGGAATCCTGACCGTTCGCCGTACCGGCCCTCAGGCGGAAAACCGGCGGATCGAGACCGGACCGACTGGCTATCGCCGCATCGCCGCGCTTGTTGAGCCCGCGCACAAATGGAACGGAACGGACATGCCGTGCGACGTGCGCGCGCAGGGCAGGACGCCTGCGCTCATCCGCTGGGAGGCCGACAGGACATCGGTGCATGTGCCGCTCAATTGCATGAGCGGCCCCGCCGACCACGAGATCGAACTCGTCCGCGCGGCGATCGACGAGATCAAGACATGGGCGCACGATGCGCCTACCAATCCGGCGAGCCCGGCAAGGAATGAGGACTGACATGGCCGATATCCGCAAGATCGACGACACCATCTCGGTCGCACCGCAGATTTCCGCGGGCGACGTGGCGGAGGCCAAGGCGCTTGGCTTTGTCGCATTCGTCAACAACCGGCCCGATGGCGAGGAACCGAGCGCGCCGCAGGGCGACGAGATCGCCGCCGCCGTGGCGTCGGCGGGCCTGACCTACACCGCGATCCCGATCACCCATGCCGGTTTCTCGCACCCGCAGATCGACGCGATGGTCGCCACCCTGGAGGCCGCGAACGGGCCGGTGCTGGCCTATTGCCGATCGGGCACGCGCTCGTGCAACCTCTGGGCGCTGGCGCGCGCGAAGATGGGTGACGACCCCGACACGCTCGTCGAAAAGGGCGCTGCCGCCGGCTACGACCTGAACGGCCTCCGCCCGCTGCTGGAAACGCTCTCCGGCAAGGCCTGATCCGGGGCATGATCCTCGGCTTCACCTGGACGCAGATCGCGCTGACATGCGCCGCGATCGTCGCGCTGGCGTGGTTCGCGCGGAGCTTGCGGCTGGAGGAGAGCCGGCTGTCGAGCCCCGAGAAAGCGCGCGAACTCGCCCGCCACCGGCTCGCGGCGTTCGAGCCGGTGGCGGCGCTGGTCAGCGGTGACGGCAGCGCGGCATTGGTCGCGGGCGGGGGATCGGTCGCGGTGCTCAAGCGCACGCGCGGCAAGCTGACCGCGCGCCGCCTGCTGCTCCCGCTCGACACCGTCACCAGCATCGAGGGCGTGCGCGTCGAGACGCACGACCCGGCGTTCGGCGAGATCACCTTGTTCGGCGTGCTGGAGGCCGATGTCCGTAAACTGGAGGCGGAGAGCAGCCGCGCCCTGGTGGTGACGCTCCACTAGCAGCGATGGCGACCGCCCCACCCCCAGCCAGATCGCGCCGCAAACGGCTGTCGCGCAAGGCGATCGCGATCTCCCTCCTGCTCGCCCTCGCCCTGACGGCGGGCGGCATCTGGTGGCTGTCGCGCCTGGCCAGGCCGGTGCCGACCGTCTTTGGCGGGCCGGTCGCGGTGGAGACGGTGGCGGGCGACGGTGTGGCGGGCCGCGACGACGGCCTTGGCATGAAGGCGCGCTTCAACGATCCCTTCGCGCTCGCCTTCGATGCCAACGGCATGCTCTACGTCGCGGACGCGGGCGATAGCGACCGTATCCGCAAGGTCGACGCCGAGGGCCATGTCACCACGCTGCCGGGCAGCTTCGACACGCCGTCCGGGATCGCGATCGACGCGGCGGGCAATATCTTCGTGGCGGAGACGGGCGCGAACCGCATCCGCAGGATCGACGCCACCGGCGCGCTGACGACCTTCGCCGGTAACGGCGTCGCGGGATTCCGCGACGGCCCGGCGGCACAGGCGCAGTTCGATGGCCCGATCGGCCTCGCGGTCGATGCGCAGGGCAATGTCTATGTCGCCGATACCTATAACGACCGTATCCGCGTGATCGGTGCCGACGGGCAGGTGCGCACGCTCGCGGGCGGGGCTCAGGGCTTCGCCGACGGCGACGGCGCGGTCGCAGCATTCAACACGCCCTCTGGCATCGCCCTCGACAAGCAAGGCACGCTGCTGATCGCCGACACCGGCAACGATGCGATCCGCAGGCTCGACAAGGACGGCCGCGTCTCGACGCTGGCCTATTCACCGCCCGAGGACGACGCCGGGCCGCTCCGCGCGCCGGTCGCGCTGGCGCGGACGTGGGACGGGTTCCTCTACATCTCCTCCTTCCGCCGCGACCGCATCGTGCAGATGTCGCCTGCTGGCGAGCTCCGCATTCTCGCCGGACGCGGAACGGCGATCGCCGGGAACGACGTGCTGCTCGCACGGCCTGCGGGGCTGGCGCTCGACCGCGCGGGCGCTTTGTACGTCGCGGATTCGTCCAACCATGCGGTGCGCAAGATCGGCCCGCGCCAGTCCACGCCGCCCCCAGGCCCCGCCCTGCGCACCGATCCGCCCGCGCTCACGCGGCTGAAGGATTTCCCGTGGCCGGTCGCGCCGCAACATGCCTGGCATGAGGTCGTCGGCACGCTCGGCGAGGTGCGCGGCAATTATCAGGGCGAGAGCCGCGACCACCTTCACGCCGGGCTCGATATCCGCGCCGATGTCGGCCAGCCCGTGCTGGCGGTGGCAGACGAAAAGGTCGCCGATCCGCTCCCGAACTGGACCGTCGAGGGCCTGTCGGAGGGGATGCGCGTCGATGCGATGACCTACATCCACATGCGCGTCGGCCGCACGCCCAAGGGTGATCCGATCGATCCGGCGCGCTTCCGGTTGACGCACGATGCCACCGGCAGGCTGACGGGCGTGCGCGTCAAACGCGGCACGCGCTTCCGCGTCGGGGACGTGCTCGGCACGGTCAACCGCATGGCGCACGTCCATCTCGAACTCGGCCAGCCGGGCAGCCAGGTCAATGCGATCGCACTGCGCTTCACCGGCTTCACCGATCGCTTCGCACCGCGCATCAATGCGGTGCAGGTGGTCGATGCGGCGGGCCAGCCGCTCAAGGACCGGCAGAAGGGGCGACTGATCGTGCCCGCGAACGGCGGGGTGACGAGCATCGTCGTCGATGCCTGGGATCAGGTCGACGGTAACGCGCCGCGCCGCCGCCTCGGCCTCTACCGCGCCGGCTTTCGGATTCTCCGCGCCGACGGCACGCCGCTGCCGGGGTTCGAGCGGCCGCGCATCACGCTCGAATTCGATCGCCTGCCGCGCGGGGCGGATGTCGCGAAGATCGCCTATGCGCCCGCCAGCGGCGACGCAGTCCACAGCGACCAGCCGACGCGCTTCCACTATGTCGTCACCAACCGCGTGCGCGGCGGCAAGGCGGAGGCCGGCAGCTGGAACCCGGCGGGGCTCGCGCCCGGCGACTACATCATCCGCATCTTCGCCGCTGATTTCGCCGGCAATCAGGCGGTCGCCAATCGCGACCTGCCGATCACGATTCGCTAGAAAGCGGGCAGCACCGCGCCCTTGTAGTGCGCGACGATGAAGGCGCGCGTCGCCGGGCTGCGCAGCGCGGCGATCAGCTTGACGACGCGCGGGTCGGTCTCGCCGCCGGGTCGGCCGACGACGAAATTGACGTAAGGCGAATTCTTGTCCTCGATCACCAGCGCGTCGCGCACCGGATTGAGCTTCGCGTCGAGCGCGTAATTGGTGTTGATGAGCGCGAGATCGACCTGATCGAGCACGCGCGGCAGCGTGGCGGATTCAAGCTCCTTGAACTGCAACCCCTTGGGGTTGGCGACGATATCGCGCAGCGTCGCGAGCGAATCCTCGGGCTTGCGCAGCGTGATGAGGCCGGCCTTCTGCAACAGCAGCAACGCGCGGCCGCCGTTGCTCGCCTCGTTGGGGATCGCCACCGTCGCGCCCTGCGGCAGCGCCGCGAGCGCCTTCCACCGCTTCGAATAGCCGCCCAGCGGCTCGACGTGGATACCGGCATAGGGGACGAGATGCGTGCCGCGCGAGGCGTTGAATTCGTCGAGATAGGGCTTGGTCTCGAAATAATTCACGTCGATCTGCTTCTGGTCGACCTGCAGATTGGGCTGCACGTAATCGTTGAAGACGCGGATCTGGAGATCGACGCCTTCCTTGGCGAGCTGCGGCTTGATCGCCTCGAGGATCTCGGCATGCGGCACCGCCGTCGCCGCGACGCTCAGCGTCTTGCCGTCGCTTCCGCCTTTGCCGGGCGAACAGGCGGCGAGCGCGAGGGCGGCGAGGAAAATGAGACGGCGCATGAGGGTCTCTCCGAAAGTCTAGCGATGCGAAAACTGGCGGGCGAGACGGTCGCCCGCGATCTGGATGACCTGGACGAGCAGGATCAGCAGCACGACCGTCACGACCATCACGTCGGTCTGGAAACGCTGATAGCCGAAGCGGATCGCGAGGTCGCCGAGCCCGCCCGCGCCGACTACGCCCGCCATCGCCGTGAACGACACGAGCGCGACGGCGGTGACGGTCGCGCCGGAAATCAGCCCCGGCATCGCCTCCGGGATCAGCGCGGCCGTCACGATCTGGCGCGTCGTCGCGCCCATCGCCTGCGCCGCCTCGATCGTGGTGCGGTCGACCTCGCGTAGCGCGCCCTCGACCAGCCGTGCATAGAAAGGTGCCGCGCCGACGACGAGCGGCGGGATCGCGCCGACGACGCCGAGCGACGTGCCGACCGTCGCCACCGTCAGCGGGATCATCACGATCAGCAGGATGACGAACGGCACCGAGCGCAGGATGTTGACCACCACGCCGAGACCCACGTTGACGATCCGGTTCTCCGAAATCTGCCGTTCGGCGGTGAGGTATAGCAGGATGCCGAGCGGCAGGCCGAGCAACACCGTCAGCACCAGCGACCCGCCGAGCATCGCCAGCGTATCCACGCAGGCGCGGCCGATATCGCCCCAGTCGACATTGGCGAACCAGCCGCTCATGCGCCGATCGCCGCCAGCATGCGCCGCGTCGCCGCGTGGGTGGCGCCCGCGAAGATATCGGCGACCGCGCCCGTTTCGACCACCTGGCCCTGGTCCAGCACCGCAACCCGGTCGCACACCGTGCGCACCACCTCCATCTCGTGCGTGATCAGCACGACGGTGAGGCCTAGGTCGCGATTGAGCGTGCGCAACAGATCGAGCACGCTGCGCGTCGTCTCGGGATCGAGCGCGCTGGTCGCCTCGTCGCAGAGCAGGATATCGGGATCGGTGGCGAGCGCGCGGGCGATGCCGACACGCTGCTTCTGCCCGCCGGAAAGCTGCGCGGGATATTTCGCCGCATGATCGGCCAAGCCGACGCGCGCCAGCAGCCCCGCAACCTTCGCCTCGCGCTCCGCCCGCGCCACGCCCGCCAGCCGGAGCGGAAAAGCGACGTTGGCCGCGACCGTGCGCGAGGAGAGCAGGCCGAAATTCTGAAAGATCATGCCGATCCGTCGCCGCAGCGCGCGCAGTTCCGGCGGGCGCAGCGAGGCGACGTCGACACCATCCACCACGACGCTTCCCGCGCTCGGCACCTCCAGCGCGTTGATCAGCCGGATGAGCGTCGACTTTCCCGCGCCAGAAGGCCCGATCACGCCGAACACCTCGCCACGCGCCACCTCCAGCGACACGCCATTGAGCGCCGCCCCCGCCGATCCTGCGAACCGCTTGTGGACGTCGGTGAGCGCGATCATGCCGTGCCCATCACCTGCACCGCGAAACGCTCCATCTCCTCCGCCTGCGGGCTCATCTGGAGCAGCAGCAGGTCGAGCCCGGCTGCCTCATATTCGGCGATCCGCTCGCGCAATTGCTCCGGCGTGCCGACGAAATTGGGGCGCAGGCCGCGGTTGGAGACCGAATATTCCTGAATCTTGAGCTCGCGCTCCAATTGCGTGCCCGACAGCCACTGGTCGAAATTGGCGTAGCCGGCGGGGAGTTCGCTCACCGTCGTGATGCGTTCCAGCTCGCGCTTCGCCTCGGCCTCGCTGTCGCGCACGATGGCATAGGCGGCCATGCCGTATCGCATGGGGGTGCCGCCCGCCGCCGCGCGCCGCGCCGCCATGTCGGCGATCTTGGGCGCGATGGCATCGACCGGATCGCCGTGCATGACATAGGCGTCGCACTGGCGCGCGATCATCGCCTTGGCCTTCTCGCTCTCGCCGCCGGCATAGACCGTCGGGCGCTTGGCGGGCTTGGGCGCGCAGATCGCATCCTCGGTCTGGTAGAATTGCCCGGCGAAGCTGAAGCGCTCCTCGGTCCACAGGCCGTCGACGACGGTCAGCCATTCCGCGGTACGGGCGTAGCGGTCGTCATGCTGGTCGAATTGCAGGCCGTATTGCTTCGCCTCGTCCGCCCACCAGGAGGAGACGACGTTGAGCGCCAGCCGCCCGCCGGAGATGCGATCGATGTTCGCCGCCGCCTTGGCGAACAGCGCCGGGTGGTGGAAATTGGGCCGCACCGCCACCATCAGTTCGAGTTTCTCGGTGACGGCGGCGAGCGCGGCGGCGGTCGACCAGGCGTCGAGCGCGGGCTGCTCCACGCCCTTGATATCGTTGAGGTTCAATTCGGCGATCAGCGTCAGGTCATATCCGAGTTGCTCGGCGCGCAGCGTCAGCCGCTTCGCATAGTCCCAGCTCGCGTCCATCGCCTCGTCGGGCACGTTGCGCAGCCAGCCGCCGAATACCGGCATCCAGAATCCGTAGCGCATCAGCCGCGCTCCGCCAGGCCGACGAGATAATCGACCAGCTTTTCGTGCGGATCCCAGCCCAGTACATCGAGCGGCTTCGCGACGAAATTCGACAGCGCGTTGATGTCGTAGAAGCGGGGCGTGCCGTCGCGGTCGTCGATCATCACCTCGATGCCGCCGACATCGAAATCGACCGCGCGCGCGATCGCCTCCGCCGCCTGCCTCAGGTCTGGCGCGGGATCGGCCGACACCATCGCGATCGGCGCGCCCGGCACCTGGCAGGCATCGGCGGGACACAGATCGAACGTCCCCGCGCCGGCGATGTCGAGCGCGTAGAGATAGCGCCGGTCGAGCGTCTCGATCCGCGTGACGGTGCCGCCGCGCGCGGGCACGTAATCCTGCACCAGCAGCACGCCGTCGACGCTCGTCGGCAGGGTGCGGTCCGCCACCGCCGCGTGGAGTTCCTCCAACGAATCGTAGCGGACGATGCCCGCGCCCGCGCCGCCGATATTGACCTTCACCACCAGCGGGAAGGCGAGCGTCGCGGCGGCCGCTTCGACATCGGCGATACGATGGACCACGCGCGTCTCCGGGATCGCCAGACCGAGGCTCGCGATCAACGACAATTGCCGCGCCTTGGAGGCGTCGATCGCCAGCACCTCGGGCCCGTTGACGATGCGCGCGCCCGCGCGGCGCCAGTGATCGAGCAGCGCCTGCGCATGGAAGATCGGGTGTTCGTCAGCGCGCAGGAAGCTCGACATGGCGATGCGGTTGAACACGACGCGCGCCGGTGCCGACACGTCGGCCGGATCGAAATGCCCGTCCGGGCGCAGCGCGACATGGTCGATGCCGCGCCGGTCCAGCGCAGCGAACAGCGGCACGAACCAGGCCGGATGTTCGTAGAGAATGGCGAGATCGGTCATTGTCACATCTACGCTTACAGGGAGGCGACCGCTTAGCCGCTCCGGGACGCGCCGTCATCCGTATCAGAACACGAGCTTCCCGCCGACGATGGCGAGCGTCCCCGCCAGCACGCCGCGCAGCAGGCGATCGGGCACCCGCGCCGAAACGAGGCTGCCGATGACGATGCCGGGGATCGATCCCGCCAGCAGCGACAGCAGCAGCCCGACATCGACCGATCCCATCGCCCAATGGCCGATCCCGGCGAGCAGGGTCAGCGGCACGGCATGGGCGATGTCCGATCCGACCAGCCGATTGGTCGGCAGCCGCGGATAGAGGATCAGCAGCGCCGTCATGCCGAGCGCACCCGCGCCGACCGAGGACAGCGACACCAGCACGCCGAGCACCGCGCCGAGCGCGACGGTGAGGTTGCGCACCTGCCGGTCGGTCATCGCATCGATCGCACCGGCGTAGAAGGCGACGATGCGCGTGCGGAAGATCATCGCGATGGCAGTCGCGATCAGCGCCAGCCCGAGCGTCACGGTGATGACGCTGCCTGTCCCTTCAAGGTGGGTGCCGGCATAGCCGAGCGCGCCGAGTGTCAATAATGTCGCGGGCACGCTGCCCGCCGCCATCCGCCGCACGACCTTCCAGTCGACCGTGCCGCTGAAGCCATGCACCGCCGTCCCCACCGCCTTGGTCGCGGACGCATAGAGCAGATCGGTGCCGACCGCAGTCGCCGGATGGAAACCGAAGGCGAGCACCAGCAGCGGCGTCATCAGCGAGCCGCCGCCGACCCCCGTCAGCCCGACCAGAATCCCGACCGCGACACCGGCGAGCGAATAGAGCGGATCGAAATGCAAAGCCCCCATGAGCAGGTCATATCCTATCTGACGAATAGGAATTGATAGAATTGCTTGCGAGCGCCCTAGGGCGACTTTGCGGCATGTCGCGTTCTTGCCGCTATGGTGGGTGTCGAGGGGTTACAGGAATGGCGACAGAACGACCCGAGCCGGTCCCGTCCAACGGGGATTATTGGGATATCGATGCGATCACCGCGGGCCTGCGCAGCGCGCGGTCCGCCTGGCGATCGGGCCAGCAACGGCACGCCGAATTCGGTCCGGTCGGCTTCCCGTCGCGTATAGAGCTCGAGAAGATCACCGCCGCGCTGTGCGCCGCGCTCTTTCCGCTGCGGCTCGGCCCGAATTTCGTGCGGCTGGAAAACGAGGACGCCTTCGTCGCCGAGACGCTCGATATCACCCTGCGCAAGCTCTACGGCCAGATCCGCCTCGAACTGGCGTACGGCGACCAGGACGACGGCGCGGCGGCGCGGATCATCGGAGGCTTCGCCGCCGCCTTGCCCGATCTGCGCATCCTCCTCGATAGCGATGTCGAGGCCGCCTATGCGGGCGATCCGGCCGCGCGCAGCGTCGACGAGATCCTGCTCTGCTATCCCGGTATGCTCGCGATCATCCATCACCGGCTCGCGCACCGGCTGCACGTGCTGGGTGCGCCGCTGGTGGCGCGGATCATCGCCGAGATCGCCAATTCGCGCACCAGCATCGATATCCATCCCGGCGCACAGATCGGCGCGCGTTTCTTCATCGATCACGGCACCGGCGTTGTGATCGGCGAGACGACGATCATCGGTGAGCGCGTGCGCATCTATCAGGCGGTCACGCTCGGCGCGCGAACCTTCCCGAGCGCCATCGACGGCTCGCTCGAAAAGGGCATATTGCGCCATCCGATCGTCGAGGACGATGTCGTGATCTATGCCGGCGCAACGCTGCTCGGGCGCATCACCATCGGCCGGGGATCGACGATCGGCGGCAATGTCTGGCTCACCGAAAGCATCCCGCCCGGCAGCGTCATCCATCAGGCGCGCAACGAACGCGGCGTGGCCCCGTCCGCCTGACATGGCGCGAACGCCGATACCGGCTCACTCGGGTCGCGCTGAAACGGTCGGCAAGGCCACATCCCTCCAGCCGTCCAGCCCGTCGGCGAACCAGCGGATGTTCCGAACCCGTGCCCGGCGCAGCCGCAGCGCCGCGTTCCAGCTCATCCAGCAATCCGCCTGACAGAATATGATGACGGGACGGTGCGGGTGCGCCTCGGCGAGACGCCGGACTCCGCTCAAAAACCACGTCTCGATATCCGCCGGAAGCACGCCGCGCCCGCTTTCCGCGAACCAGTGCGCGCCGGGAATGGTCTGGTGCGGCTCCGCCAGCGTCCAGACGCCGGTCTGCGGATCGCGCACCGCGCCGGGAGCCGGGTTCACGTCGATCAGGATCGCGCCCCTTCGCCAAAGACGCCGCGCTTCAGCGGTGTCGATGCGCATCACGTCCGCCGGCGCATCGCCGACGACACCGCGATACTGCGTGATCCGGTAGCCGCCGACCGGATCGAACAGCGGCCCCTCGACTGGCGACTGCGCGGCGGAAGCGGTCGCCCCCGCCATCAGCATCGCGGCCAACAGGCCCTTCCACATTGGCGTCGCTCCTTGGCCGAAGGTCGCATGGTAGCAGACCGCGCAGGCGCGGTATGGTGTGCTTTGGGAGAAGATGATGAGGCGCCTTTTGCTCGCGGGCATGCTGCTGCTCGCCCCCGTCGCCGCGCAGGCGAAGCTGCCGGCCGATCCGCTCGCGTCGCCGATGTGGCAGCGCCTCGGCGGCACGCTGTTCGGCGATGATACCGTCCGCTTCGACGATCGCGTGAAAGTCGTCTTTCCCGGCATCGCCGAGGATCAGCACAGCTTCCCGGTGAGCGTCGATGCGCGCGGCATCAAGGGCGTGAGGCGCATCATCCTGTTCGCCGATCTCAATCCGATTCCGCTCGCCGTCGATTTCACGCCGGAAGGCGCGCAGCCGTTCCTCGCCACGCGCATCAAGCTCGACCAGCGCACGCCGGTGCGCGCCGCAGTGCAGCTCGAGGACGGGAGCTGGCTGGTGAGTGGCGGCTGGATCGACGCGGCCGGCGGCGGCTGCTCGGCACCACCCGCCAGCCGGGTGAAGGGCGACTGGGCCGAACATCTCGGCGAGGTACGCGGCGTCGCGTTGCGCGGCGGTGACGGCACGCACGTCCGCCTCGCCTTCCGGCACCCGATGGATACCGGCTTCGTCGCCAACATCCCGACCTACAATCTCCAGGACGTCGCGCTGACCGGCGCGGGCGGCAAACATTATGGCACGATGCGGATCGAGGCGTCCGTCGCCGAGGATCCATCGATCACGGTCATCACCGATGCGGCGGTGGGCGAGGATATCGTCCTGCGTGGCAGCGACACCAACGGGATACGCTATGACGGCAGTATCGCCGTGCGCGCGGCACCCGCCGACGCCGCCGTCGCGGCGCGCTAGATGATAGGCCGCCGCGCGGTCCTCGCCGGGCTGGCGGGTGCGGCCGCCGCCCCCGCGTTCGCGCAGCCGCTCGCCTATCGCATCATGCCGGAGCCGGTGGCGGCGGGGCTCTGGGTCGTGCGCGGGGCCGACGCGCCGATCGCGATGGCCAATGGCGGCGCGATCGCCAACATCACGATCCTCGCGACCGATGCCGGCACCGTGCTGATCGATTGCGGCCCCTCGCTGCGCTACGGCAAGGCACTGAAAGCCGCCGCCGAGACGCTGACCGGCAAGCCGGTGGTGCGTGTCTACCTGACGCATCTCCACCCCGACCACGTCTACGGCGCGGCGGCATTCGCGCCCGCCGTGTTGGCGGCGACCCCGCAGCTCGCAACCCTGCTCAAGAGCGAGGGTCCGGGCTTCTCGGACGGCATGTACCGCCTGCTCGGAGACTGGATGCGCGGCACGGAGTTCACCGCCCCCGGCACGATCCTGAGCGCCGACAGCGAGACGTTCGGCACGCGGCGGCTGCGCCTGCTGCCGCTGACCGGGCACAGCCCCGCCGACCTCGCCATCCTCGACGAGGCGACCGGCACGCTGATCGCGGGCGACCTCGTCTTTCACGATCGCGCGCCGTCGACGCCGCATGCCGATCTCGCAAAATGGCGCGCGGCGCTAACGACGCTGAAGGCGCTCGGCCACACGCGCGTGGTGCCGGGGCACGGCCCGATCGATCCCACGCCGAACGCCGCGATCGACCAGACCCGCGACTGGCTCGACTGGGTCGAGACGACGCTGCGCGCGGCGGTCGCGGCGGGGGAGGACAATGTCGCGGCGGGCAACACGCCGATCCCGCCGCGCTTCGGGGCGATGCAGGCGGCGCGCTACGAACTGCAGCGCAGCGTCTCGCACCTCTATCCGGCGCTGGAGGCCGAACTGCTCCCCCGCATCGACACGCGCTAACCGACCCGGTTCGCCACCAGATCGTCCACCACCGAAGGATCGGCGAGCGTCGAGGTATCCCCGAGGCTCGACACGTCGCCCTCCGCGATCTTGCGGAGGATGCGGCGCATGATCTTGCCGCTGCGCGTCTTGGGCAGGCCCGGCGTGAACTGGATCGCATCGGGCGTCGCGATCGGGCCGATCTCGCCGCGCACCCAAGTCACCAGCTCCTTGCGCAGCGCATCGCTCGGCGGGTCGCCGGCGTTGAGCGTCACATAGGCGTAGATGCCCTGCCCCTTGATCTCGTGCGGGAAGCCGACGACCGCAGCCTCGGCGACGGTCCGGTGCAGCACCAGCGCACTTTCGACCTCGGCGGTGCCCATGCGGTGGCCGGACACGTTGATCACGTCGTCCACCCGGCCCGTGATCCACCAATAGCCGTCGGCATCACGCCGTGCGCCGTCGCCAGTGAAATAGAAGCCGGGATACGTCGAGAAATAGGTCTGGAAGAAGCGTTCGTGATCGCCCCAGACGGTGCGCATCTGCCCGGGCCAACTCCGCGCGATGACGAGATTGCCCTCGGTCGCCCCCTCCAGCACCTTGCCCTCGGCATCGACCAGCAGGGGCTCGACCCCGAAGAACGGAGAAGCGGCCGAGCCCGGCTTCAGCGCCGTGGCGCCCGGTAGCGGCGTGATCATGTGCCCGCCGGTCTCGGTCTGCCACCAGGTATCGACGATCGGGCAGCGACCTTCGCCGACCACGTCGTGATACCAGCGCCACGCCTCGGGGTTGATCGGCTCGCCGACCGAGCCGAGCAGCCGCAGCGAGGCGCGGCTGGTCCCGGTGACGAAGTCGTCGCCCTCCTTCATCAGCGCGCGCAGGGCGGTCGGCGCGGTGTAGAGCTGAGTCACCTTGTGACGGTCCACGACCTGCCACATGCGCGCCGGGCTCGGCCAGTTGGGCACGCCTTCGTACATCAGCGTCGTCACGCCGTTCGCGAGCGGGCCGTAGACGATATAGCTGTGCCCCGTCACCCAGCCCACGTCCGCCGCGCACCAATAGGTGTCGCCGTCGCGGCAATCGAACACGCAGGCATGGGTGTAGCTCGCCCACAACAGATATCCGCCGGTGGTGTGGAGCACGCCCTTGGGCTTGCCGGTCGAGCCCGAGGTGTAGAGCAGGAACAGCGGGTCTTCCGCGTTCATCGGCTCGGGCGCGCATTCCGCCGCGACACTCGCAGCCGCCTCGTCGTACCAGATGTCGCGGCCCGGCTGCATCTCCACGCCCCCGCCGGTTGCGCGCACGACGATCACGGTATCGAGGCATGTCACGAGTTTGGCCGCCGCATCCACATTGGCCTTGAGCGGGACGGTCTTGCCGCCCCGCCGCCCTTCGTCGACCGTCACGACGATCCGGCTGTCGCAATCGGTGATGCGGCCCGCCAAGGCTTCCGGGGAAAAGCCGCCGAACACGATCGAATGGACGGCACCGATCCGCGCGCAGGCGAGCATCGCGAAGGCGGCTTCCGGGATCATCGGCAGGTACAGCGTGACGCGGTCGTCTTTGCGGACGCCCTGGGCCTTCAGCACGTTGGCGAAGCGGCAGACCTCCGCGTGGAGTTCAGTGAAGGTGATGAAACGCGGATCGGCAGCCGGGCTGTCGGGCTCCCAGATGATCGCAATCTGGTCGCGGCGCGTCGCGAGATGCCGGTCGATGCAATTGGCCGACACGTTGAGCACGCCGTCCGCGAACCACTTTACGCCGAACGTCGCCTCTTCGAAGCTGCTCTCGTCGGCGACCGTGGGTTTCGAGACCCACTCCAGGCTGTCGGCCCGTTCGAGCCAGAAGCGCGTGGCATCGTCGAGCGAGCGCGCATAGTCGGTGGCATAGCCCTCCGCCGTCACGCGCGCATCGGCCGCCCAGCTTTCCGGCACCGGGTACAGGTCTTCAGCCACGTAGGGTCTCCATCATTTCAGGCGCACACCGATCCACAATGTGCGCGGGGTTCCAAGGTCGATCGATCCGGCGGCGTTGCGCGTGATCACCGTTTCGTCGAACAGGTTTTCCGCGCGGCCGATCACCGTGACGTGGCGGCCGACCGGCACCTTGATCACGCTGTCGAGCGTCGTCGCGGCGGGCAGCACGTCGGTCTGCAGATCGTCCTCATATTGCTTGCCGACGTAACGCACCGTCGCCGACGCGCCGAAGCCTTGCCGGTTTTCCCAGGCGAAGGTCGCGCTGCCGGTATGACGCGGGCTCTGCGCAGGGATGAAGCCGTCGAGCTGCGCCGACGTGCCCGACGCACTGACCCGGCTGTCGCTGAAGGCATAGGAGCCATCGAGCGAGAATTGTCCGTGCGTGGCGTGAAGCGTCACCTCGACGCCCTTGGCGACGATCGCATCGACGTTGCGGCGCTGGCGGATGTTGGTGGCGATGGTGACGTTGGCGATCGCGCCTTCGAGGCGGTTGTAGAAGCCGGTGACGCCGAGCTTCACGCCCGGAAGCGGCGTCAGGTCGAACCCGCCCTCGACCCCGCGCAGCCGCTCCAGCCCGAGCGCGGCATTGGCCTGCGTCGTGATGGGGAACACGACGAACGGCCGGTACAGCTCGTTGAGCGTAGGCAACCGGAAGCCGGTGTAGCCGGCGACCCGCAGCGCAATGGCGTCGCTGGCGTGGAACAGGGCCCCGGCGCGGCCCGTCGCCTCGAACCCGTCACGATCGGCGAAGCGCGTGTTGGTCGTCACCGCCCCGGCGGCGGTCGCCTCCTTGAAGAAGCCGTCGGTGATCGTCCACTTGTCGCCGCGCACGCCCGCCGTCAGCACGAGCCGGCCGATCGTCCAGTCATCCTCCACGAACAGCCCGGCGGTGCTGGTGTTGCCGCCCGCCGTGCGCCGCGTCGTGACGGCACCGCTCGCTGCATAGGCGTCCTCGTACAGCGTACCATCGCCGAAGCGCGCGTCCACGCCGAGCCGCAGGACGTGATCCGGCCCGACCGGCGGGCGCAGCTCGATCTTGCCGCCGACGCCGGTCGCGGGCGTGTTGCGCTGGTCGAGCGTCAGCTTGAAACTGGTCGCGCTGATGACGCGATTGGTGAAGTTGCGCGCCTGCACATAGGCGAGCGCGTCGATCGCCCAGTCGCCGCGATGGATCAGGCGGATGCTGGCGTCCTCCGCCTCGGTGCTGCTGTTCGCGCCGGCGAAGCGGAGTGTGCGGTTGTCGCGGTACAGCAGCCCGCGCGCCTGGATCTCGGTCTGCGCATCGACCGGCACGACCGCGCGCATCCCCACCGACCAGTCGCGGTAGCGCGCGCGCACCGTCGCTGCCGTGAACTGGCTGGCAGGCGTGGTGTAGAAGCCGTCGCCGCGCTCGAACCGGCCCGAAACGCTGACGAACCCGCCCCCCACGTCGGGCGAGACGCTGGCCGCCGCCTGCACCGCATTGTTGCTGCCGTAGAACGCCTCGCCGCTCGCAAGCGGCAGGTCGCGCCGGGTCGCGCTGGCGAGCTCGATCGTGCCCGCGACCGCCCCTGCCCCGAACGCACCGGATCCGCCGCCGCGCGTGACGCGAATGCTCGACAGCCGGTCGGGTGCCAGTGCGTTGAAGGGGATATAGCCGAAGAACGGATCGGCAAGCGGCACGCCGTCGAGGATCATCAACGCGCGGCTCGACGCATTGCCGCCGAGCGCGCGCAACGTCACGCCCTGCGCGCTTGGATTGGAGGAGCGGCTGTCGGAGCGGCGGAACTGCTGGAAACCCGCGACGTCGGACAGCACGTTCTCGACGCGGCCGGAGGCGTCCCCCGTCAGCCGCTCGCGCTCGATCGTCACCGCGCCGTAGGCGGGCACGCCGGGCGGCAGCGGCAGGGGATCACCCAGCACCACGATATCGGGCGTGTCGGGCTGCTGCTGCGCCAGCGCGGGCAGCGGCATCGCAAGAATGGCGAGCGGCAGGAGGACGTAAGTACGCTTCACGCAATGATGGCCTTCACAAATAGGAGCGCAGAAGGGCGGCCCGGAAAGGGACCGCCCTTATACGTTTTTCCGGGGCTGGCCTCAGAAGAAGAGGATGGCACCGGCGGCCAACGCATTCGATCGCGCAGTATTCGTGCCCTGCGCGTCGGAATCGGTGTGGGTATATTCGCCGATCAGCGTCACCCAGCTCGTCAGGCCGTAGCGCGCCTGCGCCACCCAGCTGCTGTTCTTGCTCAGCAGCGTCGGGTTGATCTCGCCGGGCGCGAGGTAGAGCTTGCTCTGGCCGTAGCTGCCGCCGAGCGTGAACTTGCCGAAGGTGGCCGTCGCCTGCGCATAGAAGCCGTCGCTGTCGCGCTTGCGGCCCAGCGCATCGGTCGAGAACACGAACAGCGCCGTCGTGCCGAGGCCCGAGCCGCGATAATAATAGCCGACCGCGCTGATCGGGCCGTAGCTCAGCTTCGCGCCGACATCGAAACCGCTGCCGGTGTAGCTCGGCGTACCAGCGAAGCCGTCATGCCGCTGCGAGATGCCCGAGGCCCAGAGATGGCCCGAGAACTGGTCGGCCTTGAAGTCGTAGGTGATCTTGCCCTGGAAGCCGGGGGTGCCGTTCACCTCGGCCCCGCCGGTCAGCGTCGAAAGCGGCTGGAACACGCCGACCGAGGCCTGGAAGCCCGCGAACTTGGGCGAGGTATAGGTGATCTGCGGCTGGAAATCGGTGTAGAGATAGCCCGTGCCGATCCGGCCGAGCGACGTGTTCGACGGCCCCGCATTGTTGCCCGAAGACCCCACCGCCAGCAGCGTGATGTCGTTGAGGATCGCGTCCGACCCGAACAGGCCGATGTCGCGGCCGAGCTTGAGCGTGCCGAGCTGCGGCTTGCCGATCGTCAGATACGTCTGGCGCGCGTCGATCCCGGAGGTCGCCAGCGCATAAGGCGCGCCCGGCGCGTTCGCGCCGTTGCCCGCATAGGAATTGCTGTTGATGCCCGGATAGAAACCGAAATGCGCCGCCACGTCCCAACCGCCCTGGTTGGTCGACACGTCGACGCCGAAATTGCCGGGCAGCAGGCCGTTGCGGATCGCCGAGCTGTTCTGCGTACCGACGTTGGCGAGGCCGCCGACGACGGTGGTGCCGACGGTGCGCTTGTCCGGCGAATCATGGACGTAGAAGCCGTTGACCTGGCCCGAGAATTTCAGCGTCACGCCGGCGAATTCCATGCCGACGCCGCTTTCGGTCATCCGCACCATGCGCTTCTCGTCGAGCTGCGCGGCGGCGGTCGCCTGCGGATCGGCGCTGGCGTTGGTCGTGACGGCGACCGGCGCCGGCGGCGCCTTGCGGGCGATCAGGTCGTTATATTCGGCCTCGGTCAGGATGCCCTTCTCCTTCAGGCGCAGCAGCAGCGCGCTGGTCGCGTCGTCCTGTGCAAAGGCCGGCGTGGCCGCCGCCAGCAGCGCGACGGCGCAACTCGCCGTCAGCAGTTTCGTGATGCCCCGCATGAAATCCTCCCTGTTCGCGGCTCGCCTCTCGCGATGCCTTAGGGTGGGGAGGCTGGAGCGGCGGGGGGCTTCGGGGAATTGGACTTTGGTGGTGTTGGCTGAGAGCTTTCTCAGGGTGCGATCGCCACGCCCCACGGCGCCTTGCCTGCGGGGATGGTCGCGATCACCTTCTGCGTGGCGAGATCGACCACCGAGACATTGTCCGAAAGTCCATTGGCCGAAAAGACATGCCCGCCCGCCGCGGCGATACCGACCTGCCACACGCGGCGGCCGACCGGCACGTAGGAAAGCACCTTGGCGCTCGCGACATCGACGATGGCGAGCGCATCGGCGCGGCCCAGCGCGATCACCGCGGTCTTGCGATCGGGCGTGAAGCGAATGCCGACCGGCATCACCTTGTCCTTGAACACGCCGGGCGGTTCGAAGGCGATGGTCGCGGTGACGGCGCGGGTCGCGGTGTCGATGATCTGCACGCCGCCGCCGATCTCCGAACTGACCCACAGCGCCTTGCCGTCGGCGGTGAACTCCGCGTGGCGCGGTCGCGCGCCGACGGCGGTCTGGGCGATGTCCTTGTGCGTGGCGGTATCGATCCAGTGGACCGAATCGTCGGTTTCGGACGTGGAGACGACGATCCTGCCGTCCGGGCTCACCGCCATGCCTTCGGGCTCCACCCCGACATCGACCTGCCAGGCGACGACGTGCTTCGCGATGTCGATTGCGGTGACGGCGGCGTCGCGCTCGTTGGCGGCGAACAGCATCCTGCCGTCGGGCGAGAGTGCGAACTGCTCGGGATCTTCGCCCGACGGGAGATCGGCGATCACCTTGCCCGTCGCCCGGTCGATCACCTGCACCGCGTTGTCGTCGCTCGCGCAGACGTAGAGATATTTGCCGTCGCGCGAGAGTATGATGCCGCGCGGACGCTTGCCGATCGGCCATGTCGCCGACACCTGCAGCGTCGCTGCGTCGATGACGGTGATGCTGTTGCCCTTCTCGTTCGAGACATAGACCGTTTCGGCCTGGGCAATCCCCGGCGCGAAGACCGCGGCGAGGACGAGGATCGAGGATAGAAATGCGCGCATAGGCAGCTTCTATCTCATACCCTGCTGCAGGCATGCTGCACCTAAGTACAATAGGGCCGCACCGGCACCGCCGCCTACACACTGCGATCAATCGGATGCGAATGACCGTGGAGAGTATGCGTATGAAAAAGCCCAGCCTTTCGGCCCTGACCCTGTTTGCCGCGACCGGACTGTTCACCGCGACCATCGGAACGCGCGTGTTCGCACACGGCAACGTGCTGCCGCAGCCGGTCGACACCAGCGCCCTGCCGGACATCACGCCCAACAACGACACGTGGCTGACCAAGAACCCGTACCGGGGCAACGCGGCGGCCATCAAGATCGGCGAATCGGCATACGGCCAGAATTGCGCGCGCTGCCACGGGCTGGAGGCGATTTCCGGCGGGATCGCGCCCGATCTGCGCTATCTCGATGCGGGCGAGGCCGGCGACGAGTGGTTCGCAGATCGCTACCATCACGGCTCCGCGCGCGACGGCAAGGTCTATATGCCCCCGCTTGGCGACGTGCTGGGCCAGAAGGCGGGCTGGGCGATCCGCTCGTGGCTCGACACCAAGCATCAGGAATAGGTGCATGACGGGGGGATTCACCCGGCGCGCGGTGCTGGCGGGACTGGGGGCAGCAGCCGCCCTTCCCGCCTTGCCGGCGCGCGCGATGTCGCTCGAGAAGATCCATGCGGCGGGCGTGCTGCGCGTCGCGGTCTACCGCGATTTCGAACCCTGGGCCTGGTACGAAGGCGCGACGTTGCGCGGCATCGACGTCGATCTCGGCACGGCCATCGCGAAGAAGCTCGGCGTGCGGGTTGAATTCCGCGATTTCCTGGCGGGCGAGGACGTCGACGAGGATCTGCGCAACATCGTGTGGAAGGGCCCGGCCACCGGCGGCACCCTGTCCGACATCATGATGCACGTGCCGTATGACCGCACCTTCGCGCTGCGCAACGATCGCGCCGTGATCGTCGCGCCTTATTACCGCGAGGGTTTCGCGCTCGGCTGCGGGCGCGACGCGGGCGATTGCGAGGCACCGCCCGTCCAGTTCAAGGGCCGCCGCATCGCCGTCGAGCTCGACAGCATCCCCGATTTCTACATGAGCGGATCGTTCGGCGGCGCGCTGCGTAGCGACGTGACGCACATGACGAGCGGCATGGCCGCGCTCGACGCGGTGCGCGACGGCAAGAGCGACGTCGCGATGGCGACGCGCGCGCAGGTCGAACACGCGCTGGCGAAGGGCGGCGACACGCTGATCGCACGCAAAGGCCCCCTGCCCGCGCTCACCAGTCCCGGCTGGGACATCGGCCTGGCCGTGAAGGACGACAGCCGCGATCTCGGCGACCGGCTCGACACGCTGATTCCCGAACTGGTGGCCGACAAGACGGTCGGCGCGATCTTCCAGCAATACGGCGTGACCTTCCGCCCGCCGCTCGCATCCTGATCCAGAAATCTGAGGCCGTTCTCAGACTAGGCCCAAGGTCCAATAGGCGGCCATCGCCGCGCTGATACCGTGCCGCCAACAGCCACAAGAAACTCAGGGGAAGATGATGAAGCGTATCCTTCGACAGACGTCGATTTTGGCAGGCGTGAGCGCGCTGCTTGTCGCGCCGCTTTTCGCAGCCTCGGACGCGGCCGCGCCGGCGCCCGCCGCCGTCGAGACCGCCAACGCCGGCCCGAACGACGCCGATCTGATGAACGACGAAAAGACGCCGGACGATGTCCTGACGTACGGCATGGGCCCGCGCGCGCAGCGGTTCAGCACGCTCAACCAGATCAACACCGATACCGTCGCGAAGCTCGTGCCGGCCTTCTCCGCCTCGCTCGGCGGCGAGAAGCAGCGCGGGCAGGAATCGCAGCCGCTCGTCTATGACGGCACGATCTACGTCACCGGCTCCTATTCGCGCCTGTTCGCCTTCGATGCCAAGACCGGCGAGGAGAAATGGCAGTACGACGCCCGCCTGCCCGACGCGATCGTGCCGTGCTGCGACGTCGTCAATCGCGGTGCCGCGATCTACGGCGACAAGATCATCTTCGGCACGCTCGATGCGCGCCTCGTCGCGCTCAACCGCCACACCGGCAAGGTGATCTGGAACAAGCCGATCGCCGATTACAAGGCGGGCTACAGCTTCACCGCCGCGCCGATGATCGTTCACGGCAAGGTGATCGTCGGCAATTCCGGTGGCGAGTTCGGCGTGGTCGGCGAGGTGCAGGCACGCGACGTCAACACCGGCGAGCTGGTGTGGTCGCGTCCGACGATCGAGGGCAACATGGGGATGCTCAACGGCAAGGAGAACGGAATCACCGGCAAGACCAACGCCACATGGGCCGGCGACCAGTACAAGACCGGCGGCGGTGCGACCTGGCTGGGCGGCACCTATGATCCCGACACCAACCTGATCTACATGGGCACCGGCAATCCGGCACCGTGGAACAGCCACCTGCGCCCCGGCGACAACCTCTACACCGCCTCCACGCTGGCGCTCGATCCCGATACCGGCGTGATCAAATGGCACTACCAGACCACCCCGCACGACGGCTGGGACTTCGACGGCGTCAACGAGCTGATCCCGTTCGATGCGATGCGGAACGGCAAGATGATGAAGCTCGGCGCGAAGGCCGACCGCAACGGCTATTTCTTCATCCTCGACCGTACCAACGGCAAGTTCCTCCAGGCGACGCCGTTCGTGTCCAAGACGACCTGGGCGACGGGCTTCAACAAGGCGGGACGCCCGATCTACGTCGACGCCAACCGTCCGGGCCCGCCGACGACCGAGAAGGGTTCGACCGTGTTCGCGGCACCCGCCTTCCTCGGCGCGAAGAACTGGATGCCGATGTCGTACAGCCAGCAGACCGGCATGTTCTACGTCCCCAGCAACGAATGGGGCATGGACATCTGGAACGAGCCGATCGCCTACAAGAAGGGCGCGGCCTATCTCGGCGCGGGCTTCACCATCAAGCCGCTCTACGAGGATCATATCGGCGTGCTGCGCGCGATCGACCCGGCCACCGGCAAGATCGCCTGGGAATATAAGAACAAGGCGCCGCTCTGGGGCGGCGTGCTGAGCACCGCCGGCAACCTCGTCTTTACCGGCACGCCGGAGGGCTATCTCAAGGCGTTCGATGCCAAGAGCGGCAAGGAGCTGTGGAAGTTCAACACCGGATCGGGCGTGGTCGGATCGCCGATCACCTGGGAAGCGGACGGCGAGCAATATGTCGCGGTGATGTCCGGCTGGGGCGGCGCGGTGCCGCTGTGGGGCGGCGAGGTCGCCAAGGCGGTGCAGCATATCAACCAGGGCGGATCGCTCTGGGTGTTCAAGCTGCCGAAATGATCGCGCTGACGGCTCAGCGGAGCAATCTTTCGGGCCGCGTGGCGGGGGTGGCTGTTGCCGCCCCCGTTTCGCTTTCTCATGGCTTTGGCGTACGATCCGGCGGCGGAACGGCGCAACAGGGGGATCGGGATTACGTGGAACGTGTGCTGATTGCCGACGACCACCCGATGGTCCGCGACGGGCTGCGCACGGTGATCGCCGTGGCGTTCGACCAGTGCGAACTGTTCGAGGCATCCTCGCTGGAGGAAGCCGCCGCCATCATCGAGCGCGAGGGCGATTTCGACCTGGTGCTGCTCGATCTCAACATGCCCGGCGTGGTCGGCTTCTCGGGGCTTGTCGAGCTGCGCGAGCGCTTCCCCTCCGTGCCGGTAGTGATCGTCTCGGCGGCGCAGGAGCGCGGCCTTGCGCGTGCGGCGCTGGCAGCGGGCGCGGCGGGCTTCGTGCCCAAGTCGCTGCGCCGCGGCGCGATCGTCGATGCGCTCAAGACTGTGCTGGCGGGCAATTTCTACGCCCCCGAGATGGATGAGATCGAGGCAGCCGAGATGATCGAGGATGCCGATATCCAGCGCCGGCTCGACAGCCTGACGCCGCAGCAGAAGGTCGTGCTGAAGCTGGTGGTGGCAGGCAAGCTCAACAAGCAGATCGCCTATGATCTCGACGTGTCGATGACGACGGTGAAGGCGCATGTCTCGGCAATCCTCAGCAAGCTGCAGGTGTTCAGCCGCACGCAGGCGGTGATCCTCGTCAACAAGGTGAAGTTCGGGCAGGATAGCTGAGCGCTATCCGAACATCGTCACCCCAGCGAAAGCTGGGGTCTTTCCGGGCTTGGTCCCGCGCTAACCACCAAAAGACCCCAGCTTTCGCTGGGGTGACGCATTTGGCTATTGCGTCAGCCGGGTGATGAGCGCGCGCAGTTGCGCGGGCTTCACGGGCTTTTGCAGGATGTGGAAACCGGCCGCCGCGACGAGTTCGCGCAGTTCCGGCGTGCGATCGGCGGTGATGACGATGGCGGGCACATTCGCCCCTATCGCCGTTCGCACGGCCCGGATCGCGTCGACGCCGGTCTGCCCGTCATCGAGGTGATAATCGGCGATGACGATATCGGGGGCGCGCGTGCCGCCGCGCGTCGCGGCGATGCTCTGCGCCTCGTCGCGGGCATTATGGACGGTGCAGCCCCAACCCTGCAGCAAGGCCGACATGCCTTCGAGGATCGACGCCTCGTTATCGATGACGAGCACGGTCTGGTCGTCGAGCCGGCCGCTGCGCACCTGCACCGCCGGCCGCGCCACGCGCGGCTTGGCAACGCCGACCGGGACGCACACGCCGAAGCGCGAGCCCTCGCCCGGCGCCGATGCCAGCGTCAGATCATGCTCCAGCATCCGCCCCGCGCGCTCCACGATGGCAAGGCCGAGGCCCATGCCACGATCGCGGCCATGATCGCCGATGCGGCGGAACTCCTCGAAGATTTCGGCATGATGTTCCGGCGCGATGCCGGGGCCGGTATCGATCACCTCGAGATGCACCGTCTCGCCCTTGACCTGCGCCGACACCTCGACCGAGCCGGACTGGGTATAGCGCAGCGCGTTGGCGATGAAATTCTGCAGGATGCGGCGCAGCAGGCGCGGGTCCGAGCGCACCCAGAGTCCACACTCCTCGACGCGCAGCGCCAGCCCGCGCTCGCGCGCGACGGGGGCGAATTCGGCGCGCATGCTGCGCAGCATTTCGTCGATCGCGAAATCGACCGGCTCGACGGTGAAGGCACCGGCGTCGAGCCGCGATATCTCCAGCAGCGCCTCCAGCAGATCCTCGACCGAATCGAGCGCCGAGCCCGCCTGCCGCACCAGCGCGCGCGTCGGCAGCGCGAGGCGGCGGTCGCTGAGCGCCGCAACGAACAGCCGCGCGGCGTTCAGCGGCTGCAGCAGATCGTGGCTCGCGGCGGCGAGGAAGCGCGTCTTGGAGATATTGGCCTGCTCGGCCGCGGTCTTGGCATCGCGCAAGGCGGCCTCGACCGCGAGGCGCTCGGCATTCTCGCGGCTCAGCTCGCGGTTGACGGCGTTGATATCGGCCGTGCGCTCCTCGACCCGCCGCTCCAGCGTCTCGTTGGCCTCACGCAAAGTATCGGCCGCGTGCAGGCTCTCTGTGATGTCATTAAAACTCATAACCATACCACCATCAGGCATCCGCGCCCGGTGGACCTCGACGACCTTGCCGCTGCGGTGATGGCGGCGCGACACCGCGTCCTGCTCGCCATCCTCGAGCCAGGCGAGCGGATCGTCGGGCTCCATCGGGCCGTTGAGATCGGCACAGCCCTCGACCAGCGCCGCGTGCGTCGCGACGATTGCGATGCCGTCGGCCGGAAGCCCGATCACCGCGAGCAGCGGATCGTTCCAGGCGACGAGCCGCCGGTCGGCATCGTACACGCAGACGCCCTGCGGGATGGTATCGAGCGTCGCCTGCAGGATCGCGCTCTTCTCGGCGAGTTCGCGCGCGCGCTCGCGCGCATCCTCGGCCTTGACCTCGGTGATGTCGGTGTAGACGCCGACGATGCCGCCGTCGCTGGTGCGCAGTTCGTTGATCTGCACCCAGCGGCCGTCCGCCAGCGCGTGGACATGGCCGCCGCTCGCCACCATGCGCTGCGCCATGCGCTCGGACACCCAGCGATCGGGCGCAATCATCGCGCCCAGCGTCGTGCCGTCCTTCGTCACCATATCGGTGATGTCGGCGAAGGTGATGCCCGGCACGATACGATCGGCGATATTGGGCCACAGGCCGAGATAGGTCTGGTTGTAGAGCACCAGCCGGTCTTCGGCGTCGAACAGCGCGAAGCCTTCGTTGATACTCTCGATCGCATCGCGCAGGCGGCGTTCCGCCTCGTCCGCGGTTTCCTTGGCGACGCCGAGCGCGGTGTTGCTGCGCGCCAGCTCGCCGAGCGCGCGTTCGAGATCGGCGGTGCGCTCGCGGACCTTGCCTTCCAGCGAGATGGCCGTTTCGAACAGCGAGAAGGCGTTGCCCTGAAGGTCGGTCGAGCGTTCGACGCGGTCGATCAGCGCGGTGTTGATGCGCCGCAGCTTGGCGACCTCCGCCTCCAGCGCGACGATGCGCGCGGCATCGTCGTCGATCGGGCGCGCCGCCATCAGTCGCCCCGGCCGATCGCCAGCCCGCTGAAGGTCTGGTTGACGTGGAGCGCGTGGAACTGTTCGCCGTAGGTGTTGAAGCCGGTCACGCGGCGCTTGACGAACATCTTCGAGACGATGCGCGTGAGCTGGCGCTGCTCCGCCTCGATCTTGTTGAGCACGCAATCGAAGCCGAGGATGCGGTCGATCCCGCCGACAGATGCATCGAGATCGTCGAACAGGCCGGTGAGCCCGTCGACGATGTCCTGCGCTTCGCCCAGCGTCAGCACGACGCCCTCGTCGATCGCGCAGTAGAAGGTCAGGCTGCCGTCGGGATTGGCCGACTGGATCGAGCGGACGTAATATTCGCCGCCCGCGCGCACCATCGGCGGGTGCGACGAAAAGACCGAGGGGCCGAGCACCCCGGTCGTTATGCCCGCCAGCCGCGCATATTCCTGCGCCGCCGGTTCGGCGTTGATTTCCGTCACGATGCGGTTGGCGGGATCGGCGCCGGTGATCACCATCTTCACGCCGCCCGGCGCATAATGTTGCGAGCGGAACACCTTCATCGGCCGCACCGAGGACAGGATCGCGACAAGCGCGGCATCGCGCCGGAACGCGCCGTCCTGGAAGATGAAGGTCTCGCGGAAATCGAGCCCGTCACCAGACGAGCCGCCGATCAGCGGTATGTCGCCGAGCGCATCCTGGACGGTGACGGTCAGCATTTCCTCCCGGTGCGACAGACCGTCGACCAGGAAGATCGCGGCGCGCGACACGACGGTTCCCAGCCGGCGCGACTGCTCCGCCGCATTGGCGACGAGGCCGCGCACGACGCCCTGCGCGCGGCTGGGATCGAAGGCGTCGAGATCCTCGAAACGCACCGCCGTGAGCGCGAAATCGCTGGCCGGGAAGCCGATCGCGGTGATCGTGCCCTCGGCGATACCCTCCGGCGTGATCTCGCCCGAGGAGGTGCAGCCGACGACGCAAAGCCCCTCGCTACGACGGTTGATTGCGTGGGCGAGCGCCTCGAGATCGTAGCGGCTGGAGCTGAACACGATGACGCCCGACAATGTCGTCGGATCGAGTTCGGCGAACAGCGCCTGCGCGGCGAGATCGGGATCGTCGATGCGCGTTGCCGCCGTGCGCACGTGTGCGATGCGCGTCGCCGCGGGCTTATCCTCTACCATGAGCGGCATCATGGCATGGCTTCGATGCTGCGTCGATTGCTGCGCATCACGCGCCCCGGGTCGGCGCGCCGGCGGCTTCGAGCGCATCGGCCTCGGCATCGGTGAAGACCCGGCTGCGGATGATGAAGCGCAAGCCCTCCGGCCCCTCCAGCGAGAAGCCCGCGCCGCGCCCCGGCACGACGTCGATCGTCACCTGCGTGTGCCGCCAATATTCGAACTGTGCCGCGCCGATCCACACCGGCACGCCGTCCGCGATCCGGCCGAGCAGGATATCCTGCGCACCGACGCGGAAATCACCGGCCGGATAGCACATCGGCGCCGATCCGTCGCAGCATCCGCCCGATTGGTGGAACATCAGCGGGCCGTGAAGCTCCGCAAGCCGCGCGATCAGCGCGACCGCGGCGTCGGTGGCGAGGATGCGCGGGGGCGGTTCCATAGCGGCACCTCAAACGGAAAATGTGGCGGGCCTCGCAAAAGAGGCCCGCCACAGTGCCGGCGGCGGAGAAAGGGTAAGACGCCGCCGGCCGGAGAGAAGATCAGAAGAAGCCGAGCGGCTTCGGGCTGTAGCTGACCAGCAGATTCTTGGTCTGCTGATAGTGATCGAGCATCATGCGATGATTCTCGCGGCCGATGCCAGACTGCTTGTACCCGCCGAACGCCGCATGTGCCGGGTAGAGGTGGTAGCAGTTGGTCCACACGCGCCCGGCCTGGATGCCGCGGCCCATGCGATACGCGGTCGTGCCGTTGCGCGACCACACGCCGGCACCGAGGCCGTAGAGCGTGTCGTTGGCGATGGCGAGCGCGTCTGCCTCGTCCTTGAAGGTCGTCACGGCGACAACGGGACCGAAGATTTCCTCCTGGAACACGCGCATCTTGTTGTTGCCGGAGATGATGGTCGGCTTGACGTAATAGCCGCCGCCGAGCTCGTCGCCGTGCTGCGCGCGCTCGCCGCCGGTGAGGATCTTCGCGCCCTCGCCCTTGGCGATGTCGAAGTAGGACAGGATCTTCTCGAGCTGGTCGTTCGAGGCCTGCGCGCCGATCATCGTATCGGGATCGAGCGGGCTGCCGAGCTTGATCTTCTCGACCCGCGCGATCGCCTTCTCCATGAAGCGATCGTAGATGCTCTCATGCACCAAAGCGCGGCTCGGGCAGGTGCAAACCTCGCCCTGGTTGAGCGCGAACATCGCGAAGCCTTCGAGCGCCTTGTCGAGGAAATCGTCGTCCTGATCCATCACGTCGGCGAAGAAGATGTTGGGCGACTTGCCGCCCAGCTCCAGCGTCACGGGGATGAGGTTTTCGGTCGCGTATTGCATGATGAGGCGACCGGTCGTCGTCTCGCCGGTGAAGGCGATCTTGGCGATGCGCGGGGATTGCGCGAGCGGCTTGCCCGCCTCCACGCCGAAGCCGTTGACGACGTTGAGCACGCCGTCGGGCAGCAGATCACCTATCACTTCCATCAGCACCATGATCGACAGCGGGGTCTGCTCGGCGGGCTTGAGCACGACGCAATTGCCGGCGGCGAGCGCCGGGGCCAGCTTCCACACCGCCATCAGGATCGGGAAGTTCCACGGAATGATCTGGCCGACGACGCCGAGCGGCTCGTGATAATGATAGGCGACGGTGTCGTGGTCGATCTCGGAAATGCCGCCTTCCTGCGCGCGGATGCAACCGGCGAAATAGCGGAAATGGTCGATCGCGAGCGGCAGGTCGGCGGCGGTCGTCTCGCGGATCGGCTTGCCGTTGTCGATCGTCTCGACCATCGCCAGCAGCGGCAGTTTCGATTCCATCCGGTCGGCGATCTTGTTGAGGATCACGGCGCGCTCCGCATAGGACGTGCGGCCCCAGGCGTCCTTCGCCTTGTGCGCGGCATCGAGCGCGAGGTCGATATCCTCCTTGGTACCGCGTGCGACCTGGCACACGGTCTGGCCGGTGACGGGCGAAGGATTGTCGAAATACTGGCCGCGAACGGGCGCGACCCACTTGCCGCCGATGAAATTGTCGTACTTCGAGCGGATGGCGATATCGCCCTTCAGCCCTTCGAGCGCCTGATGCAGCATTACGTCTCTCCTGATGACTTGGCCTGCGCGAAAAGAGTCGCGGCGGGCTTTCAACCGTCATTCTCACCAGCCGGAGCGCGCGCGCCATTGCACCAAAGGGCAATAGGCAGTCGCGGAGCGGTTCCGCATTGTCTCCTTCAAGAACAACCGCGTCGGCGATGCACGGCTCACGCCTGCGCGCCGGGATGTCTTAGGAGAAGTCGATGTTTCGAATGACCGCAGCCGTTGTGGGCATGGCCATGCTGGGCGCAGGCGCGCTGGCCGTCAGCGCCACCGCCCCCGGCTTCGCCAAGGCACCGCCCAAGGCCGCCAAGACCGCGCCAAAAACCATCATCGTCGAGATGAAAGACATGGGCCCGGAAGGTGCGATGGTCTTCGTCCCCGGCTTCGTGAAGGCGAACCCCGGCGACACGGTGCGTTTCGTGCCGACCAGCCCAGCGCACAATGCCGAGACGATCGCGACGATGCTGCCCGCCGGCGTCGCGCCGACCAAGGGCGGCATGAACAAGGCGTTCGACCTGGTCGTTACCACGCCCGGCGTCTACGGTATCAAGTGCCTGCCGCATTATTCGATGGGGATGGTCGCGCTGGTGCAGGTCGGCAACGGGCCCTCGGCCAATCTCGCCGCCGCCAAGGCCGTGAAGCTGCCGCCCTTCGCTAACAAGCGCATGTCGGCGTATCTCGCCAAGGCGCAGTGAGGTGACGACTTTCGTCGTTACCTATCCGCGTGGGAGCGGATCGACCTTCGACACAGGTTATTATGTCGAGCGTCATATTCCGCTCGTGCAGGAAAGCTGGGGGCCGTACGGGCTTACATCGGCCACGGCACTGATCCCGGAAGGGGCAGCGCCACCTTATACTGCCCTCGCGCTACTGAAGTTCGCCGACGGCGCGGCGCTCGACGCGGCGCTTGCCGCGCCCGAGGCGGCGACGGTGTTCGGCGACGTGCCGAACTTCACCAATATCGCACCCGTCGCGGTGCGCTGCGAGGCGCGCTGAACCGGCGCGCCGCCACTCTCGGCCTGGCGGTCCTGCTGATCGGACTGCTGGCCATCGGTGCGTCTTTCGTCGCCGCGATCAGCGCGGCGGGCCGCCATTTCGACCGTTCCGCCGCCGCGCAGGCGCAACTCGCGGTGATCTCACAGATGGAAGGCGCGCGCGACCGTGCGACGCGCGACGCGCTGCTCGTTGCCTATCGCGACGCGATCGAGCGCGAGTCCGCGCTGATCAAGGGCGCGCGCTCGGCCGGGCAGGTGCGCGAGATGGCGGAGGTCGACGATCTCGCCCGGCTCGCACGCGGACCCGGTAACCGCGAACCCCTGCGCGCACTCGTCACCCGGATCGCGGCGCGCGAACGCGGCGAGGCCGAGGCGGTCGCAACCGAGATGCATCAACTGCGCGAGCGCACGATCATCCTCGCCGTCACGCTGAGCGCCGGCGCGGCACTACTGTCGCTCGCCGGGGGATGGGCGCTGCTCGCCGCCAATCGCACGCTGGAACGCGACGTCGCCGCGCGCACCGGCGAACTGGCGGAGGCCAATGCGCGACTGGTCGAGATCGACCGCTCGCGGCGGCTGTTCTTCGCCAAGACCGGCCACGAATTGCGCACGCCGATCACCGCGCTGCGCGGCGAGGCGGAGGTCGCGCTCGGCGATCCTGCGCCCACGATCGCGACGCTGACCGAGGCAATCACGCATATCGGCGTGCAGGCCGGTCTGCTCGGCCGCCGCGTCGAGGATCTGCTGACGCTCGCGCGCGCGGACGAGGGCAAGATCGCGCTGCAACGCGCGCCGATCGACCTGTCTGCGGTGGTGATGGAGGCGATCGATCAGGCCGCGCCGCACGCCCGTTCGAACGCCGTCGCGCTGGCGGTGGACAGCGAAGGCGCGCGCATCCCCTTGCTCGGCGACGCGAAATGGCTGGTGCAGGCGCTGGTCGCGATCCTCGACAACGGCATCAAGTTCGCGCCCGCCAATTCGACGCTCAGGCTGGCAGTGGCGCATGCGGCAGGCGACGCCAGCATCGCCATTTCCGACACCGGGCCAGGCGTGCTGCCCGTCGAGCTGCCGCGCGTGTTCGACGCCTATTACCAGACGGCGGAGGGCGTATCGCGCGGGGGCAGCGGGCTCGGCCTCGCGCTGGCGCGCTGGGTGGTCGATCAGCACGGCGGCAGCATCGTCGCGCGCAACGACGATCCGGGCTGCACGATCCTCCTGCATCTGCCGGTGGCGGCATGACCATCCTGCTGGTCGAGGACGATCCCGGCATCGGCCGCTTCGTCGTGCGCGGACTCGAACAGCGCGGATACCGCGTGCAGTGGGAGCGGCAGGCGGCGAATGTCGCCGCGCTCGACGCTGCGCGCGGCTTCAGCACGATCGTGCTCGATCTCGGCCTGCCCGATGGCGACGGTCTCGACGTCGCACGCGACCTGCGCAGCGGCGGATCGCGCACGCCGATCCTGATGCTGACCGCGCGCGGAGCCTTGCAGGACCGGCTCGACGGGTTCGATTGCGGGGCGGACGACTATCTGCCCAAGCCCTTCGCCTTCGCCGAATTGCTGGCGCGGCTGGCGGTGCTGGTCCGCCGCGCCGGCGAGCGCGCGCCGGAGCCGGTGCGCTGCGGCGCGCTGACGGTGCAGCCGGGCACGCGGACGGCGGCGGTCGACGGTGCCGCGCTGGAGCTCAGCCGCCGCGAGTTCGATCTGCTGGCGGCGCTCGCCGGGGCGGGAGGCGCCGTCGTGCCGCGCGCGGAGCTCGCAGCGGCGATGTGGGGCGAGGCCGACGCCGTCAACGACAACACGCTCGACGTCTATATCGGCTATGTCCGGCGCCGCCTCGCCGACCATGCCGCCGCGCCGGTGATCGAGACGCTGCGCCGCCGCGGCTTCCGCCTTGTCCAAAAGCACGACGCAACCTGAGAGGATCTTCAGGTTAGCGGCGGCCGCCTGGCGTACCCCCGTCGCCAGAAAAAGAACTTGTTGGGGGGAGTGAAGATGGCACGGCATCCTTGGCTGGCGGGCGCGGCGATCGTGGCGCTGGCGGCGGGCAACCCGGCGCACGCACAGCAGCAACCACCGTCCGACATCATCGTCACCGCCCCCACCCCGTTGCTCGACGTCGGCGAGGGATCGCTGCCCTATCCGGCGCAGACCGCCAGCGACGAGGAGCTGGAGCGCGCGCACGCGACCGACCTTACCGACTATCTGAAGCGCATGACCGGCGGCGTGTTCGTCAACGAAACGCAGAACAACCCGCTGCAACCCGACATCAATTATCGCGGCTTCACCGCCTCGCCGCTGCTCGGCACGCCGCAGGGCCTGTCGGTCTATATGGACGGCGTGCGGCTCAACCAGCCGTTTGGCGATGTCGTGAGCTGGGATCTGATCCCGAAATCGGCGATCCGGTCGATCAGCCTTGTGCCGGGATCGAACCCGCTGTTCGGGCGCAATTCGCTCGGCGGCGCGCTGTCGATCCGCACCAAGGACGGCGTTTCCGATCCCGGTTTCGAGATCGAGGGCAGCGTCGGATCGTTCAACCGTCGCACGATGGAGGCGCAGGCGGGCGGCGCGACCAGGAGCGGCTTCAACTGGTTCGTGAGCGGCGACATTTTTGACGAGCGCGGCTGGCGGCAATTCTCGCCCTCCACCGCCTATCAGACGTTCGGGAAGGTCGGCTGGTCGGATACGGCGACCAGCGTCGCACTCTCCGCAAGCTATGCCGACACCGATCTGAACGGCAACGGCCTGCAGGAACAGCGCCTGCTCGCCGCCGACCGCACCAGCATCTACACCCAGCCCGACAATACGCGGAACCGCGCGGGCCTGATCAACCTGACGGCGCGGCACAGTTTCTCCGACGCCTTTTCGCTGTCGGGGAACGCCTATTGGCGCAGGATCAAAACCCGCACCTATAACGGCGACGTCAACGACGATGCGCTGGGCGAGAATCTCTACCAGCCGAGCGCGGGCGAACGAGCGGCGCTGGCGGCGGCGGGTATCACCGGCTTCCCCGTCAGCGGCGAGACGCAGGCGAACACGCCCTTCCCCAAATATCGCTGCATCGCCAACGCCTTGCTCAACTCCGAGCCCAATGAGAAGTGCAACGGCCTGATCAATCGCTCCGCCACCGATCAGGACGAATGGGGCGCGACGCTGGAGGCGACGCTGCGCAGCCCAGTGATGGGCCTCGGCAATACGCTGACGGTCGGCCTCAGCTATGCCGACAGCAGCGCCGATTTCGCGCAATCCTCGCAATTCGCCTATCTGACGCCCGATCGCGGCGTGGTCGGCGTGACGGGCCCGGGCGCGTTCGCCGACGGGACGCAGGATTCGGAAAATGCGTTCGATGCGCGCGTCGATCTGCATGGCCGCACGACCAGCTTCGGCGTCTATGCCACCGATTCGCTGGCGTTGACGCGCACGCTGCGCGTCGATCTCTCGGCGCGCTACGACCGGACGACGGTGCGCAACCGCGACCGCATCACGCCGGGCGGCGGCACCGGCTCGCTCGACGGCGATCATGTATTCGCGTCGTTCAACCCCGCGCTGGCGGTACGCTGGACCCCGTCGCGGCTGTTCGGCCTCGACGCCGCCATCGCGCAGACCAGCCGCGCGCCGTCGGCGATCGAACTCGGCTGCTCCGATCCTGCCAGCCCCTGCCGCCTGCCCAACGCGCTGGCGGGCGATCCGCCGCTCGACCAGGTGATCGCGACCACCTTAGAGGCGGGCATCCACGGCGGATCGGACCGGCACGTCGCCTGGCGCGTCGGCGCCTTCCGCACCGACAGCCGCAACGACATCCTGTTCGTGGCGGACGACGCCTCGGGCTTCGGCTATTTCCGCAACTTCGGCCGCACGCGGCGGCAGGGCGTCGACGTCGACGCCAGGGCGACGCTCGGCCGCTGGACGCTGTCGGGCCATTACACCTGGCTCGACGCCACCTACCGCAGCCCCGAGGTCGTCAACGGATCGGGCAACAGCAGCAACGACGGGCCGGCACCGGGGTTCGACGGCACCATCGCCATTGCCAAGGGGGATCGCATCCCGCTGATCCCGCAGCATATCGTCAAGGCGGCGGTCGGCTGGCGGCCGATCGACCTGCTGACGCTCGACCTCGACATGATCGCGGTGTCGAGTTCCTATGCGCGCGGCAACGAGAACAACGCGCACCAGCCCGACGGCCTCTATTATCTCGGTGCAGGCAGCACGCGGCCCTATGCCGTCGTCAATTTCGGAGCGGAACTGCATCCGCTGAAGGCGGTGACGGTGGCGGTTCAGATCAACAATCTGTTCGACAAGCACTATGCCACCGCCGCCCAGCTCGCCGCGACCGCCTTCAACGCCGGCGGCAGCTTCGTCGCCCGCCCCTTCGCCGCGCCGGTGATCGACGGCGAGCGGCCGCTGGTGTCCTCGACCTTCTACGCCCCCGGCGCACCGCGATCGGTGCAGGTGTCGGTGCGGTTGCGGCTATGAGCGGGCATGGGCCTTTGGTAGCGTAGACGCCGTATCGCGAGGGGATCACGTTCCATCATGGCCACGGCACCGCGCGACCGCCTCCGCTACAGCAACGTCGCGATCGTCCTGCACTGGGCGATCGCGGCGCTGATCCTGTACAATCTGGCCTCGGGGTTGCTGCGGCCGCTGCTGCCGGCGGGTTTCTTTCAGTTCCACGTTTCGGCCGGGATCACCATCCTGCTGCTGAGCGTCGTGCGGGTGGCCTGGCGGCTGACGCACCGGCCGCCGCCGATGCTGGCGATGAAGGGATGGGAGCGCGGGCTCGCGCATGCCGTCCATTTCCTGCTGTATGCGGCGATGCTGATCGTGCCCTTTTCGGGATGGGCGCTGGTATCGGCCAAGCCGCCGGCCGGATCGCCAGGCGCGGCGTGGAGCGCGGCGCATCCACCCGCCTCGCACGATCCCGCCCCGTCCGCCAAGCCGCCACGCCCACGCGGGCCGACGATGATCTGGGCCGTTGTGAAACTGCCGCTTCTGGCGCCCGTCAACACTATCGGCCGGGAGGCGGAGGGCGTCCCGGCCCAGCGCGCGCTGCGAGCGCGGATCGAGACGTTCCATATGCTCGGTGGCTGGGCGATGCTCGCGCTGGTGCTGCTGCATGTGGCAGGCGCGCTCAAGCATCAGGTCTTAGACCGCCAGCGTGAACTCGCCCGGATGGGGCTGGGCTGAAGGATGCATAGCGGCGTGACGTCAGCACAGTGTTGAGACGGCCTATATTTGCGCCCTGGCCCCAAGCAGGCCGCTAAGCAGTCAGGCTGCGCCGAGATCACCGGCGAGTCGGACGCTACCATAGGCGAAAACGAATTTGCCGCCCGCCGCAGCGATCCGAAGATCAAAAGCGAGCGCGAGCGCGAGGCGATCTCCTGCGGCGGCACCGCGCATTACAGCAACACGGGGTTTTGTGCAGGCGAGCAGGTTGCGCGCCGGTGCCTGTGCCGCCGCGAGCAGTTCAGGCTCCTCGAGCCGCGCTACCTCGGCGGTTTCCTTCATGCCATTGAGATCTCCGCCCACGCTGAAAATGGTGCCGGCCCCGGTCATCACGACCATACGAACGGACGTGTCCGCCTCGCAGCGTTCGATCGCTTCGGTGAGTTCGAAGGAGTACGGGATTAACGGCGTTGCGCACTTCGGACCGGTTGAAGTTCAAGGTGGCGACGCCATCGACGATAGCGGCTCTAACAAAACCCGTCATGCGTGCTTCCGGTCTCAGGAACATGTCGAGGCCTAACGCGGAAGCAGGTGCGTTGACACGCCGGGAGGCTTCCTCCAACCTGTATAAGATATCGCGAAGCTCGAATTCCAGCATTCGTGGACGCGGGAGAGCGAGATCATGGCGGCACCCGTTACATGTGCGCCTTTCCGGGTGGACGTCCCGCAGGCGACCCTCGACGATGTCAATATGCGCTTGTCGCAAACGCGCCTGCCAGTAGTGCCCGAGGGCGATCCTTGGGCATATGGCACCAGCCCGGCCTATCTTTCCGCCCTGCTCGATCATTGGCGAGAGCGGTTCGACTGGCGCGTGTGGGAGAGCCGGATCAATGGCTTCGAACAGTACCGCGTCGCCGTCGATGGACTCGACATCCATATTCTCGTCCGGCGGGCGGCTGAGCCCGACGCATTGCCAGTGCTTCTGACGCACGGTTGGCCGGGATCGATCGTGGAGTTTATCGACGTCGCTGACCGGCTTGTCGCCGATGGCGAGCATCCGGCCTGCACCGCGGTCATCGCGAGCCTGCCCGGCTACGGCTTTTCCGGCGCGCCGGCCGCGCCCGTCACGCCCGCGAAGGTCGCCGCAGCGTGGGGCCGGATAATGACCGATGGGCTGGGCTTTGCGCGCTATGGCGCGCATGGCGGCGACTGGGGCGGCGTCGTAACCTCGCTGCTGGCGATGGAGCAACCCGAAGGGTTGAGCGCGATTCACCTTTCTGGAGCGACACAATCGGCACCCTGGAGCTTCGCCGAAGCACCGCTCGACGCGGCAGAGGAGGCATACCTCGGAAAGATGCGCGCGCGGATGATGGCAGAAGCGGGATATCAGACGATTCAGGGCACGCGTCCGGTAACGCTCAGTTACGGCCTGACCGATTCACCGGCGGGCCTTGCGGCCTGGATCGCGGAGAAATTTCGCAACTGGACTGATCGGGAGGGCGAAGACCCGCCGGTCGCGATGGATGTGTTGCTCGCCAATATCATGCTGCACTGGCTGCCGGGCCCCGGCCCGGCGACGTGGATGTACCGCTATCTGATCGACGGCACCGCCCTGACACTGCCCGAAGGACGGCGGATCGAACTGCCGACCGGCGTCTGTTCCTTCCCCGGCGATTTCGGACCTCCCGCGCCGGAGCGCTGGCTGCGTCGCTCTTACAACCTCGTTCATCGCACGATCGCAAGCGGTGGCGGTCATTTTCCTGGATTGGAGCGCCCCGCAGAGCTGACCGCCGATATCCGCCGCTTTTTCGCTCGCTTCCGCTCCTAGTCCTCCACCAGCGAGATGGCGCGTTCAGGGCAAGCCTCTACAGCACGCTCGGCGATGACACGCTGGCCCTTGGAAATTTGGAACGGTTCCATCCGGTTGTACCCGTCGTCGTCGAGCTCGAACATTTCCGGCGCGTAATTGTAGCACATGGCGTGCCCTTGGCATTTCGCGTGATCGATCACGACCTTCACTGAACCCTCTCCGCCGTCTTTTTCGAAGGGGATGCCGGTGCCGCGCGCAACCCGCGGATCAGGCGGCCGGGATATGCGCCTGTTCGCCGGCCAGCGAGCCGCACCGGTACGCCCGATACCAGAGTCGCGACATAGCCCGTCGCCGGCTGCGCCATGCGGCGGCCGCCCGAAGGCAGATCGTAGACGACCTCGGGAAAGCCAAGCTGCATGTTGGCGAGATCGAGCACATTGATGTCGGCCTTGTATCCCGTCGCGAGCAGGCCGCGATCGCGCAGCAGCGCGGCTTCGGCCGGCGCGCTCGTGAGCAACCGCACCATCTCGGGCAAGGCGATACGCTCGCCACGGCGGTCACGCACCCAGTGCGTAAGCGCGAAGCTCGGATAGCTCGCATCGCAAATCAATCCGTAATGCGCGCCGCCGTCGCCGAGCGCCACCACCGTGTCGGGATGCTGCATCATCTCCAGCACCTGATCCAGCGAGTCAGTGCGGTAATTGGCGACCGGCAGATATAGGATCGCGTGACCGTTGTCTTCGAGCAACGCGTGATACGCCAGTTCCTCGACCGATAGGCTCGCCGCCTCAGACCGGCGCGAGAGCCGTTCCTCGGCACGCGGTTCGTAGCACGGTGGGTCGGACAGGACGAACATCTGGTCGGTCATCGCTGCAAGCCACGTGATGAAAGGATTATGATGCTCGGACGGCTCGGACAGGATGCGTGCGCGCACCACCGGCTCGCGCATCTTCGCCACGCGTTCGGCAAGCGGCAAATGCGCTATCTCCTTGTAGCTCTGCCGGAACGAAAATGGGTGGTAGGACAAGTCGAGCCCGAAGCTGATCCCGATCGCGCGCGCGGCGACCTGCCCGCGCATCGTCACCCCATCGGCATTGGCGCGCTCGACCAGCTTCAGAATCTCCCGCCAGCCGCCGGGGTACGCCGGTGCTTCGACAAGCGTAAACGAAAGCGGCCTTCCAGACACTTCGGCGAAACGTCGCATCAGATCAAAGTCCGCGGTCGCTCCAACCGGCAAACCTGGGAAATCGGTGATATATTCGACGATTCCTGTCCCGGCGACGCCGATCGCGCGCGCGATCGTCATTAACTCTTCCTCGCTCGCCGTTTCGGCCGGCGCGAGTCTGCCGTCGAGTGCGCGGTGTATCAGCGTGCGCGAGGTCGAAAAGCCGATCGCCCCGGCGTCGAGCGCCTGGCGCACGATCACCGACATCTTGGCAAGGTCGTCGGCCGAGGCCGGCTCGCGATCCGCACCGCGCTGGCCCATGACGAACACGCGCAAGGGGCCGTGCGGTAGCATCGCGGCGAAATCTGCGTCGCATTCGCGCGCTTCCAGCGCATCGAGATACTCGGGAAACGACTCCCAATTCCAAGGCAGCCCTTCCGTCATCACCGCCTCGGGGATATCCTCGACGCCCGCCATAACCTGCACCATGAGATCACGCTGATCGGCCTTGCATGGTGCGATACCGACCGCGCAATTGCCCATAATGACGGTCGTGACACCGTGATCGGTCGACGGCACCAACCGCTGATCCCACATTACCTGGCCGTCATAGTGGGTGTGGATGTCGACGAAGCCCGGCGTGACGTGCAGGCCGCGCGCATCAATGGTCTGGCGAGCCGCACCGAGATCATGGCCTATCGCGATGATGCGGTCGTCCTCGATCGCCACGTCGGCGACGAACGGCGCGCTGCCGCTGCCGTCGATGATCGTGCCGCCGGCGATGAGGATGTCATGCATGTTTAAGGTCCGTCGCATCCCATACCAGCGGCAGGCGATCGACCGTGTACACCAGCCCGGCATGCATCTTGGGCTCGTCCGAGGGATCGACGTGGAAAGTCGGAATCCGCGCGAACCACTCTGCCAGCAGCACGCGCAACTCCAGGCGCGCGAGGTGTGAGCCGAGGCACCGATGCACCCCGGTGCCGAAGGTGACGGGCGGAGCCTTGCGCCGGAGCACAATCCGCGCAGGCTCGTCATAGACGCTGTCATCGAGATTGGCGGCCGGGATCAGCAGGTGGAGCCGATCGCCTTTCTTCAGCGGCACCCCGCGATAATCGATATCGCGCGTCACCCGGCGCGCGACCGAGCTGACGGCGTAGCGTCGCAACAATTCCTCGATCACGTCGGGAATCATCGATGGATCGGCGCGGACCTGCGCCTGCAATTCCTGATCGCGCGCGAAATGTAACGCGTCGAAGCTCATCGCGTTGACGACCGTATCCAGCCCGGCATTGGTAAGCAGGATCATGTAGCGCTGCACCTCGTCGAACGTCGCCGTCCGCCCGCCGAGATCGGCGGAAAGGATATGGCTGATGACGTCGTTCTGCGGCTCGGCCTGGCGTGCATGGATCACGGGATCGATGATTTCGAGTTGGCGGTCGAAGATGCCTTCGCGCTCCTTCGGGTCGCCCTCCTCCAGCGCATCGATGATGAGCTTGCGAAGCGGCGCCATCTGATCGAGCGGAAGGCCCAGCATCTTCATGAACACGATCACCGGCAAAGGCTCGGCGATCTCGGTGACAAACTCGCATGAGCCGCGATTGATCACCTTGTCGATCAGCTCGGTAGTCATCTCGCGCACCAGCGGCATCATCGCGTTGACGTTCTTGGGCGAGAAAGCCTGGAGCAGCACACGACGATAATCAGTGTGTTCGGGCGGATCAACGCCGATCGGCAACATCGCACGGCCGCCGTGATTGCTGGAGAAGATATCGTGATTGTGTGTCACATCGAAGATCGCCTCGTGCGATTGCACGACCCAATGGCCCCCGTAGCGCGGCGTGTAGAAAATTTCCGGCGCGGCCTTGGTCAGCGTCAGCAGTCCGTCGTGCAGATCGCCCTTGAGCAACGGATCATACGCGATATCGAAATCGAACACTTTCGAGGCCGGGATTTCACTTCGGTCCGGCACCGCGATTTGAAGATCGAGCATAGCAATCAGGTTCCTGTCGTCACGAGGGCGGGATCAACCTTGGAATTGCCGACGCGGCGCGTGGCCCGCGATACCGTAGCGCGGGTGCCGTTGAGGCGCGGCACCGCACTTAAGGGGTCGAGATCGGTGTCGGAGACGAGCTTGTTGCGCTCGATGCCGATGCGAGACACCTCGGCACCGTCGGCATCGAACAAAGGCGCGCCCCACCCTTGCGCGAGAACGATCGCGCCCGGGCGCACCGCATCAGATACGCGCACACGCGCGACGATCTCGCCGATATCGGAACGTATCACCGCATCGTCGCCATCGGCCACGCCCGCGGTGCGCGCGTCCTCCGGGTTCAGCTCGACGCTCGACGCCGTTTCGTCTGGCGTCGCATAGCCCGAGGTTTCGGCGAGCCAGCCGTTCATCATGCCGTTGCGCCGCCGCGAAATAATTCGGACGCCGTGCGGATCGGCGCAGGCGATCGCCGCCTCTTCGATCATCGCGCGCAGCCGCGCCACGAAGGCCGGCGGCGCCATATCGATCGTCCGGCCAGATCGATCCATGAATGCCCACAAATGCCCCATCGTGCGTTCGCCGAACTCGATGCCGTGTTCGGCCGCGCGGATCGTTTCCATCCCGATCTGGCCGCCGATCGCGAGCAACGATTCGGATACGGCGTCGGGGTGCGGAGCGATCTGCCCGCCGAAAAGCGACAAGCCCAACGCCGCGGCGAGATCGCGGAAGAAGGTCCATTCCGGCCGGACCCCCGGTGGTGACTCGATGGCTACTCGCGCCGACTGGATGTAGGGTCGGTCGTTTAGAGCATGGATACCGACGTGCAGCTCGCCGCGCTCGAGGAAATGCTGGCCGGGAATGATCCAGTCTGCGCGCTGCTGGCTCTCGCGCTGGAACAGGTCGATCGCGACCAGGAGATCGAGCGAGCCGAGCGCGTCGGCGAGCTTCCCGCCGTCCGCCGACGACGAGACGGGGTTGCCGCCGCTCATGAACAGTGCGCGAACCTGGCCCTCGCCCGGTGTCGTAATCTCGTCGGCCAGCTCGGCGATGCTGTGAAAGCCGACCACCGGCGCGAGCCCTCGCACCCGGCTTTTCACCGTCGAATCGGGCGACACGCTCGCCTTGTAGATCGCTTGGCTCATCGGCCAATTCGGCATGTAGCGCCCGCCCGCCACATCGACCCGGTTCGTGACGACGTTCAGGGCCATCGTCAGCCAGTGCGCCACCGCCCCGTTGCGTCCGAGCCCAGGGCCAGTCGCGGCATAAGCGAACGCACGCTCCGCCGTGGCAAAGCGTCGCGCCGCCTCTCGGATCGTCTCGACCGGCACCTCGCAAATCGCTGCGAGATCTTCGAGCGCGACGCTCGCCGCCAACGCCTTCAGATCGGCAAGGCTGGTCAGCCGCGCCTGGGTCGGCAGGCTTTCCCAGCCGTTCGCGAAGATCACCTGCAGCATCGCCAGCACGAGAGCCCAGTCGCTGTCCGGCACCGGCGCCAGATGCATCGTCCCCTTGGCCGCTGTCTCCGTGAACCGCGGATCGACGACGATCAGGTCCGCGCCGTCACGTATCCTGTCGAGCAACCGGCGCCAGCCATTGGGCACTTTACCAAGCCAGCAGAATTTGCTGACGGCGGGGTTGGTACCGATCAACAGCGCGCAGTCAGTCGCGTCGATATCGGGGATCAGCGCCAGCCATTCGAGTCCGAACATCGCGCCGACTGCAACGTGGTAGGCGTTGCTGTCGATCGAGAACATGCCGAACAGCTGGTGCGTGCCGAGCGCTTGCAGGAAGCCGTTGTGGAAGGCCGCGAGGCCGAAATTGAAACCGCCCGGATTGCCGAGGTAGCCCGCAACCGCGTTCGGGCCGTCGCGATCGACAATTGTTCTAAGGCGTGCGGCGATGTCATCGATCGCTTCTTCATAGCTCGCCGCCACATAGCTGTCGCCGCGGCGACGCATCGGGTGAATCACCCGCCAAGAACTGTGGACGACCTCGCCGGCGCGTTGGCCCTTAATGCAGAAATCGCGCCAGCTATGAGGGTTCTGCTTGTCAGGCCGGATCGATACGATCCTGCCCTCGCGCACTGTCACCTCGAGCCCGCAAAGCTGCTCGCAGATGTGGCAATGTGTGAAGGTCACACTGTCGGTCAAGCCATCTCTCCTTCGCCGCCTCGACGGGCGGCTGTCGGAGTGAATTTCCCTGTCCCAGTGTGGGAAGTCCAATAGCTTCTCGCCGCAATGCATTCACTTTCCGAATGACACTTGAGCGGGCTCCGGCGCTGGATCGCTTGCGCGATCGGCTTGTGGTGCGATAATCTTCCTGCTTCGCTTCAACTTCGCATTGGTTCTTCGAATGATCGAGCTGGATTTGCGGGTATTGCGCAGTTTTATCGAGATCGCCCGGAGCAAATCCTTCACCAAGGCGGCCGCTCGGCTCAATCTGTCTCAGCCGCGGCTCTCAGTGCGAATGCGCGAGTTCGAGGCGAGCCTTGGTTTCGCGGTTTTCCGGCGCGACGCACGCACGGTGGAACTGACGCCCGAAGGGGCAAAACTGTTTGATCCGATCGCGCGGTGTGTGGCGCAGGCTGACAAGACCGAGGCCGCGCTGCACGACGCGGGAGCCGAATTTCGTCAGCGTCTGCAGATCGGCGCATCGCCGTTGTTTTCGGTGGAACGGTGGCAGATCATGGAGCGGTTCGCCGTCGCTCACCCCGAAGCTCGTCCGCGGATCATGATTGCGCCGTCGCCGGAAATCTTCGCGGCTTTGCGCGATGGCGCGCTGGATCTCGGTTTTACCGCAAGCCAAGGCGCTGGCGACCTCGAGCGCCTGACATTGTGGAAGTCAGCCTATGGATTGATTCTGAAGGCAGACAGTCCGCTCGCCGCGCATTCCGTGATCGAACCGGCAACGTTGAAGGGCCTGATGATCGAGACCTTTCCGCGTGAAGCGATTGCGGGGCTGCATGCCGATGTTACAGGTTTGCTGCGGCCGTTCGGCGTAGCGCTGGTCGATATGATCGAAGGCTGCAGCGAAGCGATTGCCCACCGCGTGCTGCGTGGCGATGGTATCGTTCTCAGCCCCCGTTGGTGGCGGTCACCAGAAAACGCGCCGACGGGAATCGTGCATCGTATGGTCCGCGGAATCGACGAGACTCTCGATTTCGATCTCGTTCGATCCAAAAAACTTCAAAGTCCCGCCGCCCGGCGCCTTTGGGCGATGTTGTCAGCGGAAGCCGCGACGCATTGACCCCGACAGCGGAAGTTCCGCAAAGAAAGACCTGTGAGGCTTAAAGATGGCCCCTTTTCAAGGGTTGGTACAGGTTCGGGATACCCCGTTTTGTACGTGCGGAGGTTAAGCTACTACTTTTGCTCAATTCGTAACAATAAAGCAGAAATAAGCCACCGCAAATTGCTGATTTGCAAGGTCTTATATGACGTTGGTTGCGGGGACAGGATTTGAACCTGTGACCTTCAGGTTATGAGCCTGACGAGCTACCGGGCTGCTCCACCCCGCGCCAACGATGTACCCTCTTGAGAGACGCAAACGCCTCCGCGGTTGCGGAGGCGCGCGGCCCTCGCGGGCAAAACATGTAAATGGGTTCCGTACAGAAACGTCTCGCGCTGCTCACCGGCTACAATGCCTGGCGACGACCTACTCTTCCACTGCTTAAGCAGTAGTACCATCGGCGCAGTCTGGTTTCACGGCCGAGTTCGGGATGGGATCGGGTGGGGCACAGACGCTATAGCCACCAAGCAATGAAGCCGGTGAGCGGCGGGAAACGGTTCTAAAATCGATGCACCTGATGCAGGTAGTGTTGTTTATTAGGCGTAGCTCTCAATCATCCGACGATCGCTGACGTCACTGGTAAACCAGCACTGTCATTGATGGCGGGACTCTCAAGCGCGAATAGAGCAATTAGTATCGGTTAGCTCCATGGATTACTCCACTTCTACATCCGATCTATCAACGTCATGGTCTCTGACGGCTCTATGAAATCTTATCTCGAGGGAGGCTTCCCGCTTAGATGCTTTCAGCGGTTATCCCGTCCGTACATAGCTACCCTGCTGCGCCGTTGGCACGACGACAGGTACACCAGAGGTACGTTCAACCCGGTCCTCTCGTACTAGGGTCAACTCCTCTCAAATTTCGACGCCCACGGCAGATAGGGACCAAACTGTCTCGCGACGTTCTGAACCCAGCTCACGTACCACTTTAATTGGCGAACAGCCAAACCCTTGGGACCTGCTCCAGCCCCAGGATGTGATGAGCCGACATCGAGGTGCCAAACAACCCCGTCGATATGAGCTCTTGGGGGTTATCAGCCTGTTATCCCCGGCGTACCTTTTATCCGTTGAGCGATGGCCCTTCCACGAGGGACCACCGGATCACTATGACCGACTTTCGTCTCTGCTCGACTTGTCAGTCTCGCAGTCAGGCGGGCTTATGCCATTGCACTCTAACAGTCGGTTTCCAACCGACCTGAGCCCACCATCGCGCGCCTCCGTTACTCTTTAGGAGGCGACCGCCCCAGTCAAACTACCCGCCACAGAGGGTCCCTGCACCGGTTTCACGGTGCGAGGTTAGACATCAGAAAACAACAGGGTGGTATTTCACCTATGGCTCCACGTCAGCTGGCGCCAACGCTTCAAAGCCTCCCACCTATGCTACACAGTTCTTTCCTAATGCCACTCTGAAGCTGCAGTAAAGGTGCACGGGGTCTTTCCGTCTAACCGCGGGAACCCCGCATCTTCACGGGGAATTCAATTTCGCTGAGCATGTCCTGGAGACAGTGGGGAAGTCGTTACGCCATTCGTGCAGGTCGGAACTTACCCGACAAGGAATTTCGCTACCTTAGGACCGTTATAGTTACGGCCGCCGTTTACCTGGGCTTCATTTCGATGCTTGCACATCTCCACTTAACCTTCAGGCACCGGGCAGGCGTCAGGCCCTATACGTCGTCTTGAAGCCGACTTAGCAGAGCCCTGTGTTTTTGCTAAACAGTCGCTACCCCCTGGCCTGTGCCCCCTCAAAGTGCTTGCGCATAGTGAGGGCCTCCTTCTTCCGAAGGTACGGAGGCAATTTGCCGAGTTCCTTCAGGACACTTCTCTCAAGCGCCTTGGTATACTCTACCTGACCACCTGTGTCGGTTTCGGGTACGGTCTATACGGTGGGGCTATTTCCTGGAACCTCTTCGAAGCCCTCCCAATCCAATAAGGGAGAACAACACACGAGATCCGTCACACACCACCAGGCCCACGAATATTAACGTGGTTCCCATCGACTACCCCCTTCGGGCTCGTCTTAGGGGCCGGCTCACCCTGCGCGGATTAGCCTTGCGCAGGAACCCTTGGTCTTTCGGCGAAAGGGCATCTCACCCTTTTTATCGCTACTCATGTCTGCATTCGCACTTCCGATACCTCCACGGCCCATTACCAGACCGCTTCACAGGCGTACGGAACGCTCCGCTACCGCGTGGATAAATCCACACCCTAAGCTTCGGTGCATCACTTTAGCCCCGTTACATCTTCGCCGCAGAACCTCTTATTTAGACCAGTGAGCTGTTACGCTTTCTTTAAAGGATGGCTGCTTCTAAGCCAACCTCCTGGCTGTTTTGGAAGTTCCACATGCTTTCCCACTTAGTGATGACTTGGGGACCTTAGCTGTAGGTCAGGGCTGTTTCCCTTTTGACGACGGACCTTAGCACCCGCCGTCTGTCTCCCGGATATC
>NZ_JAUQSZ010000012.1:107500-182604 GCF_030580995.1 Sphingomonas immobilis
GGAGGCGCCGTCGGGCCGCATCGTCGCGACATAATCGGCCTGCCAGTCGAAGCCCCAGGCGAGATAGGACAGCGTCACCGTCGCCTTGATCGCGCTCGGAGAATCGATCGCGACCGACAGCGTCGGCTTGGCCGACAGACCGGGCGGGACGCTCGGATAGACCAAAGCGCCCTGCCCCGCATTGCAATCGACCGCGGTGAAGCCCTCGCGCGTCTGGACGATCGCGGCACCATCGGGGCCGGAGCGGATGATCGCCTGTTCCTCCACGATCTTCTTCGCGACCTCGCGCCGCAGGATCGCGGGTCGCCCGAAACCGTGCGCGTAGAGCGTCGCGGGCGAGAGCAGGTCGGCATCGAGGTTCTTCTCGCGCACGCCCTGCGGCAGGCCGGTGACGATCGCGCTTTCGGGGAGGATGCCCGCCGCTACGCCCTCGAAGCGGATCGTCGTCTGCCCGGCCGGGATCGCTACGGTGCGTTGCTCGGTGATCAGCGCGTAACCGCGCAGCCACGCGCGGTTCAATTCACTAGTGCCGTTGCGGTCTGGATCATGATAGATCGTGACGGCGACCTTCTCGGGCGCGGGCGAGGCGACCTGCGCGGCGGCAGGCACCGCCACCAGACCGAACAGGAAGAGAAGCGCGCGCAGCACCGCGAGCGATCAGTAGCGCGTGTCGAACGTCGCGGTCACGGTGGTCGCGCCATTTGCGGGCACCGCGACCTTCCACACCACTTCGTCGGAGCCGGCGCGCTCACTCTTCTGGCTCTCGGACAGCACGCGCGTGTCGCTCCAGATCCAGTCGAGCCCGGCCTGCGCGAGCTCGACAGTCACCAGCTCGCCGCGCGCGTTCGTCAAACGGTAGCTCATCGTCGTGCGCCAACGTACCGGCGAACCCTCGATCCGCTCGCGCTTCTCGACCGTCGGCAGGATCTTCACGTCGAACGCCTCACCCGTTTTAAGCGCGAGGGCGGAGCCCATCGGCGTGTGCGGGATCGCGCTTTCGCCAATGAACTGGGGGCTCCCCCGCGCGTCGCGCATATAGACGCGCACCGTGCCGGCGGGCAGCGCGTCACCGAGGCCGCCGCTTTTCGAGGACGAGAATTTCAGTACCGAATCGACGCTGACCGCCTCGTCCTTCTTTTCCAGCCAGGGGTTGCGATAGAAATAGCCCTTGGCGGCGGGCACCGCGCTCACGTCGAGGAAGCTGACCTGCTTGGTCTGCGCATTGGCGATCGTGGTGCGTTCGGCGAGCGGATAGACGTAGAAGTCGCCGAGCTGCTCGCGCCCCGCCGTTTCGGTGCCAGGGCGATTGCCGCGCGGGCGCACGCCGGGCTGGTTGCCGTAGTTGGGGCGATAGCCGTTATTGTTGTCCTCGGTGCCGACCGCGCCCGCGACGAGCAGGGTGCTGGCGCGGTTGAAGGTGGTGCCGCTGGTGTTGGTCAGCGTGATCCAGCCCTGCACGTCGAGCTTGCCCGCGTTCGAATCGAACAGGGCGACATAGTCCGCTTTCCAGCCAAGCCCGCGCGACAGATAGTTGAGCGTGACCGGACGGCTGCCCGCGCTGTCGCTGTCGAGCGTGATCGAGAGCGTCGGGCGCGCACGCAGCCCCGCCGGGAGCGAGGGGAAGACGACGCGCTGGCCGCTGCCGAGCACCTCGATGCGGTCGCCGATCTGTACGATCGTGCCGCCGTTGTTGGCGAGCACGCGCGCCGTCTCGCGCGTTTCCGCGCCGGTCGCGGGATTGGTGCGTATGACGGTGACCGTCTGGCCGACCGCCTTGTCCATCAGCTTTTCGGGGGCGAGCAGATCATAGTCGAAATTCTGTTCGACGACGCTCGCGTTGGCGGCGGTCAGCGTCACCGTTTCGGGGCGGATCGCGGCGGAGACGTCGGCGAATTCCTGGCGGGTGCGGCCGCGCGGCAGGGTCAGCTCGCGCTTGTCCTGGATGAGGCCGAGATCGTTGTTGTAGATCGTGACCGCAAGGTCGCCCTGGGCATTGGGCGGTGGCGGGGCAGCGTCCTGCGCGAGAGCCGGGGCGGTGCAAAGCACCAGTGCCGTTATCGCCAGACGCCCGCGCCCAATCCCGAACATCGCCTTCTCCCGTCGTTCTGCTCTTGCGCTAGGCTAGGCAGAAGACGGGAGGATGACAATCGCGCCGGTTCAGGCCGGGGTGGTTTCCGGCGCGGCGCGACGGCGGCGCGGCTTCGGCTTGACCTCGTCGCCCTCGCCCGCGTCGCTCTGCGTCGCGGACAGCGTCAGCGAGGGCGGCAGCAGGCCGGCGTCGAAAGTCGGGGCATCGTTGGTCTCGACGGGCTGCTCGCTGCGGCGCGGACGGCCACGGCGGCGCGGCTCGGCGGGCGCTTCGGCAGCGGCCTCGACGACCGGAGCGGGTGCCGGCGCTTCTTCCCGACCTTCGGGAGCGCGGTCTTCCTGTTCGTAGCGATCCTGACGGTTGCCGCGATTGCCGCGATCCTCGGCATAGCGATCGTTGCGATCGCCCCGGTCCCGGTTGCGACCGTTCTCATTGCCGCCGCCGTTACCGTCCTGGCGATTGCCGTCCTGACGATTGCGGGGACGCTCGTCGTCATACTGGCCGTTACCGCCGCCATTGCCGTTGGCGTAATTGCCATTGCCGTTCTGGCCGTTCCGCTGTTGGCCGTCTTGCTGGCCCCCGTTTTGACCATTGCCCTGCTGGCGCGGCTGCTGATCGGCGCGGGCGACGGGCTCACCGTCGTCGTCGAACTCCTGCTCGTCATCCTCGAAGGTGTTGGCGCCGCGCGGCTGCGGCCGGTTTTCCTCGAAGCGCGAGCGGGTCTCGGCGAGGACGCGAAAATAGTGATCCGCGAATTGCAGATAATATTCGGTGTTGACCCGGTCACCCTGCATCTGCGCGTCGCGCGCCAGCGTCTTGTATTTCTCGAGCAGCTGCGCCGCGTTGCCGCGCGCGCGATTGTCGATCCGGTTGCCGTTATCCTGGCCGCGGCCCGGATTTCCACCTTGCGAGCGCTGTTGCTGCCCGCCACGGCCGCGACGGCGGCCGGCCTGACGATTGTTGATCAAAGTCTGTGTGTCCTGCTCTTCGAAACCAAAACCGGCATCTGCTCCGCGCAATGTGGATGCGTGCTCCCCGGCAGCCAGCGCCGACACGCGCCGCCTACTGCCTGCCAAAATCGCCGGACGACAGCGATATGACGAAGGAGATGGGCAACAGCCCGATTTCAACCAGTTATGGCGATAATCGCGTGCCCCTGCGCCGTTCAATAGCTTCTGGCGCGCCAATCTCCAAGCGGAATATTGTGTCGGTATTCTTACGGATCAAGTCCCGATCAGGGCGCGGGGCAGTCCCGCAAGGTCGCGGCGAAGCGCGACGGTGAAGCCTTCGGCGGCGAGCAGCGCCGACACCGCGCCGGCCTGCGTCGCGCCGATTTCGAGGACGGCTGCGCCGCCGGGTGCGAGCAGCGGCCTAAGCTGCGGGATTAGCTGGCGATAATCGTCGAGCCCGTCATCCCCGGCGAACAGCGCGGCGGCGGGTTCATGGTCGCGCACTTCGCCCGGCAGGGTTTCGTGCGTGCCGATGTAGGGCGGGTTGGCGAGGATCAGATCGAACCTGCCGTCCACGCCCAGCGCCCAATCGCCGTGCCGAAACTGGACGCGGGAGCCCATACCCAGATTGAGCGCATTGCGCCGCGCGTAATCGAGCGCCGTATCGGATGCATCGACACCGAGCCCCTGCGCCTGCGGCCATTGATCGAGCGCCGCCAGCAGCAGCGTGCCCGGCCCGGTGCCGAGATCCAGGATCGTGCCCGGCTGGCGCTCGCCGAAATGCGCGACCGCCGCCTCGATCAAGGTCTCGCTGTCGGCGCGCGGGATGAGGACGCCGGGGCCGACCGCGAGCTCGATCGTCCAGAAGGCGCGCGTGCCGGTAATGTACGCGACGGGTTCATGCGCGAGACGACGGTCGAGCAGCGTGGCGAAGGTTTCAGGCGCGGGATCGTCGAGATGGCGCATCAGCAGCACCTCCCGCGACACGCCGAGCGCATGCGCCATCAGCAGTTCGGCATCGAGCCGCGCGGTGCGCGAGACGTCGGCCAACGCCCGCGTCGAATCGGCGAGAGCCATGCGCGCCGTCATTTCAGCCGCCGAAGGTAACGAAGTTCCCGCAAATCGGGGTCGAAAATGCGACGAACCGAGTGCGCAGTTTGGCGTGCAGACGGCAATCGGCGGTTGGCTTTGCAAAGACGCGAAGCGGACATTGCGGATGCTTAGCGCAAAGGTCTGGCTGTAGGACAGGCCCGCCGCGGCGAAATCGCGCGAAAACTCCCCTCCCGCAAGCGGAGAGGGGCCGGAGGAGGGCCCGTCACGATCGAGCGGCGCGTTTGAGGACATGCCCTCCCCTAACCCCTCCCGCAAGCGGGAGGGGGACTACGCGTCGAGAGTCGCCAGCCGTTCCGCCTCGTCCTCGGCGATCAGCGCGCCGACGAGGTCGTCCATTTCGCCCTGCAAAATCTCGGGCAGGCGGTGCAGCGTCAGGTTGATGCGGTGATCGGTCACGCGCCCCTGCGGGAAATTGTAGGTGCGGATACGCTCCGACCGGTCGCCCGAGCCGACCATCGACTTGCGCGCGCCCGCGCGTTCCGAATGGAGCCGCTCGCGCTCGGCCTCGTAGAGCCGCGTGCGCAGCACCTTCAGCGCCTTGGCCTTGTTCTTGTGCTGCGATTTCTCGTCCTGCTGGATCACCACCAGCCCGGTCGGCAGATGCGTGATGCGCACCGCGCTGTCGGTGGTGTTGACCGACTGGCCGCCCGGCCCCGACGAGCGATAGACGTCGATGCGCAGATCCTTCGCCTCGTCGATATGGACGTCGACATCCTCGGCCTCGGGCAGCACCGCGACCGTCGCCGCGGAGGTGTGGATGCGCCCGCCGGCCTCGGTGACGGGCACGCGCTGCACGCGGTGGACGCCGCTTTCGAACTTCAGCTTGGCGAACACGCCCTTGCCCTCGACCGAGGCGATGGCTTCCTTGAAGCCGCCGCTCTCCGACGATGACGCGGAGATCAGTTCGACGCGCCAGCCCTGCGCCTCCGCATAGCGCTGGTACATGCGGAACAGGTCGCCCGCGAACAGCGCCGCCTCGTCGCCGCCGGTGCCCGCGCGGATCTCGAGCATCGCCGCGCGCTCGTCGGCGGCGTCGCGCGGCAGCAGCGCGAGCGCGAGCGCGCGTTCGGCAGCGGGGAGCGTGTCGCGGATGACCGCGATCTCCTCGCGCGCCATCGTCTTGATCTCGGGATCGTCCTCGCCTTCCATCAGCGACAGCACGTCGAGCTCGGCGCGCAGCCGCCGCACCTCGCCCGCCGCCGCCGCGACGGGTTCGAGCTCGGCATATTCCTTGGAAACGGCGACGAAGCGATCGGACGGCAGGTCGCCGCGCGCCATCTGCGCCTGCAGCTCGTCCCGCCGCGCCTCGATCTGCGCGATCCTCTCCGGCGAAATCGAGGTCATGCGCCTGCCTCGACTCCCCGATCCCCAGCGAAGGCTGGGGCCCAGTTGCGAAAGCGAAGAGTACGGGACGCGGCGCCAGCCAATACGCGGCCCGAAACTGGGCCCCAGCCTTCGCTGGGGATCAACAGAACCACGATCTGCGCGATCCGTTCGGGGGAGATGGAGGTCATGCTGGCCGCGAAAGCTCGAAATCGTACCCGAACCTCATCGCGTCACGCTCTTCCAGCGTGAAGCGGGTTCGCAGAGCATCAACCAACCGGTTGTAGCGGTCCAAATGCATCCAAGCATCTCGATATGGGAACTTAACCGTTATCGGCCCACCCGATTGGGAGTCGACGACGAGCTTGAATTCAGCTTGCTCTTTGCCTGCCAGTTCGAACCGCCTTTTCGCGTTCCCGCGAAAAGCCATACTTGTGACGAACCCGGCGCTTCGTAAGATGGTGACGATGGCGATCGCGTCGCGCTCGCTAGCCCCGTTTTCGGGAATGACTGCGACAAGGGGGTGATCAGTTTCCGGCTCCTCCAGCAGCATCGCCAGCCGCTCGATGCCCGCCGCCCAGCCGACACCCGGCGTCGCCTGACCACCAAGGCTCTCGATCAGCCCGTCGTAGCGGCCGCCCGCCAGCACGGTGCCCTGCGCGCCGAGCCGGTCGGTGACGAACTCGAAGGCGGTGTGGCGGTAGTAATCGAGGCCGCGCACGAGCGTGCTGTTGCGCGTCCATTTCACGCCAGCCGCGTCGAGGCCCTTGGTAACGCTCTCGAAGAACGCCCCCGCTTCGCTCGTCAGGTACGCGTCGATGCCCGGCGCGGCATCGGCGATCGGGCGGTCGCGCGGATCCTTCGAATCGAGGATGCGTAAGGGATTCTTGTCGAGCCGCGCGAGACTGTCCTCGCTCAGCTCGCCGCGATGCTGCTCGAAATGGGCCACCAAAGCGGCGCGCCACGCATCGCGCGTCTCGCCGTCGCCGAGCGTGTTGAGCTGCAGCGTCACGCCCTCGGCAATGCCGAGTTCGTGCAGCAACTGATCGGCGAGCGCGAGCAGCTCGACATCGGCGGCGGGTTCGGCCGCGCCGATCACCTCGGCGTCGATCTGGTGGAACTGGCGGAAGCGGCCCTTCTGCGGGCGTTCGTAGCGGAACACCGGGCCGTGCGTCGCCAGCTTGAGCGGCGCGTACTGCTGCCACCCCTCGGTCAGATAGGCGCGCGCGATGCCGGCGGTGAATTCGGGACGCAGCGTCAGCGAATCGCCGCCGCGATCCTCGAACGTGTACATCTCCTTGGAGACGACGTCGGTGGTCTCGCCGAGCGAGCGCGCGAACACCGCCGTGCTTTCGAACACCGGGATTTCGAGCCGCTGGAAGCAATAAAGGCGGCGCACATGCTCGAACGCATCGACCACGCGCGCGAAGCGGCGCTGCTCCTCGCCGAAGATGTCCTGGGTGCCGCGGATGCGGCGCGGGGTTTCGATACGGGCCATAAAGCCGCGCTTACTAGGCGAGCGCGGGGACGAAGGAAAGCGGATGCAGCACGCCGCTTGACAGTCTTCCTTCCGCACCGCAGCAATGCGCCAACGGAGGCTTGAAGCCCCATATCGTCGCCGCAGGAAATCCCGACCGATTCCGGTTCGAAAGGAGTTCCATTTGCGCGCCCTCCCCAGTGCTTCGCATCGCGTGATGCTGCGATGAGTTTCGTCATGACATGGGGGCCGGTGATCCTCGCCATGCTCGCCGCCGGCCTGTTCGCGGGGTTCGCGGCGGGGCTGTTCGGGATCGGCGGCGGCTTCGTCGTGGTGCCCGCGATGATCGCGCTGATGCCGCTGCTCGGCGGCGATCACAGCGAATATACGCATGTCGCGATCGGCACGTCGTTCGCGACGATCGTCATCACCGCGCTGCGCTCCACGCTGGCCCATGCCAAAAGGGGGGCGGTGGATTTCGACATCCTCAAGAGCTGGGCACCGTGGATCGTCATCGGCGTCGGCATCGGCGTCTATCTCGCGCAGAAGATGAACGGCCAGACGCTGACGCTGATCTTCGCGAGCGGGATCGCGATCCTGTCGATCAATTTCCTCGTGCCCAAGCTCGCGCGGCGGCAGCTCAGCGACACGATGCCGACCGGCGTGGTGCGCGCCGGGATCGCGGGGAGCCTCGGCATCTTCTCCTCGCTGCTCGGCATCGGCGGCGGCACGGTGGCGGTGATCGTGATGACGTGGTGCGGCCGGTCGATCCACAAGGCGATCGCGACGGCATCGGGCTTCGGCTTCATCATCGCGATTCCAGGCACGATCGGCTGGATCATCATCGGGCTCGGCAAGCCGGGGCTGCCGGCGGGGTCGCTCGGCTATGTCAATCTGCTCGGCGCGGTCGTCATCACCTCGATGTCGATCCTGACGGCGCCGCTCGGCGTCGCCGCCGCGCACGCATTGCCGCCCGAGCCGCTGAAGCGGGTGTTCGGCGTGTACCTGCTGTTCATCTCCTACATCATGGTGCGGCGCGCTCTGGCGATGTGAGATCGCGCGATGTAGCGTGGCGGGATGACCATCGCCTCGCTCGGCCGCAGCATCGCGCCGCCACGCTTCGTCGCCTTCGGTGTCGTCCTGATCGCGGGTCTTGCCGCGGCGATCCCGACGCTCGGCTGGAGCCGGGGGATCATGGCGGCGTTCGACGTGGCGGCGCTGGTGTTCCTGATCCTCGTCTCGCGCCTGCTCGAACACGGCGAGGCCGCGCAGATGCGCAAGGCGAGCATCGCCAACGACGCCAACCGCGCCGGCCTGCTCGTCATCACCGGCGTGACGATGGTCGCGATCCTGGCCGCGGTGTTCAAGGAGATGCACGACAAGGACTCGCTGGTGATCGCGCTGGTGCTGGCGACGCTCGTGCTGTCGTGGCTGTTCTCGAACACGATCTACGCATTGCATTACGCGCACCTGTTCTACATCGAATGCGACAAGACCGGCACGGACAAGGGGGGCATCGAGATCCCGGAGTGCAAGGAGCCCGACTACTGGGACTTCCTGTATTTCAGCTTCACGCTCGGCATGACGTTCCAGACGTCCGACGTGGACATAACGTCGCGGCGGATGCGGAGGGTGGTGCTGGGCCAGTGTTTGGCTGCGTTCGTGTTCAATCTGGGTGTATTGGCGTTCACCATCAACACGCTGGGCGGCGGGAAGTAACTGGGCGTAGACGATAGGGTTCGTCTGAACAAAAGACTGAAAAGGGGGAGGGATTGCCGCATCTGATCCGCAGCGTCGCGCTGGCCGTCATCCTGTTCGCGACGGTGCTGCCAGATTCCGCGCGCGCCGACACGCCGGTCATCGCGGCACCTGCCCCCGCGCCCGCCGCGCGGATCGAAAATTCCAGGCCGCAGCCGATCGCCTTCGAAGACCGCATACCGCGTGCGCGCGACGTGGCGTTTCCCGGCGAGATGGCGCTGGATATCGACGCCACCGACACGCGGCGCGGCATCTTTGCCGTAAAGCAGACGATCACCGGCGCGCCCGCCGGCCATATGGTGCTGCTCTTCCCGAAATGGCTCCCCGGCAATCATTCGCCGACCGGGCAGATCGACAAGCTTACCGGGCTGACCATCACCGCGGACGGCCAGCGCGTTGCGTGGCGGCGCGACCCGGTGGAGGTATTCGCCTTTCATATCGACGTGCCGCGCGGCGCGGAGCGGATCGACATCGCCTTCCAGTTCCTGTCCTCGACCAGCAAGGACACCGGCCCGATCGTGATGTCGGCCAACATGCTGCGGCTGCAATGGAACGCGGTGAGCCTGTATCCGGCGGGCTATTTCGTGCGCAACATCCCTGTTTCCGCGCGCGTGACCTATCCGGCCGACTTCGAGACGGCGACCGCGCTCGAGTCGCGCTGCGCGGGCAGCGTCTGCAGCTACGAGCCGACCAACTACGAGGTGCTGGTCGATTCGCCCGTGCTTGCCGGACGGTTCCACCGCCGCTGGGCGCTGTCGCCGCGCGTCGATCTCGACGCCTTCGCCGACGACCCCGCCGAACTGGTCGCGAGCAAGGAACAGATCGCCGCGCACGAGGAGCTGATCGCCCAGACGCTCAAGATGTTCGGCCCGCAGCAGCATTACGACCACTATCGGTTCCTGCTGTCGATCTCCGACCAGTTGACCGGCCTCGGCCTCGAACATCATCGCAGTTCGGAGGACGGCGTGTCGCCGGGCTATTTCCAGAACTGGAAGGACGGCCCGGCATCGCGTAACCTGTTGCCGCATGAATTCGCGCATAGCTGGAACGGCAAGTTCCGCCGCGGGCGCGGGCTGTGGACGCCCGACTACAACACGCCGACGCGCGACGAATCCTTGTGGGTCTACGAAGGGCTGACGCACCTTCTCGGCTATGTACTGCAGGTCCGCGCCGGCCTCGTCACCAAACAGGATACGCTCGATCAGTTCGCGATCATCCTGTCGGCGCTGGAGACGCGCCCCGGCCGCGTCTGGCGGTCGCTGATCGACACCACCAACGACCCCGTGATGTCGCAGCGCCGCCCCCGTGCCTGGCTGAGCTGGCAGCGCAACGAGGATTATTATGTCGAGGGACTGCTGGTGTGGATGCGGATCGATTCGATCCTGCGCGAACAATCGGGCGGGCGGCTGTCGATCGACGATTTCGCGCGCGCCTTCTTCCGCGGCCGCGACGGCGATTTCGGCGAGCTCACCTATGACCGCGACGACGTGATCGACACGCTGGACGACCTGCAGCCCTATGACTGGCGCGGCCTGCTCACGCAGCTGCTCGAGGGTCATGCGCCCGATGCGCCGCTCGATGGCGTCGCCGCCAACGGGTATGTGCTGCGCTATGCGGAGGAACCGACCAAGGCCTTTGCGCAATTCCAGAAAATGCGCGCGGCCGCCCTCTTGAGCGCGTCGATCGGTATCGTCGTCGACCGCGAGGCGCGCATCACCGACGTGACATGGGGCAGCCCGGCCTTCGCTGCGGGCCTCGCGATCGGCGATACCATCACCAATGTCGGGACTTCGGCCTTCAGCGAAGCCGCGCTCTGCGCCGCGATCACCGCCGCCAAGACCAACCCGGCGGCACAAATCACGCTGACGATCCGCCACGAGGCATTTTCCGGCAAGGTCGCCATCGACTATCACGGCGGGCTGCGCTATCCGCGCCTCGAAAAGGCCGGCACCGGAGAGGGTGGCCTGGACAGGCTGCTGCAACCCCGCTGAGCGGGGCAGCACGGGACAATCACGGACAGGATAGCAATTTCATGCGCATCGACATGATTCCTACGGGGAAGAACCCGCCGGAAGACCTCAACGTCATCATCGAAGTCCCGGTCGGCGGCGAGCCGGTCAAATACGAATTCGACAAGGCGAGCGGCGCCTTGTTCGTCGATCGCATCCTGCACACGCCGATGCGTTACCCCGCCAACTACGGCTTCATCCCGCACACGCTGTCGCCCGACGGCGATCCGCTCGACGCGCTCGTCGTCGCGCGCTCGCCCTTCATCCCGGGCTGCGTCGTGCGCGTGCGCCCGATCGCGGTCCTCAACCTCGAGGACGAAGCCGGCGGCGACGAGAAGCTGCTGACGGTGCCGGTCGATGCGACCTTCCCCTATTACAGCAAGATCGGCGAGGGCAGCGACCTGCCCGAGATCGTGATGCAGCAGATCGAGCACTTCTTCACGCACTACAAGGATCTCGAGGCGAAGAAGTGGGTGCGCGTTGGCAAGTGGCTCGGTGCCGAGGATGCCCGCCGCATCGTGATCGAAGCGATCGAGCGGTACAAGGTGGCGGGCGGCAAGGAGCCGGCGGCGGTCTGATCAACATCCGTTCGTGCTGAGCTTATCGAAACACCGCTCTTTCTTCGTGCCAAGAAGGGCAGCCCTTCGACAAGCTCAGGGCGAACGGTATCAGGGTTTCTTCGGCTTCACCTTCTTCACCGGGGCCCTGCGCCCGGCGGCGATCGCCAGTGTGGCCCATTCGCGCAGCGCGTCGGCGTCGTCATAGACTTCGTCGGGCGCGCGGCGGTAGTTGATCGACTGGACCTTTCCGCCGTCACGCTCGACGGTGAAGCGGGGCGCCGCGATCGCGTCCCAGGCCGCGTCGCTTTGCGCATCGGCCTTGAGCCAGAGCGCGTCGAAGGCGAGGATCGCGAAGGCCACACCGTCGGCATAGACCGTCGCCCCGCCGAACAGCCGCTTGCGCGTGATCGTACCGAGCGGCTCGCACGCCTCGCTCACCCAGTCGGCGAGGCCCGCGTCATAGGCCATCAGCGCCCCGCGAGCTTCACCAGCGCATCGCCCGAAACGCGCTGCACGGTCCATTCGTCCATCGCCTCGGCACCCGCCTTCTTGTAGACCTGGATCGCGCGCTCGTTCCAGTCGAGCACCCACCATTCGAAGCGTGCGCAGCCGCGGTCCACGGCGATCGCGGCGAGGTGCTTGAGCAGCGCCGTACCTGCGCCGTGCCCGCGTGCCGCCGGCGTGACGTAGAGATCGTCGAGCCAGATTCCGCGCACGCCGGTCCAGGTCGAGAAATTGTGATAGAACACCGCCATGCCGACGACCGCGCCGTCGAGCTCGGCGATCAGCGCCTCCGCCGCCGGATGCACGCCGAACAACGCCTCGTGCATCAGCACGGGCGTGGAGACGACCGATTCGGGCTCCTTCTCGAAGGTCGCGAGTTCGTGGACGAAGCCCATGATGGCGGGGACGTCGGCGGGGCTGGCGGGGCGGATCGTCACGGTCACAGGTTGGTCTCCAGAGGTGGCGCGGCGCGGGCGCTGAGGATGCAGGCGAGGATGATGAGCATCGCGCCGGCCAGCGTATAGAACGACAGATTTTCCGAAAACACGATCCAGCCGAACAGCGAGGCCCAGACGAAGCCGGTATATTCGCTCGGCGCGAGATCGCTCGCCCGCCCGCGCGCATAGGCCCAGGACAGCAGCATCAGCGAGGCGGTCGCGAGGGCCGCCGCCAGTATCAGCATCGGTGCGTGGCCGGCATCCGGCACGGCGCCGAACACAGGTGCTGCGAGCAGGAAGAGAATAGAGACGATCGCGCTCTGGAAGAAGGCGATCTCGACCGGGCGGGCGACCATCGCCTGCTGGCGCATGAGGATGATGTTCCAGGCGTAGCAGACCGCCGAGGCCAGCACCGCGAGCGATCCGATCGTCGCCTCCGGCCCGAGAGCGGCGCGTGCCTGACCCAGAAAGATCACGGCCACGCCCGCGAGCGCGACGACCGAAGCAAGGACGGCGCCGCGCCCGATCCGCTCCTTCAGCACGAGCGCGGCGAGCAACAGCGCGATCAGCGGCGCAACGAAGGCGAGCGCGATCGCCTGCGCCATCGGCACGCGCGCGAGGCCCCAGAAGAACAGCATCGCCATCACCGCCGACACGCCCCCGCGCACGAGATGCACGCGCAGCACCGCGCGCGTGGGCCAACGGGCGCGCGTGGCGAGGAACAATGCGCCGGTGATGAGCGTGCCCGCGAGGCTGCGCCACAACAGCGCGTTATATGCGCCGATCGCGAGGGCGAGCCCCTTCATCACCGCGTCCATCGACGAAAAGACGGCGATGCCGAGCGTCGCGACGGCGAAGGCGGTGGAGGGAGGCGTCGCGGGCTTCACGCCTGCGCGCATAGCGGAGGTGCGTGGTGTGGCCTAGGGCACTGGGGCGCAGCATTTCGCAGGCGTCACCCCGGCCTTGTGCCGGGGTCCAACGTGCGACGAGCGATACCGTCAAAGTCTCTTGCCGCAGCGCTTGCGGAGCCTTGGACCCCGGCACAAGGCCGGGGTGACGGGAGTATGAGAGGCGTTAGGGTCGGTCGACATTCGGTTCAGGCGGAGCCGAAAAGGGTGATTGTCGAGCATCGGAGCGCAGCGTGCCTTCGGCACGTGAGCACCGAAGCGCAGAGAATCGCGCTTTGCAGTCCCGAATGGGCCGGATGTCGGCCGACCTTTAGCTGATGCGCATCTGATCGCCGGTGATGCGCACTTCCTTCAGCTTGCGCAGGAAGGTCTGGCCGAGCAGCGACATTTCGCCGTCGGCGAGGATGACCGCCTGGACGTCGCTCGCGCGTTTTCCGTCGAGCTCGATCTCGGCGATGCGGATTTCCTGCCCGCGCACCAGCCCGGCCGCACCACGCCCGACGACCTCATATTGCGAAGGATCGAAGCGCACGTGCGCGCGGCGCGCGTCCTCCTCGGTGAGTGCGACGATGTCGGCGCCGGTATCGACGACGAAGCGGATCGGCTCGTCATTGACGTTGGCGACGGCGAGGAAATGGCCGTTGGAGGCGCGATCGAGCACCGTCTCGACCGGCGGCGCGGGCGTGCCGGGGGCCGCCGCCGCCACGGCCGGCGCGGGGGCATGCTTCTTGGTGGGAAGCGCGAAGCCGATGGCGACACCGGCGACGCAGACGAGAGCGATGGCGATCTTCATGGGCCATCGCTCTAGGGGAAACCCCTTAGGTCACGGCTAATGCCCGTGCCTAATGCGTCGTTAAGCGCCCGAAACGGTTTATTCGGCGGCGACCGGAGCCGTCTTATTCGGCGGCGACCGCCTGGGCCTCGCTCGCCGCCTCGATCTCGGCGGCCTTGGCCTCGACCAGCTTGACGATATGATCGAGCATGTCGGCGCTCTCGACGGTGTGGTCGGTCACGCCCGACAGATAGACCATGTGCTTGCCGTTGCCGCCGCCGGTGAGGCCGATATCGGTTTCGCGCGCTTCGCCGGGACCGTTGACGACGCAGCCGAGCACCGAGAGCGACAGCGGCGTGCGGATGTGCTGGAGGCGCGATTCGAGCGCCTCGACGGTGCGAATCACGTCGAAGCCCTGCCGCGCGCAGGACGGGCACGACACCACGCGCACGCCGCGATTGCGGATGCCGAGCGCCTTCAGGATCTCGAAGCCGACGCGCACTTCTTCTTCCGGTTCGGCCGAGAGCGAGACACGCAAAGTGTCGCCGATGCCGTACCAGAGCAGGCTGCCGATGCCGATCGCCGACTTGACCGTGCCGCCGACGAAGCCGCCGGCTTCCGTGATGCCGAGGTGCAGCGGACAATCGACCGCTTCGGCGAGCTGCTGATAGGCGGCGACCGCGAGGAACAGGTCGCTGGCCTTCACCGCGACCTTATATTCGTGGAAATCGTGATCCTGCAGCAGCTTGATATGATCGAGCGCGCTTTCCACCAGTGCATCGGGGCATGGCTCGCCGTATTTCTCGAGCAGATCCTTTTCGAGAGAACCGGCGTTCACGCCGATGCGGATCGCACAGCCGTTGGCCTTGGCGGCGTTGACGACTTCCTTCACGCGCTCCGACGAGCCGATGTTGCCGGGGTTGATGCGCAGGCAGGCCGCGCCCGCATCGGCGGCTTCGAGCGCGCGCTTGTAGTGGAAATGGATGTCGGCGACGATCGGCACGCGGCTGGCGCGGACGATCTGCTTCAGCGCGGCGGTCGATTCGACGTCCGGGCAGGACACGCGGATGATGTCGACGCCGGCATCCTCGCAGCGGCGGATCTGGTCGATCGTCGCCTTCGGGTCGCTGGTGGGCGTGTTGGTCATCGTCTGCACGGTGACCGGAGCGTCGCCGCCGACGGGGACGTTGCCGACCATGATCTGGCGGCTCTTGCGGCGGGTGATGTCGCGCCACGGACGTAGTGACATTCTGGGGATTCCTTACACTTCGTGCGGCCTATAACGCTTTGCCGCCTCCGCGTGAACCGTTCGCCCGAAGGAAAGCGGTTGCACGGACCGAGGCGTTTTCGCGCAGGTTCATGTACGCGATGTTGTAGTCGACATTATGGTAGTTGCCGATCGGGATGACGAGGTCCGCGAACGCTTTTGCCGGTTGCGAGATGTAGAGCGCGCCGTCGTCGCAGCGCGCGGAGACCATCGCCGGTTCGATCGGGCGCGGCGTCGTGCCGCCCCCATGCAGCCATGCGCCCTTGTCGAGCGTCCTGACGGCGATCTCGGGCCCCGTCGACCAGCTCAGCGGATTGATGCAGTGGAAGCGCCGCCCCGGTGGTTCGGGTGCGAAGCCCGACTGGCGGCCGACGAATACGCGCTGCAAGGCGGCGTTGCGGCCCTCACCGTAGGTCGACCAGCCGACGACGCAGCCGGTATCGCCGGCGCGGGTGCAGGGGTGGACGTCGCGCAGCTTCGCGAACCAGTCGCTCTCCAGCCAGTTGCCGAGCAGATAGGCCGCGACCATCCGCCGGGCGAGCGGCTTGCCGTCGATCTCGCGCTCGATGAGGAGCTTGCCCTGCCGTGATCCCTGACTGTGCCCGGCGAGGATGAAGGGCCGCCCCTTGTTCCACACGAGGAACTGGCGGAAGGCGCGCGAAACGTCCGAATAGGCGAGCTCGGTCGCACGCACGCTGTTCTCCGACCATTTGACATAGCCGCCGAGCGTCATCTGGCGGTAGCGCGGGGCGTAGATCGCGCAGCACCCGTTGAACACGCTCGCCTGATTGCGGATCGTCGTGCCGGCGATGCGCGCGTTGAGATCGGCATCGCGCGTGTCGGCGTTCCATTCCTGATCGCTGGTGAACACCGTGGGGTAGAGAAAGAACACGCCGACCTTCGCGCGTGCCTGATTGACCGGCAGGACGCCCGGCGGCGTATCGTCGGCGGGATCGCGGCTGTCGGGCAGCGCGACCCATTCGGTGCGGCTGGCGTAATTGGGCGGCGGCGGGCTGCGCGCCGGATCGAACGGCGTCGCGGGCGGCTCGTAATTGCCGGTCGGCCCGGTGGACTGGAACGCGGCGAAACCGGCGTGAACCCAGCGCGAGAGCGTGGACGCGCCGGACTGCGGCAGCGCCGGCGCCGCACCGAGCGCAGCCACCGCCAATCCCAGACCGATCCACCGCAACCGCATGCTCACCCCTTTCGTGCGCGCCTCTATCATGTCTGTCGGCGTGCCTGAACCGATTCTGAAAAGGTGGCGCGACGCAGCATCCGGCTTTAGAGCGCGAGGATGAAACGGCATTTCGGCATGGACTGGCTGCGGATCGGCGCGTTCGGCCTGTTGATCTTCTACCATATCGGCATGGTGTTCGTGCCGTGGGATTTCCATGTGAAGACCGCGCACCCGATGAGCTGGGTCGCGATCCCGATGATGGCGGCGAACAGCTGGCGGCTGATGCTGCTGTTCGTGATCTCGGGCTATGCCAGCCGGGCGTTGTTTTCCAAGGGGACCGGGCTGGCGGGGTTTATCGGATCGCGCAGCAAGCGGCTGCTGATCCCCCTGCTGTTCGGCATCATCGTGGTGGTGCCGGTGCAGCCGTGGATCGAGCTGGTCGTCAAATATCATTACCCGCACGGCTTCGGCTGGTTCTGGCTGCACGACTTCTTCGGCTTTCACCGGCTGAAGGGGATCGCGCTGCCGACCTGGCAGCATCTGTGGTTCGTCGGCTACCTGTGGTTCTACACGTTGGTGCTGACAGTGCTGATCGCGCTGCTGGGCTGGGCGCGGCTGCAGCGCGTGTTCGACGCACTGTTCGGGACGGGTCTCGTGGTGCTGCTGCCGATCGCCTGGCTGATCTCGACCGACATGCTGCTGCCCGGCGCGAGCGAGACGCACGATCCGCTGCACGATACGATCGCGCACCTGCATTACCTGCCGGCTTTCCTGTTCGGCTTCGGGCTGGCGGGATCGGAGCGCGCGATGGCGGCGATCGCGCGGTGGTGGAAGGCGGCGCTCGGCGTGGCGTTGATCGCGTACGTCGTCGTCGCGGGGATCGAATGGACGTGGCCGGGCAGCGCGATGCCGGGCTGGCCGTGGGGCACGACCTTCGCCGTGGCGCGCGTGCTGCATGGCTGGTGCTCGGTGATCGCCTTGATTGGGATCGCGGATCGGTACTGGAATTACGACAACCGCTGGCGGCCGGTACTGACCGAGGCGGTGTTCCCCTTCTACATCATCCATCAGACGGTGATCGTGCTGGTCGAGTTCTGGCTGCTGCCGTTGCGCGCCGGGCCGCTGGTCGAGTTTCTCGTACTGGTGCCCGCGACGGTGGCGGGGTGCTGGGGCTTCTATCTGATCGGGCGCGAGATCGGCTGGCTGCGGCCGCTGATCGGGCTGCGCGCGAAACCACGGAAGGTGACGGCATGAGCTGGGCTTTGGCGATCCACGGTGGCGCGGGCGGCATGACTCGCGAGCGGATTTTGCCCGACGCCGACGCGGGCGCGCGTGCGGCGCTCGGCCGCGCGCTCGATGCCGGGGCGGCGGTGCTGGCGGGCGGTGGCGCGGCGCTCGACGCGGTCGAGGCGGCGGTGCGCGTGCTGGAGGACGATCCGCATTTCAACGCCGGGCGCGGGGCGGCGCTGAGCTTCGAGGGCGTGGCGGAACTCGACGCCGCGATCATGGAGGGCGCGGAACGCAAGGCCGGCGCGGTGGCCGGCGTCACCGCGACGCGGCACCCTGTCAGCCTCGCCCGCGCGGTGATGGAACGGAGCCCGCACGTCCTGCTCGGCGGGAGCGGCGCGGATGCCTTCGCCCGCGCGCACGATATCGAACAGACGACGCAGGACTGGCTGATCCTGCCCGAGCGCGCAGCGCAACTCGAGGAAATGCGCAACCGCAAGGACGGCGCGTTCGATATCGAGATGAAGTTCGGCACGGTCGGCGCGGTAGCCTGCGATGCGGCGGGCCATGTCGCGGCGGCGACCTCGACCGGCGGCGTCACCGGCAAACGCTGGGGCCGGATCGGCGATTCGCCGCTGATCGGCGCGGGCACCTATGCCGACGACCGCGCCTGCGCCGTCTCCGCCACCGGATCGGGCGAGTTCTTCATCCGCAGCGCCTGCGCGCACGAGATTGCCGCGCGGATGCGGCTGGGCGGCGAGGCCGCGCGCCCGGCGGCGGACGGGGTGATGGCGGAGATCAAGGGGCTCGGCGGATCGGGCGGGGTGATCGTCGCGACACCGGCGGGCGAGCTGCTGTGGTCGTTCACGACGCGGGGCATGTACCGCGCGCGCCTTGCGGCGGACGGCGCGCGCGAGATCGCGATCTACGACGACGAATAGGCCACCGTTCGTCCTGAGCGAAGTCGAAGGACATGACCGAGACGCAGCGCCTGTGGCACGTCCTTCGACTTCGCTCAGGACGAACGGGTTTGAGGGCGATATGAGGGTCGCATGATTCGCGCCCTCCTCCCCGCCGCCGCAGTCGCGCTCGCCGCCACCGCTTCCCCCGCCGCCGCCTATTGGGAGTTCGGCCACGAGACCGTCGCGAAAATCGCCTATGCCAACATCACGCCCAAGGCGCGCGCCGGGGTGCGGCGGCTGCTCGCGCAGTCGCGGCTGCTGGGTACGCCTGAGTGCAAGGCCGACACGATCGAATCGGCAAGCGTCTGGGCCGATTGCATCAAGCCGCTGAAGGATGCGAACGGCCAGTCGCGCTTCGGCTATGCCTTTTCCTGGCATTACCAGAACGTCGACATCTGCCACGATTTCGACCTGACGCCCGCCTGCAAGGACGGCAATTGCGTGTCCACGCAGATCGAGCGCGACGTGAAGCTGCTACGCGACCGCGCCACGCCGGCGAAGGAGCGCGTCATGGCGCTCGCTTTCCTCATCCATTTCGTCGGCGATCTGCACCAGCCGCTCCATGCCGGCGACAAGACCGACAAGGGCGGCAACGACGTGAAGGCGGGGTACGGCGATTACGCGCCGCCGCGGCTCAACCTCCATTCGATCTGGGACGGGCTGCTGGCGGAGCGCGCGATCACGACCGGGCCATCGCTGGTGCGGCGCTATCCGGCGGCGGTGCGCGCCAAGGTGGCCGCGGGCAGCGTGACCGACTGGAGCCGCGAGAGCTGGCAGGTGGCGCACGACGTGGCCTACACGGCGGCGCTCGGCGGCGACCCCTGCGTGCCGACGCCGCCGCATGTCGAACTCGACAATGCGACGATCGCGAAGCTGGTGCCTGCGGCCAAACTCGAGGTCGAGCGCGGCGGGCTGAGGCTGGCGCGGCTGCTGGACGAGGCTTTGGGCTGACGCCCGCCCTCAGCTGAGCAAGAAGGTCAGCGTCACGACCAGACCGTCGTCGCGCCATGCGGTTGCGATCGTCCCGCGACGCGCGCGCATGATGCGCTCGATCAGGCGCAGGCCCTGCCCGCCTTCGCGGCCGTGGCTTTCGATCGTGCAATCGCAGCGTTCGTCCCAGACGATCGACACCGAGCGATCGTCGCCGACCGCACTCACCCGCACCGCGCCGCCGTGATGGAAGGCGCCGTGCTTCGCGGAATTTACCGCGAGCTCGCCGATCACCAGCGCGATGGCATCGGCGCGGCCCTGATCGACCTCGATCGGCAGCAGGCCATCGAACGAGACCGGGCATTGCTCGCTGTCGAACGGCTCCACCAGCGCGGCGACAAGCTGATCGATGCGACAGGGCGCATCGGTGTTGGCGAACAGCGCCTGCGCACGGCTCAGGGCGACGAGCCGGTCGGTCATCTCGCTGGCGAATTGTTCGTGCTGGGCGTTGCCGCGCGCGAAGCCGGACAGCAGGCTGCCGATCATCGTGTAGGTGTTCTTCAGCCGGTGGCGCAGCTCTGCGGTGGCGATCGCCGAGGCTTGCCGGCCTTCCTCGCTTTCCGTCGCATCGCGCGAGACCGAAAGGTATCCGGCATGTTCGCCGTCGTCGTTGGTGACCGCGGACACGGTGACGTCCCACCAGCGCGGCGAACCCTTCGCGGTCGGGCAGAAGGCGCGGAAGCGAACCGTCTCCCCGCCGCTCGCGCGCGGATAGGACGCGAGGATCAGCGCGCGTGCTTCTTCCGGCCAAAGATCGGCCCAGGGTTTCCCGGCGATCAGGTGGAAGTCGTCGATCTCCATCGCGCAGAGGCCGTTGATGTTCATATATTGAACATCGCCTTCGAGGCCGACCAGCTTCACGCAATCGACGCTCTGATCGAGCACGCTCGCCAGCGCGACCGAAGAGAGCGAGCTGACCGCGCGCGGTGGGGAGATCGTCACAAATTCGTTCAAGAAAGTCATCCGCGGCCCGTGGCCACCAAGTCGATCATCCGACTCAGGGCGCAGCCGCTCTGCCGGCGGTGCGCGGCTAAGCTAATCGAAATTCTGGAAAATCGCCAGTGCCACGCCCGGATCGGGTAGTGCGCCCACGCGCCGTCAGTCCTCGCCGCCCGAGCGCCACTTCCAGCCGCCGCGGGTGTGGCGGGCGCAGGTGACGAGCAGCGCGGCGGTGGCGGCGGCGGTGATGCCGTAGAAGGGCAGCATGTGGTGGCGGGGCAGCAGCCACAGCCCCGCGCCCGTCAGCACGGCGGCATAGGCCGCCAGCACCGCCCAGCCCTGCCAGCGGATCGGCAGGCCCGCGCCGTAACCGAAGCGTTTCGGCTGGAACCACTCGTCCTCACTCGCCATCGTCATCCTCCTGCGCCGTCTGATTCTGGGGCGGTCGCCCGCGTTTCGCGCGGACGGGATCCGCCAGCTTCACCCCGCGCCGCGCGAGCGCCTCGCGCAGCAGACATTCGACCTCGGCATTGACGCTCCGCAAGTCGCCCGCCGCCGCGCGCTCGATCGCGGCGTAGAGCGCCGGATCGATCCGCAGCGGGAACGCCTTCTTTTGCGGGGGAGCGGCCACGCCGGAGTCCTTACTGATAGAGCGATCCGGTGTTGACGACCGGCTGCGTGTCGCGTTCCCCGCAGAGCACGACCATCAGGTTGGAGACCATCGCCGCGCGGCGCTCGTCGTCCAGTTCGACGACATTCTTCTCGCTGAGCAGCTCCAGCGCCATCTCGACCATGCCGACCGCGCCCTCGACCAGGGTTTTCCGCGCGGCCACCACCGCCTGCGCCTGCTGACGGCGCAGCATCGCGCCGGCGATCTCGGGCGCATAAGCGAGATGCGTGAAGCCGCATTCGTCGACGGTGATGCCCGCGACCTTCAGCCGCGCGATGAGTTCCGCGCGCAACTCGGCACTGACCTGATCGTGATTGCCGCGCAGCGTCACTTCGAGATGCTCGTAATCGTCATAGGGGTAGCGCGCGCCGATCGTGCGCACCGCCGCCTCGATCTGGACGACGACGAAGGCCTTGTAATCGTCGATGTCGAACAACGCCTGCGCGGTGTCGGTGACGCGCCACACGACCTGAGCAGCCATCTCGATCGGGTTGCCGCGCAGATCGTTGACCTTGATCCGGTCCGAAATCATGTTGTTGGCGCGCACCGAGATCTTCTTGTGGCCGAGCCACGGCAGCAGCCAGCGCAGGCCGGTGTTGCGATCGGTGCCCTGATACGAGCCGAACAGGGTGATCGCGACCGCCTGATTGGGCTGCAGCATGTAGAAGCCGCACGTCACGAAGAGAAAGACGATCGCCGCGATCGTGATGAGCGTGCCCGCCAGCACCGGATCCTCGGACAGGATCGCCCCGCCGTAGATGCCGGCGAGCAGCGCGCCCAGCATCACCAGCAGCATGATGTACCCGCTCGACGTGCGTGCCGGCCGTTCACGCGACAGCGTGAGGGCGATGTTGGTATCCGACTCGGACATTGGTTTCTCCCGTTAATATGATATCATATTTATATCGGTTGGAATGGATGCGCAAGCGGAATGAATACGTCGCCCCAACGGAGGCCGGGCGACGGGCATGAAAAAGGCGCGGGAGGTTGCCCTCCCGCGCCTTTCGCGACCCCAAGGGGCGGGGTGTCAGTTCAGGACGATCGTCACCGCGCGGCGGTTCTGCGCCCAGGCCTGCTCGTCCGAGCCCAACGCGATTGGGCGTTCCTTGCCGTAGCTGATCGTCGAGATGCGCGCCGGGTTCACGCCCCGCGCCGCGAGATAGTTCTTGGCGGAATTGGCGCGGCGATCGCCGAGCGCGAGATTGTATTCGCGGGTGCCGCGTTCGTCGGCATGGCCCTCCAGGCTGACGGCGACGTTCGGGTAGCGGGCGAGCCACGTCGCCTGGCTGTCGAGGATGGCACGCGATTCGGCGTTGATGTCATACTGATCGAGCGCGAAGTGGATCGTGTTGCTGGTGACCGACCGTTCGAAATCGGCGCGCGAGCCGGGGACGATGTTGCCGTCACCGCTACCGGGGCCGGGGCCGGAGTTGCCGGGGGGCGGCGGAAGATCGGCGGGCGGCTTCTTCGCGCAACCGGCCACCGCGATGAGCGCTACGGCAACGGTGAGAGTGGTGGTCAGTCTGGCCATCTGGCGTCTCCTTTTCGAATAGGTCGAGTCGGTTCAGGGGCGTAACGGTCCCCAGGCGGGATCGGATCCATCGAGCGGGGTGGCGAGCTTGCGCTCGTTGACGCCGGTGAGGTCGACCGACCACAGATCAGCGGTGCCGCCGCCGCCGCGCCCCGAGCGGAAGAACATCAGCACGCGGCCGTTGGGCGACCAGCTCGGCCCCTCGTCCTGCCAGTCGTTGGTCAGGAGCTGCTCGTTGCCGCCCGCCGGGCTGACGACGCCGATGCGGAAATTGCCCGCCATCTTGGTGAAGGCGATGAGATTGCCGCGCGGGCTCCACACCGGCGTGGCGTAGCGCCCGCCGCCGAAGCTGATGCGCTTCTGCTGCGTGCCATCAGCGTTCATCACGTAGAGCTGTTGCCCGCCGGAGCGGTCGCTTTCGAAGACGATGCGGGTGCCGTCGGGCGAATAGCTGCCGCCGGTGTCGATGCCGGGCGTGTCGGTCAGCTTCTGCGCGTCGCCGCCGGCGAAGGGCACGCGGTAGATGTTGGTCGCGCCCGCCACCGCCTTCGAGAACAAAACCCACTTGCCGTCGGGCGAGACGCGCGGCGCAAAGGTTAGATTGGCTGCGGGGACCAGCAGGCGCTGGCGGCTGGAAGCGAGATCGTAGACGTAGATCGCGGGGCGATCGAGGCCGCCGGCACGGTCCGCGACATAGCTCATGTAGACGATGCTGCGCTGGTCGGGCGTGAGGCGCGGGGTCAACACGATCGACTGGCCGTTCGTCAGGAAGCGGTGGTTCGCGCCGTCCTGATCCATGATCGCGAGGCGCTTGATGCGGCGGCCCTTGGGGCCCGTCTCCGACACATAGACGACGCGGCTGTCGAAATAGGGGCCCTCGCCGGTCAGCTTGGTATAGACCATGTCGGCACATTTGTGGCCCGCGCGCCGCCAGTCGGAGGGCGGCACGACGAAGCCCTGCCGGATCAGTTCGGTACGCGCGGCGATATCGTAGAGGTAACAGCCGACCGTCAGCGTGCCGTCGCCGTTAGCCTTGACGAAGCCCTGCACCAGCGCCGAGGCGCCCGCACCCGCCCAATAGTCGAAGGTCGGCGCGGTGACTTCGGGATAGGGCACCGCCTTCAGCGCGGACGGCGCGGAGGGGTTGAACAGGCCCGAGCTCTTGAGGTCGTTCGTCACGATCTGCGTGAGCTGTGCCCCGAGCTGGTCGGTCGGACCCGCCGGCGTGCTGACGACGGCACTGGTCGGCATGACGGGGATGGCGATGCCGAGCGGAGCGGACTGGCCGCCCTCGACATCGACGACGAGCTCGCCCGATTGCTGGCCCGACGGCGCGGGCGCGCCGGGCGCGGGTGCCGACGTCGGCGCGGGCGGCTGCTGCGCGTGCGCGGCGGTCGCCGAAAGCGCGAGCAGGATCGTAAGGAGGGTCTTTCGCATCGGGTTCACCTCAGCCGGGCAAATTGTAACGCAGGCTGAACGTGCTCCAGCCATTCGGCACGCTGTACAGCTCGGACGGCAGGTCGCGAAGCGGTGCGCAACCCGAAAACGCCGCGATCGCCGCGCGATCGACCGCATCGACATAGCGATCGTTCTCATCATCGACGCCGGTATGGCCGGTGATGGCCGGCCGCGCCTTCAGCGACCCATCGGGGTTGAGCTGAAGGCGAATCGTCACGCGGATGCGCTCCGCACCGGGGCCGGGCTTCACCTGCCGGTCAGCGCAGGGCTGCACCTGCCGTTTGATCGCGGAGCCGATATCGGCGGCCGCCCTGGCCGTCATCGTCGCGCCGGGGGCGGCGGCGTTGGGCTTCGATTTTGACGGGCTCGCGCTCTTGCCGTCGCTGACGAGGTCGGCGAGGTTCTGCGCGTTGGGTTTCTTGCCGGGCTTGGCGGCCGGGCTGCTGCCGATGCCCTTGATGACCGAATCTAGGTTGGACGACTTGGCCTGCGCCGGCTTGGCGGGGGCCTTGGTCGGCTTGGCGTCGGCCGGCTTCGCGGGTGCAGGTTTCTTGGGCGGCTCCGGCTTCTTGGGCGCAGGCTTTGGTTTGGGCGGAGGGACCGCCTCGGGCTTGGGCACAGGCTTGGCGACCGGCTTGGGCGGCGCGGGTTTCGGTTCGGGCTTGGGTTCCGGCGCGGGTTCGGGCTTGGGCTGCGGCGCGGGCGGCGGCGATTCCTCCGGCGGGCCCTGTTCGGGACCGGCGGACTGCGAGGGCGGCTCGGGCGCCTTCGGCGCGGATTGTTCGAGCGCGACGTCCTTCGCCAGCGATACCTCGATCGGCTTGGGCGCGTAGAGCTTGGGGTCGGGCGGCGGCGTGCGGCCGAGCGACAGCAGCCAGAACAAGCCGACATGCGCCGCCAGCGCGACGCCGATCCCGATCTTCTCCGCGCGCTGCATCAAACCAGCCCGATCACTTCTCGTCCTTGCCGACCGTCACCAGCGCGACGCGGTTGAGGCCGGCACGGTTGAGCTCGCCCATCACGCTCATCACCCGACCGTAATCGAGACCCTTGTCGGCGCGCAGGAAGATCTGCGGCGGCTTGCCCTGATCCGTCTTCTTGGCGAGCTGCTCCAGCACGTCGGGCAAAGTCTCCTCGCTGACCTCGTCCTTGTCGACGTACATCTTGCCGTCGCGCTCGATCGAGATCTGCACCGGCTGCTGATCCTGATCGAGCGGCTTGGCGCGGCTGTCGGGCAGGTCGACGGGCACGCCCGCCGTCAGCAACGGAGCCGTCACCATGAAGATGATGAGCAGCACCAGCATCACGTCGACCAGCGGCGTGACGTTGATCTCCGCCATCGGCGCGCGCCGCCCACGCCCGCGCTGCGAGGGAAGGTTGATCGACACCGCCTAGCGCCCGGACTCGAGCTGGCGCGAGAGCGTCGCGTGAAAACCGTCGGCGAAGCGGTTGAGCCGCGCCTCGATACGGTTGATGCCGTGGCTGAAGCGATTGTAGGCGATGACGGCGGGGATCGCCGCGAACAGCCCGATCGCGGTCGCGAACAAGGCCTCGGCGATGCCCGGTGCCACCACCGCCAGCGACGTGTTCTGTGCCGATGCAATGCCGGTGAAGCTGCGCATGATGCCCCAGACGGTGCCGAACAGCCCGACGAACGGCGCGACCGAGCCGACCGTCGCCAGCACGTTGAGCCGATCCGCCAGCGTGTCGATCTCGTTCGCGACAGCAGCGCCCATCGCCGTCGCCAGCCGCTCGCGGGTTCCCCCGCGATCGACCGAGCCCCCCACAGTGGAGCGCCGCCATTCCTTGACGCCCGCTGCGAACACACGCGCGATCGGCAGGTCGCTCTCGCCCTCGATGCGGTGGAAGGCGTCGATATCCTCGGCCTTCCAGAAGGCGGTTTCGAAGCGCAGCGTCTTGCGCCGCAGCCCGCCGAGCCTGACGAAGAAGCCGATGATGATCGCCCAGGTCCACACGCTGGCGAGCAGCAGGCCGATCATCACGATCTTCACCACCCAGTCGGCCTGGAGGAACAAGGCGATCGGCGACATCGTCGCGGCGTCGGTATTGAGGAACAGGTTCACGCGGGGCTTTCTCCCTGTTGGGCATGGATGGCGAACACGCGCCCGAAGATTTCGGTCCACGCCGCCGACATGCGCTTCGGCCGGCCGGACGGCGCGACGAAGGCGACGGTCACGTCGGCCTCGGCAAGGCTTTCCCGCCCGCGCATGACTCGTTGCTGAATATGAACGGCGGCGGCGCGCACCTGCGTGGGGCGCGAATGGACGACGAGCGTATCGTCGAAGCGCGCCGGGCGCAGGTAGCGGATGGCGAGCGCGGAGACGACATAACTGCCCTCGCCCGCCTCATACGCCGCGCGTTGGTCGATGCCGGCGACGCGGAGCATGTCGCTGCGCGCACGTTCCATGAAGTTCAGATAATTGGCGTGATAGACCGCACCCGAGAAATCGGTGTCCTCGAAATAGACGCGCAAGGGGAAGCGGTGCTCGCCATCGGCGATCCGGCCCCCGGTCGGGCAATCGAGCGCGTCTGCGGCCATCGGGACGCCCTAGCCGAGCGTGCCCGTGGTGGCAAAGCTGACGCCATCATTTCTCGCCGGGGGCGATGCTCATCATTGACGCCAGTTCGATGCGCGGGACGGCGGGCGTCGTGCTGCGATGCGTGGCCCAGACGCGCCTGGTGTCGCGGTACGCATCGAATGTCGCAAAGCTGACGAGGAACGGCGCTTCGATCCGGGGCAGCGCGGCCGCCGCATAGTCAGTGAAGCGTTCGGGTGCGACACTCTCAGCCTCGGCGATCACATCGCGTGCGGCGGCGCAGAAGGCGCGCTGTGCGGGCGGCAGCGCGAAGAAATTGTAGAGCCGCGTCATCGCATCGTCGTTCGCCGCCTGCCAGCGCGCGCCCGCGACCGCGCGGTATTTCGCCTCGACCGCGCTCGCGGCGGCGGCGAGCGGGGCGCGCTTGGCCTCGAGCATCCGGTTGTAGCCCGCGACGACCGCCTCACGCTCCTCGCCCCGGCAGCCGAGCGCCGCCACGTTGAGCGCGACGCGCAGGTGCCACGCCGCCTGTTCGGGCGTGAGCGCGCGGTTGGGGGTGAGATACGCGCCGGTCATGTCGCGCGCGGGCGGGACGAAGCTTTCGGAGAAACCCTCGGGGAGGGTCGGCGCATCCTCTTCGAAGCGGGACTGCGCCTGTGCGCCGGACGAGAGAAAGGCGGCCGCGAGGAGCGGCGCGAGGATACGCAACATCGAACTAACCCCCTAAAAAGGCAGGGGGATAGTCGCCGTCGCGGGGCTAAGCCGCGGTGACGTGACACGGTGAATCGCGCGTTCACGCTGTTAGTACGTAACCCGTTACGAGCCTCAGGCCACGCGCTTCTCGAACGCCGCCGCGGCTTCGGCCATCAGCACCGCGATGATCTCCGCGACGGGTTCTTCCTTCGTCACCATGCCGACCGACTGGCCTGCCATCAGGCTGCCATGCTCGACGTCGCCGTCGATCACCGCACGGCGCAGAGCGCCGGCCCAGTAATGCTCGATCTGCAACTGCGCCTCGCCCATCGCGACCGTGCCCTCGTCCAGCGCGGCGGCGACTTCGCGCTGCTTGGCGGTGAAGAGTTCGGAACTGGCGTTCTTCAGCGCGCGCACCGGGATGACGGGCAGGCGCGGGTCGATCTGCACGCTCGCGACGGCATCACGGGCCGAGGCGCGCAGGAACGCCTTCTTGAAATTGGCGTGCGCGATCGATTCGGTCGCGCAGACGAAACGCGTGCCGAGCTGCACGCCGGCCGCGCCCATCTCCAGATAGGCCGCGATCGCCTCGCCGCGGCCGATGCCGCCGGCGACGAACACCGGCACTGCTTCCGCCACTTCCGGCAGAATTTCCTGCGCGAGCACGCTGGTCGAAACCGGGCCGATATGGCCGCCCGCCTCCATCCCCTCGACGACGAGCGCGTCGACGCCCGAGCGGATCAGTTTCTTGGCGAGACTGAGCGCGGGCGCAAAGCAGATCAGTTTGGCGCCCGATCCCTTGATCGCATCGAGGCTGCCCGCCGGCGGGAGGCCGCCCGCCAGCACGACATGGCCGACCTGGTGCTTCGCGCAGACCGCGATCAGATCCATCAGCAGCGGGTGCATGGTGATGAGGTTGACGCCGAACGGCTTGTCGGTGAGCTTTTTGGTTGCGGCGATCTCGGCATCGAGCAGCTCGGGCGTCATCGCGCCGCACGCGATCAGCCCGAAGCCGCCCGCGTTCGACATGGCGGCGACGAGGTTGCGTTCCGACACCCATGACATCGCGCCGCAGAGGATCGCGACCTCGCTGCCGAGGAAGGATGCGCCGCGGTGCATGTGGCGGGCGAGGCGGCCTGCGCCGGTCTGTGATCTGTCGTCCATCGCCAGCCCCTAGAATGTTTCTGGCGGATAGAAAATACATCCTGTGTACCGGCGTACCGAGCGCGGTAACCAATGGGAAACCAACGCCGGGTACAGGAGCCGCTCCTGCCTCCCCGCCCCGCGACGGCCGCCGCAGGATTTCATGCTTAAGCGCGCGCTAAACCTGTTCGTTGGCACTCCGGCAAAACTTGCCGTGCGATAGCGGTCTCAAGAGTTTTCGGAGAAGACCATGTCCATGACGCTAGAAAGCGTCGCGGCCAGCTCGCCGATCGTTTCGCGCGTGGTCCCTGTGGTCACGCCGGTTCCGGCTGCCGCGACGAGTACCGCGAGCCCATCGCAACGGATCGCCACCGCGATCCGCAGCACGCCTGCGCCCGTCGAGCTGCCGGAAAGCGCGACGCGCGCCGCCGCTGCGATGACGAGCGGGGCCGACACGAGCCCGTCGATGTATGCGCTCTATCAGGCGGCCGTCGCCAGCCAACCCGAAGCGACCGCCGCGATCCAGGCCGATGCCGCCGCGCGCGTCGGCGACAAGCCCGCGCTGACCGCGAGCGAGCTGATCGCCCGCGCCGCCGCCCGCCTCGCCGCAGAGCAGTTCGTGAACAGGCAGGACGCGACCGCGCCGGTCTATACCTCATCGCAGGCCGCGCCCGACGTGAAGGGTTCGTCGGCGATTTGATCCTGAAAATCCTCCCCCGCCAGGGGAAGGATTGTCCGTTAAGCCGCGTCTTCCGCGTCCAGCCCGTAGGCGGTGTGCAGCACGCGCACCGCGAGTTCGGTCTCATCCTCGTGGATCAGCACGCTGACCTTGATCTCGCTGGTCGAGATCGCCTGGATGTTGATGCCGCGCGCGCCGAGCGTCGTGAACATCGTGCTCGCGACGCCAGCATGGCTGCGCATCCCCACGCCCACCACCGAGATCTTGGCGACGCGCGTATCGTGGACCAGCTCGCCGAAGCCGATCTTGCCGCGCGCCTGATTGAGCGCCTCGATCGAGCGCGCCAGATCCGCGGCCGGCACCGTGAAGGTCACGTCGGTCGAGCCCGCGTTGTGGGCGATGTTCTGGATGATCATGTCGACGTTGATGCTGGCGCCCGCCAGCGGCTCGAAGATCGCCGCCACCGCGCCGGGCGTGTCGGGCACCGCCGTCAGCGTGATCTTGGCCTCGTTCTTGTCGTGCGCGATGCCGGTGATGAGCTGGCGTTCCACGTCTTCGATCTCCTCTTCCCCCACGATCATCGTGCCGGGCAATGTATCCGCCATGGGTGCATCCTCGCCGGTAAAGGACGAGAGTACCTGGACGCGGACGTTTTCCTTCATCGCGAGGCCCACCGAGCGCGTCTGCAGCACCTTGGCGCCGACGCTGGCGAGCTCGAGCATTTCCTCATAGGTCACGCGCTTCAATTTGCGCGCGCGCGGCACGATGCGCGGGTCGGTCGTGTAGACGCCATCGACATCGGTGTAGATGTCGCAGCGATCCGCCTTCATCGCCGCCGCCACCGCGACCGCCGAGGTATCGGAACCGCCACGGCCGAGCGTGGTGACGCGGTTGCCGGGAGCGAGCCCCTGGAAGCCGGGGATCACGGCCACTTCGCCGCGCTCAAGACTTTCGTTGAGCGCGCCGGTGTCGATGTCGCCGATCCGCGCGGAAGCGTGCGCATCCGACGTGTGGATCGGCAGTTGCCAACCCAGCCAGCTCCGCGCCGGCACGCCCGCCGCCTGCAGCGCGATCGCGAGCAGACCGGAGGTGATCTGCTCGCCGGCCGAGACGACGACGTCATATTCCTTGGGATCGTAGAGCGACGACGCCTCGCGGCAGAAGCCGACCAACCGGTCGGTCTCGCCCGCCATCGCCGAGACGACGACCGCGACCTGATTGCCCGCCTCGACCTCGCGCTTCACCCGCGCCGCCACCGAGCGGATGCGCTCCATCCCGGCCATCGAGGTGCCGCCGAATTTCATCACGATGCGGGCCATGGGAGCTGTCGGAAGTCCTTGGGGTAAACGGGGCGTCCTGATAGGAACGCCGCATGGCGATGGCAAGCACGACGATAGACCCGCAGGAAGCCGCGCATTTCGGCGGTCTCGCGGAGGACTGGTGGAACCCGAAGGGCTCCTCGGCGATGCTCCACCGATTGAACCCGGTGCGGTTGACGTATCTACGCGAGCGGATCGACGAGCATTGGGGCGATGATCCCGCGAGCTTCACGCCGCTCGCCGGCAAGCGCGCGCTCGATGCCGGATGCGGCGCGGGGCTGTTGTGCGAACCGCTCGCGCGGCTCGGCGCGGCGGTGACGGGGGTGGATGCCGCCCCGGAGAACATCGCCGCCGCGCGCGCACATGCAGCGCTGTCGGGGCTGGCGATCGACTACCGCGCGGGCAGCGTCGATGCGCTGGGAGGCGAGGCGTTCGACCTCGTCACGTCGATGGAGGTGATCGAGCACGTCACCGATCCGGGCGCGTTCGCCGCCGGACTCGCGGGCGCGTTGGCGCCGGGCGGTTTGATGATACTCTCCACCCCCAATCGCACACTGAAATCGCACCTCGCGATGATCACGCTCGGCGAGGGGCTGGGGCAGATCCCGAAGGGCACGCACGACTGGCACAAGTTCCTCAAGCCCGAAGCGCTGACCGAATTGCTGGCCGATGCCGGCCTGACCGTGATCGACACGCGCGGTCTGGGCTTTTCGCTGGCCAGGGGCTTCGTGCTGTCGGACGATCTGAGCATGGACTATTTCGTCACGGCGATGCGGGCCTGACGTGCGCGCGCTGATCGCCGCCGCGCTGCTGCTTCTGCCGGTGCCGGCGCAGGCGGAGGGTTTCGCGGTACACGACCTGACGACCGTCGCGACCGATCTGCAAAAGGCGCTCGGCGACGGCTTCGTCGAGCGGGCCGAGCCGACGCGAGTGACGCTGACCTGTCCGAGCTGCGCGGGCGCTCCGATCATCGACGTGCTGATCGGCCGCCAGACCGACGGCACGGAGCAGCGCATCCGCAGCGGCGAGACAAAAATCGCGCGGATGGAGGCGCTTTGCCGGGAGCGTGAGCCCGCCTGCCGCCTCGTCGCCTTGGACGTCGCACCTGCGATCGGCTGGATCACCGCCTATCCGATGGGCGATCACGCGGGGGCGACGGCGGTGGTACTGCGCGACAGCGACCTTTTGACGATCCGATCGATCGCCGGGAACGCCGCGACCGCGCGCGCCCATGCGGACAAGTTGCTGGCGGTGGCGCGCGGGATCATCGGCGACTAGCGCCTATCTCTCCAACCCGATCCGTTTCTCGAGCCAGCGAGCGGCGTCTTCGGGCGATGTCTTTCCGGCGTCGCGATCGACCAGATAGTTCGCCTCGCGCATTGCCGCTACGTCGATGCGCCCGAGCAACGGCTTCAGTGCCGCCTGAAAGCGCGCGTCTTTCGCGTGTTTCGGCGCGAGCAGCAGGATGGCGTCGTAGCCCGGGATCGCGCCGCGCGGATCGGCCAGCACCGCGAGCTTCTCCGCCGCGATCCGCCCGTCGGAGGAGAAGGCCGGGATCACATCCGCCGCACCACTGGTCAGCGCCTTGTACATGAAGGTCGGCTGGTAGGGATGCGCCTCGGCGAACGTGAGACCGTAGGCGCGTTTCACCGCCGCCCATTCGGGACGTTCGAGGAATTCGATATCGGTGGCGAGGCGCAGCTTCGGTGCTTGCGGGGCAAGATCCTCGATCGTCCTGATGCCGCGCCGCTTCGCATCGTCGCCGCGCATCGCGAAGGCATAGGCGTTCTCGAACCCGAGCGTGCCGAGCAATGTCACGCCCCGCGCCTTTGCCGCCCAGTCGCGCACGCCCGCGACGATGGCGGCGCGCGGCGGCACGTCGGTGCGCTTCATCTCGTTGGTCCAGATCGTGCCCGAATAGTCGACATAGACATCGACATCGCCCGACGAGACCGCGCCGAACGCGACGCCCGAACCGAGCCCCTCGCGATATTCGACCGCATAGCCCGCCGCTTCCAGCCGGTGGCCGATGACGCGCGAGAGGATATATTGCTCGGAAAAGCTCTTCGAGCCGATCACGATGCGGTTCCCGCCGCTCGCCCAGAGCGGTGCGAGCGCCACGACGACACCGAGCGCCAGCAGCCCGGTCGCCGCCCAGACGCGCAGTTTCTTGCGCGCGGCGATGCCGTGTTCGATCAGGCCGAGCAAAGCATCGACCGCCAGCGCCAGCGCCGCCGCGCAGAAGCAGCCCGCCAGCACCAGTGCCCAGTTCTGCGTCTGGAGGCCAGCGAAGATCATGTCGCCGAGGCTCGGCTGGCCGACCGTGGTGGAAAGCGTTGCCGCGCCGATCGTCCAGACGGCGGCGGTGCGGATGCCCGCCATCACCACCGGCGCGACGAGCGGGGCCTCGACCAGCCGCAGCTTCTGCGCGCTCGTCATGCCAACGCCGTCCGCCGCTTCGATGATCGCCGGGTCGAGCCCGGTCAGGCCCGTCACCGCGTTCCTGAGGATCGGCAGCAGCGCGTAGAGCGTCAGCGCGAGCAGCGACGGCAGGAAGCCGAGCGCGGGGATGCGCCCGCCGACCAGCGCCGACAGCGACAGCAGCAGCGGATAGAAGAGCGCCAGCAGCGCGAGGCTCGGGATCGTCTGGACGAGGCTCGCGAAGCCGAGCGTCACGCGCGCGACGCCGGGCCGCCGCGCCGACCACACCGCCAGCGGCAGGCTGACCGCGATCCCCAGCAGCAGCGCCGCGAACGCTAGCAGCAGATGCTGCGCGAGCAGCGGCGGGGCGCGGCCCAAAGCGTCAAGGAACGGGCTCACGCGCCTTTCTCCAACGCCGCGAGTTTCCGCGCCTGATCGCGCGGCACCGCGACCAGCGCATCGGCCTCCGCGCCGCCCTCGCCCGCCAGCAATGCGGCGGGGGTGGCATCGGCGACGATCCGACCCTTCGCCATCACCAGCACGCGGTCGGCGAGGATCAGCGCCTCGGCCATGTCGTGCGTCACCATGATCGTCGTGAGCCCAAGCCGGTCATGCAGCGCGCGGATCGCGGTGCCGAGTTGATCGCGCGTCACCGGATCGAGCGCGCCGAACGGCTCGTCCATCAGCATCAGCCCAGGTGCCCCGGCCAGTGCGCGCGCCACGCCGACGCGCTGGCGCTGGCCGCCCGACAGCGCATCGGGCATCCGTCCCGCGAAATCGCGGGGCAGATCGACGAGATCGAGCAGCTCCACCACACGCCCGCCCGCCTGTTGCGCGGAAATGCGCAGACCGATGGCGATATTCTCCGCCACCGTCATGTGCGGGAACAGGCCGATGTTCTGGAAGACATAGCCTATCCGCCGCCGCAGGGCGTGCGCCGGCTCGTCCGTCACGTCAGCGCCGCCAATCAGCACGCGCCCGGCGCTCGGCGCGATCAGGCGGTTGACCATCTTGAGCAGTGTCGACTTGCCCGATCCCGACGCGCCGACCAGCGCGACGAAGCTGCCACCTCCGATTTCGAGCGAAACCCCCGCGACACCGACCGCCCCGCCGGGGTAAAGCTTCTCGATCGCGTCGAAGACGACCGAAGGTCCGGGAGCGGGCGCGGCAGTCATCGTTGGAGGTTGTGCGGGAGTGGCCATGCAGCGTCAAACGCCAAGTAGTCTCCCTGAGTTGTGCTGCAATGCACAATTAACCATCTAGCCAGAAAGAATTACGGGGTCGCAACAAACCCGTTCAGTTTGGAAGCGCATGACGACGACGCCAAAGTCCATTTTCATCACCGGCGCGGGATCGGGCATCGGCCGCGCTGCCGCCGAACTGTTTGCGGCGCGCGGATGGCGCGTGGGACTGGCCGATATCGATCTGCCGCGCCTTGCCGAGACCAAGAGCCTTCTGCCTGCCGGATCGTCCGAGATTCACCGCCTCGACGTGCGCGACCGGACGGCCTGGCGAACGGCGCTCGACATCTTCACCGCCCCGCAGGACGGCGCGCTCGACGTGTTGTTCAACAACGCCGGGATCGGCACCGGCGGACCGCTGGCGGAGGCGGATTTCGATGCGATCGACCAGACGGTGGCGGTCAATCTGATGGGCGTGCTGAACGGCGCACGGATCGGCTCTGCCTATCTCGCTCGGGCGGGCGGGTGCCTGCTCAACACCGCGTCAGCGTCGGGCATTTACGGCACGTCGGGGCTCGCGACCTATTCGGCGACCAAATGCGCGGTGATCGGACTGACCGAAGCGCTCGACGGCGAATGGGCGAGGAGCGGCGTGCGAGTGCGCGATATCGTCCCCGCCTTCGTCGAGACGCCCTTGCTGTGCGGCCCGGCGGGGCGCGATGACAAGACGATCCGCGAGACCGTCGTCGCATCGGGGCTGGAGATCACGCCGGTCGAGGCGGTCGCGGAGGCCGCGTGGCGCGCGGTGCATGGCAAGGCGGTTCACACTTATGTCGGCAAGACCGCTTTCCAGGCCGCCTTCGCCGCGCGTTTCGCGCCGTGGCTGTTGCGGCGGCGGATGCGCAAAGGGTTCTAATCCACCAAAGCGTCGATCGCGCGGGCGAGTTCGACGTCGCGGTGCGACAGGCCCGCCGCATCATGCGTGGTCAGCAGGATATCGACCCGATTCCAGACGTTGCTCCACTCCGGGTGATGGTCGGCCTTCTCCGCCAGCAGCGCGACGCGCGCCATGAAGCCGAAGGCCTCGGAGAAATCCTCGAAGGTGAAGCTACGCGTGATCGCGTCGCGCGCCTCGTCGAAATCCCATTCGTCGAGCTCGTCGAGTGCATCGGCGCGTTCCTCCTCGCTCAGCTGCTCGACCATCGCATCCTCCTCAGATTGTGACTAAGGCTGGCACGATGACCGCGCCCGATCAACCGCTCACCGCGCCAGATGCCGACGCCATCGAGGCGATCGCGCGCGCGACCATCGCCGCGCTGCCGCCGGAGTTCGCAGCGCATCTCGGCGACGTCGTGCTGATCGTCGAGGACTTGGCCGATGACGCGACGCTCGACGCACTCGGCATCGAGGATCCCTTCGACCTGACCGGGCTTTATGTCGGTCGTCCGATCGGCGAGAAATCGTCGATGGAATCGGGCGCGCTGCCCGACCGCATCCACCTCTATCGCCGCGCCTTGCTGGACGAATGGATTGATACCGGCGTGAGCCTGCAGGATCTCGTCGCGCACGTCACCATCCACGAGATCGGCCATCATTTCGGCCTTTCCGACGCCGACATGCACGCGCTGGAAGACACGGTGTCGGAGCGGTGAGCACCTTGCTCGCTTTCCACGGCGTGACCGGCGCGCGCGGCGGACGGACCTTGTTCGAGGGGCTCAGCTTCGCGCTTCGAGCCGGGGAGGCAGCGCTGGTGACGGGGCCCAACGGCGTCGGCAAGTCGAGCCTGATCCGCATCGCCGCCGGTCTGCTCGCACCCGCCGCCGGATCGGTCGAGACGGGCGCCCCGCGTGCGCTGATGGCGGAGGCCCCCGCGCTCGACCAGGCGCGCAGCCTTGGTGATGCGCTCGCTTTCTGGGCCGCGCTCGATGCCGTGCCCGATGCGTCTACGCGTGTGGAGGAGGCGCTCGCCGCCACCAGCCTCACGCCCATCGCCGACGTGCCGGTGCGGCTGCTCTCGACCGGGCAGCGGCGCCGCGCCGCGCTCGCCCGCGTCGTCGCGAGCCGCGCGTCCGTCTGGCTACTCGACGAACCCGCCAACGGCCTCGACATGGCCAGCGTCATCGCGCTCGAAACGCTGATGGCGCAGCACCGCGCGGACGGTGGCGCGGTGCTGCTCGCGACGCACCTGCCGGTCGCGCTCCCCGGCGCGCAGACGATCGTGCTCGCACCTTGAGCCCGCTGCTTACCCTCGTCGCGCGCGACGTGCGGGTTGCCTGGGGCGAGGGCGGCGCGGTCTATCCGGTCGCCTTCTTCCTGCTGACGGCGATCCTGTTCCCGTTCGCGATCGGCCCCGATACCGCCCTGCTCGCGCGCGTCGGCGGCGGGGTGATCTGGGCCTCGGCCCTGCTGGCGGCGCTGCTGCCGGTCGAGCGGCTGGTCGGGCCGGACGCGTATGGCGGCACGCTCGATCAACTCGCGGTGCGCGGCTACAGCATGGCGCTGGTCGCCGCCGCGAAGCTCGCCGCGCACTGGCTGAGCTTCGCGCCGCCGCTGATGCTGGCCGCCGTCATCGCCGCCGGGCTGCTGGGACTGTCCGGCGAAACGCTGCTCAAGGTCGAGATCGGGCTGCTGATCGGCACCCCCGGCCTCGCCGCGCTCGCGGTCGCCACATCGGCGCTGGTCGCGGGGCTGCGCGGCGCGGGGGCGGTGGCGGGGCTGGTGATGCTGCCGCTCGCCGTGCCGCTGCTGATCTTCGGGAGCGGATCGCTGGAAGGCGGCGCGGGCGCGCTGAAACTGCTCGGCGCGGTCAGCCTCGTGCTCGTCGCAGGCGCGCCGTTCGTGGCGGGCGCGGCGATGCGCGTGGGAATGGAATAGCCGCTATTTGCGCGCGATCGTCACCCGCGCGACGTTGGAGCGCGCATCGCCGTACGTGACCATCACCTCGTAATCGCCGGGCGGCAGTTGCGCGGGGAAATAGCGTTGGCCGTCGAGGACAAAATATTCCTCCGACACCGAATAGCGATACATCTTCGGATCGCGCGGCTTCTTCGGCTTGGTCACGACCGGCTCGTTCGGCCCATCCATCACCACGACCGGGCCCGCGACGGGATCGAACTTCGTCTCGCCCGCCCCGCGCACATGCACGACCATCTTCGTGTCGAGCAGCGGAAACGTCGGCAGATGATAGTAACCGCAGATCGGCAGCTTGAGCGTCTCCGCGCGGCGGATCGTGATGCGCTGCGGAATGTTGATGGCGATGCCGCGCCAGTCCTCGTCCTCGACACGCGGCGAGCAGACGCCCGCCGTCTGGCTGTCGTACGGCACCTTGGCGAAATCCGGCGGTATGAAGTCCATGATCGTTTCCTATACCGTCAGAAGCCGCGGCCGAGATCGACCTTTTTCATCGCCGGCGCGCAATTGGCGCAGAATTCGTTGTGGCCGTTGATGGTTCCGAACATCACGCAGATCGAGGCGTTGGTGTTGGGCGTCGTCGCGTAATTGGCCTCGCCCGCAGGCGCACCGTTGAAACAATGCGGCCCGGCATGACCGTGGCCGGTATATTGCGTCGCGACCTTGTCAGGCTGGATGCCGGTGCCGGCTGCGACCATGTGGACCTTGTGGCCGATCTCGTGGATCGCGGTGCCGGCCTGCTCGGCCAGCGTCTGATCCTGCCAGATCGCGCGCGTGCAGACGCAGATGTTCGCAGCACCCCCGAGCGCGAGCCCCGCGCGCCAGCGATCGACCAGATTGACGTGAACCGTGATCGTGCCGGTGCCGGCGGGAAGGCCGGACACGTCGATCTCGAGCGATTGCGCATCGTCGGCGGCCGTACCCGGCGCGACCTTGTCTGGCGGAATCGGGATGGCGGCAGGGCGCGGACGGCCGGGGGCCGGGCGGTTCGCCTGGTAGCTCGCCGAGACGAACCAGCTCTCGCCCGTGACGATCTTCTGCCAGAGCGAGCGCGTATCGAGGCCGTCGCCCGGCAAGAGGCCGACCGCCGTGGTTTCCATGAACGCGGAGCCCGCGCTGGGGCCGACCGGGACATTGGTCATCACCTGCGGCTTGTTGGGATTCTTGACCGCCAGGAAATCCGTAAAGGTCAGGCGCAGCAGGTACGGTGCCTTGGTCGAGGCCTTGGCATCGCCCGCGATCGCGGCCGTGACGTTGTTTTCCAATATGGTCTGCTCCGCCCGGCTGCCGATATTCTCCTGATGCGCGACCGGCAGGTCGGGGAGCTTCTTCATGATCATGTGATGCTTGGCGAACTCGGCCTCGACCGCGCTGAAATCGCTGAGCGCGTTGGCAAGGCCGGTCATCGGCAGGGCGACGTACCAGAACAGCCGCTTGGTGGTGATGATGCCGGTCATCACCACCTGCTTCTTGTCATCGCGCGCCTCGATCTGGAACTGGTAGCCGCCGCCCGCGACGAGTTGCGCCGCGGTGATGATGCCGACGCCGTTGCGCACCGATCCGCTCGTCCAGGTCTTGCTGCTCGCCTTGAAGTGCGAATTGCGCGTTTCCTCGTGATTCGCGCCGGTCGTATACGCCGGCGACATGCCGGGCGTCTGGACGATGCGCCACTGGAACCCGACGTTCACCGGCTTGTCGAACTTGACGATGAAGCGCGGATGGATGCCGAGCCGGTCGATATTGGGAATGTCGCTGTCGGGCAGCCATTTCGCGTCGCGCGGCAGATTCACATATTGCGTCGGATCGCTGATGATCGTCGCGTCGTCACCGTCGAGCCAATCGACCGAGACGATGTTGTAATCGTCGACCGGCGGCTTGGGCGGCGGTACGGGCGCGGGCTTCGGGGGTGGTGTCGGCCCCGGCGGCGGGGGAGTCGGGTGCGGCGGATCGCCGCCACCGTGCGGATCGATCGGCGTATGGCACGGCACCACAACACCGCCGCCAGGATGCGGACTGAACACGCTGGAGATGAGATCCCACGCCCATTCGATCACGCCGATGATCGCCTCGAGCGCCTTGTCGATGTAGCGGTTGGCCGCATCGAGCACCTTCATTCCCGCTGCGGCGGCAGCATCATAGGCGGCCTGCGCAGTGTCTGCGATCAGGTTGGCGGCGCGTTGCGCGGTGTCCGTCGCGGCGTTCCAGGCGTCGTTGAGCGTGTCCCCCCAGGCCATTTCAGCGCTTTCCGAGTTCGCGCAACAGCGTGATCGTGAAATGCTTGAGCAGCTCGGCCTTCTGTTTCTGTGTCGTGTCCGCGAACAGGATCTGGCGCGCGCCGCGATAGCGCTCGACGAAATTGGTGCCGAGATGCCCTGCCGTCAACGCGAAGGCCGCCACCGCCTGTTCGCTCGTCATGCCATAGCCGCGCGCTTCCTCGCGCAACTGGCGGATGGTGGCGTGCATCTCCGGTTCCGGTTCCTTGGCAAGGCCCGGAACGGCCTGGCGCAGGAAATCGCTGATCTTCGCGATGAAGCGGCGATCTTCGACTTCGGCGAACTTGTCGGTCGTTTCTGTGGTGAGTTGCAGCATGTCTTGATCCGTCGCGCGAAGGACGCGCGCGACTTAACACGCGCTCCCCGGGATAGAAATATCTGATGCCGCTATTTGGGATAGTATGGAAACGACTTGAGGAAGGTTCAGCGCTTCCAGCGCGCGAAGATGGCGGTCGGCAGCAGCAGCCCGCGCGCTTCCTCGCGCACCGCCATCTCGCCGACCTCGACCGTGCCGCCGAGATCGCCGAGCGCCTGCCGCACCACCTCGCCGATCGCCAGCGCCGACATGCGCACGGCATAGACGGTGAGGACGAGGAACTTGCTGTCGGCGTCGAGCAGCTTGCGGCAATCGGCGATCAGGCCGGGCAGCCCTTCCTCCAGCCGCCAGACCTCACCGTCGGGACCGCGCCCGAACTTGGGCGGATCGAGGAAGATGCCGTCGTAGCGCTTCTCGCGCCGCACCTCGCGCGCAGCGAACTTGGCGGCATCGTCCACCATCCAGCGTATCGGGCGATCGGCGAGATCGGAGAGGAAGGCGTTAGCCTTGCCCGCCTCGACCGACTTCTTCGACGCATCGACATGCGTCATTGCGGCGCCCCTGGCGGCCAGCGCCAGCGTGCCGACGCCGGTATAGCCGAACAGGTTGAGCACGGAATCGCCCTCCGCCACCTGCTCGCGCATCCATGCCCATTGCGGCGCCATGTCGGGGAAGAAGGCGAGGTGACGGAACGGCGTGTTCTGCGCGAGGAACAGCAATTCCTCCCAACGCACATGCCAGCCGCCGCGCGGCACGTCGCGCGAGAGGTGCCACTTGCCGCCGCCCTCCTCGTCCGACGCGCCGATGAAATCGCCGTCCGCTTCCCAGCTTTCGGAAGCCGGTGCCCACATTGCCTGCGGTTCCGGCCGGATGAAGCGGAAGCGGCCGTAGCGCTCGAGCTTGCGGCCGTGCCCGCTGTCGACCAACCCGTAATCGGCCCAGGGCTCGGCGATGAGAGTCGTCAGGTTCATCACCCTCACCCTTCCGTCGCTTCGCTCCTCCCTCCCTCTCCCAGTGGGAGAGGGAAGGGGCCCGCCCGGCGCAGCCGGGTGGGAAGGGTGAGGGTGATCATTTCGCCACCGCCCGCTCGGCGATGTACGCCGTCACCGCCTCGAAGGTGCCGGGCAGACTCGCGTAGCGCTCTTCGCGATCGAACAGGTCGCCGATACGCGCGGGCAATGTCGGCCGCACGCCCGTCGCGCGCTCGACCGGCTCGCGGAACTTGGCGGGGTGCGCGGTCGCCAGCGTCACCACCGGCACGTCGGCCGGCAGCGACGCGCGGCGCGCGGCGGCGAGGCCGATCGCGGTGTGCGGATCGATTACCTCGCCTGCGTGCTCGCATGCCCAGCGCATCGCCAGCGACATCTCGTCGAGGTCGATCCGGTCGCTCGTGAACAGCGCGCTCGCGCCGTCGCGCTGCGCATTGGTCAGCCGCATCGCCCGCGTCGCCTCGAAGCCGAGCATCTGGCCCGACAGCGCAGCCCCATCGCGCCCGCCGAGATCGAACAGCAGGCGTTCGAAATTGCTCGACACCTGAATGTCCATCGACGGGCTCGGCGTCGGCACCACGACCCCTTGCGAATAATCGCCTTCGGAAAGCGCGCGGTGCAGGATGTCGTTGACGTTGGTCGCGACGATCAGCTTGGCGACCGGCAGGCCCATCTTCGCGGCCACATAGCCTGCGAACACGTCGCCGAAATTACCGGTCGGCACCGCGAAGGCGACCGGCCGCTCCGGCGCGCCGAGGCGCACGGCGGCGTAGAAATAATAGACCACCTGCGCCATCAGTCGCGCCCAGTTGATCGAATTGACCGCCGACAGCGCGAACCGCGACGAAAAGCTGGGGTCGTTGAACATCGCCTTCACCAGCGCCTGCGCGTCGTCGAAGCTCGCATCCTCGAGCGCGATGTTGTGGACGTTGGGCGCGAGCACCGTCGTCATCTGCCGCCGCTGCACGTCGGACACGCGGCCCTTGGGGTGGAGCATGAAGATATCGACGCCCGCGCGCCCCGCCAGCGCATCGATCGCCGCCGAGCCGGTATCGCCCGACGTCGCGCCGACGACGATGATGTGGCGCTCCGATCCGCTGAGGAAGCGTTCGAACAGCAGCCCGAGCAATTGCAGCGCGACGTCCTTGAAGGCGAGCGTCGGGCCGTGGAACAGCTCGAGCAGCCAGTGCTGGTGATCGAGCTGGACGAGCGGCGTCACCGCGCCGTGCGCGAACCGCCCGTAGGCCTGGGTGCAGAGCGCGCGCAGGTCTTCGGCGGTCAGGCTGTCGCCGACGAAGGGCGTCATCACCGCGACGGCGGTGTCGACGTAGGACGCACCTTTCAGCGCCGCGATCTGCTCGGTCGTGAAGCTGGGCCAGCTTTCCGGCAGATAGAGCCCGCCGTCGCTGGCGAGCCCCGCGAGCGTGACCTGTTCGAAATCGAGGACGGGCGCATTCCCGCGCGTGCTGACATACTTCATGGCAGGCGGTTAGCGGCGCGCGTGCGGCTCCGCAATGGTGCGGCTTCTAGCGTACACCCGCGCTCCCCGTTCGGGCTGAGCCTGTCGAAGCCCTGCGCTTACTTCGTGCGAAGAAGGACAGCCCTTCGACAAGCTCAGGGCGAACGGGGTCTAGGGTGTTCGACGCCGCCGCAACGCCACCGCGTAGATGATCGCGGCGATGGCGGCGAACACGAACCATTGCACCGCATAGGCGAGGTGATTGTTCGGCACCGACGACAGATCGGCGGGCGGATTCGCGCCCAGCCCCGCGAGCGGCGGATCGGCGACGAGCATCAGCGTTTTCGGCGCGCCCCCGAACGCCGCCGCGATGATCGGCTGGTGATCGGGCGCGTACGCGAGGTAGCCGCGCACCACCCCGCCCTTCCAGTCCGGCTTGGCGGTCGGGCTGTGGCCGATGCCGATCTGCACCGCGAAGCCCGGACCTTCCGCGCCGGTGCGGCACTGGGCGATCTGACGCCAGCCGGGGCCGCCCTTCGCATCGTGCCCGCCCTCGTTGCTCCAGCTTACAGGCTGCAGGCAGAAGGCGGTGGCGCGGCGGAACAGCAATGTGTCGTCCGTTTTCAGGCGCGGGAAGGCGACGGCCGGCAGATCGCGGTTCTGCGCGAGGCGCACGATCAGCGCTTCCTTCTCGTGCCGGCGCTGGAGCTGCCACACGCCGAGCGCGATCATCGCCGCCACCGCCAGCGCGACGAGGATCGTGGCGAAGACGGGGATACGTTTCATGGGCGGTCGGACGGCGCGATCCGCCCTTCGCGCGCCTTGTTGCGATATTCGGATGCGAGCAGCGCCGCCTTGGCGATGCGCAACGACCACACCACGGCGGCGGCCGTCACCGGGATCCACAGCACGATCTGCAGCCAGATCGGTGGCGCGAACTTGAGCTGGATGACGATCGCCGCCGCGACGATCACCGCGCCGAGGATCAGGATCAGGAACGCCGCCGGTCCGTCGCCGACGTTGAACTTCGACAGATCGAGGCCGCAGGCGCGGCATGTCGGGGCGAAGGCGCCGAAGATGTCCTTGAACAGGGTCGGCGCGCCGCAGCGCGGGCACAGGCCCTTCAGCGCGACGTCTGCGATCGCGGGTTCCGGCTTGCCTGCTTCGGGGGCGGGTTCAGGCGTTTCCGACACACCAGGGATCGGGCCAAAGAGAAGAAGCTTGATCGACCGGCGCTCCGCCGAGGCCGGGCGCGGGAAAGCGCGTCTTGAAGGTGAAGGCGTGGGGGCTCGGGCCGAAGCGTTCGAGCATCCAAAGCCGCGCGAGCGCGTCTGACACGGTCGGGGTCTCGCCCGCCGGGATCCACCAGAGCGCCTGATACGCGCCCTCGAACCGCTCGAAATAGTCGCGACGCCTCGCCATCACCGGGGTATGCGCACTGCGGTAGACGAAATCGAACAGCGCCTCGGCATCGGCCCAGACCGACATGTTCGGAATCAGCAGCGGATCGGGCGTCGCCTGAATGTCGGTGGCGTTGTTGCCCTCGCCCTTCAGCCGCCAGACGAAGCCCGGACTTGCTTCCGCCAGCGCGTTGATACGGTCGAGCGCATCGAAGAACGGCTGGACGCGCGGGTCTCTGGGCGGCGCAATCAGCCGCCCGATATTGACCTGCGCGAGGTGCCAGTCCGCCAAATCAGCCCGCGTGGACCGGCGCGCCCCAGCCACCCCAGACGTAGACGGTCGCGAACAGGAAGATCCATACCACATCGACGAAGTGCCAGTACCACGCCGCCGCTTCGAAGCCGAAATGCTGGCGCGGCGTGAAGTCCCCCCGGTACACGCGCATCAGGTTCACGATCAGGAAGATCGTACCGATCATCACGTGGAAGCCGTGGAAGCCGGTCGCCATGAAGAAGGCCGAGGTGTAGTTGATGCCCTTGAACGGGAACGGCGCTTCCGAATATTCATACGCCTGGATCGACGAGAAGATCAGGCCGAGGATGATCGTCAGCCACAGGCCCTTCTTCACGCCGTCATTCTCGCCGACGCCGATCAGGCCCCACAGGCCCTTCAGCGCGCCACCGCGCTGGTTGTGGATCAGCGCATGGTGCGACCAGGTGATGGTCGTGCCCGAGAGCAGCAGGATCAGGGTGTTGAGCAGCGGGAAGCGGAAGGCGTCGATCACTTCCATGCCCTTGGGCGGCCAGGTCGAGGCTGCCGCTGCGCCGGCATCGGTCACGAGGCTGACGGTATGCGTCGCCGCATCGTAGAGCAGCGGGCGGGGGAACAGCGAATAATCGAAGAACGCCCAGAACCAGCCGACGAAGAACATCACTTCGGAGGCGATGAAGAGCACCATGCCGTAGCGCAGGTGAAGCTGCACGACGGGCGTGTGATCGCCAGCCTTGGCCTCGGTCAGCACCTTGCCCCACCACAGGAACATCGTGGCGAGGACGAGTGCCACGCCGAGGAAGAACACCGCGCCGCCATATGCCGCCGAGTGCATCCACATGATGCCGCCCGCCGCCAGCACGCCGCCGGCCAGCGCGCCCATGATCGGCGCGATATCGGGCGGGAGGATATGGTATGCGTGGTTCTTGGCGCCGCTCATGGTCTCGTCGTTCCCCGTTTCGTCGTTCGGTCTTTATCCCGCTCTAGCTTTTCGCTTTCGCGGAATCCACCGGGTAAAATGTATAGCTCAGCGTTATCGTCTGCACGTCGGCCGCATCGGGATCGGAGAGGATCTTCGGGTCGACGAAGAAGATCACCGGCATCCGCGCCGTCTCGCCGGGCTTGAGCGTCTGCTGGGTGAAGCAGAAGCACTGGATCTTGGTGAAATACTTGCCCGCCTGCGCCGGCGTCACGTTGTAGGTCGCGGTGCCGGTGACGGGTTTGTCCGAGGTGTTGGTGGCGGTGAAGAACGCCATGTCGCGCGCACCGACCGCGACCGTGTCGGTGCGATTCTCGGGCGCGAACTTCCACGGCATGTGCGGCGCGACGTTGGTGTCGAAATCGATGCGGATCTGGCGATCGGTCGCGCCCGGCGCGGCCGACCCGCGCTGCGTCGTGCCGTTGAGGCCGGTCGCCTGGCAGAACATGCGGTAGAGCGGGACGCTTGCCGCCGCGAGCCCGGTCATGAAGCAGACGCCGAGCACGGCGAGCATCGCGGTGCGCAGCTTGCGGCTCAATGCGCCATCCCCGCCTTGATCTTGGCGATGGTGATCGCGAACACGAGGATCACGAACGCGCCGAGGATGAGCCCCAGCACCGTCGCGCGCGCGCGCTGGCGCTTGCGGATTTCGTCGTCATGCTGGGCCATCAGGCAATCCACTTGTCGGCGACGAGCGCGCCGAAGACGATGAAAAGATACAGGATCGACCATGCGAACAACCGCTTTTCGGGCTTCATCGTGTCGTCCGACCCGGTGGTACGCGTCGCGACCTGCAGCGCGAGGACCGCGAAGACGAGCGTCGAGACGAGCGTGACGACGCCGTAGATCGCGCCGGTCAGGTGCAGCACCCACGGCAGCAGCGCGACCACGCCCATCGGGATCGTGTAGAGGCCGATCTGGTTGCGCGTCGTGCGCTCGCCCGCCACCACCGGCAGCATCGGCACGCCGGCCGCCGCGTAATCGGTCTTCACAAACAGCGCGAGCGCCCAGAAGTGCGGCGGCGTCCACAGGAAGACGAGCGCGAACAGCAGGACGGGCAGCAGCGCGACATCGCCGGTCGCCGCCGCCCAGCCGATCAGCGGCGGGAAGGCACCGGCTGCGCCGCCGATGACGATGTTCTGCGGCGTGCGGCGCTTCAGCCAGACGGTGTAGATGAGAACATAGAACAGGATCGACGCGGTCAGGATCGCGGCGGCGGCGAGGTTCACCGCCAGCCCCATCAGGATCACCGAAAAGGCGCTGAGCCCCACGCCGAATTGCAACGCGGTCTCGCGGTCCATGCGGCCGGCGGGGAGCGGGCGGCGCTCGGTGCGGCGCATCTTCGCGTCGAGATCGGCCTCGTACCATTGGTTGAGCGCCCCCGCCGCCCCCGCGCCGAGCGCGATGCACAGGATCGCGGTGAAGCCCAGCACGGGGTCGATATGCGTCGGTGCCGCGAGCATCCCGCACAGGCCGGTGAACACCACCAACGTCATCACGCGCGGCTTGGTCAGCGCCAGAAAGTCGCGCCAGTCGGCGGGCATCGGGAGAGTCGTGGTGGACATTATGTGCGGCCTATAGGCTCCTGAAGTCGCGGGCGAAAGAGGATCAACGAAAACGCCCCGGCTCTCGCCGGGGCGCTTCGTTTCCTGCCTGTTGGAGCAAGGATCAGTGGTGATCGCCGCCGTCGATGACCGGAAGCGTCTCGAACTGGTGGTACGGCGGCGGGCTCGACAGCGTCCATTCGAGCGTCGTCGCGCCTTCGCCCCACGGATTGTCGCCCGCCTTCTTGCCGGCGAACAGCGAGTAGATCACGTTCACGAAGAACACGATCATCGAACCCGCCATGATCATGTAGCCGATCGTGGCGAAGTGGTTCCAGTATTCGAGGTTGTCGGCATAGTCCGGCACGCGGCGCTGCATGTTCTGCAGGCCCAGGAAGTGCATCGGGAAGAACAGCATGTTCACGCCGGCGAAGAAGATCCAGAAATGGATCTGGCCGAGCAGTTCGCTGAGCATCCGGCCCGACATCTTCGGGAACCAGTATGTGAAGCCCGCGAACAGCGAGAACACCGCGCCGAGCGACAGCACGTAGTGGAAGTGCGCCACCACGTAGTAGCTGTCCTGCATGTAGTCGTCGATGCCGCCGTTGGCGAGCACGACGCCGGTCACGCCGCCGACGGTGAACATGAAGATGAAGCCGATCGCCCAGACCATCGGCGTCTTGAACGAGAGCGAGCCGCCCCACATCGTCGCGATCCACGAGAAGATCTTGATGCCGGTCGGCACCGCGATCACCATCGTCGCGGCGGTGAAGTACATCTTGGTGTTCACCGACAGGCCGGTCGTGAACATGTGGTGTGCCCACACGACGAAGCCGACCACACCGATCGCGACCATCGCATAGGCCATGCCGAGATAGCCGAAGATCGGCTTCTTCGAGAAGGTCGACAGGATCTGGCTGACGATGCCGAAGCCCGGCAGGATCATGATGTAGACTTCGGGGTGGCCGAAGAACCAGAACAGATGCTGGTACAGGATCGGATCGCCGCCGCCGGCCGGATCGAAGAAGGTCGTGCCGAAGTTACGATCGGTCAGCAGCATGGTGATGGCGGCCGCCAGCACCGGCAGCGACAGCAGCAGCAGGAACGCGGTGACCAGCACCGACCACACGAAAAGCGGCATCTTGTGCAGCGTCATGCCCGGAGCGCGCATGTTGAAGATCGTCGTGATGAAGTTGATCGCACCGAGGATCGACGACGCACCGGCAAGGTGCAGCGACAGGATCGCCATATCGACCGAAGGCCCAGGCTCGCCGTACGTCGAGAGCGGCGCATAGACCGTCCAGCCGGTGCCAGCACCCCCGAAGAACGGCGACAGCAGCAGCAGCGTGAACGACGGGATCAGCAGCCAGAACGAGATGTTGTTCATGCGCGGGAAGGCCATGTCCGGCGCACCGATCATGATCGGCACGAACCAGTTGCCGAAGCCGCCGATCATCGCCGGCATCACCATGAAGAACACCATGATCAGGCCGTGCGCGGTGATCAGCACGTTCCACAGGTGAAGCGCATGGTCGAAATTCTTGTCGCCCGGCAGGTATTCGGCCAGCACCGTCAGATACTGGATGCCGGGGTGCGCGAGCTCGGCACGCATCACGCCGGAGATCGCGCCGCCGATGATGCCCGCGAAGATCGCGAAGATCAGGTAGAGCGTGCCGATGTCCTTGTGGTTCGTCGACATGAACCAGCGGGCGAAGAAGCCGGGCTTGTGATCGGCATCATGGTGGTGATGCTCGTGATCGTGCGCTTCGAAAGCGTGGCCGGAAAGGGCGGTGTCGGTCATGGCTTACTTTCCGGTGATGCTGGCGCCGGGATTGGCCGTGGCGCCCTGGTTGGTCGTGGGAGCGGCTTCTTCGGCCGCATTGTCGACGGGGCCCATCGCGTTGGCGACGGCCTGCGGATCGCCGGTCTCGACGAGCGCCGGAGCGGGCTGGCTGGCGGACTTGGGCGCGGGCATCGTGCCGCCCTTCGCCTTCACCCACTGCGCGAACACCGCCGGGCTCACCGCCTGGACGGTGATCGGCATATAGCCATGGCGCGCGCCGCACAGTTCCGAACAGACGCCGAAATAGAGGCCTTCCTTCTCGATCGTGAAGCTCGTCTCGTTGAGACGGCCGGGCACTGCGTCGAGCTTGATCCAGAACGCCGGGATCGCCCAGCTGTGGATCACGTCGTTCGAGGTGGTGATGAGGCGGATCGGCACACCGACCGGCAGGACGACGCGGTTGTCGGTCGCCAGCAGGCGGGGCCCGTCGGCGTCGACGCGGGCGCGGTCACCCTTGGCGAAATTGGGGTCGTTCTTGTCCTTCAGCATGTTCGAGGTGATCTCGAACCCGCCGTTGTCGGGATATTGATACGACCAATACCATTGGTTGCCGATCGCCTTCAGCGTGACGGCATTGGCCGGCGCCGGCTTGAACTGCGCCTGCAGGAGGCCGATCGACGGCAGCGCGATCGCCACCAGGATCAGCACCGGCACGAGCGTCCAGGCCACTTCGAGGCCGACGTGGTGCGAGGTCTTGGAAGGAACCGGGTTCGCCGCCTTGCGATAGCGGATCACCACCCAGGCGAGCAGGATCAGCACGAAGATCGAGATGGCGACGATCAGCGGGAACAGAATCCAGTCGTGGAACCACTCGGCATAGCGGCCGTTCGCGGTCACCTGCGGCTGGATCGTGATCTCGTTGTGCGGGCCGGGCTGGCCGATGCCGACGGTCGGCGCGAGTTCGGGCGCGCCGTCACGGACCAGCATCGGATCGATCGGTGCGGCAGCGGCAGCGGCAGGCGCCGCAGCGGCGGGGGATGCGGCAGGCGCCGGTGTCGCCGCCAGACCCGAACCGGCCCCCAGGCCGGTGATCGCCAGGCTGGCCGCCAGCACGATCCCTTTCAACCCCGTCATACGCATCCGTATCATCACCCCTGCGAACGCGCCTAAATCAATGGCGCAGGGCGACAATACGCCCCTCTGACTCCGGGCCTATACGCGGGCACCCCCCCGGCCTCAAGCATGTAGCCGCGCTTTTTTGGTGCAGCTGCGAACGGTTCGCAAGAGTGGCCCAATTGCGTCATTGTCTAGCCCTGCCGGCGTCCCTAATCAGGCGTTCATCCAGCCCGCGATAAGGCCGACCTGATGACCGACGACGACGTCCTCGCCGAATTCCGCGCCGCCGATGCGCTGCTCGAGGGGCATTTCATCCTGTCCTCGGGCCTGCGCAGTCCGCGTTACCTGCAATGTGCGCGGGTGCTGATGGACCCGCGGCGCGGCGCGCGCCTGTCCGAGGCATTGGCCGCCAAGATCCCGGCAGATCTGCGCGCGCAGATCTCCGCCGTCGTCTCGCCCGCGATGGGCGGCGTGATCGCCGGGCACGAGATGGCGCGGGCGCTCGGGGTCGAGGCGATGTTCCTCGAACGGCCCGAGGGCGTGTTCGAACTGCGCCGTGGCTTCCGCCTGACGCCGGGCGCGAAAGTGCTGATGATGGAGGATGTCGTCACGACCGGCCTCTCCAGCCGCGAGGCGATCGCCGCGATCGCGCGCGCGGGCGGCGAGACGGTGGCGGCGGCGTCGCTGGTCGATCGCTCCAACGGCACGGCCGATCTTGGCGTGCCCTTCTATCCGCTGATCCGTATCGACGTGCCGACCTACGCCGCCGACGCGCTTCCGCCAGAGTTGGAAGTGATTCCCGCGATCAAGCCGGGAAGCCGCGCCGTCGCGTGACGCACCCCTTACGCCTCGGGGTCAATATCGACCATGTCGCGACGGTGCGGAACGCGCGCGGCGCGGGCTATCCCGATCCGGTGCGCGCGGCGCTGCTGGCGGCGGAGGCCGGGGCGGACGGCATCACCGCCCATCTGCGCGAGGACCGGCGCCACATCACCGACAACGATATCGCGCGGTTGTCGACCGGCCTCACCATCCCGCTCAACCTGGAGATGGCGGCAACGGACGAGATGCTGGCGATCGCGCTGAAGCACCGCCCGCATGCAGCCTGCATCGTCCCCGAAAAGCGCGAGGAGCGCACCACCGAGGGCGGGCTCGACGCGGCGGGGCAGTTCGACCATCTCGCGCCGATGGTGCGTACGCTTGGCGATGCGGGCATCCGTGTGTCGCTGTTCATCGAGCCGGCGGCGGCGCAGATCGAGGCCGCGCTGCGGCTCGGCGCGCCGGTGGTGGAACTCCACACCGGCCGCTATTGCGAGCTGTCGGGGGAAGCGCAGACGGAGGAGTTGCGCCGCATCGCCGACGCTGCCGCGCTCGCCGCGAAGAACGGCATCGAGGTCCATGCCGGCCACGGCCTCACCTACGACAATGTCGCGCCCATTGCCGCGATCTCGCAGGTGCGCGAGCTCAACATCGGCCATTTCCTGATCGGCGAGGCGATCTTCCTCGGGCTCGCCGAAAGCGTGAAGCGCATGCGCGAGGCGATGGATGCGGCGCGTGGATAGCGCCGGCAGAGATTTTGTTCACGCGGAGGCGCGGAGACGCGGAGAAGAGAAGAATGTGAGGCGCTTCGCGCCGGGAGACCGCGCGGAGCGCCTTTTTCTCTCTTCTTCCTCTTCGCGCCTCCGCGCCTCCGCGTGCATCGATCTTCTTCCACGCGGGAGTGCCGCATGATCATCGGTCTCGGCTCCGACCTTTGCAACATCGAGCGCATCCAGGCGTCGCTGGATCGCTTCGGTACCCGTTTCGAGCAGCGCGTCTTCACCGAGCTGGAGCAGCGCAAGGCCGCGCGGCGACCGCTCACCAAGGCCGGGACGCTCGCCAAGCGTTTCGCCGCGAAGGAGGCATTCTCCAAGGCGGTCGGCACCGGATTCAAGGCCGGCGTGTTCATGAAGGACATCGGCGTGGTCAACGCGCCATCGGGCGCGCCGACGCTCGCGCTGACCGGCGGAGCCGCCGCAAGGCTTGACGCGTTAGTCCCCGAAGGCCACGTCGCGAAGGTGCATCTGACGCTGACGGACGATCACCCCTGGGCGCAGGCCTTTGTCATTATCGAGGCGCTGCCCGCGCCGGGAACAGAGTAAGCAATGAGCGAGGACCTCGCCCTGACTCCGAACGATCATCCCGCCGACGATCCCGTGACCGTCGAGGCACCGCCGGCCAAGGCCAAGCGCACCGACTGGTGGGGCGAACTGCGCGGCATATTTTGGCTGGTACTCGCGGTGCTGGGCTTCCACACCTTCATCGCCAAGCCCTTCTACATTCCGTCCGAATCGATGCTGCCGGGGCTCGAGGTCGGCGATCAGCTCGTGGTGAGCAAATATCCCTATGGCTGGTCGTTCATCTCGCCGACCTTCCATGTACTACCCTTCATCCACGGCCGCCTGTTCGGCCGCATGCCCGAGCGCGGCGATGTCGTCATCGTGACGCCGCCGGGCACCGAAACCGATTACATCAAGCGCGTGGTCGGCCTGCCGGGCGAGACAATCGAGGTGCGGCAGGGCACTGTCTTTATCGACGGCGTGCCATTGAAGCGCGGGCCGATCCACGATGCCCTCATCCCGGTCGACAACAACACGCGCTGTGACAGCACGACCTATCCCGGCGCGCTGACCACGGGCGCGGACGGCAGGCTCCTTTGCAAGCTGCCGCTCGTCACCGAGACGATGCCCAATGGCCGCCATTACGAGACGGTCGAACTCGGCGACAGCGAGGGCGACAATTACGGGCCGGTGAAGATTCCCAAGGACCATGTCTTCCTGATGGGCGACAATCGCGATCGCAGCTCCGACAGCCGCTTCCCGCTGTCCGCGCTCGGGCTCGGCGGGCCGGTGCCGTGGGAATATCTCGGCGGCCGCGCCGAGATCATCACTTTCTCCAAGACCGGCGGCGGCACCTGGAATCCGCTGACCTGGGGCGAATCGTTCCGCGGCGGCCGTGCGGGCACGTCGCTTCACCCGGCGCGCGACCCGCAGCCGGTGCCGGCTAAGTGAGCGAGGAACAGACCGCGCCGCTCGTCTCTACGGAGCCGGGCCCCAACGAGATGCGCGATCCGTTCGTGCGCAAGGAGATGAAGCGCGCGGGCGTGTGGTTCGGCATGGGCGGCGCGATCGCGCTGGTCGTGCTGCTGATCCAGCCGCTGCTGATCATCTTCGCCGGGCTCGTGTTCGCGGCGATGCTCGACGGCGGCGTCCGCCTGCTCGGCAAGGTGCTGCCGATCCCGCGCGCGTGGCGGCTGGTGATCGTCGTGATCCTGACGATCGCCTTCATCGTCGGCACCGGCTATCTGATGGGCGTCCAGGTCGCCGCGCAGTTCGAGCAATTGCGCGTCACGCTGATGGTGCAGGCGACGCGTCTGCTCGGCTGGGCATCGGGCCTCGGCCTGCTGCCAGATCATGTCGATTTCAACACCATCGCCGAACAGGCGATGGGGTCGTTCGGCAAGCTCACCTCCTGGGTCGGCACCGCGATCGGCGCGATCACCAGCTTCGTGATGATCATGGTGATCGGCCTGTTCGTGGCGATGGAACCGCGGCTTTACGAGGCCGGGCTGCAATGGATGATCCCGTCCGATTCACGGCGCGAATTCGCGATCACGATCGAGCGGATGGGCAAGACGATGCGCAGCCTGCTCGCCGGGCGACTGCTCGGCATGGCGCTGGAGGGCGTGATGACCGGCATCGCGCTCGCCTTCGCCGGGGTGCCGATGGCGCTGGTGCTGGGCATCGTCGTCGGCGTGCTCGCCTTCATCCCCAATATCGGCGCCATCATCAGCGGGCTGATGATGGTGGCGGTCGGCTTCAGCGCGGGGGTGCATACCGGCGTGTGGGCGATCATCATCTATTTTGTAATCCAAACTTTCGACGGCTATGTCGTCATCCCGATGGTGGCGCGAAAGACGGTCGACCTGCCGCCCGCGCTCACGCTGTCGACGCAGATTCTCGCGGGGACGCTCTTCGGTATCCTCGGGCTGGCGCTCGCGGACCCGATGACGGCGATGATCAAGGTCGCGCTGGAGCGAAATTCCGAGCGTGCGATTCGCGAGATCGAGGACGAGCCCGAGACGCATTGAAACGCCGGTCGAGGACAACCTCGTCGAACACGTCGAGATAGGCGGCGGCGGCATCCTCCCCCGGCTGGGCGACCGGTGCCGGGCGGCGGCGGCGCGGGCCCAGCCAGTGGTGGAGCGCACGCACCAGCCCCTCGTGATCCTCCTGCGCGACGACCGTGCCGAGCCGCGGCCCGGCCACGATCTCGCGCACCGCGACGCTCGATTCGGTCGAGATCACCGGCGTTCCCACCGCCAGCGCCTCACGCAGCACGCCCGGCACGCCTTCGAACTCCGACACCAGCGCCAAGGCAGTCGCGCGCTCGATCATCGGCAGCGGATCCGCCGCATAGCCGGGCATCAGCACGCGACCCGAAAGGCCGAGATCCGCCACCAGCGCCTCGAGCGCCGGCCGCTCCTCGCCCTCGCCCAGGATCACGAGCGTCACGCCCGGATCGCGCACGCGCGCGAAGGCGCGGATCAGCCGGTCCCAACGCTTCTGCGGCGCGAGCCGGCCGACACCGAGGAGATAGCGGCCCTCGGGACAATCGCCGTCACCGCCGCGCGTGAGGCGCACCGGCGGGTTGGGAATGACGCTCAGGATATCGGCATCGACGCCCATCGCGCGGACCGTTTCGGATCGCATGCCCGGCGTCATCGCGACGAGACGATCGAGAAACAGCGGATGCAGCCGCAACCATGCGCGATACACCATCGCCACCGCCGCCGCCTGATCGCGCCGTTCCAGCGCGTTCGAGACCTTGGCGACGATCGGCGGGCAGCGCCGCCCGAGCCGCAGCCTGGTCCACGCCGCGATGCCCGAATAGTGATTGCCTGCGCAAAAAACGAGATCGGGTCCGATCTCCTCGACCAGCGCCGGCAGCGCCAGCAGCCCGCGCATCGACGCATTCCCCAGCAATACGGTATCGACGCCCGCGGGCAATTCGCCCGCCAGCGGCCCTCTATTGTCGCCCAGCACGAGCGTCACGCGCCGACCGAGATCGCTCCACCCGGCCATCAGCCGCATCAGCGCGCGCTCCACGCCGCCGCCGTCAAGTGTCTGTGCGTAAGCGAGAATATGTGCTGCAGGCGGTCGGGGACTGAGCATGGCGGCAGTGAGTACGCCCCAAATGTCGCAAAAGTTTCTCAGGCCGCCGATACGATGTTACCGCACCGAAACATTTTGCCTGAGCGTGCGTTCGCGCCGTGGCGCGCCGTCTTGATCCGGTTTGCCGCGCGCACGATATCGGGCTAAGCGGCGGCTCGTGCTCGACCGGATCGAGCGGTTAGGACATATCCCAAGGTGGACAAATTTCCCTCCGGGGCGACAAACGCCGGCACCATCGAAGCCCCGGTTCCCCTCACTCCCGATCTCGCGGGGCTTGAGCCGATCGAGACGCTGAAGCGCCGCTGGCCAGCCTATCTGGCAGGCGCGACGACGATCGTCATGATCGCGATGCTCGGCAAGAAGCTGCTCGAGTCGAATCTCGAGCGCACTTTCCCGGACAACCCGCTTTTCTACATCTTCTTCATCCTGCTGTACGTGACGCCGGTCGCGGGCGACTACATCATCTTCCGCAAGCTGTGGCAGATCCCGCCCGAGGGTTTCATCGCGCTCGCCCGCAAACGCATTGCCAGCGACATGCTCAATTATTCGGGCGAGGCCTATTTCTACGCCTGGGCGCGGCAGCGCGCGACTCTGGTCGCGGCGCCGTTCGGCGCGGTGAAGGACGTCACCATCCTCTCGGCGATCGCCGGCAACGCGATGACCTTCAGCATCACCGCCGTCGCGCTGTTGCTCTACGTCGACCTGCTGACGCCGACGCAGCAACATTATGCGATCTGGTCGACCGTCATCGTCTTCCTGATGTCGGTGCCCTTCCTCGTCTTCTCCAAGCGGGTGTTCTCGCTCGAGCGGCCGCGGCTGTGGTGGATTTTCGGAATCCACTGCCTGCGACTTGTGGCGGGATCGGTGTTTATCGCGCTGACATGGCATTTCGGGCTGCAAACGGTGTCGGTCGGCATGTGGCTTTTGCTCGCCGCGCTCAGGATGATTGTTTCACGCCTGCCACTTGTGCCGAACAAAGACCTTTTTTTCGCCACGCTCGCTACCCAGTTAATCGGGCAGAACGAGGAACTGTCGAATCTGGTCGCGTTGACCGCGGCCTTGACGCTTGTCGTGCATGTTGCACTGATCGCGGCGTTCGGCCTGTACGGGCTGGTAAGGAAGAAGAATGAGGTTGCGCCTTAAGATTGCCGCAGCGATCGCCGCCACCGCGCTGTGCGCGGGTGTGCCCGGCGGCGTGGCGGATGCCCACGCCGGCGTGCTGGGCGGCGACAGCGCCGCCTGCCTCGGCGGCGGCGGACCGGCGATTCGCGTCAACGTCGATGGCCTGAAGGACCGGATCGGCGAACTGAAGCTGGAATTGTATCCGGCCACGGATGCCGATTTCCTGAAGGACGACCGCGACCTGATCAAGGAAGGCAAGGTCTTCCGCCGCGTGCAGGTGCCGACGCCGGCGACGGGATCGGTCGCGCTGTGCATCAAGGCGCCGACGCCGGGCACCTACGCCTTGCTGTTCACGCACAACCGCGACGGCAAGAACAAGTTCAACTTCTGGGCCGACGGCGCGGGCTTCCCGAGCAACGCGCGGCTGGGCCGTGCGCGGCCGAAGCTGACGATGGCGACGATCACCGTGCCCAACGGCCTCGTCACCACCGATATCCACGCGCAATATCTGCGCGGCCTCGGCGGTTTCGCGCCCATCAAGGGCAGCTGAGCGCCCGTGCGGATCGTCGACGTCAACGAATTCTACTCGCCCACCGGCGGGGGTGTCCGCACCTATATCGATCGCAAGATGGGGACGATGGCCGATCTCGGCCACGAACTGATCGTGATCGCGCCGGGCAGCGAGAACCGGGTCGAGGAACGGCCGGGCGGCGGCAAGGTGATCTACGTGCGCACCGGGCGCCTGCCGTTCGACAAGAATTACGGCCTGTTCTGGGAAGCGCCGCCGATCACGCGGCTGCTCGACCAGCTCGAGCCCGATCTGGTCGAGACGTCGTCGCCGTGGCGGCCCGCGTGGATCGTCGGGCAGTGGCAGGGCGACGCCGTGAAGACCTTCTTCATGCACAACGACAATGTCGCGGCCTATGCGCTGCGCTGGTTCGAAGGCGTCGCGCCGATCGAGCGGATCGAGCGCGCCTTCGCCTGGTACAGCCAGTATATGTCGGACTTCCTCCAGCATTACGACGCGGTCGTCACCAACGGCCCCGCGCTGGAAAAGCGGCTGCGCGCGCGCGGCGTGCGGATCGACGCATCGATGCCGCTGGGGATCGAGCGCGGGCATTTCTCGCCCGATCTGCGCGACGACCGGCTGCGCGCGGCGTTGCTTGCGCAATGCGGCCTGCCGCCCGAGGGGCATCTGCTGCTCGGGCTCGGGCGGCATCATCCCGAGAAGCGCTGGCGGCTGGTGATCGACGCGGTCGAGCGTGCGGGCGCGGAACTGCCGGTCGGACTCATCCTGCTCGGTGCGGGCGTCGAGACGCAGAAGATCGAGCGCCGCGTCGCCGGCAGCCCGCACATCCGCCTGTTCCGCCCGGTCTATGACCGCGAGCGGCTGGCGCGGATCATGGCGAGCTGCGACGCGCTGATCCACGGATCGGAAGGCGAGCCGTTCGGGCTGGTCGCATCGGAGGCGATGGCGGCGGGCCTGCCGCTGATCGTGCCCGACACCGGCGGCTGCGCGGAGATCGCCAACCCGCATTCCGCCGAACTCTACACCGCGCGCGATGCGGGTTCCGCCGCGCTCGCCATCGCCCGCCTCGTCGCGCGCGACCAGCCGATCCTGCGCCGCGCCGCGCGCATCGCCGCCGCCAAGGTGCGCAGCGACAGCGAGCATACCGTCGAGCTGATGGACTATTACCAGGGCCTGGTCGATGCCAAGCGCCGGGGACATCTGCTCAACGCGGCCTGATGTAGAGCGTGAAGCGGCCGCCCGGCACCGCGACAGCGCGGTAGCCGCGGGACCGGGCCCAGTTTGCCAGCATCGCATCGAGTCCGGCATCGCCGCTCGTCCACGCACCCTCGCCGCCGACCAAAATGGCGGGTGGATCGCCGAGTGCGCCCAGCCGGTCGCGCGACACAGCGTGAAGCGCCGGTTCCTGCGCCGGATCGAGCAACCGGCGGCTGCGGAAATAGAATGGCCCGGCGGCAAAGCGCGCGTCGGGCATATGGCCGGTTCCCGCCAGGAACTGCGGGGAGAGCGTCACCACAGGGCCGCGCGATCCGCTTCCGTCCAGCGCCGCGCGGATCGCCACCGACTGGCGGAGCGCAGTGAGCATCGGCGTAGCATGGAGCGCGCTCACCCCCGCTTCGACACTCGGCGCGAGCCCGGCGACGGCGAACACCAGTGCGATGATGCGCGCGGGTTTCCCCGGTGGTCGCGCCTGCCACGCCAGCGCGAGCCGCGCGAACAGCGGCGGCAGCACCGGCGCGAGATATTGCCGCCAGGTCGGCGCGGGTAGCAGCGCCGCGACCAGCCCCGCGACGATCAGCGCGTCGAGCAGCACGCGCGTCCGGTCGCGCCGGCGATCCCGCAGCACCCAGAGCAGCGCCGGCAGCGCGGGCCCGAGCGCGAGGAACTTCAGCGTGTCGCCCATCTTCGCGAGCCCGCCGAGCTTCCACGCTTTGCCCGCAGCGAGATAATATTCGGCAGGTGCCCGCGCCGGGAAGGTCAGCACGCCGAAGGCGAACCCGGCCGGCGCGACGGCATAGAGCCAGCCGATCAGCACGACGACCGGCCCTGCCCCCGCCGCCACCAGCAGCGGGCGGTGACGGCGATCGACCAGCGCCACTATGCCATACGCCAGCGCCGGCACCGCATAGGAGACCTTCGCCGCCGCTGCGCCCGCCAGCAGCAATCCCGCCAGCAGCGCCGACAGCGGCGTCGCCTCGCCCCGGCTCCCGCGCACCATCAGCGGCAGGGCGGCGGCGAAGAGCGCGAGCGGCAGCGCGTCGTTGCGCGCGGTGCCGATGCTGAAGAGCAGGATGTCGCAGCAGGCGAACAGCGCCGCGGATGCCGCCGCGATTGCGGTCGGCACGCGCGCCGCGCGCATCCCGGCATACGCGCCCATCACCGCGCCCGCGCCGAGCAGCGCGTTGACGATCCGCAGCCCCGGCCACGCCAGTCCTCCGAACAGCAAGGCAAGCGGCGCGAACAGCAAGGGCTGGAGCGGCGTCTGCAGATAGAGATAGTCGCGATATGGCAGCGCGCCGTACGCCGACAGCATCGCCGCGGCGACATACTGGCTCTCGTCGTGGTCGAGCGGTCGCGCGAGCGCGAGCGCGGCGAGGAGCACCACCAGCGCCGCCCACAGGATCGCGGGATGAATCCGATACGGCATCGGCACGCGGACTAGCCGAACCCTCGGCCCTAGGCGAGCGCCAGCATCGGCAGGCGGTGCGGGCGGTCCGCGATCAGTGCGCGCCACGCCGCCGCGATGGTGGAAAGCGACAAGGCGATGCTCGCGACGATGACGAGCCCCGGCCGGACCAGCGGCCCGAGCGTCAGCGCGTCGTCCACCGTCACCGCAGCCCCGCCGAGCCAGCTCTGCTGGACGATCGGGTAGAGCGGCGTGATCCACAGATCGAACGGCAGGCAGATCAGATAGCCGCAGACGAGCGCCACGATCCGCCCAATCCCGCTCCAGCGTTCGAGGAACAGCAGATAGAGGAAGAAGATCAGCGCGTAGAGCCCGGCCTCGTTGGTGATGAGCGCGAAGGCGATGGCGAGCGCCGTCATGCGGTGCGCCGGGATCGCGCCCGGCCGCAGCCACGCCATCAGCGCCGCCAGCGCGATCAGCGCCTGCGCGGTGTGAATCGCGACCGGGATTGCGACGGCGGCGCGCGCGACCGCGTCCGATCCGATCGCGGACGAGACCGGGAGAGGCCCGGCGAGAACGCTCGCCAGCACATTGTACGATCCGCCCGCCAGCGCATCCTTCCACGCCACGACGGGCTTGATCGCCTGCGCGAAGAGGATCGAGTTGGTCGCGATCTCGGCGGGCGTGCCGCGCCCGAACAGGCCCCAGCTGATCGCATAGACGATCGCGGTCGCGATCAGCGCGCCCTCGAACCAGCGCCATTTGCGCCGCAGCAGGGCGGGCATGATCGCGACGATCAGATACGGCTTGAAGTTGATCGCCACCGCCGCCGCCAGCCAGCGCTGCCACGCGGCGCGCACCAGCGGCCCGAACGCCAGCATGAACGGCGCGAGGCAGACGATCGCGAGGTTGCCGCGCTCCAGCCCGAACAGCATCGGCAGGCCGAACCCGAGCGCAATGGTGCGCGGCAGCGCGGTCGCGCGGTCGGTACGGGCGTAGATGCGCGCGATCAGCCACAGGTCGATCAGCCAGAACGCCCACAGCGCCGCCACGCCCAGCCCGTCGCAATCGCGCGCGGCGAGCGCGTCGCCCGCATAGCAGCGGTCGATCCCGAACATGCGCAGGAACAGGAAGGAGAGCGGCGGATAGATGCTGCGCCAGACATCGTAGGTGCCCCGGTCGCGGCTCCACCACGCGGTGTTGAACCAGTCCATGTACGTGTCGGCATTGTCGACGAAGAACGGCACCGGCAGGAAACCCGCCGATGCGAGATGCCACGCCGCATACGCGACGCCGGTCAGGATCAGTGCGGCAAGCGCATGTTCAAGCCGGTTGCGCGGCACGGCCGAACACCAGGAGCTTCAGCGCGGCGTAATTGATCAGCGATGCCGCCAGCGTCGCCAGCAGCCCCGCCGCATAGGGCGAGCGCACCCAGAGGCTGAGGAGCGCGAGCAGCGCGAGATTGACGCCGTAATTGGCGGCATAGACCGCGACGAAGCGCCACGGCGACCCGCTTTGCCCGCGAAAGACGTGGCGCGAATAGGTAGCATAATTGAAGATCGTCCCGCTGACATGCGCGACCGCCTGCGCCGGATAGCGCCCGAGCCCGAGCCACAGCAGCAGCGCGTAAAGGCCGTAACCGAACGCGGTGTTGACCAGCGCCGCCTGATAGAAGCGGAACAGTTCGAACAGGGTTTTGCGGTCAGGCATCGAAATTGACCCGCTCGCCCTCGACCACGAGCGGGAAGCCGCGCGTGCGTTCGGAGACGTGGCGGAGCTGATCGCCGACCAGCCCGAGGAAGAACAGCAGCGCCGCGACCTGCGCCTCGGCGAGCGCCGCCACCAGCCACGGCCAAGCCGGCCAGCCCGCGAGCGCCGCGACGGGTGCGGCCAGCAGCGCCAGCAGCGCGCCCACGCCCACGAAGACGGCGAGGAACATCGGCGCGCGCAGCAGCTTCTTCGACCAGGACGCGAGGCCCGAGATCGTGAAATCGAGCAAGGCCCAGAAATTGTTGTTCGACCGCCCGCCCGCGCGCGGCTTGCGCGGGAAGCCGATCGTCGCGATGGGATAGCCGGTCTCGACCAGCAGCCCGCGGAAGAAGGGCTCGGGCTCGTTGAGCGCCTTGATCGTATCGACCACGCGGCGATCGTAGATGCCGAAGCCGGTCGCGTTGGGGATCAGCTTGTAATCGCCGAGCCGCGATCCGATGCCGTAGGCAGCATTCCGCGCGACGCGCAGCGGCAGCGAGCCGCCCTCCTCGCTCTCGCGCACGCCCAGCACGATCGGGGCGCCGCCGCGCCAGCGCGCGATGAACTGCCCGATCAGCGCCGGATCATCCTGGAAATCGGCGCACATATTGATGACGCCGCGCCCCTGTGCCTGGAAGATACCATGCGTGGGGGATCGCATCTGGCCGAAATTGCGCGTGTTGACGATCAGCTTGATGCGCGGGTTGGCCGCGCACATCGCCTTCACCAGCGGCACCGTGGCGTCGGACGAGACGTTGTCGATGAAGATCAGCTCGTAGGTCGCGCCCGCCGCGTCGAGCTGCGCGATCACCGCTGCCGCGATGGCGGCGACGTTCGATTCCTCGTTGCGGGTCGGGATGACGACCGAAATCTCGATGTCATCGCGCATGGCGACGCCGATCGATGCGCGCGCTGATGCCGTAGAATTCGAGCGCGAGCCACAGCAGCACCGCCGCGATCAGCAGGCCGAGCGGGAGCGTGTTGTACTGGCGGGCGGGATCGACGAAGGCGGGCTGGATCACCTGCATCGGCTGACCGTTGGTGGCGAGCGCGAGCAGGCGCGCGCGCGCGGCGGTGCCGAGTTTGTCGGCGAGCGTCAGGGCGTGCGCCGGGTCCGCGTCGATCGCCTCGACCTCGACGATGCCGCCGCGCAGCGTGCGCACTTCCGTTTTCCAGGCGATGTCGCGCAGCGTCGCGCGCGTCGGCGGCAATTTGAGATCCTGCGCCACCGCCAGCGCGACCTGCGGGCTGCGCGCGATGGCGAGCAGGCGTTCGGGCTGGTATTGCGTGCCGATCAGGCCGTTCAGTCCGCCGATCTGGCCGATCGCGCCCATCTGCACGCCGAGATCGGGCGGGGCGAGCAACATCGTCGCGCGGTAGCGTTCCGGGTAGAAGGTCAGCAGCGCCAGCACGGCCGCGAGCGCGGCGAACACGCTGCGCCGGGTCAGCGGCCGCGCGAGCACGCGCGACGCGGCGAGGCGGCCGATCAGGCTCATGCCGCCTCGGCCGTGCGCAGGCGTGCGGCGACCGCGTCGATCGCGCGGGTGAGGTCGTAGTCGAGCGTGAGGCCGAGCGCATCGCGCGCCTTGGCGATCGAGGGCACGTAAAGATCGGGCGTGTCGTCGGTGATCTCGGCGGCGTCGATGCCCACGCCGAAGCGCGCGGCGACAGCGGCGGCGAGCTGGTGCATCGTCACCGCCTCGTCCGATCCGACGTTGTAGGTGGGACACGTCGCGTCGCCGTCATGCGCGATGGTCATCAGCCAGCGGACGAGATCGTCGGCGTGCATGTAGCTGCGCACCACCGGCCGCGTCGCCAATACGCGCACCGGCCGGCCGGCAAGGCCGTCGGCGATGAAATTGCCGATCGCGAAATGCTGGTCGCGCGGCAGATAGGCGCCGGCGAAGGCGAAGCAGCGTGCGACCGACACCGCCAGCCCGCGCGCGCCGAGCCGCGCCAGCGCGTCCTCCGACAGGCGCTTGGCCTCGGCGTAATCGCGCTTGTAGGCGACGAGACCGGCGGCGTCGCCGGGGGTGAAATCCTCGCGGAGCTGCGCGACGTCGGCGGGCTGCTGGCCGTAGACCGCGCCGCTGCTGGCATAGACGATGCGGCTGCCCTGATGATCGCGCGCGGCGATGCGGCAGTAATTCTCGATCGCGGCGAGGATGTTGGCGCGCTCGGCGAGCGGGTTGGCAGCATAATTGCGCGCATCGCTGGAGGAGGCGGCGTGAAGGACGTAGTCGGCGTGCGGCAATGCGCTCGCGGTGCCGATGTCGAGGTCGATCAGTTCGACGCCCTGCGCGACCAGCAACGGGTGCCACGCGCGCATCCGGCTCGCCTGTCGCGCGACGACGATGATGCGGCCGATGCCCCACGGCGCCAGCAGCCCGCGCCGGAAGGCGTCGAGCACCGACTTGCCGAAGAAGCCCGACCCGCCGATGACGAGCAGCGATTTCTCAGCGTGCCGCAAGGTAATCGATCTCCGGGGTCATGCGGTCGATGGGGTTCGATTCCATCGATCCGCTCGCCGTCACGCGGCTGCTGATTTTGGGGAAATAGGTCTGCTTCGGGTCGATCGGCACGATGAAGGCGGCGGGCCGGCCCGAGGCCATCATCGCCTGGAACGTCGCGTCGCTTTCGAAATCGAGCGGGAGTTCGATGACGGGGATGTCCCATGCCGCGAACAGCCGCGTCCATTTCGGCAGGCCGAGGCCGGACTGGCGATCGCAGCCGAGATATTTGCCGTCGAAATAATTCTGCTGCGTCATGCGGATCGAGGCCTGGCCCTGATCGTGGAAGATGAAGATCTTGAGATCGAGCTGGTTGACGTCGACCGTGCCGAGTTCCTGCACGTTCTGCGAGAAGCCGCCGTCGCCTTCGATCAGGATCGTGCGGCGCTTGCCCCCGCTCGCGACCGACGCGCCGATCGCGCCCGACAGGCCGTATCCCATCGAGGCGAGCGACTTGTTGGTGAGGATGCGCTGGCCGTATTTCTGCTTGTAGAGCTGCATCGACAGCGTGAAGGCGCTGCCCGAGCTGCACGGGATGATGAGGTCGTCGGCGCGCGTCAGCGGCTCCAGCCGGACGATGAAGTCGTAGGGCGAGATATAGCCTTCGCCGGTGTGATTGACGTCCTCGACGCGGGGCACGGCATCGCGGATGCGGCGTGCCTCCGCGCGCCATGTGTCCTTCGGCGGCAGCGGCTGCGCGACGAGGCGGCGGACGAAATCATTGGCGTCGGCGCAGAAGCGCAGATCGGTGCGCGGATGGCCCTTGGCGAGCTCGCCGGGATCGATCTCGACCTGGACGATCTTGGCGGCGCGGCCGAATTCCTGCCAGTTGAAGCCGGTCTGCTGGAGACCGAGCCGCGTGCCGAGCGCGATGATGAGATCGGCCTTCTGGATGATGATGTTGGCGCTGCGCTGCCCCCAGGTGTTGGGCCGGCCGAGATAGCAGGGATCGTCGCCGTCGATGCGGTCGGCCCCGTTATAGGTCGTCATCACGGGGATGCGCAGATCGGCGAAGCGGCCGCGCAGATCGGCCATCGTCGCATAGTCGACCCCGCCGCCGATCAGCACGATCGGGCGCTCGGCGGCGGCGTAGAGCGCGGCGACCTCGGCGATGCCCTTGTTCGCCGCGACCGGCAGGCCGGGCGGGGTGATGGCGGGGAGCGGCTCGGCCGTCACGGTCGCGGCCTGCACGTCGAGCGGCAGTTCGAGGAAGACGGGGCCCTTGCGCGGCTCCCAGCTCGGCGCGATCGCATTGAGGAAATCGCGCGCGGAGAAGGGTTCGAGCATGCGCGTGCTCGCCTTGGTGGTGGACGCCATCAGTGCGACGCCGTCGACCTCCTGGATGCCGCGCGAGCGGACCTTGCCGTGGGCGAGATCGCTGGTCTTGACCTGCCCGCCGATCACCAGCAGCTCGCGGCTTTCGAGATACGCGCCCGATACGGCGGTGACGATATTGGTGAGGCCGGGACCGGTCGTCACCAGCGCCAGCGCCTTGGCGGGCGCGGCGATCTCGTTGAAATATTCCGCGGCGATCCCCGCCGCGACCTCATGCACCACCGGCACGCCGGTCAGATAGCGGTCGAGGCTCTCGGTCAGGTGCATGATGTTGCCCCCGCCGACGTAGAAATAATGGGTGTAGCCCGCCTGTTGCAGCCACGCGCCGATCTGGTCGCTGTACTTCAGCGTCTGCTCTTCCTCGTCGCGCTCGATCAGCGACTGGAGGATGCCGAACATCTGCGCCTGCGCGAGGCTGTCGGCGCGGGGGCGATCATAGCCCCAGTCGGCGTGGAGCGGCAGATGCGCCTTGCCCTCGAAGGGCTTGAGGTGATCGGTCATGTCGTCGACATAGACGGTGAAGCGGTCGCCCGAGAGCCAGCCCTGCGCCTGCGCGACCTGCAGCTTGGAACCGTATTCGCGGATATGCTCCTGCCCGAACACCGGGATCAGATCCGCAGGCACGCCGAAGAAGGCGAAGGTGCGCTTGATCGATTCGACGTTACGCGTCGACAGGATCGCGAAACGCTCCGGGTGCGCAAGCAGCAGCGGGCGGAGCTGGAAGAAGAAATCATAGGGCGCCATCGACTTGGGCCAGTCGGGATCGAGCATCATCGCGGCGCGCGCGGCAAAGAAGGTCTTGGCGAAGGCGGTGTCGTCCTCGGCCTGCTTGACGGTCTTCAGCGCGGCGTATTTGCCGGTGTGGCGCTTGCAGGAATAGACGCGGTTGTACTGCCAGGCGTCGGTCACGAAGGCGCGGGCCTCCATGAATTCCTCGAAGGAGACGTCCTGGCGGAAGGCGGCATTGCCGCGCACCGCGACGTTGCAGACCGAATAGGCCTCGAACGCGGAATTGAAGAGCACGCCGTCGAAATCGAGGATGATGCGCGGCTCGACGACGAGCGGCAGCGAAGCAGGGTCGGCGGCGGCCGCCTCCAGCAGTTGCGGTAGCGCCTCGCTGACTGTCCAGTGCTTCACGTCTTTTCCCCGTCGAACCTATCCGGGGCAGATATTGACGAAACTGGTTACCGAAGCCTTAAGCCGCGCCTCCGCATCAGCGCCGCACGAACTTGGTGATCGTATCGACCATATAGTCGATGTGCGCACCCGACAGTCCCGGATAAAGGCCGATCCAGAAGGTGCGCTCGGTCACGATATTGGCGTTGGCGAGATCGCCGACGGCGCGGTGCGGGCGGCCTTTCATGTACGGCTGGCGCAGGAGGTTGCCGCCGAACAGCAGGCGCGTGCCGATCTTGGCCGCATCGAGATGCTGAGTCAGATCCTCGCGCACGAACGGCAGGCCCTCGCGCAGGGTGATCGGATAGCCGAACCATGACGGATCGCTGTTGGGCGTCGCCTGCGGCAGGATCATGATATCCTCCAGCGGCTTGAGCCCTTCCGTCAGCAGCGCGAAGTTGCGGCGGCGCGCGGCGATGAAATCCTCCAGCCGGTCCATCTGCGCGAGGCCGACCGCCGCCTGCATGTCGGTGATCTTGAGGTTATAACCGGCGTGGCCATAGGTGTATTTGTGGTCGTACCCCATCGGCAGGCTGCCGAGCTTGCGGCCGAACCGCTTGCCGCAGGTATTGTCCATGCCCGGCGCGCACCAGCAATCGCGCCCCCAGTCGCGCATCGATTCGATCACGCGGTTGAGGCGCGGCTTGTCGGTGAAGACCGCGCCGCCCTCGCCCATCGTGATGTGATGCGCGGGGTAGAAGCTCAAGGTGCCGATGTCGCCGAACGTGCCGACGCCCTTGCCGTCATAGGTCGCGCCGAGCGCGTCGCAGCAATCCTCGACCACCCAGAGATCGTATTTCTCGGCGACGCGCATCACTTCGCCCAGGTCGAACGGATTGCCGAGCGTGTGCGCGACCATGATCGCGCGCGTCTTGGACGACACCGCGGCCTCGATCGCCTCGGGCAGGATGTTGTAGGTGGGGATGTCGATATCGACGAACACCGGCGTCAGGCCATATTGCAGCGACGGGTTGACCGTCGTCGGGAAGCCCGCCGCGCAGGTGATGACCTCGTCACCGGGCTGCAGCGCCTCGCCGCGCAGATAATGCGAGGTGAGCGACGACAGCGCGAGCAGGTTCGCCGAGGAGCCGGAATTGCAGGTGAGGGCATGCTTCACGCCGAGTCGCGCCGACAGCCGTTCCTCGAACGCGGTGTTGAAGCGGCCGGTCGTCAGCCAGAAATCGAGGCTGGAATCGACCAGCATCTCCATCTCCGCCGCGCCGTAGACCTTGCCGGAGACGGGCACCGGACTGGTGCCGGGCACGAAATCGCGCGGGGCGTGGGCCGGGGCGACGCGGGCATATTCGCCGACCATCTCCAGGATCGCCTTGCGCAGCCCTTCCGGGCCCTCTTCGGCGACGATGCGGGCGGCGAGGTCGCCGGTAACGGTGCTCGCGCTCATGCGGCAGCCCTTTCGAATGTGGTTTGCCGCGCGAGGAAATCGCGGATCTGCGCGAGGGTCACGTCGCGCGCCGATGCGCCGCCGCCGACCGATTTATGCCATTGGACGATGGACTCCAGCGCCTCGGCGAGCGTCAGCGTCGGCCGCCAGCCGAGCGCGGCGCGGGCCTTGGCGCAATCGAGCTTCAGCAGCCCGGCCTCATGCGGGATCGGGCCGTCGAAAGTGCCCCAGTCGCCTGCCACGCCCCAGGCCTGCGCCATGCGGTCGGCGATCCAGGCGACGGGGCGCGCATCCTCGTCGGCGGGGCCGAAGTTCCAGGCGTCGGCGAAGCTCGCGTCGCCGGCGTGGAGCCGGTCGGCGATGGCGAGATAGCCGACCAAAGCCTCCAGCACATGCTGCCACGGGCGCACCGACGCTGGCGAGCGGATGACCGGCGCTTCGCCCGCCTCGAACGCGCGGACGAGATCGGGGATCAGCCGGTCGACCGACCAGTCGCCGCCGCCGATGACGTTGCCCGCCCGCACCGAGGCGAGCTTGGGCGCGTCTCCGCTTTCGAAATAGGAGCTGCGATAGGCCGCGATCACCAGTTCGGCCGCGCCCTTGCTGCTGCTGTAGGGATCGTGCCCGCCCATCGGATCGCTCTCGCGATAGGGCCAGACCCATTCGCGGTTTTCGTAGCATTTGTCGCTCGTCACCGCGACGACCGCGCGCACGCCGCCGGCCTGCCGCACCGCCTCGAGGACGTGGACGGTGCCCATCACGTTGGTGGCGTAGGTCTCGACCGGATTGTCGTAGGAATAGCGCACCAGCGGTTGCGCGGCGAGGTGGAACACCACTTCGGGCGCGGCCTGTCGCACGACAGCCTCGACCGCGGCCAAGTCGCGCACGTCGCCGATCACGCTCGTCAGGCCCGCGCCGATGCCTGCGCTTTCGAACAGGCTCGGCACCGTCGGCGGCGGCAGCGCGAAGCCGGTCACCTCCGCGCCGAGCTCCTCGAGCAACAGGCACAGCCAGCCGCCCTTGAAGCCGGTATGGCCGGTCACGAGGACGCGGCGGCCGCGCCAGTCACTCATGCCACTCACCCACCACGCGCTACTCCGCTGCCCCCACCGACCGGATGGCCGATGCGATTCGGGCGGTCAAGGGAACAACCCCAGCCGCGCCGCTTTCCCCCCTTGCGAAGGAGAGCAATATGGTTCGCATCCTGCACACGACGATCGCGGTGCCATACGCCGCCGCTTATGCCTTTGCGCACAGGCCCGAGAATTTCACGCAGTGGGCGGCGGGCATGTCCAAGACGCTGCATCACGGCGACGAGGGCTGGGTCGCCGACACGCCCGAAGGGGAGGCGATCGTCACCTTCACGCCGGAGAACGCCTACGGCGTCCTCGATCACCGCGTGAAGATCGCGGGCAAGCCGGAGATCTATATCCCGCTGCGGATGATCGCGGTCGGCGATGCGACCGAGGTCGAGCTGGTGCTGATCCGCCAGCCCGATATGGACGATGCCGCGTTCGAGCGTGATGCCGCGCAGATCGAGAAAGACCTCGCGACGCTCAAGACCGTGCTGGAGACGGCGTAGCCAGCGTCAGCCACGCGGTCGCGCCCGCGGCGATCGCCAGCACCGCCGCGATAATGGCGGCGTTCTGGAACGCCGAGGTCAGCGCCGCGCCCGACTGTGCGATCACCGCGCCCGCCAGCGCCGTCGCGATCAGCCCGCCGGTGCGGGCGATCGCGCTGTTGAAGCCCGAGGCGGTGCCGGTATGCGCGCTGTCGACCGAGGACAGCACCGCCGTCGTCAGCGGCGCGACCGCCCCCGCCATGCCCACCGCGATGGTGGCGATGCCGGGCAGGATGCTCGTCACATAGGATCCGTTGGGATCGGCGCGCATCAGCAGCAGGAAACCGATGCCCGTCACCACCGGCCCGATGGTGAGCGGCAGGCGCGGGCCGAGTGTCTCGGTCAGCCGCCCCATCAGCCGCGAGGCGGTGCCGATCACGACCGAGAAGGGCAGCAACGCGAGCCCCGCCTGCAACGGCGACCAGCCGCCGCCGACGATCAGCAGATAGGGCAGCAGCACGATCAGCCCGCCGAGCGCACCGTAAAGCAGGAAGGTCAGCACCGTCAGCCCGACGAAGGGCCGCGATCCGAACAGGCTGAGCGGCATCATCGCATCCTTGCCGCGCGCATGCTCGACCCACAGGAATGCCGCCAGCAGCGCGAGGCCCGCGCCGAGCCCCGCCCAGACCTCGGGCGTCGCGACATGATGGCTCGACCACAATGTCAGCGCCCAGGTTAGCGTGCCGAGCGCGAGCGTCGCCAGCACCGCGCCGGGCAGGTCGAGCGGTTGTTTCCCCTCCGCGCTTTCCTCGACGAACAGCACAGCGATCACGATCGCGGCGATGGCGACCGGCACGTTGAGATAGAAGGTCGCGCGCCAGCCGACCGCGCCGACCAGCCAGCCGCCGAGCGGCGGGCCGACGGCGCTGGCGATGGCACCGGCCGAGGCCCAGGTGCCGACCGCCCGCCCGCGCGCCTCGCCCTCGAACGCGCTGCCGAGGATGCCGAGGCTGTTGGGCATCAGCAGCGCCGCGCCGATCCCCTGCACCGCCCGCGCCGCGAGCAGCAGGGTGAGATCGCCTGCAAAGGCGCAGGCGACCGAGGCGAGCGCGAACAGCACGATCCCCGCCACCAGCACGCGCCGCCGCCCGAAATGATCGCCGAGCGCCCCACCGATCAGCAGCAGCGCCGAGAGCGGCAGCAGGTACGCATTGACCGTCCATTGCAGATCGGCCGCGCTGCCGTGCAGATCACGGTCGATTGCGGGCAGTGCGACGTTGGTGACGGAGCCGTCGATGAAGGCGAGGCTGGAGGCGAGCATCGTCGCCGTCAGCGTCCAGCCGGGATAGCGGGTCGACGTCTCCCCGCTCACGCCGAAGCGTTCGGGGAAATGGTGCTGCCGGTGAGGATTGAACTCACGACCTCAGCCTTACCAAGGATGCGCTCTACCACTGAGCTACGGCAGCATGTTTCCGGTTTTCGCGGAGCGCGCGTAAGAGACGAGCGGGCCCCGAATGTCAAGGTACGAAGCGGTGAAGGACGAGAAGACGCGCGAGGAGCGGCTGGCCGAGGCGCTGCGCGAGAATCTGCGCAGGCGCAAGGAGCGGGCACGGAGTTCCGGAAATCCTCCCCCGCCAGGGGGAGGTGGCACGCATAGCGTGACGGAGGGGGCGGTGAGCGAAACCATCGCGAGCGCATCCCCGACCTCCCCCTCCGGCGCTTCGCGCCACCTCCCCCTGGCGGGGGAGGATTGAGACTAAACGATAGGGGCGCATTTGGCGGCGAGCCAGGTGCGCTCGCCGTCGTCCATCTGCGGTGACAGCACCGCGACGACCTGCGCGTGATAGGCGTCGAGCCAGGCGCGCTCGCTTGGCGAGAGCATCTCGGCGACGATCAGCGACCGCTCGATCGGGCAGAAGGTCAGCGTCTCGAAGCCGAGCATCGGGCTTTCCGCACCTTCGATCCGGCGCTCCTCGACGAGGATGAGGTTCTCGATGCGGATGCCGTATTCGCCCGCTTTATAATAGCCGGGCTCGTTCGAGAGGATCATGCCGGCGCGCAAGGGTTCGGACGGGCCGCCGCCGGGATAGCTCGGCTGGGCGATGCGCTGAGGCCCCTCATGCACCGCAAGATACGCGCCGACGCCGTGGCCCGTGCCGTGGCCGTAATCGAGGCCCACTTCCCACAAGGGCCGCCGCGCGAAGGCGTCGAGCTGGCCGCCGTTGGTGCCCGGCGGGAAGATCGCCGTCGCGAGCGCGATATGGCCGCGCAGCACGCGCGTGAAGCGGTCGCGCATTTCCTGCGTCGGCGTGCCGACAGGCAGCACGCGCGTCACGTCGGTGGTGCCGTCGGCGTACTGACCGCCCGAATCGACCAGGTACAGCTGGCCCGGCTCGATCGCGACGTTGCTTTCGTCCGTCACCTTGTAGTGCGGGCTCGCGCCGTGTGCGCCGGTCGCGGAGATCGTGTCGAACGAACTGTCGAGCAGCACGCCGGTCGCCTCGCGATATTCCTGCAGCTTGGCAGCCGCCGAAAGCTCGGTCTCGCCGCCCGCCGGAAGCGCGGTCTCCGCCCAGCGCAGGAAGCGCGCCAGCGCCGCGCCGTCGCGTGCCGAGGCGGCCTTGTGCCCGGCGATCTCGGCAGGGTTCTTGGTCGCCTTGGCGAGCACGGCGGGATCGCGCAGCGCCAGCACGGTGGCACCCCCGGCTTCCAGCGAATCGAAGATCGCGGCGACGGCACGCTCGGGATCGGCGGCGACGCGCTTGCCGGCATAGGTCTTCAGCGCGGGCGCGAACTCGGATCGGTCGCGCAGGCGGATGGCGTTGCCAAGATGCTGGCGCACGCTGTCGTCGATCTTCTCGGGTGCTACGAACAGATCGGCGGTGCCGTCGGCATCGACGATGGCATAGGCGAGCGCGACCGGCGTGTGGGCGACGTCGCGGCCGCGCACGTTGAGCGCCCAGGCGATCGAATCGAGCGCGGTCAGCACGACGGCATCGGCCTTGCGCTCGGAAAGCCAGTCGGCGATCAGCGCGCGCTTGCTCGCGGAGGACGCACCGGCGCGCTCATCGTCCTGCACGACGACGCGCGCGTCGGACGGCGCGGGCCGGTCGGGCCAGACGGCGTCGACCGGATTGGTGTCGACCGCCACGAGGCTCGCGCCGCGTTCCGCGAGAGCCTTCGTAGCCTCCTCCACCCATTCGCGCGTGTGCAGCCAGGGATCATAGCCGATGCGCGCGCCTTTGGCGGCATGCGCACCGAGCCAGCCCGAGATGCTGGTTTGCGGGACGGCGACATATTCCCAGTCGTCGGCGGAGACCTGTTCGCGCACCTGCAGCGTGTAGCGGCCGTCGGTGAAGATCGCCGCAGCCTCCGGCAGCACGACCGCCGATCCCGCCGAGCCCTGGAAGCCCGTCAGCCAGGCGAGACGCTGCGCATAGCCGCCGACATATTCGCTCATATGCTCATCGGTGAGCGGCACGACGAAACCGTCGAGGCGATCGCGGGCAAGCTGTTCGCGAAGGGCGGCGAGGCGGGCGGAATAGGTGGACATGGGCTACTCGTTCAATCGGATGAACCGCGAGTTTGCCAGATCGCAGTCGCAGATGACAGGGGCACCACGCGGTCATATCCCTGCCGAAACGACGCGTTAACCATAGGCGTGATAGCCCGCGCGTATGGCGAAGAGTGCATGCAAGCTCTGCAAGCAGGATATCAGCGAGGTCACTCTGATCCGCTGCCGCGATGCGGCCTGTCCTTTGCTCACCAAATCGACGGCCGGCACCGGCGTCTCGACGGTCGGCTTGCTCGCGGTCGGCAGCGTGGCCTTGTGCGCGGTGGTGTTCGGCTGGCGGATGGGCGCGCCCGCTCCGGCGGCGCCGAGCCCGACGCCAACTGCTACGGCAGCGGCGATCGCCGTCACCGCCGCCGCGCCTGCATCCGCCGCGAAGAAGAACGGCTGGTCGGAGCGTTTCGCCGCGTTGTTCCTGCCGCCCAAGCACGAGCAGACTGAGGACTCCGCGCCCGACGCGCTGCCGGCCGGGCCTGATCCGCAGGCCGCGACGCGCGTACAGACCTTTTCGTGCGACGGGCGGACATCGCCCGCCCGCGCACTGATCTGCACCGACTGGACACTGGCGACGGTCGATTACAACCTCTCGCTCGCCTATTCGCAGGCGCTGGCGCACAGCCGCAGCCCCAAGGCGATCCGCAAGGCGCAGGCGGTGTGGGAGGCGAAGATCGACACGCTCCGCGCCGACAGCAAGGCGGTGCTGGAGGCATATCGCCAGCGTTATGCCGAACTGGACGTCGTACCCGCGACCTGATCCGTCTTTGCCTTGGCGCGTCCGCGCGGTAGGGCGGCCCCATGACTGACAGCCTCACGCCTCCCGTCGCGGAAACGCGCGCCCATAGCTTCACCGCGCACGGCATCACCGTCGAGGATTCGTATGCCTGGCTTAAGGATCCGAAATATCCCGACGTCACCGACAAGGACGTGCTCGCCTACCTCGAGGCCGAGAACGCCTATTTCGAGGGGATGATGGCGCCGCGAAAGGCGCTGGTCGACCGGCTCTACGAAGAGATGAAGGGCCGCATCAAGGAGGACGATTCGTCCGTCCCGCAGAAGGACGGCGACTGGCTGTACTGGACGGCGTTCGAAACCGGCGGCGAGTATCGCAAATGGTGGCGCAAGCCCGTCGCGGGCGGTGACGACGAACTGATCCTCGACGAGCCGGCGCTGGCCGAGGGGCGCGAGTATTTCCGGCTCGGCGCGCTTTCCGTCAGCAACGACGGGCGATTGCTCGCCTATGCGATCGACGACAACGGCTCGGAGCGGTTCGAGATCCGCGTCAAGAACCTCGAAACCGGCGAGCATCTGCCCGACACGATCCCCGGCATGCTCTCCGAGATCGTGTGGACCGCCGACGACAGCGGCTTCCTCTATGGCCTCGCCAATGATCAATGGCGCACGGACAATGCGCGGCTGCACCGGCTGGGCACGGCGGCGGCGGACGATGTCGAGCTGTTCAAGGAGGCCGACGAGGGCTTCCGCGTCGGCGTATCCGAATCGAGCGACCGCCAGTGGATCATCCTCGCGAGCGGCGATCATGTTACGAGCGAAGTCTATCTGATCCCCGCCGCCGACCCGACCGCGACGCCGTTGCTGGTGAGCGCACGCAAAGTGGGCCGCGAATACGATGTCGACCTGCACGGCGACACGCTCTTCATCCACACCAACGACACCGATCCGAACTTTCGCTGCTGCACCGCGCAGATCGGCGCGCCGGGGGAGTGGATCGAGAAGATCGCGCCGTCGAAGCATTTCTACATGACGGCGGTGACGTGCTTCCAGGATTTCTTCATCGTCGACGGGCGCGAGGACGGGCTCGATCAGATCGAGATCCACCGCTACGAGGGCGGCGACCCCAGGCGCATCGCCTTCCCCGAGGCGAGCTATGACGCGGGCCTCGGCAACAATCCCGAATATGACATGCAGGTGCTGCGACTCGGTTATGAATCGATGGTCACGCCGGGCACCGAATATGATTACGATGTCGCCACCGGCGCGATGACGTTCCTCAAGGTGCAGGAAATCCCGTCGGGCTATGACGGCGAGAAGTACCGCACCGAGCGGCTGAAGATCGCCGCGCGCGACGGGACGGAAATCCCGGTGTCGATCGTCTATCCGAAGGACTTCCCGAAGGACGGCAGTGCGCCCTTGTTCCTCTATTCCTACGGCGCTTACGGCCACGCCATCCCGCCGGGCTTCTCGACCGGGCGGCTGTCGCTGCTCGACCGCGGCTTCGCCTATGCCATCGCGCATATCCGCGGCGGCGACGATCTCGGCCAGCAATGGTATCTCGACGGCAAGCTCGAGAAGCGCACCAACACCTTCAACGATTTCGTCGATGTCGCGAAGGGGCTGATCGAACAGGGCTGGACCAGCGCCGGCCGCATCGCCATCGCCGGGCGCTCGGCGGGCGGCGAGTTGATGGGCGCTGTGGTCAATTCCGATCCCGAGCTGTGGGGCGCGGTGATCGCCGACGTGCCGTTCGTCGACGTGCTCAACACGATGATGGATGCCGATCTGCCGCTGACGCCGGGCGAATGGCCAGAATGGGGCAATCCGATCGAGGACAAGGCGGCGTTTGAGCTGATCCGCTCCTACTCGCCTTACGATCAGGTGCGCGCGCAGGCCTATCCGCCGCTGTTCATCTCGGGCGGGCTCAACGATCCGCGCGTGACCTATTGGGAACCGGCGAAATGGGCCGCCAAGCTGCGCGCGACCAAGACCGACGACAATGTCCTGTTCCTCAAGACCAACATGGGCGCGGGGCACGGCGGCAAATCGGGGCGGTTCGAGAGCTTGCGCGAGGCAGCGGAGGAGCATGCCTTCGTGCTATGGCAATTGGGAATCGAGGAGTAAGTGGGTGGCGAGATCTGCAACCGAAGTGATGGAAAGCGCGATCGTTGCCGCAGTGCTCGATGCCGTGGCGGCGCTCAAGACCGCGTCGGGCGGCCTGCAGAATGCGCTGATCCGCGACATCAACGCGATCCACCCCAACACCACCTTCGGCGACCTGCCGCAGCCGGTGCAGGCCGCGATCACCGCGAGCGTGCGGACGACCTTCGGCGCGCTGGCGAAGGAGGGCTATACCGTCGCGCCGAGCAAGGGCGCGCCGCCACCGGTCGCGCCGCGCCCGCAGGGGCCGCGCGACGGACCGC
>NZ_JAUQSZ010000013.1 GCF_030580995.1 Sphingomonas immobilis
GTGGCGGCGGGGGCGGCGGCTTCCGGGGCGGCGGTGGCGGCTTCGGCGGCGGCGGGCGCGGGCAGGGCGGCGGGCGGCTGCAGTTCGCGGTCTACCACACGCTGCACTTCACCGACGACGTGCTGGTCGCGAACGGCGGGCCGCGGCTCGACCTACTGCGCGGCGACACGATCGGCACCGGCGGCGGCCAGCCGCGTCACGAGATCGAGGCGCAGGGCGGCTACAACAACAACGGCCTCGGCGTGCGGCTCTCCGCCAACTGGCAGAGCGCGACGATCGTCAACGGCGGCACGGCGGCCAACCCCGACCCCTTGCGCTTCTCCGACCTCGGCACGGTCAACCTGCGCTTCTTCGCGGACCTCGGCCAGCAGCTGAAGCTCATCAAGGCGCATCCCTTCTTCCGGGGGACGCGGGTGACGCTGGGCATCACCAACCTGTTCGACGCGCGGCAGAAGGTGACCGACATCGACGGACTGACCCCGACCGCCTACCAGCCCGGCTACCTCAACCCGCTCGGCCGGACGGTGCGCGTGTCGCTGCGCAAGCTCTTGTTCTAGGCGGTCACCCTCACCCTTCCCACCCGGCTGCGCCGGGCGGGCCCCTTCCCTCTCCCGTTGGGAGAGGGAGGGAGGAGCGAAGCGACGGAAGGGTGAGGGTGATCACCCTTGCCTCTCCTGCGCCCTGGCGACATGACGGCTCCCAACCCAACCGAGGAGCCTGCCCCATGCCGACCGCTTTCGTCACCGGCGCGACCTCCGGGATCGGGGCCGCGACCGTCCGTGCGCTGGCGGGCGCGGGGTGGCATGTCGTCGCGACCGGCCGGCGGGCCGAGCGGCTCGAGGCGCTCGCCGCCGAGCTGGGCGAGCGCGTCCACCCGGCCGCGTTCGACGTGCGCGACGCGGCGGCGTTCGAGGCGGCGCTGGGCGCGCTGCCGGTGCCGTTCGGCGACGTCGACCTGCTCGTCAACAACGCCGGCCTCGCGCTCGGCACTGCGCCCGCGCAGCGCGCCGACCTCGACGAATGGCGCACGATGATCGACACCAACGTGACCGCGCTCGCCACCGTCACGCACCGCCTGCTGCCCGGCATCGTCGCGCGGCGCGGCGCGATCATCAACCTGTCCTCGGTCGCGGCGACCTATCCGTACAGCGGCGGCAACGTCTACGGCGGGACCAAGGCGTTCGTGCGCCAGTTCAGCCTCGGCCTGCGCAGCGACTTGGGCGGCACGGGCGTGCGCGTGACCTCGATCGAGCCCGGCATGGTCGAAACCGAATTCACCGTCGTGCGCACCGGCGGCGACCAGGGCGCGTCCGACAAACTCTACGCCGGTGCCGAGCCGATGACCGCGGAGGACATCGCCGCGACCATCCTGTGGGTGGCGAGCCAGCCCGCGCACCTCAACATCAACACGCTGGAGCTGATGCCGGTGCGGCAGTCGTTCGCGGGGTTCGCCGTCGCGCGAGAGTGAGAGTTCGCTTGACAGATTGACGCCTGAATCGAAAATATCCGCGTCGATCGTTTCCGGAATTGATCCGATCGCGCGCGGAAAGGTCATCCTGATCCGCCCGTTTCGCGGCGGCGAAGGTGACGAAGGGAGCGCCCCGTATCGCGGGGAATGCGACGAACCGAGTGGATGGCCGAGCGGCCCGCCGCGTGATCGCGCAGGGTTGGGCGGACGGGAAGCGGGTCGTCATGTGCATGCTCTCCGGGTGGTCGCGGGAGCTGCGGGATTATGCAGGTTTCGGGCGTGTAGGACAGCTTAAGCTGACATATCAATTATGCTTGGCGGTAAGCCAATCAAAACTAGAGGACAGGGGTTTCCGACACCACGGTGAACGCGGTCGATCAGTTTTGACCAATGAGTCGTTGCCATACCGAATTTGTCGCTTGTGAATTTGCGTGACCAAGCTTTTGCAAATGGCACTTGTCGATCGAGATCGCCTTGGATCTGTTTACGCTGGGGCGCCGTGGGGGAACCGGCACCAAACTCCATCAAACCTTCGAAATCCAGAATGTTACGATCGGTCGCGAAGCTTTCGACGCGTTCGCGCATCTCTGCTTGCATTGCCGAGCCTCTTGTCACGATACCCCCAACGCTGATCGCACCCTCAGCGTGAAGTCGTTTGAAATTTTCTAAGTCCCTATCGAAAAATGGATCCTTGTTATTCCATTCAATTTCTAGAGCGAAGATGCCCTTATCGCTTCGACGAACGTGATCAATCTCATGACTGATTGATTCTTTTGCTACCCCATCAACAGTCTTTTTTAGTTCAAAGTTGTGCTTGGTCCATTCCTTGGCTGCAAGGCCACGGCGAAGCCGCTGTGTCATCTTCGCTTCACCGCCACCGCCGCCAATAATCTCCGTCATCGGCAACGAGATATTGAGCAGCGAACTTTCAAGTTCGCCGACCAGATCGGGGAAGTCGTGTAAGATGATGGCTTCGGCGTGACTGGTGAACAGCACTTCGAAACCGGCATCGCAAAGGCGCTCAAGCATCACTCAGCGGCGATAGCGGAATTATAGCCGTAGGTATCCCATGTCGGCTTATAGCTTTCGTCCGCTTGGTTGCCCCAAACCGTCCAATCCTTGCGAGCTCCGCGGCTGAACATTTCGAGGCGTGGTCCCCAACTGCAATCCTCGATAATCTTGTATTGCTCGTCCGGCTTGCGGCTGTGTTCACGCTTCCGCGTTTGCATCATATTGACTTGGCTCCGGCCCGGATCGAGCGTGCGGGCGTTCTTGCCACGCACCCCGAACAGCAGCAATTCGGTGACGTTGCGGAAATAGAAGCCGACGCCACGCCCGTCCGATCCGCCGTCCTTGCGCACTTTGTGCCACACGATGTTCGAGATGTAGCGATAGCCCCAAGCATCCATGACTCGCAGACCATCCGGTAGCAGCGCGTTCGGCACCCACAGATAAAGATGGCTGGGATCGGCGGCTATGTCGGCGACGGGTAGGGCGCAAATGTCGTCCAGCGTCATCGTACCATAGCGATTCAAGCGCTTGTGTTCTGGTGCGACTTTGCCGGTCCGATTTTGAAATTGCCAAGGGGGATCGGCCAAGATCGTTCCGAACTTTTTTCCTTTCGCGGTGCCAAGGAGATCAACAGCAGCAGAGAGATGACCGGCTGGATCAAGCATGGTGGCCCCATTTTCAACGCAGAGAACAAAACCAGATCTTATTGACGGCGCTGAATCCGGTCAAGGTAGCATTTGAGAAAACTGCCGCGGGCAAAGCCCGCGTCGTCGGCCGCGGCTGTGGCCGCGCCGGCCGGTCGCGCCTTGAGGCGGGGATTAGCTCGCGCTAATCCCGCGCCCGGCGCTCATTCCGCCGCGATCCCAGCCTTCGAAAACATATCCCCCTCATCCTCGCCCGCAGGCACATCGTTCGCCGCCAGCCCGGCCTTCGCCTTGCCGCGCTTGTCGAACGTGTCCCACACTTCGTTCCAGTTGCCGCGCGTCGCGGCCTTCGAATATTCGGTCGCGCGCTGTTCGAAGAAATTGGCGTGCTCCACGCCGTTGAGCATCGGCACGAGCCACGGCAGCGGGTGTTCGTCGATCATGTAGATCGGCTTCAGGCCGAGCTGGCCGAGGCGCCAGTCGGCGGTGAAGCGGATGTACTTCTTGATCTCCTTGGGCGTCATGCCGTTGACCGGGCCCATCTCGAAGGCGAGGTCGATGAAATTGTCCTCGAGGTGGACGGTGTGCTGGCACATCTCGCGGATGTCGGCCTTCACCGATTTGGTGAAGCAGTCGCGTTCGCGCACGAAGGTGTGGAACAGCTTGGTGATGCCTTCGCAGTGCAGGCTCTCGTCGCGGATCGACCACGTCACGATCTGCCCCATGCCCTTCATCTTGTTGAAGCGCGGGAAGTTCATCAGCATCGCGAAGCTCGCAAAGAGCTGCAACCCTTCCGTAAAGCCGCCGAACATGGCGAGCGTCTTGGCGATATCCTCGTCGCTGTCGACGCCGAAATTCTGCAGGTAATCGTGCTTGTCCTTCATCTCGCTATATTCGAGGAAGGCGCCGTATTCGCTCTCCGGCATGCCGATCGTGTCGAGCAGGTGGCTGTACGCGGCGATATGCACCGTCTCCATATTGGAGAAGGCGGCGAGCATCATCTTGATCTCGGTCGGCTTGAAGATGCGGCCGTATTTCTCGTGGTAGCAATCCTGCACCTCGACATCGGCCTGGGTGAAGAAGCGGAAGATCTGCGTGAGCAGGTTGCGCTCGTGATCGGAGAGCTTCTGCGCCCAGTCGCGGCAATCCTCGCCGAGCGGCACTTCCTCGGGCATCCAGTGGATCTGCTGCTGCCGCTTCCAGAAGTCGAACGCCCAGGGGTATTCGAACGGCTTGTACTGCTTGCGGGCTTCGAGAAGGGACATGAGCGTTACTCCGAGAAAATCAGTGATGCGTTAGAAAGGCGGCTGGCAGAACGACGAACAGAAATATGAGCGGCGACAGAACGACTATGCTGCCGGCCAGATAGACCGCGCGAGGCCAGCCGCGGACCTTGGTCACGAAGAAACAGACACAAAAGACGAAGGCGACAAGATAAAGGATTGGCGGGGAAAACAGCAGTGCGAACGGCGCGAGAAACCGGTTCGCGAAAACGAGGCCAAATTGCCAGAATATCAGATGGCCGAGCAGGATTAGCCCGGCACCGATAAGAATGATCGCGTCAAATCTGTGTCGTGCCCGGACTGTCCACCCTGCGAGAAGAATCCAGGCCGCTCCGACCAGCATCAACAGGCGCACAATGGCGACGGTTGAAAGACCGCTCATGCCGCACCCCCTGCGACCTGCACGACGAGATACGCCGCCGCGCCGAGCATCAGCACGATGCCCGAAAGGCGCCAGAGCGCGCGCGTGCGGCTCGCGGTGCCGCCGGCGATGCGGGCCGAGGGCGGCTCGCTGACGTAGAGCCACGCGCCGACCACCGCCGCGACCAGCGCCTGCAGATTATAGTCGCCGGCGAAGAGGCTCATGGTGCCACGCTCCCCTCGGCGCTCCACTGCCACATGGCGGTCGCCGAGGCGAAGAGGACGACGCCGAGCGCGAGCGCCATGATGCCGACCATGCGAAAGGCATAGACCTTGCCGGGGCCGCTCGGCCGCAGCAACGAAAGCAGCAGGCCCGCGCCGAGACCCGCGAACAGCACCGACACGCCGTACATGATGGCGATCTGGTAGCTCATCGCCGCACCACCCGCGTGACATAGACCTTCTGCGTGCGGTGCGAGCCGACGCCCAGAAAGACGATGCCGATGAAGAAGCCGAAATCGTACCAGCCGCCGTCATTGGGCACGGCGTAGACGGCGATGTCCGGCACGAACAGCGACAGCACCCAGGCTACGGGGAAGATGAAGCCGTGCCACACCCCGAGCAGGAAGCCGGGCGTCTCGGGCGTGTGCGCGACGGCGCTGGCGGCCTGATGCGCGCAGGCCGAGAGGGCGGCGAGCAAGGGGAGGGCGGCGAAATGTTTCACGCATGTTGCTCCGTGCATCCGAATCGCGCGGGCGTGCGTTGATCCGGCGCAGTTACAACGCAGGAGAGAGTATCATGGCCGATCTGAGCGCGATCAAGGAACATATGGAAGTCATCGGCGCGGACGGCGTCCATGTCGGTACGGTCGACCATGTCGACGGCGACCGCATCAAGCTGACCAAGAAGGACAGCGGTGCGCAGGTTACCGAAGGCTCCGGCAGCCATGAAGGGCACCATCACTACATCTCGGGCGGCCTCGTCGCCGATGTCGAGGGCGACAAGGTGCGCCTGAGCGCCAACGCCGACGTGGCGGTGACGCTGGAAGAAGAGGTTTGAGCTCATAAATCCCTCTCCCATCGGGAGAGGGTGGCCGAGCGTAGCGAGGTCGGGTGAGGGTGAGCCGCGTTGGTCGGCTCGCCCTTTTCCTTTTGGGCGTCACCCTCACCCTTCCGCGCCTTTGGCGCTCCCTCCCTCTCCCGCAGGGAGAGGGAAATAGCGGTGATGACGCCCTCGACAGTGTCCATCACATCCGCGTTGGTGAAACGCTGTACATGGAAGCCTTCGCTTTCGATGTAGCGCGTGCGTGTCGCGTCATTCCGCTCACGGCCGGCATGGGTGTCGCCGTCGATTTCGATCACCAGCTTTTCCGAAAAGCACAGGATGTCGGCATAGAACGGACCCACCGGCGCCTGATGCCGCCATTTCAGATGCGGAAACGCCTCCCGAAGCGCACGCAGCAGGCGGCGTTCGGGTTCCGGCGCGTCGCGGCGGAGTTGCCGGGCGCGCGGGACGGTTCCTGAAGGCTGATCTTGATAGAGGCGCATTGGTCGCCCTCACCCTTCCGCCGCTGCGCGGCTCCCTCCCTCTCCCAAAGGGAGAGGGAATGGCCGGGCACCAGCGTCCCTCTCCCTTTGGGAGAGGGAGGGGCCCGCGCGGCGCAGCCGCGTGGGAGGGTGAGGGTGATTTAGCTGTCCCACCTCACTGGCACGCGAGGCATTCGTCGTAATCGGTCGACTCGCCCAGCTCGAACTTCGGGGCGTCGATCGTGTTGTCGGCTTCGACGCCGCCGGCGAAGCCGGCGCGCTGCACCGACTTGGAGCGGAGATAGTAGAGCGACTTGATGCCGAGCTCCCACGCCCGGAAGTGGAGCATCAGCAGATCCCATTTCTCGACGTCGGCCGGGATGAACAGGTTGAGGCTGGTCGACTGGTCGACATAGGGTGTGCGATCGGCCTGGAGCTCGATCAGCCAGCGCTGGTCGATCTCGAAGCTGGTCTTGTAGCAGTCCTTCTCCTCCTGGCTGAGGAAGTCGAGATGCTGGACCGAGCCGCCGCGCTCGAGGATCGAGACCCACACGGCCTCGGCGTTCTTCGCCTTCTCGATCAGCAGTTTTTCGAGATACGGGTTGCGGACCGAGAAGCTGCCCGACAGCGTCTTGTGCGTGTAGATGTTGGCCGGGATCGGCTCGATACAGGCCGAGGTGCCGCCGCAGATGATGCTGATCGACGCGGTCGGCGCGATCGCCATCTTGCACGAGAAGCGCTCCATCATGCCGCGATCCGCAGCGTCGGGGCAGGGCCCGCGCTCGACTGCGAGGTGCATCGACGCCTCGTCGACCTGCGCCTTGATGTGCTTGAACATGCGCAGGTTCCACGACTTGGCCATCGCGCCTTCGAAGGCGAGGCCGCGCGCCTGCAGGAACGAGTGGAAGCCCATTACGCCGAGGCCGACCGAACGCTCGCGCATTGCGGAGTAAGCGGCCTTTTCCATGCCGGGCTCGGCGCGGTCGATATAGTCCTGCAGGACGTTGTCGAGGAAACGCATCACGTCCTCGATGAAGCCCTTCTCGCCGTTCCACTCGTCCCAGGTCTCTAGGTTGAGCGACGACAGGCAGCAGACTGCGGTGCGATCGTTGCCGAGGTGATCCTTGCCGGTCGGCAGCGTGATCTCGCTGCACAGGTTCGAGGTCGAGACCTTGAGGCCCAGTTCGCGGTGATGCTTGGGCATCGCGTTGTTCACGTGATCGGCAAAGACGATGTAGGGCTCGCCGGTGGCGAGGCGGGTTTCGACCAGCTTCTGGAACAGCGCGCGGGCATCGACCTTGCCGCGCTCGGATTGGTCCTTGGGGCTGCGCAGCGTCCATTCGGCGCCGTCGCGCACCGCCTCCATGAAGGCGTCGGGGATGAGGACGCCGTGATGGAGGTTCAATGCCTTGCGGTTGAAGTCGCCGCTGGGCTTGCGGATTTCGAGGAACTCCTCGATCTCCGGGTGGCTGATGTCGAGATAGCAGGCGGCCGAGCCGCGCCGCAGCGACCCTTGAGAGATCGCCAGCGTCAGCGAATCCATCACGCGCACGAAGGGGATGATGCCGCTGGTCTTGCCGTTGAGGCCGACGGGCTCGCCGATGCCGCGCACGTTGCCCCAATAGGTGCCGATGCCGCCGCCGCGCGAGGCGAGCCAGACGTTCTCGTTCCAGGTGTCGACGATGCCGTTGAGGCTGTCGGGCACCGAATTGAGGAAGCACGAGATGGGCAGGCCGCGCCCGGTGCCGCCGTTCGACAGGACGGGCGTGGCGGGCATGAACCACAGTTTCGAGATGTAATCGTAGAGCCGCTGCGCATGGCCGGCGTCATCCGCGTACGCCGAGGCGACGCGCACGAACAGATCCTGATAGCGTTCGCCGGGCAAGAGATAGCGGTCGTTGAGCGTGTCCTTGCCGAAATCGGTGAGCAGCGCGTCGCGCGAGTGATCGACCTCGACCGGGTACAGGCGCGGGCGCACTTCCTTCGAATCGCCGCGGGCCTCCAGCTTGCGGTCCGCGCCTGCGGTCGCTGCCGCTTCGATCGTGTCGGTCGCCATTGCTACGCTCACTTCCTCGGTCTCTCTGAAGTCCATCGATCTTGCCCCCGCATCAAAGCCTACAACGCGCCGGTGTTCCCGGTCCGTTCGAATCGGGGGACAAGCCCCCATGGTATCATTCCGGGGCCCTGCGGCGAGAACAAAAATGGTCCACCCACGCGCCGACGGCGCGCGTTGCAACCTGTCCGTAATATAAGATCACGGTACGTGTTCTACCAGTGATTGGGTCCGCCCCCGAACTCAACCCCAACAGATTGTGCCGGTTCGCTCTCCGACGCAATACGGTAAATTACAGATTAGGGACTCGGTTCGTCGCTATTTTGACTCGGTTCGTGGCATCGCCGAAACGGCCGATCGGGCGCGACGCGCGGACTTCCGCCGCGCGCGCGAAAGGCAAGAGAACGAACACGGAAACCCACAGAAAAATTGCGCGGTGGACGACGCACCGGATCGGAGGCGGCGGCGGGTGACGCGGACACCAGATATGGTATCCACGGTGCCATGACGATCCAGCTCTTCGCCCATCCCCTGTCCTCCTATTGCCACAAGGTGCAGATCGCTTTGTACGAGCGCGGCATCGCCTTCGAGCCGCAGATGATCGCGCCCGACGAACCCGAAATCTACGCGCGGTTCGCGAGCCTGTGGCCGATGGCGAAGATGCCGTTGCTGCTCGATGGCGAGCGTGCCGTCGCCGAATCGAGCATCATCATCGATTATGCCGACCGGCTGGGGAGCGGCCCGCCGATGGTGCCCGCAGAGGCCGAGGCGGCGCTGGAGGCGCGCTTCATGGATCGCTGCTTCGACGATTATGTGATGACGCCGATGCAGGCGATCGTGGCGGAGCGCATCCGGCCCGCGGGCAATGCCGATTCCTTTGGCGTGGAGCAGGCGAAGGCGCTTCTCGACAAGAGCTATGCCTGGCTGGAGGGCAAGCTGGCCGGGCGCGAATGGGCGGCAGGCGATACGTTCGGAATCGCCGACTGCGCCGCCGCCCCCGCGCTCTGGTATGCGCGGCACGTGCGCCCGTTCGATGCCTGGCCGGTGCTGTCGGCCTATCATGCGCGTCTGGAGGCGCGGCCTTCTGTTGCGCGGACCCGCAAGGAAGCCGAGCCGTATTGGGCGATGTTCCCGTTCTCCTCGGGCGGGCCTGCGTGAAAAAAGCCCCTCCCCTTCAGGGGAGGGGTTGGGGTGGGGAAGTCCAGCGGTGACAGAAGCCGAACTTCTGAAGCGCGCGAAGGAAATGCGCCGTAACCCGACAGAACCCGAGAAGCGTTTGTGGCGTTCGCTCTCGAATTCGCAGCTAGCCGGTTATAAGTTTCGACGGCAACATGTAGTCCTGGAAGCACTCGCGATCATCGATTTCTTATGCCCTGCAGTCGGGCTTGGCATAGAAATCGACGGAGAAACGCATGATGTCGAAGCGGACGAGCGGCGTGATCGGCGGTTAGATGCACTTGGTGCGATTTTCCAATGCGGAGGTGATCGGCACCATCAAAGGCGTGTTGCACGCCATAAATGATACGGCGGCTTCGCTCCCCAGCCGATGGTCGGGTGCCCGGACGCCCCCACCCCAACCCCTCCCCTGAAGGAGAGGGGCTAGTGAGGATCAACCCGCGCGGCGGAGCGGGATCGCGAGGGGTGCGGCGGAGGGGGTGTTCGCGGCGAGGCGTTCCATGTTGAACGCGCTGAGGAATTCGATGCCCGCGCGGCCCTCGACCGCCCAGCGCAGCTTGGCGGGGAACATCTCGCCCTCGACCAGCTCGATCAGCACTTCCATGCCCGATACGTCGCCCTCGATATCGATGCCGTCGATCATCGCGCCGGTCGGCGACATATTGCGGATGCGGACCTCGCCGTCGACGTCGCCGGCGATGATGCGCGCGGTGCGGATCATCTTGTGGCGCTCGGGCCGGCTCATCAGATGGCCCTGCGGCAGCACCGTGCCGTCGCCCGCAAGCTGCTCGTGGACCTCGGGATCGCGCACCGCCTTGCCGTAGACCCAGCCCTGGATGTGGCTGCAGCCGAGATCGCGGATCAGCGCGATCTCGTCTTGCGTCTCGACGCCCTCCGCCGTGGTTTCCATGCCGAGCGTGTCGGCGAGCGTGACGATCGCCTTGACGATCGCGGCGTTGCGATTGCCCTGGATGGCGGCACCGCGCACGAAGCTCTGGTCGATCTTGATCTTGTCGAACGGCGCCTTCTTCAGATAGCCGAGCGACGAATAGCCGGTGCCGAAATCGTCGAGCGCGAGGCGCACGCCGAGGCCCTTCAGCGTGCGGAACATCTGTTCGGACGAGCTGGTCTCATCGAGGAACACGCCCTCGGTGATCTCGAGCTCGAGCCGGTGCGGGGCGATGCCCGACTTGGCGAGCGCCGAAGTGACGATCGTCGGCAGCGCGGGGTTGGCGAACTGGATCGGCGAGACGTTGACGGCGACGCGCACGTCGCGCGGCCAGCTTGCCGCGTCCATGCAGGCGGTGCGCATCACCCATTCGCCGATCGATTCGATCAGGCCGCAATCCTCCGCCACCGGCACGAACTCCGCCGGGCTGATGGGCCCGCGCGTCGGATGATCCCAGCGCACCAGCGCTTCGTAGCCGACGATCTTCTCGGTAATGGCGCTGACGACCGGCTGATAGGCGACGTAGATCTGGTTGGAGGCGAGCGCGTTGCGGAGGTCGTCCTCGATCTGCTTGCGGCTGCGCGCGCCTTCCAGCATCGCCGGCTTGAAGAAGCGGTGGATGCCGCGCCCGTCGGCCTTGGCGCCGTAGAGCGCGAGATCGGCGTTGCGGACCAGCGTCTCCGCATCGCCGCCATCCTCGGGCGCGAGCGCGATGCCGATCGAGCAGCCGATCGAGACCGAGGATCCATCGATCGAATAGGGCTGCGACAGCGAATCGATCACGCGGCGGGCGAGGTCGCTCAGCTTGTCGCGGTTGGTCTCGCCCGGAAAGACGACCTGGAATTCGTCGCCGCCGAGCCGCCCGACGAGCCCGGCCTCGCCGATGGCACGGACGAGGCGCTGCGCGACCTGCTTCAGGAGCACGTCGCCGGTCTGGTGGCCGAGCGTGTCGTTGACTGTCTTGAAGCGATCGAGATCGAGCAGGAACATCGCGGCACCGCGTGCGCCGGTCGCGCCCGCCAGCGTCTGGTCGAGCCACAGCCGCATGCGCTGGCGGTTGGCGAGGCCGGTCAGGCTGTCGAACAATGCCAGGCGCGCGATCTCGGCATCGGCGCGGCGGCGCTCGGTAAGGTCGGAGCCGTTGCCGATGAAGCCCTGGAAATTGCCCTGCTCGTCGGTGATCGGGCGCCCCGACATCGACCACCAGCGCTCGAGCTTGCCGGCGACGGCGGGGCGCACCGAATAGTTGGAAAAGGCGGTGCGCGAGGAAAGGTGGAAGGCGATCGTCCGCTCGGTCTCGGCCGCGCTGGTGTCGACGCGGAAGAGGGCGGTGAGGGGCGCGCCCATCGCGGGCGCATCGGCGGTGTCGAGCTCGGTCGCGACCTTGGTCGAGAGGTACGTCACCCGGCCTTCGGCGTCGGTCTGCCAGAACCAGCCGGTGCCCTGTTCCTCATATTCGCGCACCAGCCGCGCGGCGACGCGCTCGCCCCGCGCCGGGCTGCCCGAGGCGGGGCGCTTGCCATGCGTGGGACGGGCGGTGGCGAACAGCAGCCAGCCGATACCGGTGACGACGATGATTCCCGCGAGCCCGAACAGCCACGAGCCGGTATCGACCGTGACGGCGGTGGCGACCCCGACGCTGATGCATAGCGCTGCGATGCGCGCCGGATTGAGCGTGGGGGCCATGGCCACGCTTTACGGATCGATTATTGCCAATTGCTTGAGCGTTACGAAATTTCTCCAGTAATTATACTTAAAATGCTCTGGCGGACGTCTGTCAGTTGCGAACGACTCGCGGGTAGCGCGCGGCTCTTTTCCGTCGGGGCTCAACTGGTCTAGGTGCGGCGCGATCCTTCCTTTCTGTTAGCGAGCCCTGCATGACCGTCACCATCCGCGCAGCCGACCTGATCGAGAGCGTCGCCGACGCGCTGCAGTACATCTCCTACTTCCACCCGATGGATTACATCCGCGCGCTGGGGGAAGCGTATGAAGCGGAGCAGGGCCCGGCGGCGAAGGACGCAATCGCGCAGATCCTCACCAACAGCCGCATGTGCGCGGAAGGGCACCGGCCGATCTGCCAAGATACCGGCATCGTCAACGTCTTCGTCGAATGGGGCATGGACTGCCGGTTGGACGACACCACCCGCTCGATGCAGGACGTGGTGGATGAAGGCGTGCGCCGCGCCTACCTCAACCCCGAGAACAAGCTGCGCGCCTCGGTGCTGGCCGATCCCGCCTTCACGCGCCGCAACACCAAGGACAATACGCCCTGCGTGCTGCACGTCGAGCTGGTGCCGGGCAGCAAGGTCTCGGTCGATGTCGCGGCGAAGGGCGGCGGCAGCGAGAACAAGTCCAAGTTCAAGATGATGAACCCGAGCGATTCCATCGTCGACTGGGTACTGGAGATGCTGCCGCAGATGGGCGCGGGCTGGTGCCCGCCGGGGATGCTCGGCATCGGCATCGGCGGCACTGCGGAACATTGCGTGCTGCTGGCGAAGCAGGCGCTGATGGAGCCGATCGACATGGGGCCGCTCAAGGCGCGCGGGCCCAAGAACGATATCGAGGCGCTGCGCATCGAGATCTTCGACAAGGTCAACGCGCTCGGCATCGGCGCGCAGGGGCTGGGCGGGCTGTCGACCATCCTCGACGTGAAGATCAAGGACGCGCCGTGCCACGCGGCGGGCAAGCCGGTGGCGATGATTCCGAACTGCGCGGCGACGCGCCACGCGCATTTCACGCTCGACGGATCGGGCCCGACCTTCCTCGAAGCGCCGAAGCTCGATGAGTGGCCCGACGTCAACTGGACGCCCGACAAGGCCGCGATCCGCGTCGATCTCGACACGCTGACGGCCGCCGACGTGCAAGGCTGGAAGCAGGGCGACCGGCTGCTGCTCAACGGCAAGATGCTGACCGGCCGCGACGCCGCGCACAAGCGCATCGCCGACATGCTGGCCGCGGGCGAGGCGCTGCCCGTCGAGTTCAAGGGCCGCGTGATCTATTATGTCGGACCCGTAGATCCGGTCGGCGAGGAAGTGGTCGGCCCGGCCGGCCCGACGACCGCGACGCGCATGGACAAATTCATGCGCATGATGCTCGACCAGGGGCTGCTCGCCTGCGTCGGCAAGGCCGAGCGCGGCCCCGCGGCGACCGAGGCGATCAAGGATGCCAAGTCGGCCTATCTGATGGCGGTGGGTGGTGCCGCGTATCTGGTGGCGCGCGCGATCAAGGGATCGAAGGTCGTCGGCTTCGCGGACCTCGGCATGGAGGCGATCTACGAATTCGAGGTGGTCGATTTCCCGGTGACGGTCGCCGTGGATAGCGAAGGCCACAACGTCCACCAGCTCGCCCCGCTGGTGTGGAAGGAGAAGATCGCGCGGGAAAAGCTCTTGGCGTGACTTTTCCTCCCCGTCGCGGACGGGGAGGGGGACCGCCGAAGGCGGTGGAGGGGCGATGCCACCAAGGAAAACCGTGGAAAAGGCGCGCTGCCTCCGCCGCCAGCTCACTCCGCCCGAGGTGAAGCTGTGGCAATGGCTGCGCGAACGGCCCGGTGGCCTGAAATTTCGTCGCCAGCATCCGATCGGACCTTATGTGCTCGATTTCTATCACGCGGCGACGAAGCTCGCGATCGAGGTCGATGGGGAAGCGCATGATCGCGGAGAGCGGCCCGAGCGCGATGGCGCGCGCGACGCCTGGCTTGCGGAACAGGGACTTCGCACACTCCGTATTCCTGCAACCGATGTCATGCGGGAGTTTGACGCGGTGACGCGGATGATCCTTGCAGAGTGCGGGACATTTCCCCTCCACCAGCCTTCGGCTGGTCCCCCTCCCCATGCTGCGCATGGGGAGGAAAGATGACCGCTCTCCCCCTCTGGCTGCCCGCCGCACTTATCGGCGGGGCGTTGCAGGCGTGGCGGACGGCGGTTCAGCGGCGGGTTTCGCGGACGCTTTCGGTGAACGCTGCCGGGCTGGTGCGGTATCTGTACGGGCTGCCGTTCGCGGTGGCGCTGATGCTGGGATATCAGTGCGCGGTCGCGCCCGCCGCTTTTCCGCAGCTCGGGCCGTGGTTCGTGCCGTTCTGCATCGGTGGGGGCCTCGCGCAGATCGTTGCGACCAACCTGTTGCTGATGGCCTTCGGGGAGCGCAATTTCGTCGTCGGCACCGCCTACTCCAAGACCGAAGCCGTGCAGAGCGCGCTGCTGTCTGTATTCCTGCTCGGCGATCACCTCAGCCTCGCGACATGGATCGGCATCGGCTTCGGCGTGGCCGGCGTGATGATCCTGTCGACCGGTGGCAAGCGCCTTTCCCCGCGCGATTTCCTGATCGCGCTGACGCAGAAAGCGGCGGTCTACGGCATCGCCTCGGGCTTCTTCTTCGCGCTCACCACGATCGGCATTCGCGCCGCAACGCAGGAGGTGCGCACCCCCGACCACATCCGCGCCGCGCTGATCGTGTTGGCGGCGACGGTCGCGGTGCAGACGCTGATGCAGGGCGGATATCTGGCGCTGCGCGAGCGCGATCAGTTCGCCCGCGTCTTCGCGGAGTGGCGTGTGGCGGGGCAGGTGGGGCTGATGTCGTCGGTCGCCTCGGCCTGCTGGTTCACCGGCTTCGCCTCCGCGCCGGTCGCCTTGGTGCGGATCGTCGGGCAGGTCGAGGTCGCCTTCACGATGGGCTTCGCGCATTTCTATCTGGGCGAGACGACCCGCCGCAGCGAAATCGCGGGGCTCGTGCTGGTCGCGATCGGGGTGGTGCTTGCGCTGGTCGGCGCGGTCTGAGCTTGCGCGCGGGCACGGGCTCCCTCAAGGGCGAATGATGCGGATCTTGCGTTTTTTCGGGGCGGCTTTGCTGTGGATCGTCGTGGCGGTGTGCCTGGCGGTGACGATCGTGCCGCGCTTTCTCGACGCGGTCTATTATCGCGGCGCGGCGAGCGCGCATTTCGACGGCGCGCGCTTCTTCAACCCCGACGGCGAGGATACCTTCGCAGGTACGCCGACCCAGGGTAAGCGCAGCGAAGGGCCGAATCCGGGGCTGATCGCGCGCTTCATCACCGGCAACGACGGCCGCCCGGCATGGCCCGATCACGTCCCGCTCCACGCCGTCCAGCCGCCGCCCCGCGTCAACGGCAGAGACATGATCGCGACGTGGGTTGGCCATGCGACGGTGCTGGTGCAGACGCAGGGGCTCAACATCCTCACCGATCCGATCTGGGCGGAGACGGCCGGGCCGCTCGGCATCGGGCCGAAGCGGGTGACGCCGCCGGGCATCGCCTTCGACAAGCTGCCGAAGATCGATATCGTGCTGGTGAGCCACGATCATTACGATCACATGGACCTGGTAACGCTCAAGAAGCTGTGGGACCGCGACCACCCCAAGATCGTCACCAGCCTCGGCAACGACAGCGTGATCGCGCAGGCGGGGGTGCCGGCGACGGCGCTCGACTGGGGCGGTAGCGTGAAGGTCGGGCCGGGCGCGGTGATCGTCACGCGCAACCACCATTGGGGCAGCCGCTGGTTCGCCGATCGCAACCGTGCGCTCTGGTCGAGCTTCGTCGTCAAGCTGCCGGGCGGCAACATTTTCTTCGCGGGCGATACGGGTGCTGGCGACTACAAATGGGCCGACGAGGCGGCGGCTTACGGACCGGTGAGACTGGCGCTGATCCCGATCGGCGCGTTCCGTTTCTCCGCCGGGCAGATGGCGGCGGGCAGCCATATCGGGCCGATGGACGCGGGCGAAATCTATGCGCGGCTGCACGCCGCGACCGGGATCGGCGTGCATTGGGGCACGTTCCGGCTTTCCTACGAAGCGCATGACACGCCGCCGCGGATGTTGCGCGAGGTGGTGAAGTGCCGTGGGCTGCACGGCTTCGGCACCGTCTACCCCGGCCGCCCGGTGCGGATCGCGCCCTACACGCCGCAACCGGCGGCGGTGCCGGCGTGGACGGCGGCGGCGTGCCTCGACTCCCCGGCGATCCGGACTTTACCATGAGGTGGCGGCGCGACCGGCCGCTGCTGCTCGGCGCGACGGGCCCGCGCTATCGCACGACACTCGACCGCATCGGGCTGGCGCTCGGCGCGGGCGCGGTGGCGGGTGGCGCGGTGACGGCGCTGGCGAGCGGGCCCGAGCCGCTGGCGGTGCTGGTCGCCTTCGCGGGCGGCGCGGTGCTGACGTTGCTGGCGGCGGTGCTGCTGGGCGGGCCTTTGTGGTGGCTGGCGGGCCTCGCCGACCGGCGCGGGCCGGTGAGCGCGGCGGCGACGGGCGCGGTGGCGGGGTTCGCGTTGTTTCTCGGCGTGCAGGCGGCGGGCTTCGCCGGCGCGGGGATCGACGCGCTGACGCTGCCGTATCGCTGGGCGAGCGCGGTGGCGATCGCCCTGCTGCTCGCGGGCGTCGCGGCGGCGGTGGCGCTGGTGGCGTGGCGCGTGGCCTACCGGCGGGTGCGCTAGGAACTCCCGCGCTCGTCCGGCCGTTACGCTGGCGGCACAGGAGGCCCCCAATGACCGACCCCGCGACGCAACGCCTCATCGACTCCAACCGCGCCGACGCGATGAAGGTGAAGAGCCGCGACGGCGACAGTGTCGGATCGGTCCACGCCTTCATGATCGACAAGAGGAGCGGGCGGACGCTCTACGCCGTGCTGGCGATCGGCGGCTTCCTCGGCATCGGCAAGGCGTTCTATCCTTTGCCCTTCGGCCTGCTTTCCTTCGACGCGACGAGCGACACGTACGTCGTCACGATCGACCGCCGCGTACTGGAAGGCGGCCCGAGCTGGGCCAATACCGCGCCCGTCTTCGACCAGGCCTATGCCGACCGCGTCGCGAAATATTACGACGTGGCGGTCGAGGATCTGTCGGTGATCTAGGCGGCGCGCGGGACGATGCGGTCGAGGGCACCGTTGAGAGCGCGACGCGCTTCTATAATTTCGTAGCGATCCTGCAGCCGCAGGAAATAGCCTTCGGACATGCCGAAATAGCGCCCGAGACGCAGGTCCAGTTCGGCGTCGATCGGGCGCACACCGTCGATCACCGCCACGATCCGTTCCGGCGTCACGTCGATCTTCTCGGCAAGCTGCTCCACGCCGATCTCGGCGGGTTCGAGAAATTCCGTGACCAGCATCTGCCCGGCATGCTCGTTGTCGAGCCAGTCGGGATTAGTGATAGTCTGCGATCTCGACGTCATATGCGTCTCCGTCCTTCCAGACAAAGCATATACGCCATTGCATGTTAATGGAAATGGAGTGCTGCCCCGCACGGTCGTCCTTGAGCGCGTGGAGGCGGTTGCCGGGGAGGTTGCCGAGTTCTGCGAGACTGATTGCGGAGTCTAGGAGCGTCAGCCGCCGCATTGCGGGTTTTTGAATGTCGGTAGGGAATCTGCGACTGCCGAGGCGATCCCAGATGCGTTCGGTTTCAGTATCGGCGAAGGAGCGGATCATAGCTGACGAAGCGCATCGAGTCGCCGCCATGCTTGCTGACCTGGCTTTTGGGCCTCCCAAAATCGGAGGCCATTCACGGTTGTACCGGTTATCGCGCTCGCAGCAGCGGAAGGACTCGACTGCGATTCTCCTAGATGATCGACCCAAGTATCATTTTGAATCTCAGCTAAGAACTGTTTATGCTTATAGCGAGCTCTCAGCTTCGTGCCGTTTGGTAACCACAACCCGCGCGAAATAAATCCGCCCGATTCAAAAATGGGCCGAGCAAATGCGTTCGCCACACCTTCCAAAGGACCGGCAGGAACGTCGGGCTCAATAATAGAATCCATTTTTAGTGCGTCGCGTATGACATCGTCATACGTCTGACCATCGTGCATCAGACGGGCTGTAAGCGCCTTATAAACCTCCAACGACACGCTGATATCCATCGCGGTTCTCCCATCAAGCGATGGAATAGTATATCTCAGAATTCTCAGCAAGAAATTTATCGCCCCCGCCGCCCCTGACCCGGCAGCCCGGCCTTCATTTTCTGGCTCTTCCCGTAGCGCGTTTTGCGCGTGCCGGGCTTGCCCTCGTTGCTCCGCCCCATCGGCGGGGGGATGACGCGCTGGTCGGTCGGCAGCCCCAACTCCTCCGCCTCCAGCGAGCGGATCTCGTCGCGCAGTCTCCCCGCCTCCTCGAATTCGAGATCCGACGCCGCCTTGCGCATCTTCTTCTCGAGTTCCTCGATGTACGCGCGCAGGTTGTGGCCGACCATGTGGGGGCGGTCCTCGTCGATCTCGACCGTTACCTGATCGCGGCTCGCCACGTCCTGGATGATGTCGCCGATCTGGCGGCGGATCGTCGCGGGTGTGATACCGTGTTCGGCGTTATAGGCGCGTTGCTTCTCGCGCCGGCGGTCGGTCTCGTTGATCGCGCGTTCCATACTGCCGGTCATGCGGTCGGCGTAGAGGATGACGCGCCCATCGACGTTGCGCGCGGCGCGGCCGATCGTCTGGATCAGCGACGTCTCGGAGCGCAGGAAGCCTTCCTTGTCGGCGTCGAGGATCGTCACCAGCCCGCATTCGGGAATGTCGAGCCCCTCGCGCAGCAGGTTGATGCCGACCAGCACGTCGTACACGCCGAGCCTGAGGTCGCGGATCAGCTCGATACGCTCCAGCGTCTCGACGTCGCTGTGCATATAGCGGACCTTGAGCCCCGCCTCGTGCATGAATTCGGTGAGATCCTCGGCCATGCGCTTGGTCAGCGTCGTCACCAGCGTGCGGTATCCGGCCTCCGCCGTCTTGCGGCACTCGTTGATGCAATCCTGCACCTGGTCCTCGACCGGCTTGATCTCGACGGGCGGGTCGATGAGCCCCGTCGGGCGGATCACCTGTTCGGTGAAGACGCCGCCCGTCTGCTCCATCTCCCAGTCGCCCGGCGTCGCCGAGACATAGGTGGTCTGCGGGCGCATCGCCTCCCATTCGTTGAAGCGCAAGGGGCGGTTGTCGATCGCGCTCGGCAGGCGGAAGCCATACTCCGCCAGCGTCAGCTTGCGGCGGTGATCGCCGCGCGACATGCCGTTGATCTGGCCGATCGTCTGGTGGCTCTCGTCGACGAACAGCAGCGCATTCTCGGGCAGATATTCGAACAGGGTGGGCGGCGGCTCGCCCGGCATGCGGCCGGTGAGGAAGCGCGAGTAATTCTCGATGCCCGCGCAGGAGCCGGTCGCGGCGATCATCTCCAGGTCAAAATTGGTACGCTGTTCCAGCCGCTGCGCCTCCAGCAATTTCCCTTCCGGGATCAGCTCCTTGAGGCGCTCGGCGAGCTCGTGCTTGATCGCCTCCATCGCCTGTTTCAGCGTCGGGCCGGGCGTGACGTAGTGCGAGTTCGCATAGACGCGCACCGAATTGAGGCTCGCGACCTTCTTGCCGGTCAGCGGATCGAACTCGACGATATCCTCGATATCGTCGCCGAAGAACGAGATGCGCCAGGCGGTGTCCTCGTAATGCGAGGGGAAGATTTCGAGAGTGTCGCCCTTCACGCGGAAATTGCCGCGCTGGAAGGCGGCGTCGTTGCGCTTGTATTGCAGGCTAACCAATTTGCGCACGATCTCGCGCTGGTCGACGACCTGACCCTTCTTGAGATCGAAGATCATCGCCGAATAGGTCTCGACCGAGCCGATGCCGTAGAGGCACGACACCGAGGCGACGATGATGACGTCGTCACGCTCCAGCAGCGACCGGGTGGCCGAATGGCGCATCCGGTCGATCGACTCGTTCACGGAAGATTCCTTCTCGATGTACGTGTCGGAGCGGGGAACGTACGCTTCCGGCTGATAATAATCGTAGTAGCTGACGAAATATTCGACGGCGTTGTCGGGGAAGAACGACTTGAACTCGCCGTAGAGCTGCGCCGCGAGGATCTTGTTGGGGGCGAGGACAAGCGCGGGGCGCTGCACCGCCTCGATCACTTTCGCCATCGTGAAGGTCTTGCCCGATCCCGTCACGCCGAGCAGCACCTGATCGCGCTCACCGGCGTTCACCGCCTCGACCATTTCGGCGATCGCCGCGGGCTGGTCGCCCGCCGCCGTATAGTCCGACACGATCCGAAACGCCTTGCCGCCTTCCGCCTTGGGCGGACGCTCCGGCCGGTGCGGAATGAACGACTGGCCCGTCTCGGGTTCGTCGAGCGTGGTGCGAATCTGGATTGCCATATACGGCCAATATGGGATGTTCTCCGCCAACCCGCAACAAAGCGGGAACGGGGCGCGAGAGGAAATCCTGGGGGTAATCCAAGGGGAGTTTTTGATGCGTAATCTGTTGCTTGCCGCCGCCGCGGCGCTGCCGCTCGCCGCGTGTGGATCGGGCGGGCCGACCGTATCCGCCACCAATGCGTCCTCGGCGGAAGTCGCCGCCAAGATGGATGCCGCAACCGGTGGCGGCGACATGATCCGCGCGGGCCGCTGGGAAGGCACCGCCAAGGTCGACATGAAGATTCCCAACCTGCCGCCCGCGGCACAGGCGCAGATGGCGAGCAAGATGGCCGAACCGCAGAAAGTGGTGAGCTGCGTCACGCCCGAGCAGGTGAAGGAGAAGAAGGCGCTCTTCACCGGCGACCGCGACGACAAGAACTGCAAGTACGACAGCTTCACGATGGGCGGCGGCAAGATCGCAGCGAAGATGACGTGCAACCACGGCGACGGCGAAGGACCGATGGTCGCCACCCTGTCGGGCAGCTACACGCCCGACAGCTATCAGATGAGCATGAACTCCTCGACGCCGGGCGCCAAGGGCCTGGGCGCGCAATCGATGTCGATGGAGATCACCGCCAAGCGCACCGGCGAGTGCAAGGGGACGGAGGATAAGGAATGATCCCCTCTCCCGCCTTCGCGGGAGAGGCTACGGAGACGTCGCAGTCGGTGAGGGTCTTCTTCTATTCGATGGCACGAAGAAGAAGACCCTCACCCAACCCTCTCCCATGAAGATGGGAGAGGGCTAAGAAGGCACTCGCGCCTTGAGCCCCCGCGTCGCTTCCCCCATAGGAACCCGATGCGCAGGCTCTCCCTCATCGCTGTGGCTCTGGCCACCCTGCTGGCCTCCTGCATGGACAGCGCGCCGCCGCCGCGCCCCGCGCCGCGTCCTCAGCCCCGGCCCGAACCCGCGCCATTGCCGCCCGCGCCACCGCCGCCCGCTGCCGGCAGCGACTGGCGCGACTGGCCGCTGACGCCGGGCGACTGGGTGTACCGGCAGGACGGGCGCGGATCGATCGCGCTGTTCGGCATCCCCGGTGCCGACGCGGTGCTGACGCTGCGCTGCGATCTGGGCGCGCGGACGATCTATCTGTCGCGCAGCGGAGCAGGGGGCGCCTCCGCCGCGACGCTCCGCACCTCGACCACCGCGCGCACGCTGGCGCTGACGCCGACCGGGGGCACGCCGCCGTACCTCGCCACCGCGATCGGCCCGCGCGATCCGATCTTGGAAGCGATGGGCTTCAGCCGTGGCCGTTTCGTGATCGAGCAGGCGGGCTATCCCACGCTCGTCATCCCCGCCTGGGCGGAGATCGAGCGCGTGACCGAGGATTGCCGCCGCTAGGCCAGGCTCGAAAAGGGCTGGCAAACGGTCGTTGCGGTAATGCTGCGCGAGCGAAAGAGAATCGTCGAAACTCCGCAACAATACAAGGCTTGTTTCGCAAAATTATATGATTCAAACATGCTGCGTGCCCAACGCAGGGTACGTCGTCTTAACTAGCGAAAGGAGGTGATCCGATGTCTCATGGTTCAGCAATGGGGTCGGTTCAGTTCGTGCGGGGGACGCACCGCTAAGTCCTAGGGCGACGGCGGGGGGTATCCTCCCCCAGGCAACGTCGCCGTCTATTGGGGCTTTCGCGGTCTGCATGGTCCTCCAAGCTGGAGCTTCCGGCCGCTGACCATGTCAGGAGGTTGCCGGTGCCCGAAAGGGCATCGGCAGCCTCTTTTCGTTTGAGGCGGGGCGAAGGCGCGGAGGATGCGCGCCGGTCCGCGCAGCGGATCGGCCCGACCGGACGGCGGGTTCGCACCGCGAAACCCGGCCGGCGGCCCCCCAAGCCTCTCTGCGGCCCCGCAAACCGTTCAGTGCAGCCGCACCACCCGCGACAGCAACGTATCGATGATGGCGCCGAAGCGCGTGGGCTCGCCGAACGCGCGGGCGGACAGCATCGCGCCGTAGATCGCCGCCAGAAAGGCATCGGCCTCTTCCTCCGGCGCGCGTTGCAGCGATACGCTGCCCTGCCGCACCCCCAGCGCCAGCATCGACACCAGCCACGCGCGCAGATCGGCGAAATGCCCGCGCACGGCGGCGGCGACCTCATCCGGCAGGCTCGGCAATTCGGCCGCCAGCATCGCGGCCACGCAGAAAGGTGCGCTATCGTCGGCGATGCAGCGCTCCCAATAGGTGGCGTAGCCGCGCAGCGCGGCGGCGGCGTCGGGCTCCGCACCCTCCGCCTGCGCCGCCTGTGCGCGGATCGCGGCGCGAGCCTGTTCGACGACGGCGATGGCGAGGTCGCTCTTGCCGGCGAAATGGTGGTGGACGCTCGCCTTGCGGATGCCGATCGCCGCGGCGATGTCGGCATAGCTGAAGCCGTTGTAGCCGCGCGTCATGATGAGGCAGCGCGCCTCGTGCAAAATCCGGTCCGTCGTCGATCCGCTCATGTCCCTACCTTCTGGTAGGAAGATAAGCGCTTGCGACTCTCGACGCAACGGACTATCGCCTACCTATCAGTAGGTAGATAAGGATGACCCGATGAACGCCGAAACAATCGACACCGCGAACCGCGCGCCCGCGATCGACAGAACCAAGCAACGCCAGCTCCGTGATTATTACGCGATCCGCGCCGCAGTCGCCGGGGCGTGGGTGGTGGCAGCGTTCACGATCGGCGCGAGCGTGCCGGTCGCCGCCGCGATCCTGATGGTCGCCTATCCGGCGTGGGACGCCGCCGCGAACCTGATCGACGCCGCCCGCAACGGCGGGCTTGCGCGCAACCCGACGCAGGCGATCAACGTCGCGGCGAGCACGCTCACGGCGGTCGCGGTGCTGGCGGTGATCGGCGACACGGCGCTGGTCCTGCGCGTGTTCGGCGCCTGGGCGATCCTTGCCGGGCTGATGCAGCTCGCGACCGGCGCGCGGCGCTGGAAGGCGTACGGCGCGCAATGGGCGATGATCCTGAGCGGGGCGCAGTCCGCGTTGGCAGGCGGTTTCTTCATCGCGCAATCGCTGGGCCATGTCGGCTCGGCAATCGCTACGGTGGCGGGATATGCCGGCTTCGGCGCTTTCTATTTCCTCGTCTCGGCGCTCTGGCTCACCTTTCGCCGGAGCGCGTGATCACGCCGCTTGCGCGATGCGGCCAGCGCAGTAGCTTGCCGTATCGGGCAGGGGGAAAACAATGATTCGACGGGCATTTACGGCAGCGATTGTGTGCGGGCTGCTGGCGAGCACACCGCTTTCGGCGCAGACCGCGCCACCCGCCAGGATCGTCGTCAAGACGCGCGACGACCTGCCCCGCTACAGCTACAGACTGCCCGGCACCGCCGTCGCCATGCTCAACGCCGACGACGCGACCTTCGCCGCCTTCGCAAAGCCGATCGCCGCCGATATCGACAAGACGCTGAGCGGCTACAGCATCGCGGATCATGCCGCGCAGCGCGGCCTGCTCAACGATCGGCTCGCCTATGAGGTGATCACGCATCAGGATCGCGCGGGGCTGGCGACGATCGCGCAGGTCCGCGCCTTGCAGGACAAGCCCGACGCCAAGCTGACCAGTGGTCTCCGCACCGAGGCGATCCTGAAGGCCCGCATCGCCACCGGCGCGAGCAGCGGGCCTGCGTATGAGAAAGCCTATGCCGACACCTACACCGCCGCGCTGACGGCGCTGCCCTGGGCGGTGGTCGCCAACACGATCAAGGAAACGAAGAGCAACACGCAGGTCTTGTCGGCGTCGCTCGCGGAAGGCGTGGTGAAGTCCGACATCGAACCGGCCGTCGCGAAGGAAGGCGCGATCAGCGACCGGCTGGTCGGCGGTCTGTTGTGGGCGCGGATGGCGCGGACGGTGGAGATCCCGCTCAAGGATATTTCGACCAAGGCGCTGACCTCCTATGTCGCCGCCAACAATGTCGCCAAGCCCGACATCTGGGGTGCGCGCGACGTCGAGCTCACGGCCGCCGACAAACTGACCCCGGTCGTCGTCGGCGTGTGGGATTCGGGCGTCGATCTCGCGCTGTTCCCGCAGCAGACCTATACCGATCCGAAGCCCGCGCCGGGCCTGCCGTACAATGCGCACGGCCTGGCTTTCGACGTGGACATAAGGCCCTCGACGGGCCCGCTCTATCCGCTCACGCCGGAGCAGGCGCAGAAATATCCGACGACGCTCGCCGATTTTCAGGGGATGGCCGATCTCCAGCAATCGATCGACAGCCCGGCGGCGGATGCGTTCAAGACCAAGATGTCGGGCCTGCCGAGCGACCAGGTGCCGGCGTTCTTCGAAAGCCTGAATTTCTACGGCAATTACCTGCACGGCACGCATGTCGCGGGCATCATCGCGCGCGGCAACCCGGCGGTGCGGCTGGCGGCGGCGCGGCTCACCTACGATCATCGCAACGTGCCGTCGCCGCCGAACGAGGACCTGTCGAAGCGCGGTGCCGCCGCCTACGGCACCTATGTCGAATGGTTCAAGACGCACGGGGTGCGGGTCGTCAACATGAGCTGGGGCGGGGCCCCGTCCAATTTCGAGCATGACCTCGAGGTCAACGGCATCGGCAAGGATCCGGCCGAGCGCAAGGCGATGGCGCGGAAATTCTTCGAGATAGAACGCAACGGGCTCTACGCCGCGATCAAGGGCGCGCCCGACATCCTGTTCGTCGCGGCGGCGGGCAATTCGAATTCGGACAACGGCTTCGATGAATCGATCCCATCGTCGTTCGTGCTGCCCAATCTGCTGACGGTGAGCGCGGTCGATCGCGCCGGCGACGAGGCGAGCTTCACCAGCTACGGCAAGAACGTGGTGGTCAACGCCAACGGCTATCAGGTCGATTCGACCGTGCCGGGCGGCGCGCGGCTGAAGGAATCGGGCACGTCGATGGCATCCCCCAACGTCGTCAATCTCGCCGCCAAGCTGATCGCGCTCGACCCGACGCTGACGCCGGAAAAGACGATCGCGCTGATCCGCGACACCGCGACGCCCAGCGCGGACGGGCGGCGGCACAATATCGATCCCAAGGCCGCGGTCGCGTTGCTGCACAAGAAATGAGGCACCTCGCCGCCGCGTTGCTGCTCGTCACCGCGGCACCTGCGGCGGCGCAGGAGATCGAGGAGCAGTCGATCGACCAGCTCGGCGCGGCAATGGCGCAGGGCAAGGCGACTAGCGAGGGCATCACCCGCGCCTACCTCGCGCGGATCGCGGCGATGGACCGCGCGGGGCCGAGCCTGCGCGCGGTGATCGCCACCAATCCCGACGCCCTCGCCGCCGCGCGGGCGAGCGACGCGCGCCGCAAGGCGGGCAAGGCGCTCGGCCCGCTCGACGGCATCCCCATCCTCATCAAGGACAATATCGAGACCGCTGATCCGATGGCGACGACGGCGGGCAGCCTCGCGCTGAAGGACAATGTCACGCGCCGCGACGCGCCGCTGGTGGCGGGGCTGCGCAGGGCGGGAGCGGTGATCCTCGGCAAGACCAACCTCAGCGAATGGGCCAACATCCGCTCGAACCGGTCGATGAGCGGGTGGAGTGCCATCGGCGGGCTGGTGCGGAACCCCTATGCGCTCGACCGCAGCGCGTGCGGATCGTCGAGCGGATCGGGCGCGGCCATCGCGGCGAGCTTCGCGGCGGCGGCGGTCGGCACGGAGACCGACGGATCGGTGGTGTGCCCGTCCTCCGTCAACGGCCTCGTCGGCTTCAAGCCCACCGTCGGCCTCGTCAGCCGTCGCCACGTCGTGCCGATCAGCCACAGCCAGGACACGCCCGGCCCGATGGCGCGCAGCGTCATGGATGTGGCGCTGTTGCTTCAGGCGATGGCAGGTCGCGACCCAGCCGATCCGGCGACCGCGCGCCAGCGGCAATATCGGACCGCGCCTCCGGGCTATGTCGAAGGGCTGAACCATGCGAACCTTACGGGCGTGCGCATCGCCGTGCTGCGCCCCGACATGCCCGAGGCGATGAAGCCGGTCTACGAACGGGCGTTGCTGACGTTGAGCCAGGCGGGCGCGATCCTCGTCGATGTCGAGCAGCCCAAGCTCGCCGGGCTCGGCGAGGCCGAGAGTCTCGTGCTGCACACCGAGCTCAAGGCCGACCTGAACGCCTATCTCGCCACCACGCCGGCGAGCGTAAAGACGCGCACGCTCGCCGATGTCATCGCCTTCGACGCGGCGAACAAAGCGACGGAAATGCCCTTCTTCGGGCAGGAAACCTTCATCCTCTCGGCAAAGCTGCCGGGCCTCGCCGATCCTGAATATCTCGGCGCGCTTGCGAAATCGCGGCGGCTGGCGGGGAAGGAGGGGATCGACGCGATGCTTGCCACGGCGAACGCCGCGATCCTCGTCGCGCCGACGCAGGGGCTGGCGTGGCTCAGCGACACCGTCTTGGGCGATTACGGCGACGGGCCGAGCGCGAGCCAGTTGCCCGCCGTCGCTGGCTATCCGCACCTCACCGTGCCGATGGGGCTGGCGAAGGGGCTGCCGGTCGGCATTTCCTTCATCGCGACGGCGTGGGGCGACCAGAACGCACTCGACGCAGGCTATGTCTACGAACAAGCCTCGCACGCCCGCGTCGCGCCGAAATATCTGCCGTCCGCCGATGTCGGGCCGGGGCTGGACGGCGCGAAGTAACTACTTCTTCTCGCGCTCCAGCAATTCCGGCCGGATGTGGATCGCGTACAGCGACATGCGCACCTCGACCAGGAACGAGATCAGCGACGCGATCAGCAGCGCCATCGCGAGGATGAAGGCGATCGCGACCGACGTGCCGATGTGCAGCCGCACCAGCTTGGCGAAGAACAGCAGCGCGACGACGATGCACACCATCACCGCGCTCGACACCGCGAACACCAGCGCGCGGTTGATGACGGTCATGCGCCGGTCGAGCAGCCGCAGCTCCCACACGTGGCGGTCATGTTCGGGCCCCTGCGAGGCGGGGTGCAGCGCTTCCACGGCGCGCGCCCGGTCGACCACGCGCGACAGCCGCCCGGCCAGCACGTTGAGCAGCGAGCCGATGCCGGCGAGCATGAAGATCGGCGACAGCGAGAGCTGGATCGCCTGTGCGATCGTGGCGAGGGGCGGGAGCTGATCCATCGCGGACGTTCTGCGCTATTCGTGGCGGTAGCGGAAGTACCAGACCATAGCGTCAGAACCGGAATACATTCTGATAAATCATCGGAAATCCGACTCAATCTGGTCGATTCAAAATCGACAATGGTCGTGGGGCAATCGCCGCAATTGCGAATTTATCGCGCTACGACGCAGGTTTGGCAGCTCAAACTACGGACCTGCCCGGCTCCACGGCAGGGTCGGCATGGCGATGCGATCGGTATGGCAGGGGCGCCATCGTCGAGGCGCCATATACGCGACCGCGCAAATGGGCGCTTTCGCGCAGCCCAACACGTTGCCGGCGACATCGCAGAGCGCGTTTCGGAGTAGCTGAACGCCGATTTGGTACCGTCCGACTATCTCGACCGGCCTGGGTCGATGGACGCGGCGACGTCATCGCGCCGATGACCGTTGCCCCAGCCTCGCGCGATCACATCGGAGAGCGCATCAGTCGATCTGGTGACAGCCGGAGGATGGTCAGGCGTACCGCTCAGACTGCGATGGCTAAGTCATGGCAGCCATAACCTGTCGTCGCTGCTCGATAGCGAACTCCACCAGCGGCAGATGATCGTTGCCGAAATACATATCGTCGTGATCGACGAAGAAGGTTGGCGATCCGAATGCGCCGCGATCCATCGCTTCGTTGGTATTGTCCCACAAGGCCTGCTTGATCTCGGGCGTGGCGATGGCCGCCAGCAGCCATTCCGCGTCAACGTCCACCACCGCACAGATGTCTCGAAGCACCACGTCGTCGGCGAGGTTCCGGCCATCGATCCAGAGCGATTCGAACGCGGCGGTCGCGAAGGCGTCCAGTTTACCTGAGGGTCGAAGCGTGATGCAGGCCCTCATGCATTTCACCGCGTTGACCGGGTGACCGCATGCCGGCGGTTCGTTGATAGTGAGCCCGGAGAAACGGGCCCAGTCTTGGATGTCTTTGTGGACGTAGGCGGCCTTCGGCGCGGACGGCGGGTTGGCCCGCATCTCATAGACCGCCGGATTGACCTTGTTGAACACGCCGCCGACGATGATCGGCTTCCACTGGATCTCGATGCCGAGCCGCCTCGCCATTGCCTTGAGATTATGGACCCCGAGATAGGTCCACGGGCTGGAACAGTCGAAGAAGCATTCGAGCGCTACGTCTGCCATTACTCCTCTCCCCGGCTGTCTCCGCCCGCACCTATGCCGAAGACCTTGCGCCGCATTGCGCCTTCGAGGGGTGGTGCGTCGCCGTAGCTCTCCCTGCCGGCCGCGAGCCCCCGCTGGAGCGCGGGCCGCGCGCGTAGCGTAGCGAACCAGCGCTGGACCTGCGGCCAGTCGTCGAGGCTCAGGCCCTGTGCCTTGTGAGTCATGATCCAGGGAAAGCAGGCGATGTCCGCGATCGTATAGTCCGCCCCCGCGACATACGCGCCCGTCGCCGTCAACTGCCGGTCCAGCACGCCGTACAGGCGTTTGGCCTCGCCGCGGAAGCGATCGATCGCATAAGGAATCTTTTCCTCGGCATAGAGCTGAAAATGGCCGTGTTGGCCGAGCATCGGCCCGAGCCCGGCCATCTGCCACATCAACCACTGGATCGTCGCCGAGCGCGCGTAGAGCTCGGTCGGCAGAAAGCGGCCGCTCTTTTCGGCGAGGTGGAGCAATATGGCGCCGCTTTCGAAGATGGCGAGCGGCCTGTCCCCGCCGTCGGGGGCATGATCGATGATCGCGGGGATGCGGTTGTTCGGACTGATCGCGAGGAAATCCGGCTCGAACTGATCGCCACGCGAGAGGTAGACGGGCGTCAGCCGATAGGGCAGCCGGGTCTCCTCAAGCATGATCGTGATTTTCCAGACGTTGGGCGTGGGTCCGTAGAGAACCTCTATCACCGCTCGCTCTCCCTATTTTGGATGATTTATCGGGTCGATCCCGCGTCCTCGCAGGACCACTGGATCATCATCTCGTTGTTGATCCGGCGGATCGCGATCGCGTGTTCGAAATCGCCGCGCAGCATCGCGTCGCACATCTCGCTGAGCCCGGCCACATATTGCCGGACACGGTCCCCGGTGAAGGACAGGCTTAGGGATTTGGCACCGTAAGCCTGGGAGGCGAGCGAGAAGAGCGCCAGCGATTTGTTGCCGGTCAGTTCGCCGGCCAGCCGCCAGAATGCGTTGATCGCGCGGATCGCCATCGGGAGGCTTTCAAGCGACCAGAGCTCGGGGTGTGAATCGAGGAAGTCGCGAAGCCGCTGGCGGGCCGCGGGGTCGCTGTGGAGGGTGATCTGCCGGATCAGTTCGGCTTCCAGCGCGCCTTGAGTCCGCATCACGTCGGGAAAGCTCGTGCCATGGGAAAGCAGATAGAGGCCGGCCAGCCGGGCGACGGCCTCGGCGGTCGGGCGGCGGCCAAAATAGCCACCGCCGACGCCGCGTTTCACCGTCAGCAATTCCTCATACTCAAGCAAGCGCGCGGCTTGTCGGAAGGTCGGCTGACTGACGCCGAGCCGCACAATCAGATCATCTTCCGACCCGAGGAACATTTCGTCGTCGTCGCGGCTGAGAATTTCGTCACGAAGCGCCTTCGCCGTGGCGACGACGAAAGAGGTCTGTCCGATCGGTTCCAATCGCCCCAGGCCGTGCTGGTCGCGTAATTTGCGTTGCGTCATTCGTGGCTCCGTTGCCCTGCTATGCGATATCTGCCCGGTCGTCACTGAAATGTCTCGAACCGAGTGGGCATCGAAGCTCGCGAGTTTAGAATTGACCTATTCCAATTATTCTTTCATTCCATATTAGGCAAGGGGCAGCGACCCCCTGCAAGGAGAGAGATAGTCGAATGGACTTTTCGCCGCTTGGTGCCTTTTCACCGACATTGCTGGCCGGCAAGGTGGCGCTCGTCACCGGCTCGACCGCCGGGATCGGCGCGCGGACGGCCGAACAGCTCGCGAGCGCCGGCGCGACGGTGATCCTCAATGGCCGCTCGGCGGAATCGGGCCACGCAATGCGCGCCGAACTCGAGGCGTCGGTGCCCACCGCCCGGTTCGATTTCGTATCCGCCGACTATAACCGGCCCGAAGAACTGGATGCGATGTTTGCGCATATCCGCGAGACGCATGGTGGGCTCGATATCGTTTGCCATACGACCATGACCGACGGTGCCGGCCCCAGGCCGTTCATGGAAACGGCGCGGTCCGACTGGCTGGCGGCGGTATCGGGTATCTATCTCAGCTTGCTCGAGATTACGCAGCGGGCGGTGCCAATGATGATCGACCGTGGCGGGGGCGCAATCGTTTCCTTCGCGTCGGATGCGGCCAAGGTGGCGACGCCCGGCGAAGCGGTCCTGGGCGGGGCACTGGCGGCGAACTGCATGTTCGTCCGCGCTGCAGGCCTCGAACTGGCCCGCCACAAGATCCGGCTCAACGCCGTGACGCCTTCGATCACCCGCGGGACGAAGACCTATGACAAGGTGATGGCGAACCCGTTCTCGCGACGGCTCTTTGAAAAGGCGGAGAAGCGCGCACGCCTGGGCGTCGCGTCGGCCGAGCATGTCGCACCGATGGCGGTGTTCCTCGCCAGTCCGCTCGCCTCCCACATCACGGGACAGGTGGTGAGCGTCAACGGCGGAATCTCGGCTGCCTAGGTCCGGATTTGAAAACAGAAGCGCTGGCAGAGGCGCGAGGGGAGAATGACCATGAATGCCACGAGCAAGTTGAAACTGTCATGCGGCGCCGCTGTGGGCGGCCTCCTGATGTCGGGCAGCACCGCCTTCGCGCAGCTCGCGCCGGGAAGCTCGGATCGTCCCCCTTCGGCTTCCACAACGGGAACCGCCGCGACCCCCGCTCCAGCTTCCCCCGCCCGTGACCTCGACAGCGGTGGGGTGCAGGACATCGTCGTAACTGCCCGCAAGATCGAGGAAAATGCGCAGAACATTCCCGTCGCGATCACCGCTTTTTCCGGCAAGATGCTGCTCCAGCAGAGTATCAACGAAGTTAAAGACCTGGAAGGCCGCTCACCGAACCTCACGATCACGCAGGGCTCGTCCGATCCGGGGTCGATGACGGTTTCCATGCGCGGGCAGTCGCAGCCCGATCTAGTGCTGACTACGGACGGCGCGGTCGGCCTCTATGTCGACAATGTGGTGCTACCGCGTTCTTACGGCCTGCGGCAAAACCTGGTCGATGTTGAGCGCATCGAGGTGCTGCGCGGTCCACAGGGCACGTTGTTCGGAAAGAACACCACGGGCGGCCTGATCAACGTGATTACTAACGATCCCGGGTCCGAGCTTGGCGCATCGATCGACGCTTCCTACGGCAATTACAATGCTTACAATCTGCTGGGGATCGTTAACCTGCCAGTCGGCAACGACGTCGGTTTCCGCTTTGTCGCCCAGCACGGCGCGCGTGACGGATTTGGCAAGAACGCGCTCGGCCAAGCCGTTGGTGGCGAGAACACCACTTTCCTGCGTGGCAAGTTCAAGGCCGAGTTCAATCGCCTGACGATTCGCGCCTTTGGCGACTGGGGTCGCTCGCGAGTGGGCGGCATCTACAAGCTCGGGGGGCTCAAAGCTGCCGCCGGTACTCAGCCGGAAGGAAGTCTGCTGACGCGAGAGACGGCGCTGGAGTTATACGGGGCTGCCGATGCAACGAGGCTCGCCCAAGCGGTCAACGTCCTGAAAGGCTATATCGGCGGCGGCTTCTATGATACCGGCGGCACGCTGCCCAATCAGAGCAATGGTCACACCTCCGATGCCGGGCTCGATATCAGCTACGAAATCAGCGATTCTCTGAAGGTCCGCTCGATCTCCGGCTACCGCTACGGCGATTTCGACATATTGGAGGATCTCGACGGCACGCCGTTCACCGGCACCCACCCCCATCGCGGCGCCAATGACACATTCTACAGCCAGGAGCTTCAACTGTTAGGGGGCGGGCCGCGCTTCAACTGGGTGATCGGCGCCTATATCAGCAAGGAAAGCGGGCAGGAACTCAGCACTACCACGACGCTACCGCTGGTCCTCAACCCGACCCGGCCCGCCGTGCTCAACGTCACCAACGGCAATGTCTACGGCAATAGCGCCGCAGGGTTCGGTCAATTCAACTGGAGCCCGGTTGACAAGTTCACTCTGACGGCGGGTTTTCGTTACACCTCCGAGCGGAAGCAGCTGGACAGCTTCAATCGCTCGGAACTCAATGGTGCGATCGTGAACTGCGCGGTGCCTGTCTCGTTGCGCCAGGATCCGACGATATGCCGCGGACATTTCAGCAACACCTTCAACGAGCCGACCTACACCGCCTCGCTCACTTACATGCCGGCCCAGACGATCACGGCCTATGCCAAGTTCGCCCACGGCTTCCGCAGTGGCGGTCAGAATTATCGCGGCTCGACGACCGTGGAATCCTTCGCGCCGTTCAAGCCCGAAAAGGTCGACGAATATGAAATCGGCCTCAAGACCGAGCTGTTCGATCGTCATGTGCGGCTGAACCTTGCCGCGTTCTACGACACGGTGAAGGACGTCCAGCGCAGCGTGATTATCGCGACGTCGTCAGGACAGACCGCGACCGTGCAGACCAACGCCGCTCGCGCCACTATCAAGGGACTGGAAGCTGAAGGCACCTGGCGGGTGACACGCGACTTCACGATCGACGGGTCGTTCGGCATCATCGATCCCAAATATCAGGAGTTTACCGATTTCACTGGCGATCGGTCCAGCGAGGACTGGCCGACCCCGAAGATCCAGTACAGCGTCGCCGCCACCTACATTGCCAGGCTGCCGAGTGGCGACCTGACCACGACACTCACCTGGGCTGGCAAGAGCCGCCAAAACCTCTCGCCGGCAGCGAAGGGTGTCGCTCAGGTCGAGCAGGGCGCCTATGGCCTGCTCAACGGGCGCGTCGCTCTGGCGCTTGCTCGCTGGGACGCGACGGTTGCTTTGTTCGCCCGCAATATCACCAACAAACGCTATTATGCCGGCGCCGTCGGGCTGGAATCGATCGGCTGGAACACGGTGATTACCGGGGAACCGCGACTGTTCGGCGTTCAGCTCATCAAGCGCTTCGGCAGCGGCGCGTAACCGATGACGCATGATCCCGTCACGACCGCCCCGCTCGCGCTCTCGGAGCCCGCGGGGCGGCCCGATCGGCGGCGCCATTACTATCTCGCGCTGTTTGTCGCCTGCTTCGCGGTGCTCACCGTCGATCGGTCGATCGTCAGCATCCTGCTCGAGCCGATCAAAGCCGAGTTCCATCTGAGCGATACCCAGCTCGGCTTCATGACGGGCATCGGCTTCGCGATCTGCTTCGGGCTGGCCGGCATCCCGCTCGGCCGCCTCGCCGATCACGTCGAACGCCGCAAGGTGCTGGCACCCTGCATCGCCTTCTTCAGCCTGATGACGGTCGCGTCCGGGCTGGCGGTCAGCTTTCCGCTGCTCTTGCTCACGCGCTTTCTCGTTGGCGCGGGCGAGGCCGGCGGCCAGCCGGCGATCGTCTCGATGCTCAGCGACCTCTTCCCTGGGCGCCAGCGCGCGACGGCGATGGGCATCTATTATCTGGGCGTTCCGATCGGCTCGCTGGTCATCTTCCTCGCTGGCGCGCCGTTCGTGGCGGCCTATGGCTGGCGGGCGGCCTTCTATCTGGCGAGCGTACCCGGGCTCCTCATCGCATTTCTGGTCTGGACGACGCTGAAGGAGCCCGTGCGCGGTGCGAGCGGGCGCATCGGCCGCGTTGCCGAAGAGCCGCCCAGTTGGAAGGCTTCGTTCGGCTATTTCTGGACGACCCGCTCGGTGCGTCACATTATGATCGCAGGTGCGGTGATGTCGATCGCATCGGCAGGCATCGTCAGCTGGATCGTGTCCTTCATGATCCGCTCGCATGGCCTTGCGCTGAGCCATGCTGGCATCCTGATCGTGATCGGATATGTCCTGCCGACGGCGCTCGGCGCGCCACTCGGCGGGCTTATCGTCGATCGGCTGGCGCGAAGCGGCGTGGAATGGCGCGCAATCGTGCCCGGCATCGCGCTGATAGCCACGGTGCCGATCATCACCGCCGTCCTGCTAACGCCGTCGCTGATCCTGTGTGTCACGTTGCTGGCGCTGTGGGGCCTCTTTAACGCAATGCCCTATGGATCCATGCTCGCAGCGCTCCAGGCGCAAGTGCCGCTGCGCCTGCGCGGCTTGGTCGTATCGACCTACTATTCGCTCACCTACGTGGTCGGCGTCGGCCTCGGGCCGCAGTTCGTCGGGCTGTTCAGCGATTGGCTGAAGCCGGTCTTGGGCCAGTACTCGCTCGCCTGGGGGATGGTCGTGGTCGGCGCGACGTCGGGCTGGGCGGGCATCCACCTGCTGCTCGCGTCGCGGACGCTGCGGGCGGAACAGGTCGAGGCTTGAGCCCGCGCCCTGCGATCCTCAGCGCCGTGTGAAAGTGAGTCCGGCCGCCTCGCGATCCCAGGTCGAGGTCGTCTTTCCTTCGTCGCGCAGCTCGTGCTTCAGGATCTTGCCGGTCGCGCTGCGTGGCAGCGCGTCGCGGAACTCGATATAGAGCGGCACCGCGAAATAGGGCACGCGGTCGATCGACCAGCGGCACAGATCCTCCTCGCTCAGCGTGGCGCCCGGCAGCAGCTCGGCCGTCACCTTCACTTCGTCCTCGCCTATCGGCGAGAGCACCGAATGCACCGCGACGTCCTGGATCGCGGGATGGTCGCGAAACACCGTTTCCATCTCGAAGGTGGAGATATTCTCTCCGCGCCGGCGGATATAATCCTTCTTTCGGTCGACGAAGTAGAGGAAGCCGTCGGCATCCAGCCGGCCGATGTCGCCGGTGTGGAACCACAGGTTGCGCCAGGCCTTCACGGTTTCGGCGGGCTTGTTCCAATATCCCTGAAACATGATGTTGGGGCGCGTCGGCCGGCACACGATCTCACCGGCTGTGCCAAGCGGAAGCGGCAGGCCGCCATCGTCGACGATGGCGACCTCGAAATCCCGGCCGACGCGGCCGGAGCTTCCCGGAGGTCCGGGCGGATCGTCGCCGCGCATCCCGCTGATCGTCGCGGCCTCGGTCATGCCGTAGGCGCTGGCGCCGGTCGCGGGCACGCCAAAGCGGTTGCGCCAGGTCTCCACCACGGAGGCCGGGAATGGCGCGGCGTTGACCCGCCGGATCTGCCCGACCGCGCGCTTCTGCGCTTCGCTGTCGGGCGCGTCCGCGATCAACGACGCCATTGATCCGAGAAGGCTTACGACGGTGGCGCCGGTCCGTTCGATCTCGGGCCAGAAGCCGGAGACTGAAAAACGCGGCGAGATCGCGGCGGAACACTGAGCGATTATCGCTGTCACTACGGTCACTGCGATCGCGTTGAGATGGAACAGCGGCAACGGCGTCCACAATATGTCGTCGTTCGTGTAGCCGCGCTCGATCACCGCTTTCCAACCCATGTTGCAGGCATGGTTGTGAGAAATCATGCAACCCTTTGAGGCACCGGTTGTACCCGAGGTGTAGACGAGCATCGCCAATTGGTCCGGCGTGACCGTGTGGGACGGGGGTGCGTCATCGGCGGATCGCGCCGCGTCCAACGTGTCGATCTTTACGCCGGCCAGCACGGGCAGGTCGCCACCGCGGACCAGAAGTTCGCGCATCGCCGGCAGGCCGGCGGCGACGGCGGCGACACGCTCGGCATATTCCGCTTCGGCAATGACGATGGCGGCGCCGCAATCGGCTATCTGGGCGCGCAGGAACTCGCCCTTGAACGCGGTATTCACCGGAGCGGATACCGCCCCCAGTTTGTTGATCGCAAGCCAGACCAGCACGGCGTCTATCCCGTTGTCGAGCACCGTAGCGACCGGCTGCCCGGTCTCCACGCCGCGCGCCGCGAGGCCATTGGCGAGGGCGTTCGAAAGTCGGTCCGCCTCGGCGTAGCGAAGGACTTCGCCGCCGAATTCAAGAAAGGGCCGGTCGGGGCAGGACGTCACCGCGCGGGCGAAAGCTGCCGTGATGCTGTCTTGCGGGATTTCGCCCGTTCGCGCGGCCTCGGCCAGCGCGTCATACATGCCCGTCGTCGCCACCGGCCTATTCCTTGACCAACAGCATCGCGCCGGCCAGCGGCCCGCCGGCGGTGGAGGTAGCGACGACGCGAGGATCGCCTTTCACCTGCCGCGCCGCACCGCGCCCCCACAATTGGGTGCAGGCTTCGTGGACGGCACCGTAAGCATGGAGCCGCCCAGCCGAGAGCGCGCCGCCGCCGGTATTGACCGGCAACTCGCCTTCCAACGCAATGCGGGTGCCCCCCTCGATGAAATCGCCCGCCCCGTATTTCTCGCAAAAGCCGAAGTTTTCGAGCCAGTTGATCGTGTGGAAGCTGAAGCCGTCGTAGAGTTGCGCCATGTCGACGTCCTTCGGCTTCAGGTCGGTGCGACTCCACATCATCTCAGCCACCTTTGGCTGCGCCTGGGTGTCGAGCGCGTCGAGTTGTACCCAATGGTTGCGATAGTGCATCGATGAGCCGATCGCTTCGATGCGCACAATCGGATGCGGACAGTCCCGGGCGACATCCATGCGCGAGACGATGATCGCGGTGCAGCCGTCGATCGGCACGTCGCAATCGTAGAGACGCAGCGGCGTCGCGATGATCCGCGCGTTCATATAGTCGTCTAGCGTGATCGGGGTGCGGTAGACGGCTGCCGGATTGAGCGAGGCGTTGCGCCGCTGGTTGATGGCGATCTGGCCGACCTGTTCCGGCTTGATCCCGGAATTGTGGACATATTTGTTGAACATCAGCGACTGCTGGAGCGCTGCCGCATAGGTGTGGTAGGGCGCATACCAGTTGAAGCCGCCAGACTGGCGCTGGCCGCCGCGCACCAGCGAATTGGCAAAGGCCTTCTTGCGGGCGCTTGCTTCGTACATGGTGCGGAAGATCAGCACGTTCTTCGCCATCCCGGCGGCGATCGCGCCGATCGCATTGAACACCGCGCCATATTGGCCAGGCGCCTCACGCGCACCGGCATACCAGTTGAGTTTCAGTCGCAGCGCATCCTGGATGCCGGCGGTGCCGACCGGCGAGAAGCCGCTCTCATTGTCGTCGGAACCCGGCCAGCTCGCCACACCGTCGATATCGGCGCGGGTGAGCCCGGCGTCGGTGATCGCCTGCATACAGGCATCGACGGTGAGCTCCAGCGCGGACTTGGACGATCCGCGCGACACCTCCGACTGGCCGATGCCCGTGATCGCGGTGTTCTTCTCGGCATAGGCGCTCATGCCACGGTCTCCGGCTCGAACAGCGGCACCCACAAATCCTCGACCTGTTCGAAGAAGACCTTCACCGGCATGTCCATGGTCACGCTTTCGGGGGCGCAGTTCATGATGTTGGTAGCGAGCCTCACATCATCCTGTTCGACGATACTGACGAGCGCGAGGACATAGGGCACCTTCAAACCTGGAAGCCATTGCTGGTGGTTGATCGTGAAGGAGGTGATGGTGCCTCGCCCGGAAACGGCCTCTGGCGCGACGTTCCGGCTTTCGCATTTCGGGCAGAACCGCACCGGCGGATGAATGTAATAGGCGCAATCCTGACATCGATAGATACTGAGCCGCCCTTCGGCGCCGCTCGTCCAGAAGGTATGCGTATCAAGATCGGTGACCGGCAGTGCCCGCGCGGGCTGCATGCCGTCGGAGGACGTGCTCGGCGGTGTCGTGGGCATCCTGAAAGCGTCTTTCCTATGAAGATCAGAGTTGGCGAAAGGAAGCGCGGCGCAAGCGAAAGGGGGGCCAGGGGGTCGGCAGGCGGCGCCTGCCGTGCTTGCCGGAAAGCGCACGAAATCCGGCGGAATCAGTCTCGCGAAAACGCAATGGCACCTCCCGTTGCAGGCACTTTGCAGGCCTTGCACGCCGAAACAATAAGAGATAATTGAAGTAGGTCAATAACAATATCCGGGCAATCTTGTGCCGGACGAGGGGGTATTTGCCGATGGCGAGCGGCTCGGAGGGGTTCAGGCGCGCAAGCCGAGACTGGCTTGGCACGCACTTCCCCCGCGCACTGGCGGGGTTGGGGCCACGGTACATGTCGTCGGAGACGCCGCCCGAGCCGACGCCTGCTTTTTTGGCGTGGAAGCGGGCGATCGCTGAGAAGGGTTGGGGCGTTCCCACCTGGCCGTGCCAATATGGTGGCGCCGGGCTTTCGGAAGAGGAAGCAGCCATTCTCGCCGAAGAGATGGCGGCAGCCGGCGCCTGGACACCGATCGGCGGGATGGGCGTGATGATGTTCGGGCCGACCCTGCTCGAATATGGAACCGAGCAGCAAAAGCTCCGCCATCTCCCCGGCATTGCAGACGGCTCGATCCGCTGGTGCCAGGGGTATTCGGAACCCGGCGCCGGTTCAGATCTCGCATCGCTCCAGTGCCGCGCGGAGGACAAGGGTGATCATTTCCTTGTCAACGGCCAGAAGGTGTGGACGTCAGGCGCACAATGGTCGGACTGGTGTTTCGCGCTGGTCCGTACCGATCCGTCGGACAAACGCGGCGGTATCAGCTTCCTGATGATCGACATGCGCTCGCCTGGCGTGACCGTTAAGCCGATCCGGATGATCTCCGGCTCTTCGCCCTTCTGCGAGACCTTCTTCGATAATGTCGAGGTGCCAAAGGACAACCTGCTCGGTGCGACGGGGCAGGGCTGGACGATCGGCAAGCGCCTGCTTCAGCACGAGCGTGGCGGGATTTCACAGATGTCCAGCGACGTTCCGCCGCTCCACGCACTGGCGCTGACGCATCTGGCGATCAGCGACGACGGCCGGCTGGCCGATGGCGAGTTGCGCGTCCGCATTGCGCGCTGTGAGATGGAGGCGCTTGCCCTCGCGCTGACGGTCGCGCGCATTCAGAGCGAGAGCGAGGAGGGTGGCCCGCCACAAGCGACCTCGATTCTCAAGAATGTCGGCGCGTGGCTCGCACAGGAACGCGCCGAGCTGATGCTGGAAATCCTGGGCACGCGGGGATTGGGCTGGGAAGGGGCGGGCTTCGCAGCGCCCGAACTGGAGGCTTGCCGCCAATGGCTCTTCAGCAAGGCGGTGTCGATCTACGGCGGCACCACCGAAATCCAGAATGACATTGTCGCCAAGCGCATGCTGGGTCTGAAGGATGCGTGAGATGCCGCTGTCGATACAAGAACAGACGATGCTGGCGGACAGCGTGGGTGCCTGGGTCGCGCGTGAGTCGCCGGTCACCGCTTTTCGGCGGGTGCGCGATGCGGCGGACCCGTTGGGGTTCGATCCCGCGGCGTGGCGATCGATCGCCGCAATGGGTTGGGCCGGGATTGCGATATCCGAGGATCAGGGCGGCGCGGGGCTGGGATTGGCGGCCGCAGGTTTGATCGTCGCCGGACTTGGCCGCGCCTTGGTTGCCTCGCCACTGGCCGCGACGATCGCGGCGTCGGCGGCGATCCTGCACGGCGGGGACGAGGCGCAGCGCCGCCTCTGGCTGCCATCGATCGCCGAAGGTACGGCGATTGCCTCGATCGCCTGCGACGAAGGCGGTCACCACGATCCGGCGCGCCTGCGCACGAAGGCGGAGCGCGTCGCCAGCGGCTGGCGCCTTTCCGGCGTCAAGCCATTCGTTGCCGAAGGTAGCGCGGCGACGCTGTTCGTGGTCGCAGCGGATACGGGGTTGTTCCTCGTTCCTGCGGATACCCAGGGACTGGCGCGCGAGCCGCGCTCCATGATGGACTCGCGCGGCCATGCGAGCGTCTCCCTCGATGTGACGCTGCCCGCCGACGCACGTCTGTCTGACGCGGATCTCGATACGGTGCTGGATGGTGTCCGAGCACTCGCCGCAGCGGAGATGTTGGGGTTGGCGGACGCGGTTTTCGCCATGACGCTCGACTATTTGCGGGTCCGCGTCCAGTTCGGGCGGACGATCGGCAGCTTCCAGGCCCTTCAGCACCGCGCCGCGACGCTGTTCACGCGGATAGAGCTGGTGAGATCGTGCGTGGCGGCTGCACTGGCCGCGCTGGATGCTCGTGCGGACGATAGCAGGAGCCTCGTGTCGCTTGCCAAGGCACAGGCCGGCGACATGCTCAATCTCGTCACGCGCGAGGCAGTCCAGATGCATGGCGGGATCGGCATGACCGACGAGCATGATGTCGGTCTGTACCTCAAGCGCGCGAAGATGCTTGAGGGAGCGGGAGGGACGAGCGCCTTCCACCGTGATCGCTACGCCCGGCTCAATGGGTATTAGTGCGGCGACTGCAGACGTTGGCAGATGAAATCGCCGCGCCGCGGGCGGAAATATCGTTACCAGAAGTGGAGACGGAGCCGATGACCCGCATGACCTTCGATCTCACCGGCCGTGTCGCGCTCGTCACTGGTGCCGGGCAGGGCGTGGGTGCCGAGATCGCTCGGACGCTCGCCGCGCATGGCGCCAAGGTCGTGGTCAACGACTATGTTCTCGATCGCGCGGAGGCAGTCGTCGCGGAGATCGTCGGCGAAAGCGGGGTTGCGGTGGCTGTGCAGGGCGACGTCGGCGATTCGGACAGCGTCGACACGATAGTCGCGACCGGCAACCGGGCGCTCGGGCCGATCGACATATTGGTCAACAATGCCGGCAATGCGGGGCCGGACGGAGCGATGCCGCGTGTCGATTTCTGGGAGACCGATCCCGACGACTGGGATCGCTATCTGCGGGTCAACCTGTTCGGCGTGATGAACTGTGCCCGGGCCTGCGCTGGCGGCATGGTCGCGCGTGGATATGGCCGCATCATTACCATCGTCTCGGATGCCGGGCGGGCCGGCGAGCAGGGGCACGAAGCGTATTCGGCGGGGAAGGCCGGCGCCGCAGGCTTCTCCCGAGCGCTCGCACGGTCGCTCGGGCGTTATGGTGTCACCGCCAACACCATTTCGCTCAGCAACATCTGGCGGCCCGGTCTGGAGCCGACTCCGGAAGGCGCGGCGCTGCTAAAGCAGATGCTAAGCCGGTACATAGTCCGCCGGCAGGGACGGCCGAGCGACGTGGCGCCGGTGGCACTCTTGCTCGCTTCGCAGGAAAGCGAGTGGATCACCGGCCAGAACTATCCCGTCAACGGCGGCTATGTCCTGGCGCTGTGAGGCGCACGGCCGGCGCCGCGCGTCTCAGTGCGCGGCTGCCGCTATCGCTTTGTCGACGGCACGGATCGCGGGAGGACGAAAATAACAGACCGCGCGTCGGATTCGCCTTTTTTTATTGAGCGTGAAATGATCGATCGCGGTTAGTCCATATTGGCCGGCCGCCGAATTGTGTATGACACCCGCGCCCACCTGACATGATCTGTCGCTCCTTCGCCTTCATTTCCAGGGTTCGATGGAGATCGCGCGACTCTCAACGAGGGCACCGATCTCCTCGTCGGCCAGTCCCCAGTCACGCAGTGCCGCCGCCCCGCCCTGCCCAGGCTCGACGGGTGGCCCCTGCGCTCCCGCCGGCGTTTTCGAGAAGCGTGGTGCTGGCGCCGGTACTGTCGTTCCCGCGACCTCCACGAAGTTTGCGCGCTCGACGTGATAAGGGTGGTCCAGCGCTTCGCGCATACTGATCACGGGCGCGAAACAGGCATCGATGTCGCCCAGCAGCGCGATCCAGTAGCTTTGTGGCTCGCGCGCAAACTGCGCCTTGAGCTTCGCCTTGCCAGCCGGCCAGCGCGCCCGATCGAATTGCTGCTTCAGATCGGGATCGTCCGCCATCCCGAGCGCTTCCAGCAGCGCCCGGTAGAAGGGCGGTTCGAACGCGCACAGCGTAATCGCTTTGCCGTCTGCGCACATGTAGACGCCGTTAAATGGTCCGGCGGCATAGGCCCCGGCGCCGGTTCGCTCGCCGCTGAACGCGCCAGCGGCAAGGCTGCCATAAAGCGCCGTCATCATCGAAAGCACGCCATCCACGATCGCGACGTCGATCACCTGACCCTCGCCCGTTGCCCTGGCATGCCACAGCGCGCTCATCAGGCCGAAAGCGAGGAACATCCCACCGCCGCCGTAGTCGCCAACGATGTTGAGCGGGAGCACCGGCGAATCCGGCGGTCCCATCGCATGCACGGCGCCGGTCATCGCAATGTAATTCGGATCGTGACCCGCGATGTGCGCGCTGGATCCTGTCTGGCCCCAGCCGGTGATCCGCGCGTAGACAAGCCGGGGGTTGCGTTCGAGCAGAATTTCCGGCCCGAGCCCGAGCCGCTCCATGACACCGGGTCGAAACCCTTCGATCAGCGCGTCGGCCCGAGCGGAAAGGCCTATTACGGCGTTGACGCCCGCCTGGCTCTTGAGATCGATCACGACGGAGCGGCGCCCGCGCTCCAATACGGGATGAGGCGAGGGGCCGGCACCGGGGCGATCGACCCGCAATATGTCGGCGCCGCAATCGGAAAGGAGCATTGCTGCATAGGGTCCGGGGCCGAGGCCGGCAATTTCGAGGATCTTCAGGCCGCGCAGCGGTCCGGTCGTCATCTCGTGCCGCCGCCGTGCATCATAGGATCATGTGGGCGCACTATCCTGGCATGACCGGTGTTGGGGAAATGGGATGGATCGGACGGTTCTCGGCTATGGCCGATCTCGCCATCCCTCTCCACCGCGCCGAAATTGATACCGTACATCAGCGCCGACCGCAGCCCGACAGATCGACGCCGAGACAACGGTTTCGGCGGCACGGCTGTTGCAGCTGCGTCCTGCGCCGGTCGACGGTTTCCACCAGAACAGTCCTTTGTCAGCGCGGTCGGCCTCACCATGAGTCCCTCGCGACCGCATCGAGATGGGTCGCCGCACGATATGCACACCTCTATAGAAACAACTAATCTATTATGGCAATTGCCACGTCCGAGCGTCCACTCGCTGATATTTCAGATACCATACCTCATGCCCCTGCCGCCGCGCCTTGCGTTCGTAGCGGGTTTCGGGCCAGTCGGCGGGGCGCGTCAGGAAATCCGCTGCACTCTCCGCCAGCCAGCGGAAATCGGTGCGCTGGTTCATCACCATCATCGCCCAGCGGCAATAGGTCGGATCATCGGTGCCGAGGCGGAACTCGCTGCCCGGCTTGAGCTTCGCCGCGATCAGATCGAGCGGGCCGTGGTTGACCATCCGCCGCTTGGCATGCCGCGCCTTGGGCCAGGGATCGGGATGCAGCAGATAGACGCGCGACAGCGACGCATCGGGCAGCCGCTCCAGCACGTCGAGTGCATCGCCCATGTGCAGGCGCACGTTGGCGAGGTTCCCGTCGCGGATATGGTTGAGCGCGCCGACCACGCCGTTGAGGAACGGCTCGCACCCGATGAAGCCGTGATCGGGGCGGGCGGCGGCCTGCCCGGCAAGATGCTCGCCCGCGCCGAAGCCGATCTCGACTTCCAGCGGGTGGTCGGAACCGAAGAGCGTGGCGGCGTCGAGCGGGCCGGCTTCTGGCACGGAGACGCGCGGCAGCAGCTCCTCGACCAGCTCGGCCTGCCCCTGACGGAGCTTGTGCCCCTGACGGCGGCCATAGAGGCGGCGGATGGTGATGGGGTCGTTCATGCGCGCCGCATAACCGAGCGATGCGGATGCGTCACCAGGCCCGCTCGATTCCTATTTTAGCGCCTTGGGCCCGAATGTTACGTTCTGGCCCCGCGTTCGCGACAGCGGAGCGCCTCCCACCATCGCTATCACCTGCTCGGGTTCGGGCAGCTTGTTGAAATTGGGATAGACGTCGGTGCCGGAGAACGTGAGCAAAGTCACTTGGAAGCCGCCTTTGCCCAGCAACGCTGAGAAGCCGCCTGAAACAAAGGCGGCTTGGCCAGCGTCGTTGAGCGCCACCCAATATTCCGGCGTCGTATTATCATGACGATAGACGCCGAAACTGGTCGAACCCGGCCGGTCGCGACAGAATGGTTCGGGAGCCTTGGGCGTTTCTTGCGTATCCTTTGCGACATCTTTCGCGACCATTCCTGCCAGTGCCCCCAGCAAAACTTGCGAGCCGTCGGGTTTGACGATCTTGGCGCGCGCGAAGGTGAGATGAGTCGCGCAGTCCCGCATCTGGGCGACGGGCCAATTGGCGGGGGCCGTCGCCGGAAACCGTATGCCGGCGATGATTCGATCGAGGCGTGCAGATAGGGTGGCTGGATCTTCGGTCTTCGAACTGACGCGGATGGCTACCAGCCATTCGCCGAGCGGCATCATGGCGGCGGCAGTCGAGATCAGCGGGCCGTGCTGCGCAGCATAAGCGCGCTTCAGCGAATCCATGACAGCACTGCCGGGCCGCTTGAACGCGATCGGCTCGGGCGTGAGCGGGGAAACGCCGCCGTAGACCGGTCGTTCGCGTATCACCGTCTCGACCCGGTCGAACCAGAGAGCGGTGTCGGGAAGTCCTGGATGGAAAAGGTAGATAGTGACCTCTTCGTCCGGACCATATTGCGCGGCCACGTCGAGTTCCGCATCGCCTGAGTCGATTAAGGCAGTGCGTTTCAACCCATCAATAACCGGCATCAGAATGAGGCCTGTCGCGGCGTGTTGCCAGCCTTTGTCTGCTGGCACGCCGAGATCGCGTGCGGAAGCCGGTGGTGCGATCATTATCGCGAACAGCAAAAACAATGGCCAGCGCATGAAAAAGCCCCCGAAGTTGTCCTTCGGAGGCTAATTCAAATCACCGCGAAGGCAATCGGCGTTACGCCACCGCCGCCTTCAGGTCGTCGACCAGATCGGTGCGCTCCCACGGGAAGAAGTCGCCTTCCGCCTTGCGGCCGAAATGGCCGTAGGCCGCGGTCTTCTGGTAGATCGGCTTGTTGAGGCCGAGATGCGTGCGGATGCCGCGCGGGGTGAGGCCGCCGAGCTTCTCGATCTTGCCGATCGCCGCCTCGATCACGTCGTCGCCGACGGTGCCGGTGCCGTGCGTGTCGACATAGAGCGACAGCGGCTTCGACACGCCGATGGCGTAGGCGAGCTGGATCGTCACGCGCTGGGCAAGGCCCGCCGCCACGATGTTCTTGGCGAGGTAGCGCGTGATGTACGCCGCCGAACGATCGACCTTCGTCGGATCCTTGCCGCTGAACGCGCCGCCGCCGTGGGGCGATGCGCCGCCGTAGGTGTCGACGATGATTTTCCGCCCGGTCACGCCCGCGTCGCCGTCCGGCCCGCCGATCTCGAAGCTGCCGGTCGGGTTGATGTGATAGACGGTCTCGTCGCTGAGCAGCGCCGCCGGGATCACGTCGGCGACGACCGACTTCACGTATGCATGAAGCTCGGCTTCCTTCTCGCCCTCGTCATAGCCCTTGCCGTGCTGGGTCGAGACGACGATCGCGGTGGCGGCGACGGGCTTGCTGCCCTCGTAGCGCAGCGTGACCTGGCTCTTGGCATCGGGCTCCAGGAACGGCGCCTTGCCCGAATGGCGGTCGGCCGCCATTTGCTCGAGGATCTTGTGGCTGTAATAGAGCGTCGCCGGCATCAGGTCCGGCGTGTCGTTGGCGGCATAGCCGAACATGATGCCCTGGTCGCCCGCGCCCTCGTCCTTGTTGCCCGAGGCGTCGACGCCCTGTGCGATGTGCGCGGACTGCGGATGCAGGTTGTTCTCGAAGCGGAAGCTCTCCCAGTGGAAGCCGTCCTGCTCGTAGCCGATGCGCTTGACGGTGTCGCGGACCGCCTTCTCGACCTCATCCTTCACGCCCGGCGCCCAGTTGCCGGCTTCGTCCATGATGCCCTTGCCGCGGATTTCACCGGCGAGGACGACGAGCTGCGTCGTGGTCAGCGTTTCGCAGGCGATGCGCGCCTCCGGGTCTTTCGACAGGAACAGATCGACGATCGCGTCGGAAATCTGGTCGGCGACCTTGTCGGGATGGCCTTCGGAAACCGATTCGGAGGTGAAGAGGTAGCTGGAACGCATGGAAAATCCTTCTTGTGAGGGGAAGGCTTCGGGCCGTTTCCATGCCCATATAAAGCTTTCCTTATATTGCGCGCACTAGCGGCGGGCGAACCGTATGGCAACGGCCAACAGCAGCAGCGCGCCCGCGACGATCGCCGCCATCGCGTTGCCGAGTTGCGAGAACAGCGTCGGGACGGCGGCAGGCGGGATCGGCAGCTCGATCGCGCCAGCGGTGTTCCACGGGATGGACTTCAGCACGCGGCCCTGCGCGTCGATTACGGCGGAGATGCCGGTCGGCGTCGCGCGGATCACCGGCAGCCCTTCCTCGATGGCACGCAGCCGGGCCTGCGCGAGGTTCTGCGCGGGGCCGCTCTCGCTGTACCAGCTGTCGTTCGAGGGGTTGAACAGGAAGGCCGGGCGCTGGCGGCGGTCGACGATGCTGCCGGAGAAGATGATCTCGTAGCAGATCTGGAAGCCCACGCGCCCGAACTTCGGCAGCGCGAGGCTGGCGGGGCCGGGGCCGGGCGCGAAATCATAGTCGCCGGGGACGAGGCGCTGCAGCCCGAACAGCGAGAGGAAAGGGCGGGCGGGGAGATACTCGCCGAACGGCACGAGATGCCCCTTGTCGTAGCGGCCGAGCACGCGCGCGCGGGCATCGAGCGCGAAGATCGAGTTGGTGACGGCCTTGAGATTGCCGTCCGGGTCGAATTTGAGCGCGTTGCCGCCGGTGAGGACGATATCGTCGGGCCCGAGGAGGGAGGCGATGCGGGCACGGGTGAGGTACGGCACATTGGGGCCGTAATATTGCGCGGGATAGCCCTCTTCCACGAAGTAACGCAGCGCGCCTTCCGGCCAGACGATCAGGCGCGGCGCGGGGCCGGGGCGGCCGGAGAGCTTCGCGAGCGCGCGGAGGTTGGTCTCGGCATAATCGTTGCGCGGGCGCTGTTCCTGATCGAGATCGGGCTGGACGACCATGACGCGGGGGGCATTGGGTATGCCGCCGATATGAAACATCGGGTACGTGAGATAAGAATAGGTCCAGCTAAGTGCCACGACCACCAGCGCGGCTAGAACAGTTCCGCGTTGTCCGGCTGCGCCAAGCAAAATGCCCGACGCGAGGATCGCCAAGCCGGACAGCGCATAAGTGCCTACGACTGCCGCGAGTTGGGCGAATGGCGTCGGCAGCCAGATCTCCGCCAACGGGTTCCACGGATAGCCCGTCATCACCGTCGCGCGCAGATATTCGGTCGCGATCCAGACGGCCGCGAACACCAGCACATAGCCGCCTTCCACCCGCTCCCGCCGGAAGCGCCACGCCACGCCCGCCGCCATCATCGGATAGATCGCCAGATAGAAAGCCGGCAGCACCGGCGCGAGCAGGCCGAGCCAGTGCGGCATCGCATCCTGATAGGCGAACGCCTGCGCCAGCCAGATATTGCCGAACACGAAATGCCCGACCCCGAACAGCCACCCGAGCCACAGCGCGCGCCGCATCGTCGGCGCGGCATGGGTCAGCCACATCCACACCGCGAAACACGCAAGCGTGACCGGCCACCAGCCCCACGGCGCAAACCCCAGCACCGCCAGCGCACCGAGGACGAGGGAGAGGAGGGCGGGGCGGCGCAAGGCACTCGCGACGATTTTGTGTATCACTACTCGCCCTCATCGTTCCCCGGCGAAGGCCGGGGTCCAGTTGGGCGACGCCCGTAACAGAGGACCGCGCTTCGTTACTACCGACATCGCACCCGGACCCCGGCCTTCGCCGGGGAACAGGTTTGCGCTATAGGGCGACAATGCGCCCCTTCCACCTCGCCTTCCCGGTCCACGATCTCGCCGCCGCGCGCGCTTTCTACGGCGGCACTTTGGGCTGCGCGGAGGGGCGGAGCTCGCAAAGCTGGATCGATTTCGATCTGTTCGGGCACCAGATCGTCGCGCACCTCGATCCCGCCGCAAGGCCGGTCGCGGTCGAGAATGCGGTCGACGGCCACGACGTGCCCGTCCCGCATTTCGGCGTGGTGCTGACGATGCCCGACTGGGAGGCACTGGCCGAGCGGCTGCGCGCGGCGGGGACGACATTCGGGATCGAGCCGCACATCCGCTTTGTCGGTCAGCCGGGCGAGCAGGCGACGATGTTCTTCCGCGACCCGAGCGGCAACGCGCTCGAGTTCAAGGCCTTCGCCGATGACGCCAACCTGTTTGCGACCTGATCCGCCCCTTTATCCTTGAAAAATCGAGAATCGGCGTGTAGGGCCCCAAACCTTGCGGCGCGGGCCTTGTCCGCGACGACCGACTTCTATTGATCCGGAGCCTAAGCGGTTTATGCAAATCATCGTTCGCGACAACAATGTCGACCAGGCGCTGCGCGCCCTGAAGAAGAAGCTGCAGCGCGAGGGCGTCTATCGCGAGATGAAGCTTCGCCGTCACTACGAGAAGCCCAGCGAGAAGCGTGCGCGTGAGCGCGCCGCCGCCGTCCGCCGCGCGCGCAAGCTCGAGCGCAAGCGTCTGGAGCGTGACGGCGCCCGGTGATAGGGTGCCGTGCGGGCCATCCGGCCCGTCATCGTTTCTGATATAGTCGCGCGCGGGGTGCCCGCGCCGACGTGCCTCGGGGGCCAGCTTTCATGTCGTCGATTACCGCTGTTCCCATGAAGCCGATCCGCCGCAGCGTGCTGGCCTATCTCTGGGTCGCGATCGTGCTGGCGCTGGTCGGCGCGACCGCGCTGGCGATGCAGGCGCCCGAGGATTTCCTGGTCCGCAACGCGCGCGCACCCGGCGTCGTCACGACCGCGTCGGGCCTGCAGTACAAGGAATTGTCGCCCGGCGACGGCGGCACCAAGCCGACTGACACCGACGTCGCGCTCGTCAACTACGAAGGCAAGCTGCTCGACGGCACCGTTTTCGACAAGTCGCAGCAGCCCACGCCGATGCCGATCCGGGGCGTCGTGCCGGGCTTCGGCGAGGCGCTGAAGCTGATGACGCGCGGCTCCAAGTACCAGTTCTGGCTCAAACCCGAGCTTGCCTATGGCGACAAGGCGAACGGCGCGATTCCGGCCAAGTCGGTGCTGGTCTTCACCGTCGACCTGATCGATTTCAAGTCCGAGGCGTGGCTGCGCCAGGCGCAGATGCAGCAGCAGATGCTCCAGCAGGGCGGTGCGCTGCCGCCGGGCGCCCTCCCGCCGGGCGCGGTGCCCCCCGGCGCGGAGCCGGCACGGCCGTAACGCGCGAGACGGACTGCCTCTTTTCGTCACCCCGGACGTGTTCCGGGGTCCAAGGCTCCGCGAACGTTGCGGCAGTAAATTTGAGCGAAACGTTTGCGGCACGTTGGACCCCGGCACGAGGCCGGGGTTACGCCCGGTTTGGCGCTTACGCCACCCCGTCGTCCCGGTACTTGATCTCCAGAAACCGCCCGCGCGTCGCCAGCGCGTCGAGGTCGCCCTGCGCAAGTTGCTGCGTCATCTCGCCGATCTCGGCGTCGATCAGCTTCAGGCTCTCGGCAAGCTGCGCGTCGGGCGACTTGCCGTTGCGCTCCACCTTGCGCAGCGGCTCGGGCACGCGGGCATAGCCGCGCAACAATTCGGGCAATTGCTCGCCCAGCAGCTTGCGCACCTCGAACGCCGCCGGCTGCTGCTCGTCGAGCGTCGCCAGTTGCGGCTGCAGCGTCTCCAGCCGCAGGCCGATGCCGTCGATCAGGCTCTGCGCAGGCGCGGGGAGGGCGGGGCGCTGCGTCTCCAGCCAGGCCTCGGTCTTGGACGGCAAGGCCTTGAGCGGCACCGCCGCCAGCTTCTCGGGCGCGACCGGCGTATCGAGCCGCACGAACGCCAGCAGCAGCGTCACCGCCACCAGCAGCGCGCCGACCAGCAGCGCGCCGCCCATGCCGATCGGCATGATCCAGCCGACGATGATGGTCGCTACGATAATGGCGAGGTCCGCCCCGGCGATCAGCGCGGCGCGCTTGGCGATGCTCGTCGCCCCGCGCCGCCGCCGCGCGACGGCGCGGTCCCGCGTGCGGTCGAGGAACTCGGTCGCCGCCGCGATCTGGCGATCGACGTCGCTCATCCTACACCGCTTCCAGCTTGAAGGTATCGTTCGGTCCGGCGAGCGCGTTCTGCGTCGCGCCCTCGGCCCGCGCGATATAGCCCTTCGACTTCTCGACCTCGCTCGACAGCGTGTTGACGGTCGACTTCATCGAATCGAGCGCCTTCAGCTTGAAGCTGTCGATCGCGTCCATCGTGTCGTAGATGTTCTGGAACGCGCGCTGCAGCACCTCGACCGGGATGGTGGCATTCGCGGCCTGCTCGTGGATCTGCGCGGTGTTCGACTTGAGCAGCTTGCCGGTCGAATCGATGATGTTCGCGGTCGTCGTGTTGAGCGCGGTGATCTGTTCCAGCACCAGCTTCTGATTGGTCAGCGCCTGCGCCACCGTCACCGCCGTGCGCAGCGCCGAGACGGTGGTGGTGGAGGCGCGGTCGACGCCCTTTACCAGCTCGACATTGTTCTTCTTGACGAGATCGAGCGCGAGATAGCCCTGCACCGTCACCGCCATCTGCGTCAGCAGATCCTGCGTGCGCTGGCGGACGTAGAACAGCGCGGTTTCGCGCACCGCCTTGGCTTTGGCGGGGTCGCTGTGGTCCAGGTCGTTGGCCTTGTCTTCCAGCGCCTTGTCCATCTCCTTGGACAGCACGATCATCTGCTCCAGCCGTCCCATCGCGCTCCACAGATTGGCGCGTTCGGTGTCGATCGCGGCATTGTCCATCAGCAACTCGTCCTTGCCGCGCGCGAGCGTCTTGAGGATCGCGTTGATGTGCGTCTGCGAGGAGCGGTATTTGTCGAAATAGCTGGTGACGCCGCCGCCGAACACCTTGCTCAGGAAACCGCCGCCACCGCCGAGCAGCGAGCTGTTGGCGCCGGGATCGAGCTTCTCGACGGTGCGGCGCAGTTCGGTGAGGTCGGCACCGATGCCGGTCTCGCCGTCCATCGCCTTGACCGGCCGGTCGAGAAAGCGGTTGGAATGGCCCGCCGCCTCGCGGATCTCCTTCTGCCCCATCGCCGCGATCGCATCGACGCGCTTGCCGAATTCCGGGCTGTTGACGTCCTGCGCGATCAGATCGTCGACGAAACCCTCGACCTTCACCTGCAATTGCGTGCGGGTCTTGTCATCGACGGGCACGAGCCCGGACGCCTTCTCCGTGGCGACGACCGGCACGGGATCGGGCGGGGTCAGCACCAGCGGGGCTTCGGTTGCGGTTTCGGTGTCGGCCATCGATCGTCCTTCGTCTCTAGCTGTGTCATATATATAACACACTGGATTTTGCAATCCGTGGCGAGTGACGCAGATGTAGCGTACCGCATGCTGCCAACCAAGCCGTTGCGGCTGTCCTACACGGCACACACGTGTCAGGGTTCCATGGTCGGCCGATCGCCGTGGATTGGTGCAATTTTGGAAACGATCGCGCCTTACATTTTCGATTCAGGTGTCAATCTGTCAAGCGAGGTATCACTTTCATGGTCGGCGCGCCTTGCTTTGCCCTGCCACCAAACCCGCGTTAGGGTGCCCGCATGGCGCTGTTCTCCCTCCCCGCGATCTTCTCGCGGCCGTTTTTCGAGGACAAGGGCCGCGCTTTCTGGCGGCTGCAGGCGGCGGGGTGGACCGGCTACCTGATCCTGCGCAGCGTTTCGACCTTTTCGAACGGGCTCGAATTTTCGGCGGTGGTGCCCGTCATCATCGAATCGATCGTCGGCTATTGCATTACGCTCCTGCTCTCGACGCTCTACCAATATTACCGCCGCCTCTCGCGATTGTGGGGCGTGATCCTGACGATCCTGACGCTGGCGGCGGCGACATTGCTTTATTCGGTGCTCGACGCCTTCTCCTTCTCGTTCCTGAAACTGACCGATCCGGGCATCAACCTCACGCTCGTGCTCGGCACGGTGTTCCTCAACTTCACCGTGCTGGCGGGCTGGTCGGCGCTCTATTTCGGCATCAATTTCTACCTGATCGTCGAGGATCAGATGGACCGGATGGCGGCGCTGGAAAATACCGCCAGCTCGGCGCAACTCGCGATGCTGCGCTATCAGCTCAACCCGCATTTCCTGTTCAACACGCTCAATTCGATCTCGACCCTCGTGCTGCTCAAGCAGACCGAGCGCGCCAACGCGATGCTCAGCCGGCTCTCGTCCTTCCTGCGCTACACGCTCGCCAACGAGCCGACGGCCCATGTCACCATCCAGCAGGAGGTCGAGACGTTGAAGCTCTATCTCGAGATCGAGAAGATGCGTTTCGAGGATCGCCTGCGCCCGAGTTTCGACGTCGATCCGCGCGTGTCGCAGGCGCGCCTCCCGTCGCTGCTGCTCCAGCCGCTCGTGGAAAACGCGATCAAATATGCGGTGACGCCGCAGGAGGATGGGGCCGAAATCAGCGTGACGGCGCGGCTCGCCGGGGATCGGGTGCAGATCGCCGTATCCGATACCGGTCCGGGCTTGAACGCCACGACGATGCGTCCAGGGCTTTCAACCGGCGTGGGGCTCGCCAATATTAGGGATCGGCTGGCGCAGGCTTACGGGCCTGACCACCGTTTCGAGACGCGATCGATCCCGGGGGGCGGATACGGGGTCGAAATTGAGATACCGTTCCAGTTAGAGGAACCGAAGAGAGAGGCCGCATGACGATCCGAACGATTCTGGTGGATGACGAACCCCTTGCTATTCAAGGGCTCGAACTGCGCCTGGCCGCGCATGAAGACGTCGAGATCATCGAGAAATGCGCGAACGGCCGCGAGGCCATCCGCGCGATCAAGACGCACAAGCCCGACCTTGTTTTCCTCGATATCCAGATGCCCGGGTTCGACGGTTTCTCCGTCGTGCAGGGTTTGATGGAGGTCGAACCGCCGCTGTTCGTGTTCGTGACCGCCTATTCCGATCATGCGCTGAAGGCGTTCGAGGCGCAGGCGACGGACTATCTGATGAAGCCGGTCGAGGAATCGCGCCTCGCCGACACGCTCGACCGCGTGCGCCAGCGCCTCAGCGAGAAGCGCGGCGTCGAGGAGGTCGATCGCCTGCGCGAAGTGCTGGCCGAGGTCGCGCCCGATTCGGTCGAGGATCTGACCGAGGGCGGCGATCAGGTATCGTCGAGCCGCTTCGAAAAGCTCATCAACATCAAGGATCGCGGCCAGATCTTCCGCGTCGACGTCGACACGATCGAGCGGATCGACGCGGCAGGCGATTATATGTGCATCTACACCGGCGACAACACGCTGATCCTGCGCGAGACGATGAAGGATCTCGAAAAGCGGCTCGACCCGCGCCGGTTCCAGCGCGTCCATCGTTCCACCATCGTCAACCTAGACCTGGTCAAGGAGGTAAAGCCGCACACCAACGGCGAATGCTTCCTGGTGCTGCAGTCGAACGCGCAGGTAAAGGTCAGCCGGAGCTACCGCGACGTGGTCGCGCGGTTCGTCCACTAACGACGGGGGAGGTCAGGCCTCTTCGACGGCCTCACCCGCCGCCGGCCGTTCGAACCACGCCTCGACCTCGCCCGACAGCTTGAGCGTCAGCGGGTTGCCGTGGCGATCGACCTTCTTGCCCAGCGCGACGCGGATCCAGCCTTCGGAACGGCAATATTCCTCGACGTCGTGGCGCTGGGCACCCTTGAAGCGAATGCCGATCCCGCGAGACAGCGCCGCCTCGTCGTAAAATTGGCTGCGCGGGTTGGAGGACAGGCGGTCTGGCGTGGTGTCGGTCATGATGGGGGGCGTCTTGGCGGAAAAAACGCGGGCGCGCCAGATGCGAAAACGGCGCGGGTGTTGCCCGCGCCGTTTCGTTCCTCAGGCCCGCACCGTCTGCGGGCGAGCTTGCGCTTGGTCGGCGTGCCTCAGCGGCAAATCCGAACCGGCACACGTTCGCCGTAATAAGGATCCCAGCGGAACGTGGTGCGGCAACGCGGGCGGCTATAGTAATCGTCGTAGTAATAGCCGCGATCGTAATAGCCGTCATATCCGCGATATCCGCGGTCGTAATATCCGTCACGGTAATAGCCGCGATTGTTGTTGCTGGCGATCGCAGCACCCAGGCCAAGGCCGACGATGCCGCCCAGCACGGCCGCACCGGCAGCGTTTCCGCCGCGGCCGCCATGCCAGCCGCCGCGGCCACCGTGCCAGCGCTGCGCCTCGGCCGGAACGGCGGCGGTCAGAGCGGTTGCGGCGAGTGCTGCGCCAAGGCCGGCTTTCTTCAGAATCGAATTCATCACTAACCTCCTCGTATCTCTAAGCCCATCCCCGTTGGATCGATAACGCATTGGTGGACTAGCTTGTTGCATGCGATTACCCGAGTCGCGCTGAACGGCCCCGGAATGGTTCGTTAACGCGAGGTTTAGGTGGTCGGCGAGAGGACGGCATGGCGTATTGGCTGATGAAATCGGAGCCCGAGAGCTATAGCTGGGCCGAGCTGGTTGCGGATAAGACGACCGAATGGACCGGTGTCCGCAACCCCGCCGCCGCCCTTCATCTGAAAGCGTGTGCCGTCGGCGACCGCGCGTTCTTCTACCACAGCGGCAAGGAGAAGGCCGTGGTCGGCGTGATGGAGGTGACGCGCACCGCCCGGCAGGACGGCGATGAGCCGCGCTGGGTCTCCGTCGAGGTCAAGGCCGTCGCCCCGATGACGAAGCCGGTAACGCTCGCCGCGATCAAGGCCGAGCCGAAGCTCGCCAGCATGGAGATGCTGCGCCAGTCCCGCCTTTCGGTGTCGCCCGTACGTGCGGAGGAATGGGACGTGATCGCCGCGATGGGCGCAGGCTGACACGTCCTTCGGTCAGGGTGCGTCGGGCAACCGCGTCGTGATGCGCAGCTCGGTGAGCGGTATGCCCGTCCCGGCATCCACCACCACCGGCACGATCGCGCGGCCGGTTTCCGCCTCGACCGGGCGGCTGATCGGCCCGCCGCCGAAATGCTTCGCCGCCCATGCGCCCAGCGCCTGCAGCACCGGCAGATAGTCGCGCCCCGCCTCTGTCAGTAGATATTCGTCGCGCGGAGGGTGCTCGCTGTAACGCCGCCGCTCCAGCATCCCCGCCTCGAGGAGCGCCGCCAGGCGCCGCGTCAGGATGTTGGGCGCGATTCCCAAATTCTTCTGGAACTGGTCGAAGCGCGTATCGCCGAGCCCCGCGTTGCGCAGGATCAGCATGCTCCACGTATCGCCGGCACGGGCGAGGCCGCGCCCGACCGGGCAGGGGCCATAAGAAAGAAGATTGTTGTCCATTGCAGAATGATAGTCACGTCACTATTAAAACGCAAGTCGCCCGACTCGGTAGCCGGACGAAAAGGAGAATGATCATGACTGAAGCTCTCAATCAGACCGCCCTCGTTACCGGCGCATCGACCGGCATCGGTGCGGTCTATGCCGACCGGCTCGCTCATCGCGGCTATGATCTCGTTCTGGTGGCGCGCGACGTCGCGCGGTTGGAGGCTCTCGCGGCAAGGCTGCGCGACGAGACCGCGCGCGCGATCCAGGTGCTTCCTGCCGATCTGACCGACCGCGCCGATCTCGCGCGCGTGGCCGAGCGGCTGGCCGGCGACGCCGCCGTCACCCTGCTCGTCAACAATGCGGGGGTGTCGATGACGCGTGATCTCATCAACTCCGATGTAACTGAGGCCGAGCGGCTGATCGCGCTCAATGTCACTGCGCCGACGGTGCTTGCGAGTGCCGCAGGGCGTGCCTTTGTGGCGCGTGCGGCCGGGGGCGGCCTGGGTGGGGCCATCATCAACCTGTCGTCGGTGCTGGCGCTGAACCCGGAGGGGTTCGACGGCGTCTATTCGGGCTCCAAGGCCTATATCCTCAACCTCAGCCAGAGCCTCGCGGCGCAATATGGCGGCAAGGGGCTCTACGTGCAGGCGGTGCTGCCGGGCGCGACGCGCACCGAGATCTGGGCGCGGTCGGGCAAGGATATCGATGCCTTCCCGGCGGCGATGGTGATGGAGGCGGACGACCTGGTCGATGCGGCGCTCGCCGGTTTCGACGCGCGCGAAACCGTGACGATCCCGCCGCTCGCCGACGCCGATCTGGCGCATTTCGAGGCGATGCAGGCCGAGCGGCAGGCGCTGGCGGGCGGATTGAGCCGGCGCGAGCCAGCGGAGCGCTACCGGGTCAGCGAACCGGCATGACGCGCTGAGATCTTTCAGGCCGGTGCGTTACGTTCCTGAAGGCGCAGCGCGAATGGCGACGCATCGGCGTCGCCACCGCGGCGGCCTCAGGCCGCCGCTTTCGCCCGCGTCGCCTTCTTGCGCTCGTGCGGGTCGAGATGGCGCTTGCGCAGGCGGATCTTGGTCGGTGTCACTTCGACCATCTCATCGTCGTCGATATACGCGATCGCCTGTTCCAGCGTCATCTTCTTCGGCGGGGTCAGGCGGACGGCGTCGTCCTTGCCGCCCGATGCGCGGAAGTTGGTGAGCTGCTTCGCCTTCATCGGATTGACCTCGAGGTCATCCGTCTTGGCGTTCTCGCCGACGATCATGCCCTCGTACAGCGCTTCGCCGTGGCCGACGAAGAGGATGCCGCGATCCTCGAGCGGGCCGAGCGCGTAGGACTGTGCCTCGCCCGATCCGTTGGAGATCAGCACGCCGTTCTTGCGGCCCTCGATATTGCCCTTGTGCGGGCCATATTTCTCGAACAGCCGGTTCATGATGCCGGTGCCGCGCGTGTCCGACAGGAATTCGCCGTGATAGCCGATCATCCCGCGCGACGGCGCGGAGAAGGTGATGCGCGTCTTGCCGCCGCCCGAGGGGCGCATGTCGGTCATCTCGCCCTTGCGCTGGTTCATCTTGTCGACGACCGTGCCCGAATATTCGTCGTCCACGTCGATGATGACGGTTTCGTACGGCTCGGTCTTCTTGCCGTCCTCGTCCTCGCGGAAAAGAACGCGCGGGCGGCTGATGCCGAGCTCGAAGCCTTCGCGGCGCATCGTCTCGATCAGCACGCCGAGCTGAAGCTCGCCGCGGCCGGCGACTTCGAACGAATCCTTGTCCTCGCTCTCGGTCACCTTGATGGCGACGTTCGATTCCGCCTCGCGCTCCAGTCGGTCGCGGATCATGCGGCTCGTCACCTTGCTGCCCTCGCGGCCCGCCATCGGCGAATCGTTGACGGCGAAGCGCATCGACAGCGTCGGCGGATCGATCTTCTGGGCGTGGATCGCCTGCGTGACGCTCGGGTCAGCGATCGTGTCGGCCACGGTCGCCACCGCCAGGCCGGCGAGGCTGATGATGTCGCCCGCCCGCGCTTCCTCGACCGGAACGCGCTCCAGGCCGCGGAACGACATGAGCTTGGACGCGCGGCCCGTCTCGATGATCTTGCCGTCGTCGTTCAGCGCGTGGATCGGCTGGTTGACCTTGACCACGCCCGACTGGACGCGGCCGGTCAGCACGCGGCCGAGGAACGGATCGCGGTCCAGCAGCGTCACCAGGAAGGTGAAGGGCGTGCCCTCGACCTCGAGCGCCGGCGGCGGCACGTGATCGACGATCTTCTGGAACAGCGGGGTCAGCGTGCCTTCACGACGCGAAGGATCCTCGCTGGCATAGCCGTTGCGGCCCGAGGCGTAGAGGACCGGGAAATCGAGCTGCTCGTCGGTCGCGTCGAGCGACACGAACAGATCGAACACTTCGTCCAGCACTTCCTGGATGCGCTCGTCGGGACGATCGACCTTGTTGACGACGACGATCGGGCGGAGGCCCAAAGCGAGCGCCTTGCCGGTCACGAACTTGGTCTGCGGCATCGCGCCTTCCGACGAATCGACCAGCAGGACGACGCCGTCGACCATGCTCAGGATGCGCTCCACCTCGCCGCCGAAATCGGCGTGGCCGGGCGTGTCGACGATGTTGATGCGCGTGCCTTCCCACTCGATCGAGGTCGGCTTCGCCAGGATGGTGATGCCGCGCTCCTTTTCGAGATCGTTCGAATCCATCGCGCGCTCTTCGACGCGCTGGTTGTCGCGGAACGTGCCGGACTGGCGGAAAAGCTGATCGACGAGAGTGGTCTTGCCGTGATCGACGTGCGCGATGATCGCCACATTGCGGAGGCTCATTGAAAATGCCCGATGCTGTAGATTGAAAAGATTGCGCAGGCCCCTAGCCTAAATGCCGCGCTGCGGAAAGGGGGTGCGTTTCTTCGCCCCAAAAGCGAACCGCCGCCCCCCTTTGCAGAGGAGCGGCGGCTGCGTGACGAAACGATAGTACCGGATCAGAACTCGAAGTGGATCGAGCCCGTGATCGTGCGGCCGTAACCGACCGTGAGGCTCGGCTGCGACGACGAGTTTCCGACCGCATTGATCTGCGAGCTGATCGAACCGTAGTAGAACTCGTCGAACAGGTTCTGCACGTTGAGCTGCACGTAGGTCTTTTTGAAGCCGAGATCGGTCATCTTGTAGCGCAGGTCGAGGTCGATCAGCGTGTAGGACGGCACGATCACGTCATTGACGTCGGTCGCGTAACGCTTGTCGACCCACTTGCCCTGGATGCCGAGCTCGATCGGTCCGGCATAGAACTGCGCGCGACCGCCGAACTGCCATTCCGGCGTCTCGGGAACCTGCTTGCCCGCAGTCGGCGCGAACACGCCGTTACCAAGCGGAACGTTCTGCAGGATGTTGGTGCTGGTGTAGCTCGCGGTGCCGGTCAGCGCGACGAACTGCGCGGGACGGATCGTCACGCCAACATCTGCGCCCCAGGTATCGACCGAGCCGATGTTACGATCGATCGAGATGCCCTGATCGAAGTCGTAAGAGGTGACGATGCGATTCTTGTAGTAGATGTGCCAGCCGGCCGCCGACGCCTGGATGAACCGCGAGTTGTAACGGAAGCCGAGATCGAAAGCGTCGGTTGTTTCCGGCGTGATGGTGAGCAGCGGCGCGCGGTAGAGGTTATCAGTGCGCGGTGCCGAAAGACCCTGCGCGTAGCTACCAAAAGCGCTCAGCGTATCGGTGAACTTAAAGTTGAAGCCGGCGCTCGGAAGTACCTTGCTGAACTTGTAGTTCGCCTTGAACGGAGCGTAGAGCTGATTGTACACAAGCGGAGCAGTTCCGAGGTTGGTGCCCTGCGTCACGTAGATCGGGATCGAGTTGTTGGCACCGGCCGCGGGCGGCGTCGGCGAACCGGCCGCGAGGATCGGCTGAGTGGTGCAGTATGCGAAACCGTCCTTCGCCTGGATCGGACAGAAGGTCTGCAGGTTGCGCTCGAAGAACGGTGCGCGGATGCCGAGCTGGATCGTCAGCTTCTTGTCGAAGAACTTGCCGATATATTCGCCCGAGATCTGGTTGAGCAGCGCGACCGACTTGCGGTCACGCTGGCCAAGCGCGAAGCCGTCGGCGGTCAGGACCGGCCGGCCGGCGGCGGTGCGGCCGCCGAACGGGCTGTAGGGATCGCCGGTCGGCGTCAGATAGCCCCATTCGCCGGTCTGACGATGCTGCGCGTTGTCGTAGGTGTAAGCGACGCGGACGCGGTGATCATCCGACAGCTCGTACAGCGCCGATGCGATCGCGGTGTAGCGGTTCGTGTTGGTATTGTTCGGCGCGTAGAACAGCACCGAGTCATTGAAGTCGCCATCGCCGTTGTAATCAACGCCGGGCGAAGCGACGAGGCTGCCCTTGGCACGCGCGCTGTTCTCGGCGAGCAGGCTCGAACCACCACCGTTGGCGAGCGTATACTGGTACGAAGCGTCGACGAAGAAGGTCAGCTTGTCGGTGGCGGTGAAGCGCGAGTTGAGGCGCGCGCTGCCGGTGTTCGACGGGTTGATGCGGACGCCCTGATAGTTGGTGTTGGTGCAGGGTGCCGTACAGATCGCTGCATATTCGAAGCCCAGCACGGCGTCGCGCTGCGACTGGCTGAGGTTCGTCGGGATTGTGATCGGCGCGGAGGCGAAGCCGGCGAAGGGCGTACCGGCGGCGTTGACCGGGATCGCCGGAATCGTCGCGCCGCCCGCGAGGCTGCGCAGGTCACCGACGTTGGGGTTGCGGTAGAAGGCGTTGCGGTTGTTGTTGTAGTTGCCCGAGACGCGGATGAAGTCGCCGTTCGAACCGATCGGCTGATAGATGCCGAGGTTGAACTGCTGCTTGCTGATCTCGCCGGGGCCCTTGAACTTGTCGTTACGGGCGACGCTGGCCGACGCGAACGCCTTGGTGCCGAACGAGGTGAACACGCCGGTCTGGATCAGGCCGAAGGCGCGCGTGTAGTTGTTGTCGCCGTAAGCGGCGGTGGCCGAGGCGCTCAGCGTGTCGCTGGGGACGATCGTCTTGTAGTTGATCGTGCCGCCGGAGGCCGACGCGGTCGGGCTGTCGATGTCGGTCGTGCCGAGGTTGACGTTGACCTCGTCGACCAACTCGGGGTCGAGCTGCTGGTTCGAATAGATCGAGTAGTTGCCCGAATCGTTCAGCGGGAAACCGTCGAAGGTCAGCGAGATGCGCGAGCCGTCGAAGCCGCGGATACGGATGTTGCCGCCCGACGAACCGTAAGGATCGTTGTTGGTGAAGTTCACGCCGGGAACGATGTTGAGCGACTGCAGCAGCGTGTTGCCTGGCGCGCCGCGGTTGATCAGCTCGTTGGTGATGATCTGGCGGGCCTTGGTGCTCTCGGGGATCTTGATGCCGTTGACCGACGAGTCCGAACGCTGGGCGACGACGACGATGTCGTTTTCGACCTCGCTCGAGCCGGTCGACTGGGCGAAAGCCGCGCCCGGAAGCGCGAGGGCAGCGAAAGCCGCGCCCGCAAGCAGTTGATTACGCATAATTAGTCCCCTTTAGGCGGCGAGTCGTCGCAACCGGCGCGATGGCGCGCCGTTGCGGGGCCCTTGCAACTCGAATATTTCGGTTCGATGACATTTGCCGATTGGTCGGCGATTCGCCTAGCCTGCTGACAAATCCGTCATGCTGCGTTGCAAAAACGCATCACTGCGCCCGATGCGGGCCTATTGCGCCGCAGCGACGAGCGCCGCCCAACCCGCTTCGTCGATCACCTCGATGCCGAGTTCAGCCGCCTTCTTGAGCTTCGATCCGGCACTTGCGCCCGCCACGACGAGGCTGGTCTTGGCCGAAACCGAACCCGACACGCGCGCGCCCAGCGCCTCGGCCTGCGCCTTTGCCTCGTCGCGGCTCATCGTCTCCAGCGTGCCGGTGAACACCACCGTCTTGCCGGTGACGGGCGAGGCGCGCGTCTCGACCACGAAGGGCGGCGGCGTCACTTCGGCGAGGAGATCGTCCCAGACCTGGCGGTTGTGCGGCTCGTGGAAGAAGTCGCCGAGCGCCTCCAGCACGACGGGGCCGACGCCCTCGATCAGCGCGAACCGCTCGATCGCCTCTGCATCGCCGCCGCGCGCCGCTTCGGCGGTTTCGCGCAAGAGCGGGAGCGTGCCGAACATCTTCATCAGGTCGCGCGAGGTGGTCTGGCCGACATGGCGGATGCCGAGCCCGAACAGCAGCCGCGCGGCATCGGGCGCGCGCTTCGCCTCGATCGCGGCGAGCAGCGCGTCGACCGATTTCGCCTGCCAGCCTTCGCGGCCGATCAGTTCCTCGCGGTGCGGGGCGAGGCGGAAGATGTCGGCGGGCTCGGCGATCCAGCCGAGTTCGAGAAACTCGTCGAGCGTCTTGCCGCCGAGCCCGTCGATGTCGAGCGCGCCGCGCGAGACGAAATGGCGCAGCCGTTCGAAGCGCTGCGCCGGGCAGATCAGCCCGCCGGTGCAGCGCACGTCGACCTCGCCTTCCTCCGCCACCGCTTCGGACTGGCAGATCGGGCAGTGATCCGGGAACACCCAGGCCGGGCGATCCTCGTCGCGGGTGAGGTTCTCGACGATCTGCGGGATGACGTCGCCGGCGCGCTGCAGGACGATGCGGTCGCCGGGCCGCACGCCGAGCCGCGCGATCTCGTCGGCATTGTGCAGCGTCGCGTTGCGCACCACGACACCGCCGACCGTCACCGGCTGCAGCTTGGCGACGGGGGTGAGCTTTCCGGTGCGGCCGACCTGGATGTCGATGTCGAGCAGCGTCGTCTGCGCCTGCTGCGCCGGGAATTTGTGCGCGAGGCCCCAGCGCGGCGCGCGGCCGACGAAGCCGAGCCGTTGCTGCCAGTCGAGCCGATCGACCTTGTAGACCACGCCGTCGATGTCGAAGGGCAGGTCGGCGCGTTCGGTCTCGATCGTCTTGTAGGTGGCGAGCGCGTCTTCGATCGTGCCGCCAGGGCGGAACAGCGACGCGACCGGGAAGCCCCAATTGCGGATCGCGGCGATCACCGCGCTTTGGGTGTCGCCAGGGAGCGCGCTCGCCTCGCCCCAGCCCCAGGCGAAGAATTTGAGCGGTCGCGATGCGGTGACGGCGGCGTCCTTCTGGCGCAGCGACCCGGCGGCGGCGTTGCGCGGGTTGGCGAACTGGCGCGCTTCCTTGCCCGCCGCCTCGCCCTCTGCGAGCAAACGGGCGTTGAGGGCGGTGAAGTCGTCCTTCGCCATGTAGATCTCACCGCGCACCTCGAACACGTCGGGGGCGTTCTCGGGCAGAGCATCGGGCACGTCGGCGATGGTGCGGACGTTGGCGGTCACGTCCTCGCCGATCTGGCCGTCGCCGCGGGTCAGCGCGCGGACGAGGCTGCGTTTCTCGTAGCGGATCGAGCAGGACAGGCCGTCGATCTTGGGCTCGGCGGTGAGCGCGACCGCCTCGTCCTCGGCGAGCTTCAGATAGCGGCGGACGCGGCCGAGGAAGTCGGCGACCTCCTCGTCGCTGAAGGCATTGTCGAGGCTGAACATCGGCCGCGCATGCGCCACCTTGGCGAGGTGCGCGGCGGGCGCTGCGCCGACCTGTACGCTCGGCGAATCGGTGCGGACGAGGTGGGGGAAGGCGGCCTCGATCGCGGCGTTACGGCGGGTGAGGGCATCATAGTCCGCGTCCGAAATCTCGGGCGCGTCGTCGGTGTGGTAAAGGCGGTTGTGACGCGCGATCTGACCGGCGAGGCTCGCGAGTTCCGCGGCGGCGGCTTCGTCGGTGGTGGGGAGGGCGGCTGGCATAGCGGTGGGCTAACGATGGGTGGCGGGGCGATCAAGCCCGCGTGCGCCGACGGCAAAGCCGCCGTCGGCCGGGTTCGCTAAAGCGACCCGCCGGCCGGACTTGAGGCTGCGCTTCGCGCACCGACCCGCGGCGCGCGGGTCTGCCTCTAGTCGTCCTCCGCCATCTCGGACGCCAGCTTCGCCTCTTCGTTCACGCTGCGCCGTTCGGCGGTCTTTTCGGCGCGGCTGGCCATTTCGTCCCAGGCCTTGGCGGCGCGGGTCCAGCGGTCGCGGACATTGTCGAGCGTCGCGGCGGCGGCGTCGGTCTCGGCCTGGCGGGCGCGGTCGCGGTAGAAAATTGCGGTGCTGTTCATGGGTAGCTTCTCCGCTTGAGGAACGAGACGGGCGGCGCGACCCCGAAAGGCCCCGCCGCCCGGCGCGGTTAGGCGGCGCTCAGGTTGACGGCGGACATCTTGCCGCGGCGATCCTGCTCGAGCTCGTAGTTCACGCGCTGCTCGCGATCGAGCGTGCGCATGCCGGCGGCTTCCACCGCGCTGATGTGGACGAAGGCATCGTTGCCGCCGTCCTCGGGTGCGATGAAGCCATAGCCCTTGTCGGCATTGAAGAATTTCACGGTGCCAGTCGGCATGATTGTAGTTCCTTGGATTACGACGATGCCGCTTGCGGAAGCGCCGGTGGGGCCGGGATCAAAGACGAAGACGCCGTCCGGCCCCGGCCGGCGACGTCGATGGGGGAAATTCTATCCGCGGAGGAAGTAACGGATTTCCTGGATCAGCCGCGCGAGCGAATCGAGGATACGAGAGATAACATTCACGGCTACGTCCGATGCCAGGCAAGCGGGAGCGCGGGAGGTCTCTCAGTCCAGGCGATGCTTGTGGGCCACTTCGCCGGGATGATTCGGGATTTAGCACATCGTTTCGGTAAAGTCGCCTTTTATTGGCGACGATAGTCTGCACCAGATCCTCACTGGCGATGAAGTGCGCGCGTGGTTAGCCTTTCATCATGCGCCGGCTCCTTTCCTTAGTCCCTCTCGCGCTCGCCGGATGCGACATCACCGGGCCGTGCGGTTCGGACGTGATGCAGGTGGCACGCGATCCCGGCAGCGATCGATATGCCATACTCGAAAACCGCGATTGCGGTGCGACCACGACGAACGTCACGGTCGTGCGGGTCGGCCGCGCGAGCGAGTGGCAGAGCAACGCCGTGGAGGTGTTCGTAGCGGACGACAATCACGGCGAAGCTGCTCTGGGTCGCGGCGGAACGATCTGGACGAACGTGGTGTGGACTGGTCCGGGGCGGCTGCTGATCAACTATGCCTCGAAAGCCCGCACCTTCAAGCGGGAGATCGCGGCCAAGGGCGCGACGGTCAGCTACCGCGCGACGGAGCCTTTTGCGCTCCCTCCGGTGCCCTGACGCTCAAGCCGTCTCCAGCAGCCGCTCCGCCTGCGCGCGCGCCTCGTCGGTGATGGTCGCGCCGGAGAGCATGCGGGCGATCTCCTCGCGGCGCTCGGCTTCGTCGAGCGACCGCACGCCGGTGCGGGTGACGATGCCGTCGTGGCTCTTGGCGATGAGCAGGTGCTGGTCGCCGCGCGCCGCCACCTGCGGGCTGTGCGTCACCACCAAGAGCTGCGTGGCGCGCGACAGCCGCGCGAGGCGTTCGCCGATCGCGCTCGCCACCGCGCCGCCGACGCCGCGATCGATCTCGTCGAACACCATCGTCGCGGCCCCGCCTTCCTCGGCCAGCGCCACCTTCAGCGCCAGGATGAAGCGCGACAGCTCGCCGCCCGACGCGATCTTGACGAGCGGGGCGAAGGGCGCGCCGGGATTGGTCGAGATTTCGAACTCGACGCGGTCCTTGCCCGCCGGGCCCCAGGCGTCGAGCGGGGCGACGACGGTGCGGAAACGCGCGGCGTCGAGCTTGAGCGGCGCGAGCTCGCCCTTCACCGCCGTATCGAGCCGGGCGGCGGCGGCGGTGCGCGCGTCGGTGAGCGTGGCGGCCTCGGTTTCGTAGGCCCTGGCGGCCACCGCCACCGCCCGCTCGCGCGCTGCGATGCCAGCCCCGCCGCTTTCCAGCAGGTCGAGCCGCGCGCCGAGTTCGTCGGTCAGATCGGCGAGCGCATCGGGTTGCACGCGGTGTTTCCGCGCCAGTGCGCGCAGGTCGAACAGCCGCGTCTCGTCGGCCTCCAGTTGCGCGGGATCGAAGGTGAGCGCGCGCGCGGCTTCATCGATCTTGTCCTGCGACGCGCTGGCATCGTCGATCGCGCGGTCGATCGCCTCCAATGCCTCGGCCAGCGCTTCGTGATCTTCGGCGACACGCTCGAGGATGCGCGCCGCCTGGCGCAGCTTCGCGAGCCCGCCGTCCGATCCGTCGAGCAGATCGGCGATCGCCTGCAGATCGGCCGCGATCTTCTCGCCGCGCTGCATGCCCGCACGGCGGTCGGCCAGTTCCGCTTCCTCGCCCGGTTCGGGCGCGAAGGCGCGCAGTTCGGCGACGGCATGCTCCAGCCACTCGCGGTCGCGCTCCTGCGTGTCGAGTTCGGCGCGTGCCGTCGCCAACAGATCTTCGGCCTCGCGCCAGGTGCGGTGCGCGCGGGCGACCGCGCCGGTGTCGATCCGCGCAAAGGCATCGAGCAACGCGCGGTGGCCGCTCGCCGCGAGCAGCCCGCGGTCGTCATGCTGGCCGTGGATCTCGACGAGGCTGCCGCCGAGTTCGCGCAGCAGCGCGGCGGAGGCGGGCTGATCATTGACGAAGGCGCGGCTGCCGCCATCGGCCTTGACGATGCGCCGCACGATCAGCGGCTCGCCGGGTTCGACGTCGAGGCCGTTCTGCGCCAGCACGTCGGCGAGAGCGCCCGGCGGCAGATCGAAGCTCGCGGTGACGACCGCCTGCGCAGCGCCCTGCCGCACCAGCCCGCTTTCGCCGCGCCCGCCGAGCGCGAGGCCGAGCGCATCGAGCAGGATCGACTTGCCCGCCCCGGTCTCCCCGGTCAGCACGCCGAGCCCGTCATGGAATTCGAGATCGAGCGCCTCGATCAGCACCACGTCGCGGATCGACAGGGAGGTCAGCATGGCGCGCTAGCCCGCGCGGAGGGTCAGGCGCCCGCCTTGGGGGCGGGCGCGGGCTTCGGCGGATGCTGCTCGATCAGCTTGTAGGCGCGCGCATACCAATCGGTGCCGGGATAGTTCGCGCCGAGCACGGCGGCGGACTTCTTCGCTTCCTCGGGCACGCCGAGCGCGAGATAGCTTTCGGTCAGCCGCAGCAACGCCTCGGGCGCGTGCGTCGTCGTCTGATACTGATCGACCACGGTGCGGAAGCGCAAAGTCGCCGCCAGCCACTGGCCGCGCCGTTCGTAGAAGCGGCCGATCTCCATTTCCTTGCCGGCAAGGTGATCGCGCACGAGATCGACCTTCAGGCGCGCATCGGCGGCGTACTTGCTGTTCGGATAGCGCCGCATCAGCTCGCCCAGCGCATCGAGCGCCTGCTGCGTGATCTTCTGGTCGCGCGTCACGTCGCTGATCTGCTCGTAATAGCCGAGGCTGACGAGATAATAGGCATAAGGCGCGTCGCGGTTGCCGGGGTGGACCGACAGGAAGCGCTGCGCCGACTGGATCGATTCGGTGTAGCTGTGATCGCAATAATAGCTGAACGCGCTCATCAACTGCGCGCGGCGTGCCCAGATCGAATAGGGATGCTGGCGCTCGACCTCGTCGAACAGCAGCGCGGCGGTCTTGTACTCGCCGCGATCGAGCCGCTTGCGCGCGGCGGTGTAGAGCGTGCCGACGTCGCGGGCGACATAGGGGATGTCGGCCTTGGCCTTGCCGCCACCGGCGCAACCGGCGATGGGGAGCGCCGAAGCGGCGATGAGCGCGAGCGCGATCGAGCGGGACAGGGGTATACGCATCATCTTGGTCCTTAGCCGAACGCCGGAGGCGGGAACAATCGAAAAACATCTGGTCGAAATCGTGGCGGTTTTTGGCGGCGCAACGCCGAATTGAAACAGATGGACCCGATGGGCGTTCGCGTTACCATCTCCGCAGACTTACCGAAGGGCTCCCGACATGACCGCAACGCTGCTCGCCACCAAGCGCGTCGAGAAACCCTGGGGCCGGCACGATCTCTGGCCCGGTTTCCCCGATCCCGCACCCGACGCGCCCGCCATCGGCGAGGTGTGGTTCCAGACGCCGCACGCGGGCGAGCCGCCGTTGCTGATCAAATATCTCTTCACCAGCGATCGCCTGTCGGTGCAGGTCCATCCCGACGACAAGACCGCGCAGGCGGCGGGCTATCCGCGCGGCAAGGACGAGGCGTGGCTAATCCTCGCCGCCGAGCCGCACGCGACGATCGCGATCGGCACGCTGGCGCCGATGACCAAGGACGAGCTGCGCGAAAGCTCGCTCGACGGCTCGATCGAGCACAAGCTCGACTGGAAGCCGGTGAAGGCGGGGGAGTTCTATTATTCGAAGGCGGGCGTCGTTCACGCCATCGGGCCGGGGCTGACGGTGATCGAGATCCAGCAGAACGTCGACCTGACGTACCGGCTCTACGATTACGGATCGGACCGCGAGCTGCACCTCGACGCGGGTGTGGCAGCGGCGAACCCCGAGCCGTATGTCGCGCCGCCGACGCCGCATCAGGACGGCGGCGACGTGACGATCCTCGCGGAAGGGCCGAAATTCGTCGTCGAACGCTTCGGCGGCGGCACGCGCGAGATCGAGCTGGGCGAGATGGCATGGCTGGTGCCGGTGACGGGCGCGGGCGTGGCCGACGGCGTCGCGTGGAAGGCGGGCGAATGCCTGACGCTGGAGGGCAAATGCCGCATCGAGGCGGAGGCGGGCAGCGACGTGCTGCTGGCCTATCCGGGCGACAAACGCCGCTAGGTCTCGCGGCGCGTGCCTTCGGGGGCGAGCTCGGTCTTGACGATCGCGCCGCCCCGCCGGTGATAGACCTCGTAATAGCGGACGCCGAAGCCGCGCACCTCCTCGACCAGCGTGATCGCTTCCGGCCGCGCGACCGTGGGCAGCGCCGCCGCGACGGGGCGGGGCAGATCGGCCACCGCGACCCTCCGCTCGATCACGAAGCTGCCGTCGTCCTCGCGCTCGATCGTCGCGTGGCGCGCACCGGCGAGGTAGAGCTGCATCTCCGCTTCGTCGCCGCGCGCGACATAATCGACCCACGCCTGATGGATCGCCATGATCTGGCTGCCCGAAAGGCTGAACATCGTGACGCCCGACGCGACCATCGCCAGCAGCCCCGCGCGCCGGAACAGACCCTCGTGCAGCATCGCCAGGATCGGGCGCGTGGCGAAGGCCGCAAGGATCGCCGCGCCCGCGACCAGCGCCCCCGCGACCATCGCGCTGGTGGGCAACAGGCCGAACGCGGCATAGAGCGCGATCTTGAGCAGGTGGAGCAGCACCTCGTTGGTCGCGCGTGTCGCGACGATCTCGTCCTTCGACATGCCGAGCCGGTAATAGGCGCGGTTGAAGATCACGCCGACCGCGCCGGTGAAGCCCGACAGCAGCCCCGCCGCCGCACCCAGCCACGGCAGCCGCGCGAGCGGCAGCGGCGTCTCCGTCCCCGGTTCGGGCGCGCGGCGGAACAGCGCGGGCAGGTTGAGCAGCAGGAAACAGCCGAGCAGGAACTCGACATAGGCGGGCTCGATCCGCGTCAGCAGCCACGCGCCCAGCCCGGCGGCGGGCAGCGCGGTCGGCACGAAGCGGCGCACCACGTCCCAGCGGATACGGTCGCGGAACAGGTACAGCCGCGAGATCGAACTTGCCGCCGTGCCGATCGACAGCGCGCCGGGGATCGCCGCGACCGGCAGGATCAGGCGCAGCAGCGGCACCAGCACGAGCCCCGCGCCGCCGCCCGCCACCGCGCTCGCGACGAAGGCCAGAAACGCGGCGATGAAGATCAGGGCGACAATCACACGAGCCTCGTGGCGATGGAGTGCGCCTGTATATGCTGCCCGCGCCGCGACCGCCACATGGCAGCGCGCGCTTAACCTTCGCGTGCTAGGCTTTCCCGCGATGCTGCGCGTCCTCACTCTCGCCACGCTGTTCCCGCACGCCGCCGCGCCGAATCTCGGCGTGTTCGTGGAGCGGCAGACGCTCGGGCTGGCGGCGCATCCCGATGTGGCGCTGCGCGTCGTGGCGCCCGTGGGGATGCCGCCGTGGCCGTTGTCGCGGGTCGGCCGTTACGCGCCGCTCGCGGGTCTGCCGAAGCGCGAGACGTGGAAGGGGCTCGACGTGCGGCGGCCGCGCTTCGCGACCGTGCCGGGGACGGGCGGGCGCTTTCACGTCGCGGCGCTGGTGCGGGCGCTGGTGCCGCTGCTCACCGAGATCCGGCGCGACTTCGCGTTCGACGTGATCGATGCGGAATTCTTCTTTCCCGACGGGCCGGCGGCGACGGCGCTGGGGCGGCGCTTCGGCGTGCCGGTGTCGATCAAGGCGCGCGGCGCGGACATCCACCATTGGGGCCACATCCCCGCGACCGCGCGTCAGGTGATCGCGGCGGGGCAGGCGGCGGACGGGTTGCTCGCCGTCAGCCAGGCGATGCGCGCCGACATGGCGGCGATCGGCATGGCGGAGGATCGCATCCGCGTGCATCACACCGGCGTCGATCTCGCGCGGTTTGCGCCGCGCGACCGGCTGGCGGCGAAGGCGGCTTACGACGTCGCGGGGCCGCTGGTGGTGTCGGTCGGCGCGCTGATTCCGCGGAAAGGACATGAGGTGGTGATCGACGCGGTCGCGCGGCTGCCCGGTGTGTCGCTGCTGATCGCGGGCGAGGGGCCTTCGCGCGGCGCGCTGGAGGCGCGGATCGCGGCGCTCGGCGTGGGCGACCGCGTGCGGCTGCTCGGCGCGATCCCGCACACAGACCTCCCCGCGCTGATCGCCGCGGGCGACGTGATGGCGCTCGCCTCGGCATCGGAGGGGCTGGCGAATGCGTGGGTCGAGGCGCTCGCCTGCGGCACGCCGGTGGTCATTACCGACGCGGGCGGCGCGCGCGAGGTGGTGACGGATGCGGTGTATGGCCGCGTCGTGGCGCGTGAGGCGGCGGCGTTCGCGAGCGCGATCGGGGACGTGCTGGCCGCGGGGCCCGCGCAGGAGGCCGTGCGGCGCGGGGCGGAGGGCTTTACCTGGGAGGCGAATACGGCGGCATTGTACGCGCATCTGCGCGGGCTGCTCGCCTAGCGCGTTCCCCTCCCGCAAGCGGGAGGGGAGTCAGGTCAGCGGATACAGCGCGCCTGCGATCCAGCGGCCTTCGCCGCGCAGCACGGCCCAGGCGCGCGCGGCGGCGCGGCTGTCCATTGCCTCGATGCCGAAGCCCTTCGCCTCCATCGCCCGCACGAAGCTGACTGGCGGCCGCACGAGGCTCGCGCCCGTGCCGAGCAGCAAAAACTCCGGCGGCGGCGACAGCACGAACAGCGGCGCGATCGCCTCCGGCGTCAGGTCGGCGATGGCGGGCGGCTCCCACCCGTCGGCGCGCTCGGGCGTGATGAGGAGCGCGCGGTAGACGCCTTCGTCGACCTTGAAGCCGCCGTGCGAGAAGCCCGAGATGAACGGGCCGTCGGTCTTCTGGCCCTTCTCGAACTGCATCAGCGCTTCTTCGTCGGCATGCCTTCAGCGGGGACCGGCTTCTCCGGCGCGTCGCCCTTAGTCGGATCGGGGCGCAGGCCGAGCGAGATGAGCAGCGACGACGACACGTAGATCGACGAATAGGTGCCGACGACGATGCCGAGGATCATCGCGGCGGTGAAGCCGCGCAGCACCGGCCCGCCGAAGATCAGCAGCGCGAACAGCGCCAGCAGGATCGTCAGCGACGTCATGACGGTACGCGGGAGGGTTTCGTTGACCGACAGATCGACGATGCCGGGCATGTCCATCTTGCGATAGCGGCGCATGTTCTCGCGGATACGGTCGTCGATGACGATCTTGTCGTTGATTGAATAGCCGATGATGGTCAGCACGGCGGCGACGATGTTGAGGTCGAACTCCAGCTGCGTGATCGCGAAGAAGCCGAGCGTCATCAGCACGTCGTGGACGATGGCGACCACGGTCGACACGCCGAACTGCCATTCGAAGCGGAAGATCGCGAACAGGCCGATGCCGACCACCGCCAGCACCACGGCCAGCACGCCCTTCCAGATCAGCTCGTCCGAAACCTTGCCGGTGACCGAATCCTGCTTCGAGAAATGCGCGTCGGGGAATTTCGCCGCGACCGCCGCCTTCACCTGGTCGACGACGCGGTTGGTGGCGCCTTCATCCTTGCTCTTGGGCGGGGGCAGCTTGATCGACACGGTGTTGGCGTCGCCGATGGTCTGCAGGCGGACTTCGCCGAGGCCGAGCTTGTCGACCGTCTCGCGCAGCACGTCGAGCGACGGCGGCTTCGCGAATTTCTCCTCGACGGTGATGCCGCCGACGAAATCCACGCCGAGGTTGAGCCCGCGCGCGACCGTGAAGGCCACCGCCGCGATCGACAGCAGCAGCGTCAGCGCGAAGGCGTAGCGGCGCAGCGATACGAACGGCAGGTTCGTGTTGTCGGGGACGATCTTCAGCAGGCGCATGATAACTCCGTCGCCCCGGCGAAGGCCGGGGCCGCTGGGTTTTGGAGCACGCGCGTCGCCAAGCAACGCAGCGGCCCCGGCCTACGCCGGGGCGACGGGGAAGCGCCGCTCATATGTTCATGTCCGTCGGACGGTTGCGGCGGATCCAGAGGACGACGAGCATGCGCGTGAAGACGACGGCGGTGAACACCGATGTCGCGATGCCGATCAGCAGCACCACCGCGAAGCCCTTCACCGGGCCCGATCCCACCACCCACATGATGACGGCGGAGATGGCGTGCGTCACGTTCGCCTCGAAGATCGTGCGGCTGGCTTCCTTGTAGCCGAGCTCGACCGACTGGATCACGCTGCGCCCGCGCCGCCGCTCCTCGCGGATACGCTCGTTGATCAGCACGTTGGCGTCGACCGCGGTGCCGATCGTCAGCACGAAGCCGGCGATGCCCGGCAGCGTCAGCGTGCCGTTCAGCAGCGCGAGCACGCCCATGATGACGACGACGTTGATGACGACGGCATAGTCGGCATAGAAACCGAAGCGGCCATAGGTCACGATCATAAATACGATGACCAGCACCACCGCGATCACCGAGGCGGTGATGCCGGCATGGATCGAATCGGCGCCGAGATCGGGGCCGACGGTGCGTTCCTCGACCACTTTCAGCGCGACCGGCAGCTTGCCCGAACGCAGCGCGATGGCGAGTTCGTTGGCCGAGGCGACGGTGAAATTGCCCTCGATATAGCCGCTGCCGCCGAGGATCTCGGAATTGATGCGCGGTGCCGAGATGATCTTGTTGTCGAGTACCACGGCGAAGCGCTTGCCGAGGTTCTGCTGCGTGATCCGCGCGAACTTCTTGCCGCCCTCACTGTTGAAGGTGAAGTTGACGATCGCCGAATTGTCTTCCTGCTTGTTGCTCTGGAAGGCGTTGACGAGCTGGTCGCCGGTCAGGATCGCCTGGCGCTTGACGAGCAATACGCCCGACTGCGTGCCCTTCGGCCCCTCCATGTCGGGCAGCAATTGCGTGCCGAGCGGCAGCAGGCCCTTGGCGATCGCGGCGGGATCGACCGGCGTGTCGTCGACCAGCTTGAACTCGAGCTTGGCGGTCTGGCCGAGCGTGCGCTTCAGCGCGGCGGGATCCTGCAGACCGGGAACATCGACCGAGATGCGGTTCGTGCCCTGGCGCACGATCGTCGCTTCCTTGGTGCCCATGCCGTCGCTGCGGTTGCGCACGACTTCGGTCGCGTCGTCCATCGCCTGACGGATCGCCTGGTCGAGCCCGGCCTGGGTCGGCGTCATGACGATGCGCGAGGCGTCCACCACGCTCAGATCCCAGTCGCGCTGGCCGGTCATGGCGGCACCGCTGGTGAGCTTGTTGAGCCGCTCACGCGCCGCGTCCAGCTTGGTCACGTCCTGCAGCATGAAGCTGAGCTTGCCGTCGGCCTCGGCGATATCGCCGATCGCGATGGCGGGGGTGCGGCCCATTTCGGTGCGGATCTGCTCGCGCATCGTGTCGATGCGCGTGCGCGCGAGATCGGCGGTGTCCGCCTCGAGCAGCAGATGGCTGCCACCGGCGAGATCGAGGCCGAGGTTGATGCGCGGCAGCTTGACGCCCCAGGCGTCGGTCGTCTTTTCGGGAATGAAGCTCGGCACGGCGAGCAGCATCAGGCAGATGAGCAGCCCGACGATCGAGAGGATCTTCCAGCGCGGGAAATCGAGCATGGCTCAGTCGTTCGCCGGCTTGCCGCCGTTCAGCGGGGTGACGTCGGTCAGCGTCGCCTTGACGACGCGCACCTTGACGTTCGGCGCGATCTCGACCTCGACGGTCGTGTCCTCGACCTTGGTCACCTTGCCGAGGATGCCGCCCGCCGTGACGACCGAATCGCCCTTCTTGGTGGCGTCGAGCTTGGCCGCCTGCTGCTTCTGGCGCTGCTGCTGCGGGCGGATCATCAGGAAGTAGAAGGCGATCAGGATCAGCCCGATCTGGACGCCGAAGGCGATCAGCCCGCCGCTGCCGCCGAGCGGATTGCCGGCGGCGCTGGTGGAGGCGGCGAGTGCGAGAGTTGCGAACATGGCGTCCTGAACAGGCGAGGAATGCCGCGGCGGGATAACCGGCGGCCTACAAGCGGCGCGCGCTATCACGGGCGCGGGGTGGGTGCAACCGAGAGGGTGATCGGGCGATCCCCCAAACACCGTTCGTGCTGAGCGTCGTCGAAGCACGTGGTCGCGACGCAGCGCCCGTGACACGCCCTTCGACTTCGCTCAGGACGAACGGAGGTATAGGGTCGAGGATCGCGCTTGCATCGCGAGACGGCTCAGCCTAAACGCGCCCCCCTCGGTCGGGGCGTAGCGCAGCCTGGTAGCGCATCACACTGGGGGTGTGGGGGTCGCAGGTTCGAATCCTGTCGCCCCGACCAAGTCGAGCCGGCCAGTCGCAGCGACGCTGCGACGCGAGCCCCGGCTCGACCGGCCGGCGGCGCGAAAAGCGCCGACCGACGACGCGGCTTCGCCGCGGCGCTTTTTCTGGACAACACCTCACCTCCATTTCTGCGGGCGATCTGTTACGTCTGCGGGGGTGCCACCGATATACCTACATCTTGCCGCAGGGACGACGACTCCAGAAATCGCAAAGCGCCCTTTTCGCGCTGTCGTGATCGTTGAGCAGAAAGTTACTGACGACTGGCGCGGCCAAGTTAGTGCGTGGCTGGTCGCGAACGGCTGCCTCTACATGATGGCTTGGGGAGACGATTGCAGCAGGTGGGATGATAGCGTCGACTACGCCAACCTCGACGACTTCGATTACGGAGACGTTCCCGACGATCGCTTCGTTATGACGACTTGGCACGAGCGCGAACGTCTCGCAGAGGTGTTTTGGTATGCCGAGCATTGTGCTTGGCATCCGACGATTGAGCTACAAGCGACCGTCATTCTTGATATTTCGGCAGAAGCGCGAGAGGCCGAAATGCTCAGTCTTTACGAAAGCGCCATTAGTGAAGACGCTAATTAGCGCATCCCCTCACCACAACACCCCCGCCCGATCCGGCACCATAGCCCCCGGCGCGTCGTCGCCGATCGCCTGCAGCAGGTCGATCTCGATCGTGCGGCACATCGCCGTCAGCGGCACGTCGTGGACGCTGGCGGCGAAGGGATCGACCAGGTCGTCGCCGATCGCCAGCACGGCGAGGAACATCAGCCCCGCGATCGTCGAGCCGAGCGGCGTCGCGAAGCCGAGCGATTCCACCAGCCCGATCGGCATCAGCACGCAGAACATATGCGTGAACAGTGTCGGCAGGAAGCGGTACTGGTTGGGCAGCGGCGTGTTCTTCAGCCGCTCCATGCCGCCTTGCGCGTTCGAGATGTCGACCAGCACGGCCTCCATCTGCGTCTGCTGGATGGTGTCGATCCAGCCCTCGCGCCGGGCAAGGTCGATGCGGCGGCCGGTGCCCTCGACGATGCCGTTGGCGACGTTGGTCTTGGTCAGCGCGGCGTCGGCCTCGCCGCCCGACAGGAAGCGCATCACCTCGACATCGACCGGCTGGCGACGCAACTGGCAGCGCAGCGCGTTCACATAGGCGATCTGGCGCAGCACGATCGTGCGCTTCAGGTCGATCGCCTCGTCGGGCAGGAAATTGCGCGCCGCGCGCGCCAGGCTGCGGCTGGAATTGATCATCTGTCCCCAGAGCGTCCGTCCCTCCCACCAGCGGGCATAGGCGGAGTTGCTGCGGAAGCCGAGGAACAGCGCCAGTGCCGAGCCGAACAGCGCCAGCGGCAATTCGGGCGCCTTGAAGGGCAGCACGTAATAGGTGACGGTGACGATCACGTCCCAGACGAAAAGCGCGGTGAGCGGTTTCCAGACTTCACGGACGATCTGCTTGGCGCTTGGGGCGTGGGTGACGATCATGCCGCGTCGTTACGCCCTCCCGCGCGCCGCGTCACGGCTGTGCTTTCGAAACCGGCTCGGGATGCGGCTGGGCGGCGAGCGACAAAGCGACGGCGGTTCCGCTCGCGGGGCGCAGGTGGAACCATTCGGGCCGGCCGATCGCGACCAGGAAGGCGAGCACGCCGATCCCGAAGGCGAGCCACAGCATCGTCGCGCGCAGCGATTCCATAGGTTTGGACGGCTTTTCATGGGGTTGATGCATCATCGGCGTCTCCTTCGGGGTGGAGGGGGCAACGTAGGGAGCCGATTCTGGCCAAGTGTTGGCGGGTCGTAAGGAAATATTGCTGCGACGCAGCATGAACGAGGAATCGCGCCCGCATGGCGGTGGTTCCTGCCAGGCGAAAGGCAGCGGTACACCGTCTGTCCTACACATAACCATATAGGTTATATTCGCTAGGTTCTGCAGCATGAAAGGACAGATCATGGGCCTATTCGACGGCATCATCACCCCGATCGCGGGGATCATCGACAAGATCATCCCCGATCCCAAGGCGCGCGACGCCGCCAAGCTCGAACTGCTGCGCCTGCAGGGCACGCAGGAGATGGATCAGGTCAGGACGCAGATCTCCGCGATCCTGGCGGAGGCGCAATCGACCGATCCGTGGACGAGCCGCGCGCGGCCGAGCTTCCTCTACGTGATGTACGCGATCCTGCTCTGGTCGATCCCGATGGGCCTGATCGCGGCGGCGCAACCGCACATGGCGGCCGCCATCGCCAAGGGCATGAACGATTATCTGAACGGCATCCCGGAACCGCTCTACGCGCTCTTCGGCACCGGCTATCTGGGGTATACGGCGGCGCGGAGCTGGGGGAAGGCGCGGGGGCTGGAGAAATAGCCTCGCGCGCATACGCGTAAAGGACCGCGCGACTTTGGACTTTCCGGGGCGAGGCGCTTGGCGATCGTGACGGCAGAGACTATTCCTGCCGAAAGCCTCCCCCCCGAAAGACCGCCATGCGCTTCCTCCTTCCGCTCGTTCTGTTGTCGCTCGCCACCCCTGCGCTCGCCGCGCCGGTGCGCCAGTATGACGCCCTCGCGCTTTCACCGGACGGCACGCGCGTGGCGGCGGTGGAACGGGGCGACGGGCGCGGCGTCATCACCGTCCGCTCGGCGAAGGACGGCAAGGTTCTCGCCACGCTCGATCCCTGCAGGACGTGCAGCTATTCGGGGCTCACCTTCGCGCCGGACGGCTCGCTCGCCTGGCTGGCACGCGACCGGGCGGCGGGGACGGTTACGCTGGCGGTGGGCAAGCGGACGATCGCCACGGTCGCGGGCATCGCCCAGACGCCGCGCTTTTCGCCGGACGGCAAGCGCATCGCTTTGCTGGTGACGATCGGGGCGGCGAAGGAAGCGGGCGCGAACCAGGCCGGTGTGCGGCAGGTCGGCGAGATCGGCGAGCATAACGACGAACAGCGGCTCGCCGTGTTCGATATCGGGCGTGCGCCGGTGGCGGCGGCGTCGCTACGCCCGCTCTCGCCCGCCGGGCGCTACGTCTACGAATATGACTGGACGCCCGACGGCAAGGGCTTCGTCGCGACGACCGCGCCGGGCAACGGCGACGCCAACTGGTGGGTCGCGACGCTCGACGCCATCGACGCCCAGACCGGCGCGGTGCGGACGATCGCGAAGCCCGCGACGCAGGCGAACTTCCCGCGCGTTTCCCCCGACGGGCGGACGGTCGCCTATATCGGCGGGCTGATGAGCGACTTCGGCTCGGTCGGCGGCGATGTGTGGGAGGTGCCGTTTGAGGGGGGCACGCCGGTCAACCGTACCGCCCATGCCGATATCACGACGACGTCGCTCGCCGTCACGCGCGGCGGCTTCATGGTCACGGGTCTCGCCGGCGATCATGCCGCCATCGCCCCGTTCGGCGCGGCTGCGGCGGGGCCGCCCTTCATGGCGGCGGCGAGCTTCTCGGCGGGCGACGCGCGCGCCGCCTACAGCGCCGATGGCCGAACGGTCGCGACTGTGGTGCAGGACTATGCCAAGGCCCCTGCGATCTACGCGGGGCCGGTCGCTGCCCCCGTCCAGATCACGCACGACAACGACGCGGTTCCCGCGCTCGCCACCGCGCGCAGCATCGAATGGAAAAGCGACGGCTTCGACGTGCAGGGCTGGCTTCTCGCGCCCGTCGGGGCGGACCCGAAGAAGAAGGCGCCGATGATCACGATCGTTCACGGCGGCCCGGCGGCTGCGCACGTGCCCGGCTATGTCGCGCCGGGATCGAGCAGCGCGGACCTGCTCGCGGCCGGCTACTACATCTTCCTTCCCAATCCGCGCGGCAGCTACGGGCAGGGCGAGGCCTTCACCGCCGCCAACCGCCGCGACTTCGGCGGCGGCGACCTGCGCGACATCCTCGCCGGGATCGACGCCGTGGAGAAGGTCGCGCCGATCGACGACGCGCGGCTCGGGCTTACGGGTGCGTCCTATGGTGGCTTCATGGCGATGTGGGCCAACACGCAGACGCAGCGCTTCAAGGCGATCGTCGCGGGGGCGGGCATCTCCAACTGGATCAGCTATTACGGCACCAACGGCATCGACCAGTGGATGCTGCCCTATTTCGGCAAAACGCTCTACGACGACGAGGCGGCGTACCGCGCGCCGTCCGCGATCTATTTCATGAAGCAGGCACGGACCCCGACCTTCATCTGGGTCGGCGAGCGCGACATCGAGGTGCCGCCGACGCAATCGATCGAATATTGGCACGCGCTGAAGGATCTGGGCGTGCCAGCCAGCCTGGTCATCTACCCCGACGAGGGCCACGGCGTGCGCGGCCAGGGCAATGCCGAGGATCTGCGCGCGCGCACGGTGGCGTGGTTCGACCGGTATTTGAAGCCGTAATTCACCCCTCCCCTTCAGGGGAGGGGCAGGGGGTGGGGGAAGCCTCGCAGAGAGTGGCTCATGCGGCACGGCCCCACCCCAACCCAGCGTCGGGTGAACAGCGCCCCGCGCTGTTCAGGCCATGCCGGGGGCATGGCCGACCCGATGCTCCTGAAGGGGAGGGGCTTGAAGTCAACGCAGCGGCTTGCCCGCGTCCTTCCAGCGATCGAGCACGTCGCCCGATTGCGGCGCGGCAGAGGCGGCGCGCGGGGCGGGGAGGGCGACACCGCTCTGCGCATAGGCCGGCTGGATCGCGGCCTGCGGCGTCGGCGGCGGCAGGACGGTCGAGGCAAGCGTCAGCGGCGTCACCGGTTGCACGGCGCGCGGATGCGGACCCGGAAACGGCTCACCGCCCGCATAGACCTGGCGAAAGGCGGCGGGCGTGCCCCACCAGCCTTGCCAGCGGTGGAAGAAATGCGCGCCGATCGCCGCCGTCATCACCAGCTTGCGGTTCCAGGCCGGCGTGACGGCATAGGTATGGTAGTGCGTCGCGAGGCCGACCTCGGCGCAGACGTACCCGCCCAGCGCCGCCGCCGCGACCCGCGCCGCGCGCAGCCAATAGGCCTGCGACGGCCGCCCGCGCAGCATCGATCCGTCGCAGGCGAAGCTGAACTGGCAACCCGCCTTCTCGGAACCCTGATAGACCACGCCGCACACCGTCGCCGGGAAAGCGGGATGGCGGACGCGGTTGAGGATCACCTGCGCCACCGCCTGCTGGCCCTTGTCGGGCTCGGTCGCCGCTTCGAAATAGATCGCCGTCGTCAGACATTCGAGCGCGCGGGCACGGTCGGTCGCGCTGGCGTTCGCCATCGAAAAGGCGGCGGCGGGGCGGATCGTCGCATCGAGCGAGGCCTGATCGAACGCTGCCTTCGCCACGCCCGGCGGCACCGGCAGATCGGGCAGCTCGGTCGTTCCGGTCGCGCCCTTGATGGCGACGGGCGCGACTTCGGGCGCGTCCTCCGCGTAGAGCGCGGCGGCACCGGGGAAGTGATCCTGCGCCTCATAACCTGTCGGGCGCGGCGCGGCGGGGGCGGACTTCGCGGCCTGATCCTCGATCGCACGGAACGCGGCATGGGCCGAGATCGCCGCGCAGACCAGCAACAGCAGCCCGGCAAGGCGCCACGAATCGAGGAAGAAGCGGCCGTTCACGGGCCCGCGCATAGCCGATCAGAGGTTTCGGAAATGCCCCCGATTTCAGGCTGTGCCGCAGCGAAACACTTGATGGTTAAGGTAAGTTTCGCACGACCGCTCGCCCTGAGCCTGTCGAAGGGCTGCCCTTCTTTCCGACGCCAGAAAGGCAGTGCTTCGACAAGCTCAGCACGAACGGTGTGAGCGTTACTTGAGCGATGCCTTGTCGAGATCGAGCTTGTCGGCGGGGATGACCTCCATCCCGTCATCGTCCTTGCCGAGGAACTGCTTCGCATCGCCCACGATCACGACGCTTGCCGCCGCCGGATCGAACAGCTTGGCAGCCACCGCCTGCACCTGCGCCGGATCGACCGCGGTGACGGCGGGGACGAAGCGCTTGAGCTCGTCGAGCGGCAGGTCCGCGACGACATAATCGCCGAGCGTGCTGGCGATGCCCGCGCCCGTTTCGGTCGCGCGGCCGAAGTCGCCGATCAGCACGGCCTTGCGCGTCTCGAGCTCGGCGGCGGACACAGGCTCGCCGCCGAGCCGCTTCATCTCGGTGACGATGATCGCCACGGTGTTCGGCGCGGTCGGGTTCTTGGTCTTGGTGATTCCCGAGATCGAGCCGGGCATGCGGTGCGCGGTCAGGCGGCTGCTCGCGCCATACGCGAGGCCGCGCTTGATGCGGATTTCCTGGTTGAGCCGTGAGGAATAGCCGCCGCCGAGCACCGCATTGGTGACGCTCGCCGCGTAATAGTCGGGGTCGCTGCGCGCGATGCCGGGACGCGAGACGATGACGGCGGCCTGCTCCGCGCCGGGCATGTCCACGGCGATCATGCGCGGCTCCGGCACGGCCCGTGGCGACACGGCGGCCAGGCCGGCACCGGCGGGTGCCTTCCACCCGCCGAAGCTCTTTTCGGACAGCGACTTGGCCTGCGCCGGCGTGATGTCGCCGACGAGGATCAGCGCGGCCTGCTGCGGCCGCCACATATGCGCGAAGGCGCCGGTGATGTCGGCGCGGGTGATCGCTTTCAGCGCGGTCGGCGTGCCCGATGCTGGATGCCCGTACGGCCCGTCGCCGAACACCGCGCGCGCCGCGACGAGCGACGACAGCGAGGCCGGATCCTTGAGCGCGACGTTGACCCCGTCGATATCCTGCGCGCGGGCACGCTCGATCTCCTCGGGCGCGAAGGCGGCGTGTTGCACGACGTCGGCGACGATGCCGAGCGCGGGCGCGGCCTGATCGGCCTTGATCGTGACGTCGATCTGCGAGCTGTCCCACCCCGCGCCGCTGGAGATCGACCCGCCCAGCGCCTCGATCTCGCGCGCGATCTGCGTGGCGGAGCGGGTGGCGGTGCCCTTCGTCATCAGATCGGCGGTGAGGCTGGCGAGCCCGGCGCGACCGGGCGCGTCCCACGCCGCGCCGCCCTGCGTCACCAGCGAAGCGCTGAGCAGCGGCAGGTCGTGCTTCTCCACGACGATCACGCGCAGGCCGTTGGCGAGCTTGAATTCCTGCGGCGTCGGGATCGCAGCGGCGACCGGCGTGCCGGGCGCGGGCGGGGCGATGCGCTCGGCCGCGCTCGCGGGCGTCGGCACGGCCATGTCTGCGGGTGCCTTCAGCGCCGAAACCTGAACGGTGTTCGCGACCGCGATCGCGTCGCCCTTCGTACCGGCGGGCGCGCTTTCGGCGGGGAGGTAGCGGATGGCCGCCGAGCGCTCGTCGCGGAGATATTTTCGTGCGACGCGCTGGACGTCGGCGGCGGTGACGCGCGCGATCTCGGCCAGTTGCCGGTCGGAGGTGCGCGGATCGCCGTCGATGATCGCCGAGGTCGCGATCGCGCGGCCCTTGCCCTCCGCCGTCTCGCGGCTGCGCAGCGTGCTGGTCAGGATCTGATTCTTCGCCTCGGTCAGTTCCTCTGCCGTCACCGGCGCATCGCGCAGCCGGGCGATCTGCGCGCGCAGCGCCGCTTCGCCGGCATCGGCCGTCTTGCCGCCCGCGAGGATCGCGAAGGCCATCAGATTGCCCGGACCCTGCTTGGTGTCGAGATAGGTCTGCGCCGATTGCGCGAGCTGATCCTTGTAGACGAGGTTCTCGTACAGCCGCGAGCTCTCGCCGCCCGACAGCACCGTGTTGAGCACCGCGAGCGCCGGATTGTCGGGATCGTTGTCGGGCGGCAGCGGGTAGGAGATCAGCACCGCGGGCAGCGGCGTGTTCGCCTCGTAGACGGTGTAGTGCGTCGCCTTGGTGCGCTCGGGCTCCGCCACGGTCACGCGCGGGATCGGCGTGGCCGGGCGCTTGATCGGCGCGAAATACCGGTCGACCCACGCATCGAGTTGCTTCGGATCGAAATTGCCCGCGACGACGAGGATCGCATTGTCGGGCCGGTAATAGGTCGCGTGGAAGGCGCGGACGTCCTCGATCCCGGCGCTGTCGAGATTGGCGATGCTGCCGATCGTCGAGCGCGCATAGGGATGCCTGCTGTACGAGATCGCCGAGGAATAGCCCGAGAACAGCTTGCCGTAGGGCTGGGCGATGTTGCCGCGCAGTTCCTCCTTCACGACGTCGCGTTCCGAACCGAAGCTGACCGGCTCGACCACCAGGGTCGACATGCGATCGGCCTCCGCGAACAACAGGCGCTCGAGGTGATTGGCGGGGACGACCTCGTGATATTCGGTGTAATCGTCGCTGGTGGAGGCGTTGTTGTAGCCGCCGACGTCCTCGGTCAGCCGGTCCATCTGTTCGGCGACGAGGTTGCGCGTCGCCTTGAACATCAGATGCTCAAACATATGCGCGAAGCCCGAGCGGCCGGCGGGATCGTCCTTCGATCCCACGTTGTACCAGACCTGCACCGACACGTTCGACGTGCCGGTGTCGCGGATCGCGTAGACCTTCAGCCCGTTGGCGAGCGTGCGTTCGGTGAAGTCGATCGGCTTGATCGCGGGCGCGGGGTCTTTCGCGGGGCGGGCAGTGGCGGCGAGCGGGAGCGTGGCTGCGCCCAGCAAGAGGGCGGCACGGATCAGGCGCATGTAATCACTCTCCGGGGGAAGGGTTCAGCGCAGAGTGTCGCGGATCGGCGGGGCGGTCAATCGCCGCCCCATATGATCATTTTTTCCCGCGGTTCGCGAACAGGAATGCCGCCGCGATCGCAGCCGATCCCACGCCTACGCCGATCGCGACCTGCGCGATCGGCCAGTGATCGCCTTTGGGATCGGGCTTGGACTTGGCGGCGGCATCGCGCACCCGCTTCGCGTCGCGCGCGGCTTCCTCGATTTCGTTGATCTCGTCGCTCATCTCACCCTCTCCCGATCGGCGGCCGCCGATCACACCTTGCCAACGCCGGCATATGCCGATCTGAACGCTTCGGCGAACGATGTGAGCCGTCCGTCCGAAATTGCCGCGCGAAGATCGGCCATCAAATCCTGATAGAAGCAAAGATTGTGTTCCGTCATCAACATAGCGCCGAGAATTTCACCGGCGCGGACGAGATGGTGGATATAGGCGCGGCTCCACGTCGTGCAGGCCGGGCAGCCGCAGGCGGGATCGAGCGGCGCGGTGTCCTCACCGAACTTCGCGTTGCGCAGGTTGATCGGCCCTTCGCGCGTGAAGGCCTGGCCGGTGCGGCCGCTGCGGGTGGGCAGCACGCAATCGAACATATCGACCCCGCGCTCGACCGCGCCGACGATGTCGTCGGGCTTGCCGACGCCCATCAGGTAGCGTGGTTTGTCCTCGGGGAGTTGATCCGGCGCGAAGTCGAGGCAGCCGAACATCGCCTCCTGCCCCTCGCCGACCGCGAGGCCGCCGATCGCATAGCCGTCGAAGCCGATATCGATCAGCGCCGCCGCGCTGTCGCCCCGGAGAGTCTGGTCGAGCGCGCCCTGCTGGATGCCGAAGATCGCGGCGTTCTCCGCATGCTCGCCACCGCCGTCGAAGGCTTCGCGGCTGCGCTTCGCCCAGCGCATCGAGCGCGCCATCGCCGCCGCCTGCACCTCGGGCGTCGAGGTGGTCGGCACCAGCTCGTCGAAGGCCATGACGATGTCCGAGCCGAGCAGTCGCTGGATCTCGATCGAACGCTCCGGGCTGAGCGTATGGCGCGTGCCGTCGAGGTGGCTCTTGAAGGTGACGCCGTTCTCGTCGCGCTTGGTGAGGTCGGACAGGCTCATCACCTGATAGCCGCCGCTGTCGGTCAGGATCGGGCGGTCCCACTGCATGAAGTGGTGCAGGCCCCCCAACCGCGCGACCCGCTCCGCGCTAGGACGGAGCATGAGGTGATAGGTGTTGCCGAGGATGATGTCGGCGCCGCCCTTGCGGACGTCGGCGGGCTTCATCGCCTTGACGGTGGCGGCGGTGCCGACCGGCATGAAGGCGGGGGTGCGGATCTCGCCGCGCTTCATGGCGATCGTGCCGGTGCGCGCCTTGCCGTCGGTGGCGGAGATGGTGAACTGGAAACGCGAGGTCATCGGCTGCCGTTAGCGGGATTCGGTGCCCGAGGGAATCGGAGACGAGGTTTCCGGTCGATGCGAGGGATGCCTTCGTAGCGTCCGCCAGCGACCCATAGCGGACAATCGCCGGTCGCGACCATTTCGGGTGCCTGGTGATTGCGAGCCCGCACCTTTCCGCGCACACTCCCGCAATGGCACTATCACGTGACGGTAAGCGGCAATGCGCGTCAATCGCCTCAAGTTGAAACTCCAGCTTGTTTGCGGGGACGTGTTCGCGATTGGACCCGGCAAGGCCGAGGTTCTGGAAGCGATCGACCGTGAGGGGTCGATCTCAGCCGCCGGCCGCGCCCTGGGCATGAGCTATCGGCGCATCTGGTTGCTTGCCGACGAAATGAACCGCTGTTTCGAAAACAAGCTGATCGAAACGCAAAAGGGCGGCAATGCCGATCGCGGCGCGAAACTGACCGAAGCCGGCCGCAGCGTCCTGAACGACTTCCGCGCGCTCGAGAGCCGCGCCGCTGCCGCGCTCACGAGCGATCCGGCTTACACCGGCCTTCTGTCGCAGGTGCGGGACACGCCGCTGCCGCCAAAACCCACCCGCTAGGGCACGGTCGTTGCGCCGCCGCTGGCGTCGGCCGCACTGCGATGTATATGATGGAATATATCGAACACGACAAAGCGGGGATTTCGGGGTTGATGCGCATTTCGTTTCTGCTGTCGTCGGCGGCATTCCTGACCATGCTCAACGCAGCACAGGCCCAGGCCGCGCCTGCGAAGCCGGCGGCGGCGGATGCGGCTGCGGCATCCGAGGCCGGGACGGTGGAGGACACCGGCGAGGTCATCGTCACCGCCCGCCGCCGCCCGGAGAATGCGCAAAAGATCCCCGGCTCGCTGAGCGTCGTCGGCGGCGATCTGCTCGACCGGTCGTATACCGTGAACACGCAGCAGCTGACGCAGTTGGTGCCCGCGCTCAATTACAGCTCGGCCAACCCGCGCAATACCGCCTTCACGATCCGTGGCCTCGGCTCAAGCGTCGTCGCGGTCAGCCAGGCCAATGACGGGCTGGAGAGCGGCGTCGGCTTCTATGTCGATCAGGTCTATCACGGCCGCCCGGCGACCGCCGCGTTCGATTTCAGCGACGTCCAGCAGATCGAGGTGCTGCGCGGGCCGCAGGGCACCTTGTTCGGCAAGAACAGCACCGCCGGCGCGATCAACATCACCACGCGCGCGCCCAGCTTCACGCGCGAGGCGACCGAGGAGTTCAGCTACGGCAACTATAATTTCGTGCAGGCCAAGGCTTCGGCAACCGGCGCGCTGATCGGCGACACGGTGGCGTTCCGACTGTCAGGCGTGGTAACGCGGCGCGACGGCGTCATCACCAACGTGCGCACCGGCGACAAGCCCAACGACATCGGCAATCAGGCGGTGCGCGGGCAATTGCTGTTCACGCCGAACGCGGATTTCAGCCTGCGCGTGACGGCGGACTTCACCAATTTCGAGAGCCAGTGCTGCACGCAGGTCTATCTGCGCGTCGCGCCGACGCTCAAATCGGCGGCGCGGCAATATGCGGCGCTGGCAGCGAACGTGCCCGGCGGCCCGTACACGCCGCCGAGCCTCAATCCCTATGATCGCCTGACCGATATCGACGCGGCGGTCGGCGCGAACACCAATGAGGGCGGGGTATCCGCGATCGCCGACTGGACGCTCGGCGGCGCAACGCTCACTTCGGTTTCGGCGTGGCGCTTCTGGAACTGGGATGCGGCCAACGACCGCGACTATACCGGCCTGCCGATCCAGATCACGCAGCACATTCCGTCGCGGCAGGACCAGTTCAGCCAGGAGCTGCGCCTCGCCTCCAACGGCGACGGGCCGTTCAGCTATGTCGGCGGCCTCTATTTCTTCCGTCAGCGCATCATCGGCCGGCCGATCTCGGTCTATGGCCCGCTCGCCGCATATTGGCTGATCGGGCCGACCACGGGCACGCCCGCCGTCGCCGTCCCGTCCAACCTGCTCGACGGCTTCTCGTCGGACGGCCGGACCGATTTCCAGTCGAACAGCTATGCCGCGTTCGGCGAGGTCAATTGGCGGCCGCTCGCCGGCCTGACGCTGACCGGTGGCCTGCGCTACACGTACGAGGACAAGCGCGGCAGCTACAGCCTGTTCACCTTCGGCGGCCTCTCCACGACCAACGCCGCGCTCAACGCCGCCAAGCAGGGCATCCTGCGCGACCAGAGCTATTCCGGCGCGGTAAGGGGCGGCGCGCTGACGGGCCGCGCCAATATCTCCTACCAGTTCAGCGACGAGGTGCTCGGCTATGTCAGCTATGCCCGCGGCGCGAAATCGGGCGGCATCAATATGTCGGGCCTGCCGCCGACCGCGCTCGACAAGATCGTCATCAAGCCGGAGGAAAACACCGCGTACGAGGCCGGCATCAAGACTCAGCTTTTCGACAAGCGGCTGACCTTCAACATCGACGGCTTCTACACCAAGGTCACCGATTTCCAGGCCAACGTCACCGACACAGGTGCCGCTGCCGCGCTGCGCACATATCTCGCCAACATCCCGGAAGTGCGCGTGCTCGGCTTCGAGGCGGACGCGAACGCGCAGATCACCAGCACCTTCTCGCTGCGTGCCTCGGTCGCCTATGCCGACGGAAAATACGTGTCCTATCCGACCGGCTCCTGCCCGATCGAGCGGATCGCCAACGGTACGACGGTCTGCAACCTCAGCGGTATGGGCCTGTCGGGCCTCCCCAAATGGGCGATCACGGTGGGGACCGATTACGCGCAGCCGGTCGGGAACGGCGCGGCGCTTTTGTTCCATGCCGACATGGTCGCGCGCACCAGCATGTACGGCGACCCGACCGACTCAGCCTACACCGTCATCCCCGCTTACACGCTGGTCAACGCCAGCCTCGGCCTGCGGCTGCGCGACGGGTTGGAAGTGGCGGTGTTCGCGCGCAACCTGTTCGACCGCGACTATATCCAGAACGTGACGATCCAGTCGGGCAATTCCGGGCTCATCCTCGGCACGCCGAGCGATCCGCGTACTTTTGGAATCACGCTGCGGGCGCGCCAGTAACAGGGTCTTCCTAGCAGAAGCCTCCAACGTCCGCGTTCCACCCACGGCGGATGATATTTGCGTACATCGCTCTTTGAACAGCCAGACTCCCGTGCCCGCCCTCGCGGCAAACGCCCGTCGCGTGTCGGGGGATCGGTGCAAAATCGGAAACGATCCTTACTTATAGTTTCCGGTCAGGTGTCAATCGTGTCAACCGAACCGCGCCGCTGCAGCAGCGTCAGATCCCACGTCTCGCCCTGCACCGGCTCACCGAAATCGTGGTGGATTTCCGTCGCGACGATCTCGAAACCGTGGGCGGCGTAGATGCGGCGCGCGCTGGTGAGGACGGTGTGCGTCCAGAGCGTCATCTTCCCGTAGCCCGCCGCGCGTGCGAAATCGACGCAGCGAGTGACGAGGTCGTTGGCGATCCCCATGCCGCGTGCCCATGGTTCGACATACAGCAGTCGCAGCTTGGCGACCCCGTCTCCGCCGTCGCAGCAGAAGATCGAGCCCGCCATCGCGCCGCCGCTCTCGGCGATCCAGCATGCCTCGCGCTCGGGCTGCAGGTCGCGCAGGAACGTGCTCGTCACCTCGCCGAGCAGGATCTCCATCGGTGCCCCCCAGTCATAGCCGTCGGCATAGAGGATCGCCTGGCGCGCGGTGATCATCCCCATGTCGCCGGCGCGGTGCGGGCGGATCGTATAGCCGCGCTTCGTGTCGCCGAGCAGGCCGCGCGCGGTGTCGAGCGCGTGGCCGAGCGCATCGCGGTCCGGCGCGGCGAGGCTTGCGAGTTTTTCCGCGATCACGCCGCGCTGCCGCTCATCGAGATCGGCGAACACCGCGCGGCCGCCTTCCGTCAGCGCGATAGGGCGGCGGCGCGCGTCGCTGCCGCGGCCGCGCGCGATCCAGCCCTCCTTCTCGAAACGGCGCAGGATGCGGCTGGTGTAGCCGGGATCGAGCCCGAGCGCCTCCTGCAGATCGGTCGCGAGCGTGCCGTCGCGGTTGGCGATCTCCCACAGGACGCGCGCCTCGGCGATCGACAGCGGGGTGCCGAGGAACGCCTCGTCGAGGACGCCGACGAAGCGCGTATAGAAGCGATTGAAGGCGCGGACCGACTGGAGGGTGGTTTCCATCGGTGGAAGGTCGCGTAAATATATGACGGAGTCAACTATTCGACGGCGACACCCAGTACATGGTCGCGGACCTCTTCAGGCCGCTCGAACATGATGTCCGGCGCGCAGTTCGACAGGGCGACGCGATTGGCATAGCCCCACAGCACTGCGCCCGCCGCGATGCCGACCTTGCGCGCCGCAGAGATGTCGCGCGTCTCGTCGCCGATCGAGATGACCGCATCGCGCGGGACACCGGTCTTGCGCAGAACCTTGCGATAGCGCGGGGCCTTGCCGAACAGCGACGCGCCGCATTCGAACATCTCGACATGATCGGCGAGCGGGCCGAGCACCGCACGTGCGTTGTTCTCCGCATTCGAGGTGACGACGGCGATGCGCACGCCGGCCTCGCGCAATTCGGTGACGAGATCGATCACGCCGTCGAACAGCTTGATCCTGTCGACCTGCGTCGCGAGCAGCGCGTGGACGTAGCGCCCGATGCGCGGCAGCTTCCACCGCGAGATGCCGAGGTGGCGGATCACCTCGCGCGTGGTGCGGCCGCGCAGCGCGTCGATGTCCTCGGGCGGCACGCGGCGGAAGTTGAAGCGATCGGCGAGGTGATCGGCGATCGACAGGAACCAGTCGCCGCTGTCGGCGAGCGTCCCGTCGAAATCGAAGATCGCGAGCTGGTAGCGCGGGGCGTCGATGGCGGCCTGCACCGTCATTTGCGCCCGCGCTTGCCGCCGGGGCCGCCGGGACGGTCGCCACCGCCGAAGCCGCTGCGGATCGTCAGCAGTTCGGCGCGGGTGAGGTTGCCGTCCTTGTCCTTGTCGAGCCGCGCGAAGATGCTGTCGAAGCGCGCTTCGAGTTCGGCCAGCGTGATGCGGTTGTCGCCGTCGCGGTCGACCTCGAACGGGCTGGGCAGCGCATTGCGGTCGCCGAGCCATTTCAGCGCCCATTCGGCATAGCCGATATATCCGATCGACCCCTTCTTGTCGGGGTCGGCGGCGGCGTAGCTGCGCGCGAGGCAGGCGGTGAGTTCAGCGCGGGAGACGATCGCGTCGCCGTTGGCATCGCAGGCGGCGATCATCATCGCGACCGGCTCGGCGACGATCGTCGCGAGCGGCTGGCCGGGGACAATGGTCGGCGCGACGGGGGCGGGGGCCGGCGTTTGGGCGAAGGCCGGGCACGCCATCGCCGTGGCGAGCGCGAGCGGCACCCGAATCATGCTCCAGTGAGATCGACTGCCCGGCATCGTGCGCCGCGATAGCCGCTTTGCCGCCCGCGTGGATAGACCCTCTCTTACGCCCAGAGCTTCCACGGGGCCTTCTTCGAGGCCCAGAGCGATTCGAGGAACTGGCGGTCGCGCAGCGTATCCATCGGCTGCCAGAAGCCGTTGTGGAAATAGGCCTGGAGGTTGCCCTCGGTGGCGAGCCGCGCCATCGGTTCGAACTCCCACGTCACCGCATCGCCGGCGATATAGTCGCCGACCGAGCGATCGAGCACGAAGAAGCCGCCGTTGATCCAGCCGCCTTCCTCGATCGGCTTCTCGCGGAAATCGGTGACGGCGGTGCCGTCGAGCATGAGCTGGCCGAAACGGCTGAGCGGGCGCACCGCCGTCACCGTCGCCTTGCGGCCGTGGCTCTTGTGGAAGGCGATGCCGCCGGCGATGTCGACGTCGCTGACGCCGTCGCCGTAGGTGAGGCAGAAGGTATCGTCATCGACATGGGCGAGCGCACGCTTCAGGCGGCCGCCGGTCATCGTCTCTTCGCCGGTATCGATCAGCGAGATGCGCCAGTCCTCGGCCTCGTTGCGGTGGACCTGGATCTCGCCGGTCGCGGTGTGGACGGTGATGTCCGACATATGGCGGGCGTAGTTGGCGAAATATTCCTTGATCAGATAGCCCTTGTAGCCGAGGCACACGACGAAGTCGGTGAGGCCGGCATGGGCGTAGAGCTTCATGATGTGCCACAGGATCGGCCGCCCGCCGATCTCCACCATCGGCTTGGGCCGGACCGACGTTTCTTCGGCGATGCGCGTGCCGAGGCCGCCCGCCAGGATCACCACTTTCACTAGACCCGATCCCCCACAATGCGCGAGCGATCTGCCAGCGATTGCTACGCCTTACAAGGGAGCAGCAGGCTCGCGTCGCCGTAGGAGTAGAAGCGGTAGCCCGAGGCGATGGCGTGGGCGTAGGCGGCCTGCATGCGATCGAGCCCCATCAGCGCGGACACGAGCATGAACAGGGTCGAGCGCGGCAGGTGGAAGTTGGTGAGCAGGCCGTCAATGCCCCGGAAGGCGTAGCCCGGCGTGATGAAGATCGCGGTGTCGCCTTCGAAGGGCTGGATCACGCCGTCCGCACCGGTGGCGCTTTCGATCAGGCGCAGGCTGGTGGTGCCGACCGCGATGACGCGGCCGCCGTTCGCGCGCACCGCGTTGAGGCGCGCGGCGGTGGCGGCGTCGATGCGGCCCCATTCGGCGTGCATCGCGTGATCGGCGGTGTCGTCGGCCTTGACCGGCAGGAAGGTGCCCGCGCCGACGTGCAGCGTCAGCGTCGCGTGGCCGATCCCGGCGGCGTCGAGCGCGGCCATCAGGCCGGGGGTGAAGTGCAGCGCGGCGGTGGGGGCGGCGACGGCGCCTTTCTCCGCGGCGAACATCGTCTGGTAATCGTCGAGGTCGCGGGCGTCGGCGGGGCGTTTGGAGGCGATATAGGGCGGTAGCGGCATGCGGCCGGCGCGTTCGAGCAGCAGTTCGACCGGCTCATCGCCGAGGAAGGTGAGGGCGAAGCTGCCGTCCGCGCCGCGATCGTCGGCGATGGCGGAGACGCCGCTGCCGAAATCGATCGCCTCGCCGGGGCGGATACGGCGCGCGTTGCGGATGAAGGCGCGCCAGCGGCGCGGCCCCTCGCGTTTGTGGAGGGTGGCGCCGATCCTTGCCTCCCCGCGCGTGCCCTCGAGCTGGGCGGGGATGACGCGGGTGTCGTTGAAGACGAGCAGATCGCCCGCGCGGAGCTGGCCGGGCAGGTCGGTGACGGCGAGGTCGCGCGTCTCCTCGCCGTCGAGGACGAGCAGCCGCGCCGCGTCGCGTGGGCTCGCCGGGCGCAATGCGATCCGCTCGGGCGGGAGGTCGAAATCGAACAGGTCGACGTTCATGCTGAGCCTATTTCCGACCCCGTTCGCCCTGAGCTTGTCGAAGGGCTGTACTTCTTGGCACGAGGGAAAGGCAGGGCTTCGACAAGCTCAGCCCGAACGGGGAAGGCTTACTTCGCCGCCTTCTTCTTCGTCGTCGCCGCCGGAGCGGGCTTCACCACCGCTGCGGGCTTGGCCGGCCCGAGAAGCGCGGCTGCCGCCGCCGGGGCAAGCGTGGGAGGTGCGGGGGGCACGTACGCCGGCGGATGATCCGCCGCGATATAGGCGTGCAGGATGCGCGAGGGGTTGGCGGGCGGCTCCCCGCGGGTGATCGTATCGACGAAGGGCATGCCCTCGATCACGCGGCCGAACACCGTGTATTTCTTGTCGAGGCTCAGCTTGGGATCGAACACGATGAAGAACTGACTGTTGGCACTGTCCTCCTTCTCCGCGCGGGCGGCGGAGACCGCGCCGCGCACGTGCGGCAGGTAGTTGAACTCGGCGGGCAGATCGGGGAGCGTCGAGCCGCCGGTGCCGTCGCCCTTGGGATCGCCGCCCTGCGCCATGAAGCCGTCGATCACGCGGTGAAAGGCGAGGCCGTCGTAGAAATGCTGGCGCGTCAGCGTCTTGACGCGATCGACCATCTTCGGCGCGGCATCGGGCCGCAGCCAGATGACGACGCGGCCGCCGGTCGACAGATCGAGATACCAGAGGTTTTCAGGATCGGTGACGGAGGCGGGCGGGAGGCGCGGCGGCGCGACCGGCACGACTTCCTTCTTCTTGGCGTAAACGGGGCCGCCGGCCAGGGCGGAGAGCAACACGACCAGACTGATAAGAAAACGCATCATTTCCCCGTGGTACGGCAGGAGGGTGCGCGGGGCTTAGAGCAAATCCGGGCTTGCGCCAATCTGAACGTGGCGGCGGGGCGTTGACTGCCGAAGTTCACACCTGGTTGACACGATTGACGCCTGATTGGAAACTGTCTCCCGCGATCGTTTCCAAAATTGCACCGATCGCGTGCGCCGGCGACAAGAAAGACCGGCTGCGACTATCGCAGATCGGCGGGGTGTAGGACAGCGGCGATCGCGGCGGCTACAGATGCGCGATATAGACGGGTGCCGGTTCGCCCAGTTCCTGCGACCCGAGCATTTCGTTCTTCGCGCAGAAATTGGCGTAGGTTTCCTGATAGCGGCTGCCGACGCCGACCGGGCCGGGATCGTTGACGCCGAGCAACAGCGCCCCATTTATCGTGAGCGCATCGGTGACGACGCGGATGTGCGGCGAGGAGCGCGACGCGCCGGGAAAGCGCACGTCGCATGCCACCCACAGCGGACCCCGCGATTGCACGAGGGTCGCGAACCCGGATTCGGTGTAACACATCGGGGCGAGCGTCCGAAAACCCCAGTTCCGCAGGGACGCCGTGGCGTTGGGATTGAGCCCGGACAGCAGCGACGCCTGGTCGTTGGTGGGCGCGGCGATTGCGTCGTCGCTATCCACGAATCGCAGGCGCGACGCGAGGATCATCCGCATCGACGCCGCCCAGCAGCTCATGCGGTACTTTTGACCATAGACAGGAACAGGCACCGACGATCTCCCCCTCATCAAGTATAGCGCACAATACCACATGATAAGATGGGCGGGGAGTCAAAGTTAACTCACGCGGTATCAAAGACTTAGTTGTCCGCCTATTTGTAGAGATTCGGCGCGAGTCGCGAATTTTCGAAGCTGGATCAGCACCTTGACTGCGTGCGGAGACGCCGCGCGGACGGCGCCCGCGCCGGAACGCGCGCAGGCGATACGCTCAGGCCCGCAGAAATCGGGTGCCCGCGCGGGCTGTTATCGGGTGCCCTTGAGGCCCACTTCGCGCACGCGCTTGCCCACGTCCGCCGCCACGGCCGGCGTTACGAAGCGGTCGATCGGGCCGCCGTAGATGGCGATTTCCTTGACGAGCTTGCTGGCGATCGGTTGCAGCGCGACGTCGGCCATCAGGAAGACGGTCTCGACGCGCGGATTGATCTGCTGGTTCATGCCCGCCATCTGATATTCATATTCGAAATCGGCGACGGCGCGCAGGCCGCGCACGATGACCTTCGCGCCCTCGCGCTCGGCGAAGTCCATCAGCAGCGAATCGAAGCTGACGACATGAATCTCGCCGCCGATGCCGGCGACCTCGCGCTGGACCATCGCCATGCGCTCCTCGAGGCTGAACATCGGCGATTTGGAAGCATTGGTGGTGACGCCGACGACGAGCCGGTCGACGAGCTTCGCCCCGCGCCGGATGATGTCCATGTGCCCGAGCGTGACGGGATCGAAAGTGCCGGGATAGACGCCGGTGCGGATGGTCATTCGGATTGCCCCCAAAAGTCCTTCGATACGGCATTTCGACAAGCTCAATGCCTACTCAGGACGAACGGCTGTTATTTCACTCCGCTCGTCCTGAGTAGCGGCTGAGTGAAGTCGAAGACGGGTATCGAAGGATCACCGATCCCTCTCGAGAATGAAGCGCGCGATCTCGCGCAGCAGATCGGCCTCGGGGCCGTAGTGGCTGAGATGGGCGATCGCCTGATCGACGAGCAGGCGGGCCTGTTCGCGCGCGCGTTCGAGGCCGAGCAGCGAGACGAAGGTTTCCTTGCCCGCGTCGCCGTCCTTGCGCAGCGCCTTGCCGACCGCCGCCTCATCGCCCTCGATGTCGAGCAGGTCGTCGGCGATCTGGAAGGCGAGGCCGATATCGCGGGCGTAGCCGCGCAAGGGGGTGCGGCCCTCGGGCGAGAGCTTGCCAAGGATCGCGCCCATCTCGACGGCGCTGGCGATCAGCGCGCCGGTTTTCAGCGCCTGGAGGCGGGTGATCGTGGGCAGGTCGAAGGTAGTCTTTTCCGCCTCCAGATCCATCATCTGGCCGCCCGCCATGCCGGCGGGGCCGGCCGCGCGCGCGAGATCGAGCACGAGCTCGGCGCGCACGAACGGATCGGGGTGGGTGTCGACGTCAGCGAGCACTTCGAAGGCGAGGGCGTGGAGCGAATCGCCCGCCAGGATCGCGGTCGCCTCGCTATAGGCCTTGTGGACGGTGGGCTTGCCGCGCCGCATGTCGTCGTCGTCCATCGCCGGCAGATCGTCGTGGATCAGCGAATAGACGTGGATGCACTCGATCGCGACGCCGACGCGGCCCGCGCAGTCGCGGTCGACGCCGAACAGCCGCGCGGTGGCGTAGACGAGCAGCGGGCGCAGGCGCTTGCCGCCGCCGATCGCGGCGTGGCGCATCGCCTCGTACAGGTCGCGGCGCGGATCGCCGGGGACGGCGAGCAGCCCGTCGAGGCGGCGGTCGATATCCTCGGCGACGTCGGCGAGCGCTTCCTTGAGCGACGGGGCGGCGAGCGTCGTCGTCATCACGCCGCCGCGAACGGCTGGGTGCCGGTGGGGCGGCCTTCGGCATCGAGCCGGATCGCCTCGATCCGCGCCTGCGCGGCGTCGAGCCGCTCGGCACAGCGGCGGCGCAGCCGGTCGCCGCGTTCGTACAGGCCGATCGCCTGATCGAGCTGCGCGGAGCCGGTTTCGAGCTGCGACACGATTCGCTCGAGCTCGCCAAGCGCTTCTTCGAACGACAGTTCTTCGACGGGTTTGTCCATCGCGCCGCTATGCGCGAGGGGCGGGTTGGGGGTCAAGGACGGGGGTGGCCCATTCTTGAGGCCCTCCCCTTCAGGGGAGGGGTTGGGGGTGGGGCGTCTCAGTCTCACCGAGACCTGCACTTTGCTTTCAAGCGCGCGTTCGCGGCACGGCCCCACCCCCACCCCTCCCCTGAAGGGGAGGGGCTTTAAGATTATTCCAGCGCGTAAGGCACTGCGCCCCTGCGGTCGCGGTCCACCACGATGCGGCCGGCGGCGGGCGGGAAGGCGCGCTGGTCGCAGTCGCCGCGCGGGCAGATGCGGCAGGAGGTGCCGATCGGCGTCGCCGCACCGTCCGTCCTGAGCGCGTCGGCATAGACGAAATCGGCCGCGAAGCTCGCCTCGCAGCCGAGCGCGAGCGCGTAGCGGCGCGGCAGGCGGGTGAAATCCTCCGACGCCTTCACCAGGCCCTTGGCGATCGAGATATAGCGCACGCCGTCGGGCGTCTCGGCGAGCTGCACCAGCACGCGGTCGGGGATCGCGACCGCCTCGTGGACGATCCACAGCGGGCAGGCCCCGCCGAAGCGCGCGAACTTGAGGCGCGTGGCCGAGTGCCGCTTGGTGATGTTGCCCGCCATGTCGACGCGGCAGAAGAAGAAGGGGATGCCGAGCGCGCCGGGGCGTTGCAGCGTCGATAGGCGGTGGCAGGTCTGTTCGAAGCTGGTGCCGAACTGCCGCCGCAGCTTGTCGATATCGTGGCGCGTCGTGCGGGCGGCGGCGCGGAACGGCTCGTACGGCATCAGCAAGGCACCCGCCGCGTAATTGTAGAGCCCGGCGGCAAGCAGGTCGCGCGCGGGGTCGGAGGTCATGCCCGAATGGGCGACCGTCTCCGCGACGAGATCGGCGCAGGCGAGGCGCATGTAGCGGTCGGCAAGGGCGAAGCGGATCGTCTCGGGCGGTTGCGCACCGTCGATGCGCAGCGTGGCGCTGGCGGGATCGTAGGCGCGGACGAGGCCGCCGGCCGCGCCATAGGTCACGGTCACGCCGAAATCGGCGCGCAGGCGTTCCTCCAGCGGCACGCCGGTCTCGGCGAGCGCCTCTGCGCGGCGATCGATCGCATCGACATAGTTGCTGGCGTCGTTGAACCAGTCGCGCACCGCGTTCCACGGCAGGCTGTCGGTCGCGCTCGCCGAGGAATCGAGCTGGTCGTCGAGGATGCGGAGCTGCTCCTGCGCGCGCAGCAGGGCCTGGTGCGTGGCGACGAGGCGGCGGGCGAGGCGCGGCTGTTGCTGCGCGGCGCGGCGCAAGGCGGGCTCGTCGATGGGTTCGGCGGCGATGCCGGGGTCGGAGGCGGCCTCCAGCGCCTCGGCGACGAGGCGGGTCTCGTCGTCGGCGTCGCGCGGTGCCCAGGGCTCGGCGGCGAGTGCTGCCAGCACGCGCGGCGGCACGGGGCGGTGGCCGCTCTCGATCTGCGAGAGATAGCTGACCGAGAGGCCGATGCGCCGCGCCATCGCCGCCTGGGTGAGCGAAAGGCGGGTCCGCAGGGTGCGCAGTTCGTGGCCGGCGTAGAGGCGTTTGGTGGGCGCTATCAAAGACAAACCCTCCAACCGTTCGCCCTGAGCTTGTCGAAGGGCTGCTCTACTTCTCGGCGGTCGAAAGAAGGACGGTGCTTCGACAAGCTCAGCACGAACGGAGTTGGGGTTGCGGCCATCCCGACAGCATAGTTTGCAAACCTTGTCCTCGCAACTTTGCAAGATCACAGTTGCGCGCGGCCGCTTCGCCGCGAAGAGAGGGCGCATAGATTAGGGGAGCCCTATGTCGTCCACGATTGCCGAACTCGAACGCAAGCGCACCGCAGCCAAGGCCGGCGGCGGGGAGAAGCGCGTCGCCGCGCAGCACAGCAAGGGCAAGCTGACCGCACGCGAGCGGCTCGACGTGCTGCTCGACGAAGGCTCGTTCGAGGAGCTCGATATGTACGTCGAGCATAATTGCGTCGATTTCGGCATGCCCGAGCAGACCGTGCCGGGCGACGGCGTCGTCACCGGATCGGGCACGATCAACGGCCGGCTGGTGTTCGTCTTCTCGCAGGATTTCACCGTGTTCGGCGGTTCGCTGTCGGAGCGGCATGCGACCAAGATCTGCAAGATCATGGACATGGCGATGAAGGTCGGCGCCCCCGTCATCGGCATCAACGATTCGGGCGGTGCGCGCATCCAGGAGGGCGTGGCCTCGCTCGCCGGTTATGCCGAGGTGTTCCAGCGCAACGTGCTGGCATCGGGCGTGGTGCCGCAGCTTTCGCTCATCATGGGGCCCTGCGCGGGCGGCGCGGTGTACTCGCCGGCGATGACCGACTTCATCTTCATGGTGAAGGATTCGAGCTATATGTTCGTGACCGGGCCCGACGTGGTGAAGACCGTCACCAACGAGGTGGTGACGCAGGAGGCGCTGGGCGGCGCGATCACGCACACCACCAAGTCGTCGGTCGCCGATCTCGCGCTGGAGGACGATATCGAGACGCTGCTCGCGGCGCGCGACTTCATCGATTTCCTGCCGTCCTCGAACCAGTCGCCGGTGCCCGAGCGGCCGAGCGCGGACCCGTGGGACCGGATCGACGAGAGCCTCGACACGCTGATCCCGGCATCGGCCAACCAGCCGTACGACATGCACGAACTGATCAAGAAGGTGCTCGACGAGGGCGATTTCTTCGAGGTGCAGCCGGCGCATGCGGGCAACATCATCACCGGCTTCGGCCGCGTCGAGGGCAAGACCGTCGGCGTCGTCGCCAACCAGCCGATGGTGCTGGCGGGGTGCCTCGACATCAATTCGTCGAAGAAGGCGGCGCGTTTCGTGCGCTTCTGCGATGCGTTCGAGATCCCGATCATCACGCTGGTCGACGTGCCGGGCTTCCTGCCGGGCGTCGGGCAGGAACATTCGGGCATCATCAAGCACGGCGCGAAACTGCTGTTCGCCTATGCCGAGGCGACCGTGCCCAAGATCACCGTCATCACGCGCAAGGCCTATGGCGGCGCGTATGACGTGATGAGCTCGAAGCATCTGCGCGGCGACCTCAACTACGCCTGGCCGACCGCCGAGATCGCGGTGATGGGCGCGAAGGGCGCGGTCGAGATCATCTTCCGCGGGCTAAACGAGGTCGGCATCGCCGAGAAGACGGCGGAATACGAGGCGCGCTTCGCCAATCCGTTCGTGGCGGCGAGCAAGGGCTTCATCGACGAGGTGATCCTGCCGCATTCAACCCGCAGGCGGATCGCGCTGGGCTTGCGCAAGCTGCGCAACAAGGCGCTCGAGAATCCGTGGAAGAAGCACGACAATATCCCGCTGTGAGCGTTGGTGGTATGACGCTCGCGAGGAGGCCGCACTGATGGACGACCGGGTTCGCATCACGATCGAGATCGACCGCGCCGAGCATGACGCGCTGAGCGGGATCGCCAGCGACCATGCGCAATCGGTCGGCGAGGTCGCGGCCGAGGCGCTGCGTGCGCGGATCGATCTGGAGCGCGACTTCGACGAGGCGGTGCGTGCGGGACTCGAGGATATCGAAGCCGGTCGCGTCATTTCCGATGAAGATTATCTGGCTCACTCCGCCGAACGCCGCAGGCGTTGGCTTGCCGCGCGCGCGGCGTGAAGCTGAACTGGTCGCGGGCGGCAGAAGCGGACATGGATCGGATCTGGCACTTTCTGGCGGAGCGCAGCCCCGACCTTGCCGATCGCATCGAGGTGGCACTTCGCGATGGGGCGAAGCGGTTGATCGATTTTCCGTACCTTGGCCGCCCCCGCCGCGATGGCAGCCGTGAACTTTCGCTACCGGCGATCCAGTACCGGATCGGTTATCTGGTACGCGACGACGACATTCTGATCGCTGCGGTCCGCAGCACGAGAGAAAACGCATGACCGACAAGACACTCGAAGACTGGCAGACCGCCGCCGCCAAGGAGGTGAAGGGGCAGGATCTCACCTGGCCGACGCCGGAGGGGATCGACGTCAAGCCGCTCTATACCGAGGCCGATCTCGACGGGTGGGATCCCGGCCTGCCCGGTTTCGCGCCGTTCACGCGCGGGGTGCGTGCGTCGATGTACGCGGGGCGGCCTTGGACGATCCGGCAATATGCCGGCTTCTCGACCGCCGAAGCATCGAACGCTTTCTATCACCGCAACCTGAAGGCGGGGCAGAAGGGCCTGTCGGTCGCGTTCGATCTCGCGACGCACCGCGGCTATGACAGCGACCATCCGCGCGTGACCGGCGACGTCGGCAAGGCGGGCGTGGCGATCGACACGATCGACGACATGAAGATCCTGTTCGACGGCATCCCGCTCGATCAGATGAGCGTGTCGATGACGATGAACGGCGCGGTGATCCCGATCCTCGCCTTCTTCATCGTCGCGGGCGAGGAACAGGGCGTCGACCGCAAACTGCTCGACGGGACCATCCAGAACGACATCCTCAAGGAGTTCATGGTCCGCAACACCTACATCTATCCGCCCGAGCCGAGCATGCGGATCATCTCGGACATCTTCGGTTATACCAGCCGCGAGATGCCCAAGTTCAACAGCATCTCGATCAGCGGCTATCACATGCAGGAAGCCGGGGCGACGCAGCTCCAGGAGCTCGCCTTCACCATCGCCGACGGCATGGAATATGTGAAATACGGCGTCGCCTCGGGCCTCGACATCGACAAGTTCGCGGGGCGGCTGTCGTTCTTCTTCGCGATCGGCATGAACTTCTTCATGGAGATCGCCAAGCTGCGCGCCGCGCGCGTGCTGTGGCACCGCGCGATGACGCAGCTCGGCGCGAAGGACGAGCGCAGCAAGATGCTGCGCACGCATTGCCAGACGTCGGGCGTCTCGCTCACCGAGCAAGACCCGTACAACAACGTCATGCGCACCACGATCGAGGCGATGGCAGCGATGCTGGGCGGCACGCAGAGCCTCCACACCAACGCGCTCGACGAGGCGATCGCGCTGCCGACCGATTTCTCGGCGCGCATCGCCCGCAACACGCAGATCGTCATCCAGGAAGAGACCGGAATGACAAAGGTCGTCGATCCGCTCGGCGGCTCCTATTATATCGAGAGCCTGACGAAAGAGCTGGTCGACAAGGCGTGGGAGATCATCGAGCGCGTCCAGTCCGAAGGCGGCATGGCCAAGGCCGTCGCGGCGGGCTGGCCCAAGGCGATGATCGAGGAGGCGGCCGCCGCCAAGGCCGCGCGCATCGACCGCGTCGAGGAGGTGATCGTCGGCGTCAACAAGTTCAAGCTGGCGCAGGAAGACCCGATCGACATCCTCGACGTCGATAACGTCGCCGTCCGGGAATCGCAGATCGCGCGCATCAAGAAGGTGAAGGCGGGCCGCGACGAGGCGGCGTGTGTCGCAGCACTCGACGCGCTGCGCGAAGGCGCGAAGGGCGATGCGAACCTGCTCGAACTGGCGGTGGAATGTGCCCGCAAGCGCGCGACGCTCGGCGAGATCAGCCTCGCGATGGAGGATGTGTTCGGCCGCTACGGCACCAAGCCGACGCCGGTGAAGGGCATCTACGGCGGCGCTTACGATGGCGATGCGCGCTGGGACAGCCTGATCGATGGCGTCGGCGCGATCGGCCGGCGGATGGGCCGCAAGCCCAAGATGTTCGTCGCCAAGATGGGGCAGGACGGCCACGATCGCGGTGCCAACCTCGTGAGCTCGGCGTTCGGCGACCTCGGCTTCGACATCGTCGCGGGGCCGCTGTTCCAGACGCCCAAGGAAGCCGCGGCGATGGCGATCCAGGAGAATGTCGACGTGGTTGGCGCGTCGTCGCTGGCGGCGGGCCACAAGACGCTGATCCCCGAGCTGATCGGCCACCTGCGCGAGGCGGGCCGCAGCGACATCAAGGTGATCGCGGGCGGGGTCATCCCCGCGCAGGATTACCAGATCCTGCGCGATGCGGGCGTGCAGGGGATTTTCGGGCCGGGCACCAACCTCGTCGACGCGGCGGGCGAGGTGCTCAAGCTGCTCGGCCACAACATGCCGCCCGAGGCAGAGGCCGCCGAATGATCGAGGATGCCGAGATCGAGCCGGGGCCGCCGGAAGACGGCGTGACCCTGCTCTACGATTACTTCAAGCACCTCACGTCGCTGTGCCTGTTCTCGCTGGGCGGCGTGCTGGCGCTGGCGGCGCAGGTAAAGGGCCGCGGCATCACGCTGCTGATCACGGCGCTGCTGGTGATCGGTTTTGCCGCGCTGCTGTCGTTCAGCGGCGCGGGCGAGATCGTCGGTGCGCGCTACAAGGGCAAGCCTTTGACCGGTCATATCAATATGTACCGGACCGCATCCCCGATCCTGCTGTCGATGGGGCTCGGGGTGTTCGTCTATCTCTTTATGGGAACCTTGAAACTGTGATGCGTACCGACTGGACCCGCGCCGAGATCGCCGATCTCTTCGATCTCCCCTTCGATGACCTGATGTTTCAGGCGCAGACCGTGCATCGCGCGCATCACCGTAGCGGCGAGGTGCAGCTCTGCACGCTCCTGTCGATCAAGACCGGCGGCTGCCCGGAGGATTGCGGGTATTGCAACCAGTCGGCCAGCGCCGAGACCGACCTGAAAGCCTCGAAGCTGATGGACGTGCGTTCCGTCCTGCAATCGGCGGCTCAGGCCAAGGATGCGGGATCGCAGCGGTTCTGCATGGGTGCCGCGTGGCGCAACCCCAAAGACAAGGACATGCCCGCCATCGTCGAGATGGTGAAGGGCGTGCGCCAGATGGGCATGGAGACCTGCATGACGCTCGGCATGCTGACGCCAAAGCAGGCGGAGCAGCTCGCCGACGCGGGGCTCGATTACTACAATCACAATATCGATACCTCGCCGGAGAAATATGGCGAGGTCATCACCACGCGCACCTTCCAGGACCGGCTCGACACGCTGGAGAATGTTCGCGAGGCGGGGATCAACGTGTGCTGCGGCGGCATCGTCGGCATGGGCGAGACGCGCGGTGATCGCGTCGGCTTCGTCCATGCGCTGGCGACCTTGCCGCGGCACCCGGAGAGCGTGCCGGTCAACGCGCTGGTGCCCGTGAAGGGCACGGTGCTGGGCGACATGCTCGCCGATACGCCGCTCGCGCAGATCGACGACATCGAGTTCGTGCGGACGGTGGCCGTCGCGCGCATCACCATGCCCATGAGCATGGTGCGCCTGTCCGCCGGCCGCGAGAGCATGAGCGAGGCGACGCAGGCGCTGTGCTTCATGGCGGGCGCCAACTCGATCTTCACCGGCGACAAATTGCTGACGACCGGCAACCGCGGCGACAGCGCGGACGCTGTTTTGTTCGCGAAGCTCGGGTTGAAGGCGATGGAGGGCGAGGAGCCGGCGCGCGCGGCGAAGGCCTGTGGCGTCGCGCATGAACATGCGGTGGCGGCCGAATGATCTCGCTGCTGCTGCTCGCGCTCGCCGCGCCCGATCACAAGCCCGGGGCGACACCGACGCCGGTTGCGAAGCCGACTCCGGGCCCGCTCACCAAGGCGGCGCTGGCGGACTATGCGAAGGCGGACGGCGAGATGGCGGCGCAGTGGAAGCTCACCAACGCCTTCATGAAGGGCAAGGATGCGCTCAACAAGACGCGCGGCGGCGGCTTCGGCTATGCGGCGGCGCTGCTGGAAAGCCAGCGCGCGTGGATCCGCTATCGCGACACCGCCTGCGCGGTCGAGGGCGGGGTGCATGCCGGCGATCCGCGGCAGGGCCTCATCATCGCCCAGTGCAAGACCGCGCTGACCAACGCGCGGCGGTTGCAGCTCAAGGGGCTGACGGTCGTCGAATGATGCGCGCCGCGTTCACCCCAGCCACCACCCGTCATGCCGGACCTGTTCCGGCGTCCGCCGTGCAGCAAGACACGGCAGGATGTGCGGCGCGTTGGACCCCCGAACACGTCCGGGGTGACGATGCGTTTGGGGCCGCCGTTCCGCATATTTTCCGCCGTCATGCTGAACTTGTTTCAGCATCCATCTCTCAACCAGCGCCGTCCGTGCCCCTGGCACGATGGACCCTGAAACACGTTCAGGGTGACGGCCAGCAGCAGGTTCGCGCGGTGCGCGAACGCATCATCTAGGGGCCGTCATGTTCAAGAAAATCCTGGTCGCCAATCGCGGCGAAATTGCTTGCCGTGTCATGCGGACTGCCAAGAAGATGGGGATCGCGACCGTCGCGGTCTATTCGGACGCCGATGCGCGTTCGCCGCACGTCCTGATGGCCGACGAGGCCGTCCGGCTCGGGCCGCCGCCCGCTGCGGAGAGCTATCTGCTCGCCGATCTCATCCTGCTCGCCGCCAAGGAGACGGGGGCGGATTGCATCCATCCCGGCTACGGCTTCCTGTCGGAGCGTGAGAGCTTCGCCAAGGCGTGCGCCGAGGCCGGGATCGCCTTCGTCGGCCCGCCGCCCAACGCCATCGCCGCGATGGGCGACAAGATCGAATCGAAGAAGCTCGCCAAGGCGGCGGGCGTCAACGTCGTGCCGGGCTTCCTCGGCGAGATCGCCGACACCGACGAGGCGGTGAAGATCGCCGGCGACATCGGCTATCCGGTGATGATGAAGGCCTCGGCCGGCGGCGGCGGCAAGGGCATGCGCCTCGCGTACAGCGAGAAGGACGTGCGCGAAGGCTTCGAGGCGACCAAGCGCGAGGGCCTCGCGTCGTTCGGCGACGACCGCGTCTTCATCGAGAAGTTCATCGAGAGCCCGCGCCACATCGAAATCCAGGTGATGGGCGACAAGCACGGCAACGTCGTCTACCTCGGCGAGCGCGAATGTTCGATCCAGCGCCGCCACCAGAAGGTCGTGGAAGAGGCGCCGTCGCCCTTCGTCACGCCGAAGATGCGCAAGGCGATGGGCGAGCAGGCGGTCGCGCTGGCGCAGGCGGTGGGCTATCATTCGGCGGGCACGGTCGAGCTGATCGTGTCGGGCGCGGACACGACGGGGCAGGGATTCTACTTCCTCGAGATGAACACCCGCCTGCAGGTCGAGCATCCCGTCACCGAGGCGATCACGGGCCTCGATCTGGTCGAGCTGATGATCCGCGTGGCGTATGGCGAGAAGCTGCCGTTCCAGCAGAAGGACGTGACGCTGACCGGCTGGGCGATCGAGAACCGCGTCTATGCCGAAGATCCCTATCGCGGCTTCCTGCCGTCGATCGGCCGTCTCGTGCATTACGATCCGCCCGAGGATCAGCGCCCCGAATACGGCCCCGTCGGCAAGGGCGCGCCGTACATCCGCGTCGATGACGGCGTGAAGGAGGGCGGCGAGGTCAGCATGTTCTACGATCCGATGATCGCCAAGCTGATCACCCATGCCGACACGCGCGAGGAGGCGATCGACCTGCAGATCGCCGCGCTCGACCGGTTCGAGATTTCGGGCCCCGGCAACAACATCGATTTCCTGTCGGCGCTGATGCAGCACAAGCGCTTCCGCTCGGGCAACATCACGACGGGCTTCATCGCCGAGGAATATCCCGAAGGCTTCGTCGGTGCGCCGGCATCGGCGGATCTGCTCAAGGAACTGGCGGCGGTGGCGGCGTTCGCGGCGACGGCGGAGGCCGACCGCGCGCGGCGCACCGACGGCCAGCTCGGCGACCGGCTCGATCCGCCGTCCGAGTGGGTGGTGCGGATCGGCGACAAGGATCACGCCGTCTCGGTGTCCGAGGAAGCGATCGCCGTCGACGGCGCGGATCTCGATATCGCGATGGAATATACGCCGGGCGACCGCGTGATCGAGGCCGAGGTCGACGGCACGCCGCTGATCGTCAAGATCGCGCGCACCCGCACCGGCTTCCGCCTCAACGCGCGCGGCGCGATCCACAAGGCGCGGGTGCTGCCCGCGCATGTCGCGCCCTATGCCAAGCACCTGCTGGTGAAGGTGCCGCCCGATCTGTCGAAGTTCCTGCTCTGCCCGATGCCGGGCCTGCTGCAGAAGCTCTATGTCAACGCGGGCGACAAGGTGGAGGCGGGCCAGCCGCTCGCCGTCGTCGAGGCGATGAAGATGGAGAACATCCTGCGCGCCGAAAAGACCGGGGTGGTGAAATCGGTCGAAGCCAAGCCCGGCGAGAGCCTGGCGGTGGACGCCGTGATCCTGGAGATGGAATAGGCCGCTCGGCCGCTCGTCCGTTAGCGGGCGAGCGGCCGCAGGAAATAAAAGACGTAGCCGACCGACGCCGCGATCATCGCGGCCGCGGCGAAATGATAGCCTTCGTTGCCGAGATAGTTCGCCACCGCGCACCCGACCGAGGCGACGAGATAGTGGATCAGAAAATCGCCCGGCACCTTGGTCTCGGCGACCGAGCGGCTGAGAAACAGCGTGATGATCGCGCAGAATATGGCGACCGTGATCCAGTCGTAGATGGTTTTCATGCCGCTCCTTCGCGGGTCAGGTGACGACGTCGGGCGCGTTGCGGCCGGTGTGTGCGGCGATCCCGGCGATCTGCGCGGCGGCGGCGATCAGGTCGGCGAGGGCGACGGGCGTGTCCTGCGTTAGATCGCCGGTCGCGGGTTCGTAGCGTTCGAGATAGACGCGCAACGTCGCGCCCGACGTGCCGGTGCCCGACAGGCGATAGACGATGCGCGAGCCGCCGTCGAAGCCGATGCGGATGCCCTGCTTCTGCGAGGTCGAGCCGTCGACCGGATCGATGTAGGCGAAATCGTCCGCCGACACGATCTTTAGGCCGTTGACCGTGCTGCCGGGAAGCTCCGTGAGCTTGCCCCGCAGCGCCGCCATCAGCGCGTCGGCAGCGGCGCTGTCCACGCCCTCGTAGTCGTGGCGGGCGTAATAGTTGCGGCCGTACTTCGCCCAATGCTCGGTCGCGATGTCGGCGACGCTCTGGCGGCGGACGGCGAGGATGTTGAGCCAGAGCAGCACCGCCCACAGCCCGTCCTTCTCGCGGACATGGTCGGAGCCGGTGCCCGCACTCTCCTCGCCGCAGATCGTCGCTAGGCCCGCGTCGAGCAACGTGCCGAAGAATTTCCAGCCGGTCGGCGTCTCGTACAGCGCGATGCCGAGCGCTTCCGCCACGCGGTCGGCGGCACCGCTCGTCGGCATCGAGCGCGCGATGCCCTTGAGCCCGCCCGCGTAGCCCGGCGCGAGATGCGCGTTGGCCGCCAGCATCGCCAGCGAATCCGACGGCGTGATGAAGATGCCGCGCCCGATGATGAGGTTGCGGTCGCCGTCGCCGTCCGACGCCGCGCCGAAATCGGGCGCATCGGGGGCCATCAGCGCGTCGTACAGCGCCTTGGCGTGGACGAGGTTGGGATCGGGATGATGGCCGCCGAAATCGGGCAGCGGCACGCCGTTCAGGATCGCGCCCTCGCCCGCGCCGAGGCGACGGCCGAGGATTTCGGTCGCATACGGTCCCGTCACCGCACTCATAGCGTCGAACGATAGCCGGAAGCCCGAGGCGATCAGCGCGCGGATTGCGTCGAAATCGAAGAGGCGTTCCATCAGCGCGGCGTAGTCGGCGACGGGGTCGATCACCTGCACGGTCATGCCGCCGATCACCGTCTCTTCGACCGTATCGAGGTCGATGTCGTCGGCATCGACCGTCAGATAGCGATCGATGACCTGCGAGCGGGCGTAGATCGCCTCGGTAATCGCCTCGGGCGCGGGGCCGCCATTGCCGATATTGTATTTGATCCCGAAATCCTCGTCGGGCCCGCCGGGATTGTGGCTGGCCGACAGGATCAGCCCGCCGAACGCGCCGTACTGGCGGATGACGTTGCTCGCCGCCGGAGTGGAGAGGATGCCGCCCTGGCCGACCAGCACGCGGCCGAAGCCGTTTGCCGCCGCCATGCGCAGCACGATCTGGATCACCTCGCGATTGTAATAGCGCCCGTCGCCGCCGAGCACGAGCGTCGCGCCATCATGCGCGCCGAGGCTGTCAAACGTCGCCTGCACGAAATTCTGGATGTAGTTCGGCTGCTGGAAGTGCCGCACCTTCTTGCGCAGGCCGGATGTGCCCGGCTTCTGGTCGGCGAAGGGCGTGGTTTCGACAGTGCGGATCATGAGGCCCCCGAGAGATGTATCAATGCCGTAGCCAATGCACCGTGGTCGTGACAATGGCGGGTCGGGGAACGGTCTGGATTCAGGCGGCTTCTTCGGTGCGGGCGCGGGCGACCCCGCGCGCTTCGAGGAAGCGGCGCGTCTCGCCTTCCAGCACGACCGCGCTCAGCACGCCGGTCGCGAAGGCACCGGTATCCACGCCGATGCGGTTGGCGCGATCTACGGGTGCTTTCGATACGCTGTGACCGTGGACGATCACGCTGCCATGATAGCGATCGCTGTTGAGAAACGGCGCGCGGATCCAGCGCAGATCGCGCGCGCTCTGCGCGTCCAGCGCGACGCCGGGCTGTACGCCGGCGTGGACGAACAGGTAATCCCCGAGCTGTACCGACTCCTCGCCCGCGCGGAAAAGGGCGAGGTGCGTTTCCGGGATCAGTTCGCGCAGGCGCGACACGTTCTCGTCGGCGGAGCGGCTGCGCATCTCGTGGTCGGTCAGGCCGTAACTGGTCATGGTTTCATACCCGCCGATATGGCCGAACATATCGCGCGCATCGGTGTCGCCGTCGAGCATCTCGAGCAGGATCTGCTCGTGATTGCCCTGGATGATGCGCAGCGGCACGCGCTCCGCCTGCAATCGCAGGATACGCTCGACCACGCCGGCGGAATCGGGGCCGCGATCGATCAGGTCGCCGAGGAAGACCAGCGTGAAGCGCTCCGCCGGGCGCGTCTGCAGGTCCGCGACGATCTGGCTGAGCATCATGTCGAGCAGATCGCGGCGGCCATGCACGTCGCCGATCGCGTAGATCCGCATGTCTTGCGGTGCGGCCGGCGTCGGCCACGCCTCCTCCGCATCCACCGCGACGGGCGGTTCGGTGGTGCGCAGGCGCGAAAGCAAGGATGCTATCGAAACGATGGAAACGACCCCCATGGGCACCGGGCGCAAGCCCGGACCCGGCGCGCCTTTTGCGCCCGATCCCCGTGCGATTCAAGCGGGGCGGCGGCGCGAGAGGCGTGCCGCACCGGGAGATAGCGCTGGAAATCACCGCCCCCCGCCGTCAAAGGGAGGCTGGTATCAGAGGGGCTTGCGGGAAAACATGAGCGAAAAGGTCGCGCTGATCACGGGTGTCACCGGGCAGGACGGCGCCTATCTGGCGCAGTTGCTGCTCGACAAGGGCTATATCGTCCACGGCGTGAAGCGGCGCTCGTCCTCGTTCAACACCGGCCGGATCGAGAGCATCTACAGGGATCCGCACGATGCCGGCGCGCGCTTCCACCTGCACTATGGCGACCTGACCGATTCGACCAACCTGATCCGCATCATCCAGGAAACCCAGCCCGACGAGATCTACAATCTCGCCGCGCAGAGCCATGTGATGGTCAGCTTCGAGACGCCCGAATATACCGCCAATGCCGACGGCATCGGCACGCTGCGCCTGCTGGAGGCGATCCGCATCCTCGGCATGGAGAAAAAGACGCGCTTCTATCAGGCGTCGACCTCCGAGCTGTACGGGCTGGTGCAGGAGGTGCCGCAGCGCGAGACGACGCCCTTCTACCCGCGCTCGCCCTATGCCGTCGCCAAGCTCTACGCCTATTGGATCGTCGTGAACTACCGCGAGGCGTACGGGATGCATGCCTCGAACGGCATTCTGTTCAATCACGAGAGCCCGTTGCGCGGCGAGACCTTCGTCACGCGCAAGATCACGCGCGCGGCGGCGGCGATCAGGCTCGGGCGGCAGGAGAAGCTGTGGCTCGGCAATCTCGACGCCAAGCGCGACTGGGGCCATGCGCGCGAATATGTGCGCGGCATGTGGCTGATGCTGCAGCAGGACGAGCCCGACGACTACGTGCTGGCGACAGGGGCCACGACGCAGGTGCGCACCTTCGTCGAATGGGCGTTCGCCGATGTCGGCATCACCTTGCGCTGGGAAGGCGAGGGCAAGGACGAGCGCGGTTTCTGCACCGAGACGGGCAAATGCCTGGTCGAGGTCGACCCGCGCTATTTCCGCCCGACCGAGGTCGATCTGCTGATCGGCGACCCCACCAAAGCGAAGGAAAAGCTCGGCTGGGTGCATGAGACTTCGGCGCGCGAGCTTGCGCGTGAGATGGCGCTTCACGATCTGGAGGCGATGAAGAACGCGCCGATCGATCAGGATGCCTGAGGCCTTTTCCCTCGCCGGAAAGCGCGTGTTCGTGGCGGGGCATCGCGGCATGGTCGGCTCGGCGATCGTGCGGCGGCTGGCGCGTGAGGATTGCGACGTCATCACCGCACCGCGTTCCGAACTGAACCTGATGGACCAGCGCGGTGTGCGCGATTTCTTCTCGGCCGAAAGCCCCGACGCGGTGTTCCTCGCAGCGGCGAAGGTCGGCGGCATCCTCGCCAACGACAGCTTCCCGGCGGACTTTCTCTACGACAACCTCATGATCGAGGCGAACGTGATCGAGGCGGCGCACCGAGAGGGCGTCGCCAAGCTGCTGTTCCTCGGCTCCTCGTGCATCTACCCGAAGTTCGCGCCCCAGCCGATCACCGAGGACGCGCTGCTCACCGGCCCGCTGGAGCCGACCAACGAATGGTATGCGATTGCCAAGATCGCGGGGATCAAGCTCGCGCAAGCGTACCGCCGCCAGCACGGGCGCGACTTCATCTCGGCGATGCCGACCAATCTCTACGGCCCCGGCGACAATTTCGACCTGCAATCGAGCCATGTCCTGCCCGCGCTGATCCGCAAGGCGCATGAGGCGAAGCTGGCGGGGGCGCCGTCGATCGAAATCTGGGGTACGGGCACGCCGCGCCGCGAGTTCCTGCATGTCGATGATCTCGCCGATGCCTGCATTTTCCTGATGCAGCACTATTCGGGCGATGCGCACGTCAATGTCGGATCGGGCAGCGACGTGTCGATTCTGGAGCTGACGGGGATGGTCGCCGCCGCGGTCGGCTTTACAGGCGACATCGTCCGCGACGAGACCAAGCCCGACGGGACGCCGCGCAAGCTGATGAGCGCGGACGTGCTGCAAGGTCTGGGTTGGGAGCCGGCGATCCCCCTCGGCGAGGGAATCGCACGCACGTACGATTGGTATCTGGAAAACCGCGCCTGACGGTCACATTCGCCCTCGCCGGAGCATCGCCGCTTGTCTATCGACGCGCCGCTCTTTAGGGGCTCATCGGGCCGTTTGGTTGCACTGCACAAAGGAAGAATCGATGCGGGTTACGATGATCGGGTCGGGCTATGTCGGTCTCGTGTCGGGAGCGTGCTTCGCGGATTTCGGGCATGACGTGATCTGCGTCGATATCGACCAGCGCAAGATCGACGCGCTCAACGCCAACAAGATGCCGATCTACGAGCCCGGCCTCGCCGAGCTGGTCGACCGCAACGTGAAGGCGTCGCGCCTGTCGTTCACCACCGATCTTGCGGCGGGCGTGGCGGATGCGGACGCCGTGTTCATCGCGGTCGGCACGCCTTCGCGGCGCGGCGACGGCCATGCCGATCTCAGCTACGTCCACGCCGCCGCCAAGCAGATCGGCGAGTCGATGAAGGGCTATACCGTCGTCGTCACCAAATCGACCGTGCCCGTCGGCACCGGCGACGAGGTCGAGCGCATCATCCGCGAGGTCAACCCGGACGGCGAGTTCGGCGTCGTCTCCAACCCCGAATTCCTGCGCGAAGGCGCCGCGATCGAGGATTTCAAGCGGCCCGACCGCATCGTCGTCGGCTCCGACGACCCGCGCGCGACCGACGTGATGGAGCGCATCTACCGCCCGCTGTCGCTCAACAAGGCGCCGGTGATGGTTACGTCGCGCCGCACCGCCGAGCTGATCAAATACGCCGGCAACGCCTTCCTCGCGACCAAGATCACCTTCATCAACGAGATCGCGGACCTGTGCGAGAAGGTCGGTGCGAACGTGCAGGACGTCGCGCGCGGCATCGGCCTCGACAATCGCATCGGCTCCAAGTTCCTGCACGCGGGTCCGGGCTATGGCGGCTCGTGCTTCCCCAAGGACACGCTGGCGTTGCTCAAGACCAGCCACGATTACGACGCGGTGCAGCGCATCGTCGAGACGGTGGTGGCGGTCAACGACAGCCGCAAGCGCGCGATGGGTCGCAAGATCATCACCGCGCTGGGTGGTGAGGCGCGCGGCAAGACGGTCGCGGTGCTCGGCCTCACCTTCAAGCCCAACACCGACGACATGCGCGATTCGCCCGCGATCGCCGTCATCCAGACGCTGCAGGATGCCGGTGCGACGGTGAAGGCGTACGACCCAGAGGGCATGGAGGCGGCCAAGGCCGTGCTCGACAATGTGGAATATTGCAAAGGCCCGTACGAGGCGGTCGCGGGCACCGATGCTCTGGCGATCGTGACCGAATGGGATGCGTTCCGCGCGCTCGATCTCGACCGCGTCAAGGGGCTGATGAACGCGCCGGTGCTGGTCGATCTGCGCAACATCTACAAGCCCGACGAGGCCAAGGCGGCGGGCTTCGACTATACCAGCATCGGCCGCTGAGGGGCCTCGTGCTTGTCACCCTTCCCGCCGCCGGGTAGCACGATCGGCGGGGTTAAGGGGAGCTGCATGACCATAATCGTCACGGGCGTTGCCGGGTTCATCGGCAGCCATGTCGCAAGGGCGCTGCTGAGGCGCGGTGACACGGTGATCGGCATCGACAATCTCGATCCCTATTACCCCGTCCAGCTCAAGCGCGACCGGATCGCCGATATCCGCGCCGGCACCGGGGGGGAACGCTTCACCTTCCACGAATGCGATTTCGCCGATCAGGCCGCACTCGACGCGGCGTTGGCGGGGGTGGAGATCGACCGGATCGTGCATCTCGGCGCGCAGGCGGGGGTGCGCTACTCGCTGGAAAACCCCGGTGCCTATGTGCGCTCGAACTTGGCGGGACACGTCAACATCCTCGAGCTGGCGCGCGCGCGCGGCGTCGCGCATCTCGTCTACGCCTCCTCCTCCTCGGTCTACGGCGCGACCAAGTCGCTGCCGTTCCGCGTCGAAGACCGGGTCGATTGGCCGATCTCGCTCTATGCCGCGACCAAGCGCGCCGACGAGTTGATGAGCGAGACTTACGCGCACCTCTTCCGCATCCCGCAGACGGGGCTGCGCTTCTTCACGGTCTACGGGCCGTGGGGGCGGCCCGACATGGCGGCGTGGATGTTCACCGATGCGGTCCTGCGCGGGCAGCCGATCAAGGTGTTCAACGGTGGCCAGATGCAGCGCGACTTCACCTATATCGACGATATCGTCGCGGGCGTGATCGCGGCGACCGACAATCCGCCGCCAGACGATGGCGCGGAGAAAGCGGGCGGCAGCCACTCGCCGCACCGGCTCTACAATATCGGCAACAACCGCGCCGAGGCGCTGGAAACGCTGATCGAGACGATCGAGCGCGCGTGCGGCCGCGAGGCGGTGCGCGATTACCAGCCGATGCAGCCCGGCGACGTGCCGGCGACCTATGCCGACATCACCGCGATCCAGAACGATCTCGGCTTCACGCCGTCGATCTCGATCGCCGAGGGGATACCGCGTTGGGTGGATTGGTATCGCGGCTATACCGGGCTCTGACGGGCGCTGGCGTTGGTGAGCGAGCCGCTCCACATCCTCGTCGATGCCGATGCATGCCCGGTGAAGGATGAGATCTACCGCGTGGCGATGCGGCGCGAGGTGCGCGTCACCATCGTCAGCAACAGCCCGATCCGCATCCCCCAGCACCCGCTGATCGCGCGCACCGTCGTCGGCGATGCCTTCGACGCGGCCGACGACTGGATCGCCGAGCGCGCGGGCCCGCGCACCATCGTCATCACCGGCGATATCCTGCTCGCCGATCGCTGCATCAAGGCGGGGGCGGTGGTGATCGGATCGAACGGCAAGCCCTTCACCGCCGCCTCGATCGGCAACGCGGTGGCGGTGCGCGCGATCATGGCGGATTTGCGCGCCGGCGCCGCCAGCGACCGTATCGGCGGGCCGCCGCCTTTCTCCAAGACCGATCGCTCGCGCTTCCTGTCGGCGCTGGACGAGGCGCTCGTGCGGCTGGCGCGCCAGGCCTGAGCTATTCCGCCATCGGCCCGTGGTCGGCCGGTGCCGGCTTGCGGGTCAGCCAGACGACGCCGAGCAGCACGATCGCGATCCAGCCGCACAGCCAGAACAGTTCGAGCGAGGACAGTAGATACGCCTGGCCGGTGATCTGCCGCAGGATCGCGCCCGTCGCCTGCAACGGGCTCGCGCCGAGCTGCTGGAGCTGATCGACCGCACCGCGATAGACCGGCGAATAATCCGTCCCCACCTCGGTCAGCCGCGCCTGGTGGAGCGCCGCGCGCCGGTCCCAATAGGTGGTGATGAGCGACGCGGCGAACGATCCCGCCGTGATGCGCGCGAAGTTGGAGATGCCCGATGCGCTCGGCAGCTTCTGCGGCGATACGCCGTCGAGCAGGATGGTGATCAACGGCACGAAGAAGGTCGCCATCGCCACGCCCTGCAGCAGCAGCGGGAACATCAGCACGAAGAAGCTGGCGTCGGGCGTGTACCAGCTGCGCATGAAGAACGATCCGGCGTAAGACAGGAACGCCACGCTCGCGAGGATGCGCGCGTCGATCTTGAAGCGGCCGATGATGGGCGTGATGATGACCGCGACGAGCCCGCTCGGCGCTGCCACCAGCCCTGCCCAGGTCGCGGTGTATCCCATCTGCGTCTGCAGCCAGAGCGGCAGCAGCAGGTTGTTGGCGAACAGCAACGCATAGCCGAGGCACAGCGCGAGCGTGCCGAGCGCGAAATTGCGGCTCTTGAACAGCGACAGATCGACCGCCGGATGCTTCTCGGTCAGTTCCCAGATCACCCAGGCGATGAACCCGACCACGGCGCAGACCGTCAGCACGATGATGGTCGAATTGTTGAACCAGTCGCGATCCTTGCCGAGATCGAGCATCGTCTGCAGGCTGAACACCCAGAAGGCGAGCAGGATCAGGCCGAACGTATCGATCGGCAGCTTCATCGTCGGCGTCTCGCGGCTCGCCATGTAGCGCCACGAGATCACGCCGCAGGCGATGCCGACGGGCACGTTGATCAGGAAGATCCACGACCAGTGGTAGTTGTCGGAGATATAGCCGCCGAGCAGCGGCCCGAGCACCGGCGCTGCCAGCGTGGTCATCGACCAGATGCTGAGCGCGGTGCCGCGCTTGTGCGGCGGGAAGATCGCGATGAGCAGCGCCTGGCTGCCCGGAATCATCGGCCCCGACACGCCGCCTTGCAGGATGCGGAAGAAGATCAGCGAGTTGAGATCCCATGCGATGCCGCACAGGAACGACGCGACCGAGAAGGCAAAGACCGAGAATACGAAGGTCTTCACCACGCCGAAGCGCATCATCAGCCAGCCGGTCAGCGGCACGGTGACGCCGTTGGCCACCGCGAAGCTGGTGATTACCCAGGTGCCCTGATCGGCGCTGACGCCGAGGCTGCCCGCGATCGTCGGCAGCGAGACGTTGGCGATGGTGCCGTCGAGCACCTGCATGAAGGTGCCGAGCGCGAGCGCGATGGCGACGATCCCCAGATTGACGCCTTGAAGCGGCGCCGGTGCCGTTCGGGGGGGAGGGGAGGCACCGGCGCCGCTGGCGGCGGGAGCTGCTGAGCTCACCGACCGCGTCCGAGATTCTGGTTGATGATCTGGCGAATGCGTCCTTCGATCTGCACTCCGCCGTCAAGGCTCTGCTGAACGCCGCCGGCGGGCGGCGTGGCGGTCGCGACGAGCGGCTTGGACGTGTCGCTGGTATCGACCTCGACGGTCGCCGACAGGCCGACGCGCAGCGGGTGATCGCGCAACTCCTTCGGATCGAGCGCGATGCGCACCGGCACGCGCTGGACGATCTTGATCCAGTTGCCCGAGGCGTTCTGCGCCGGCAGCAGCGAGAACGCGCTGCCCGAACCCGCACCGAGGCCGAGGACATGGCCGTGGAAGGTGATCTTGCCGCCATAGACGTCGGCCACGATCTTCGCGGGCTGGCCGACGCGCAGATCCTTGAGCTGCGTCTCGCGGAAGTTCGCGTCGACCCACAGGCTGTCGAGCGGGACGACCGCCATCAGCGGCGTGCCGGCGGCGACCTTCTGGCCGAGCTGGACGGTGCGCTGCGCGACGACGCCGTCCATCGGCGCGACGATGCGCATGTGGCTGGAGTTGATGGCGGCCTGGCGGACCTGTGCGATCGCGGCAAGGACGCGCGGGTTGGAATAGACGTCCGTACCCTCGACCGCGCTCGCCTTCTCGGCGCGCTTCGCCTCCGCAAGGTTCAGGGCGGCGCGCGCAGTGACGACGGCGTCGCTGGCATGGCTCACTTCCTCGCCCGAGACCGCGCCGTCCTTGGCGGCACCCTGGCGACGCGAGAGATCGTTCTGCGCCTTGGCGAGATCGGCGCGGGCCTGCGCAATTTCCGCGCCGGCTTCGTCGACGGACGCGGTGCTGGAGCGCACCTCGCGCACCGCCTGGCCGAGTGCTGCCTCAGCGGCGGCGAGCTGGACGTCGGTGGTGGCGGGATCGAGATCGATCAGCGCCGCGCCGCGCTTCACTGCCTGGGTATTGTCGGCATGGATGGCAAGCACGGTGCCGCCGTCGCGCGCCGTCACCGCGACGACGTTGCCGCCGACATAGGCGTCGTCGGTTTCCTCGCTCGGCGGGGCGAACCACTGCATCAGGCCGTAGATGATGAGCCCGAGCAGCACGACACCACCGAGGATCATGAAGCCGATGCGGCGTGCGCGCGGCTTTGCGGCGGGGGCGGCGGGCGGCGGCGGGGCGGCGATGACCGGATCGGCAGACGGCGTGCCGGTCGCGCCGATGGGCGCGGCTTCCTCGGCAACGTTTTCGCGAATGGCTGCATCGCGGTCGATGCGGGTGCTGTTGTCGGTCATAGTCCCGATCCCTTTTGAGTCGATGCCACGGCGGTGCGGGCGTCGAACCCGCCCCCCAATGCCGCGATGAGTTTGATGCGATTGGTGAGCGCCGATGCCTGTACGTCGGCGAGCTGCTGTTCGGCCTCGAGCAGGCGGAAGCCGGAATCGATCGCGTCGAGCTTCGAGCCGAGGCCGGTCGAGGTGCGGACCTGATCGAGCCGTACCGTTTCGCGCAGGCCGTGGACGACGCGCTGCTGGGCGGCGAGGTCGGCATCGACCGAGCGCACGCTGGTGATGGCGTCGGCGGATGCCTTTACCGCCTCGATCACGCTGCCGTTATAATCGGCGACGGCGGAGTCGAGATCGGCGGTCGCGCCGCGATACTGCGCCTTCAACCGCCCGCCCTCGAAGATCGGCAGATGGATGGCAGCGCCGGCGGCGGGCTGGACCGAGCCCGCCGTGAAGAACGAGCCGAGCCCGAGCGAGGCGAGGCTCGCCAGCGCGGTGATATTCACGTTGGGCATGAAATCGGCCTTCGCGACCGCGCGGCCGGAGACCGCCGCATCGATCCGCGCCTGGCCTGCGAGCAGATCGGGACGGCGGCCGAGCAGGTCTGCCGGAAGCTCGGCTGGCACGGCGGGCAAGGCATCGAGCGACAAGGTCGGCGTCGCGATCTGCGGATAGAAATCGGCACCGCGCCCGACCAGCGCCGCGAGCGCGTGGATCATCAGGTCGCGCTGGCGTTCCGCGCGCACCTTCGCCTGCTGCGCCTCGGCCAACAGCGTCTCGGCGGTGCGCGCGTCGTAGTTGCTGGCAAGCTGATGCTTGATGCGCGAGCGGACATACCCCAGCGCCTGCTGGCGGGTGGAGACGAAATTGTCGGCGATGGCGATCTGGCGGTTGGCCTGCACCAGCCCGGCATAGGTCTGCGCGATCGCGGTGGAGATCGTCAGCCGCGCGGCGTCGGCATCATATTGCGCGGCAAGCGCGGAGGCGCGCGCCTGCGCAACGCGCGCGCGCTGGCGGCCGAACAGGTCGAGATCCCACGACAGGTTCGCCGCCAGCGACGGCACCGAATAGGTCGCACCGCCATAGGGGGGCGGGATGATATAATTTTCGCTGAAGCGCTCGACCTGAAGCCCGGCGTCCGCCGTCACCTGCGGCAACTGGCCGGCATGCTGGACGGCGATCTGCGCCTGCGCGGCCCGCAAACGCGCGAGCGCCCCTTCGAGGTTGGGGTTGCCGGCCAGACCCATGTCGATCAGCGTGCCGAGCTGCGGATCGCCGAAATCGTCCCACCAGCGCGCCGACACCGACGGCGTCGCAATGGACAGGCCAAGGGCCGTGGGTCGTACCTGCGCGACCTGCGGCCCCTCCTTGGGCACGGCTCCGCAGCCCGCGAGCAGGGCGGCGATCACGATGGCGAAAGGCTTGCGCGTCATTCCGCAGCGTCCTTCAAATGACGGGTTTCCTTGCCGAGCTGGGCTTCGGCGGCGTTGTAGAGGCGCGTGAGCAAGGCGATGAACTGATCGACCTCGGCGCGGCTGAAATCGGTGATCAGGTCGTTCCAGGTGCCGACCACGATCGGCGCGACCGCATCGATCGTCGCCTGGCCGGCGTCGGTGAGCCGCAAGCCGACGACGCGGCGGTCCGTTCCGCTGCGTGTCCGCGCGATCCAGCCGCTCTCCTCCATCGTGTCGATCATGCGCGTGGTGGCGCCGGTGGTGATGTTGAGCTCGTGCGAAAGATCGCCCGCCGTCGCGACGACGCCGTCGCGAATCACCTTCAGCGCGATCCACTGGTTGAAGCTGATATCGACGTCGGCACGCTCCAGCCGCCCCTCGATCAGGGCGCGCGCATCCTTGTCGATACGCCGCATCAGGCGCGCTGGCGCCCGATTCGCCACGCAATCTTCAACGGTCAGGTGCGCCAATTGCTGTCTCCGCATTATCTGCACAGGCAGATAGTTCAACGGCAGATAGGTGCAAGGGAGTTGTGCAAATATTTTTGCTGGTTTGTTGCTGGACGCATCCGTCGCCCCGGCGGAGGCCGGGGCCGTTGCGTTTGTGGCACCGCCTTCGCCAAACAATCTAGCGACCCCGGCCTGCGCCGGGGTGACGCTAAAGCGTCAAACTCAACGCCACCGCTTCCGCCACCTTGATTCCGTCGACCGCCGCCGAGAGGATGCCGCCGGCATAGCCCGCGCCTTCGCCCGCCGGGAACAACCCGGCCGTGTTGAGGCTCTGGAAATCCTTCCCCCGCGTGAAGCGCACCGGCGAGGAGGTGCGCGTCTCCACGCCCGTCATCACCACGTCGGGATGATCGTAGCCGGGGATCTGCCGCCCGAACGCCGGAATCGCCTCGCGCATCGCCTCGACCGCGAAATCGGGCAGGCACTGCGCGAGATCGGTCGGCGTCACGCCGGGGCGATAGGAGGGCACGACGCTGCCGAGCGAGGTCGACGCCCGCCCCGCCATGAAATCCCCCAGCAACTGCCCCGGCGCACGGTAATTCGATCCGCCCGCGACGAACGCCGCCGATTCCCAGTGCCGCTGGAAGGCGATGCCCGCCAGCGGATCGCCGGGATAGTCGCGCGCCGGGTCGATCGCGACGACGAAGCCCGAGTTCGCGTTGCGCTCGTTGCGCGAATATTGGCTCATGCCGTTGGTGGCGACGCGGCCTTCTTCCGATGTCGCGGCGACGACGGTGCCGCCCGGGCACATGCAGAAGCTGTAGACCGTCCGCCCGTTCGAACAGTGATGCGAAATATGATATTCGGCCGCGCCGAGGATATCGTTCCCCGCCTCCGCGCCGAAGCGCGCCGTGTCGATCCACGATTGCGGATGCTCGATGCGCACGCCGATCGAGAAGGGCTTGGGCTCGACGAACACGCCCGCCGCATGCAGCATCTCGAACGTGTCGCGCGCGCTGTGGCCGACCGCGAGGACGACGTGCGTCGCCTCCAGATAGCCGCCGCCGTGCAGGTGTAGGCCGCGAACGCTGCGGTCGGGCGCGATGTCGATCCCGTCGACGCGGGTGGAGAAACGATATTCGCCGCCCAGGCTCTCGACCGTGGCGCGGATGCTCTCCACCATCGTGACGAGGCGGAAAGTGCCGATGTGCGGATGCGCCTCGGTCAGGATTTCGGGCGGCGCACCCGCCTTGACGAATTCGGTCAGCACCTTGCGGTCGAGATGGCGCGGATCCTTGATGCGGCTGTAGAGCTTGCCGTCCGAAAACGTCCCGGCACCGCCTTCGCCGAACTGCACGTTGCTCTCGGGGTCGAGCACCGATTTGCGCCACAGTCCCCAGGTGTCCTTGGTCCGCTCGCGCACCACCTTGCCGCGATCGAGGATGATCGGCCGGAACCCCATCTGCGCGAGGATCAGACCGGCGAACAGCCCGCACGGGCCGGTGCCGACCACGACCGGGCGCAGCGACGTGCCGCCTTCCGGGGCGTGCGCGACGAAACGGTATTCGGTGTCGGGCGTCGGCCGCAGGCGGTGGTCGTCCGCGAGCCGCACCAGCACGCCCGCCTCGTCGGCGAGCTCGACGTCGATCGCATAGACCAGCTTGATATTGCGCTTGTTGCGCGCATCGTTGCCGCGCCGTGCGATCTCGAAACGCACCAGCTCGCCCGGCGCGATCCCCAGCCGCTCGCAGATCGCGGCAGGCAAATCCTCGGCCTCATGGTGAAGCGGAAGCGTCAGTTCGGTGAGGCGGAGCATCCGCGCCTCTTAACGGGCCGTGCGGTTTCGCGCACGTGAATCCTCCCCCTTGCGGGGAAGGATGAAGATCAGCGGCTCTCGATGATCTCGCGAATGCGCGTCGCCAGCGCTTCCATCGCGAAGGGCTTGGTGATCATCGCCATGCCCGGCTCCAGAAAGCCCGAGGCGAGCGCCGCATTCTCGGCATAGCCGGTCATGAACAGCACCTTCAGCGCCGGGCGTACCGCGCGCGCGCCGTCCGCAACCTGCCGCCCGTTGAGGCCCGGCAATCCGATGTCGGTGATGAGCAGGTCGATGCGACGGCTCGACTGCAAAATCTCCAGCCCCTTCGGCCCGTCCTCCGCCTCGATCGCGCGGTAGCCCAGCTCGCCCAGCACCTCGACGATCAACCCGCGTACGACCGGCTCGTCCTCCACCACCAGCACGACCTCGCCGTCCGCCGCCGGCACCTCGGACAGCGAGGGCAATATGTCCTCCGGATCCTCGGCACCGCGATAGCGCGGCAGGTAGAGCTTGATCGTCGATCCCTCGCCGAGCTCGCTGTAGATGCGCGCATAGCCTTCGGACTGGCGCGTGAAGCCGTAGATCATCGACAGGCCGAGCCCGGTTCCCTGGCCGATCGGCTTGGTGGTGTAGAACGGCTCGAACGCGCGGGCGATGGTCTCCTTCGACATGCCGGTGCCGGTGTCGGTCACGCAGATGCAGATATATTGCCCCGGCCGCACGTCGCGGTCGCGCGCGGCGTAGAGCGAATCGAGATGGGCGTTGCACGTCTCGATCACCAGCCGCCCGCCCTCCGGCATCGCATCGCGCGCGTTGATGACGAGGTTGAGCAGCGCGCTCTCCAACTGGTTCGGGTCGCATCGTGTCAGCCACAGCCCGCCCGCCAGCACCAGTTCGAGCTCCACCCGCTCACCGAGCGAACGGCGCAGCATATCCTCCATCGAGGAGATCAGCGGGTTGGCGCGTACCGGCCGCGGATCGAGCGGCTGGCGGCGCGAGAAGGCGAGCAGGCGGTGCGTCAGCGCGGCGGCGCGGCTGGCGGACGTCTTGGCGCCGGTCAGCCAGCGGCCGAGATCGCCCGGCCGGCCCTGGTCGAGCCGCGTCTGGATCATGTCGAGGCTGCCGGTGATTCCCTGCAGCAGATTGTTGAAATCGTGCGCGATGCCGCCGGTGAGCTGGCCGACCGCCTCCATCTTCTGGCTCTGGCGCAAAGCCTCTTCGGTGGCGCGCTGCGCGGTGATGTCGCGGCCGACGCCGTGGATGTGCCCGCCGGCCGGCACAGCCGTCCAGTCGAGCAGCCGATAGTCGCCGCTCTTCGTGCGATAGCGATTCTCGAACGACAGGGTGGTCGCCCCGGCGGCGATGCGGGCGACTTCGGCGGCCGTATCCGCAAGATCGTCGGGGTGAATGAAATCGGTGAGCAGCGTGCCGATCATCTCTTCCGGCTGAAAGCCGAGCACGCGTTCGGCCGACGGATTGATTGCGGTGATGCGGCCTTCGGGATCGCATACCAGCAGCAGATCCTGGCTGATCGTCCACAGCCGCTCGCGGTCCTGCGTGGAGGCTTCCTCGGCGCGCTTCTGCGCATCGATATCGGTGTTGGTGCCGACCCAGGAGACGATCGCGCCCGCCGAATCGCGCAGCGCAACGGCGCGCGTCAGGTGCCAGCGATACTGCCCCCCGGCATCGCGCAACCGGAATTCGGTTTCATAGCCGTCGCCGGTCGCGACCGATCTCGCCCACAGCGCCGCCGCCGCATCGAGATCGTCGGGATGAACGATCGCCGTCCAGCCTGCCCCGTCCAGCGAACCCTTTTCGGTGCCGGAGAAAGTGTAGACCTGATCGTTGAACCAATCGAGCCAGCCATCGGCACGCGCCGTCCACACCTGATTGGGCATGAATTGCGCCAGCGCGCTGAAGCCCGCCTCGCTCTTTTCCAGCGCACGCTGGACGCGGCGGCGCTCGGTAACGTCCTGCACCGCGCCGACCAGCCGCACGACGCGGCCCGTCTCGTCGCGTTCATATTCGCCCTTGCGTGCGACGATGCGTTCCTCGCCCGTATCGGCGCGGCGGATGCGATATTCGACGTCGAGCATCGCCGATCCGCTCGCGCGCCGCGCGGCGTTGGAGATGATGTGCGCGTCCTCGGCGATGGTCAGATTTTCCACGACGCTCGCGGGCATGCGCTCGGAATTCACCAGGCCGAAGATCCGGCAGAATTCCGGCGTCACGATCAATTCGTCGCGCGCGGTCTCGATCGAGAACAGGCCGACGCCGCCGGCCTCCTGCGCGCGGCGGGCAACGGCTTCGGCGGCCTCGACCTCTTCGCGGGCGCGGTGCTCCGACGTGGTGTCGCGCAGTACCTTGACGAAGCCGACCGTCTCGCCCGCCTCGCTGCGCAGCGGCGCCATCTCGCCATGCGCCCAGAAGCGTTCGCCGCTGCGCCGCAGCCGCCAGCCGTCGTCGGTTACGCGGCCCGTTGCCGCCGCCTCCGCGCGCTCGCGTCCGGGGCGGTCGATCGCCTGGTCCTCGGGCGTGAAGAACCGGTCGAGCCGCTCGCCCAGCATCTCCTCGGGCCGCCAGCCGAGCATGTTGGTCGCACCGGCGTTCCAGCTCACGACATTGCCGGCGATGTCGGTGGCGATGATCGCGTAATCGACCGCACTGTCGAGGATCTGGCGATTGCGCGCCTCGTTCTCGGCGATGGCGTTGCGGGTGTTATAGGCGTCGGTGATCTCGACGACGATCGCGATCACGCCCGCGGGCTTGCCGTCGTCGCCCGGCACCGGCGAGTAATCGAGATTGAGCCAGACCAGTTCGGGCTCGCCGTGGCGGTGCAACGTCAGCGGAAAGTCGCGGTAGCTCAGCGTGCCGCCGGCGAGCCCGACGCGCACGATATTGTCGTTGAAGTCGGCGACCTCGTCCCAGCCTTCGCGGACATGGCTGCCCAGCAGGCGGCTGTCGCGCCCGCCGGCGAAATCCGCATAGGCATCGTTATAGATCATGATGCCGGCCTCGCCCCACAGCAGGACGAGCGGCACCGGATTGCGCAACATCAGCCCGACGGTATGGCGCAGGCTCGGGCCCCAGCTTTCGATCGGGCCGAGCGGCGTAGCGGCCCAGTCGAACCCGGCGATCCGCACCCCCATCTCACCACCACCGGCGAGAAAGGCCTGGTCCGTGCCGGTATCGCTCGCTGTCATTGGCCCCCGCTTGTCACCCGAAACACGCCGTCCGCGGGGCTTTTCTCCCTCACGACCGGCATAGCCGTAATCAACGTCGGACCGGCGGTACAGGTTCCTTGAAAGTCGATCGAAGCGGGAGCCCTGCCGCTTCGCAGGAATGCAAGTTTATGCGAACCATTTGCAATAGCATTGTGATCGGCGCGCGACCGCGCTAGTCGGTGGCGTGTGAACGCTGATTCTGCTCCCCTCATCGCCGCCCCGCCGAAAAAACGCCGCCTCTCGCGCGGATGGTGGCTGCGTCAGCTCCACACCTGGCACTGGATCAGCGCCGCCGTCTCGCTGATCGGGATGCTGATGTTCGCGATCACCGGCGTGACGCTCAACCATGCCGACATCATTCCGGCGACGCCCGCAGTGACGGCGAAGTCTGGCATGCTCGCGCCGTCGCTGCTGCGGCTGCTGAAGCCCGCGCCGAAAGCGAGCGACGCGCCGGTGCCCGCGCAGGTGGCGGATGCGGTGTCGGCAGCGGTCGGGCTCAACCCCGCCGGCCGTCCCGCCGAGTGGAGCGACGCCGAAGTCTATGTCGCCATGCCGCGCCCCGGCGGCGATGCGTGGGTCAGCGTCGACCGCGCGAGCGGCGCGATCAAATCCGAGGTGACGTCGCAGGGGCTGCTGTCGCTGCTCAACGATCTCCACAAGGGCCGTAACACCGGGATCGTGTGGCGGCTGTTCATCGATCTGTTCGCGGCCGCCGCGATTCTGTTCACCGCGACCGGGCTGCTGCTCCTCCAGTTCCACGCGAAGCACCGCAAGAAAACCTGGCCGCTGGTCGGGCTCGGGTTCGCCGTGCCGCTCGTCATCGCACTCATCTTCATTCACTAGGGAAGGGAAAACATGCGCCCCGCACATCTCGCTCTCGCCGCAGGCTTCGTGGCGTTGCCCGCGAACGCCATCGCCGGCACCGTCACGGTCGTGCTGCCGCGCGTGCCGATCGCCGAATACAAGAAGCCCTATGTTGCGGCGTGGATCGAGCCTGCGGGTGGTGGCGGCGCGCGCAGCCTGTTCGCCTGGTACAAGACCAGCGGTGCCGAGGGCACGAAATGGCTCGCCGACCTGCGCTCGTGGTGGCGCAAGAGCGGGCGGACGATGAAGCTCCCCGCCGACGGCGTGTCGGGCGCGACGCGCGGCCCCGGCAGCTACACCATCCCGCTGCCCGCCGATCTCAAGCCGGGCAAATACGTCCTCAACGTCGAGGCGGCGCGCGAGCATGGCGGGCGCGAGTTGGTGAGCGTGCCGATCTCCGTGCCCGCGGCGGGCGGCAAGGCGGCGGGCAAGACCGAACTCGGCACCGTGACGGTGACGAAGTGAGCGCGCGCGGCATCCTTCGGCTGGCGCCGCTCGCCGCTCTGCTTTGGGCGTCCGCCGCCTACGCCGATCATCCCTTCGTGCTGCCGTCGAACACCGCCTATTCGGGCGACAACCCGATCGCGACCTTCGACGCGGCGGGGGCGGACCATGTGTTCTTCTTCGATCACCGCCCGCTGCAACTGAGCTCGATCGCGATCACCGCGCCCGACGGCACGCCCGCCCAGCCGTTCAACACGCTGCAGAGCCGCTATCGCTCGTCGTTCGACCTCAAGCTCGACCAGCAGGGCACGTGGAAGATCGCGAGCGTGCAGGCGATGATCACCGGCAGCTTCAAGCAGAACGGCGAGGAGCGCCGCGTCGGCGGGCGTCCGGGCGGCGGCGGTCCGGGCGGGCCGGGCGGTCCGGGTGCTGGGCGTCCGGCGGGCGGACCCGGCCCCGCGCCCGGCGGCGAACCGCGCCGCCAGCCGCCGGTCGCGTTCGAGGATATCCCCGCCGACGCCACCGACGTTCGGCTGACCGAAGTGATCGGCCGCGCCGAGACCTTCGTCAGTGCGGGCGCACCGACGACCGGCGCGCTCAAGCCGACGGGCAAGGGCATCGAACTCGACCCGGTCACGCATCCCAATGAAGTCGTGGCGGGCGAAACCGCGAAGTTCCGCTTCCTGATCGACGGCAAGCCTGCCCCCGGCCTCGACGTGACGGTGATCCCCGGCGGCGACCGCTACCGCGACGATGCGGGCGAGGTCACGCTCAAGACCGGCGCGGACGGCGTGGTCGCGATCAAATGGCCCGCCGCCGGCATGTACTGGGTCGGCACCGAGGCCGAGGACAAGGCTCCGTCCGAAAAGCGCGCCGAGGCCCGCCGCATGAGCTATTCGGCGACGCTCGAGGTGGTGACGCCCTGAACGAGATACGGATCGCGCTGCCTGCGGACGTATCGCAGACGGCGTTCGCACGGTGCGATCCTTCGCGTGGCGTGGGCGTGCTGCGCGGCGCGGCGATTGGTACGTCGTGGCAGGTACGTTTTGCCGGCAGCGCTCCCGCCGGGCTGCGCGATGCGATCGAGCGGCGCTTTGCGGCCATCGTCGCGGAGATGAGCCAGTGGGAGCCGTCGTCCGTCCTCTCGCGCTTCAACCGCGCTTCGGCAGGGGCCTGGGTTACGCTTCCGCCCGACTTCGCCACCGTCATCGCCGCTGCACTCGACGTGGCCGCGCGCAGCGACGGCGCGTTCGACCCGACGCATGGCCGTGCTGCTGCCTTGCTGGGCTTCGGAGCGGAAGCCGTCACCGCACCGCCGTCCGAAGCCGCGCTGGGGGAGGCGCGCGCTGCGGCAGGCTGGCAGCGCCTCGAATGGGACTCCGGTGCCCGCCGCCTGCGCCAGCCGGGCGGGCTGTGGCTCGATCTATCGGGCATCGCCAAGGGCTTCGCGGTCGATGCCATCGCCGATCTGCTGCGCGACCACGGCCTGCCCGATGCGCTGGTCGAGGTGGGCGGCGAACTGGCGGGGAGGGGGCTGCGGCCCGACCGCCAGCCGTGGTGGGTCGATCTCGAAAGCCCGCCGGGGGTCGACCTCGCGCCGCTGCGGGTCGGGCTGCACGATCTCGCCGTCGCGACCTCGGGCGATTACGTGCGCGGCGCGCATACGATCGACCCGGCGACCGGCCGGCCGCTCGCGCGCGGCACGGTCTCGGTCAGTGTCATCCACGCGAGCGCGATGCTCGCCGACGCCTGGGCGACCGCACTCACCGTTGCCGGCCCCCCGCTGGCCGAGCGCGAATCCCTCGCCGCGCGCTTCGTCGGCGCGAACGAAACGCTCAGTCCACAGCTTTCGGCGATGATCGCGGACTGACGCCCGCTTCGCGCTTGCCTCCGTACCCTGCGATCCGCCAAGGCTTCGGCCATGACGTTTCGGGTCGATATGGGGACCGACACTGCGGGCGCCCCCGTATATGTCGATCTGGAGGAATTGCTGGCGACGCGGCTGCTCGTCCAGGGCAATTCGGGCTCGGGCAAATCGCACCTGCTGCGCCGGATGCTGGAAAAGAGCGCGGGGCAGGTCCAGCAGATCATCATCGATCCCGAGGGTGATTTCGTCACGCTTTCCGGCCCCTACGGCCATGTCGCGATCGAGGCGGTCGATTACACCGCCGCCGAGATCGCGCGTTTCGCCGGGCGTGCCCGCGAGCACCGCACCTCGGTCGTGCTGAGCCTGGAGGGGCTCGAGATGGAGGGGCAGATGCGCTGCGCCGCCGCTTTTCTGATGGCGCTGTTCGATGCCCCGCGCGAGTTCTGGTATCCGGCGCTGGTGGTGGTGGACGAGGCGCAGATCTTCGCCCCCGCCGCGGGGGCCGAGGTGAGCGAGGAGGTGCGGCGCGCGTCGCTCTCGGCGATGGCGAACCTCATGTCGCGCGGGCGCAAGCGGGGCCTCGCCGGCATCATCGCCACGCAGCGCCTCGCCAAGCTCTCCAAGAACGTCGCGGCCGAGGCGAGCAACTTCCTGATGGGCCGCACCTTCCTCGATATCGACATGGCGCGCGCGGCCGATCTGCTCGGCATGGAGCGGCGGCAGGCGGAAACGATCCGCGACCTGCAGCGCGGCACCTTCCTCGGCCTCGGTCCCGCCATCGCGCGGCGGCCGATCACGGTGCGGATCGGCGCGGTCGAGACGTCCGCGCGCAGCAGCAGCCCGGTGCTGGTGCCGCTGCCGAGCGCCCCGGCGGGCGGCATGCGCGACCTCCTGCTCGCCGAGCCGCCCGAGCCGCTGCTGCCGCTCGGCCCGCCGGAGCGCAAGGTGCTGCCGGTCGCGCAGATGCTCGGCGATATCGCTCAGCCTTTGGTACAGGAACCAGACGCGCTGGAGGCAGAGCCGATCGACCTCGAGGCGCTGGCGGTCGAAGTACTGCGCGCGATCGTCGCGGACCCCGATGCGGTCGGCCGCCCCGCCGCCGTGCTGTACCAGGATTTCCAGGTGCGCTGCCGGATGGCCGGCGCGCGCCGCCCGCCGCTCGACCCCGCAGCGTTCGCGCGCAGGCTGGCGGCGGCGCGGGCGGGAATCTTCGAGGGGCTCGACGCGGAATGGGCGCCCGCGCTGGAGGCGGCGGCGGGCGTGCCCGACGACATGCTCGGCGCGTTCCTGCTGATCGCCCGCGCCGCCCGCGAAGGTGCGCCGTGCCCCGCCGACGCCGAGATCGCGCGCATCTACGGCACCAGCTCGCTCGGCCGCGCGCGTCGCGTCGTCAGCTACATGGAGGAGCGCGACATCATCGTCGCGCGCACGGATCTGTCGGGCAAGCGCTCGTTCACGATTCCCCGGCTCGGCTGGACGACGCAGCCGGTGCAGGACTGAGCGTTCGGCGACGCCCGGATATTTTCAAGGAAGTGGTGCCCGGGGACGGAGTCGAACCGCCGACACTGCGATTTTCAGTCGCATGCTCTACCAACTGAGCTACCCGGGCATGATCCGTTTCGGATCGGAGAGGCGCGTCCTTAATCGGCGTTTCCGGCGCTGTCCACCCCGCTGCGCGTCTCTTCTTCATCGTTGCTGGGTCCGGCCGGGATCGCATAGCCCTCGCCGAGCCATTTCAGCAGGTCGCGGTCGCGGCAACCCTGGCTGCAGAAGGGGGTGTGAGCGGGGGTCTGGGGTTTGCCGCAGAGCGGGCAGGGCTTGGCGCGCGCCATGTCAGTTACTCTCGAAACGAATGTCCGCGCCGGTAGCCCGCGCGGCGGCATCGCGCCAGTGCGGATGCGCCGCCAGCACCTTCGCCATCGCAGGCGACACGCGGTGGAGCGGGGGCACCGGCGGCGGGGTGCGCTCGATCTGGCGCAACAGCGTGCGCGCGGCCGCCCCGGCCGGATCGGCGCGGAGCAACTCGGGCAAAGCGATTCGCGATCGCTTGCGCACGATCTGCAGGAAGCCGAAACCGTTGACGGCGGTGCGCTCGAACGGTTGCGGCAGGCCGGCGTCGATCGCGGCGGCGATCGCCTGGCGCGGGCCCTTGCCGGCGACGGTCGGGAAATCGACGCCGATCGACCCGCCGATATCGTGCCGCACGATCGCAGCGGCGACGGCGCGCGCGGCGGCCACAGCCAGCGCTTCCAGCGGCCCGGATCCGTCGACGTCGAACAACGTCATCGCTGGGGTCGGGATCATCCGCAGCATGCCGCCGGGGAAGGCGATGTCGCCGGTCATCGCCTCGTCCAGCACCTCCGACCAGCCCGCCGCTTCCAGTGCATCCGGTTGATGCGGCAGGCACGTGCGCACCGGCACGCCGCTCGCGGTGATCCGCTCCAGCAGCGTGGACCCCGGCGCGGGCGGAGCATCGGACGGAGCCGCGCGCGGCAGCTTGACGCGACCGGGCTCGGGAATGGCCTCGCGGACGATCTCGATCGTCAGCGCCGCGCCCTGCGTGATGCCGGGCGGCAGCGGCGACAGCATCGCCTCTCCGCCCGCGAAGGTCACGCGGCCCTCACGCCCTTTCACGGTGATCTCCACGAGCCGGGCGGGCAATACCGCGCCGACGCGCGGTGCGTCGCTTTCCAGCTCGATGCGCGCCTCCACGATGACGCCGTCCTCGACCAGCGCCGCGCGCGCCTCGCCGATCCCGGCCTCGTAGAGCCATTCAGCCAAGCGGATAGCCGGCGCTCAGCAACAGCGCGCGCGTTTCGAACAGCGGGAGCCCGATCACGCCCGAATGGCTGCCGCTGAGGAAGCGCACGAACGCCTCGGCGCGGCCCTGAATGGCATAGCCGCCCGCCTTGCCGAGCCCTTCGCCGCACGCGATGTACGCGTCGATCTCGGACGCCGAGAGCGGCTTGAACGCGACGATCGTGTCGACCATCCGGGTGCGCGCCTTGCCGTCCGTGCCGATCACGCAGACGGCCGAGATGCAGCGATGCCGCCGCCCGCTCAGCAGGCCCAGCAAGGTGCGCTGGACGTCCTCTGTCTCGGCCGGCGGCAGGATGCGGCGGCCGACCGCGATCGTGGTGTCGCCCGCGATCACGATCTCGCCTTCGGCGCGCGCCACCGCGCCGGCCTTCTCCTCGGCCAGACGCAACGCATAGGCGCGCGGCAGCTCGCGCGGGTGCGGCGATTCGTCAATGGCGGGGGCCTCGATCCGTGCGGGCGTCACGCCGATCCGCGCGAGCAGATCGCGGCGCCGCGGCGAGGAGGAGGCCAGGACAAGTGCCGGGATCATTCAGCCGTCGCCATTCGTGGCTCCGGATCCCCGCCTGCGCGGGGACGACACCCCGCGGGTGTCACTTGAAGCGGTAGGTGATGCGGCCCTTGGTCAGGTCATAGGGCGTCAGCTCGACGAGCACTTCGTCGCCGACGAGCACGCGGATGCGGTTCTTGCGCATCTTGCCGGCGGTGTGGCCGAGGATTTCGTGATCGTTTTCGAGTTTTACGCGGAACATGGCGTTGGGGAGAAGCTCCACCACCTGGCCGCGCATTTCGAGCAGTTCTTCTTTAGCCAAACAAACCTCTGGATTTTTCGCGGTATCGCGAGTGAAGCGCGCCCATAGCCGCAAACGCCTCAAAAGAAAAGCGCAGGCGGCACCGGGCCGCCCACGCTTCTCCAACTCCAGTATCAGCGTCAGTCGATCGGCGGCACCGGCAGCGGCGGGATGCCCGCGTCGCCGCCATGTTCTTCGCTCAGCCCGCGACCGACGTGGCTGCGCGAACGGCTATAGGCGTAATAGACGACCAGACCGATCGCCGCCCAGCCGAAGAACAGCGACTTGGTGACGATGTCGAGGCTGTAGAACAGGTAGATGCAGCCGATGATCGACAGCGCCGCGATGCCGTGTACGAGCGGCGTCCGGAACGGGCGCGCGCGGTTGGGATCGGTATGGCGCAGCACCACCACCGCGATCGACACGGCGGCGAAGGCGAACAACGTGCCCGAATTCGACACGTCGGCCAGCAGACCGACCGGGAAGAACGCCGCGAACAGCGTCACGAACACGCCGGTCAGCAGCGTGATGACGTGCGGCGTGTGCCAGCGCGGATGCACGCGCGAGAAGAATTCCGGCAGCAGCCCGTCGCGGCTCATCACGAAGAAGATGCGCGTCTGGCCGAACATCATCATCAGGATGACAGACGGCAGCGCGATGATCGCGGCGGCACCGACCAGCCAGCCGATGAAGGGATAGCCGACCGACTTCAGCGTCCAGGCCAGCGCCTCCTTCGAACAGACGACGGCGTTCTCGTGGATCGCCGCGCACGCCTGCGAAAGCTCGGGCGTGCCGGGGGAGAGCGCCGCGCCGCCAGGGCCGAACACCGGCTGTGCTCCCACCGTGCCGATCACGCCCGCCGCGACCAGCATGTAGAACACGGTGCAGATCGCGAGGCTGCCGATCAGGCCGATCGGCATGTTGCGCTGCGGGTTCTTGGTTTCCTCCGCCGCAGTGGAAACGGCGTCGAAGCCGACGTATGCGAAGAAGATCGAGGCGGCGGCACCCGAAATGCCCGCGAAGCCGAGCGGCGCGAAGGGGGTGAACTGGCCCGTCTTGATGACCGGGATCGTCAGGATCACGAACAGCGACAGCGCGAGGATCTTGATCGCCACCAGGACGGCGTTGACGGTCGCGCTTTCCTTGGTGCCCTTGACGAGCAGCGCCGTCACGATCGCGGCGATCAGCATCGCCGGCAGGTTGATGAACCCGCCGTCGAACGGCCCGCGCACCAGCGCGAGCGGTATCTGTATCTGGAAACTGGTGTTGAGCCAGCCGATGAAATAGCCCGACCAGCCGACCGAGACGGCGCCCGCCGCGATGGCATATTCGAGGATCAGCGCCCAGCCGACCATCCACGCCACCAGCTCGCCCATCACGGCGTAGCTATAGGTGTAGGCGGAGCCCGAAACCGGCACCATCGCCGACATCTCGGCATAGCAGAGGGCGGCGACGGCGCAGACGAAACCGGCGATGATGAACGACAGCATCATGCCCGGCCCGGCCTTTTGCGCGGCCTGTGCCGTCAGCACGAAGATGCCGGTGCCGATCACGGCACCGACGCCGAGCATGGTCAATTGGAACGCGCCGAGCGAGCGGTGCAGTGATTTCTTTTCGGCCGTCGCCAGAATGGCATCCAACGACTTTACGCGCCCAAAAATCATCAACGTCCCCCGAATACTGAATTTCGGGAGCCTAACCGCAAATCGAAAGCGCGCAATCCCCCTTAGGGGCGCGGGGAAATCGTCGCGAGCATCGGGCCGAGCTGCCGCCCGGCGAAGAGATGGACGTGGAGATGCGGCACCTCCTGATGCGCATCCACGCCGGTGTTGGCGAGCAGGCGGTATCCGGGCGCGACCAGGCCATTGTCGCGCGCCACCTTGCCCACCGCGCGCACGAAGCCGGCGATCTCGGCATCGCTCGCCCGCGCGCTGAAATCGTCCCAGCTCACGTACGGTCCGCGCGGGATCACAAGGATGTGCGTCGGTGCCTGCGGATTGATGTCGTGGAAGGCGACGGCGAAATCGTCCTCGTACACGCGCTTCGACGGAATCTCCTCGCGCAGGATCTTCGCGAAGATGTTCTGGTCGTCATAGGGGAGGGTGGCGTCGACGGGCATCTACAACTCCTCAGTTCGAACGGGAGGCCTTTTCATCGATCCCCGACACGCCTTCGCGGCGGCGCAGTTCGGCGCGGACGTCGTCGAGGCTGAGCCCCGCGTCGGCGAGCAGGACGAGCAGGTGAAAGACAAGATCGGCCGCCTCGCTGGCGAGCGCCTGCGGGCTTTCGGAAACGGCGGCGATGACGGTTTCGGTCGCTTCCTCGCCGAGCTTCTGCGCGATCTTCGCGCGGCCCTTGCCGAACAGCTTGGCGACATAGGAGGATGCGGGATCCGCACCTTTTCGCGCGCGGATGGTCGCTTCGAGCGTATCGAGGAAATCGTCGGCCATGTCGGGAGCGCTGCCCCGGCGGGCCGCGAAGGTCAATCCTTGCGGGCGCGCGCCTTCGCCTTTTGCGCGAACCGCGCACGTAGCGCCCGCCGTGCGATCCACACGCCGATCACCGCCATCACGAACAGCGCGATGTCGGACGCTTCGGGCCCGGTGCGCACCTTCGGCACGCCGGTATGCACGGCTTCGGAAAGGGCGAGGAGGACGGGCATGGGCGTGGTTTAGCGCGAACCGCTTAACTTTCCGTCGCCCCAATATACGTCGTCACCCCGGCCTTGAGGCGGGGCCCATGCATCCCGGAACGCACCGAACCTCTGGCCTTGCGCGCGCTGCACGATGGGCCCCGGCTCAAGGCCGGGGTGACGATCATTGTGTAATCGGTCGCCGCACCGGAATCCCCGCCGCCGCCAGCGCTGCGTGAGCCTCCGCGATGCTCGCCTCGCCGAAATGGAAGATCGACGCAGCCAGCACCGCGCTCGCATGGCCCTCGACGACGCCGGCGACCAGATCGGCCAGCCCGCCGACCCCGCCCGACGCCACCACCGGCACGCTCACCAGATCGGCGATGGTGCGCGTCAGCTCCAGGTCGAAGCCGCTCTTGGTGCCGTCGCGATCCATCGATGTGACGAGCAGTTCGCCCGCGCCCAGCTCCGCCAGTCGCCGCGCATGCTCCACCGCGTCGATGCCCGTCCCGCGCCGTCCGCCGTGCGTGAACACCTCCCAATGGCCGTCCACGCGCCGCGCATCGACCGAGGCCACGACGCACTGGCTGCCGAAACGGTCCGCCAAGTCCGCCACCAGCTCGGGCCGCTCGACCGCCGCCGAATTGACCGCGACCTTGTCCGCCCCCGCCAGCAGCAGCGCGCGCGCATCCTCGGGCGTGCGCACGCCGCCGCCGACGGTCACCGGCATGAAGCACACGTCCGCCGTGCGCCGCACCACGTCGAGGATCGTGCCGCGCGCCTCGTGGCTGGCGGTGATGTCGAGGAAGCACAACTCGTCCGCGCCCGCCGCGTCATAGGCGCGCCCCTGCTCCACCGGGTCGCCGGCGTCGCGCAGATCGACGAAATTGACGCCCTTCACCACGCGCCCGTTCGCCACGTCGAGGCAGGGGATGACGCGCGCGCGGACGGTCACAGCAGTTCGAATCCGATCGGCAGCAGCACGAAGCCGGCGATCGCGGCAAGCGCGCACGCCACCCAGTTGAGGATGCTCAGCACCCAGAAGAATTCCAGGCTGTCGCGGCGGCTCGCGCGGACGCGATTCATCATGTGCAACTGATCGAGCCCGAGCGGCGCCATCGTCCCGCCGCGAAACTGGTGCCACGTCAGCACCGCCCCGCCGATGGACCCGAACAGCAGCACCAATGCCAAGACCAGTATCATGCGATCCACTCCCCTATGCTGCCTTCGCCACCGCCAGCGCGGTCGCCAGATCGAGCCGCCCGTCATACAGTGCCCGGCCGGTTATGACGCCTTCCACGCCGTCCCGGTTGTGCAGCGCAAGGACGTGGATCTCGCCGATCCCCGCCACGCCGCCGCTCGCGATCACAGGAATGTCGACGGTCCGCGCGAGATCGACCGTCGCCTCGACGTTGCAGCCCTTCAGCAGCCCGTCACGCCCCACGTCGGTGAACAGCAGCGCCGCCACCCCCGCATCCTCGAAGCGCCGCGCCATGTCGGTGACGGTGACGGTCGAGACATCGGCCCAGCCCTTGGTCGCGACGAAGCCGTCGCGCGCATCGACCGCGACGACGATGCCGCCGGGGAAATCCTTCGCCGCTTCGCGCACCAGCTCGGGGTTCTCCAGCGCGGCGGTGCCGATCACCACGCGCGACACGCCGAGATCGAACCACCGCTCGATGCTCTCACGGTTGCGGATGCCGCCCCCGAGCTGCACGTGCCCCGGAAATTGCGACACGATCGCCTTCACCGCCGCGCCGTTGACCGACGCGCCCGCGAACGCCCCGTCGAGATCGACGACGTGCAGATGCTCCGCACCGGCCCCCGCGAACAGCATCGCCTGCGCGGCGGGATCGTCGCCGTAGACGGTCGCGCGGTCCATATCGCCCTCGGCCAGGCGAACGACCTGGCCGCCCTTAAGGTCGATGGCGGGAAAGACGATCAGGGAGCCCAAGCGAGAAACCTCCGCAGGAAATCGAGCCCGTAGCGCTGGCTCTTTTCGGGGTGGAACTGCACGCCGATCATGTTGCCGCGTCCGATCGCGGCGACGACGGGGCCGGCATGGTCGCTGGTCGCGATCACGTCGTCGCCCTCGAAGGCGTAGCTGTGCAGGAAATACGCCTCGCCCGGTTCGATCAGCGCGGCGTGCGCGGCGGGGGCGACATCGTTCCATCCCATGTGCGGCACCTTTGCGGCCGGATCGGCGGGGATCATCAACCGCACCTTGCCCGCAATCCAGCCGAGCCCGTCGTGGACGCCATGCTCCTCGCCGGTATCCGCCATCAGCTGCATGCCGACGCAGATGCCGAGGAAGGGCGCACCCTCGTCGCGCACGCGCACGTTCAGCGCATCGACCATGCCCGGCACCGCGCGGAGAGCGCTCGCGCACGCCCCGAACGCGCCGACGCCGGGCAGCACGATGCGGTCGGCCTTCGCCACCACATCGGCATCGGCGGTGATCGCCACGTCCGTCGCCCCCGCCGCCTTCAGCGCATTGGCGACCGAATGAAGATTGCCCGCGCCGTAATCGATCAGGGCGAGCGTCATTTAAGCCCCTCCCCTTCAGGGGAGGGGTTGGGGGTGGGGGAGTTCTCGCAGAGGCCGACGCTTGCGGCGCGGGGGGGGCGGCCCGCGCCCCCCCCCGCGGGGGGGGGGGGGGGGGGGGGGGTCGCGCCGGCGGGGGGGTGTTGGGGGGCTGTGCGCCGGGGCGTCCCG
>NZ_JAUQSZ010000014.1 GCF_030580995.1 Sphingomonas immobilis
CTCGCCGGTACTGCGAAAGCGAGCGGCGCGGCGCTGATCAGGAGAAGAAGCGACTTCATGCGGCTTCTCCCCGGGGACGTACAGAGACGACGCGCATCATCCCGGCGTGCATGTGGTAGAGCATATGGCAGTGGAAGGCCCAATCTCCGACGGCGTTGGCGGTGAGATCGAAGCTCACCTTGCCGCCCGGCGCGACGTTCACCGTGTGCTTGCGCGGCGAATATTCGCCATGGCCCGTGACCAGCTCGAAAAAATGTCCGTGAAGATGGATCGGGTGCGACATCATCGTGTCGTTCACCAGCGTGACACGCACCCGTTCATTTTCGAGAAACGGAATCGGCTCCCGCTTGTCGCTCAGCTTCACGCCGTCGAACGACCACATATAGCGTTCCATGTTTCCGGTCAGATGAATCTCCATTGCGCGGTCGGGTGCCCGCACGTCGGGATTGCGGTCGACCGCCATGAGATCGCGATAGACCAGAACACGGTGCCCGACATCGTCAAGGCCCTGTCCGGGCTCTCCCGTGCGATCCATCGGCATAGGAGAGATCGTCTGCACGCCAGGCCCCATCTTGACCTGCGGGGCTTTGCTGGCGTCGCGCATATTCATGCCGCCCATTCCGCCCATCGCCATGCCGCCCATCGCGTCGCCGGCAGGCGCACCCATTCCAGGCATGTTCGCCATCGAACCATCGGCCGGCTTGTCCATTGCGGGCATCGAGGCCCCGGATTCCATGTTCATTCCAGCCATACCGCCCGCGGCGGCCCCGCTTGCCGACATGTCATGTCCCATCGCTGAGTGGTCCATGCCTTGCATGCCACCCATATCCATGTCCCCCATGCCCATGTCTTTCATATTAGCGAGGGGACGTTTGCGGAGCGGAGGCACTTCAGCTGCCATGCCTTCGCGCGGAGCCAAGGTTGCGCGGGCCATGCCCGACCGATCGACGGATTCGCCGACCAGCGTATAGGCGCGATCATCAGTCGGTGTGACGATGACGTCGTAAGTCTCGGCCACCGCGATCTGGAATTCGTCAACCTCGACGGGCCTGACGTTGAGCCCGTCAGCCTGAACCACGGTGAGCTTGAGTCCCGGAATTCGGACATTGAATGTCGTCATGGCGGAGGCATTGACGAAGCGCAGTCGGACCCGCTCGCCCGGTCGGAAAAGCGCGGTCCAATTATCCTGGGGCCCATGCCCGTTCACGAGGTATGTATAGGTCGAACCCGTGACGTCGGAGACGTCGGTCGGGTCCATCCGCATGTTGCCCCAGTCAAGACGTTCCTTGAGTGGTTGGTCTTCCTTGGCCAGCAGGCCGGCCAGCGTTTGGCGCTGATAGTTGAAATAGCCTCCGCCGACCTGCTTGAGCTTCCGGAAGATCGCGTGGGGGTGCATCTGGCTATGGTCGGAAAGCACGACGACATGCTCGCGATCCGAGCGGATCGGGTCCTCGCCTTCCGGATCGATGACGATCGGCCCATAATGGCCCATCTGCTCCTGCAGCCCCGAATGGCTATGATACCAGTAGGTCCCCGCCTGCACGATCGGGAACTCATAGACGAAGGTCGACTTGGGCTTGATGCCGGGAAAGCTGATCCCGGGCACGCCATCAAACTGGAATGGTACGAGTAAGCCATGCCAGTGGATCGAGCTGTCTTCGTCGAGATCGTTGATCACCGAAAGGCGCGCCGTCTGGCCCTGGCGCAGCCGGATGAGGGGTGCCGGCACCGTGCCGTTGATGCCAATGGCATGGCTTGCCCGGCCATCGATCATCATCATCTGATGGGCGATTTTGAGCGTGATATCGTTCCCGGTGACGATCGGGAGCGGCTTCACGATCCCGGCCGAAACGGGCTGAGCCCATGCTGGCATCCAGGCCGACAATGCCAGACCACCGCCGGTCAATGCGGCACCGCGGAAAAGGTCGCGGCGGTTCAATACCGGGGGCATAGTATCTCCTTGTTCAACGTGCAGCACTCCGGGTCCGCAAAGGCGCTCGAGCGCGGTATCTCTCTCTCCTTACGCGCGAGCGGGGCGCACCCCTCATTCCTCGGCCAAGATTTCCGCAAGGCGCGACCGCGCACGGTAAAGGCGCGTCTCGACCGCCTTGCCACTTATCGAGAGCGCAGTTGCCGCTTCCGACTGATTCAGCCCTTCGACTGTGCGGAGCAACAGAACTTCCCGCAACGAGACCGGTAGCGCGCTGATTGCGGCGGCCATTCGTTTGATCTCCATTTTTGAGTCGGCACTGGCATGCGCGGAGGGTGCATCATCCGGCACTTGTTCGATCTCGGCGTCGGACGCTGCATAACCGAAGGTGAAGAGCTGCCGCACCTTCTGGCGGCGGCGCCAGTCGCGGCATTTGTTGATCGCGATCCGGGACAGCCAAGCCCTTAGCGGCCGCGCGCCATCATATTTTCGCAGATGGCTGAACGCGGAGACGAAGCAGTCCTGGGTGAGGTCTAGCGCGTCCTCGGCATTCCCCACCAGGCCGCGTACCAGTCGAAATATCGCAGCCTGGTGCCGATGCATGATCTCTGCGAAGGCCGGCTGCCGACCGGCGAGCGTTAGCGCCGCAAGTTCACCGTCCGAGCACGCGCGAAGATCCAGACTCACCGTGCATCGTCGGTGAGCGCATGTACCACCGCCTGATCGAAGGTCTTGGCCTGATCAGGGCGCAAGATCTGGCGCATCGCGAAGATATGGCCAAGCGTTTCCTTCTGCAGCTCGCCCATCGCCTGATGCGACTGATCGACGGCCGCCGTGACACCCGGTCCGTTGCCATGTTCGGCTTCGATCGCGGCCGCGAGACGCGCGTTGTCCGCTCTCAGTTCGAGCTCCAGCGCGCGACGACGCACGGCAAAGCGCTGCTCAAGCAGCTCGATCTGCGCCTTCTGACGGTCGTCCAGGTCGAGCTTGCTGTGCAACACGTCGTGGAGTTCGACACCGGCCGCCTTGGGCTGGGGGAAGAAGTGACGCCCAAGGAACACGCCCGCAACGGCTGCGACGAAGGCGACGACAGCTACTAAAACAAGCAATTTTGCCTTCATTGAGAGCCTACCAGCAGCGTCGAGGGGGCAAGCGGATTGGATGGCCCGAACGGCGAGAGCGTGACCGATGCCTCGGCAGGCGGCGTAAATCCGTTGCTGGCGATACCGAGCAGCACTGCTCCGAAGGCGGCCACTGCACCAAACCGGAGTTGAGAAGCGGCCGAAACCTGCGGCAATGCCGCAATGCGTTGGAACACGGCCTCCTCCAGACCGATCAGGCCCGGATGATCCGGTTCATTGCGCAAGCGGGTCAAAAGCCCATCCAAGTCTGTTTTCATCGCAAATCCCAATCTCTATCTGTTCAGCGCGCTGGCACGAGTGCCGCCCCCTCTGCCGTTCGCTCAACCGGCCCTCAGTGGTTGCGTGCCCCGCGGTCGGTTTGCTGAACGGCGACCTGTCGGCAGGCGGACACATTGTTACGGCATCATCTTTTTCATGCCAGGCATATCCTTCATCATCGCGTCATGGTCTTCAGGCGCACTGGCAAGTGCTGCCTGATATTGCGCCGGGGTCATCTTGGGCAGTTGCCGCACGAAAGCCACCATGTCCCAGATCAATTCATCGCTATGCGTTTTACCCCAAGCCGGCATCGCAGTCAGCTTGACCCCATGCTTGATGATCCAGAATTGCTCCTTTGCCGATCTCTGTGGCTCCCGGAAAAGCTCGGGAGCCTTGGGATAAAGGCCCTGGCTGATCTCGGACTTTTCCAGCCCCGGTGCGAGATGGCAGCCGCTGCACATCTCGGTGTAGAGCCCGGCACCGCTCTGCAGTCGTTTTACATCCATCAGGTTGGCCGGGACGCCCACGTTGCGAGCCCGGACGGCGATCGAGCGATCACGAAGCTGCTCTATCAGCCAATAGACCGGTCTGGTGTGCGGCGAATCCGCCCCGATGTCATAGGCGCCCACATATACGACAATCCCAGCCAGTGCACCGCCGACCAGCGCCGCGACCGCGATGAACGGGCCGCTCGGAAAATGTTTCCGAAGCCATGCCTTCCTTGAATCTTCCATCGCGTCCTCCCCAGCCGAAAAGCCCTCGGTCGATTGGTGATCTCGCACCCATCCACTTGATCATACGCGCGGCGAGCTTCCACCCCTCATCCGCCGCGCAGGTCTGCGGCGCACACCAGTTGGCGCTCCGAATTCGAAGAAATCGTGCCCGTCGGATGAGGGGTCACGGTGCGCGGTGCGTAAATCGCTTTGTCGGCAGTATCGCCACCCATGGAGAAATCGATGTTTCGTAAAACAGCTTTTGCCGTCGCCATGGCGGCGTCTGTGTTCGCCGCTACCGCTGTTCAGGCGCACCCCAAACTCACCAATGCCACGCCCGCGGCCGATACCGTCGCTTCGGCTCCGACCAGAATTCAGCTCGTCTTTTCCGAAGCACTGGTCGCTCAATTTTCCGGGATCGACCTGACAATGACCGAGATGCCCGGCATGAAGATGGGGCCGATGAAGATGAACGGTGTCAAGGCGACCGTGGCCGCAGATGGCAAGACGCTCGTGGCCACGCTTGCTAAGCCGCTGCCGGTTGGAACCTACAAGGTCGACTATCACGTCGTCTCTACCGACACCCATCGCATTCAGGGCAGCTATACCTTCAAGGTCCAGTAAGAGCGTGCCGGACATCATCGCGATTGCGGTCAGGCTAGGGCTTTATCTCGATCTCATGCTGCTTTTCGGGTTGCCGATGTTCGGCCTATATACGTTACGCGGGACCGAGCGAGCATCCGGCTCGGTCCTGCGCTTTCGCTCGGTTTTGGCGACGATCGCGCTCGCCGGCATCGTATTATCGATCTTCGGCATGATAGCCTTGGCGGCCTCGATGGGCGGTGTGCCGGTCGATCAAGTGGAACGCGCCACTGTCAATCTTTTGATATCGGGCACAGCGATCGGCACCGTCTGGCAAGTTCGGGTGGCAGCACTCTTACTGGTCCTGTACTTTTCCATTGTCGGGTGGCGACGCCCTGCATTCGCCCTCTGGTCAGTTTCAGTAACGGCAGCAATCGCTCTCGCGACTTTGGCCTGGACTGGTCACGGCGCGGCCGATGAAGGCTTGTGGGGATGGATCCATCTTGGCGCCGACATCACTCATCTGTTGGCCGCAGGCATATGGATTGGAGCGCTTTCCGCCCTGTGCCTGCTCATTTTTCGCCCAGCGGCCCGCATGGCAATCGATCATGTCCACCTGTCACACCGGGCGTTGGATAGCTTCGCAAAGGTAGGATCGATCGTCGTGGGTCTGCTCATCCTGTCAGGCTTCATCAACAGTTGGATCTTGGTAGGACCGTCCAACCTGGCGGCGCTTTTTACGAGCCTCTACGGCGTGTTGCTGGCAGTGAAACTGGTGTTGTTTGGCGTAATGCTGTTCCTGGCCGCCGCTAACCGCTTCTTCCTTACCCCTGCCCTGGCGGGAGCGATCGAAACCGGGGAAATATCATCGGCGATAGGGTCACTTCGCCGCAGTCTCATTGTCGAGAGCGGCTGTGCGCTCACCATTCTCGCGCTTGTTGCGTGGCTGGGATTATTGGCGCCCCCTGCCTCGGGGATGTAGACATTGAGCCTTACGGCAAAGCACGCGATATGGCCTTGATTGCTTTCAAGCCCGAACCGAACCGGGAAATCGCCTCTCGGTGACGCTCGAGCTCGCCATAGGGAAGATAGGCAATCTCAAGATCTGCGATTCGGCTGAATGCGGGCCGCGCGAGTTGTGCCCGCACTTCGCTCTCCCGCGCGTCGGGCGCCACAAGAAACAGTCCGGCTGTGGCGTGCAGTTCGCTCCCGCTCAAGGCAAGGTCGAGCATCCGGACGATGCCCGAATAAATCGACGTCGAATGCTCGACTTCGAAGGCGGCCGCGACGCGGTCGCCGCCTGGCTCGAGCCAAAGCACATCGATAAGGCGGATGGCATCTGCGCCGGTCGATGTTGAAATTGAAGCTGGCAGGCTCTCAAGACACCCGTCCCCCAAGCGCACGCCATCGTGAAGTCGCCCCCGATCGTTGGATGCTATCCAGATATCGTAGCCCAGCGCACGGCCTATATCGCGGAGCCAAGCCTGGATTTCCGAATGGGTTCGATCGCTCTCTCCCTGTTTCTGAAGGGCCTTGTTGAGCGTTTGCGCTTCGGCCCTGGCCTGTTCGAGACGGACCGCCCACGATCCTACCGTCTGGTCTTCCTCGTCACGCGGCGGCGCCGGGTAGCGGCCCGAGCCGATATCGAACAGGAGGCCGCCAATGGCGCCGAGATCGTTCGACAGCAGATCGCGAAACCGTTCGTTCAGGTCCAGCACACCCGAGCGCATCGCGAGAAAATGCTGCCAGCTTCCGAGCTTCACCCTGCCACCGGTCAGCTTGTTATAGCCGTTGACGATCGCCGTGTTGAACGGCGGCACGAGGGTCGGATGCAGGAAGTAGAGGAGATTGGCGACCGCAGGCCCAAGCCCCTTGATGTTCAGCCGATCGATCGTGTGAATACCTGCAATGATTTCTTCGGCAGTGTCGCAACAGGCGCAGTGATCGAGCAACCGGCCGAACGCGCGTTGGTTCGCTGGATTTTCATAGATGTCAGGGATGCGCAATTTGGGCTTCCAGAGAAACGCATGGTCAGCGCCTTTGAATATCTGCCTCTGCTCCGCGACTGAATGAACGACCGTTTCCAGCGAAGAGCCCCGATAGGCCACGCCAAACCGACCGTCTTCGATCTCTGCCACTACCTGAGCCAGACCACGCCGGATCGAACGGAAGTTTTTGATGCGCTCGTCCCAAAGAAACCAGCTTTGATAGGTCGCGTTGGGGTCTTCCTTCCATCGTTGGATCAGTTGCCGCGCAAGCAATTCAAATTCCGCCAAACCCCGTTCCCCCACTCACGTCGATCTTCTCCAACGCTAGCACTCCGCCCCGTATACGAACAGTTTTTGCGCGCCCGCCCAGGACGAAAGGCGGCCCGCGTCATCTGATGTCGTCGGGAATATGCATCAGCAGGTCACGGGTGTAGTCGATCAGGAGATCGCCAACGGTTGCCCCGTAAAGCGCGAGAAACAAGATGAACCCCAGGAGCTTGGGGACGAAGCTCACGGTCTGTTCGTTGATCGACGTCGCGGCCTGGATCATGGAGATAATGAGTCCGACCACCAGCATGATTATCAGCGGTGGTCCAGCGACGAGCATCATCACCCAAAGCGCTCTGCCCATCGAAACCGAAAACGGGCTGTAGGTCTCCATCTCTCCCCCGTCGATGATGGTGTCGTCGCCCCCTGACGTTGCGACCAGTGGTTGTTGCGGGGGCGAGCAACATGGTGCGCGATCGGGTTTATACCCGTCCGTCTGCCCCACATCCGCTCGCCCCCGCGCCACGCTGCGACCCGTGGGCACCTGAGTTGTCCATCCTGCTTGGCGATGGTCTTCATCTGAATTTACGCAGCGACGCGGTTTACCCCTCGCGACCCACCGCTTTTTTTCGAAGAACGCGCAGGCTTTCGAGGGAAGAAGGGGCGTGCCGCGTAATAGGAGTGACGGGCGAGGTCAGCGAAAGGCAGGCATGTACGACTGCGTAATCATCGGAGGCGGCCCCGCGGGGCTGACAGCAGCCACCTACCTGGCCCGGTTTCTGCGTTCTACGCTGGTGATCGACGCTGGCGACGGCCGCGCCACCCGCATCCCGACGACACATAACCTCCTCGGTTTTCCAGACGGTATCTCAGGCGAAGATTTGCTTGTCCGTATGCATCGACATGCTGCTCAGTACGGTGCCGAATTGGTTACAGGGATCGTCGATCGCATCGACCGGGTCGGGACGGGTTTCGTCGTCCATACGAATGCCAAGACATTTAGCGCACGGACAATATTGCTTGCTCAAGGCGTGACGAACCATCGGCCGCGAATGGCGCAGGGAACGCATGATCAAGGCGTCGCTCAAGGACTGATACGGTATTGTCCGATCTGTGATGCCTACGAGATCCGCGGCAAGAGAGTCGCCGTGCTCGGCTGCTCCGACCATGGCGCAGCCGAGGCTCTGTTCGTTCGCCGCTACAGCGACACCGTGACCTTGCTCGCCCAAGACAGTTCGCAACTGTCGGTATCCGAGACGGCAAATCTCGCTCGAGGCGGTATTGCCGTCAAACGCGCTCCGGTTCGGGGTCTGTCAATTGATGGAGAAATCCTGCTCGCAAATCTGACCGATGGCCAATTGCTCCATTTCGACACCCTTTATGTTGCCCTCGGAACCTCTCCTCGCTCGGAATTGGCGCGAACTGCTGGCGCAGAGCTGAGCCCGACAGGTTGCGTCGTCGTCGATGAGCACCAGCAAACGACGGTCGCCGGACTGTTTGCTGCCGGCGACATGGTTGAAGGGCTGGATCAAATTGCCGTGGCGGCAGGTCAGGCGGCTAAGGCCGCGACGGCCATCCACAATCTGTTGTCGGGCTAAGGCGGCAGCGCTGGGTGAGCCAAGCAAAAAAATAAGTGGGTCGGGCTTGACCCTGACACGATGTCAGACCCCAGATTGCTATTCGTCGAAAAGGAGACGAGCCTGTGACTGACCCTGTTCCTGCAAGCAATTCGGGTGCGCACCACTGCTGCTCCGGCAAGCACGGCGGCGACACGGACGCGAAGAGCGCCAAGGATCCGGTTTGCGACATGAAGGTCGATCCGACAGCAACGCCTCATCATGCCTCGCATGATGGCAAGGACTATCATTTCTGTAGCGCAGGCTGTCGCACCAAGTTTGTCACCGACCCCAAGCGGTATCTGTCGGGCGAGGGCAACACGGCCGCGGTCGCAGCGCCGGGTGCGATCTGGACGTGCCCAATGCACCCGGAAATTCGTCGCGATGGTCCGGGCACCTGCCCGATCTGCGGCATGGCGCTCGAACCCGAAGAGCCGTCGCTTGATGATGCTCCGAATCCTGAGCTGGTCGACTTCACCCGGAGGACGTGGGTGGCTGCTGTTCTTGCCGTCCCGCTGCTCGCAATCTCGATGGTCGCGGAGATGCTCGGCATGGATTTCGTGCCGCCGACATGGTCGCCCTGGGTGCAACTCGCGCTGACGGCGCCGATCGTCCTGTGGGCGGGCTGGCCATTCTTCCAGCGCGGTTGGACCTCGATCGCAACATGGCACCTCAACATGTTCACGCTCGTGGCGATCGGCGTCGGCGCGGCGTTCGCCTACAGCGTGGTCGCCACGGTCGCGCCGGGTCTGTTTCCTTCCTCCTTCCAGATGCACGGGATCGTGCCCGTTTATTACGAGGCGGCAGGCGTCGTGGTGACGCTGGTCCTGCTCGGACAGGTGCTCGAGCTGCGAGCGCGGGCTGCGACCGGTCGCGCGATCCGTGCGCTGATGGATCTTGCGCCGAAGACCGCTCGGCGGATCGATGCCGAGGGCAAAGAGGTGGAGGTCGATCTCGCCGAAGTGATGGCCGGCGACCATGTCCGCGTGCGCCCTGGTGAGGCGGTGCCGGTCGATGGCGTTGTTATCGACGGGCGCTCGTCGGTCGACGAGTCCATGATAACGGGAGAACCTGCCCCTGTCCTCAAGGAGAAGGACGCAACTGTCACGGGCGGCACCGTCAATGGCACGGGAACGCTGGTGATCGAGGCGCGCGCGGTCGGCACAGATACGGTGCTCGCGCGGATCGTGAAGATGGTCGCGGAAGCCCAGCGCAGTCGCGCGCCGATCCAGGCGGTTGCTGACCGCGTATCGGGCTGGTTTGTGCCGCTCGTCGTCGCGATCGCGATCGCGACATTCATTGTATGGAATTTCGTCGGTCCTGAGCCGCGCTTTGGTCATGCCCTGCTCAATGCGATCGCCGTGCTCATCATCGCCTGTCCCTGTGCGCTCGGCCTGGCGACGCCAATGTCGATCATGGTAGGAACCGGCCGCGGCGCGCGTGCCGGTGTGCTCGTCAAGGATGCCGAAGCGCTGCAGATGATGGAGAAGGTCGACACGCTGGTGATCGACAAGACCGGCACGCTCACCGAAGGCCGCCCGGCCCTTACGACCATCGAGTTGGCTGAGGGGTATGAGCACAACATGGTGTTATCGGCCGCAGCCGCCGTAGAAGCTCTATCGGAACATCCGCTTGCCCAGGCCATCGTCGAAGCCGCGCGTAAAGCCGAGCTTCCGATCGCGAAAGTCGAGCAGTTCGAGTCCCAGACCGGGCTTGGTGTCAGTGGCAAGGCGAACGGGCGCGACGTGGTGGTCGGCAATGCCGAACAAATGCGTCGCGTTGGTGTGGATCCGTCATCCTTTGATAACGTAGCCGACAAGCACCGCAGTGAGGGCGCGGGCGTGATGCTCGTAGCGATCGATGGCCACCTGGTCGGCCTCCTCGTGGTCGCAGATCCGATTAAGCAATCGGCGGCCTCCGCGATCGCCGCCCTGCGCGAGGAAGGGCTGCGGATCGTGATGCTGACCGGCGACGCGAGAGCGACAGCCGATGCGGTGGCGCGGGCTATCGGCGGCATTGACGAAGTCCATGCCGGGCTGAAGCCCGAGGACAAGGCCCGCATCATTGGTGAACTCAAAGCAAAAGGCGCAGTGGTCGCGATGGCCGGCGACGGGATCAACGACGCCCCGGCGCTGGCGGCGGCGGATGTCGGCGTCGCCATGGGCACCGGGACTGACGTGGCCATCGAGAGCGCGGGCATGACGCTGACCAAGGGCGATCTCGCCGCGATGGTTCGTGCACGCCGGCTCGCGGTCGCCACCATGCGCAACATCCGGCAGAACCTGTTCTTCTCGTTCGTCTTCAACGGGGTCGGCGTACCGGTCGCTGCCGGTATCCTCTACCCCATCGCAGGCATCTTGCTGTCGCCGATGATCGCTGGCGCCGCGATGGCACTGTCGAGCTTCACGGTGGTGACCAATGCCCTCAGACTCAACCGGGCCAGGCTATGAAGATCGGCGAGGCATCGAGCGCCAGCGGCGTCTCGCAGCGCATGATTCGCCATTATGAGAAGATCGGCCTGATCGGTGCCGCGCCGCGCCGCCAGTCTGGCTATCGTGATTATTCCGATGCCGATCTCCATCGACTGCGGTTCATTGCCAATGCCCGCGACCTTGGTTTTCCGATCGAGGATATTCGCTCGCTGCTAAGCTTGTGGTCGGACGGTGCGCGTGAAAGCGCCGACGTGAAGCACATCGCATTGTCCCGTGCCGCCGAATTGCATCGCAAGGCGCTTGGATTGGAAGCGCTCAGAAGATCGTTGCTGGACCTTGCCGAGCGTTGCAACGGGGACGAGAGGCCAGATTGTCCCATCATCGACGCACTACAAACCAAATGATTTGGGTGAAGCTTGCACACCGATAGGTCTTCGAAACGAATAAGAAGCGGCCGTATCTAGGGTGCCGGACGATGCCAGCGGGTCGCGATTTGGTGACCTTGCCGGTGCACAATGAAGGTCAGCAGCCTCTTGATGCTCGGTTGAGGTCGGTCAGCGCTGAAGGCTCCAGCCAGTCTTGTTCCGCTGCTTCATCTCGACGAAATCAATGTGAAAGCGCAATTTTCGGTGACGTGGTCGACCAGTTCGGGCAGCAACGGGCGGCAGTCCGCGAAGGGTTAGGACTGGCGTACGACCGCTGATACTCTCCCCCCTGGGGACCGTGCAGCGCGAGCTGCGCGGTTGAATTCGGTGCGTGGGGTGGGTGCTTTGAATATCGCAGGTGAAACGATCAAGGAGATATCGATCAAGGTATCTCAGTATTTCCTCGACTTCTTGGAGTCCGATTTCAAGCGCCAACAGGCGCCGCGCCGTCGCATCGTCCTTCAGAACGAAAGCGGGTTCCGCTCGGCGATGCGCGTGGCCGTCTATCCAGGCCTCCAGCACAACCTTTGGCAAATCATGGGGAAGCGGTCCGAAGGCGATCCGACGCTCAAATTCGCGCCTCGCATCTATGCGCGCCCCATCACGAACACGCTGCGTGTTATCATCAAGGATCAGGTCCAGGCGCTCACCGACGACAATCTGCTCAGCGTTAGGGCGGCTGTTTTCGCCGATGCCGAGGCAAGCCGAGGGCTGGCGGTCGAAAATCCCGAGGAATGGGTCGATCGAATCCGGCTCAAGCTCGCCGACGAGATCCGCCAACAGGTTGTAGCCCCTCTCCTCGCGCTCCTCGACGGTCCGCTCTCGCAGCAATCCTATTCGGTCCACGATTCCATATACTCCGCGGAAGCCGAGCTGATCGAAATCGTCGCGGCACGGCTGGATGCCGTCCTGCCGGAGGTACTGAGCCGGTTTCTCGCCACGGGCGAGAATGGCGAGCTGATCGAGCTCTTCGAAAGCCACCTCGCCCTCGACGACGTTCGCGCCGAGGTGCTGAGCTACTTCGAAAACTTTATGGCGGCCGACGCCTTTCTCGAATTCCGAGATCTCGACACCTACGCGATGACCGGCGAAGGCTTGCAGCTCTATCTCTATATTGGCCAGCTCAAATATGGCGGCCACGCCTATCCGCTTTTCTACGTGCCGATCGAGGTTACCCGCGGAGACGGCGGTTACACGCTCACGCTCCTGAACCATCTCTATGCGAACAAGCGCGCGATTGATTACGTGCTGCAGGAGCTTGGCGAGCGGCAGCTCCGCCAATGGCTGAGTCCCATCACTGACCGGATCACTTACCTCGCCGAAGGCGAGAGCCTTGCGGACGCGGTTCAACCCCTGTTCCGCAAGATCGCCAATGCCCTCGATCTGGGCGGGCAAATCGAGTTGCAGCCGGGACCGATCAGCGAGGCGTCGAACACCGGCGTTCATTTGTCGACCGCGCTCCATATCGCTGTCTTCGACCGGTCGGACGAGGCTCTCCTCAACGACTATGAGGAGATGATCACGCAGGCTCGCCTAGACGAGCCCGGCGTCATGGAGCTGTTCCAGGGTATCGTCGGCAGCGTGCTGACGGAGAACCCCAAAAGCATCATGCCTGAAATCGACGCGCAGTGGGACAGCCGCTCGATCGTTGACAGGGTCGTGATCGATTCCCCGGTTCCTCTGAATGAGGAGCAGATCAAGATCCTCAATGCCATCCAGCATCCCGATGGCCGCATCATCGTCGTCGAGGGGCCGCCGGGCACGGGCAAATCGCACACCATCACTGCTATCGCGGCCGACTGTGCGCTCAAAGGCAAATCCTGCCTGATCCTGTCGGACAAAACAGAAGCGCTAAACGTCGTGCAGACGAAGCTTTCCGACACAATGAGCCAGGTCCGGCACAGCAAGGACTTCTTGAATCCGATCCTGCGGCTCGGTCAGGATCAGGCCAATTTCAAGAAGCTGACATCACAACAGGCGCTGACGCAGATCACGGCTTACGTCCGGGCCGCGCGCGCTAACCAGCAAAAGATCTCCGGCGAACTCACCGACACTCGTGACATGATGAAGGACCGGATCGACCGGACCGTTGGTTCGCTCGGGCAACTCTCGCTTCGGGAGATCGCCGAATTCTATCTCGTCGAGCGCGACATCGAGGGTATCGATCGGGCGCTCGCGGAGCGTCTGCGTATGGTCGATGCAACCCCGATCCAAGCTGAATTGCAGAAGATCGAGGGCGATGAGGCCACGCTAAAGACCTATCTCGTCGACGCTTTCAAACGCCTGCCCGCCGCGTCGGAGGTGAGCCGCGACGTACTCGAACAACAGCTTGTCATGGATGCCGCCATCCGCGACCTCGCCGCTCAGGTCGATCCCGCGCCATTCGGCATCTTTGACGGCTGCACAAACGAGCAACTCGCCGATCTGTCCCGCTGGTTGCTCGAATATGACCAACTCAGGATGCCGATCCTGGGTTATCTGTTTCGCGGCAGCGCCGTGAGGGCGATCGAGCGCGATCTCAACAGCACATTCTCCGCCACGCGCCCCGTCCTGATGCGCCGTGAGATCTCGGCCCTCCGGGATGTTCAGCGTCACGCGACGACGCTCAAGCGCGGGCTGGTTGAGCACAACATCTCCGAGACCTTTTTAAGTCTGGTGTATCGACAGATCGCGCAGGGACGCGTTCCCCCTGCCCTCACCGCGAGCGTCCGCGACATCGTCATCGGGTTCGGCAAGGCCTTCAAGGGCGACTTTCCCTCCGCACTCCTTGTCAGCGAGCCAGACGTCGCCGCTGAGCGCTGGGTGTCGGCCCTTCGCTACGTACGGGGTTTGGCGGGGATCAACGCGGTCTTCGCGAAGGCTCCCGAGTTCGACTACGCCGGCAGCAAGTCCGTTCTGGAGCGGCTGAACGTGTCCGTCATGAACGCCGAGGTCGATGCGCGGCTGGTGGATTTCATGAACAACTCGCGTGCGGATGCCCGTGTCCTGTCGTCCATCATCGCCAACCGCCAGAAATTCCCCGAAGAGAAATTCGACGGGGTCAAAAACGCGTTTCCGGTGATCATCGCCAACATCCGTCAGTTTGGCGAGTATATGCCGCTTGCGCCGGGCGTCTTCGATGTCGTGGTAATCGACGAGGCTTCCCAGGTGTCAGTCGCTCAGGCCTTTCCTGCGATGCTGCGCGCGAAGAAGCTCGTCGTGCTCGGTGACACCAAGCAGTTCAGCAACACCAAATCATCCAACGCCAGCATCGCGCTCAACGACAAATACAAGTCTGACCTCAACGCCTTTTTCCGCCAGAAGGTCGCGCATGACGCTGGCACTTTGCAGCGCCTGTCGCGCTTCGACGTCAAATGCTCGATCCTCGAATTTTGTCAGCTCTGCGCCAACTTCTCGATCATGCTGCGCAAGCATTTCCGCTCCTATCAGGAGCTGATCAGCTATTCATCGCAGACCTTCTACGGAAGCCAGCTTCAGGCGATCAAGATCCGGGGCGTCCCGCTCGACGAGGTGATCCGCTTCGATCAGGTCGAAGCGTCGGCCATGCCGACCACGCGCGGCACCAACATGGCGGAAGCGAACTTCATTCTCGAGCAACTCCTCGATCTTCTCGATGATGAGGAACCGCCCACCGTTGGGGTCATCACGCCATTCCGCGAGCAGCAGGCACTTTTGACGAAGCTGCTCTTCTCGCACGCGAGCGGTGCCGATTTTCAGGAGAAGCTTCGCCTCAAGGTGATGACCTTCGACAGCTGTCAGGGTGAAGAGCGGAAAATCATCTTCTACTCCATGGTTGCGACCGCCGAGCATGACGCGCTGAATTATGTGTTCCCGGTCGATCTCGCCGACGCCGAAGAGAAGGTGGAAGAGAAGCTCAAGGTCCAGCGGCTCAACGTCGGGTTCAGCCGCGCCGAAGAAATGATCTGGTTCGTCACCTCAAAGCCAATCGGAGACTTCAAGGGTTCGATCGCCCGCGTGCTGAACCACTATAACAACCTGCTGCTAAAAGGGGACGTGACGCCCGATCGGACCGACGCCAACAGTCCAATGGAGGCGAAGGTCCTCGACTGGCTTCAGAAGACGCCCTTCTACCAGCAGCACCGTGACAGTGTGGAAATCCTGCCTCAGTTTCCGATCGGCGACTATCTGCGCCAGCTCGATCCCACCTACAAGCATCCCGCTTGGCGCGTGGATTTTCTCGTGACCTTCCTATCGGACGAAGGAATCGCGCGCATCGTCATCGAGTATGACGGGTTCGAGCATCACTTCCAAAAGGGCAAGGAGGTCAATATCGGCTCCCACGAACGCTACCTGCTCGAAGCCGATGTCGAACGACAGCTCACGCTGGAAAGCTATGGCTACCGCTTCTTGCGGATCAACAGATTCAATCTTGGCAAAGATCCCGTCCAGACATTGTCCGACCGACTGACCCGGTTGGTCGAGAAGCTCTATAACGACAATGAGGTCATTGCCGTCGAGGAGGTGCAGGCTATGGCCGGAGGCCTCGCATCGAAAGAGCTGAAAGAATGTACGCGTTGCAGCTCGATCAAGCCTTTGCGCGATTTCTTCGACCCCTCGCTCAACGGCGGTGCCGGATCCAGCGGTCGCGTTTGCATGGCCTGCAAGGGTGCTGACGCCACGGCGAAAGCCGCAAAGGCAAGTACCGGCGGCCGTGGGCGTCGGAGATACCATCGGCGATGGCGCTGAGAACGAAATCGCGACGGCGTCGATCATACGAGCCGAAGCCAGAACTCGCGCGCGGCTAGAACGCACGTCGCGGTTGCTAGTTATCACGCGAGCCCGTCGTTGATCGAAACTCACCTGCCATCTACTCTCGAAAGATTGGCAAAAGTCGAAAGTGTCTCATGCAGCGGCAGACCTATATCGTACACGGTCGTCTCGCGTCCCGTGAGATCCGTCTCGACGCCGCTCGCAACCGGCACCACGGCACCCAGGTAATGGCGTTCGAGCAACTGGCGGCACGCCTTGCCGGCGGCTTCGCGCGCGCCATCAACAGACGCATCGTACCGCCGTAGCAATCATGCGGCGCGAGGATGAGATCGCCGGGACCCATTCTCCCGACGAGAAGATCGAGCGCGGCCATGCCGCTCGCCGTGATGACTGCGCCTGCCCCGCCTTCCAGCTTCGCAAGTGCCTGCCCGAGAAGATCGCGGGTGGGATTACCCGCCCGACCATAGTCATAGGAGCGCGGTTGATCGTAGCCAGAAAACTCATAGGTGCTCGAAAGATAAAGCGGCGGAGCGACAGCTCCAAAGGCCACATCGCTGGCAACGCCGTGCGCGGCGGCGATCGTCTGGGCGCGAGGGGCCTGATCTTTGGGTTCAGTCATTGAATCAACGCCCCTCTGTTACTTGGCGCACGATGCCAGCTTGGTCGAATGGCCCGTTCGCGTCCCAAATATTTTGTAGGTGACCGGCCTGACCGAACTTCGGAAAGACGCCGGCTGCGGCAGGTGGACCGCGCGCCAGCGTCTAACCTGGTGAAGTAGCCGCTAAACCAAGACGCCTGCGCTGCCGTCAGCGATGCGGTCATATCCTGCATCGATCGCCATCGCTCCAGGGTCAGGGGATTCCCCGGATACTCCGTCTGCGTCATGCATTTGTCCTCGGCTTCTGGCTCCCTTCCCGCGCTCCGGCCTGCTTTCACAGGATCCTCTCCGGGCGCTGTTGTCGCGAAGCAACTTCACTCTGCACATCGCGTTGTGTCGGTTAGAATGTCAGACGACAAATGAATGTTATTTCTGTTTTAGCGCATCATAATTGCATTAAATGGCACTTGCTCACCCCAGTTGTTCGAAGATGCCGGTGAAGACCGGCCGCAAGCGCTGGATTTCCTCGCGATGGACAGCGGACAGGGCGTCGAGCAGGGCATAGGCCTTGGGTGTGAGGCGCAGCAGCGCCCGCCTGCGATCGGTAGCAGCCGCCTCGCGCGTAATAAGCGCCAACGCCTCGAGGCGATTGACCAGGCCCGTGGCGCTGTGCGGCTTTAATATCAGACGCTCCGCGACATGACCGACGGTGGCTTCATCCGGCGGACAGCCCCGGATCGCGAGGAGCACCTGGTGCTGTTGCGGCGTCAACCCGACTTCGATGGCCTTTTCCTCGCTGAACGCCTGGAAGCGGCGAATGGCATGGCGAAAAGAGGCCAGCGCCACATAGTCGGCATCGCCCAGCAATTTATCCTTTCGCCCCAAATGATCCTCACTGATTGAATTACATCGCAATGCGATATAGTCGGCGTGCACTGCTTTTCACAGGATAATGCTGATTCATGTCGCTGACACCCCCACGTTCCGTCGAAGGCCACCAACTCGCCGACCATAGTGTCGATCGCCGCATGGTCATGCTGGCAATCATGGCCATCGTGGTCGGAACGGGCGGCGCCTTTGGCGCATGGGTGCTGGTCAAACTCATTGCGATCGCCACCAATCTCTTCTGGTTCGGTCGTCTTTCTGCTGATCACTCGGTGATCACCGATGCATCGGTGGGCTGGCTGGTGGTGGTGATCCCCGTCGTCGGCAGCCTTATCGTGGGTCTGATGGCGCGGTTCGGGTCGGACAAGATCCGCGGCCATGGCATTCCCGAGGCGATCGAAACGATCCTGTTCGGCGAGAGCCGACTGTCGCTCAAGGTTGCGCTGCTCAAACCCTTGTCTTCAGCGATCTCGATCGGCAGTGGAGGTCCCTTCGGCGCAGAGGGACCGATCATCATGACGGGCGGGGCCATCGGTTCGCTGTTCGCTCAATGCTTCCATCTCAGCGCTGCCGAGCGCAAAACGCTCCTCGTGGCGGGTGCTGCAGCCGGCATGACCGCCATCTTCGGTACGCCACTCGCGGCGATCTTGCTGGCCGTCGAAGTGCTCCTGTTCGAATGGAAGCCGCGTAGCTTCGTCCCCGTTCTCGTAGCCGCACTCATTTCCTTCGCCTGGCGGCCGCTGCTGCTCGGATCGGGACCGATGTTCCCCATGACGGCGTTAGCTCCGCAGGAAAGCTGGGCTCTGCTCGCTTCGGGTGGGATCGGTCTCATCGTCGGTCTCGAAGCCGCGCTGCTATCGACATCCCTCTACCGCATCGAGGATCTCTTCCATCGCCTGCCATTTCATTGGATGTGGTGGCCGGCGATCGGCGCGGTCGTCGTCGGTCTGGGCGGTCTCATCGATGCTCATGTGCTGGGTGCGGGCTATGCGAGCATCGAGGCTCTCCTCAATGCCTCATTGTCGCTCCGGGTCGTTGCCGCGCTCCTCATCGTGAAGGCCATCGTCTGGCTGGTCGCGCTGGGATCAGGTACGTCTGGCGGTGTGCTGGCCCCGCTCCTAATCCTGGGAGGCGCCGCTGGCTTCCTGCTCGGGCAGTTTCTGCCCGGCGATCCCGGGTTCTGGGCCATGATCGGCATGGCGGGGATTATGAGCGGCGCCATGCGTGCGCCAATGACCGGCGCGATCTTCGCGGTCGAACTCACCGGACATTTCAGCGCCATTCCATGCACGATCGCGGCTGCGGGCAGCGCCTATGCCGTCAGCGTGCTCTTGATGCGGCGATCGATCCTTACAGAGAAGATCGCGCGGCGCGGACGCCACATCCTGCAGGAATATACAGTCGATCCCCTCGACCTCATCCAGGCTGGTCAGATCATGACGCGCGATCCGGCTACCCTGCCTGGCACGATGACCGTGGAGCAGGCGGTATCCTTCTTCGCGAATGAGGCTGTGCATCGCAGCTATCCGGTGATCGATCCGCAAGGCAGGCTACTGGGTCTCGTTTCCCGCACCGATGCCCTGCGCTGGCAGAGCGATCGCGACGATGATCAAACACCGCTCGTCGATGCAATCTCAGATGCGGCGCAACCCATTGCCTATCCCGATACGCAGACCGGCGTAGTCGCCGATCTCATCGTCGAATCCGGGATTGGCCGCATCCCGATTATTGACCCTGAAACCCGCCGCGTGCTCGGCATTCTTTCGCGTCAGGATCTGCTCAAGACCCGCAGCGCAAACCGTCACGCGGAACTGGGGCGCTCGCGTCATGTCGGAACCAAGCGCCCGCCAAGCAAAGTTCAGAAACCGGCCTAAGATCGGTCAGTTGTGCCATGCGCGCGGAATGGATCTGCGGAATCAATCTGCGCCCAATTCGTTCGCATTTCCGTTGCCCCATCCCCCGCCAAGCGCCAGGAATAGCGTGATCTGATCGTCATTGATCGCCGCGCGCGCTTCGGCCGCAGCCTGATCCGCCGCAACCCGATCACGTTCAGCCTCGAGCGCGGGCAATGCGGCGATCTTGCCTCCACGCCGCAACTGACCCATCCGCATCGCTGCTCGCATGGCATCTGCGGATGCACGATCGAGACCTTCCTGCTGCTCAAGCCCGGCCTGATAACTGGTCAGCGCCGTTTCCACCTCCCGCAATGCCTTGATCACTGCACCGTCAAACGCGGCCAGGTCGCCGCGACTTTGTGCCTCGGTCGCCGCAATGCGGGCGCGAACAGCATGTCGGTTGAGCGTCCAACTGATCAGCGGGCCGAGACCGAAACGGTTGGTAAGCGGTGACAGGAAATCGGCAGCAGCCCCCGTAGAGCCGACCGATGCTCCCAGACGGATATCAGGGTAGAGGTCCGCCGTGGCGACGCCGATCCGCGCTGTCGTCGCGGCGAGACGGCGCTCGGCCATGCGGATGTCGGGCCGACGCTTGAGCAGCGCGGCACCGTCGCCAACGGGGATCATGCGTGCCAACGCAAGCGGTGCGTGACACGCCAACAGGCTGGTATCCGCTTCTCCCGGCGTGCGACCGGCCAGCGATGTGACACGAAAAAGGGCGTTGCGCTGACGCGCAGCCAATCGTGGCAGCCGCGCCCTGCTGGTTTCGAGCAATGCTTGTCGCCGGTCCAGTTCATAGGGTGCCGCGCGTCCATGCGACACCATGATCCGGGTTAGACGAACACTTTGTTCCAGAACAGCAATCGCACGACCCAGCACATCGCGCTGAAAGCCCGCGTTGCAGATGTCGGCATAGGCGCGCGCCGTCTCGGCTGCGACGGTTACACGCACCAAATCGCGCGCAGCGACGGAAGCGTCGGCATCGGCACTTGCCGCCTCGATCCCGCGCTTTATTCCGCCAAACAGATCGAGATCATAGCTGGCCCCGATCCCCATATTGTAAATTTGCCGCGTCGGCGGTTTCACATGGCTCAACTCAGCTTCCGCCGAGCGCTGAGCCCAGCTTGTTTCGACGTTGGCGCTGCCTTGAATTTCCTGGCCCGCATCGCGCTGGTCGAGCAAGGCCAGACTGCGTTCGAGATTGGCCTCGGCCACTCGCAGATCCGTATTGGCGGCGAATGCCTGTTCGACCAGTCGGTCAAGGGTCGGGTCGTCATAGAGCCGCCACCAGTGATCCGGCAGCGCTTCCTGCGTCGTGACCGCGCCTGCGGATAGAAACGCACCTTGCGCCGCAGGCGCGTTTACCATCGCGGTGTCAGGCACATGATAGTCGGGGCCGACCACCGTGCAACCGCCCAAGGCGGCAGCGGCCGCCAGCACCAGCGCGTGCCTCACCATGGCAAGCTCCGGTGCACACTGCGCCCGTCATCACGCGGATGAACGACAACCGTGGCTGTCTGGCCCGGAATCATCCGCACATTGGGCGGAATCCTGTCGATCGTCACACGCACCGGAATGCGCTGCGCCAGACGCACCCAGGTGAAAGACGGATTCACATTGGCCAATTGTCCGTCGGCCCCGGCCCGCTCGCGATCTTCGACACCGCCCGCGATGCTCTGGACATGCCCCTCGATCTCGTCGGCTACCCCCATCAGATAGATGCTCGCAGGGTCGCCGACCCGGATCGCCGGCAATTTGGTTTCCTCAAAATAGCCTTCGACCCGGAGCGAGTGATCATAGACCAACGCCAGCGCAGCCTTGCCGGCGGTCAGATAGACGCCGGGCTGGAGCGTCATGTTGGATACGGTCCCGTCCACCGGTGCGCGCACGACGGTTCGTTCCAGATTGAAACGGGCCAAGTCGCGTGCTGCCGCCGCCTGACCAATCGTCGCCCGCAGTCCTTCCACCCGCGCCGAGCCTTGTTCGATCACTTCAGCGGCAATCACTTCGGGCATGGCCCGGTTGCGCCGATCCTCACGCACAGCTTGTGCGAGCGCGGTGCGTTGGCTGGTGACGTTGGCCTCTGCCTGTTCCAGCGCGAGCCGGTAGCGCGGGCGGTCGATGATGAAGAGCACGTCGCCCTTTCGAACCTTCTGGTTGTCAGCGACTTTTACCTCGGTGACGAGCCCGCTAACATCGGCGGCAACCGGCACCATGTCCGCGCGCACCTTGCCATCGCGTGTGACCGGCTCGACCTGATAACGCAGCCACAGCGCATATATCCCCGCCAGAACTACAAATATGACGAGGAGCGTAGCAAGTGATCGCAGGAGATTTTGTCGATGCAGCATGTCAGGACGCGACCCATCGGTAGAGGAAGCTATCGGAGAGCGCGCACAGGCCCCACCACAGCAGAATAAAAAGGGCGAGCTCGAGCAGGCTCGGATGCCAGAGCAGTCGATAGCCCGGCAGACGCTGCAGGAGCCCCCGCACAAGATAGACGAAAACCGCGGCCAGCACGCCCCAGGCGAGCGCCGCCGGCATATAGACGCCGAGCACATTGATCTCCTCGATCATGCGCTTTCCCCAACCCCTGGTAAAATGATGTGGGGTGCAGCGGCGGTCGGGAAGAGATTGCAGCGCATTCCTACCAGCGCCCGCAAGGCAGGCCGACGATGCTCATCGAGCGGCAGGCTCAGAAGCGCCTCCAAGGCCCGGTCGATCGGCTCGAGCAACCCTGGCGGCGGGGCATCCGCATGGCCATGGCGCCAGCGCTCGTGATAAAACACCGCCAGCCCGGCAAGTACCGCGCCCAGGCGGTGCCGCACATTATGCGGGACATGAGACAGAGCCCGGCGGATCGGAATGATATTGCGGCCGATCCTGAGGTCCGCCAGACCGTCAGCGGCATGGAGTCTGTCGCCGACGGTCGCCACCGCCATTCGTGCAGCCACCTGCCCGAGCCGGTCGACCGCTCTTGCCGTCCAGCGGTCCGGACGGAAAGGCCGGCGAATGTCTGCAAGCAGGGCCAGTTCACCCCAGTTCGCGCGCAGGATGCGCCGGGCGGTCCACAGGACATTGGCCGACCGGAACATGCGGGTGACGGCAAGCGTCGCTACAATTCCGCCGAGCTGGGCCAACCCCGTGTTGATGAACAGTGCAAAATCCGCCTGAAAGCGCGCGAGAAAGCCCATGGCGACGATAAAGCAGGAGAACATCGGCAAGGCCTGCGGCGAACGTGCGGGATCGGCCTGGATATAGCCCATCCACAGCAAGGCCGGGGCCAGGGTGAGGATCAGCATCTCATAGCCATCGACCCGAGGCAGGATCACGAAAAGGTAGAGAGCCGCCAACGGAAAGGTCTTGAGCGTCGCCACGAGATAGCGACCGATCACCGGCGCCGGATCGTCCTGTGCGGCAAAAGAACAGGTAATGAGCGCGGCAAAGGCCGCGGTCGCCGATCCATTAGGCCAGGCAAGCAGGATCCAGACGGCGCAATAGAGCCCGATTGCCGAGGCGGTCGCCAGGCCCGCGAGCGCAGCGACGCCATGATCGCGGGCAAGCGAAAAGGATTCTGCGGCAAGAATTTTAGCGCTGGGCCGACCCGGTGACCCGATCCTGTCCGCCAGCCTTCGACTCGCGGCCAATGCGGTCAGGAACTCGGCGATGCGAATGCAGGCGCTCGCAGCCAGCAGGTCATTCCAGTCGCCGCGCGCCTCAGCGGCGGCCGCCAGCGCCTCGCACCGCCGCACCAGCGATCCCACCCGGTGCAGATCGCTTTGCTCATCATCCAGCCAGTCGGTGACGTCGGCCAGCAAAGCTTCGAGCATTGGCGGAAGATCGGCGCTTTCACGCAGGCGGTCGAGCCGGTTCGCCGCAGCCGAGGCAAGTGGCAGGATGGTGGCGAGCTGCTGTTGCAAGGCCGTAACGCGTCGCCGGGTCGCGGGAGCCCAGCGCTGATCGAACGGCAAATGGACCGCGATCATGCCGAGTTCGGTGACGTCCGCCGCCAGCGCCCGGCGATGTGCGTCCTCGAGACGGGTATGGTGACTGCCAAGCGCCTCTGCGGTCCAGCGGCGGGCGTGGCCCAAAAAAGACTGGACACGGGCGCGAATAGCCGGCGTTGCGCTCCAAGGTTGCAGCAGCGCATGAACCGCCGTCACGCACAGGATAGCAACCGTCATCTCCTGCACCCGCGCGGCCGTGGTCTCGAAAATATTGCCCGGATCATCAAGATAGGGAAAGCTGATCACCGCCGAGCTGAATGCCGCCATCTGGAACAGGAAAGCACGCGGGGTGCGATCAAGAACCGCAAGATAGATGCAGAAACCTGTCCAGGCCGCGAGGCACAAGACCAGAAGTTCGGGCGAGTTCTGCAAGTTGGGAACGAGCAGGATCGTGACAGCGGCACCGGTTAGTATGCCGCCCAGACGGTAGAGAACCTTGGGCCGAAAGGCCCCGGCCATGGGTTGAGCGGTAACGTAGACCGTCAACAGAGCCCACCAGGGGCGGGGCAGACTGGCCGAGAAGGCGATAGCCAGCGTAGCGGCCGCCGCCAGCAAGCTGCTGAGCGAGAAGAGCAGCTTCTGGGGGTCAACCACGAAGGGAGAGACTGGCAGGCGTTTCCCGCCCGCAAACGCAACAAGCATGACTGACAACCATGACAAACGGGATTGTCACGATCGACAGCGACCGTGGTCATTACCTCCCATGGATATGAGAAAGCCCTTTAACCGAGCCAGCGCGCTAAACCGTAGATCAAAATATTGATGGAGAAACGCAAATATTTTGCGGTTAATTCATTTTAGTGGTCGAGCTCGAATTGATGCCCCGGTCTGTCTTGTCCGAAGCATCGGACATATCCTGCCCTTTGCCCGACACAAAGAATGCAGCGATCGGCACGGCGAGGAAAATCAGCAGCATGATCTGCTCCTCACTGAGGAGGCGATATTTGCTGAGGCAATAGAGAGCAAAGGCGAGCCCAGCGAACAGAAGCGTCCACAGTGCCCGTGACCAAGTGAATACGGCCTGTGTAGCAGGGTCGCCCGACATAAACCTCTTCATGCGGCATCCTCTCCCGTCGATGCTCGCTCGTAACCAGCCATCTTCATGGCCTGATGGAAGCAGGGTGAAAGAATGCGCGCCGCGTCGCAAACGAATGTTTTTGCAGGTTAAGCGCAAAAATTCTGAGGTTCGGGCGACGGGAAACAGCATTGCACGCAGGGGCGTTCGCAAAGCGCGAGTAGGGCGCGCCTATTCGTCCGCCATCAACTAAGGAGATGGCGCTTTCAGAGCCGCTTCGATCAGACGACGCACCTTCTCTCGGCATGCAACGTCCGAACCGCCTGCTGCAGCGGCTTCACGCCGGGCTCGTCGAACGAAATTGCGCATTTCAGCAAAGCTCGGCCGTCTATTCTGGCCTAGCACCGCGATGAGGGCAGGATAGATCCAGATCTGCGTTGCCATCAGTGCTTTCCTTCAGACAGGGTGGAGCGGCCCGGTTTGGTATCGCGCGAAGACCCTCCACCCCGTTCCTCCCGGCCTACCAGATAGAGCAGGCCCACCCCAACCAGAGCGAACACGGTGGCCATCTTCACGAACTCACTTTGCCCCAACGAAGCCAGCCAGGCGCCACCGATTATGATGAGAAGAAAAGCCGCACCCCAGCGCGGATGATGAACGCGAGTGGCTAACCACCACGCCAGACAGGACAGTGATACCGCGACTAGCAAGCTACCCAACGTCAGGCCGACAGCCGTGACCAGGATTTGCAACATCGGCATATCCGCCTCCATCGACATCCCCTCCGCGTCCCTCATTCTAATATATCGTATTACGATATATTTACAAGGGTCCCGCTCATCGCTTCCAGCACTCAAGTCGCGCATCAAGACACGATGATCTGGTCATTATATGGCGCGCGCCTCAGGTGCCGAAGCTACCGTCCAAACCATAGGAACGAACTGCGTTCATTCAGCGGCGAATTGGGGATGCCGCAGCGCCCAGATCGGCTCTCGTCCATCTGTCGCCGACTGATAGACGTCAGGGTAGCGGCTCAGTGCGGCATCGACGGCACCCGGATGAAAGGGGGCGTCGGGCTCGAAGCTGTCGAAGCCGCAACGCCGCATGAAGAATACGAGATCAACGAGCACGTCACCGATCGCACGGATTTCGCCTGTGTAGCCCGCCTCGCGCAATATGCTTGCGCTGGAAAAACCACGCCCATCGCGAAACCGCGGAAAGTCTATCTCGACGAGGCGCACGCGGCCAAGTTCGGGTAACAAGGCGCGGACATCATCGCCCGCCTCGAGAAGCACCGAGGTTGCGTCCTTCTGATTGAGAAACGCATCCAGGGAAACCCCCGGCTCATCCGGTGCCGGGTCGTCCCGGAAGCGTAGCGGATCACCCATAAATTGCCTCCTTGAACGGGTCCATGCCAACGCGGCGATAGCAATCGAGAAAGCGTTCACCTGGCTCGCGAATCTCACGATAGCGTTCGATCGTGCGTTCGACGGCATCGACGATCCCGGTTTCGTCAAAGCCCGGCCCGGTAATCTTGGCTTGCGAAACATCCTCGGCCCCGGACCCGCCAAGCAGCAACTGGTAGTTCTCTGTGCCCTTACGATCGACACCAAGGATACCGATATGAGCCGCGTGGTGATGGCCGCAGGCGTTGATGCAGCCCGAAATCTTGATCTTGAGTTCGCCGAGGTCGAGCTGACGATCGAGATCGGCAAAGCGCTCCGCGATCTGTTGCGCGACGGGTATCGAACGCGCGTTGGCCAGGCTGCAATAATCGAGCCCAGGACAGGCGATGATGTCCGTGACGAGACCGAGATTGACGCTTGCCAGCCCCGCGGCATCGAGCGCCTGCCAGACCGCATAGAGGTCCTGCTTGCGCACATGGGGCAGCACGAGATTCTGGACGTGCGTCGAGCGCAGGTCATCGAAGCTGTAGCGTTCGGCAAGGTCGGCCACGAGCTCCATCTGCTCGGCTGAAATGTCGCCGGTGATGCCCCCGCAGGGCTTGAGGCTGATATTGACGATGGCATAACCGGGCGCCTTATGTGCGGCGACCTGGCGATCGACCCATAGCGCGAAGTCGGGATCGGAGCGGTCGAGCTCCTCAGAAAGCGCGGTCTCGAACGGCGGCGGGTCAAAATGGGCGGCAATTCTGTCATATTCAGCCTGCGGAAAATCCCGGCCCAGCGTCAGGATATGCTCGAACTCCATCTCGACCTGACGGCGGAACTCTTCTTCTCCCAGTTCATGGACAAGGATCTTCATCCGCTGCTTGTGGATGTTGTCGCGCCGCGCATGCCGGTTCCACACCCGCAGGATCGCTTGGATATAGGAGAAGATCTGGCCTGCCGGACAGAACTCCCTGATCGGGAAAGCGATAATCGGCGTGCGCCCCATACCGCCGCCAGCATAGACCTCGAAGCCTTGCTCACCGCTCTCGTTCTTGACGATGCGCAGCGCACAGTCGTGCCAGCGCAGCGCGGCACGGTCTTCCTGCGCGGCGATCACTGCGATCTTGAACTTGCGCGGCAGATAACTGAATTCTGGATGGAACGTCGTGGCCTGGCGGATCAGTTCCGCCCAGGGCCGCGGATCGCATATCTCATCGGGAGCAGCTCCAGCATAATGATCCGCCGACAGGTTGCGAATGCTCTCGCCGCTCGTCTGGATGGCGTGCATTTCCACCGTCGCGAGCTCAGCGAGGATGTCGGGTGCCTCCGCCAGTTTGATCCAGTTATACTGGATGTTCTGCCGCGTCGTGAAATGACCGTAGCCTCGGTCATATTTGCGCGCGATATGCGCCAGCTTGCGCATTTGCCGCGAATTGAGCGTACCGTAAGGCACCGCTACGCGCAGCATATAAGCGTGCAGTTGCAGGTAGAGCCCATTCTTGAGCCGCAGAGGCTTGAACTGGTCTTCGCTGAGATGGCCTTCGATCCGACGGCGCGTCTGGTCGCGAAACTCTTCGACCCGGGCATCGACCATGGCCTGATCATACTCGTCGTATTTGTACATATCAGCCTCTCACGCCCAAGGGGACATCAGGATGGCATCATGAGCACTCATGCACAAAATGACTTTTAATGCAGCGATCCATCAAAATAATTGCTCGATAAGGCAGGTCGCTGCAGGTCAATAACCATGGGCCGATCGTTGCAAGCCGGCATCGAGGGCAATCCCGGCCTTAACATGTCTGTTACATACAGGTATGGTGTTTGCAGATTGTTTCTCGGGAGTTTTGCGTGCGGCTGACACGCTACACGGATTATTCACTGCGGGTCTTGATTCACCTGGCCCTTCACGAAGAGCGCCTGTGTTCGATCGGCGAAATCGCGCGGGCTTATGATGTCTCCCACAATCACCTGATGAAGGTCGTCAACGCCCTGGCGCACGACGGCTTCATCGAAACCGTTCGCGGTCGCGCCGGCGGCATGCGTCTCGCCCGACCAGCGGATGAGATCACTGTCGGCGAGGTCGTCCGCCGCACTGAGGAAGGCTTCCAGCTCGCGGATTGTTCCGGGTGCGCGCTGTCTCCCGCATGCGGACTGACCGGCGTACTGGCACAAGGCATGCAGGCGATGATGGCGGTATTCGATACCTACAGGATTTCCGACCTGTTGACCGATCGTGAGGCGATGAAGCGGCTGATTAACCGCCAATCACCGCTCGGCGTTGGCATGGACTGAATGGTACAGCTTGCGGATTTCCGCGCAGGTCAATGCTCCGCTTCAAGATGCGCTGCGGCGCGAGCGATGTTGACCCGATGACTCTCGAGCATCTCGCGCAGATCGGCATGCAATGCCTCGTCACGAACCCTGGGGGCCAGAGCTTCCAGTTTGCGAACCACCCAGGCCTGACCGCGGTTGAGAAAGGCTAGCCTTTCAAGCGGATCAGGGATTGCCCGCGCCTTCTCGTAAAAGACGCCGGTCTTGCGCGAGGCCGCTGCGCCCAATCGCCTGATCTGCCTCGAGAGCATCGCGCACCAACGCGCTTCGTCGGCACGGACCGATCGCATCAGTTCGGCATAGTCGGGATCGCTCGCCGACTTGGCGCTGGCGAGCGCGACGCGGGCGCCGGCCCGTTCGGCTTCCAGCAGCTCGTTGAGCGCCGCGAGGATCTCCTCGCGACCGACAAAGCCCATGTAAATGTCATCGGCTTCGCTGGCGTAGCAAACGGGTGAGGATGGTTCGTTCACGGTCATGCTGTAATCGCCGCGGCCGCCTTGAGGCCGGCACGAATGCGGTCCATCACGCCCGGGTCGGCCTTTGTGCTGTGGACGACATAGGCCGAGTACGAAAATTCAGGACTTCCGGGGACGAGAGCGAGGCGGCCTTCCTCGAGATAGGACCGGATGAAGCCCTTGCGAAAATAGCCGCTCCCCCCTGTCGCCAGGATATAATCGAGCGCGAGCGGACCATAGCTGATCGAAACGACGGCGTTAGGCTGATCCGGGAAAGCGGCGTGATAGCTCGCGGCAAACTCCTCACCCCAATCGATCTGAACATGATCTTCCGGTGCGAGAGGGCTGCTGGTTGGCGTGGTCCGCACCAGGACCAGCTTTTCCTCGAACAAGAGTTCGGCGATGATCCCCGGACGGCTCGGCGCGGCATAGAGCACCGCCATATCGAGTGTGCCATCCTGGACCTGCCCCATCAGGCGTTCGGATGTGTCGATATGGGTGCTTACCGCGATTTCGGGGCATTCGCGCCGCATCCAGAGCAGCCAGTGTCGCAGCAAGGGACTCCAGAGACTGAGTTCGGCGCCGACCGTCACCACGGTCTCCCGTCCCGGCGGCAGCGCGACGGCGCGGCGCGCCCGATCCCAGACCTGCACCATGGTGGTTGCGAAGCGAAGAAACTGCTCACCTGCTGGTGTCAGCTTTGCACCCGCCTTGTTGCGGATGAATACGGGCCGATCGAGCAGATCCTCAAGCACCCGGATTCGGGCGCTCACTGCGGTCTGCGTGAGGTGAAGGTTCGACGCCGCGTTCACAAAGCTGCCGGTTTTCACGACTTCCAGGAATGTGCGCGCAACATTGATATCCATCAACCATCATCCTTGCACTCAAAGCGCAATAATATTCATTTGCTTGCTTCATGGTAGCGGGCCGATGATGGGATCACAAGGCAAGACCCGTGTGATCGACCCTGGACAGGTACCAACAACGATAAGGCGTCCAACGGTTTGGGCGAACTTTCAGATGAAACCTTTAGGCCGCTTCACGCCTGAACCGCCGCCGCCGCGGGCCGAAATCTGGAAAGTCAGCATAGCGCTGGCCTTGCTGGTTTTGGGGATAGGTATCGCACTCTTCAGTTTTCACGACGCTGGTGCGATCAGTGACGATGTCTTTGTTGCCGTGATGGTCTTCGTGCTCGCGGTTTGTTTCGGCGTGATCTTCTCTCTCGATTGGGAACAAACGGCACATCGCCGAGCGCGTCAGCACTGGCATGAAGTGCCCCCTCCGTTTGACTTCATTGCGCTGTGGCCATCTGAAGACCGACAGCCGGCGGGTGAAGACGCCCCTAATCTTCAGGAAACCTGCCGCCGCAAACCGCCTCCTTCATCACGGACAAAGCAGCCGTGAATGCTGACAACGATGATGACCGGCAAGCGCGTGGACCAGAGCGCCCTCCCTTCATGTCCGGCCTCTATCTGATTTTCGCCGCAAGCATCGCCTTCGTCTCGATCCGCCTTTTTGTCGATTTTCTCCGCCAAAACGGCTTCGTCGCCGAAGGGGAGGGTAATGGGATAGTGCTGTTCGCCATGCTGATAGCCCTCCTCGTGATCGTGGGGCTCGGACCGGAAACCCGGCGCTAAGTTATACCCAATAGTTTTGCTGATAAATAATAATAACATTCGTTTGTATGATGCTTCGTCCATCTCCACATCAGATCTGCGATATGAAGGAGTTCCCATGGCCATTCAGCTCGGGCAGATCGCCCCCGATTTCGAGCAGGACAGCACGCACGGTCGCATCAGCTTCCACGATTGGCTAAGCGGAAGCTGGGGTGTCCTGTTCAGCCATCCCAAGAATTTTACGCCGGTCTGCACGACGGAACTGGGCGAGGTTGCCAAGCTCCGGCCCGAATGGGACAAACGCAACGTCAAACCCATTGGCCTCTCGGTGGATCCGGTCGAGGCCCATCACAAATGGGAGCTGGACATTCACGAAACCCAAGGGACGAAACTCGACTTCCCGATGATCGCGGATGCCAACGCCAGGGTGTCGGCGCTCTACGACATGATCCACCCCGAGAGCGACCCGACGGTCACTGTCCGTTCCGTCTTCGTCATCGATCCATTACGCAAGGTGCGGCTCATCCTGACCTACCCGCCTTCGACCGGTCGGAATTTTGCCGAGATTCTCCGCGCCATCGACAGCCTCCAACTCACAGATGCCCATAGCATCGCAACGCCGGTCAACTGGGAACCCGGCGAGCCGGTTGTCATATCGCCGAAGCTGTCGGACGAGGAGGCATCCCGGCAGTTCCCACAAGGCTACAAGACACTGAAGCCCTACCTTCGGGTCGTCGATCTGCAGGCTCCCGGGCAATGAGGCAATTGGAGGAGACTGGAAAAAGGCAGACCGCCGCCGATGGAGCAGACGACGGCGGCCTCTCCGACCTGTTGGCCCGCAACCGCGCATGGGCTGACGCCAAAACCCTGATCGATCCCGGATTCTTCAAACGGCTCGTAGGCCAGCAGCGGCCACGCTACTTCTGGATCGGCTGTTCGGACAGCCGGGTGCCGGCCACCGAAATCGTCGATCTCGATCCCGGCGAGATGTTTGTTCACCGCAACGTCGCCAATCTCACCACGCCGAGCGATCCTAACTTCGCCGCCGCCTTGGAGTTCGCGGTCGATGTTTTGAAGGTCGAGCACATCATCGTCGTGGGCCATTACGGGTGCGGCGGGATTCAAGCGGCAATGGCACCGGACAGGGACGACGCGATCGGGCTTTGGCTCGCACCCGTGCGTGTGCTCCATCAAACAGTCTGCTGCACCCCGGATACCAATGCAGACCGTTTGTGCGAACATAATATCCGTGCCCAGGTGAAAGCACTCGCAGCCAACCCATTGGTCGTTCGGGCCTGGGCGCAGCACGCTTCGCTAACACTTCACGGTTGGGTCTACGCCATTGGAGACGGCCTCCTCCAACCGGTCTGCTCACCCGTCAGCCGCGACCCCGATGAGGCAGTTCTGGTTGTAGGCGCGTCATGAACGCCGTGCACGCCCTGCGCCGCGTGAGGGCGATTGGTCACGACGACAGCCTCGTCGACGCCATCTCCGCCTGCCAGGGCGCGTGTGAACCCGATCGCGACATCGATTCACGGATTGCGCTGGCCGTATTTCCGACGCTGCGCTGTTTGACCGTTATTGCTCCCGGAGTCTGGCTGCAGGACGACGGCAGCCACGTTCGGGCACTGCTCTACACGGCGACTTGCCGCGCTGCCGCTATGTTGGTGCCACCCGGCTATTGGATCGAAGCCGGCCCCGAGGGGACCACCGTGGTGGGCGAGCTTGGCCAATGGACAGCCCATCACCCGGTTGGGGCAATCGCCCTGTGTATGGCCGCGCTCTATGCGCGAAGGGCAGAACTGTCCTATGCACATTGACCGCTCTCATCAAACACCATTGCAGCGCCCTGTGCCGCTGCATCAGCAATGATCCCGCAGCCCTCATCATCAGGACCGTCCTACAGGCTTATCTGCGCCGGATGGGGTCACACTCGTCATCACGCGGCGGCCGAAAAGATTTCCGGCGCTATTTCTGCTCAAGGAGACAAGCGATGGCTGATCAAAGCCGCAATGCTGTAATAGCCCAATCCGACCTTGAGAGGCTCGTCTTCGAATTGCCTCCCCTGCCCTATGGGACCAAGGATCTCGAGCCTGTCCTCTCGGCGGAAACACTGGAGATCCACCACGGCAAACATCACGCACGCTACGTGGAAACGCTCAATCGGCTGCTGTCAGAGCAGAATTTTTCGGCCCCACACACTCGAGGAAATCATCCGGATCGCACACGGCAGCGGCGCGAAGGGCGTCTTCAACAATGCAGCCCAGGCATGGAACCATAGCTTCTTCTGGGAGAGCATGGCGCCGAAAGCGGTCAAACCTTCTGGACTCCTCGCCAGCGCCATTTCGTCCGAATTCGGGAGTCTCGAAACGCTCGGGCAGCGATTTGCCGCCGAAGGAACGGGCCATTTCGGATCGGGCTGGGTCTGGCTTATCGCGAAGGGCGGCAAGCTCGAGGTGCTCTCGACCCACGACGCGGGTAGTCCGATCCTTGAGGAAGGGGTGACGCCGCTCCTCGCTTGCGACGTGTGGGAGCATGCCTACTACATCGATTACCGTCAGGACCGCGCGGGCTGGCTCACGTCCTGGTGGCACAGGCTCGCAAACTGGCACTTCGCTGCAATGCAGTTCGACGCAGCGATCGGCCAAGGCAAGCCGTGGCGCTATCCCCCATCGCAGACTGCCCGTTGAATAAAGAGGAGAACGAAATGCTCATTGACGTTTTGGCTGGCGATAGCAGTTCCCCAGCAGCCTGGGGCAGTTTTCACTTCGCGCGGTCACCCAAGGCAGGCGAAGAGGTCGAGATCGACGGAACGGTCGTTATCGTGACGCGGGCCTGGCATCGGCCCAGCATCTATTACAAGGGCGCCAAGTTCGCGATCCTCGTCGAGGACACTGTCGGAGACGTCCAAATTCGTCCTGAAGTCCGCGATCACGCCGGCATGACGGTTTGAGCAGACGCGGAGAAGGGCGATGTCGCCCTTCTCCGCGCTCAGTCAGGCGGCTAGCAATTCGTCCGCCGGACCGAAGAATTCGTAATGAATGCGGTCGGATGGGACGCCAGCCAGCGACAAGGTTGAGACGGCGTGCCGCAGAAACGGACGCGGTCCGCAGATATAGTAATCAGCCTCAGCCACCGGCGTGTTGGCAGCCAGCCATTCGTCGGTGATGATACCGGCGACGTCATAATCCTGCCCTGCGACTTCATCTTCCAGCGGGGTCTGATGGAAATCGGTGACGGTGATCGACTTGTTCCCCCCAGCGAGAGCGCGAACATGATCGCGCATTGCATGCGTATCGCGGTCATGGGTTCCATGGACATAGTGCACGGGGACTCTGGCGCCGCCTTCGGCAAGCGTTTCGAGCATCGCCACCATCGGCGTCAGGCCCACACCGCCCGACAGGAGGATCACCGGGCGTTCGACATGCGCTGCCAGGAAGAATTCGCCTGCCGGCGCCGCCACTTTGAGCACCGTGCCCGGTTTGGCGTCATCATGGAGCCAGCCCGACGCAAGGCCATGCGGTTCGCGCTTGACCGAAATGCGATAGGTCTCGCCGTTGGGGGCTGCTGAAATCGAATAGTTGCGCTTGACGGGCGGATGCCCCGGAATTTCGAGCCAGAAGGTCAGATACTGCCCCGGTTTGTGCCGCATGACGGCCCCGCCATCGACGGGGCGCAGAATAAAGGAATTGATGACGCTGCTCTCACGCACGACGTCCTCGACGCGAAATTCGCGCCAGCCATTCCATCCGCCGGTCGCGTCCTTCTGCTCCGAGTAGACCCGTTGCTCGCGGGCGATCAGGATGTTGGCCAGGAACCAGTAGGCTTCGCCCCAGGCAGCAAGAATTTCATCGGTCGCCGCATCGCCCAGCACTGCCTTGATCGCCCCCAGGAGCGCCTCGGCAACGTGCGGATAATGTTCAGGCAGAATCTGCAGGCCAACATGCTTCTGCGCGATCCGCTCAACCGCCGGCGCGAGCGCACCGAGATTTTCAATGTTGCTCGCATAGGCGAGAATAGCGCCGGTAAGCGCGCGTGGCTGCGAACCGGCGTCGCCATGATGCGACTGATTGAAAAGGTCACGAATTTCCGGATTCTGGAACATACGGGAATACATCTCGTGCACGATGTCGAGGCCATGGGCTTCGAGTGCCGGCACGGTCGCCTTGACGAGCGCTATGGTCTGACCGCTGAGGGGCTGCGTCATCAACTTCTCCTTTTTTGAATGCGTTGAAAATCCCGGAATGTCAGAGCCCGGGCTTGTGATCGTAAAAATCCACCTGCATCTTCATCGGCCCTGTCGGCGTTACGAAATGCGGTTGCTGAGGGAGGAGCAAACCAGGCTGGTCCGGCGTCAGGACGATCTCCGAAGGTGGCTCGAGGTAGGTTAGCCTGAGTTCGCCTTCGAGAACCCGGATCACGCCCCAGACACCTGCCTTCGTGTCATGTCGCGCGCGCAAGGCAGCCGGCAGCGTATCCTGATCGAACACCGGCGTGGAACGATAAGGCAAGTTGTCAGTCATGGGCTTGCACTCGTCGCTCGGGCGCATCCGCCTGTTTGGCTCTTGTGACCGTTGCGGCACTCCGTCCCTCCAGTTGGAAGAACATCGCGAGTTGCAGGCTCTCGGCGATCCGCCTCGCCTTCGCCTGTAGTGCAGCAGCCGCTTCGGGCGTCATCATGTCATTGGTCGTTTGCACCCAGAGCGCGAGCCACCGCTCGAAGAGCGCGGGCGTTATCCTCGCCTTATGCTTCAGATGGGCCGGCACCGGTTGACCCTTGTATCGGCCACTGGTGAGCATGACGGAAGACCAGAACGCAGCCAGCTTCCCGAGATGCTCCGGCCAGTCGTCGATCGCATCATTGAAAATCGGCCCAAGTTCGGGATCAGCGCGGATCCGTGCGTAAAACTCCTCCACTAAGGGAGGCAGGTCTTCTTCTCTGATTTTCGAGACACCGTCCACGACTCGCGCTCCAATCATGCATCTTTAATACATCTATCATGATTGCGCATAAACGCAAGGCTAGCGCATATTTCCAGGTCGTCGGTCGCGGCGATGTACACAGCCTGAGAAACTGCTCAGCCCCGCCAGTTTCGCCTTGGATCCGAAACACGAAGGCATAGCATTTGCCAGCGACCCGAAGGAGTCTCGGTAAGACGTAGACACCTTCCCTTGCCCGCCCGTCAAAAGACGGGCGGGTTTTCTTTTCCGATGCCGTCGGACATTCCCTGGAGCGCTAATCCGCGTGATCTGGCGCACTCGGATTTTTCAAACACCGTCACAAATACCTAGTTGTGCGCAGCTCAAGATCTGATCACCCGATTTTCGCGATCAAGCGGCCGGCGGCACCCTGCTCTGCCGCCAGATTGCGATTATAGGCGAGCGGCATCCGGGGACTCTTCCAGCGTAGCGCATCCATGATCCCCGCCAGATCCTCGCCGCTCGCAAACAGATCCTGGTTCAAGCCCACCCGCGTCGAGTGCGCGCTCACCCCCTTGAGCAACTGCGCCAGATCATCGGCGGTGAGGTCGCTCAGCGCGCCCTTGTCGAACGCGCGCTGGATCATTGCCCGCCAGATCGGCCCGATCGAACCCGGGTGCAACGCCCCCTCTCCCACATCATATTCGGTGCGCGCCGGCACCGCCGGCTTCGGCAACGTCTTGCGCAGATCCCAGGCTTCGCGGCCAGAAATCGTCTCGATCCGCCGCCCCTTGACCGCCGCCCGCGCCTTGTAACGGCGCACCTGCACCCGGCGAAACAATGGCCCGCTCTCTACCCCCGACGCCGCGCGCCAGGCCGTGATCGCACGCACGGAGCGCGGGCTCAGGAACGCGGTGGCCCCCTCCCCGTCCTGGTCGCCCTTGTGGCGCGGAATCGTCAGTAGCCGCGCCTCGGGATCGATGGCCTCGAGGACATGCTCCACCTCGACCGCCACCAGTTCGGAGGCGCGCAGGCCGGTGTCGTAGGCGATCGACAGTAAGGCGCGATCGCGAAGGCCCGGCAAATCGTCGCCACAGGCTTCCAGGATCGCCCTGATGTTAAGACCGCGGGGCTGATCGCGCTCGACATCGCGGACCGCCCCCTTGAATCGCAGCGGACGCGCCTGGGCCTGTGCGACGCCCTTTTCGCGGCGAATTGCCCGCAGCCGCAGCTTGACCAGCTCGGCCTGCGTCGGATCCTTCAATTCGAGTAGCTGGTGGAGCTTGGCGATCGAGGCCTTGTAGCGGCCGAGTGAGGCGGGCTTGCCCCCCTTCCCGGCCCGCCAATCCAGATAGTCGGCGACGGCTTCGGGGGTCGCCGGCACGGTCACGCACCCGTTCTGCCGACACCAAAGATCGAATGCCTCGATGTCGCCCGCTAGGGCACGCAGAGTGTGCGGTGAGGAGGCCGCCTGATAGGCGGCGATCAACTCGGCATTCACCGTGATCGGCGACTGACAGCGTAGCTTGGTCACTTCCCAGACGAGGTCGACGGTCTGCGAGCCAGACTGACCGCCGATCAGCGCTGGAAGGCTCTCTGCCGTGTTCATCTCGACAGCGCGACGATCTGATCGAAGCTGTGTGCCTCAACCCCGTAGATGGCGGCGAGACCATTGAACGCGTCGACGGCGACCTGCAGCACACGGTTTTCGCCCAGCGCCCGGTGTGCATAGCCCAGTTCGATCAGCACTTTGGGGTTAGCGCAGGCCTTGCCGCTCGCCGAGACCGCGATCGGGGTGACGTCTCCGACGAAGACAGCCGCTTCGTCGATCTTGCGCAGGATGGTGGCGACAATATCGGGCGTTCCGGCGACGCCCTGCGTGTCCGAGGTCAGGCTCGGCCGATCGGCCTCATCGAGGTTGGCTGCGAGCATGCCAATCGCCTGATCGAGCGCCGAGCGGATGAGATCACGGGTCACCCGCGCGTCGAGATCGCTCTGCCAGGACCAGAAAACCGTCTTATCCACGCGCCTTGCCCCCTCGCCTGCGGGCGGTTTCTCTACTCCACCTTATAGAGAGACGTCAAACATGCTTATTTGATAACTGAAATTATCGCATGTGCATACCTGGTCAGTATCGTAGAGGGAAACCAACTACTGACTTTGGTTTCCCAAATGGTTGCGATAGAGCCAGGGTTGATGGCCTCCCCCTCCCCTTCCTGTGCCTCCAGCGAGCAAGCAATGCTCCTGCTCGGCCGACTGGATGGACGACTGCAGAACAGCCCATGGGCTGATATCTGGCTGGCCCGTGCGCGGTTGCAGGGCGCAGCCCAACTCGCCGGTCTCGCCGGCGTGCCCATCGACGTCCGGCATCTGCAGGACTGGATTTGCGGACGCACATCCCCTCCTCGCGCCTCTGAAGGGTTGAACGATCCCGTTTCGGTGGCGGCGGTGTTTCATCTCGCAATCGAGGCCAGCGTTGGCGACAACGGGCCGCTGGCGCGCGCGACGCTCAACGTCTTGCGCACTGTGCTGGATGATCGATCCGAAGCCGAAGTCTGGGCAGGCAGCGACCTGGCCTATTTCGGTCCCGCGTGGCGGCAGGCTCGCATCGAAGCACAAGCACCCTACCCTTCTCCTTCGCTGGCCTCCGTCGCCGATCGGATTACCGCTATGCTCAATACGGTCGTCGTCGCCGAGCAGTCTGCGGTGGACGTGACAGCGATCGACGGTCGAACGCTCAATCTCGAGCCGCGCGTGCGCGACCGCGCTTGGTTGGTGGCCAGCCATGTCCCCGCGATGCTCCATCATGCCGGACTCACTCTCGGCGTCCTGCCGTCTCTCATTCTGTTGCCGAAATTCCCGCCACCTGACGTAGGTGCGTTGACCAATGTCATTACACGATCGCTGCTCGTTGCCTGCCAATCCGGCCTGAAGGATCTCGACTGGATCGAGCGCCAGGGGTCAAAGGCATTGGCGGTGTCCGCAACGCGCCGCAGCCGGGCACCACTCCTTGCCCGGCTTGCGCTCGCCTATCCTGGGCTTCGTCCGTCTGCCGTGGCGCGGCTCCTCGACGTTACTCCACAGGGGGCCCGCAAGCTGGTGGCTAAACTCGGGTAAGGCAGCGCTACCGCCAATGCGTATCGAGCAGGGTCTTGATAGCAGCCTCCGCTTCGTCCCGTGATCCGCCAGCATGCGGGAGCAAGGTGATCCTAACCCCCTTGCGATCCCTGCCTTCGAACCGGAGCAACGGCTTTCCGTTCTGCGACGCCACGGTTTCGCTCGATCCTGACCTCTTGGGGGATCCTGACTTCTTGGGGGGATCAGCCGCCAGCGCCAGCGCACGAACAATATCCGGCACGGCGACCGGAGCGCCCTCCCCTCCCGATCGCGCCCTCAAGGCCGCCGCTTCGGCAAATACCCGCTGGCGACGATCGTCGGGTTTCAGCAATGGCTTGATCGTTGTGACGTGCTTGATCCGCAAATCCTGCGGATTGGGAAAGGCGATCATCAGTTCGGCCGGCAGACGCGCGAGGTCGAGATAGCGGCTCAACCAGCTTTCGGTGACATTGATCCGCTCGGCCATGACCTTCTGCCTGCCCTCATAATAGGCTTCCAGAGCGCGGAGATAATCACGCGCGCGCTCGAGATCGCTGAGGTCTTCGCGCGCCCTGTTCTCAATGTCCGCTATGCGGAACGCTTCCTCGTCCGATAGTTCGCGAATATCGACGAGAAAGCGGAAGTCGGGATAGTTGTGGCTGCGCAGCCAGCTGATCGACCAATGGCGCCGCGCGCCGCAGATCACCTCGAAATCATAATCGGGTTCCCCCCGCACACGGCGGACGATTGCGGGCATCTCCTGGCGCCCTTGCGCCTTCATGCTTTCGATAAGATCGGCGCACCGCTCTTCGTTGAGCAAGGCATATTCGCGGTTATGCCCAGCCCACATCCGGCAACGCGCGGGATCAACCAATTCATGGGTGCGGCTGACGACCGTCCCCGCCGCCAGTTCGGCCAATCGGTTCTCCCGGCCTGTCAGGACATTGGCTCCCAGGCCAGGCCGGCGCGGCGCGGGCGCATCCTCTTCGGGCGGATTGATCCCAGCGGCCAGTTCTGCTGCGAAACTCGCATTCTTTCTGCTCATGAAGCCGTTCCTTCACCCGGAATTGCACCGGTGCAATTTTGCTGTTTCACGCCAGACCTTCCTTGCGCAAACGGCTCAAATGGCTGGGCCACATGGCCCGAATATCCAACTCGAGCTCGGCATTCACCCCATCGAGATAGGTGAGGCAGCGGTTGCGGACGGCGCTGCTCGTCACCGGACCGTCAAGCTCATAGACCGTCATCAAACGGGCGGTCGCGTTGTCGATCTCAGCCGAGTCCTTGAGCGGGGTGCGCACCATCGCCTGACCAAACAGCGTCCGCATCAGATTGAGCAGCTCTTTCTGCATCGACTTATTCTCATCGACCTTGGAAGCAACGAAGCGCAGGAATCTGAGAGTCGGCGCGAAACCACGTTCGGCCAGCGTCTCGATAGTCTCATCAAGCATCGCCAGAAACGCCGCGGTCGAGGAAAAGTCCATGACGGTTGGCGGCACCGGCACGACGAGTGCGTTCGCGGCGCGCAACACCGACAATGAGATGGCTCCGAGGGCTGGTGGCGGATCGAGGACGATGACATCAAAGCGATCGGAGATGCTGGCGATACCCTCGGAGAGGCGATCGATAAGCCCCCCCTGCCCTCGCGCCATTCGGGCCGCGATCTCATATTCCGATTGAAACAGTCGCAAATTTGCCGGGATCAGTTCGAGACCGTCGAAATGCGTTTTGCGCAGCGCATAATCGAGCGAGGTCATCTCCTCCTCTCGTAGAAACGGGTACAGCGTGTCCTCCTCACTCAGGTCGAGATCAGGCACATAGCCGAACAACGTCGTCGCCGAAGCCTGACTATCGCAGTCGATAAGGGCAACGCGGTAGCCCTGGATCGCGAGATATTGGGCAAGGTGGACAGACAAGGTCGATTTGCCGACGCCTCCCTTGAAGTTCTGGACGGCGACGACACAGCATGGATCATCAGGTGCCCGCCAGGGCCTAGTGCCGAACAGGCCTCGCATATCATTGAGTTGGGCGAGGGTGTAGCCAACCCTGCGATTATTCTCGGTTCGCGGTGGTGGCGGAAGACGCCCATCCTTTTCCGCGTCGCGGATCGCAGCGGGCGTCCGTCCGACGAGATCAGCGGCCTTTCCGATCGGGAAGGTGGGCTCGCGTCGCTCGTCCGCCCGTGCGCTGCGCGCTGAATCGCGAAGGCGCTCCAGCACCGATGAGGTCCGCTGGGCAAGCGTCGCCACCGAGAGAAGATCATGGGTGTCGTCGATGTCTAGTGATGCTGCCACAGGGCGCCCCTTTGCGAAACTGAGGGCATAGTAGCGCTACTTGCGCTTTTTCGTCAAATAAAAGCGTTATTTCGAAAGTGGGACTTTGCTTTGAGCCGAAATCGCTGCGAGAGCGCCTACCAAGCGGCCCATCCTGACTCGGTGGGGGCACGACGAAATTGCACCGGTGCAATTTCGCTTATGGGCGCCCCCTTCGGGCAACGAAGCTCTCGCAAAAACCGGTCCACGAACTGGTCAGCTTCGCGCCCTTGAGCTTCGCCAAACGGTCTCCCATCTGCTGGCGATAGGCGTCAGCAATGAGATCGATATCCCAGCCACCGCCGTGCGACCGGGCGATGGTCGCCAAGCCTTCCGCGTTGAACCGGATCGTTCCTTGCGGAAAGACGATCTCCGAACTCTTCTCCGGCGCGACAAGCGCGCTGATGGCCGCCTTCACGACCGATCCCACTTCCACCGTCTCGGCAACCGTCTCTACAGCCCCTTCCCGGCGTGCCTTACGCCCCGTCGAGTGCCGCTCAATCTCATCGACGGTCGCGATCTGCGCCGGCGCATCCTTCGGCTCGAAACGGAACTCGATCTCGGTCACTGTCCGGCCCTGTCGTATCTCCTTCCACTCCACCCGGAAGTGGGCCAGCTGGTCGATCTCGGCCTTCGCCTTCTCGAGCACCTTGCGACGGAGCTGCGCGAAATCCTTATAAACGTCTGGCGAAATGCCCAGCGCCGCACGCAGCGCCGCCATATCGCCCTTCCAGGTCGATTGGCGACGATGGAGCCGCAGCGATCCGATTTCATAAAGCTTGAGCGCATAGCTCGATCGAAAGCCGAGTACCGCCTGTCGATTGAGAACGGCATAGCTCTCAGATTCCTGAATGAGCTTGCGCGCATCAGGCGTAAACTCCCATTCAATCCACCCCGCATCCGCACCGTCCAAATCTTCAGCCTCTTCGCGGGACGACGAGATCAGGGAAAAGCGCAGCGTCGCTTTCTTGCCGCGCCAGGATCGGTCGTCGATCGCGAAGAGGGTGCGGTGAAGTTCCTCCAGCATGTCGGAGATACGTTCGTTACCCTTGTGGCCGCGGCGGATATCGGCCTTGCGCATGCGATGCGGCCGGTCCTGCCAAGCATCGCCGCCTGCTGTCAGGATCATCAACGCGAGCAACCGGGACGCCGTCAGGCTGAGCGATTGGCCTTTCACGAACTTAATCTCAACAATGCTGCCGGGTTTGGCAAATTCCTCGCCACCCTTCGCCTGCAAGGCCGCTGCAACACGCATAGCACGGCCAGGGGCCGAATCGGCTTGCGCCTCTTGCGCTGCATCCGCGCTTAGATTTTCCGCATGTTCCATGTCATATAGGCCGAGCGCATATTGGGCAGATTCGTCTAATTGCTGCCTGACCTGTCCTCGCTCGTCAAGTCAGGGCAGGCTGAAACGCTTTTGCCGCCCCCATCCGGTCAGGTTCGAATCGTATGACGCCTCTGCAGAATCCTTGAGATTTCGCCGAGTCGCAATGCAATTCGGGTTCTGTCCGTTTTCGGCTCGCTCACGCGCGATAAACGCGCCAGAATGCCACCGTTCGAAAGCGCGAGATCGCCTGACGCCATCGCCCCCAATCGGTCAGGATAGCCCCAATAGGTCAGCTATCTCCCCCCGACCAGTCAGGATGATGCCCCCGCCGGGTCAGGCAAAATCCCCCGCGCGGTCAGGATAAACGCGACAGACCATTGAAATTGCAAACCTTTTCGGCACCGAATCTGAATCACTTAGAATCATGAATCCTTCCGCTGCAAGCAGCGGCGTTGTTTTAGAATGATTCTAAGAGATCAAGCAGGCGATTCGTTGAGCCTTTACGGTCGGGGACATACCCGCCCCCCTAGCTGGGGGGATACCTCCAGGCCGGTGTTCCACGATAGCATCACGGTCTCGATCCTCGGCAGCTCCGCCCTGCGACGAGATCCTCAGCGAACCGATCGTAGCTGCATCACCGCTCGTCGCCGCTGGGCAGACGCAGTGAGGAGGTCGCATGATCAATTTTGCCAAATTCGAGATCATCGGACGGATCGGTGAGATCGATGCCAAGCCCAAGGTCACCAACATCTCGGTATGCGCGAACTACCGCCGCCGCGGAGAAGGCGATCAGTGGATCGAGGATAGCTACTGGAACCGAGTCGTCATTTTCAGCGACGGCCAGCGGAAATATATCGATGAGAATGCCCGGGTTGGCGATCTCGTGCGGATTGCCGGACGGCTCCGTGACACCTCCTACGAGCGCGACGGCACCACTCACTACACGACCGACCGAATCGTCGAAGAGTTCGGTGTGCTCGCGGCAAAGGCGGCATAGATCGCAGGAGGCAGCGCCGATCGGCAAGAGGAGAGGGGGCATGCGCGGAGCGACCTTGAATTTCGACAGGAGTTTCGCCCATGCCCGCAACCATCGATGCAGCAGTCCGCGCCAAACAAATCGTCGAGAGCTTGGGTGGACGCTGGTCAGGTTCGCGCGGAGAGTGCCGCTGCCCCGCCCATAATGATCACTCGCCTAGCCTTTCGGTCCGCCTGGGGACCAAGGCGATCCTGTTCAAATGCTTCGCGGGATGCACGTCGACCGATATCCTCAAGGCTCTGGATCGTCAGGGCCTGCACGACAGGCTGCCGGTCCATGTCGAATCAGGCGCGCCGGCGCGCGATCTGAGCGGCTTGGCCAGGTCATTGTGGCAGCACAGCATCCCCATCGCCGGAACACCGGCTGAAGCCTATCTTCATGCTCGGAGCCTTTACGCGCCAACGTCCGACCTTCGCTTCAACCCACAGACGATCATAGGGAAGGGGAAGGATCGGCGCAGCCTTCCCGCAATGATCGCCGCGGTGAGAAATGAGCTTGGTCTGGTCGCCGTCCACCGGACCTTTCTCGATCCCACAGATATTTTGCGGCGGCCGTTCCGAAAACCGAAACTGGCGCTGGGTCTGCTCGGCTCGGGCAGCGTGCGCTTTGGTGAGCCGGATGACGTCCTGGGCATCGCTGAGGGGATCGAAGATGCTCTGTCTGCCATCGACTGGTTTCAATTGCCGGTTTGGGCCGTGCTTGGTGCCGAGCGCTACGCCCATGTCGGCATACCGTCGCATGTGAAGCGCGTCATCGTGTTCGGTCAGCGGAACAAGGCCGCGAAGATTTGTCTGAAGAGGGCAGGGGGGCATCTCAGCGCCAACGGGCGAAGAGTCGAGGAATGGCTCCCATCCGAACATGATGATTGGAACGATGCTCTGCGCGATCGGCTTGCCCGCAACGCCGTTCCTCGCCCCGTGATTCAGACGCACTCCCACTGAAGAGAGGAGAGGAGGCCTCCGGCTTGTTGATCCGGTGATGGACACCGGGCGATGCAATGGAGGCTTACAATGCGCACCTCAGCCGCTGCTTTCGAACTCGATTTCACCGAACCATCCATCACCGCGGCCAAGGCGATCGCTGCCATGTTGCGCCAAGGCGACGGCCTGGACCGGCCTGGCCTGCTCCGGACGATGGAAACCGCTTATGGTTCAACCGCAGCCGATGGGCATTGGTCACTCCGCGACGCCTATGATGTGCTGGAGCTGGCCCAGGTCCTGCACCTCGCCACGCTCGACCTGCCGCAAGAGCCGGCCGAGTGCCTTGCGACCCTGATTGCTCTTACCGCATCCCTGCCGACGCATAGTGTGCGCAGCGAAGAACAGATCGCGCTCCAGCAATTTTCGACACCGGCTGCGATTGGCTATCTTGCCGCGCTCGCCGCTCGCATCACCGCTGCGGATACCGTGCTGGAACCCTCCGCCGGCACCGGGCTCCTCGCCGTATTCGCCGCCCGCGTTGGCGCCAAGCTTGTCCTCAATGAGATCGATCCCGCGCGTGCCGGTATGCTCGAGGCAGCATTTCCCACCGCACAGGTCAGTCGCCACGATGGCGAACTCATCCACGATCTGCTGCCGCTGTCGATCCGCCCGACCGCCGTGCTCATCAACCCGCCCTTTTCCCGCAGCATAGGCAGGCATGCCGACCCGCTTGCCGTTTTCCGTCATCTGCGCGCCGCTTTGAAGCGGCTTGGTGCCGGGGGGCGCTGCGCCGCGATCCTTCCCGATCGCGTGGACACATCAAGCCGCGCCTGGGCGAAGGCGACCGACGGTTGCGCGGTCACGCTCCACGTCGAACTCCCCGCGAATGCCTATGCCAAACATGGCACCAGCCAGATCGTGAAGCTGATCGTTCTGGAAAAAGGCTCCCAGGACGACGTCGCCCTCATCCGGTGCAACTCGCTCGCAGAGGTGCTTGCGGCGATCAGCACATCGGCTGCCAGCCTTACGGGAACCCCGGGATGCTCGCCAGTGCGCCTTGCACCACCCCGTGCGCACGGATCGCTGCTCGGCGGTCTTTCGAATAGGCCCCGGCTTTCGGCCCCGATCGCGAAGGCCGCCCCGTCTCTTGGGGCGCTCGATATCGGCTATGATGTCTTTGCCGAACCCGTACCGACCGGCGAGGCGGTCGGTGTCTACTTGCCGTACCGGCCGAGCCGCATCGCCATATCCTGTGCATCCGCGCATCCGACCGCTCTGGTGGAATCGATCGCGATGGGCTCGATTACGGCGCCGCGGCCCTCTTACGTTCCCAAGCTGCCGACCCGCGTTGTCGCAGACCGGGTGCTATCCGACGCTCAGCTCGAAACGCTGATCTACGCCGGTGACGCCTTCGAGCGAGACATCTCTGGCCTGTTCAAGGCGGCCGAGGAAGGATTGTCGCTCGCGCCCGACCAGGCCGGCCGACCTTACCGGACCGGGTTCTTCCTTGGCGACGGCACGGGTGCCGGCAAGGGCCGTCAGGTTGCAGCCATCATCCTCGACCAGTGGCTGCGCGGGCGCCGCAAGCATATCTGGATATCCAAGACCGAGACGCTGCTCGAGGATGCACGTCGCGACTGGACCGCGGTCGGCGGTCTCGCGCTCGACATCCAGCATCTCAATCAGTGGAAACTCGGCACGCCGATCGGCGCGGCCGAGGGCGTGCTATTCCTCACCTATGCGACGCTGCGCTCCAACCGCGGCGACAAGGGCACCCGTCTTCAGCAGATTCTCGACTGGGTCGGGGACGATTTCGACGGCATGATGGTGTTCGACGAGGCGCACGAAATGTCGGGTGTCGCCGGCGGCGAAGGCCGTTTCGGCACCAAGGATGGCTCCGATCAAGGGATCGCCGGCGTGCGCCTGCAAAATCTGCTGCCTCGCGCCCGCGTCCTCTACGTGTCCGCAACCGGCGCGTCGGACGTCAACAATCTCGCTTATGCCACCCGGCTTGGCCTGTGGGGTCCGACCACCGCCTTCGCCGATCGCCGCGCATTCGTCGACAGTTTGCGTCGTGGCGGGATCGCGGCCATGGAATTGATCGCCCGCGACCTGAAGATGCAGGGCCTCTACGTCGCCAGGGCGCTCAGTTTCGCCGGTGTCGAATATGACATCCTCGAACATCGCCTTACGCCCGACCAGATCGAGGTCTATGACGCCTATGCCGATGCGTGGGCGATTATCCACGCCAATTTGCGCACCGCGCTCGATGCCACCCGGGTGACGGACAGCTTCTCAAACGACACCTACAACAGCGGCGCGAAGGCCGCTGCACTGTCGATCTTCGAATCCACCAAGCAGCGTTTCTTCGGCCAGATCCTGATCGGCATGAAGCTGCCATCGCTGATACCGGCGATCCGTGCCGATCTGGCCCGGGGCGAGAGCGTCGTGATCCAGCTGGTCTCGACGTCCGAGGCGATGCTCAACCGGGCACTGGCCGCGCTGAATGCCGAGGACCGGGCGAATCTGGACATCGAGCTTTCGCCCAAGGAGTTCGTCATGTCCTACCTCACGGCGGCCTTTCCCGTCCGACAGATGAAGACCTTCGTCGATGACACTGGCAAGATCCGCTCCGAGCCGATGTCCGACGAGGAAGGCCGTCCCATCTTCAGCCAGGAAGCGATCGAGATGCGCGACAATCTCGTCGAGCGGTTCTGCTCCCTGCCGATCGTGGGGTCCGCCCTTGATCATATTATCGGGCATTTCGGGAGCGATGCGGTCGCCGAGGTTACGGGACGCAGCCGGCGTATCGTCGTCGATGCGCACGGTCGCCAGCGTATCGAGAGCCGTTCGCCGCGAACAAACCTTGCCGAGACCGACGCCTTCATGCGGAACGAGAAGAAGATCCTGATCTTCTCGGATGCAGGCGGCACTGGGCGCAGCTATCACGCCAGCCTCACCGCCGAGAACCAGTCGCGCCGCAACCATTATCTGCTCGAGCCCGGTTGGCGCGCTGACGCGGCCATCCAGGGCCTTGGCCGTACCCACCGCACGCATCAGGCAACCGCGCCGCTATTCCGTCCGGTATCGACCGACTGCCGCGGCGAGCGGCGCTTCATCTCGACGATCGCCCGCCGCCTCGACAGCCTTGGCGCCCTGACACGGGGCCAGCGCCAGACGGGCGGCCAGGGTCTGTTCGACCCGCGGGACAATCTTGAAAGCGACTATGCCAAGGAATCGCTCGAGACATGGTTTCGCCTTTTGGCCGATGGCAAGCTGCGCTCGACCACGCTTGACGAATTCCAGACCCTCACCGGACTTGAGCTGGAGGGTGAAGGCGGCGGGCTGAAGAAGGAGCTGCCGCCCATTCAGCGCTGGCTCAATCGTATCCTCGCGCTGCGCATCGCGCTGCAGAATGCGATCTTCGATGAATATCTCGGTCTGATCGAGGCCCGGATCGAGGCGGCGCGCGAAGCCGGCACCCTCGATCTTGGTGTCGAGAGCATCAATGCCGAACGCATCACGATCCTCGATCGCACGGTGATCCGGCGCGACGAGACGAGCGGCGCGGAAACCGAGATCCTGCGCCTCGAAACGGAGGAGCGCTACAAGCCGGTCCCGCTGGACCGCGCGTTGCGGATCTTGGGCGACGACGCGCGCCCGCTGGTCAATCGCAAGTCCGGCAGGGCCGCGATCCGGTGCAGCACCTATTCGCTCACCGACGACGATGGCGAGATCGTTCGCCGCTACGAGCTGGTTCGGCCGACCCGTTCCGAGCGGATGCGGCAAGACTTGCTGCTCGAAACGATGTGGGAAGAGACCAGCGAGGCGGAATTTTCGGCGCTGTGGCAGGCCGAGGTGGAGGAGATGCGGAACAAGACCCGCACCAGCACGCTCTATTTGGTCGCGGGCCTGCTCCTGCCGGTCTGGGATCGCTTGCCCGACGATCACGTTCAGGTCTGGCGGCTGAACACCGATGACGGCCAGTCCTTCCTCGGCCGGATCGTCCCTGCACCGCTGGTGTCGAAGCTCGCGGATGCCTTCGGGATAAATGCCGCCATCACCGTGTCGGTCGACGATACCGCAAAGCATGTGATGACGACCGGCGAGATATCGTCCGTCGGAGCCTACCGGCTCAAGCGCAGCCTGGTCGCCGGCCAGCAGCGCCTCGAATTGCTCGATTGGCCGCACACGCGGCTTGCCGAACTCAAGGCGGCGGGCTGTTTTATCGACATCATCCAGCACAGGACGCGGATGTTCGTCCCCGTCGCGCATGCCGCCGCCGTCATCGAGCGCATCACCGCCTGACGATCCAGCTCCTCTCTCCGCGGTCAGCGCAGGAGAGGGGAGGGAGCCTTCGGCTTTGTGGGCCTGATGAGCAGGCTCGCGTGACCGCCGAGGCGGCGCGCCAGTTCCAGATGGAGACAACCGATGATCCAGTCCGTAAAGGTCAAGAACCTCTCGCTGTCCAAGGACAATGTCCGCAAATCCAGCCGTGAGGCCAGTATCGACGCCCTCGCAGCCAGCATTGCAACGCAAGGCTTGTTGCAGAACCTCATCGTTACCCCGCTCAAGAAGGCGGGCCATTTCACCGTCAAGGCGGGCGGGCGCCGGCTGCGCGCACTCCAGAGCCTGATCGAACAGGGCACGTTGCCCGCCGACCATGTCGTGCCTGTCCTCGTCCTTACCGACGACGACAACTCGGTCGAGGCCAGCCTGACCGAGAACTTCCAGCGCGTTCCGATGAACCCGGCGGATGAAAGCACCGCGTTCAACTTCCTCATCCAGAAGGGGATGACCGCCGAGGACGTTGCCAAGCGCCAGGGCGTCACCACCCGCTTCGTCGAGCAGCGGGTGCGGCTTGCGGAGCTCGCGCCGAGCGTGTTCCAGGCTCTCGCCGCCGGTGAAATCACCCTGGGTGTCGCCCAGGCCTATGCCGTGACGAGCGACATCGATCGTCAGGCGCGCGTCTTCGCGCAGATGAGCACCTCCTATTACGGCGATCAGCCCGACAACATCCGGCGTGCGATCCTCAACGGCACGATCAAGGCGAACGATGCCAAGGCGCGGTTCATCGGTCGCGATGCCTATGTCGCGGCAGGCGGCCGCATCGAGGGTGATCTCTTTGCCGCCGAGGGGGACGAGAACTGGATCGACGTCGATCTTCTCGAAGATCTTGCCGGCAAAAAGCTCGAGGCGGCCGCTGCCGCACTCGCGCAGGCGGAGGGCCTCGCGTTCGTGACGCCGATCGCGGCTACTCACGTTCCCTATGATCTCGAGCGTCAGCTTCATGAATTTCACGCGCCCGCGCGGCCGCTGAGCGAGGAGGAAAGCGCACGTGTCGAAGCCCTTTCGGCCGAAAATGACCAACTCGTCGAGCGGCTTGAGTGTGAACTGACCGACGGGACGCCGGAAGCCGAGGCGGCGAACGATCGCCTCGAGGAGATCGAACGGGAGCTTGAAGACATCGAGGAGTCCCGTCGCGAGATCGATCCGGCGGTCCGGGCACAGATCGGGACGTTCGTCTATATCGGTGGTGATGGCGAAGCCCGCGTTCAGACCCGCATGTTCAGCGAGAAGCCCGTTGTCGATCCGAATGCTGCGCCCAAGGTGACGGGCGGTGCCAATGGTGACGACGGCGCCGGCGACATCGATCATGGACCCAAGCTCAGTGCTACGCTGATCGACGAACTGGCGACCCAGCGCCGGCAGATCCTCGTCGCCCATATCGCCAGCGATCCGGCGATGGCGTTGGACCTCACCATCTTCCTGATGGCGCAGAATGTCGTCTTCGAGCAAAACTACGTCCGCAACCACTCGACGCTCAAGTCGAGCGGCGCGCAATTCCCGATCTTCGGCTTCCGCGACGAAGGATCGATGGCGTCGCAGACCATCGAGGATCAGCGCCAGCGTCTCGATACGAGCTGGGCCGGTCACAAGACCATGACCGAACGTTTCGACGCCTTTCGCGCGCTCGACGACGAGGCCCGCGGCAGTTGGGTGGCCTTCTCGATCGCACGCACGCTGGAACCGAGCCTGAACATTGCCGAGGGCGGACGGTCGAACGGGTTCCATGACCATCTTGGTCGCGCGCTCGACATTCAGGTCGAGCATTGGTGGCGCCCCACGGCCGAGAACTTCTTCGGCCGTGTCAAAAAGGAGGTCATGCTTGCCGCGCTCGAGGACATTGGCGGGCCGATCCTGCGCGGGCGCTACAAGGACGCAAAGAAGAGCGACCTTGCCGCAACCTGCGCCGCGCTGTGCAACGGACAGGGGATCGTCGAGGCCGAAATCCGCGAAAAGGCGACGGCCTGGCTGCCTGATGCCATGCGCTTCGACGCCATCGAGCAGCCCGAGACCATAGCGCTGCGCTCGACGTTCATCGACGAGGCCGATGATGTCGATCCCGGCGATGATGGTGACGATGTCGATGACGAGTCGGACCTGGAGGACGCGTCGCACGACGGTCAGGACGATTTGAGCGAGGCGGCCTGACGCCCGTTTGAACGGTTCGAGGCGACTGGGGGCGGCACTCTTCGCGGAGTGTCGCCCCTCCTTTTGTGCCCCGGCGGCAGGCTCTGTGAGGGGAGGGTGCTGGTCCGGGCTCGCCTCTACCAGATCAGGAGAATGACCGTGGCCAAGACCACCGATAAACCGTCGCCTGCCGACACCATCACCAACGCGATCATCGACAAACTCGAAGCGGGCGTACGCCCTTGGGTGAAACCGTGGCGACCTGGCCTCGGCGGGCGTCCCCTTCGCGCGACCGGCGACGCGTATAAGGGCATCAATTGCTTCTGGCTGTGGCTCTGCGCCGAATGCGCCGGCTACCATTCTCGTACCTGGATGACGTATAAACAGTCACAGGCACTGGGCGGCCAGGTCCGCGAAGGCGAGCGGTCGCAAATCGCGATCTTCTACAAATCGTACAGCAAAACCGTGGAGTCGCCCGTCACCGGCGACACCACGGACGAAATGCGACGCGTGCTGCGATCCTACGCCGTCTTCAATGCCGATCAGATCGACGGGCTGCCGGAGAAGTTTTATCTAAGCCCCCTCAGCGTGGTCGCGCCTGACGACGAACTGCCGGATCGCGCAGAGCGCTTCCTCGATGCCCTTCCGGCGAGGGTTCACCAGTGCGGCGATCGGGCCTTCTACGACCGTGTTGCCGACAGCATCACGATGCCGCCCGTGGCGTTGTTTTCCACCCGTGCCTATTTCGCTTCGACGTTAGCGCATGAGGCAGGGCATTGGACCGGCCATCCTGACCGGCTCAACCGTGAGTTCGGCAGGAAATTAGGCGACAACGCCTATGCTTTCGAAGAGCTTTGCGCCGAGATGACATCTGCCCTGCTCGGCGCGGATCTTGGCCTCCCGACCGCCCATATCGACGATCATGCAGCGTATATCGGCTCGTGGATCAGGGTGCTGCGCAAGGATTCCCGCGCCATCATGACGGCTGCGGCAAAAGCCGAAGCGGCCGCCGCCTTTCTGCTCCGCGCAACTGGCCTCGCCACGTCGGACGACGCCAAGGAACAAATCCGTGAAGCAGCATGATCGCGGCGATCGCCTGCCCCGACCCCGGTGGCTACCGTCCGTCCTTCTCCTGATTCGCAATCTGGTGACTTCGTCGAGCGCAATTCGCGAAGCGGCAGTAACACTCATTCGCCTCGCCGACGCGATCAGTCTCGATTCGAACGATAGGCGACAGAGCGCCGAGCCTACTTTGCCGGCGGCTCACCCATACGCCGTTCGTCGGGAGGTGCGGAAACGTCGGATTGTGCCAAGACCCGCCGTTCGGCGGACATCAAGCTGCCGGGCGGCAACGCGCCTCAATAGCGGTCATTCGACGCCGCGATCACCTAACCCAGAAGCGGTCGGTCGCGCGATGACCCAACTGACTTATTCGTATAATCAATTCGATGGCGCGGTCGCCGGCCCCAAAGCCCGATGCCGATGGTTCAGGGTAACCAATCGGAGTTTTGCTGAATGCATGAGATTCGACGCGGTTCTGGCCGCCAGCTGCTACTAATTCACGGTCTCGGCGGAAGCTGGAAGTCGTGGAGCACCGTCATGGACGCCCTCAGTGCCGAGCGGTCGCTTATCGTGGTTGACCTTCCCGGACACGGCGCAAGTCCAGCTGGCCAGGATAGCGGGACCTTCGATGGCCTCGTTGGCAGCGTCGAGCGTTACATCGCGGAACGCAGACTTGAAGGAATCGATGTCGTCGGTAGCTCAATGGGTGCGCGGATTGCGCTGGAGCTTGCGCGGCGTGGCCGGGTCGGCAACGTCGTGGCCCTCGATCCTGGCGGCTTCTGGCGCGGCTGGGAGCGCACATTCTTCAAAGTTACCATCGGAGTCTCGGGGCGGTTGGTTCGGGCAATCCGGCCTATGCTGCCAACGCTAAGCAAGAACGCAGCGTCACGCACGGCGCTGTTAGCGCAGCTGTCGGCTCGCCCTTGGGCGCTCGACCCGACGGTTGTCGCGACCGAGCTTGAAAGCTTAAGCGCCACGTCAACATTCGATGCTCTGGTGAATGATCTCGCCAGCGGGCCTGAGCAAATTGGTCCAGCAGCCGATCCGTCTCGGCGGATCGTAATCGGTTGGGGTCGCCGCGATCGCTTATGCCTGCCAAGACAAGCGGCGCGTGCAAAGGCCGCCTTTCCTTCCGCCGAGCTGCACTGGTTCAAGGCAAGCGGGCATTTTCCAATGTTGGACCAGCCTGACGAGACAGTTGCAGTAATATTTGCCGCAATCCAGTAGTGCACCTTCGTCGCACACGGTATCTGGCTCTATTACTCACTCGAAGACAAGATCCTGCGCCGAGCGCGCATCCGGTACTACAGCTGACGACGCCGCGATCAGGCGAGCCAGAGCCCGATCAGCGCTGCGATCGACACCATGACCAGGAATCCGTTGACGAGGATCAATAGCCAGCCGGGTAGCTTCGCCGTGTCGGGCTTGGGCGGCGGCACACCCGGTGCGAACTCGCGCCAGATCGCGGCGATAAAGCACAGGGCGCTGAATAGGACCAGAACCGAGCCGGTGCCCGCGATCATCCAGTCGGGCACCAGCTTGTCGAGCAAGGCGCGAGCACCGATGCCGGCTGCCAAAGCAGCGAGCCCGGTTCGCACCCAGGCGGCATAGGTCCGTTCGGCCGCGAGGACGGTCCGATCCGCAGCAAGTACTGTGCGGCGATCGGCGCTGTTGGTCTGCTGCTCGGCGCTGGTCGCGAGCTTGTCGGCGCTCTTGACCAACTGCTTGGCCGCGTGGGCGGGCTTTGCCGGGTCCGGCGGGGTGTCGTCGGTCACAGGTCGAACCCGTCACCGGGCTGCTGGAGCCGGTGGAAGGTTATGCCAGCCTTCTCGAAATAGGGCTCATAGGTATCGTAGCGCTGCGTCAGGAACCAGTCGCGGGCATAGCCATCGTGGACCGGGAGCACATGGCTTGGACGCATGGAGCTGGCGAACTCGTAGGCGCCGATCTCGGTCAGGAACGGCGCCATCACCGGCAGCGCCAGCGCCTCAATTCCAGCAAATTGGTGGAGCCGTTCATCAAAGCTATCGCCGGGATTGAGAAGGCGATCATTGACGACGAATGCCAGAACGGCCGGGATTTCTTCGGCGAGGATCGGCTCATGGCGCACCGGCAGGGCACGGACCGTGAATGGTCCAAGGTCGAGCCCTTCCTCTCCGACCTCGCTGACGGTGAAGCCCTGGCTGCGCAACGTGGCTGCGACCTTGTTGCCTCCGAATATCCGCGGTTCGCCATCGCCGACGATGGTGCGTAGCGCCTCGCAGTCGAAATGATCGGGATGGCCGTGCGTAAATAGGATGAAATCCACGTCGCTGAGGTCGCGAGGATCGACGCGCCCATCGACGAACGAGAATTTGCCCGGGTCGAACAGCAGCCGCTTGCCGTCGAGCGTCAGCCGCAGGCAGCTATGCACAAATTTCTCGATACGCATCGGGCGCCTCCTTCATTCAAGCAACGCGGCGCGCGGCGATAAGTCACTCAGCCAGTCCCGCCCGACGCGTCGGGAGCGCCCTGACTTCCGGATTCCTTGCCGGCCGGCGCCGCGCTGCCCTGCTTCGCGCTCAGCGCCGTCAGATAGTCGACGATCGCCGGGATATCCTTTTCCGAGACCGGTGCCTTATAGACCTCCTTCATCTTGGTGACCGTCGCCTTCCACTGGTCGGCCGTGAGCGCGGGCTGGGTCAGCGCCATGCTGGCCGAATGGCACGAGGTGCAGTTCGCATTGATCACGTCGGCGTGCGGTCCGTCAGGATATTGCTGGTCGTCGAGCGGCAGGTCGACCGCGTCCGATGTGAGTGTGAAGCCTCCAAACGCGACACTCGATGGCGCCGGCCCGCTGGGAGCCGGAGGTGGCGGGGCTACACGGCTGCCGGGCGGGCCGATCGCGATTAGTACGAGGGCAGCAAGGCCGACTGCGCCGAACGAGAGCGTGCCGATCGAAGGGACTTTCATCTCGGCTCTCCTCAGGACGCAGTGATGTTGGTGGTTTCGATATTGCCGCGCATGAACCCGCCCGGGTTCCAGATCGGCGCCATCGGCTGCGCGACCCCGGCCGTGTTCCAGCAGCGCGACATCAGCCGCACATTTCCGCGCGCCGGCAGCGGCACCTGCGTGTCCCAGCGGCGGAAGCTGTATTTGCCGTGATCGGGACCGAGGCGGGTGTGATACCAGGTACGCCCGCCGTCGGTGGAGACATCCACCTTGGCGACCCCGCAATCGCCGCCCATCGCGATGCCACCGAGTGGTATCGTCTGGTCAAAGGCAATGGCCTGTCCTTCGCCGAGGCTCGTTACCCAGGAGCGCGGGATCATCCGGTTGATCGGGACGGTCGGGAAGTCCTTGGCACCGGGCTTCACATTGGCGCCAGGCGTCGCCGGGATTTTGTAAGCCTTGGCCATCCAATATTCGTCGTCGGGGCCGGGCAGCACCTCGATGTCGTTGAGCATCTTGACCCAGTAGGTCGAATACCAGCCCGGCACGATCAGCCGGCAGGGAAAGCCGTTGAGCAAGGGCAACTGCTCACCGTTCATGCCGAAGGCGATCATCACCTCGCCGTCGTGGGCGTGATCGATGTCGAGCGCCTTCTCGAAATCCGGCGCGCCGGCGACGACGGGCTGGTCGAGCGCGCCGAAACGCACCTGCACCGCGCCCGGCTTCACGCCGGCAAAATCGAGGATGTCGCGCAGCCGCACGCCGAGCCATTTGGCATTGCCCATCGCACCATTGCCCCATTGTGCGCCGGGCACACGCGGCTGGAACAGGCCGCGGCTGTTGCCCGAGCACTGATTGACCGCGGCCATCTCGACGCGCGGCAGGCGGAGCAGCTGCGCAAGGCTGATCGATAGCGGCCGGTTGACGTGGCCTCGAACGGTGAGCCGAAAGGTATCGACATCGATCGACGTCGGGATATCGGCCCAGTGCCAGCGCACGAAAAACTGGTCGTTGGGAGTGAACACGTCGCGGTCAAACACCTCCATCGGGGTCTCGAGCAGCGGCGGGTGCATGCGCTGGAGGATCATGCTGCCTTTGCCGGGAAAGGCGCTGGTCATCGGCCGTCCGGCATTGCCACCTGGCAGATGGAGATCGACAAGGCTCTGTGCGAGCGCTGGGCCTGCGGCGAGCGCGGCACCGCCCAGTGCGGCCTGGCCGAGGAAACGGCGACGACTGCTTTGCGCGGCGAGCCAGGTGTCGAGCTTGTCCATGATAGCATTCCCTTCTTCGGGCGAACGTGGCCGACCCGGCTCGTCGAGCCAAGCGATCGGATTTTCGATTTTGATCGCCTCAGGCGATCAGTTGGGTGTGGCGATGCAGGGCGATACGAAGAGATGCCCCTTCCATGCGCCGGTCAGCGTCTTGGCGGCGACCACCACCCACATCATGGCGAGGGCAAGGGTGAGCACCGTCCCGACGATCCCGAAGAAGGCGAGGTCGAAGGTCGTACCGAGGCGGAAGGTTGCGACCGTGTTGACGCCGAGCGGGAAGGTATAGCCCCACCAGCCGAGGTTGAACGGGATGCCAGCGCGCCAGTAGCGCCAGGTGATCAGCATCGCGAGCGCCAGCCACCACAGCCCAAAGCCCCAGAGCAGCAGCCCGGCGATGCTGCCGAGGCCCTGTGCCACGCCGGCGATCGACGCGAGGCCGTGTGCGGAAAGGATGGCGGGCGCGTCGCCGCCCAGCACCAGCATGCCCAGCGCACCGGTGCCGATCGGGCCGAGCGCGAGCCAGCTCGACGCGGCCATGCCCTCGTGCGGCAGCTTGTGCAGTGCCATGCGCAGGATGAGCAGCGCGAGGATACTGAAGGCGACCGGCACCGAATAGGCCCAGAGCACATAGGAAGTGAGCAGCGTCACGAACTGAGCATGCGGATCGGCGAGATGCGGCGCGAGCAGGCCGCCGCTCGCCGCCGCGACCTCGGCCGCGACGACTGGAAGTAGCCAGACTGCAGTCATGCCATCTAGGCTGTGCTCGTGGCGAGTGAACATGAAATAGGGAATGACGACACCGCAGGTCACCGCCATCGCAACGTCGATCCACCACAAGACATGCGCTACACCGACGATGCCGTCGCCGAACCGGGCGATCCCAAAGGCGAGGCAGCCGTTGATGATCGTGGCGAGGCCCATCGGGATGGTGCCGATGAACATCGACACCGTGTTATGGCCGAAGATCCGCCGCGCCTCATGGCCGAACAGGATCCAGCGCGCAGAATAGATACCGGTGAAGAGCGCGAAGAGCGCGATATTGAAGAACCAAAGCACCTCGCCGACCGGCTTCAGCGTCGGGCCGATGCCCGGCACCTGCGGAAGCGCCAGTGCGAGGATGCCGGTGCCCATGGTCGCGGCGAACCAGTTGGGCGTGAACTGGCGGATCATCTCGCGGGGATGATCGAGCCGCGAGAGCGGTCGCAGGCCGTCGAGCACGGGCTTGAGATCGCCGGTCATCATCCAAGCTCCTTCACGAGATCGGTCAGCGCATCGGCTGCCCTGGTGCGAAAGCGCTCCTTGTGCCGCAGCGCTTCGAACGGACGCGCCGGCAGTCCGAGGCCAAGATCTTGGAGATGCCCGGCCAAGAGCGCACGGCGGACGACCAGCTCGGACAGCACCGCCACCCCGGCGCCGGCCTCGACCGCCGAACGAACCGCTTCGTTGGACGGCAGGGTCATGCCGATGCGCAGGTCAGCGGGATCGATGCCGCGATGGCGCAGCACTTCCTCGAAGGTCGAGCGCGTGCCCGATCCCTGTTCGCGCACGATCCAGTTGGCCTCGCGGATCCAGTTTTCATCAACATTCCTGGTTCGCTCTGCGCCGACCAGTAGCATCCGGTCCTCGGCGACCTTCCAGTGCGCAAGTGCCGGCTGGTCGACCGAACCTTCGACAAAGCCCAGTTCGGCCGTGCCGTCGAGCACCTGCGCAGCAGCACCGTCGGTGTTTTCGATCACCAGTTCGATGCCGATCAGCGGATGGCGGCGATGAAATTCAGCGAGGCGCGCAGGCAGCCAGTAGCTGGCGATGGTCTGACTCGCGACGATCCGCAGCGTACCGCGCTTGAGACCACCGAACTCCGACAGCGCCAGTTCGGCGCTCGCGGCCCGGCCAAGGACGGCGCGCGCCTCGTCCAGAAACATGCGGCCGGCCTCGGTGAGCTCAATGCCGCGCCCGACCCGGTGAAAGAGCGGCACGTCGTGGCGCGCTTCGAGCGCGGCGATGGCGGCACTCGCCGCCGACTGGGTGACGTTGAGTGCCTCGGCGGCGCGGGTCATATGCTCGCGCTCGGCGACGCCAACGAAAATACGAAGTTGTTCGAGGGTCATATCGATCTCCTGCAGGGATCAATAGACCGGCGCGATCAATCGTTCCAACTTGTTGATTGGATCGTTCCAATCGTCATTTACGATTGGTCGAGCAGGGCCGCTGTTTCGCTGAATGCCGCGCGAAGGCGATCCCCAACCTGCGGACTTGTACAGACGTTGGCCGGGCTGGGGTGCGGCATCGGGATGATCTTGATCGAAGCATCATGCGCCGACACGAGTTGTCCGGCCTTGGTCGCCACCCGGCCGGCCAGCAAGCAGACTTTCAGCTTGGGCAGCAGCGCGAGAAGCCCGGGAAGCGTGGCCAGCCCGGCATCGATCTCGGCTTTGCGCACGGTGCGATTGCGGGCGCCGGGTGGATGCATGATCCAAGGCACGGTGTTCCAGAGCACACAATCGGACCGGTCGATGCCGGCCTCGTCGAGATAGCGCCGCAGATTGCGGGCGGTCCCGGACGGATTGTCGCGCGACACGAAGCGCGTGCGCTCAGGCCCGGGACCCGGGGTTTCGAGAAGCAACAGCAGCCGGGCGTCGATCCCGCCGTCCGCCGGGTCGAAATGCGGCACAGGTCTGCCGTCGGCCAACAGCCCTTCGCGCCAGCATTCGAGCTGTGCGACATGTGTATCCGCCAAGGACTGCCGCCGTCGCTTGATCAGGTCGGGTTCGTCGAGCCAGGCCATTCATCTCCATTCGTGATCGGAACGACAAATATCATCGGTTGGATCGATGACTGGTGAGCCGTCATCTTGATCACAGGAACAGCGACGCTTCATTTCGCAGCGCTGTCGATCCGGAGATCCGACATGGCAACGCGCATCAAGCAGACCGAGTTTCAGGCCGAGGCACAGGTCGAGCCGGCGGCCAAGCCAGCATTACGGCTGGTCCGGCCCGACGATCCCTATGCGGAGCTGGAGCGTCCGGCGCCCGGCGTCGCCAATCGCGGCGTGCATCCGCATGTGCTGGTCGCGTTGGTCGGCTTCTACGCGATGATGGTGGCGTCCTTCTGGACCTTCTTTGCACGCGATGCCTATGCCGCCAGCGTACTGGTGATGGTGACCCTGTTCATGGTCATCTACTTCTCGCTGATCGTGGGCGGCATCCTGCTTACCGACAGTCCGGTGCCGGGCGAGCGGCAGCGTAGCTTCGGCGAATTCTTGAACGGTACGGTCGAAATCCTCGCCGGGACGATCAGCGGCCGCGAGGCGACGATGCAAATATTCCTGCTGCCGGCGGCGATGATGACACTGGCTGCCATCATAGGCGTTATCGCGAGACTATCATGAGAAGGGGCATGCGCTTGAAACTGATACTGGGTCTTGCCGGCCTCGGCCTCGCGGCATCTGCAGGCGCGCTCGCAGCGGCGCCGCAGGACTTCGCCACCGACATGGCCGCCGCGATGGAGCAGATGCACCATGAGATGATGGTCGCGCCGTCCGGCGATCCGGACCGCGACTTCGCGGCGATGATGATCCCGCATCACCAGGGCGCGATCGAGATGGCACAGGCGCAGCTGCGCTACGGCAAGGACGAACGCCTGCGCCGTCTCGCGCAGGGCATCATCGTTGAACAGCGTCAGGAGATCGAGGTCATGCAGGCGATCCTTGCCGAGAAGGGCGCACCGCCGAGTGTGCCTCACCAGCATCAGGGAGACGGAAAATGATTATGAATCACCTCAAGACGGCGTTCGCCATGTCCGCCCTCGGCCTGCTTGCAAACACCGCATCCGCGCAGCAGGTGCCCAATGCGACGCCCGACCGGCCGATCAGTTCGCAGGACCGCTTCTATACTTCGGACCAGTTTTCCAACACGGTATCGGTCATCGACCCGTCAACCAACCGGCTGCTCGGCGTCATCAAGCTCGGCGATCTGACGCCCGCCAATCTGAGCCCACTCTACAAGGGTCAGCTTCTGGTCCACGGCATGGGCTTCTCACCCGATGGCAGGACGCTGGCGGTGATCTCGATCGGGTCGAACTCGGTGACCTTCATCGATACGGCCACCAACGCGGTCAAGCACACCGCCTATGTCGGCCGCTCGCCGCACGAGGCGTTCTTCCGTCCCGACGGGCGCGAGGTCTGGGTCAGCGTTCGCGGCGAGGACTATATCCAGGTGCTCGATGGCAAGACGTTCGAACCTGCCACGCGCATCACCGTCCCGAACGGCCCGGGCATGACGATCTTCTCGCCCGACGGCAAATACGGGTACGTTTGCTCGAGCTTCTCGCCCGAGACGGTCGTAATCGACACCAAAGCCAAGAAGATTGTCGGACGTGTCGCCCAAGCTAGCCCCTTCTGCCCCGACATCGCCGCGACCCCCGATGGCAGGCAGGTCTGGCTGACGCTCAAAGATGTCGGCAAGGTGATGGTGTTCGATGCCAAGCCGCCGTTCGCTGTCCTTAAGACGATCGACACCGGCGCCATCACCAATCACGTCAACATCGCCCGCACGTCGCGCGGACAGTTCGCCTATGTGACGGTCGGCACGCAGAATATCGTCAAGGTGTTCCGGACCGATACTTTCGAGCAGGTCGCCGCCGTCCCGGTCGGCGCGCTGCCGCACGGGTTATGGCCTTCGGGCGACGGCACCCGCATCTATGTTGGGCTGGAGAATGGCGACGGCGTTGCGGTCATCGATACTGCGACCAACCGCCTGCTCACGACCATCCCTATCGGTCAGGGGCCGCAGGGCGTCGCCTATGTGCCGGGCGCGGTGCCTTCGGGCGACGGCATGGCCAATCTGGTCCCGCTCGATATGGCCAGCGGCAAGGTCCAGTTGACCCTGTCAGGCCAGGGCCAGAGCCAGGTCACTTTGTTCGATCAGGGGCAGGTCCAGATCCTGCAGGCCGCCGTCGCGGGCCTGCCGTCAAAGCAACCGTTCACGCTTGGACTGGCGACCAAAGCAGACGGGACGGGTGCGATTCAACCTCTTGCCAAATTCATGACCAATCCGGCCGGCGCCGCCATCGTCAACGCCGTCGGGCCGATCCGCCAGATTGTCGCGGATGCTGCCCCGGCCGAGCGTCGTTATTTGGTCATTCGTACAGGTGATCCGGATTCGCAGGGCGCGGTAGTGCAGAAACAAGCCCATTGAAGCCCGCGCGCTGCTGGCTACGAATTGAACGCAGCGGCGTTTCTTGCTCTTTGGCTCCCACGTCTCTGAAGGGAAGCTCATCGAACGTCCGCGTTTACCGAAAGCCGACGGACGCCGTCTGACCTGCTAACGACGGCTTTGTCCCAGATTTTGCCTGTCCAGGGGATCCGGACGCTTACCCTGGCCGTCCATGATGTTGCCTTGGGCCGGTTCGAGGCGATCGAGACTTTCTGTGTCGATCATGCCCTTGTCTTCGCCCGCTGGGCTGGCGGCGCTGTTGGGGCGTTCGGCCCGGAGCGGTTGGTCTTTGACGGCACGACCGTTCGGCGTTTCAGCGCCTCGGACGATGACGAGATCCTGATCTCGGCGGAAACGGTGCGCGGTCTCGGCAGCTACGCGGCGGTGCTGTCGCATCTCGCAGCGGCGGAATTGGAAATACCCCCGTTCCGGATCGACGGCAGAAGCTGAGGGCAACGCGAAACCGGTCTGTGTCGACACCTCCCCGCCAGAGGATGCCGCATATGGGCGCCCGCGAGGCGCTGGCAACCCGCGAACGGCGGGCCGAGTTGCCGTGTGCCACGGCTGCCCGCACCACCCCTTGTTCGCGAGTTTCCCTCGGCTGTGCCTCGGTGCCAGCCCCTCTTTTGCGATCGCCCGGAGGATGCGCATCCGGCGGAGAGGCCGCCGGCACAGACAGAAAGGCTCGCTATCATGTCCACATCGCTTGCAGCCGCACTCGCGGCACTGGAGCTAGGGCACCTCGAACCCCGCGCTGAAGACCTCAGTGGCATGGCGCCGCCACCAACCGAGGCGCTGGAGCAGACCGTCACCGCAATCTGGAGCGATCTCTTCACGACGATGGGAAACACCGCGCTGGAGCGCGACATCGAAGACCTGGGCTGGGGCCTGGTGAACCTCTTCCACCGCGCCGCCACCAAGAAACACGGGCTGGTCGATCGGTTGACCGACGACATCCGCCTTCTCCTCGCCGAACAGGACGGCTCCGAAATAAGCACGGCCAATCTTGAGGAGAAGATCGATCTCGCCAAGAAGGTCGAAGAATCCGCTGGTGCCTTCGAGATCATGCGCGATGTCGCCGCCGCCCACTATATCCGGGAGACCGGGAGATCGTGGGTGCCATCGTCCGGCAACCGCATTTCGCTCGGGGTCACCGCCGGGATCGTCGATGGCCATGCCTTCCTGCGAGCTCGCCGCGAGCGGGCTCTGAACGCCAACACCGCGCAGGGTACGCCCGTTGTGTTCGCCGGTGGCCGCCTCACCTTCGCCAACGACGACGATATGAAGACGTTCGCCGATAACCTGCTGGCCACCCTCAACAAGGTTCGCGCCCATGTCGGCGACATGTATCTCGTACACGGCGGCGATATGAAGGGTATCGAGCGGCTTGCAGCATCCTGGGCCGAGCAGAATGGCATCCAGCAGGTGCGGTTCGGTCTCGATCGCAAACTCGGAGATCGTGCGGGCTTCCGTCGCAACGAGCAGATGCTCTCGCTCAAGCCGCGGTTCGTGGTCGCCTTCCAGGGCAACGGCGTGACGGAGCGGCTTGTCATCGAAGCCAAGGCTCGGGGACTGCGTGTCGTTGATCGCCGCGGCCCATTGGGAAGCCCTCCTTCAGCTGCCCGTCGCTCTGCGGGCTGAAGCCGCGGGCCGCCGGTTTTCCGGCGGCCCTTTTTTCGCTGTGCTTACCGTCGTCCCCTGGAAATCCCCGCAGGTGAGAGGGGAGGGCGCCGAGGCCCTTTTTGACGTCGATGAATAGCACTGGAACCCGTCGGCCGTTTTGGCGGCCGGGGCGCGGTTCAGAGTCCACCAGCCAACCGCGTTGCCGACGCTGCGCCGGCTGCCGCCCTACCACGAACTAGAGAGAGATGATGATGATGCGCGATTTGCATGATGAGGAACTGCGCGCTCTGCTGGCGTTCCGGCAGCGTCACGGGCGCTGCTGGAAGGCCGCGCTGCTGCTACGCTGGTCGGCCGGCACCGACGCCGATGAACCGGGTTCGGCGCATCTGCGCCATCTGCGCAATATCGCAGGGCCGCGCTGGTTGATCGGGCTTCCTGCCGCAACGCTCGATGACGCCGCGCGCCGTTTCGCCGGGATCGCCGATCCGGCGCTGGTCGGCACTTTCATGGCGAATGCTGTGGGATTTGCCCGGGGTGCGGCGGGTAGCGTGGAGATCGCCCCCGCGAGTGCCGCACATTCGCTGGCGATCGCGATCGAACTCGGCCTCAAAGCCTTTCTGATGAAGGCCGGCTATGCCGACGACTGGAACCGTGTCCATATTCGGCATGACCTCGAAAAGGCCCTGGCGCTTGCGATGGAGGCGGGCCTGTCAGGCCTGCCTCCGGAATTGCCGGAACTCGCCGCGATCCTTTCGCCGGCCTATCGCCGCCACCAGATCGACGCCTTGTTCCGGGCCGGAGCATCACCCTTCGATATGGCCGACGCCTCTCACTGCGTCGATCGTCTCCTTGCCGTGATCCGAGCGCAGATCGCGTGACGGCGCACACCGCATCATCCTGTGCGCGGTTCGAAAAGGCGCTCGCCATTCCCATGAAGCCAGGGATGGGCGGGCCTGAAGCGTACCGTGCGTCAGACGGCCATTATGTCTGTTGCCGTGAGCGTTGCCGTCGCTTCGCTGCGGACGAGAGTCCAAGGTGGGAAAAGCGCTGACGGCCGGTTGTGGGGTCTCTGCCCGGGGGACATGCCGCGGCGATAGGGGAAGGTTTCTGCACCGGTTCCTGGGTTCATAGAACCAAAGCCACCATTCCTTCTTTTTGCCCTGATCCCTAAGTCGGTCGTTCGGTCCTTCCAACCCGCTCCCCTTCGGGCCGAGTTGCCGTGTGCCACGGCTGCCCGCACCACCCCTTGTGTCGGAGTTCCCCTGCGCGGCTGACGCGCTCCGGTGGAAGCAGCGCCCATGCCCGCCTTTTTCGGGGGTCAGTCGAAGGGACGGTCCCTTCGGCACCCAAAAAAGGAACCTCGACATGCAGAACCTCGTCATCCTCGCCGGCAATGTCGGCGCCACGCCGGAAGCCCGCACCACCCAGGGCGGCACCAAGATCACCCACTTCAGCCTCGCGACCTCGCGGCCCAAGCGCGACAGCAACGGCAAGATCGTCAAGGACGACAATGGCCGGCGGATCGAAGATACCGAATGGCACCGGATCACCTGCTTCAACGGCGTCGGCAAGACCGTCGAACAATATGTCGACAAGGGGATGAAGGTGATGGTGCGCGGCCGCATCCACTACACCCGCTGGACCGACAACGAGAATATCGAGCGGTACGGCGTCGAGATCATCGCCGACGAGGTGACCTTCCTCACCCGCGCCAAGCCCGCCAGTGGCGACCAGGGCGGCAATGACAGCTCGGTCGATGACGACGAAATTCCCTTCTGAAACCCGCGAAGGCCCGGTGGCAGCAACCACCGGGCCTTTTGCTGTGTCGGCATTCCTCTGCTGGGCTTGTCAGAAATCCATATATCCAATATTATCGATATATGGACAATGATTCTGCTATCAGCGCACTGGCGGCGCTTGCCCAAGGCACTCGCCTCGATGCGTTTCGCTTGCTGGTGCGTCATGAGCCCGATGGCCTGGCCGCGGGCGAAGTCGCCCGCCAGCTCAATATCCCCCAGAATACGATGTCGTCGCATCTGGCCGGGCTTGCGCGTGCGGGCCTGATCCGTGCCGAGCGCCACAGTCGCCAGATCATCTACCGCGCCGACCTCGATCAGCTCAAGGCGCTGACCCTGTTCCTGGTCAAGGATTGCTGCGGGGGCAGGGCGGAACTGTGCGAGCCGCTGATCGCCGAGCTTGTTCCCTGCTGCTGACGGAGCCCTGTATGCCCGACCATATTTATAATGTCCTGTTCCTGTGTACCGGAAACTCGGCGCGTTCCATCCTTGGCGAAGCGGTCATGAACAAGCTCGGCGAGGGGCGTTTCAGGGCCTATAGCGCCGGGAGCCAGCCAAAGGAGCAGGTCCACCCAATGGCATTGTCGGTGCTTCAGGGGCTCGGCTTCGATACCACCGATATGCGGTCCAAGAGCTGGGATGAGTTTGCCGGTGCCGGTGCGCCGCAGTTCGATTTCATCTTCACGGTCTGCGACAATGCAGCCGGTGAGACCTGTCCGGTATGGATCGGCCATCCCATGACAGCGCATTGGGGCATTGAAGACCCTGCCGCGATCGAGGGCGAGGGGCAACGCGAGGCCTTCCTGCAGGCGCTGCGCTATTTGCAAAATCGCATTGCGCTGTTTCTGGCGCTCCCGATCTCGAGCCTCGATGACATGGCGATGCGGCGCAAGCTCAAGGACATCGGACAGGGCGAAGGCGCGAGCGCCAAGGCGGAGGCGAGTGAATGACCGTGGACATCATCATCTACCACAATCCCGAATGCGGGACATCGCGCAACGCGCTCGCGATGATCCGCAATGCCGGGATCGAACCGCATGTGGTCGAATATCTGAAGACGCCGCCTTCACGCAGTCAGCTGGAAAGCCTGATCGCACGCGCCGGGATCGGTGCGCGCGCCTTGTTGCGCGAGAAGGGCACGCCCTTTGCGGACCTCGGCCTGGGCGATGAAGGTCTTTCCGATGCGGCGCTGATCGACGCAATGATGGCCCATCCCATCCTCATCAACCGTCCGCTCGTGGTCTCGCCGCTCGGCGTCAAGCTCTGCCGCCCTTCCGAAGCGGTGCTGGAACTCATCCCCGCGGCCCAACGCGGTGCTTTCGCCAAGGAAGACGGCGAGCAGGTCGTCGACGCTGCCGGCAACCGCGTCACAGCAGGCTGAACGATGGCAGCGTTCACGGTCCGGCCGGCGGTCCTCGCCGACGCGCCGGCGATCGCCGCCATCTACGCCCATCATGTCCGGGAGGGCACCGCCAGCTTCGATACCAGCCCGCGCTCGTTGATGGAGACCGAAGCCAAGATTGACGCATGCTTGGCGAAAGGCTGGCCCTTCCTCGCCGCCCAGCAGGGCGGCCATGTTGTCGGCTATGCTTATGCCACGCAGTTTCGCGATCGGCCTGCCTATGCATCGAGCTGTGAGAACTCGATTTATATCGATCCCGGGCATCAGCGCCGAGGTGTCGGAAAGGCGCTGCTTGCTGCTCTGCTGGCACAGGCCGAGGTGGCAGGATTTCGCCAGATGATTGCCGTCATCGGCGGGGGTGAAGCGGCATCGGTCGCCCTCCATGCCAAGCTCGGCTTCGAACATGCCGGCACGATGCGGTCGGTGGGACGCAAGTTCGGACGCTGGCTCGACACCATCTACATGCAGATCGCGCTGGGCGTCGGTGACGCCGCCCCACCGCTCAAGGAACCGCAATGACCCAGACCCGTCGACCACGGCTATCCTTTCTCGATCGCTATCTCACCTTGTGGATTTTTCTGGCGATGGTCCTGGGCGTAGGCCTTGGCACGAGCATCGAGGGTCTACCTGCCGCGATCAACGGCCTGTCCTGGGGCACCACGAATATACCGATTGCGATTGGTCTCATCATGATGATGTATCCACCGCTGGCCAAGGTTCGCTATGAGGAGCTGCCGCGCGTCTTCGAGAACAAGCGGGTGCTGGCGATATCGCTTGTCCAGAATTGGATCATCGGCCCGGTGCTGATGTTCCTTCTGGCCGTCATCTTCCTGCGCGCCGAGCCAGCTTATATGACAGGTCTCATCTTGATCGGGCTGGCCCGATGCATCGCGATGGTCATCGTCTGGAACCAGCTTGCCAAGGGCGACAATCAATATGTCGCGGCGCTGGTGGCGTTCAATTCGATCTTCCAGATCCTGTTCTTCAGCCTCTATGCCTGGTTCTTCCTCGCCTTCCTGCCGCCTTTGTTCGGGCTGGAGGGCAGCGTCATCGACGTCAGCTTCTGGATCATCGCGCAAGCGGTCGCGGTCTACCTGGGTATTCCTTTCCTCGCGGGATATCTGACCCGGAAGGGTCTCGTCGCGGCCAAAGGGCGCGACTGGTACGAGGGCGTATTCCTCCCGAAGATCGGTCCGGTCACGCTCATCGCCCTCCTGTTCACGATCGTTGCGATGTTCAGCCTGAAGGGCAGCGAGATCGTTACGCTCCCGGGGGATGCCGTCCGTATCGCCATCCCGCTGACGATCTATTTCGTTGTCCAGTTCTCGATCAGCTTCTTCATGGGCAAGCTGATCGCCAGCGACTATCCACGCACGACGGCGGTGGCTTTCACGGCTGCGGGTAATAATTTCGAGCTGGCCATTGCCGTCGCGATCGCCGCTTTCGGGCTGGCGTCCCCGGTCGCTTTCGCAGCCGTCATCGGCCCACTGGTGGAGGTGCCAGTGCTGATCCTGCTGGTGAATGTCGCCTTCTGGTTCGGTCGCCGCTGGTTTCCCGATACCGTGCCCGAGCAAGGCCGATGAACGAGGACCTCATGGCCTTTGAACGCCTGCGCCAGCTGTCCGAGCCGGATTATCTACCGGCTCTGAAGATGGCATTTGCCCGCCCGAGGCCCGCGCTTGGTCTCGGCCCGAACGATCCGCCGCCGCGCATTCTTCTCCTCTATGGCAGCTTGCGGGAGCGATCCTACTCGCGGCTTGTGGTGGAAGAATCTGCGCGGCTGCTCCAGTTTTTCGGATGTGAAACGCGGATATTCGATCCTTCTGATCTGCCGCTTCCAGACCAGGTCGAAGGGGACGACCACCCGGCCGTTGCCGAATTACGAGCGCATTCCTTGTGGTCGGAAGGGCAGATCTGGTGCAGCCCGGAACGGCACGGGCAGATCACCGGTATCATGAAGGCCCAGATCGACCATCTGCCTCTGGCGTATCAGGGCATGCGCCCGACGCAGGGGCGGACCCTCGCTGTGATGCAGGTTAGCGCGGGTTCGCAATCCTTCAACAGCGTCAACACACTGCGCATCCTTGGCCGGTGGATGCGCATGTTCACGATCCCCAACCAGTCGAGCGTGGCCAAGGCGTTCGCCGAATTTGACGATGGCGGCCGCATGAAGCCGTCGAGCTATTATGATCGCATCGTCGATGTGGTCGAGGAGCTTGTACGCTTTACCGTCCTGCTGCGGCCGCATGCGGATCAACTCGTCGATCGCTATTCCGAACGGAGCGAAGCGGGCATTCCTGTAGACCCATCGAACGATCTCTCGTCGATCGCGATAGCGCCCCAAACCATACGGGGATGAGCCATTGGCATGCGGCAGACCATCAGTCCCCATCCTACGACTGGTCAGCCAAGTGCTTTTGGGCATCATCGGCATTCCATTTGTGGGAATGGGGGCGGTCCTATTGCTGTGAAACACGCCTGGCAGTGCTTTTCTGACTGGGGCCGATCTCGCTGCACGGCTTGTCGCCGCTGCCGCGATCGTGGGCGGCACCTTCTTTGGCTGCTGTGCCCATCTCGAAGCTGCCTATTGGCGGGCGGCGCTGATCGCGGGCGTTGGCCTGGTCATAGCTGTCGGCGCCTTGGCGTTCGTATAGAATTCGGTCAGGATGCCGATGCGTTCAGGGCGTTCTGGAGCGCAGCAATGTTTTCGACGACATCGTCGAATGCGGGCGCCGCGCCGAAGATCATGCCGGTCATCGCGCGATAGTCACGGCGCAAATCATCGACCATGTCGCCCTCGGGGCACAGCGCGAAGCTTCCAGGCACGGCGGTCGCGAGATCGAAGGCGGGCCGGTTGAAGAACAGCCTGGCATGGGCGACGCAATCACGTCCAAGCGCCGGATCAGCCAGCGCGCGCTTGCCCGCGTCGGATTGCAGCAGCTCATGGAGGTCATAATAATGGCGCGACACGCGCTGCCCGTTGCCGCGCAGGACGCCGCGGATCTCGAACCAGCGCCGCAGGCCGTGGAGGATGACCACCTTGTCCCAGAACGTCCGTTCCGCATCGACGATCGTGATATTGGTGATGGCCAGATCGATCCCCGGCACGTCGTTTTCGAGATAGGGCCGGACCGTATGTAATGCGTGGGGATCGAGCGCGGACTTCGCGCCAGACTCGATCTTCACCGCCTTGCCGACATAGGCGTCGACAGGCGTGACCGTGGGATAGCGTAGATAAAGCGCCTGCGCGTCCTCGGGGTCCGGTTCGACGCGCCATTGCCCGATGGCGATGTTCAGGCGGTCTGCGGCTTCGCCAACGAGCGTGGCGAGCTGGTCGTGCAGCGGTCCCTGGATATGCGCCTCGCAGGCTTCGCGGATTGCGTCGAGCGCGGCTTGCCGTTTCTTTCCGCTCATCGCCTCGAGTTCGGCGATCGAGGCGGTCTGCCCGAGATCGTCGCGAAAGACGGTGACGTCGATATCCTCGGAGAAGCGCCGGATGAGCCCAAAGCCCTTAGACAGCGAGGTGCCGCCCTTGAACAGGAGGCGTGGACCTGGCGGCAATCCGTTGAACAAGGCGTCGAGCGTCCAGCAGACCCAGAAGTCCTTCTCGACATTCTGGGGCGTGGTGCCGATGCGTTGGGCGGTCGTGGTGAACAGGCCGAGACGGGTCTCATCGTCTGCGCTGATGATCCGGTCATAGTCAGGATTCATCATGCGGCCGATGCCTGGCTGGCCAGCATCGGCTTGAGATACGCCTGCATCCATGCCGGCAATGTCGACAGGCCATCGGCCAGATCGTCGCGCAGGGTTTTGCCCTGTCGGGAGTCATGCAGCAGCGTCCTGAGCCGCCGGTGGACCATGGCATCGTCCTGACTGTCACCGCCCATCGTATCGCGCAGCCAATGGAGGGCCTGGACGATACGCATCGCGGGCCGCCCCGCCCAGAAGAGTTTGCTGGCGGCGGTCAGGCGGAAGCTGATGGTGAGATGGCCGAGATGGATTGTCTTGAGCCGCGCATCGGTATGAACGACGATCTTGGCCGGGACTGCATTGGTGAGGCCCAGATCATTGGCGGCGGTCATGCCGTCGACCAGCACCCGGATCTGATCGCGGCGGGCGACCGCATCGATGACCTCGCGCGGATCAGGCGGGCTGCTTTGTTGGGTCAGGCTGTTGCGCCCTGGCTTGTCGTAGAGGCCGCGGTCGATCCGGCGGAGCATGTCGGCGGTCACCAGGCGTTGCAGTGTCTTGTCGACGGCATCGCGGCTGCCGAGGTCAAGGAAATCCCCAGGCGTCCAGACCGCTTTGGGCGCGCGCGCGTCGATCCGCTGGAGAATGGCGGCTTTGAGGTCGGGAGCATCAGTGGCCATGTCCGAAATATCTATACAAATTTCGGACAAGAGTAAATCAAAACCGTCCGAAATTTGTAGGCAGATTTCGGACACCACTTTTCGGTCTGCCTTTTGCGCCCTGTCAGCGGCAATGGCCTGCCGCATAGCGCTGCCATCGTAGCACTGTGCCCGTCGCGATCATCGCGCAACTCAGGTCGCCGATCCCCGGTGCAGAACACCAGGCCCCGGTGCGATCCCCTTTCGCGTTGCCGGTTGACCGGCATTGGAGCCTCGGGCCAGTGACAAGGATATGGCCGGTGCCGCTTCGGCCCCTGGCGCCGCCAAGCAATCGGACCAGCGCGTCCCGCGCGGCAATGCCGCTGGCGCGCGGGCAGGGTTGTCCCCGCCGGCATGAGCCGTCGATTTCGCGTGCCGCTATTCCGCCAAGCCGAATCCGTGGTCCCTCCCGGCACCAGACCGGTCCGTCACCGTCCCACACCCTGATGGGCGTGCAGGCGAACATCTGCCCGGCGGGGACGGTCGCGACAGCCAGAAGCAAGGCTATGAGCATCAGCGATGGGATCGGGACAAGCTGTTCGTCATGCGTCGGGGAAGAGCGGCAATGTCCCCGCTATCGCGGCGGGCTCGTCGGCGAGAATATCATAGCAGCGCAAACGGACCGCCAGATGCCGGGCCAGTTGCGCTACCGCACGCCGCCGTGCGGCCGCGTCACCGCAGCGAATATCCGTCACCAGTGCCGGCTCGGCGGTTGCGAGCGACACCTCGAGATGGAGGGCTAGGCTATCTTCATCGACTCGGAGCATGAGAGAAACATAGAACAAAAAAAGAACATACGGCAAGAGGCCACCCTCTATCCCGGCCTGCCGATCATCTTGGCAAGCGGCTATAGCCATGTCCTGGCCGACGAAGGAGCCAGCGGGTTCGCACTGCTCAACAAACCTTATTCGATGGATGAGCTCTCCAGCATCCTGCCCAAGACCGCGCGATCTGCGCAAGAGCCGACCCTGGAGACATTCTAGAAAGGTCGGTGCGAAGCCCAAATTCTGGCGTCAGGCGGGTCCACCCGCTCTTTGAGGCGCAATCCTTGTTCCGGCCGGCGGCCTTATGCGATCGACCCGTAAAGGGTCCGGTCGCTTGCGCTACGGCTTTTTGGCCGTTGGCAAAAAAGTGATCGCGGCCACCGGCCGAACACATCGGGCGCCAGTCGAGCGGGGATGAACCCGCCGGCTTGGCAAGGAGCCTCGATATGTTCACCGACATCAAGATCGCCCGCCTCCACGCGCTCGGCCTCTCCAGAACCCTCATGATTGCAACGATGGTCATCGGGATCGGTACGCAGTTCGCGGTCATCACCGCCGACGAGTTCGATGGCGACGTCGCGGTCATCAATGAATATGATCCGTTCAGCTGAAACCTTCAGGCGGGGGCGTTCGCCCCCGCCCTTATTGTGCGAGCGCTGATTGGACGATCTTACCGAGGAAGCGAGCCCGCATTTCATCCACTCGACCCTGCGTGAACGCATCGTGGAGCATGTCTTCGTCGGGGACGCGCTGCGCCGCCTATGGCAACGGGGCGTGACCGACGTCGAGGTGCTGCGCTCCGAATTCGACGCGGGCGGCTATGATCTGGTCATGGCCCGCGGCCGCGTGACCCGCCACATCCAGTTCAAGACCAAAATCGTCGGTGGCAAGACCGATGAGGTCAAGATCAGCCTCAAGCTGATGGGGAAGCCGAGCGGATGCGTCATCTGGATCGTGGTGACGCCGGACCTCCTCTTCGACCATTATCTGTGGTTCGGCGCGGGGCCAGGCGAGCCTTTGCCGGACATCAGTCCGTTTGCCGTCGCCAAACATAGCAAGGGGACATCGGAGGGGGAGAAAAATGAGCGGCCGAACCACCGCAAGGTGCGGATATCCAGGTTCGAGAAGGTCGCCAGCCTGGACGAGATATTGCTGCGTTTGTTCGGTGATCTGGATGATGCAAAGGGGGCTTGAGCGGGGAGGGCGGCTCCGGCTGCGCCGGACCGGGCTCTAGGCGAAACGCCCCGAGTCCCGTGCCGGGTCTCGGCCCATGCGGGTCACGATCCCTGCCGTGGGGCAGGCCGTCAACGACGCCCTGGAATGAGCAGGTCTGCGGCATTCGCGACAGGGGCTGGTCGCCCATGGGCGAGATGCGCTGGCGGGCACAGGCTCAGGCCGTCGCGCAGCGTCGCGGCATCGAGCAGGATTCGCCACGGTTCGCCATGCCGCCGGGCGGCAAGGTAGAAGGTCGCGCCATCGCACGCGACCATGCGGCATCGCTCCTGGCGATCGATCAGCGACGCACTTGCGCCATGGCGGGCGACCAGATCGTCCAGATCGGCGCGCATCAGGGCGCCGCAGCGGCGGCACTGGGTGCGAACCTGGATCTGCAGCCGCTGCATCACGCCCACGCTCAATGTCCAGCGTGGCCAGAGGGCAATGATCCGGGCGGTGTCTGTCATGATCGAGGGAATAGCGAAGCCCTTAGTCGCGCGTCCAGCAGCACGTCCGAAAAGTCGGCCATGCCGTTCCATTTTCCCTATCACCGCTGCACCGATGGTTCCTTTCTGGCTTGGCGTCCTCGCCGCGGCACTTGCCAGCGCAAGCCCGATGCCGGGCTTCTCCACATCCGTTGCGACCCTGCGGGTGCGCGGGCGCGCTATGCCCCGGCGGTCCGGTCGCCTGTCGAAAGGCCCCGATCGGCGGGGTCTGACACAGATGAGGACGTCGAACGTCATGGCCGACCCCCAGAATGACAAAGCCGTATCCGCAGACCAGCGCGTCGCGACCATCGCGCGGCTCAATGATGCCCTGCGCCAGTCCATCCATAGCCCGGGCGTCAACCAGGTGGTCATGACCGCCGGGGTCGCCGACTTGATCGGCGATACCAGCCTGTTTCGCGGGTTCCAGCGTCGCGCCGAATTGCTGCGCACCGTGCGCGACTATGACGCCTTTGGTCCCGACGTCGATCCCCATGGCGAGCGTGATTTCGGGCGCTTCGAATTTGCCGGCGAAACCCTGTACTGGAAGATCGACTATTATGATCGCGCGCTGACCTATGGATCGCCCGATCCGACCGATCCGGACGTCACCACCCGCGTGCTGACGCTGCTTCTCACCCACGAATATTGAGCTATCATGGCCCCGACCCTGTCGGGGCCACCTTTTACCGAAAGGATTCGCAGATGAGCGAGCCTGTCATCCAAGCCCTCGACCGGCTTTTCGATCTGGCCGCCTCGGACACGGGGCAAGCGCGCCGCGCCGCCAACTTCCTGCTCGCCTGGTGGAATGCGCAGGACAATGGCGGGTTCGATCTTGCCGACCTGTTCGGCGTCGACCACGCCGTTGCGGCCGACATGGCCATCGTGTTCGTCTATCTGGGCGGTCATCACGGCGCGATCTATCCCGACCAGCTCGGCTATGAGGACAAGATCGTCGCCCTGGTCCACCAGTGGCGGTTGCGTGAGGTCGCCGACTGATCAAGGCGTCAGCCGCGAGCGCTGATCGCGTCGCGCCAACCGCGCCCGCTGACATGGGCGCCGGGCTGCGCACAATGTCTCACCGAACGATTGTGACACCGGCCATCCCCCTGACCGGGGGGATGGCCGAAAAGTCTGCTTGAGCAGACTATCGCCGGTGCCGCCTGACGCCCACCGGGTCTTGCTCCCCGGCACGAGAGGGGAGGCTGCGCGGCGAGAGCGGCCGCGTTTTGCTGCGCGGTGAGGGGACCGACCGGTTTCCCTGGAACATGCCAAGGAGACCCGCCGTGGCCGATTATTTTTCGCGTCATCCAGACCATGCGTTGCTGTTCGCATTCGCCTGCTTCGTCATCACCGTTTACCTGTTCCGTTACGTCGGACCCGGCATCGGCGGGGGCGGCGACCGGTCGTCGCGCGAGCATTATGAGCGCAACCTGCGCGATGGTCCCGAAGACTATGAATCCTGACGGCGCGGCGGCGATGCGAACGATCGTCGTCAGCCTCCTCAAGGGCGGGGTCGGCAAGACCTTTCTCGCAACGCACCTTGCCTGGTATCTTGCCGAGCAAGCCGGCAACCGGGTCGCGTTTCTCGACCTCGATCCGCAGGGCAGTTCCACCCGCCGCCTCGCCAGCGAGCGGACCGGGTGGTTCGCAGCGGACCTGTTCGATCCCGAGGCGCGGCTCGACCTGAGCGATGCGCCAGGCATCACGGTTTTCGCCGCTGATCCGCGCCTGCAGATGGTTAAGGCAGCCGCGGATGTCCGCGACTTCCTCGGCCGGTTTCCCGCGCTTGTTGCCCATTTCGATCATATCGTCATCGACACCGGTCCCAAATGGGATGAGCTCACCTTGAGCGCGATGGCGGTGGCCGACGCGGTGATCGCGCCGGTCCAGGTCGCCGAGGATTCGATCGAGTGCGCCAAGATGCTGCTCACAGCGCTCAAAAAAGCGGAAGGGGCGAGAGGCGGGCGCAAGGTCGATTTTCTCGGGCTGTTGCCCTCGATGGTCAATCCGTTCGACCGGCGCGAAATGGACAATGCGGTCAAGCTCGCCCGCGCCGTCGGCGAGAAACTGATGTTTCCCGCGTTCATCAAGGCGCGACCGACCTACAAGCATTCGGCCGAACAGCATCATCCGGTCTGGCGCGAAACAGGCAGCGGCGCGAAAGCGGCGGCCGACGAAATCCGACCGATCCTGGCCGAAATCGTTCGCCGGATGGATGACCGTCGCCTGAGTGCGGCGTGATGGGCAAGTTCGATCAGCGCGCCGAAGAGTTCGGGCTGCTTGTCGGTCTCCACGACAGCGCGCGGCGCGTCGAGGATCTGCCGCTCGACTGGATCATCGCCGACCCCGAAAACCCACGGCGCGTGTTCGACGAGACGGAGCTCAAGGATCTTGCCGCTTCGATCGCCGCGCGCGGCGTCCTGCAGCCGATCATCGTCGCCCCGAAAAATGGGGACGGGCTTCATGTCATCCGCGTCGGCGAGCGGCGCTTTCGGGCATCGCGCCTTGCCGGGCGCGAGACTATTCCGGCGATCGTGATGGCGGTGGTGAACCGGGCCGACACGCTCGCCGATCAGATCGTCGAGAATGACCAGCGCGCGGGCCTGACCCCGCATGATCTCGCGACCGGCATCGAACGGATGCTGGCCGCCGGCGTCACCCAGGCGGAGATCGCCCGCGCGCTCGGCCGCTCGAAGCAGTTCGTGTCGCTCTATGCCGCCTGTGCCGATATGGCGCCCTGGTTGCGAGCAGCGATCGATCAGATGCCAATTCGGCTGCTCTACGACCTCCATCGTGCTGCCCGCACTCATGGCGACGCGGTGCGCGCCTATGTCGAGCGGCTCGGCGATGAAAGCGTGACCTTGGCCGAGGGCGGCCGGTTTATCGCAGGGCTCAAGGCAACCGAGGTTCCGCCTGATACCGGGTTACGTGACGTGCCTGCCCTGTTGAATGGGCAGGGAACCGAGCGCGCTGTGCCGAGAAGGTCGGTGCGTGCCGGTGCGGGCCTGCGGTCGATGTTCGGCGCAGAGGTGTCTTTGCAGCCCAAGCCCCTCGATGCGGTTCGGGTGACCCTGGACGGGCGGACAGGACGTTTGATCCTGCCCGAGCGAGTCCGTGTGGTGTTCGACGACGGCGAGGAGATCGAAGCGCCCGTTGCCGATATCGTTATGGGGTAAACCATCGGCGGGGCGGGCGCTCACTCATTCACCCCTCACTCCGCGTAGAAACGATCGAGCTTTTCAGACAGTTTTGGCAGCCGCGCCCCTTCTTCAGGGGCGCGGCTGTCTTCATTTTCGCGGATCGGGCGGATTGGATCGCTCGGAAATATTCTGCTTTTTTGTAGATGTCAGATTGGATGAGAAACCCGGCTTGAAGATGGGCAGAGTCTGTTTGAGCAGACTATAAGACGAGTGGTTTTAGGTGAGGGCCGGATAGGCTTGGCGCCGTCATTGTTAAACAATAGCAATGGGGTGTGGCGTTTTTTGGCCTCCGTCTGCCCGATGATCTCGCGGCGCGCTTCGATGCTAGGGCGACTGCCGCCGGCGGTCGCTCAGCGCTCCTGCGCAAGCTGATTGACGATGCGCTAGAGGACGCCGGGGACAGGTCGAGTGAGACGGCTGCGGCCCGGACCCGCACGACTGACCGGCTGCAGCTTCGACTCATGCGCGAGGATATCGTGGAGCTCGATGCCGCGGCCGACGCGCGCGGGCTAAAGCGGACCGAATGGCTCGTGATGCTGTTGCGTCGGCGGCTTCATTCACATCCGCTTCCACCGCGCGCCGACCGGGTACAGATCGCGCAGTCCTGGCGCGAGCTCAACCGGATCGGCATCAATCTCAACCAGGCGGTCCATGCCCTTCATGCCGCGACCATGGTGGATTCGCGGCTCGACCTGGCGCGCGAGGCTGCGCGGGTGGCATCCTTCCGCGACGAGGTGGCCGACCAGCTGCGCGCGCTTGGCCACGCTCTCAAAGGTGACCTGAGCTATTGGGATACGCCCGATGACTGAGGATGATGATGGCGTCCTGCCGCTCCCCAGTCTGATGGAAGCCTGGCGACCGCCGACCGGGGGCAAGCGCAGCCTGCGCGGGGGGACGCTGCGGATCCGCTCGGGTGGCAAGGGGAGGAGCGGGAGCGCCGCCGCGCCGATGTTGTCGCCGGCCGAGGCACGCGCCAAGCTTGAGCGCATCGTGCGCAAGGCGCCCGAGGTCATGGTCAAGATCTCGGGCAAGCAGCGTGGGGCCAGGCACCTCGCCGAACATTTTGGGTATATATCGCGGCATGGGAAGCTCGAGGTTCGCAGCAGCGAAGGCGAGATCATCACCGACGAAAAGCGCTTGAAGGCGATCGCAGCCGATTGGGACATGCTCGATCAGGCGATGAACCTTCATGGCAAGGAGCGACCGACCTCGATGTCGATGGTGTTGTCGATGCCCGGCGGTACGACCGATGCCGCGACCATCCATGATGCCGTCCAGGCGTTCGCGCGCGTCGAGTTCGAAGGGCAGTTCAGCTATATGGTAGCGCTCCACACCGACACCGCTCACCCCCATGTCCATCTGACCGTCGCGACCCAGGGTGCGGACGGGACGCGGTTCAATCCGCGCAAGGCCGACCTTCATCATTGGCGCGAGAGCTTCGCCCATGAGTTGCGTCAACGCGGTATCGCCGCCGAAGCGACGCCGCGCCGTGCGCGCGGCCATGTTCAGAAGCGGGTTCGCTCGCCGGCGCACCATCTGGAGGCAAGGACAGCGGGGCAGGGGAGGGATTTGGATCTCAACCGGCTGATCGAGGAGCGGGCGCAGGCGTTCGCACGGTCACAGAATCCGGAGCGTCGGGTGGAGGACGTGCTGGCGCTCGGCCGCCAGAAGCAGATCCGGGGGGCTTACGCTGAGGCCGCGGCAGCGCTGGCGGCGACCGGGAAGGACGAGGATCGCGCGCTGGCAGAGGATATCGCAGGGTTCGTGGCCGATATGCCGGCGGCGGTGTCGCGGCGGTTGGAGCGCGCGCGGGAGATCATGATCGCCGATCGGAGTTCGGCGGCAGCGGACAGCCGCAGCCGTAAATCAGATGCTTTGCCCTCGGCTGAGTCGGACAAAGATAAACGCAAGCCCCCTGATCGCGAGCGCTAAAGATGTGGATAAGTTGGGGTAGGGGCGTACTTCAGTTAAAGCGCAGTCCGAATAGCCCGCCGGTTTCGGTTGCGTCGGTCAGCTTGGTGTCGAGCACATAGGCACTAACATCAAAGCCGTCACGAAAGCCGTCTTTCGGCAAAGCATCCGAATTCATCGTGACGATGTATTGGAATCCGACCGCGGCAGCATGATCGGCGCCGAGCTGCAACGCTTTGGCCACCTGCCGTTCGTCGACCCCGTCAAAGAGATGACTGTCGTGAACCAGGAAACCCGGCCCCATGCCCCGGCGGGCGGTCAGTTCGGCCAGCATGAGATCGAAGCAGAATATCTGCATGTTGGTGATGCCCTTGCTGCGCTGGGCATCGATACGAATATCGACCTGGGGACCGTTGGGCGTGGCGCTGACCGTCAGGCTCCCGGCTTTTTCGTAAAGCGCGTTGGACAGATCCTCGAACACGAGGATCGCTTCCTCGATGATGCTCTGGCGCTCGTGATGATCGTCCTGAAGCGTCTTCAGGAGCCGCGCGCGCTCGATGTCGAGTTCGGCTTTCGTGCTTTCGATCTGCTCCGCCGTCGTGAGGCGTTGTCTCAGTCCTTCGGCGTCCGCCTCCGCGCGACCGGCTTCCTGCTGGAGCGCTGCATAATGTTCCAACGCGCCGCCGGATTGGAGGATGCCCATCAGCTGCCGACGACGGCCATCAAGGGTTTCGCGCGCACGATCGCGCGTGCAGATACGATCTTCCGCGGCCTGGACCTCGGACGTCAGGTGCGATCGTCGATTTTGCACGATCGCCTGGTGAAACTCTTCCACTTCCTCGAAGCGGCGACCGACCGATCCCGGCAGCACGACACCGGCTTCGCGATAGAGGCGGTCCAGGCTGGTCGTCGCCGGCGGAAGCTCGCTGTCGATCGCCGCGCGCAGCTGTAGGATCAGTTCCCGATCTGCGGTATTGTCGTCGCTGAGTGTCGAAATCTCTCGCGTGATCTGCGAAGCCTCCTGCTCCATCCCCGAATATTCGGGAACGACATTGAAGGTGTCGAGTTGCTCGCGCATCCTTCTGGCACGGGCTTCGGCGATCGTCATGCGGGTCCGGAGATCAGCCGCCGTGCCGAAATAACGGCCGAGACTGCCGTCCTTCGCCGCCTTGCGCAACTCCGCCATCGCACGCTCTCGCGTGCGGACCTCCTGAAACTGTTGCGGCACGCTCGCGTCGAGGCCCAGGAGATAACTGATCGCTACCTGTTGATCCCAAGCCTGCTGCATCGAGGATTGCTGTGTGGGCGACGCGAACCCGCCGCTATTCTGCCGCCGCACGAAATAAGAGAATAGAGATCGAAAGCTCGGCCGAAAGCGACCGTTTGCTTCGTCGTCCACATCCGGGTTCAGGCGGAAAAGCAGCGCGCCCAATGCAGCGCGCCAATTTTCGTTGCTGATCACCAGATCGCCGGTCTTGGCTTCGAGAGACGGGGCGATCGGCCAATCGGATGTGTCGCCCTGCAATCGGATGCGGGATGGCTTGGTGCCGGATCGCGCGACATCGACGAGCGTCGGTCCGATATCGACGCGGGCCTCGAAGCTGAAGCCCGCCAGTTCATCGGAGCGGAAAATGCTGTCCTTGTCGGCATTGGTGCCGAACAGGAAGTGGATCAGCTCGACAAGGCTGGTTTTGCCGGCGCCGTTGCGGGACTGCCGATCGGTCGCCCCATCGCTCTTGTCAGCGAGCAGGATGTTCAGCCCGGGCCGGAAGGCCAAGCTCTTGAAGCTCGGAAGGTCGCTGGAAAGGCCGTGGATCATGAAACGGTCTTTTGGACCAGACCACGATCGAACTGCACGGCCTTCACGATAAACAGCAGGTCGAGCGCCAGCACGAACCAGTCATAATTGATCGGTGCCGACACCGCCCGATCGCTGCGAGAAATGCGTATCTCATCCCAGAGACGCGAGACGGTCATCGGCTCGCGAAGGCAGCCGAGCACGTCGGCACCAACCGCCAGGAGCGCCCGATCGGGCCGGATATGTTTGGTCGGTAGAATCATATCGCGTCGATTCGAATCGCGTCCTCAAAGATGTCACAACGTTCAAAAAAGTAGGAAAGCACAGCGAGCACCGCACCTTGGCGCGCTGGTTCTCCGGTCATACCCCCCGCGAAAGCTTGAAGCTCGCCGAAGATATCGTCCGGTGATAGCCCGACCGCCTTCAGGGCCTGATAGCGCACCCGGAACGCTTGTGCGATCTCTTCGCCGAGGTCGGGATCAGGCCAGCCGGCAAAAAAGGCTTCGACCAACTGCTCCCGGCGGCGGCCCTGCCGCAGCAGCCCGGCTGCGTCCTGGGAGAGGGCATTGCGTTCGAGCTTTGCCGCCGATGGCGCCACCAGCGATGGTTCCGCGTCCGGTTCCTGCCGTTGAATTGCCAGCAGCACCGGCCGCAACGCCTCGAAATCGAGCTTCTCCAGCACACGGCCCGATGGAACGGCGCCAAAGAGATCTTCGAGCTGGTGGAGCGCGAGCGACATGGCGATCAGCCGCAATTCCGCTTCGCCGCAGACGGCCAAGGCGACGTTCGGATTCGCGGCGTTGAGCGCGGCGAGTTTCTTGACGGCCTCGGCCGGGAGGCCGCGGCTGTCGTTATGGACAAACTCCCACCGCAGCATTTTTGTCGTCCAATGGACGAGCGCGCCTGCGAAATCTTCATCGACCTTGGCAAGGAGGGGTTCGAGTTTCATTGCATCGGGCGCATAGCATTGGAACACGGTGCCATCGCTGGCCCGGAAGCCATCGCATTTCAGGTCGCCTTTCGGACCGTAAGGACGGACGGGTTGGAAATCGCCCGGAAAGGCATGCGCCATGATACGGGCGAACAGGCTCTCGAACGCCTTGCCGCGCTCGCGCAGAAAGGCATTCTCGAACTTGAGCCCATAGGCAAAGCGCTGCGTGTCGTCCAACTCATCCCCCGAACTTGACCACCATAACCTTTGGCAGAATCAGCAAGCAAATCTATTAATTTACGCCCATCGTTGGGGCGATGAACGGCGCGCTCTACTCCGGCAGGTCGGCTTCGCGCAGAACGCGCATAACCTCGCGAAACACCCCTTCGAATGGCGGCAGATCGCTCATCTGTTGCTGCAGCCGCCCCGTCCAAAGCGTGCCTAAACGCTTTTCCTTGGCGGCGATCGCGGCGGTCACGCCATTGGGCATGCGTTCCCGAAGGGCGAGCTTCTGGGTGAACTCGGCGAGATATTCCGCTGGTCGAATATCACGCTCCTCGAGCAAATTCCAAAGGTCGTAGAGATCGCGCGGCTCGGTGCGGGCCTTGTCCGACAGGGCCGCCAGCTTCTCGATGAATATCTCCGCCAGGCTGTAGGCCAGAATGGTCGGGCCTTCCGGCAGGTCGGCAAATTCCTCGAAGGTCCGCAGGATCGGGCGCTCAGCCAGTGGAAAGCAGAACACCTCATTGATCGTGATATCGACTTTCACGTCGCTGCGCGCGGGCAGGGGGCCTTTGTAGCTCAGATAGAAGGTGTGGGTGTTCTGATGGCCATGCCGGTCGGGCCGATCATAGGCCATGTTGATCCCCGAAGCCGCCTCGAGGATGGCGAAGATCTCGTTCAGGCCGGAGAGTATCGCGTCCAGGTCGATCGGCTTGATCAACGAAAAATCGAGATCCTCGGAAAAGCGGTAATTCTCGAACCAGCAGCGGCGCAATGCCGTCCCGCCCTTGAAGGCGAAAAATTCGCGCAATGGATGCTGGGCCAGGCCGGTCAGGAACCAGGCCAGGCAATAGTCGCGTTCGATCACCGCCTCGGGCACGCGGCGGCCGCGAGGCTTGAGAAGGCCGTTGGCGATACGGGAGAGATCGCGCTGGGGAATCATCAGCTGCTCCGGATTATATCGAGTTCGTCGGGCTCGACGTTGAGTCGGATGCGCCATCGGGCCAGCATCCTGCCCTCATTGGGAAACAGGGGATCGAGGCGCTGATAGGTCGGCGTCAGCCGCGCGCGCAACGGCTCCAATGCGGCTGTGTCGGCCAGTTCGTATAATTCCAGCAGATAGCCCAGGCGGCGGATCACCGCGCCAACGCCGAGGCGAAGCGCGTATTCGATCATCAGTTCGACCCGCAGTGTATCGCGCTTCATCCAGAGTCCCTTGGCGACCTCCGTGACGCCACCGACATATTGCGGATGGTCGAGACCATCGATGATGGTCCGCTCGGGATCGCTGACCCTGACCTGCTCCTCGGATGTGATCCAGATCTCGGTCAGACCGAAGAAATCCTGCGGTTTGACGTCGACGAAGCGGAACTCATACCCGTGAATGTGCTGCGGGCGCAGCCGTTTGGCGCAGGAGACGATGATGGCCAACTGCGGTTGGGTGACCATGCGGTGCAGCTCGAGGGCGCTGCCGTGGGAGATGAAATAGTCCGCATCGCCAACCAGTGTCCTTGCAATGAGGTAAGGATCGCTCACATGCTCGGTGTCACGGCCCCGCTCGAATGGCACCAGATTGTAGAGGCCAGGCTTGAGACGCGTGACGATGCCGCGCGCTTCCGTGTTCGCGACGAGGCTGCGTGCCGATGACGGGCTCAGACCTGTGATCTCGGTGACGTCCGCAAGCGAAAAAATCGGCTGACGGCGTTCGTTGAGTTCGACGATCAGCTGGGCGGCCCGAGGTCCAAGCGTCTTGAGATTATATCCTTCGCGCAATTTGAGCCTCTATGAGCGATGTCCGGCGCGTTCGATATAACGGAGGTTATATTATATGGCAAGATCGTCGCCTTTAGTGGGACGGTCCGCGCAGGCAGTATACATCCAACAGGCCTTGGGTCGGGCCGCTCGCGGTTTATCAATCGTGATAAATGTTCGGCGAAGACGAACAAAAGTCGCGTTTCTTAAACCAGGAGCCGATCGCCTGAGCCATATGTCGTAGAGGGGTTGCGGCACAAAGACCGATTTTGGATCACCGAGACCGGCTGCGTTCCTGGGGTTTGGGCTCGCGACCTGGACGAGGGATGGGGGGCGTGGCTGGGTCACGGCCGCGGACGATATCCTGCCTGACGATCGGGGAGGCGTCCTTGACCATTGCCGGGCGGATGTTCCGTCCCGCCGCAATATGCGCATCGAGCTGCGTGCGGGCAACTGTCATCACCCGCGCGACCGCTTCGGGATTGTCGAACAACGTCCGTCGGATCACCGCTTCCATCACGCGCATCTGGCTGTCGGCCGCACGATCGTTCGGCGTGTTGCCACGATCGCCGCGCCGGGCATCGGGCCGTTCCAAACCATTGCCGTCGCTCCGGCGGCTTATCCCGGTTGACCCACGGGCGACATCGACGTCACGGGCTGCCATGGGCGCGATCGTATTGCGGCTCGTCTCTCCGCGGAGCCGGTCGAGCTCCTGGAAATCGCGATCATTGGGCTTGTAGCCACGTACCTCCAGCCCCTTTTGACTCGCCTCGATCCAGACCGATCGCCGAAATTCTTCCGATCCCGTGACGTGAATCCGATCCCAATTGCGGTGTTGTGCGATCGCCACCAGATCCTTGACGACCTCCTGGCTCTCCGTCGCCGTGACCAAGCGCCGGCCCTGATCGCGAAACGCGGGATCCTTTGCTTGCGCCGTCGTGAAAAAGGCGGGTTCGCCCGACCATTTTGCCTTGTCGGCATAATAGCGCTTCCGCACGCTCTCCGGCACATCGCCCGCCTCGAGGGAATGCACCTTGGGCGCGCGGCGCGGCACACCGACAGCCCCGGCATGATCAGGCGCTTCAGTGGGACCCTTCGATCCCCCAGGCGAGGACCTTTCCGGCGGAACCGACCCAGGCGCCCGCGCCTTGCGCCGTTCGGCGGCGTCGATGCCAACGCTGTTGGTAGTGGTCCGCGCCGTACCCGATTGCTTGCGATCACTCTCTGCCATGGTCATGCCTCTCGGTCACAAATGCTGGAGATTGGGCGCCGGCACCCACGGGCTCGAGAACGGCCCGGGCCGTCATCGCCGTGACAAAGGCAATAGCGGCCTGTTCATCGCCGGGGGGTGGCAGATCCACCATGTTGCCGAGCACCAACATGTCATCGGTGATCTCGGCAAAGCCCGACAGTTCGTCATCGGTCAACGCGCGCGAGTTTGGTTGTGCCTGCTCCGCAGCCGCAGTCGCTGGACCGTCGTTCAACAGAGCAGCCCGCTTCGCGCTAAGGGCCTGCGCTAACGGATCGCTGCTGCTCGCCCCGCCTGCCAATTTGGCGGCGGACGACACGGCGTTAATCGCGATCGGACGGGGCGCAACCTTGGGCGGGTCACTGATCCGGCTCGTGAAGCGCTTCGAGCGGAAATACTCGATCTTGCGGCCCCTGACGGGCGGAATCCCGCCGCGCATCAGCAGAAGGTCGCCCTTGGGCATCTGCATCAGCTCCTGAGGCATCATCAGCGCGCGCCGCTGGTCCGATTCCGACACGCTGCGGTTGGCGAGCAGGCCATGGATCGTCCGGCTCTTCGATTTGACGTTCATCGTGAAAAAACCGAGCCGCTCGGAAAGTTCGTTGGCGACCTTCAGTTCTTTGGGTGTGAATACGATCTCCAGACCGCAGTTGGCGATGATCTCGTCGGTGACATCCACGCCATAGATACCGCGGGGCTGGGACCGGCTCTGGATGACTGGCAACAGGCGAAGCCCGTAGCCTGCAACGTAGGAAAACGCCGACGCGATGACCGGTGCCTTGCCGAGGCGGGCGAACTCATCGAGCAAAATGAGCACCGGCACGCGGCCGCCATTCTCAGGCAGTTCCCGCGTATTGAGATCGATCAGCTGCTGAAGAAAGAGGTTATAGACGGGCGCGATCCGATCAATATTGTCGGGCGATACGCCAAGATAGATCGAAATCCGCTCGCGGCGGATTTGGCGCAGATCGAAATCGGTCTCTGACGTCGCGGCATCGACATAGGGATTGAGCCAGAGATTGAGCTTCGAGGTGATCGTCTGCTTGATGCCCGAAAATGTGTTGTCGGACGCGGAGGTGAAGTCACTCAGCGCCGACACACAGGCCTGGCTCAGCCGTTGCCCCCGCTTCTGCGCCTCTTCGACGACCTTCGGCAATTCGACCTTCGGATCGCCCGTCGTCAGTCGCCGATAGATTTCGCCGATCGTGAAGGGGAGGGCGGGATTGGCCGCGACAAGGGCGCCGACGCCGACAAAGGCGGCGCGCGCCGCTTCCGCCCAGAATGGATCAGCCTTTTCCGGAGCCGGAAACAACATGCCGCCGATCTTCTGGAGTTCATTGATCACATCGGTGTCGTCGAGCCGGTCGATGAAGCTCAAGGGATTGTAGCGGGCGCTTCGCCCTTCGGGGTCGAGCGGATCGAACAGATAGACCGACTGGCCATGGCGCGCGCGAAAACCTGCGGTGATGTCCCAATTCTCGCGCTTCACATCAAGCACCACCACCGAGTCCGCCCAACTCAGAAGATTGGGGATCACTACGCCGACGCCCTTGCCGGCGCGCGTCGGTGCCTCAAGCAAGACATGTTCGGTGCCGCCGAAAACGAGATAGCGGCCGCCTTTCTGCCCGACGATGATCCCGCTGTTGCTGCGCAGATGTTCGCGCCGGATCTCGCTTTCGCGCGCGAACCGTGCCTCGCCATGGAGCGTGCGCCCCTGCTTCAGGATGATGAGCAGGATGACGAAGGCGATTGCGCCGCTGACCAGCGCACCGCGCTCCAGCCACAGATGCAGAAGCGGGTCGCGGCGATAGTACCAGAGCCATCCGGGTATCGCCGAGACCTGCGTGCGCGGGCCGATCTGGTTGAGGCCGACGAGCGCGACCAGCACCGCGCACAAGGCACATGCCAAAACGGTTGCCGCGAGCATCCCCGCGACGATCGCGACCTTAGTGAGCGGTCGCGCGTCCGACAGGCGGGTCAAAATACACCTCCTCGACTTCGAATTTTCCGGCGCGCTTGCGGGTCTGGACGACGACGTCGACCAACATGTGCAACAACCCACGGATATCGTCGCGGGCCAGATCGCGCCCGCCTTCGGACTCCTTCACCAGCAAGGTGAGCTGCTCGAAAGCGCCCATCGCTGAACCGGCATGGACGGTTGTAATCGAGCCGGGGTGACCCGAGTTCACGTTGCGCAGATAGAAAAAGGCAGTCCCGTCGCGCAGTTCTTGCAACAGAATGCGATCGGGCCGCATGCGCAGCGCACTTTCAAGCAGCTGCTTCGGGCCGACCTTGGCCAGGCCCTGTCGCTCGCTCGAATAGACCATATGCACGACGTTGCGGTGTTCGACGACAAGCTCGCGCGTATCCTCGATCGTGAGCAGCCGCTCGTCGGGCGGGATCAACTGGATCAGCGCCTTGGCAAAAGTGGTCTTGCCCGAGCCGGTCGCGCCGCTCACCAGGATGTTTTTGCGGGCGGCGACGGCGGTCCTGAAGAAGGACGGCCAGTCACCGGCGTCGCGCTGTGCCACCAATTGAGCATCGACTTCGCCAAGACCGCACGCCGCAGAGCGAGTTCCCTTGAACAGGCCGGTCTGCTCGAGCTGATCGATCGCCAGATTGACCCGGGAAGGCTTGCGCACCGTGAAGGACGGCGCGCCATTCGGGGTCACCGAGGGTATGACGATCTGGCACCGCTCTCCGCCCGGCAAGATCGTCGAGCAGATCGGGGTCTCGGCATTGACGTCCTGCCGGGTGAAGCTTGCGGCCGCGACGGCCAGCGTCGCCAGCCAATCGCTGTCGAGTTCGGCGACGCTATGCCAATGCCAACCGCGATGATCCTCGATGCCGACTTCGCCGGGCTTGTTGATCACCAGTTCGGTGACCTCGACCGGCTCCAGCAGCGGCAGGATCGGCGCGAGATAATGGCGCAGGACAGCGGTATCGCTCATCCTCAGCGCCGCAACTCGAGATTGTAGACGTCGGCGAAGTTGAAGTCCTTGGCGACGAAGATCCCGACCTCCTCGCCCTGGTTTTTCTTCAGCACCGGTCGGATATTGATGCTGTTCTGGAGTGCAATGCTCGCCCCCTCGCTCGGGGTCCGGGTCGTATTATTGAAGTTGTTGCTGCCACCTGAAACGGACTGCCCGGCGATATAAGCGGCGTCGTCGACCAGCGAGAGCAGCAACGCGCTACCGAAGCGCGCCCAGAAGAAGGTGTCCACGGACCCGGCGATGCCGGCGCGGCCAAGGGCGTCCGACCCCGGCGAAGCCAGGTCGATGCGCACGCCCTGCGGCGTGACGGCCCGCGTCCACAACACGAACAGGCGGTTCTGCCCTTGCTGGATGCCGCCATGATATTCGCCGAGGACTTTGGTGCCCTTTTCCATGAGCACGACACGGCCATTCTCCGAATAGACGTCGCGCGGAATCAGGCACGAGGTGTAACCGGGCTGCGCAGAATTCATCGCTGTCTGGAGGATGCACGGGATCAGCGTGCCGGCGGTGACGAGATAATTGCGGTTGGGCAGCATCGAGGCCCGTGCCTCGCCGACCGCCGAACTCTGTCGAAGCGCGTCGAGCGCATTGGGTGCGCCGCGGGCGGCCGTATCGTTAGCACCATCGCCGCCGTCCGGACTGGCGGTGCCGCTACCTGCGCCACTTCCACCGCCCGATGGCTGAAGCGCATCGCGCCCTCCATAGGCGATCAATGTCGATCGCCGTGCCTGGTCGGCCAGGTTCTGCCGCGTATTCTGCGGCGCGCCTGCCGGCGCTGCGCCCGGTTGCATGGCAGGAACGATCTGTCCGTCAGGGCCAACGACCTGCGTGCCAGGTGGAGGATTGATGACGGGTGCGTTGGGATCTGCGGCGAGAGCGCCAAGCGGCTTGGGTTTCGCCGCGACGGCATCATACGCGACGGTCTCGCGCGCTGCCAGATCGGGGCGTTTGGCCATCGACTCCGGTTTGCCCATCAGGCTGCCGGCATTGTTGGTGCTTGGCCCCGAGTTGACCCACAAGATGCCGAGAACCATCGCCGTTCCCGCGAAAATCAGGGCGGTGTTCCGCTTTGCCGGTGTCATCCCACCGATCGGATCGATGCCGCGCTCGCGGATGATTTCGTCGCGTTCAGGTGTTGGATCGCCTTGCGGGCGACGAGGGGCCTCGGCCGCAGACTCGTCCATCGCGCTCACTCCTTCGGGTCTTGTATGGTGCGTTCGACATGCGGCGACGCTGTGTTGGTGCCGTGATCGACGCCGTAAGGTGTTGGCGCGAGATTATAGATGCACAGCACCTCCCGGTTCCGGCGCAGACGCAGTTGAGCCGCCACAGCGTGAACGACCACGAACTCGTCCCGGACATCGAATGGGACCAACGTCTCCGAGCCGTCCGGGCGCACGAGATAAATCGCCGGGATTTCGTGGTTGCCGGGAAAACGCAGGACCGTGAACTGGCCGTTGTCGGAGATCTCCGACGGCTGAAGATCGCTCGCACCCTGGACCTTGTAGTTCAGATTACGCGGTCCATCGATGACGCCGTGGTCAAGGGCTCCCCGAACGGCGCTCGCCTGCAATGCCGCGACGCGCTGTGCTTCCTGCGTCGCGCGCATGCGAGCGGCACGATCAGCTTCATCGCGCGGGTAGCGAAACCGAACCTGGAAGAATGTATCACGGCTCCCGCTGCCGATGGGTCCTCGGCGCGCCGTCAGTTCGAAGGCGTAGTTGCGCAGCTCACCCCCGCGATTGGTCGTGACGATAAGGTTCGTTGGTCCCGCCCGCTCACGGGGTTTCAGGAACAGAATGTGACCGGCAACCGCCACTTCCCAGGAGACGGTGTCGCCGAGCGCGACATGTTCAATCGTCTCGTCGGCGCCAAGCACGACCTGGGTCGCTGTCCGGAATGTGCCGACGATCCGGTAGACCTGGGTCTCCTGATATTCGACGAACTTCACGCGTGGATCCGCCGGCCCACCGCGCGGCGTGTCCTCCGCGAGCGCGGGTGTCGCCATAATGGCGATAAGGCTCGCTAATGGAAGAAGGCGGTTCACCGCACCACCTCGGGGTCCGCGCGGTAATTCTCGACCTGGAACCCCAATGGGTTGCGATAGCGGTCGCCCTCCGCCATCGGCGCGTTCGTGTACCGGAAGGTGACGGTCGCGATCCAGTCGCTGCTTTGCGTATCGGTGTCGGTCTGCACTGTCCGCGTGAAGCGGACGTTGGCAACACGATCGTTGATGAAGGCGATATTGCGCACGCGGGCCTGGACGACCGCGCTCTTGCCCCACACGACCTGTGGGCTTGCGGCGTTGTTCGAGCTGAAAAACCGGCCCCAGCGTTGCTGCTCGCCTGGTTCGGACAGGATAGTGACGGCCCGGAAATTCTCTTCGGCCGCCGCCGGCAACCAGCTTTCCCGGGTCCGGACATATTGCGCGAGGAAAAATTTCGTGACCGCCTCATCATAGCGCATCGGCTTCTGGGTGACGGTGGTCTGCACGTCGACGGCGCCCGTCGTCTGATTGACGCGAATGATGTACGGCATGACCGTCTTCAGCGGCGCAAGGCCCGCGAGTGCGAAACCCTCCGCGGTCGCGGCAAGCAGGCCCAGGCCAGCTACCACCCAGGCGATGCGTTCGGACCGCAACGATTTACGCTGGCGGTCCTGATCCCAGGATCGGGCATGGCCGAAATAGAGTTCGGCGTCCTTGGCCGGCACGCCTTCGGTCTGATTCCGCATGATCAGCAACTTCCATAGGTGCTGGGAGCTGCTCGCGCCGATGTCTTCTCGGACAAAGGAACGGGCGGGGGCGGTGTGCCGCGATCAGCTGGTTGCTTGATCTGTGGCACGGGTGGTGGGGCAGGGGGCACCACCACGGCGGGGATCGGCGAGCCCGGCAGTACGCTCCCATAGATGTTGACGTCGCGCAGGTGCTTGCCATTGCAGACGGGCAGTTTCTTCGGCCCGGAAGCCCCTTGGGCGAGTGTCGGGAGCAGGGCGATGACGACCGCCGATCGTCGGAGCGCACGGACTATCGTGGACGGCCTCGTCATTGGGTGTTCCTTCCTCATGCGCGGCTCACCGAACCGCCGCGCTGAGCGGCCCGTTCGAGATTGCGACTGTTGCGAGCGATACGGCGTTGCTGGAACGGTGCCGCCATGGACCCCCACGCAGAGCCGGCGAAGGCGCCGATGCCGGCGGACGCGCCCCCGGCAATGCCGGTCGCGATTGACGGCGCCTGGAAAAAGAAGATCGTTCCCAAGAAAATATAAACGGCGAACAGCACCGCACCCAAGGCGGCGTCTCCAACACCTTCGGATGCGGTAATCGCGGTAGCACCAAGGTCAGTGATCAAGGCCGTGATCGCGATGATCACTGCCATCAGCACAATGAAGTTGAAGGCCTGCCCGAGCCAGCCGTGAAATAGCCTTCGCGTGGTCTCGAAGAGCGAAAGGGCGATGAAGATCGGTCCGAGCGCGATGATGATGGCCAGTGCCACCTTCGCGAAAACGGTGATGGAGAAGCCGATCGCCGCAGATAGTCCGGCAAGCGCTTTAAGACCGAGGCTCAGGACGTACAAAACGAGCTTGTATGGGTTGATATCGCTGTAGGTTGCCGCCTCGGTCTCGATCCTCGCGATAATAACGTCACACTGGCTGAAATAGTCGTCGAACACGTTGCCAACGCTCGTGACGGTATGCCCCGCCAACGCCTGCGAGATCGCATCAGGCATGCCGTGAAACAGGGGATTAGTTACCCACTCCGTGTAGGCGACCGTGGTGGCCGCAACGTAGAGCAAACACAGTTTCACCATTCGGTAGACAAGCTCGCCCCACGGCTCGCTGACGATGCCGCGCATCACCATGTAGCCGAACAGCGCAATATAGATGACCAAACCAAGCGCGAGTGGGCCGCGCACAACCTCGATGACATTGTTCAAGCGCTCGTTAAGGAACATGTCGAGCTTGCCGTCGATGTTGGTGTAGAGAGTGGTGAAGAGCCCGTCGGCCATCTCATCTTTCCCCGGTCAATGGGCCGGCGACAGCGAGCGCAGCTTTTGATCAAGCGTCTTCACACTCTCTGCGTTCGAGCATTCCTGTGCGTCGCGATGCGTGCCATCGGCGCACGCCTTCAGGACTTCCGCGAGCTCTTGGGGGTGGGCTTTGAGGTAATCCTTTCCGCGCGCAGGGGGTTGGCACGCGACCAGAAATGCCGGGACCAAAAGCGCGAATGCCTTGAAGATGGTTGCCTTCATTGATGGAGGCTCCCAAGCTTTCTTGCTAAGATTTGCTCGCTCTCCTGCTGCGATCGAATCCGCTGCTCCGCCTGCTGCCTCATTGTGAGCGCCTGAAGTTGCACTGCGTCGTTCTGGATATGAGCATTTTCCACGCCGACACGGGCTTGGATATCCATCACGTCCTTCGCGTCTGACGCGGTGTCGAGCGACGAGCGCAGTTCCTCGAGACCTGTCGTCCGCTGGGCGGTGACGCCATACGCTGCCTCGGCAATGGCCGCGTCGCGCGCCGCCATGTCACCATTTCGAGAGATGGAATCGCGGTTCGACCGCTCGAAAGCCGTCGCATCCGGGCGCAGTTCGGGAAGCTCGACGCGGTTGCTGATACGGATCCGATCTGCGGCGGTCCCAAGGCTACCGAGGCCCGTGGTGTCAGATGACATGAGGCGCTGAATATCCCGTGCTTCGCTCGGCAAGAGGTGGCGAACGGCATCGGTGTTCAGGGACGACGCGATCTGGTTGACGTTCGTCAGCTTGTTGACGCTGTTGTAGAGCTCGGTCGCCTGCGAAATCTGCTGTTTGCCCTGCTCGATCATCGACAGGGTGTTCTTCACGGTCGAGAGCGTCTGCAGGAAGGTGCTGGAATCATAGACCGGGATGCCTTGCGCGAACGCCGGCATGGACATCGTCAGTCCGCTGACAATCGCGAGCGCTCGTAATGCTTTCATGACCTCATCCTTTCCTTCTGGTGGTGGCTCGGCGGCGCTCGTGAAAGACGGGCAGCCAGTCGCTGGGATCGTCGCCATGTTCGCGGCGAACCTGATCGAGGATTCCCACGGTCTCAGTTGTGCCCGAGAGGACGGCCAGCTCGTCGGACAGCCCGCCGAGATCGAGTTCCACGACGATGGAATCGTGACCCTGCTTGACCAGAAAGCGCCGGCTTTCGGGGATCAGATCGTTTCTGATGAGTTTGAACTCGGCGCGGGTGAGGCCAAGCCCATCGATATAATCGACCTCCCGGCCATGCGGGTTGGGCAAGAGGATCTTGGTGGCGACCTGCTCCATGATGCTATGCGAGATGTCCGAGCGCAGCGCGTCGGCCGGGCTTTGCGTCCCGAAGACCAGAAACGCATTCTGCTTCCGGTATGTCTTGAGGCCATCCTGCGCGAAGGCGCGGAAGGCATCATCGCCCAGCGCCTTCCAGAACTCGTCGATATCGATTACGAGCCGGCGGCCATCGAGCAGGGCATCGATCCGGTGGAACATGTACATCATCAGCGGCGTGCGGATCTCGGGATTGTCGAGGAAATCCGTCATGTCGAAACCGATGAACCTGGCCTCGAGCGTCAACTCGTCGCGGTCATTGTCGAACACCCAGCCAAGCGCTCCGCCCCGTGACCATTTCTCAAGCCGTGCCCCGATACCTTCCGGATCACGTTGTCCGAGCAATTGGCGTAGCGCGAGGATGGACCGTTCTTCCGGGGGAAGGCGCCCGATCGAGAGGATGCCCTCGTCGATCATCCGCTCCTGCGTGACGCCGAGCTGGATGCCCGAGGGGGTCACCAGATGCCGGATCAGCCTGCCGAGGAAGACGATATTGCCCGGGGTCTGCTCGAGCGCGCGGAGCGGAGCGAAGCCTGTCGGCACGCCGTTACGCAGCGCCAGATACGTGCCACCGGATGACCGTACATAGATTTCGGCGCCTCGGTCCTTGTCGATGAAGATCTGCTGCGCGCCGGTTTTCTCGAGCTGCGCCATCAGGAAATTCTGGACGACAGTCTTGCCGCCTCCCGACGGACCGATGATCAGCGTATGGCCGAGATCGTTCACATGAAAATTGAAGTAGAAGGGGGACTGAGCCGCGGTCTTCATCAAAGCGATGGCAGCGCCCCAATGATTGCCCTCCGCCTTGCCGGCAGGAAAGGTGTGGAAGGGGGAGAGAGCGGCGAAATTGCGCGACGTGATCGCCGCCGGCCGCGCACGCCACGCAAAGTTGCCCGGAAGCTGCGACCAGAAAGCGGCTTCCAGCGCCGGGCCTTCCCGCGCCGAGACCAGACCGGCATCGGCGAGCGCAGCCCGTGCCGTCGAAAGATTTTCGGCTAGGCGTTTCTGATTTTCACCGAAGACCGCGAGCGAGAAATGATGCTCGCCCAGGACAAAGCGATTGCTCTGCAGATCGTCGGCCGCGTCCGCCAACTCAAGCGCCTGACTTGCAGCGGCATCCTCGGTCGATGCCATCTGGTTCTGGCGCCGCCGCAGGCGCTCGGAGGCCCGCGCCTTGCCCATGAACGCAAAGGACTGCGTGACAACGAACGCGAAGTCCTGGCTAAGGAGCGCGTTCATCTGGCCGGGTCGCGTCATGGCCGGATATTCGCGGATACCGAACAGACCGACAAAGCGGCTCGTATCATGCGCGCGCACCTCGACCGTCTCGCGGCCGAAGATCACGCGTTCCCCATAGATGGCGGAACCGAGATGGCCGCGGACCAGCGGCACTCTGCCGGCGCGGCCCATCATTACCAGCTCGAGCACCTCGAGCGGTTGGGAGAACATCAGGCCGTTATGCTCGTAGAGGTGCAGACGCCGAGGCCGGCAGCGTGCGAGGAGCTTCTCGATATCGCGCGCCTTGTCCTCGAAGCGTGCGAGCTCATCCTCGTCCACCTCGGTCCCTTCCTTGCGTGCCGACGCCAGACGGCGAAGCAGCACGCCGGTGCGGTCGGCCGATCCCACGGACGGGCGCATGATCAGGGTGAGGTACAGTTCGTTGACAAACATCCGCTTGGCGGTGACGCGCGCACGATATTTTGCATCGAGGTCGGCCGCAAAAGCCGAGCGGAACTCGCCTTCGGGATAGTCCGTGATCGGCCGGCGAACGATGTGGGTCCAGATCGCGAGGCGGTCGTCGGCAATATTGCGCAGCGTACCGTTGAGCTTCTCGTGCCAGTCGTTGAGATGGACAGGGTCGGCGGTTTCAAACGCCATGCCTTCGAGCTTGAACATCATCATGAGGTCGCGCCCGTCGAGCGCGATGACGTTCTCGTCGATATGGCGCGCATAGGGCAGGTAACGCGCCGGGTCGGCCTCTTGTTTGAGGATCCGCCATGGCGTGCGGGCTGTCGCTCCGCTCAATGCGCTGGCCCGGCTAGCCACGTGCGAAGCCCGGGCGCTTCGCCCCGTCGATCGGCAGGGGAGAGTAGGAGCTGCCGCCCCACCAGCCGCGGTTGCGGCAGCGCGCCTTGGTCGTCGTCCACAGCCACAGCAGTCGAAACGCGTTGGCGTCGTGCCGGACAATCAGTCGGGCAATCGTCAGAAACGCACCGGCCAATGCGAAAGCGTAGAGCGGGTTGCCGGTGATGATGAGGGTCAGGCACGCTGCCAGCGCGATCGGCAGCGATGCCTCGATCGGTACGCCCAACCACATCGTTGGTCGGGTCACGGCCAGGAAGAGTGTCTCTTCCCTAAGCTTTTCGTCGTCCATCGCGGCGCACTCACGCGCCGCCGGTGATGGTATCGACGATCCACTGCGCGCTGAACACGATGAAGATACCGACAATGACCGTCACGAGGAGACCGAGGCTGGCACGGCCCGTGAAGAACATGAAGCCGACGATGACGACCGCGATCACCGCGATCGTCTTGGCAAATGTGCCGGTCAGCCAGGTCTTGATATTCTCGGCCATCGACGTGACGCCATCGGCCGCCTGGGCATGCGCGGGGTCGCTCAGCAGCATCGAAACCAGGATGGCGGTGGCGATGAGCGCCAGCGTCTGGACGAAAGCGCGGCGACGTGGCGGGAGCCAGATCGATATGGTCGAAGCGGGAATTGTCATTCGGTCGGTCCTTCTCTCGATGCCGGCGTCCCGTCACCAAACACCATCATCGAGGCGGTTTGGGCGCCTGCGGAAATGTCCCAGGACCGCGGTGCTTTCACCGCCGTCTGCACAATGCGAGGCTCCTGGATTGGCGTTTCGGATGCGGGTATTGGAGGGGTGGACCTGGCCGAGCCTGCGCCGGTTGGCGCCAATCCCCTGATCGCGGGAATAATGACCGCAGAGCTCGCATAGACTCTCGCCACATAGCCGTTGCCAAAGCCACGGGCCTGACTTCCGGTATTGTACATCGAGAGAGCAACGGAGATCGCGCGATCGGACGAACCCTGGGTGCGCGCCGCGTCAAGAAAGTTGCTCGACAGGACCCGCGCTGCTGCGGCGAGATTGCGACAGGGATCGAATGTATCCTCGACCGAGAGACCCAGCCATCGAAGATTGGCGCTGTTGATCTGCCCGAGGCCGAGGTCGATATTATATCCCTTGGCGATCAACGATCGGGCGATCCGGGCGGCCGCCGCAGGCGTCGCGGGTCTTTCGGGTCGGATGCCGCGGGCGTTTACGCCGATGGCCAATGTGTCGAACTTGCTTTCGGTATGCACGACGGAAACCAGTGTTTCCGGCGCGACCGATGGCGCGCATTGCTGCGCGAGGGCAACGACGCTGGCCAGTTGCAGGATCATTGTGAACCCATTCTGGCTGGATACGGGGCCGGCGTAACGCGCTCGATATTGGCAAGCGAATAGGTTTGTTGCCGACCATCGGCAAACGTCATCACGACACGGCGGCGGGTGGCGGAGTCACGGTCGTAAACCTTGGTCTTCGCGACACCGCCGCCGCTACAGCCGGGAAAGGAGCCGCCGGTCGCCAGCTTTTGCCAAAGCTTGGTCATCGGGGGGATGCACGCGCCGTATTGCATCGCACCGCCCGGATTTGCGAGGCAAAGCAGAACCTGGCAGCCAAGATCGTTGGCTCGCGCCGGAACCGTCTGGGCGGACATCGCCACGAACGGCACGGCAAGGGCGATGTGCAGGCGCTGCATCCGATTTCTCCGCTTTTCAGCGCCGCTGCATTAAAAATGCTCCGACCACTTTCCGTTGAAAATCACCTCTCTTTTGAACCCGGCGCGGCAAATTCGGGCAATCCCCCCACAAGGGGGGAGCGGACGAACAAAGGATGGCAAGGGCGTAGAAATGGAAGTCGGCGTTGATGGCCAACGACCCTAGGAGCCTCAAGTCAAAACGACCTGAAGTGCTGCTCGCTATTGTGAGAGGCGGCGCTACTAGACGAGCGCGTCGATGTTCAGATGTCCGTCTCGCACGGCGCGAAGCACGAGCTGGGTCCGACGACGCACGCCGTATCGCCGGCGTGCACCTTCGACATATTCATGAACAGTATCGCGGCTCAACCCCAGTATCTGTCCGATCTCCCAGTCGCTCTTGCCCTGTGCCACCAGATCAATGCAGTCGATCTGGCGCGGGCTGAGCGCTATCGGCACGTTTGCCAGTTCATCTGGACCGAGAAGGGTTCGAGCCTGGTCGAACGCAACGGTGCCAATCAATCGGGCGGAGAGAAGGTCCGGGCTTGAAATATTGTCATCGCCCTGACGCGTTATGGTGAACATCGCGTCGGGCTCGTCGTGCATCCTGATCGGCATGGTGAACCCAGATGCCAGTCCATGTGCGCGACCCCGTTCAAGGATCGACCGCTGGCGAGCATTGGGCGCGATATAATCGCCGATCTGATCCCAGGTGAGCCCGGAGACGGTTTTGACGCAAGCGGCGTGAACCGGATCCTCAAGATAGAGACGTGACTCCAGGATTTCCTCGATCCAACGCACCGGATAGGTGGTTATCAGCAGGGCTTTGCGGGTGGTCCGCTTCAAGTCGACATTGTGCACCAATGCGAACCAACGGAATCCGAACTGGCGCACAATCGCATCAAGCAAGGATTTGAGCTGATCGAGCGTTGTCGCCTGCCGGCATTCTGCTTCGAATGCGGTGATATCGCCCAAGCGGCCGGCATCTTCGAGACTGCTCATAGTGCGAACGATTCGCATTTTGTTTGCGGCTTCGTCCAGTCACCGTTCGGCGAAGCCATTGAAAAACAAGACCGGCTGCCTCCAGCACCCAACTCCCCGCAAGAAAAGCACAGGTCGTCTTTAACACGAGCCGACCGATGCGATGATGAAAGGGCGCGCGTGACACTTTACCTTCGGGCAAAGTGTCACAGCCGACAAAATGATGAAAATCTGCGGCAAAGGGGATTCACTTCACCCCCTATATGTGCTTGATTCAATCCTGTTATGTTGCACGCTCCGATCATTGGCGACGGCCGCCCGCAACTGGATATGCCCTGCTTGCTGGAGATGCTTGCGCGGTCCTCGTCTCGACCGCGCTACGCTTTCATGGTGCTCAACCTCATTGCACAGGTTTCCCGATCCGATGGCAGCGCGGGGCCGTTAGTGGCCAAGGGCGGCGGCCTCATTCCTTTGCGTGACTGGCTTTGTGATGCGCTCACCCCGATGGGGCAGCGTGACCCCCGGCGCGTTGCCCTGGAAGAGCGGATACGCAGCGATCTGGCAATGTCAGGCGCATTGCCCGCCAACGTCGATCAGGCGACGGCAATCGTCGACGACGCCATCCGTGAGCAAGTGCGGGCGTCGGGAAAAACGAATGTGAGCCGGGCAGTATCCGAACTCGTGCGCGCTGGCTTGCTCAAGCGGCACTATCAGGGCTATTGTGTCGATCATCATAATCGCGGTGCGCAGCGCCAAGCCGTATATGTTCTGGCAGGGTGCGCGCGGGGTCTCATCGGCGGCCGACAAGACCAGCCGAGAGCGGTTCCAAGGCAGGCAGAACTGGCGTTCTAATCGCCTGGGAACTGGCCAAATTTAACATAACTACTATTATCAATCTTTGATTTCCGGCCCTTGTTATTTCGGCTCTCAGCGCTTCAGGCAAGCAATGATCGCCGACACGACGGCGGCGGTTTCGGCGACGTCGCGGACCTTCACCGTATCCACGCCGATTTCCGCCGCCGGATAGTCGTTGCCGCCGGGGTAGATCGCATCGCCGAGGAAGAGCATCCCGGCCAGCGGCACGCCGCTTTCCTTGCTCAGCCGCTTCAGTCCATAACCCTTGTCGACGCCGGCGCGGGTGACATCGATCGACGTGGTGCCGCCCAGGTTGATCGAAAGGCCGGGCAGCGCCGCCCGCAGCGTCTTCTGGATCGCGGTCCGCTTGGCGCGATCGCGATCCCAGCCCTCCTTCGCTTCCAGCGGCGCATCCTGGCCGAGGCCGGAAAAGGTAATCTGGCTTCCCCGATCCTCGATCCGTTCGCCCCAAAAGCGTTCGTCGGCAAGCCCCGCTTCCGACAGCGCACGGTCGAAGGCTGCGCGGATGCTCGCCTTCTCCGCGTCATCGAACAACTCAGCATAGATCGCGCGCCACGCACCGTCGACAAAGCGGTAGAGCTTCGTGCCGGTGGTCGGCATCAGCCATAGTCGCTCGCGCGCGGCGTCGATCGGCAAGCGCGAGGCGACTTGCCGGTCGAATTGCGGCCAGTCGCCGCCCGAGATCACCGCGACATCGACCACGGCCAGCAGACGCGCGAGCGTCGCCGCCATCTCGGCCGACAAGGGGCGCTTGCTCTCCGCAAGCGTCCCGTCGAGGTCGAATACGATCAGCCATTTCACGACGCGGTGCCCTCCCCGTCGCGGTTGCGCAGATCGTTGTGGAGGGCGGTCGCGGCGATTGCCGCATGGCCCATCGCGACGCTGATCTGATCGAGCGACATGACGATATCGCCCGCCGCATAGACGCCGGCGACGCTCGCGCGCTGCTTGGTATCGACGACGATGCAGCGATCGTCGCTCAGCTCGACACCGAGCTGGCGCGCAAGCGCATTGTTGCTGTCCGACCCGAGCGCCGGATACACCGTGTCGACGTGAAGCTCGCTGCCGTCGGTCAGGTGGAGCGCGACCCGATCGCCCGAAAAGTCCATTCGGGCCAGCGGTCTCGCCGCGATCTTGATTCCGGCCGCCGCGAGCGCGGAGCGATCGTCAACACTCAGGTCAATTGTTTCATGCGCGACCAGCGTGATCCGGTCCGAGAAGGTGCGCAGGAACAGCGCCTCCGCGACGCCGTGCGTATCCGCGCCGATCACCCCGATCGCCAGCCCGGTCGCTTCGTAACCGTCGCAGACCGGGCAATAGCGCAGGGCTCCCCGCTGGAGGGCGTCGCGGTGCGTATCTGCATCGAGCGCAGGTCGGCGATTTTCGACCCCGGTTGCGATCAAGACGGCACGCGCGGAGATCGTCACGGTGGACCCTCGCGCTTCGAAACCATCCACCTTACCGTCGATGTTCTCGATGCGATCCGTCAGGATCGTCGCGCCGTAGCGTTTGGCCTGTTCGCGCATCCGCCGCAGCAGCTCTTCGCCCGCGATCCCATCCGGAAAGCCGGCATGATTATGGGAGAGCGGTATCCATTTCGCTCGGCTATGCCCTTCGTCGACCACGACCACGCGGCGGTGATATCGCGCAAGGTAGATCGCCGCCGTGAGGCCCCCGGGGCCGCCGCCGACGATCAGGGCATCGTAGCGGTCCGCCGTCATGCCGCTTGCGTCGCCGGATCGCGGTAGGCGAGCAGCCGCAGCGCATTGAACACGACCAGCAGCGTCGAGCCTTCATGCATCGCGACCGCCGGGCCGATGCCCAGGCCCAAGATCGTCGCGGGCACGAGGAACGCCACGACGCCGAGGCTGACGAACACATTCTGCCGGATAATACCGCGGGTGTGTCGGCTCAGACCCACCGCGAATGGCAGGTGCGCGAGATCGTCGGCCATCAGCGCGACGTCGGCCGTTTCCAGCGCCACGTCCGAGCCCGCAGCGCCCATCGCGATGCCGACGGTCGCCGACGCCATCGCCGGCGCATCGTTGACGCCATCGCCGACCATCGCAACCTTGTCTTCGCCGGCGAGCTTCTTGATCGAGGCAACCTTATCCTCCGGCATCAGGTCGCCCCATGCCTCGTCGAGCCCGACATCCTTGGCGATGGCGTCGGCCACCTTCTGGTGGTCGCCGGAGATCATAATCATCCGGGTGATGCCCATCTCGCGCAGCCGCTTGAGCGCAACTTTGGCCGCCTCGCGCGGCGTGTCCATCAGCCCGATCGCGCCGATGTCCTTATCGCCCTTGCGGACGACCATCGTGGTGCGCCCGCCCTCGCGCAGGGTTGCAATCGCGTCGGTCGCGGCCGCGTTCAGCGTGGGGATACCCTCCACGCCGAACATCTCGGCCTTGCCGATCCACACCGTCTCGCCATCGACGGTCGCGGTGACACCGCGACCTGTCAGGCTCTTGAGATCGTTCGCGGTCGGCAGCTCGCGCCCGCCCAAGCGCTCGCGTCCATCTTTCACGATCGCCTGTGCCAGCGGGTGATCGCTCAAGCCCTCGACTGCGACCGCGAGCGCCAACAGATCCTCTTCGCTCGCGCCGTCGACGGGGACGACATCGGTGATGCGGGGGCGCCCTTCCGTCAGCGTCCCCGTCTTGTCGAAAGCGATCGCCTTTAGCGAGCCGAGGTTTTCGAGCGGCGCGCCGCCCTTTACCAGCACGCCGCCGCGTGCGGCCCGCGCGACGCCGGACAGCACCGCGCTCGGGGTGGCGATCGCCAGGGCACAGGGGCTGGCGGCGACCAGCACCGCCATCGCGCGATAGAAGCTGTCGCGGAACGGCTCGTCGATCACAACCCACGCGAACAGCAGGATGAACGAGAGTGCCAGCACCGCCGGCACGAAGACGCGCTCGAACCGATCGGTGAACCGCTGCGTGGGCGACTTCTGCGTCTCCGCTTCGCTCACCATTTTCACGACCTTCGCGAGCGCGCTTTCGTTGGAACGCCGCGTCACCTCGATCTCGATCGCAGCGCCGCCGTTGATCGTGCCGGCGAACACCCGCGACGTCGCCTCGACCGCATCGGGCTTCGCGCGCGCCGCCTCGACATCGGCGACCGGCTCCTTGTCGACTGGGATGCTCTCGCCGGTGACGGGGGCCTGGTTGATCGCGCTCGACCCCTTGATGACGAAGCCATCGGCGGGCAGGCGTTCGTTCGGGCGCACGACCACCACGTCGCCGACCACCAGCTCCTCGACCGGAATCTCCGTCGTCTGCCCGTCACGGCGCACCGTCGCCTTGTCGGGCGCAAGTTCGGCCAGCGCCTCGATTGCGCGCTTGGCGCGCCCCATCGCGTAATGCTCGAGCGCATGGCCGAGGCTGAACAGGAACAGCAGCAGCGCGCCTTCCGCCCAGGCACCGAGCGCCGCGGCGCCGGCGGCCGCGACGAGCATCAGCGTATCGATCTCGAATTTCTTCAGCTTCAGATTGTCGATCGCCTCGCGCAGCGTGAAGAAGCCGCCGAACACATAGGCGCCGACATAGAAGGCGGTCGGCAGCCAGTCGGGCGTACCCGCCACCAGCTTCTCGATCGCGAAGCCGATCGCCAGCAGCGTGCCGCAGGCAAGCGCAAAGATCAGCTCGGTATTGGGGCCGAGGAAATTGGCGTGGGCGTGATCGTGACCATCATCCGGTCCGTGCTTTTCCGCGCCCTCCGCATGGCCACCAGACCCGTGATCGTGCCCGGCATGGCCGTCGGCGCCGTGATCGTGTCCAGCATGATCGGAGCCCGTCCGCTTGCCCGGCTTGACCTTGAGCTTGCCCAGCGCCGCGACGATCGCGGCCTCATCGACGCGCTCCTTGTCATATTCGACCCGGACGCTGCCCGAGGCGCTGGCGTCGGCCTGCAGCACGCCGGGCACTTGGCACAGGGTTTCGCCGACGGTGCGGGCGCGGCGTTCGTGCCCGATCCCCTCGACCTGCCATGTCGCATGGCCGTATCGCCCGCTGATCTCGGCGCCCGCCGCCCGCACCATCTCGCGCACACGCGGCAGCGGCAGGGCCGCCCCGTCGAAATGGATGCACAGCTTTGCCGGTGTGTCGCCATCGGCGGGCAGGACGTGCGCGCGCTCGACGCCGGGTTTGGCGCTCAACGTCGAGACGAGGCGCCCTACACAGGCATCGGCCACGTCGGGAACCTCGGGCAGAAGGACGGGAATATCGAGTTCGAGTTTTTCGGTCATCACGCCGTCTCCGCGTTGGTCTTGGTTTCTGCCCGCGCATCGCGCAGGATTTCGATGCCGCCCTTGATCGCGATCAGAGCGGTAGCCAAGCCGACCAATAGATCGGGCCAATTCGTTCCCAGCCACAGCACCAACGCCCCCGCGATCAGTATGCCGCCGTTGGAGATGAAATCGTTGAAGCTGAAAGTGGTCGCCGCGCGCAGATTAACATCGGGCTGCTTGAGCCGTTGCAGCAGACGCAAACAGATATAGTTCACGACACCGGCAATCGCCGACATCACCATCATTGTCGGCCCGATCGGTTCACTGCCCTGGATATAGCGACGGCCGACGTCGAGCAGGATGCCGCCCGCAAAGATGAGTAGCACCACGCCCGACACGGTTGCAGCCCGTGTCTTCCATGTGCGCCCGTGGCTCAGCGCGACGAGGCTCAGCCCATAGACGGCCGTGTCGGAGAGGTTATCGACGCCATTGGCGATGAGCGCGCTGGAATCGCCAGTCAGGCCGGTCACGAAGAAGCCGGCGGCGATCGCCGCGTTGAGCAACAGCACGATCCAAAGCGTGCGCCTCTCGGCCGAGACCTTTGCGTCCGGTGTAGCCGTCATGCCATGATTTCCTCGATCAGCAGGAGGACGAGGAAGCCGACGAAGAACATCGCGCTGATAAGCGGCGAGTCCGGCTTCTCGTGCGCTTCGACCAGCAACTCTTCGGTGACGAGATAGAGCAGCGCCATAAGGCCGAAGCTCAGGAAGCCGGTGATCCATATCGGCGTCAGCAACGCCACCGGCTGCGCGATCAGCGCACCGATAGGCACAAGCACCGCCAGCGCGCAAGTCAGGCCGATCGCCTTTGCCTTGCGATACCGCCCCACCAGATCGTTGGTGAGGGTCAGGGCCAGGAACAGCACTTCGAGGGTCAGTGCGACGGCCAACAGCGTGCCCGCCTTCTCGCCGGCGATGAAGGCGAGACCGAGAACAAGGCCATCTATCGCCAGATCGAGCCCGATCGCGGCGAGCAGCGCGACAGGCCCCTCAAACCGGCTTTCGGCCGCCTTCAGGCCGAGCATCACGGCGACGCCCAGCGCTCCGCCGATCAACGTCGCGGTCGGAGAACCGCCGTGCATCACCAGCGGCAGGATCTCCGTCGCAGCAGCGGCGAACACCACGCCGGCCGCGAGATGCTGCATGGCCGCCACCAGCTTCTCGCCGGGAGTGCGCCATCCGGCGATCAGCGCGCCGATCATGATCGCGATCATCGGGATCAGGGAGAATTTGAGCGCCGCCATCGTCAGCGCCCCTCTGTGCCGGGTGGGTTGGTCACAAGCTCGTATCCTTCCTGCACAAGACGGGGGGCTTGTCCCCTTCCTCGATCTTGAGTTCGTTGCCCGAGAACATCGCGCTCATCGTGTCGCCGACATATTGAAGCCCGGCCGCAGGCGCGGTCAGGACAACCGGCGCAGCGTCCCCGTCGCGGCGCAGCTCGAGCGTCAGGCCCTCATTCTTGAAGTCGACGAGGAGCGGGCGATCGTCGTCGCACCGATAGGGGTGGCGACCGGGGATGCCGCTGGCATCCCCGCTGTCCCCGGCGTGGATTTCCTGTTCGGTCGGCGGCGCCTTGCGAGGTTGTTCGGAACAGCCCGATAGCGCCAGCGCAACGCTCATGCTGGCGATCCCAATCCGCATTGGCGTCATCAATGCCTCCGGGAAAATCCTGATGCTCATCCAAGCCATTGCGCAGCTCCGACGACGACGGCGATCATGACCATGATGCCCAAGAGCAGCAGCTTTTCCTGTCGCGGATCGCCGACGTTGCGGATGCGCACGGCGATCTGCCAGGCAGGGCGCATCCGGACGCGCCAAGACCCGGCAGCGATCCGGTCCAATTCGGTATCCGAAAGCTGGAAAAACGACTTCACGTCGCCCCGAGAGCGTCCCGTGAGACCCGTCACCCGAAAAACCGGGTCGGCAAACGCCAAGTCAATGGCACTTGGTTTCCCTGCCATCGGTGCGTCGTCGTCGCCCGATGCCCATGACGGACTTAGAAGAGTGATAAGCTGATTTGGGTCTCGTTCGAGCAGAGAAGCCCAGCGTACCAAGCGCGAACGACGGTCGTCGTTCGAAAGCGCAGTCATGGGCCTTGAATGTCCACCGCTTTTTGGCCGGCGCCATTTCACCAGCGAACTTGAGAGACGATTGCGCTTCATTGCCGGTCAGCCGGCTCGAGGTGATTTTGGGAGGCGCGCTTCAGCGGATGGGAAAAGCGCAATGTCAGAAAGGTCGTCAGACTGAGAACCACCGCGATGTCATAGAGACCGTAGCCGACAGCGGCGCCCAGTGCGCCGGTCGACCACAGGCTTGCAGCGGTCGCGGTCCCCGACGCTTTCCCGCGATACTTCAATATGGCGCCGCCGCCGATGAAGCCGACGCCGGTGATCAATCCTTCGAGCAGGCGTGCTTGGGCAGGAGACGTGCGTCCGAGAATGGCGATGCCGACGAGCACGAACCCGCAACTGGCAATGGCGACCAGCGGGAAAGTGCGAATGCCAGCGCTGCGTTCGTCTTTCTCCCGGTCCCAGCCAACCGGAAGCGCAAGCGCATAGGCCAGCGCAAGACTGACGACATGGGAAAGAGTCTCTCCCCAATATGGCAGCGTCATCATGCGGCCGAGCCTTTGCCTTGGCCGCCTGCCACACTGTCCGCTGCATCTTGATAAGCGAGCACCCTTTTGCAGGCCAGCGCGCGCGCACCGGGGCGCTTGAGTGTGATCTGGTCGCCGCCTGAGATCGACACGTTGAGGTTCCGACCGACATAGGTCCGCCCGCTTGCCGGCGATGTTACGCGTTCCGGAGCGGCGTTCGGTCGGGTCTTTATGTCGAGGGTCAGGCCATCGCCGAGGAAGTCGACATCGAGGCGTGAACCATCAGGACAGGCATAGAAATGCTCGCCGATGAAGTTGGGCAGCTCGCGATCACGCGACGCTTCAGCCTCGCTCTTGTTAGTGGCTGGCGAGCAGCCGAGCAGGCCCGGCGCCAGAGCAAGCCCGGTTGCGAGTATGATCCCCCGAACCGGGCCGTTCCCAAGGCGCCGAGCCGCTATTTCCCCGACTTTCCATAATCTGTCGCCATGGGCGCTACAGGGGGCACGCCCATGGCGCGGGCCGTTCTCACACGGACACCCGAAGGACTCGTTGTGTGGCGGCCGATCCATAGCAGTCAGTCGAACAATTCGCTCAGGAAGCCCTTGCGGCGACCCTTATGCCCCCGCTCGTAGCCGTGCTTTCCGCCATGATCGCCATGGCCGCGATCATCGGATGTTCCGAGGCGAACGCCGCTCAACGGCCGCGCGCTGTCATCGCCGGCGCTGCGCTCGATAATCTTGTCGAGTTCGCCGCGATCGAGCCAGACGCCACGACACTGCGGGCAATAGTCGATCTCAATGCCCTGCCGCTCGCTCATGACGAGATCGACGCGGCAAGTCGGGCATAGCAGCCCTGCGGAGGGACGGTTGTCTACCATGATGGATTCCCTTCTTTAGAATGCTGGCCCGTTAGTCGTTCGCGGCACCGCGAGGCGGCGGTGGTTTGATGGGGCGCCGATGATGCCGCATGGACCGCCCTGGCAGTCGCGATTGCCGGCGCAGGAGGGCGAGAAACGCCGCATCCTGCAGCCGCATTGTTCGCCGCAGACCCTTGCGCATTATGCGGCCGGCCAGGCCGCCGATGATGCCACGACATTCGACCGAATGGTGAATGCAGACACCGTTCGCGATCGGTTCGATCTCGTAGCGTTCGTCGAAGGTGAGGAAGCCCTTCACGCCCATCTGCCAACCGATGAGCTGGGGCTTGGTCAGGCGGTTGATGATCATTTGCGTCGTCATCTTGCGGTCGCCTTTGAAGAGCAGCCAGGTGACGTCCATTTCGGCACCGCGTTCGGCATCGCCCGCAATACGATAGATCGGATGCCATCGTGCGTAGCCTCTCAGATCGGAGATCAGCGACCAAACCCGCAGCGCGGACATATTGAACTCGAAACTTGTCTCTTCCTTCATGGCTGCCTGTCCTGTCCGGCCAAGGCGCGGCGAAACCGGAGGCCGCGCAGAGGCGGCCGCCTCCCCGATTGGGCGGGGGATTGATGGGAGCTGGTGGGGCGTCGAGGGCTTGCATGGCGCAAGCCCTCTCGCTTGCCGGACCGCGGTTCATAGTCTTAGGCTTCCAGCGTCTTGCTGGCCTTGCCACCAATGACCTCGACCGCCTCAAGGGTCATCAGCCCGATGTCGGGTACATCGCTCAAGGCAGACACGAACGCGCGCAAAGCGTCCTCGAAATCGACGATTTCGATCACCACTGCCCGATCACTCTCAAGCACATGGCGTCGGTGGACGTGCGCCGATGCCCCGAAGCCTATCAGCGCCTCCAGCACCGTCAGGCCAGCCATCTTTCGATCGCGCGCCAGCGAGGCCACATATTCGAAGACCTTGCGATCGCCGATATAGGCCGCCTCGTCCGTATAGATGCGCAGCAGTTTCCGGACAGGTTCTACCATCATGCTTCTCCTTTCAGGTGGGCGGGTTCCTCGCCATGCGGCGTGCTCGCCTCTTGCTCATTTTGACGATCGGTCCGCCCGAGGATCACTTTCGCGATCGCCGGCAGCACCAGCAGTGTCAGGATGGTGGCCGCGACGAGACCACCGATCACGGTGACGGCCAGCGGCTTCTGCACCTCAGCACCAGTGCCGTGGGCGAGCGCCATCGGCACGAAGCCGATCGCGGGCACGAACCCGGTCATGATGACCGCCCGCATCTTCTCGGCCATGCCGTGGCGGATCGCCTCCGCCACCGGCAATCCAGCTTCGATGCGCTCCCGGATCGCGGACATCACAACAAGGCCGTTCAGCACCGCCACGCCGGCAAGACAGATGAACCCGACCGCCGCCGACACCGAAAAGTTGATGCCGGTCAGCAGCAGGGTAAACACGCCGCCCGCCAGACCAAGTGGCACCGCCAAAAACACCGATGCTGCCCTGCCGAAGCCGCCGAGTGCCATGTAGAGCAACCCGAAGATTACCAGGAAGCACAGCGGCACCACGATCGATAGCCGCTTCGATGCCGCTGCCAAATTCTCGAACTGACCGCCCCATTCGAGGTAGTAACCGGCAGGCAACTTGACCTGTGCGATCTTTGCCTGCGCTTCCTGGACGAATGAACCCGCATCGCGGCCGCCCAGATTGACCTGGACGACCACACGACGCTTGCCGTTCTCCCGGCTGATCTGGTTCAGACCTTCCGTCAGCCGGATTTGCGCCACTTGCGCAAGCGGCACCTGGGCACGCGGCCGTCCCTCGACTTCCGGCAGCAGCACCGGCAGCGTCCGGATTTCGTCAAGGTTCGCGCGCGTGGCCTCAGGCACGCGCACGGTGACATCGAACCGCCGATCGCCCTCATAGACGAGCCCCGATTCACGGCCGCCGAGCCCTGCCGCAACCGTGTCCGCGACGTCGCGCACCGTAAGACCCAACCGCGCTATCGCCGCGCGGTCGAGCCTTACATCAAGCGCCGGCGCACCACCGACCTGCTCGGCCTTGACGCTCGCCGCACCGGGTACGGTCTGAAGCACCCGCACCATCTCGTTGGCGGTCAGCGCCATCTTGTCGAGATCGTCGCCGTAGAGCTTGATCGCGACATCGCCGCGGACACCGGCGATTAGTTCGTTGAAGCGGAGCTGGATCGGCTGACTGACCTCGTAGAGATTTCCGAGGAGCCCTTTGGTAGCTTTCTCAATCTTCGCGACCACGTCGGCTTTAGTCGTACCCTCGGCCCACTCTTCCTTCTCCTTCAGAATGACGAAGCCGTCGGATACGTTCGGCGGCATCGGGTCGCTGGCTACTTCCGCCGTGCCGGTCTTGGAAAACATCAAGGCGACTTCCGGAATCTTTATCACCGCCTCTTCGACCTTGCGTTCCATTGCCAGCGACTGATCGAGGCTGACCGAGGGCACGCGAGTCGATGCGAAGGCGAGATTCTTCTCGTCGAGCTGCGGAATGAACTCCGATCCCAGCAAGCCAAATGCGGGAATTGCCGCCAAAAAGAAGGCTAACCCCCCCAGGATGAACGGCCACGGGCGTGCGATCGCCTTGTCCAGCAAAGGCAGGTAGCGGTCCTTGGACTTCCGGATCAACCACACGTCCTTTTCCGCGACTTTTCCGCGAATCATGATCGCCACCAGCGCCGGCACCAGCGTGATCGCCAGAACGAAAGCCGCCACCAGCGCGAGCATGATGGTGATCGCCATCGGCGAGAACGTCTTGCCCTCGGTGCCCGTGAACGTCAGGAGCGGGGCGAAGGCGAGGAGGATGATCGCCTGACCATATACGGTCGGCTTGATCATCTCCTGCGCGGCCCGCATCGTCTCCTCGAGCCGTTCTCGCAGAGAAAGCAGCCGGCCTTCATGTTCCTGTCGATGCGCCAATCTGGCGAGGCAGTTTTCGATGATGATGACCGCGCCGTCGACGATCAAACCGAAGTCGAGCGCGCCCAGGCTCATCAGGTTTCCGGGGACTTTGAAGGCGTTCATCCCCATCGCCATCATCAGAAACGAGAACGGAATCACCAGTGTCGCGATAATCGCCGCGCGCCAATTGCCGAGCAGCAGAAACAACGACGCCGCAACGAGGATTGCGCCTTCGGTGAGGTTGCGCTGCACCGTAGCCACCGTGGCCCCAACCAACGCCGCGCGGTTCAGCACAACCTTCACCTCGATACCCGGCGGCAGCGTCTTTGCTACCTGATCGAGCTTGGCAGTTGCCGACTCAGCTACGACGCGGCTGTTCTGGCCGATCAACATCAGCACAGTGCCAATGACCGCCTCCCGGCCGTTCATGCTGCCGGCACCCGTCCGCAAATCGCCACCAACGCGAACATTCGCGATCTGGCCGATGGTAATTGGCGTTCCGCCTCGTGTCGCCGCGACCGCGTTGCGGATTTCATCAACGGTTCGCACGCGTGAGTCGACGCGCACGAGATAGGCTTCGCCGCCGCGGTTATAGTAATTCGCACCGACCGCAAGATTGGCGTTTTCGAGAGCCTGGCCGAGCTCGCTGTACGAGACACCGAAACTGGCGAGCTTGGTCGGATCCGGCTCGACCACGAAGGTCTTGGCATAGCCGCCAATCGAATCGACCCCCGCAATGCCTTTAACCGACCGCAGTTGAGGGCCGATAATCCAATCCTGAACGGTGCGCAGGTAGCTCGCTTTGGCCACCCCATCGGTCAGCCGCTCGCCTTCGGGTGTCAGATAGCTGCCGTCAGGCTGCCAGCCGGGTTGGCCAGCAACTTTTTTGGCGCCCTTCCCGTCCGGGTTGGCATAATCAACGGTGTACATGACGATTTCGCCTAGGCCGGTCGACACCGGTCCAACCTGCGGCTGCACGCCGTCGGGCAGGTTTTCTGTCGCTTGGCGCAGCCGTTCACCTACCTGCTGACGCGCAAAATAGAGATCGGTATCGTCAGTGAAGATCGCGCTGACCTGGCTGAAGCCGTTACGCGAGATAGAGCGCGTCGTTTCCAGGCCGGGGATGCCGGCGAGCGCGATTTCGACCGGATAGGTTACGAGTTTCTCGATCTCGACCGGCGAGAGCCGCGGGTCGACCGTATTGATCTGAACCTGTTTGGTGGTGATGTCGGGCACCGCGTCGATCGGCAGCTTGGAGAGCTGCCACACGCCAAGACCGGCGATGACGAGGAACAAGGCTAGGACCGTCCAGCGAGCGCGGACGGAAAGCGCCATAAGGTTGGCTATCATGGCTTATTCTTCCTCGCCCGCGCCCTTGCCGAGTTCGGCCTTGAGCAGGAATGCGTTCTTGGTTGCGACCTGGCTGCCGCCAACGAGACCCTTCAGGATCTCGACGCGACCGCTGCTACGCTGCCCGATCGTGACATTCTGAGCGCGGAAGCCCTGCGCGGTCCGCACGAACACGATGTCGCGCCCCTCGAGCGTCTGGACCGCATCCTCCGGCACCACGATCGCATTGGACGTGCCACCACGGCTCGGCAGCAATCGCACCCGCACCGCGAGACCCGGCTGAAGCGTGCCGGGCACATCGAGGACGGCGGTCGCTGAGCGCGTGTCGTTGGCAAGTCCTGGCGTGACGGCACGCACCTTTGCCTCGACTGTCCGCCCGTCAGGCAGCTCGATGATCGCTCGGTCACCTGGCGAGAGCCGTTGCGCGTCAGTGGGTCCGACGGAAGCCTCTATCTGAATCTTCGACGCATCCGCGACGCGCATCAGCTCGGTCTCGGGCTGGACGAACGCGCCTAGGCTGACATTCTCCGAGGTGACACGGCCTGAAATCGGGCTCGACACCAGCACACCGCGACCGTCCGATGTCACCCGTGCGGCCCCTGCAGCCACACTGGCGCGGCGCGCTTCTGCGGCGGCCGATGCGGCTTCCGCCTCGGCCTGTTCCAGCTCGACCCGCGCCGAGACCTTTTGGCGGAACAGATATTGCTCACGGGCGAGTGCCTTTTGCGCGAGCGTCAACTTGGCAGCCGCAGCGGTGCGATCGGCGGCAAACTGCGCCGCGTCCCGGCTTTCGACGACAGCAAGCGTTTCGCCGGCGCGCACGGGATCACCGAGCCGCTTCAACAGCCGTGTGACCGCGCCGGCGGCGCGGGCGGTCACGATCGCTTCGCCCTGTGGTGACGCGCTGACCGTAGCCTGCGCGACGATCTCCGCGCCGAGTCCACCCGGGTTGATCGTCTCGGTGGCAATACCGGCTTGCTGGACCACCTGCGCGGTCATCGCCACCGTATCAGGGGCCTTTTCCACCTCCGCAGGCGCAGCGGCATTGCCGCTTGCCGCTTCCGTCGCGGCGGGTTCATTCCCAGTCCAGCGTGCGATCCCGTAACCACCAAGTGCGGCGACAATCGCGACGGCGGCGCCGCCGCCTAGCAGGCGCTTATCCATCATCATCGATCATCTCCGGAAATCGTGGGGGCCGGCGTCGTGAGCCGGTCGAGCCGAGCCTGCGCGTCGTGATACGCAGCGAGTGCATCGACGTAGGTCTGGCGGGTTTGCGAAAGGGTGCGCTCGGCATCGAGAAGCGCGATCTGGTCAAACTTGCCCTGACTCCAACCGATCCGGGCGATGCGGGCGGCTTCCTGGGCCGCAGCGAGGCCAGGACCACCTGCCGCCCGCGCCGTCGCGGCAGCATTCGCCACCTCGGTCTGCGCACTGGCAATCTGTTGACGCGTATCGACCACCGCGAGGTTGCGCAGCGCGATGGCCTGCGTCTGTTCGGACCGCGATTGCGCCACAAAGGCGCTCCCGTTGTTGAAAAACGGGATCGGAATCGAGATACCGACCACAGCCGCTGTATCGTTAGTCGCCTCCAACCGGCGAGCGAAGGTGCTGACGGTCAGATCGGGCACCCGCAGCGATCTCGCAACCCGGACCTGCGCATCTGCGGTACGAACGTCGGCTTCCGCAGCAGCCAGCGCCAACGTGCCTTCGACGTCGATGGGTCGGGGCGGTCCGTAGCCATCGATTCGCTCGAACCATGCGCGATCAAGCGGTCCCGTCACCTGCACAGCAAGCAATGTCTCAAGATTGGCACGCGCCGCCTGTGCCTGACGGGCGGCACTGTCGGCCGCGACTTGCGCATTGATGCGCAGCACGTCTGCCCGTTGTTGCTCGATCGGGCCGACGTCGCCGGCCTTGACGCGCTCGCTAGAGACGCGGAACGCGTTGTTGGCGATCCCAGCCTGCTCGCTCAGCACCTCTGCCCGACGCTCGGCAGCAGCGGCTTCGATATAAAGCTGCGTAATCCGCAGGCGGAGATCCGCTCTCGCGATTTCAGCCTGGACCTGCGCGCGAGTTAGGCGAGCGGTTGCAAGCGCGACACGCGCCGGCCGCTTGCCACCCAGCTCTAGCGGGAGCGCAACACCGACCGTCGTTTCGGAACTCCGCAGCCCCTTGTAGACGCCGGTGCCAGCGACGTTCTCGACCTGAGCCTGAAGCTCGGGGTTGGGGCGCAGGCCGGCAACTCGCCGTGCCGCTGTCGCGGCGCCGACGCCGGCAGTCGCCGCCGCGACCGATGGAAGCGGGGCTGGATTATTACCCTCAGGTCCCGATGCCGCGCCATTACGGGCGGCGGCCGACGGGGCTGATGGCATCCCGCCCGCAGCAAGCGCATTCTCAAGCGAGAACGCGTCTGCCGCTTGTGACGAAGGGTTCGCCGCCGGAATGCCGGGCGGCAATGCTGTCTGCGCCCCGGCCGTACTGGCCAAGGTCGCCGCGACCATAACGGCCGCGATTGTACGATACATAGATGATGACTCCTGACGAACCGGATTCGCCCCGCGCGGCAATGGCCGGCGAGGTCAGCGGATCGTCAGGCTTGTGGGGGCCTCAGCGCCGGATCGGCAGTTGAGAGCGGCCGCATGGAATGGCTCGCGAAAATGGGGGCAAGCCGAAGGTCGTGCGTGAGCGCGGCATTGGAGATCTTGACCGGCGCTGCGACATGATCACCGTGGCAGCCGCCGTGATGGTGAGGATACCCTTTGTCACCATCGGAGGGCACTTGATCGGCGTCGCCGGGCGCATGGCCTAGAGCAACTTCGTCCACGCCTATTTCCTGGGATGTAACGCTTACATCCGGCCGTTCCAGCACATGCGCCGTCGCCGTCGTCCCAAGGGAAAGGACGATCGCCAAATAAGCAAGGATGTTGAGCAAGCGTCGCACGGACAACCGACTAACAGGAAAGCCGACAACGGGATAGCCCCGACATCGCATAAAGGAATGAGATGTCATCGCATAATCTCGGGCGATCGGGCGGGTCTTGCGCGAAGGCGGATTGCGATGGAAAGCATCTATTTGCGCTCCAGCAGCTGCAAGCTGCCAGAAGTCAGCGGAAGTTGTGCCGACGCATCCTCAGATGGTTTGGGATATAGCTCCGTCCGCGCCTGGATAATGATTTGAAGGCCACCCCAAATGCCGAGCCCTGCCATGATCAGGGCTACCGCCAGATCCGGCCAAGCCGTGCCCGTGCCGAGCACACCTGCGGCGGCAAGCAATACTGCCAAATTACCGATGGCGTCGTTACGCGAGCAGATCCACACCGATCGCATATTCGCGTCGCCGCTCCGATAGCGGTAGAGCATGAGCGCAACGCTGCCATTTGCGACCAGTGCGATCACGCCGACGATACCCATCGTCCCAGCTTGCGGTATGCCCCCGCCCAGCGCGGCAAGCAGCGTCGTGATCAAGACGTAGAGGCCGAAGGCAAGGATGGTGCCGCCTTTCAGCAATGCGGCGCGCGACCGCCAGCCCAGCGCCATGCTCGCGACCCCGAGGCTGATCGCATAATTGGCGGAGTCGCCTAGAAAATCGAGCGCGTCCGCCTGGAGCGAACGCGACCCCGAGGCGATACCCGCGACGATCTCGCCGGCGAACATCGTCAGATTGATCGCAAGAGCGATCCACAGCACGCGGCGCCAGCGCGGATCGGGCGCCGCCGGCGCATCCGACTGGCAGCTGCTACAGACCATGATTTTCCACGCGTGCAAGCATCATGAGAAGCCTTATGCACCCTCTAGCTACTAGAGGGTCAAGACGAATATCGCTTCCTGCTCTGCTCTTCATCAGGTGGATGCCACGACGGCACGGCGCCGGTTGAGAATGAACCCGCCGGCCACCGCGACGAGCATCAGCAACTGGGCGCCCATCGACTGCACGGTCGGGAAGATGCCGAGCACCGAGACGCGAATTCCGCCCGAGAGCGGGGCGATGTCGATGATGCCGGCTTCCTGCAGCGCGGACACACCCTTGCCGGCGAGCACGATCGTGAGGAGCGCCATCAGCCAGGCGCTATAGGCGAAGAACTTCGCAATCGGCAGGTCGCGACTGTAGCGCAGCATCGCCCAGGCAATGAGGCCGAGCAGCAGGACCGCCGAGCCGGCGCCGGCCAGCATGATACCGCCATTACCCTGGGTCCAGAGCGCGGCATAAAACAGGATGGTCTCGAACACCTCGCGATAGACGACGATGAAGGCCAGGCCGAACAGGAACCAGGCCGATTGCCGTGACAGCGCGCGCGACAACTTTTCGCGGATGTAGCGCTGCCATTGGTCCGCCTGCGCCTTGCCGTGCATCCATATCCCCACGGAGAGCAGGACGACGGCCGCGAACAGCGATCCAAACCCTTCGGTGAGCTCTCGGCTCGCGCCGCTGATCCCGATCGCATAGGTTGCAACCGCCCAGGTCAGGCCGCCCGCCGCCAGCGCGCCGATCCAGCCGCCATGGACATAGGGCAGCACCTCGGGTCGCTCGGCCTTGCGCAGGAAGGCGATCATCGCAACGACGATCAGCAGGGCTTCGAGCCCCTCGCGAAGCAGGATGGTGAACGCGCCCAGAAAGGTCGATGCGCTGCTCGCCGCGTCCGGGGACAAGGCTGCATCGGCGTCATCGAACAAGCCATCGAGCACCTGGATACGGGTGGCTATCTCGTCAGCGGGCCGACCTTGCTGAAGCGAGGCGCGGAATTCGCCCATGGCGCTTTCGATATGCCCCATGAGCGTTGCGTCACGCGCGGTCAGCATCGGCTCGAGCGGTTCGAACCCGTCGAGATACGCGGACAGCGCGAGTTCCTGCGCGGCGTGGCGATCGCCGCTGCGATAGGCGGCAAGGCTGCGCTGCAGCTTGTCGCGCGCGACGCTCAGCGAGCCTGCGGGCTTCGGGATCACCACCTCCGGATGGCGGCGCAGATAGGCGATCGCCACGTCGGCCTTGTCAGGACCAACGGCCTTTGCGAGTGTTTCCGGCGTCAATCCGGCCAGCGCCGTCAGATCGGGAATGGCGCGCCGGAGACTGGCGTCGGATTTCCATAACCGCTCACCCTCAGCCGCCTGGGCATCGGAAAAAGCGAAGCGACCGGCATAGAAGGCCAGCGCCCAGCGATCGGCGCTCGGGAGGATCGCGAAACTTTGCATCGCTGTGCCGTCGATACCCTGCTCGATGACCTGATAGAGCGCGAAGGGGCTGCGCTGCCGTGCGCGCTTCACGTCGCTGAAGGCGATCGGCGGGGTGGTGAGCTTCGAGGCGTCGGGGCCATGCCCATCCCCGGTCATGCCATGGCAGCTCGCGCAATTCTGCGCGAACAGGGTCGCGCCGCGGGCCAGGTCGGGCGCCTTGGCTGGCGCGAGGGGCACCGGATAGGCCTTGAGCAGATCGGCAGCGAGGCCATGGGCAATGCGGGCGACCTCTTCGGGCGTGCCCTTGGCGGCGATCACGCCCTGGAGCCGGCTCGCGCCCGCGGTCAGAGTAGCGCGCGCCGGCGTGGGTGGCAGAGCGGCGAGACGGGTCGATACCGAAGCCGCGAATTCGGTCATCTCGGCAAATTCCGAGGCGCTCTTGACCCGACCGCCGCTGACGGCGCCACCATAATCGACCGCCACATAGTCGAGCAGCCGCCACGCCGTCTGCACGTCGGCGGTATCGGCGCGGGCTATGCCGCTGATGCCGACCATGCATAGGAGTGCCGCCAGTACGGCCATGGCCCGCCGGATCGATGGCATTGGCAAGCGCGTAAAGGCAGGGCTGGAATCGAAAGATTCGCGAAGGTCTGGGCGGGACATCCCAGCCTCATAAACCCTCTAGCCGCTAGAGGGTCAAGCAGTTTTGCGACTTAGTTGCAATAGCCGACGAAGGTGTTTGCTTATCCCGCGCGAGCCGCCTCCGGTGCCAACGTCTCGATGATACGGCATTCCGAAATCGTGCCATGGCCGCATTGGACGATGAGGCTGCTGAGCTCCGAACGCAGCGTTGCCAGATCCTTCAGTTTGCGATCGATCTCGGCGAGATGTTCTCGAGCGATCAGATCCACCGCCGAGCAGGATATCTCCTTCTGATCGGCGAGACCGAGCAGCGCCTGGACCTGATCGAGCGAAAACCCCAACGCCCGGGCGCGCCGGATGAAGCTGAGACGCGCGAGATGTTGCGGCGAATAGGCGCGATAATTGTTCTTGGTGCGGTCAGGCGCCGCCAGCAGACCGGCACTCTCGTAATAGCGGATCGTCTCGACCTTCGTCCCTGTTGCGGCAGCAAGCTTGCCGATGCTGAGCGACCCTGATGACATTGAGCATAACCCTATAGTGACTTTAGGCTTTATAGGCAGGACGATGGCGAAATGTCGAGGTCGCATCCGTTCGGTGCCCAAGGTTATGCGTCATGCCGATGCCGGTGGTGCAGGTCGGGGAAATGGGCATGCCGATGTGTCATTGGCGTATGCCTATGCCAGTGACTGTGGGGTTCGTCTGAAACGACGCCCGGCGAATGTTGGTGCTGATGATGGCTATCATGAACATGGCGATGATCATGTTCGAGAGGTTCGTGCGCATGTTCGTGGCCATGCGATTCGGTCAGGTGCAGCCAGAGCCCGATCGCCATCAGGATCCCGGCGATGACGAAAGGCACGGAGACCGTTTCGCCGAACATCGCGACCGCGAGCAACGCACCGATGAACGGTGCCGTCGAGAAATAGGCTCCCGACCGAGCCGTGCCGAGGTGCCGAAGCGCGAGCACGAACATCACGAGGCTGACGCCGTACCCAAGAAAGCCGATCAGCGCGGCACCCGCAACCACCGGAATCGCTGGCAAGGATGCGCCAAGCGTCAGCGCCAGGAGGAGATTGACGGTCCCTGCGGCCAGCCCTTTCAGCATCGCGATCTGGACGGGATCGGCGCTGCTGAGCTTTCGGGTGAGATTATTGTCGATACCCCAGGCGAGGCAAGCGCCGGCGATCGCCAACATGCCCAAGCCACCGCCCGCGGGAGCGCCACGCCACGATAGCAACACCGCGCCGCCGAGGATCGCCGCAGCGCCGACCAACAGACGGTGATCGACATTTTCGCGGAACACCAGCCAAGCGATGGCGAGGGTCGCAAGACCTTCCAGATTGAGCAGAAGCGACGCGGTGGACGCAGGCGTCGTTGCCAGTCCCGCCATCAGCAAGACCGGTGCGATCCCGCCTCCGCACAGGATGACGAGCGCCAGCCAGGGCATGTCGGATCGGGCGAGCGATGCTTCCCCCTCGCCACGTCCGATCGCTCTGCGCAACGCATATACGAGAGCAAGCCCGCAACCCGATCCGAGATAAAGCAGGCCGGCGAGCAGCCAAGCGTCTACACCGTTACCAAGGACGAGCTTCGCGAACGGTGTACTGGCGCCAAACAATAGTGCTGACAGGATCGCCAGTACGGCACCCGAGCTTGGCTTCACTGGCGAGCGATCATCATACGAATGCTACCTGACTCGTGGATGTTCCCTATACGGTATTTTTCACAAGCAGGTCACGGTCGATCCACCGGTGCTTGAGGCGGATGATCTTCGACTGTCCAGATCGGACAAGAAGCGCAGCTTGTGTGGTGACCAATGTGACGGACGCCGAAGCGCCCACCGAGGCGCGCCGCTGCTTTAGCAGGAATTTCGAAAGATTCGCGATGTTGGATACGAGCGAGACGAGATCCGTACCCAGCGCAAAGAGCGCACCGACTATCAGATTATGCGCAAGCCAGAATGGCGCACCGACAAGAAAGAAACCTTTCATCCGCGTGGTTGAAGTCTGCAGCCGTGCGAGGGTGCCCAAGGAGCTTCCGGTCAAGGCCAAGGCAGACGGGATGCCATGCCACGTCACAATTGAGAGAAAGGCCAAAAGAATGAGGCTCGCACCATAAAGCCTGATGACAACGTAACGGTCTCGCACAGCCGCAGAAATAATGAGTTGCGAGCACGAAATGAGACACGCCATCGCTGCCGTGGGCGATCCCAGCGCAAGAAAATAGAGCGCGAATGCGGCCGCACCGGTGCTCTGGATTTTGATCACCGTCCCGTAATCGTTGAAAAATGGCCAACTCACGACGCACAAGAGAGCGAGGCAGCCAAAGGCGGTGGCAATCATGACTGCCACCGCGCGATGTATAGGACGTCGAGTTGTGCTTGCGTTTTGGCGCGGGATCTCAATTGTTCCATTGCCGAAGCGTGACGGAACAAGGTTAATTACACGCTAATGCGCCAAGGCGATCGCCGGCTCAGGGCTGCTTTTGGATCGCCGTCACCTCGCCGGCGCTGCCGGTTAGTGTGACGTCGAAATCGACCTTTTCGCCTACCTTTGCCGCGCCAGTGACCGCAGGTGCCGCCTTAAACGTCATGGTCATCGCCGGCCATTTGGCTTCAGGTATCGGGCCATGGTCGAGCGTGACTGTGCCTGCGGTCTTGTCGATCGCGGTGACCTTGCCATGGCCCTTGGCCTTGATCGGCGCAGTCGCCGCCGGCGCCATCGCCATATTGCCCATGTCGCCGCTCATGGCTGCAGCGGGTGCCGCCTGGTTGGTCTCGGCCGCAACGGGCGTCTCCGCTTTCTTGCCACAGGCAGCCGTCAGGGCGGTGAGGCCGAGAGCGATGGTCAGTCGTATCATGGTCATGGTCTTCTCCTTGCAGGTCAAACAGGTTGGTGGAGGGATTTGGCCCGTCGCAGCCGAAGCAACAGATAGGCAGCGGGCAGGACGAACATCGAGAGCAGTGGCGCGGTGAGCATGCCGCCGATCATGGGGGCGGCAATCCGACTCATCACCTCCGAACCGGCTCCCGATCCCAGCAGGATCGGCAACAGGCCGGCGAGGATCACCGCGACCGTCATCGCCTTGGGACGGACGCGGAGCAGCGCGCCTTCGCGCACCGCCGCCTCGAGCTGATCGGCATCCGGATCGTCGCCACGCTCTTCCAGCGCGTTCTTGAGGTAGATCAACATGACCACGCCGAACTCGGCCGACACGCCGGCCAGCGCGATAAACCCGACGCCCGTCGCCACCGACTGGTTGAAGCCGAGGAGGTAGAGCGTCCAGATACCGCCGGTGAGTGCGAACGGGAGCGTGCCCATGATCAGCGCGGCTTCATCGAACCGGCCAAAAATCATGAAGAGCAGCACGAAGATGATCAGTAGCGTCGCTGGCACGACCAGCTTGAGCTTTTCGACAGCCCGCTGGAGATATTCGAACTGACCGGAGTAGGCGATACTCACGCCCGGCGAGAGCTTCACCTCCTTCGCCACCGCGCGTTGCAGGTCACCGACCACCGAAGCGAGATCGCGGCCGCGTACATCGACATAGACCCAGGTCGATGGCCGGGCATTCTCGGTCTTGAGCATCGGCGGCCCTTCGGCGATCGCAACCTTCGCCACGGTGCCCAGCGTGATCTGCTGACCGGAAGGCGTCAGGACCGGAAGCGTGCGCAGCCCTTCGAGGCTGTCGCGCAGCTCACGTGGATAGCGCACGCTGATTGGATAGCGCGCCAGCCCTTCGACGGTTTCGCCAATGGTCTCGCCGCCGATCGCGCCCGATACGATCTGCTGCACATCGGCGATGTTGAGCCCGAAACGGGCGGCGGCGGAACGATCGATATCGACATCGACATAGCGCCCGCCGGTCAGGCGCTCGGCCAATGCCGAGCTGACGCCGGGCACCGTCTTGGCCACCGTCTCGACATCATGGGCGATGCGATCGAGCTGGGCGAGATCGGCGCCCGAGACCTTGACCCCGATCGGACTCTTGATGCCGGTCGCGAGCATGTCGATGCGGTTACGGATCGGCGGCACCCACACATTGGCGAGGCCGGGTAGCTTCACCGTGCGGTCCAGCTCTTCAACGAGCTTGTCCGTGGTCATACCGGGCCGCCATTGGTCACGCGGCTTGAACTGGATGGTGGTCTCGAACATTTCGAGCGGCGCGGGATCGGTGGCAGTCTCGGCGCGTCCCGCCTTGCCGAACACGCTCTCAACCTCGGGCACCGTCTTGATCAGCCGGTCGGTCTGCTGGAGCAGTTGCGAGGCCTTTGCCGCCGACAGTCCCGGCAAGGCCGAGGGCATATAGAGCAGGTCGCCTTCGTCCATATTCGGCATGAACTCGCCGCCGAGCCGGGAGAGCGGCCAAGCCGTCGTTGCGAAGACCAGAACCGCAATCAGCAGCACCGCCTTGGGCTTTTTCATCGTCCAGTCGAGGGCGGGCCGGTAGATATGGGTCAGCCATCGATTGATCGGGTTGGACTGCTCGGCGGGTATGCGGCCCCGGATGAGATACCCCATCAGGATGGGGACCAGCGTCACCGAGAGGATCGCGGCCGATGCCATCGCATAGGTCTTTGTGAAGGCGAGTGGCGCGAAAAGCCTGCCCTCCTGTCCTTCCAGTGTGAACACGGGGATGAACGAGAGTGTGATGATCAGAAGGCTGAAGAACAGCGCTGGGCCGACCTCGGCGGCGGCATCTGTGACCACCGTCCAGCGTGTCGGATTATCGAGATGCTGCTGCGGGTGGTCATGTTCCCAGCGCTCAATCTTCTTGTGTGCGTTCTCGATCATGACGACCGCCGCATCGACCATCGCGCCGATCGCGATGGCGATGCCGCCCAGCGACATGATGTTGGCGTTGACCCCTTGGAACCGCATGACGACGAATGCCGCCAGCACGCCTATCGGCAGGGTCAGAATCGCAACCAGCGCCGAACGGACGTGCCAGAGGAACAGGCCGCAGACGATCGCGACGACGATGAACTCCTCGATCAGCTTGTGGGTAAGATTATCGACCGCACGGTCGATGAGCTGCGATCGGTCATAGGTGGTGACGATCTCCACGCCGGGCGGCAGGCTCGCCTTCAGGGTGGCGAGCTTGTCCTTGACCGCGGCGATGGTTTCGCGCGCATTCTTGCCCGACCGCAGGATCACGACGCCGCCGGCGACCTCGCCTTCGCCGTTCAACTCGGCGATTCCGCGCCGCATCTCGGGGCCAATCTGGACCGTGGCGACATCGCCTAGCCGCACGGGCACACCGCCCATTGCGGTCCGCAGGGGAATGGCCCGGAAATCGTCGAGCGTCTTCAGATAGCCCGAGGCACGGACCATATATTCGGCCTCGGCCATCTCCAGCACGGAGCCGCCCGCTTCCTGATTGGCCTGTTGGATCGCCTGCACCGCCTGTTGGTGCGTGATACCGTAAGCGGCGAGCTTCACCGGATCGAGCAGCACCTGGTACTGCTTGACCATGCCGCCGATGCTGGCGACCTCGGCAACACCGGGAACGGTTTTCAGCTCGTAGCGCAGGAACCAGTCCTGAAACGCGCGAAGCTGGGCCAGATCGTGCTGGCCGGTCTTATCGACCAGGGCATATTCATAGACCCAGCCGACACCGGTTGCATCGGGACCGAGCGCACTGCGGGCGCTCGCCGGCAGGCGGCCTTGCACCTGGTTGAGATATTCGAGCACGCGGCTGCGCGCCCAATAGAGATCGGTGCCGTCCTCGAAGATCACATAGACGAAGCTGTCGCCGAAGAAGGAATAGCCGCGCACCGTCTTGGCACCCGGCACCGACAGCATGGTGGTCGTCAGCGGATAAGTGACCTGATTTTCGACGATCTGCGGCGCCTGTCCCGGATAGCTGGTGCGGATGATGACCTGCGTGTCGGAGAGGTCCGGCAGCGCGTCGATCGCGGTTGATCGCACCGACCAAATCCCCAAGCCGATCAGGGCGAGTACGCCAATCAAGACGAAGAAGCGGTTCGTGACCGACCAGCGAATGAGATGGGCGATCATTGGCCAGACACTTTCGCCATGCGCCGCACGGTCGGTCCCGCCGGCGGTTGATCGAACCCGAAACGGACACGATCGCCCGTCTTCAGGCCGCGCGCGACGTTCGGATCGGGAAGCTGGAAGGTCATCGTCATCGCCGGCCAGCCGATCGCCGGCACCGACTCATGGCTCAGCGTCACCGAATTGGCGGTGAGCTGCTCGATTTTGCCCACGGTCTCGTAGAGCGCGGCGGTAGCTGCGGGTTTGCCAACTGCCATCGGCACACCGCCACCGATCGGCCGTGCCTGCACGCCGGAAAGACTAGCCTCGGAGTCGATCAGGAATTGGCCCGAGGCGATGACCTTCTCGCCTTCGGAGAGCCCAGCGAGGATCTCGGTGTCGTCCCCGGATTCCCTGCCGGTTTGCACCTCGGCCGGCCGATATCGGCCCTTGTCGAGCGCAAGCATCACCAAGGTCCGCTTGCCGGTGCGGATCAGCGCCTCGGAGGGTACGAGCAATGCTGGCTGTGCGCTGCCGCCGAACGACACGGTTGCGAACATGCCCGGGCGCAGACGACCACCACGATTGGGTAGTTCGATCCGCACGGTGAGCGTCCGGCTGTCGGCCTGCGTCGTAGGCAGGATCGCCGAGACACGGCCCGACAATGTCTCGCCGGGGAACGCGGCAAGCGTGGCCTGCACGGTTTGTCCGGGCTTGAGCGGTCCCGCGATGGCTTCGGGCACGGCAGCATTGAGCCAGACCGTGCCAAGGCCGTTGACCTCGGCAAGCGTCTGTCCTGCCGTCATCGTCATGCCGGCCCGCACATCTAGCGTCTTGATGACGCCGCCGGTTGGCGTGGAAATCGTGATGACATTGTGCGGCCGACCCGTTCGCTCGACCGATGCGACCGTACTAGACGGCATGCCAAGCAGTATGAGCCGCTGGCGCGCTGCCTGGATCAACGCCGCGCTCCCGGTGCGGCGGACCGCCAGGAACTCGGCCTGTGCGCCACCCCATTCGGGAACGAGCAGGTCGGCGAGTGGGGCACCGGCGCCAACGATATCGCCGGGCGCCCGGGCATAGACCCTTTGAACGAACCCGCCAGCGCGCGCCTGGACGATCGCGACATCGCGCTGGTTGAAGTCGATCGTGCCGGTGGCGGTCAGGCTGCTGTTCAGTTGTCCCCGTCGTACGGCGACCGCGCGCAGCCCCAGCGTCTGGGACGCAGCGGGATCGATGCGGATGCCCGGCGCGTTGCCGCCGCCTTCATCGGCATATTTGGGGATGGTCTTCATCCCCATCGACGAAAGCGTATCCGGATTGTTGTAGTGTTCTTGCGGCACCATCGGATCGTACCAGTAAAGCGCCTTACGACCGGCATCGGCTGTTTGCGTAGGAGCGGTTTCGCTGCCACCGAGGTGGGCAATGCCATAGCCTGCGCCACCAGCGACGAGGGCGAGCGCAGCGGCGGCAAGACCTAGCCGGGCGCGCGGTGATATCTCGAGGCTCATCGTGCGTCGCTCCGATAGGTCAAGGTCAGCCGGGCGCCGTCGGCGGCGACCAGGGCTTCGCGGTCCAGGGTGGTGAGTGTGGCGTCGGCGAGCGCGGCATAGGCGTCGGCGACATCGACAAGACTGGCGCGTCCAGCACCGTAGCTGGCGGTCTCCAGTTTCACGCGCTGCTCGGCCAGCGACTGCAGCGTTCCTTGCGCACGCATCCATTGTTCGTGGTGCATGACATGGTCGGCGATATCGGCATCAAGGTCGGCAGCAAGAGCGCGGCGCGCCGCTTCGCGTTCGGCCAGAACGCGCCCGGCATTGGCCTGGGCAGCGGCTATTCCGGCGTTTTGACGATTGCGGGTGAAGAACGGCAGGCTGACCGTCACGCCAGCAGAGACATAATCGCCGAAACGGGGATCGCGGCGCTGATAGGCGACATTCACGCCGAAGTCAGAACGCCGACCGGCATCCGCCACCCTTACATCGGCATCGGCTTGCCCAGCCTGGGCATCGATCATCTGGATGGTGGGATGGCGATCGAGGCCAGCACGAAGCTCGGTCCCATCGACCAGAAATTCGGGAATTGGCCCGGCAATCTCCGGCGCGGGATCGCCGGTCCAACGGGTAAGTGTAGCGCGGGCACGCGCGACGTTCGAAACCAGTTCGCTCCGGCGATCCTGCATCGTGGCGATGGCCTGCTGACCGGCAAGCGTCTGCCCCGGCCGTACGCTGCCCGAAGCGACAGCGCCGGTCGTGGTCCCTACGACGCGCTCGAGCCGGGACAGCACGTCGTCAAGAGCGGCAAGTCTGCGCTCGGCATAGGCCAGATTGATCCACGCCAACGCCGTACCTACCTCGACGGTGCGCGCCTCGACCGCCGTATCAGCCTCGGCCGCCCTGATGTCGCTATCGGCGCGCGCCTGCTGGGCATGGCGCTTGGCGAGGTTGGGAATGTCCTGAGACACGCCCACCCGCGCCATGGTAAAGTTATCCCGCTGCGGCTCGAACGCGAGCGGTCCTGATATCGGGAAGCTGTCTACGCCCACTGCGAGGGTGGGATCGGGCAGCGTTCCCGCGGCCCCACGCGCCGAACGCGCGGCATCAGTGCCAAGTGTCTTCGCTCGAATGGAGGGAGCATCGTGCTTAGCCTGGCGAAGCGCCGCATCGAAGGTCAGCGGACCGGCGAACGCAATCCCGGGGATCGCCGCGAGCAGCGGCGCACAAACAAACAATCGCATGGTAAACTCCTGATCGGAGGACCGGATCGGCCGCGCACACTATGACAGGCATATCAGTGGCGGCGGAATGGGGGGCATTCCGCCGCCACTGCTGGCCTAGCCGTCTATGCGACCTGAAGCGGCCAGAACTTTTGCCTAACCGACCGACGGGGCCGACGAAGGCGATGCCATGCTGTGCATCTGCTTCATGCAATCAGCAGCGTCGGCGCTGCTCATCTTCATCATGTCGCAGTCGCACGCCGCCACTTGCGTGGTATCAGGCACCCAGACGCGCCGCTGTCCCTGGAGCGGCGCACGCGGTCCATATTGCGGGACTGACTTCCACTCATAATGGCCGGACTGTTGGCTGTGGTCCGGTTGGCCGGCGAATGCGGCGACGGGTGCGGCAAGGGCTACGCCCAGCAGCGCATAGAAAACACGGTTCTTCATGACTATCATCCTTTGGCAAATCATCGGGGTAGCCGCAGGTTGGACAGGAGGTCGATCCGCGACAGGCGCAACGACCCTTCCAGCCTTACGGCCGAGTTCGATCAGCCAAGGAGAGTCGGCGGTTCCGGTTCGGGAGCAACGTCACCGCCGCGCAGGACGGTGGTGGTCGACCAGAAGGCCAGGGTCGGATCGGCCGCGCGCACCGCAAGCGTCGGTGCGTCATTGCGAACCGCCATGGGAATGACACAGCCCATCGCGGCGATGCAGGCGAGCGTCATGCCCTTGCAGGGTTTCTGCGCGGGCTGCTGTTGCTGCGTCATCATCTTCATGCAGTCTTCGGACATGCCGGAATCGGCCGTCCCGGTCATCGCCATCGATACGGACACTACAGGCGGTGCTGACGCAAAGGCGGCTTCCTGGCCGAGCAGACCGAGCAGGGCTCCGAGCAGGAGAAAGAGGGGAAGCGCACGTTTCACAGCTGTAATCAACTACGCCAATCTTGATCCAAGAGCAACGCCATGCTCATCCGCCGTGCCGCGCGTAGATAGTTTCGCTTCCTGCACCAAAGGCGAAGACATTGAACGCCTGAACCGGCTGCCCGGGGGCTTCCATGCCTGGTGATCCGAGAGGCATGCCCGTTACGGCAAGACCACGCACACCACGAGGACGCTGCGCGAGAACGCGCTTCATGTCCGCGATAGGGACGTGTCCCTCGAAAACCATGCCGTCGACGATCGCTGTATGACACGATGACAGCCGAGCGGGCACGCCGTGCGTGCGCTGAAAGGCAGATCGCTGCTGATCATCGATTATGGCCACGCGCCGGCCGAATTGCTGGCGGACCTGGGCGGCCCATTTCTCGCAGCAACCACATCCTGGATCGCGATGGACTGTGATAGGTACAGCCGCGGCACTGGCGACCGAGACAGACGCGGCGAACGCAGCAAGAACGAGTTTCAGTGGCATATACACCTTCCGTTATCCTCCGCCCTTGGGCGGGGGAAAGTCTCTACTGCGCACGCTTGTGGTGAGCTCTTAGCCAGCCCTGCAGCTCGCCCACTTCCCGAGTCTGCTCGGTAATCGCCTTGGTCGCCATCGTTCGAACCTGCGCGTCCTTTGTGTCGCGCAAGACGATGCGTGACATCGCGATCGCGCCGCGATGATGTTCGATCATCTTGCGAACCCAGGTTTCCGTCGCGTCGCCGCCCATGGCGGACATCATCTTCTGATGCATCTCCATCTCGGCCGGCGGATACGGGTTGGCCGGCGTAGGGTTCGTCATCTGGCCCATGTCCATCTTCGAATGGTCCATGCCCTGCATTTGCGCGATCGCGGGTGTGGTCAACAATCCGAAGATCATGACGGCGATTATTTTCTTCACAATTCTCTCCTCATCGCCCCGCATTGTTAATACGCGCGAGCGCGCCATTACCCTCGCAAGCCTGCGCTAATTTTCGAGAATGGGATGGCGAAACCTACTTGCGGGCGAGAATAGCCTTCATCTCATCAATCTCGCGCCGTTGGGATTGCTCGATACCACCGCACAGACGGACGATCTCCGGGTCCTTCAAGGTCGCCTCGCGACACATGAGGATCGCCCCCGAATGGTGCGGGATCATCGAACGGAGGAATGCCGTATCGCCGATCGTCGTTTGCGTGCGGATCAGCGCAAACGATCCAGCAAATATCACGACCGAGCCGACCAGAAGGGCCGCATTGGCCGCCTTTGATGGGAACATATGGCCCATTGCGAGGATCATCAGCACCACCATCGGCGCGACCATCATCAGTGTCATGTAGACCATATTGAGATTATTGTAGAAGCTCCCCAGGCTATCGATCATGACGAACATCACCAAATACATGATAATGCCGCCGACCAGGGTCTGCAGCGCGAGGCTCGCATAAGCATTCTTCATCATTGGTCGTCTCCTTTGGCCCCCGCCCCAGAATTCCCCATGCTCGTTCGGTTCTTGCGGCGACGTTTTCGCGGCCAGCGGAAATACAAAAGGACCGAACCAGCGATCGCCAGCGCCAGCCCCCCAGCGGCGAATCCAATCAGCCAAGGTGTGTTGAAATCCTCATGGTTCTTCCAGTCCATGATGTGGAGGCCCCAGAAGAAGTCGTAGAGACGCCATGTGCCATTCCTGACGGCAACGATTCGACCGCTGTTTTGCGCAACATAAATACGGGTCGCGTCGTGGTCCGGGAAATCGACCCGCCATGCCGGCAGCGTCGCCTTATATTCGGTGCTGGCGGTCAAAATGGCGCGTACGCTCGGCGTCGGCGCCACGCCGCGATAGGCTTGGACCGCGACTGCTCGCGCCATTGCAGCATTTAGAGGAGGGATGCGCTTTCCAGTCTCGGCATCCTGTAGCACCACCGCACCATCGGACAGCTCGACCTCGGCGACTTCGCGTCCCAGCAGCAGACGATATCGGACCTCTCGCGCGGGTTTGTTCGCCTCGCGCAACACGAGATCCAGCGGTGCACGGGGACGAGCTTGATCAAGCGTCGCTGGCGATACCCGCTCCACGAGACGTTCACCGCGAACCCGGTCGATCGGCAGCAAGCTCATGATCAGGCCGCTGGCAAACCATAGCAAGAGCTGGACACCGATGATCAGAGCCAGCCAGCGGTGGACGCGGCTAGCCCCGACGTGGAGCCGAAGCCGGTTGCTCCTCAGAACCAGGTCCGCACGCCAATGACGAAACTCGTCGCCTTGACGCCTTTTCCATCGGCGCGGGCATAGTCTGCGGTCTGCCCGAATTTTCGATCGTAGGACACGCCGATATAGGGCGCAAACTCACGTCGAATCTCATAGCGCAGGCGCAGGCCCAGCTCCGCGTTGGAGAGGCCCGACCCGATCCGGGTTTCGGGCACATCCTGGGCCGATAGGTTCAGTTCGACGCGGGGCTGAAGGATCAGGCGCTGCGTGAGGCGCTGATCGTAATAGCCCTCGATCCGTCCCAGCACCTCGCCCTTGTTCGACAGAAACACGGCTGCTTCCGTTTCGAACCAGTAAGGCGCGACGCCCTCAATGCCGATCGTTGCGTAGGTGCGGGAGGGATTGGGCTTAAAATCGTAGCGGACGCCCGCCTGCACATTCCAGTAGGGATCTAGCGCGCGACTGTAGAGTGCCTGAACTTCGGCGCTATCGACGCCTTCTCGAAAAGCCCCTTCGCCCTCGGTCTTTACGACGAGCCGATCGAGATCCTTGCCGAACCACGCTTCGCCATCCCACCGATAGCCATCGCGACCATTTCGGACCTGATATTCGGCCAGATTGAACAGGATCATCGAGGATGTGCTGCCGCCATGTTCGTTGTGCAACATAGCGCGGGAATCGGCCATCGCGCCGTTCTGGTAAATCCGATCCGCATAATGATCGCTCGGCGGCAATGGTGCCGGCGCGTTGCCCGGTGCAAGGCTCGTGCCCCCTGCCCCATGCCCCGCCATCTGCCCGTCCATCGCCATCCCGGGCATCGACGACATGTCATGCTCCATCGGCTGACCACTTCCAGCCGCAGGCATATTCATGCCGGGCATATCGTGTTTCATAGCGCCACCCGCCATGTCCGGCATTGTCATGCCAGGCATGCTCGACATGTCATGTCCGGCATGGGGATCGGCCTTCGGAGATGCCTTGCTTCCCGTCGTTGCCGACATATCCATTCCGGGCATGGTGCCCATTCCCGACATGTCGTGGGCGGCGGCATTGGGTTTCGCCGCCGGTGTCGCGCGCCTGGCGGCTGTTGGTCTGGTAGCAGGCTTGGCCGACGTTTTGCGCTTGGCGGGCGTAGCGGGCTTTGCTGCAGGCCTTTTCTTCGCGGGCGCCTTGGCTGCAGGCATGTTCATGCCCGGCATATTCTGCATGGATTGCGCGCTCGCCGGTACTGCGAAAGCGAGCGGCGCGGCGCTGATCAGGAGAAGAAGCGACTTCATGCGGCTTCTCCCCGGGGA
>NZ_JAUQSZ010000015.1 GCF_030580995.1 Sphingomonas immobilis
GGTCAGCCCCTGCCCGCGCGTCGCCACGTCGCGCAGGGCATCGAGCGTCTGCCCGCCCGCCCCCGCGACCGATGCCGCGTCGGCGCGCGCGCGCGCGGCGTGACGGGTAAGATCGTCGCCGAGCGCCCGCACCCGCCCGGCGGTCTGCGCCAGCGCGGAGGACATCGCGCCGACATCGGTGGTGAAGTTGCGGCTGGCGGCATCGACCCGTTCGGCGCGCTCCGCCCGCGCGCGGGCGAGCGCCACTTCGCGCTCCGCCGTCAGCCGCACGAAATCGCGGTTGTCGAGCGTGATGTGGAAGCGCCCATCCCTGGTCAGCACGAGCCCCTCGATATCGGTCGAGGCGTGGAGCTCGAGCAACTCCTCGAACGGGCTGTCGACGTCCGCCGCCGGGCATGGCCGCAGGAAATGGCGGAGGTTGGTGTTGAAGCCGGGATTGCGCAGCAGCGCATGGCCGAACGGGCTGAACAGCAATTTGCGCACGTCGCGCTCGGTGATCACGCCGACCGGACGCCCGCCGGCATCGACGACGGCGAGCAGCCGCAACTCCGGGCGGCTCTCGAAAATCTCGATCACCGCCAGCGGCCCCGCATCATCGGCCACGCAGATCGGCGCATGTGCGGAACGGATGGCCGGTGCGGCCGGGTTCCGGGGTGCTGCGATCGCGACGGGCATGGCCTTGCCGTAGGGGTGCGGTGGTAAACCGGAAGTTATCCTTTGATGACAAGGCGATGACAGAGTCGATTTAAATCAACGTGTATCCGGCGCCGTCACAACGGAAACCTTTGCACCGGCCGGACGTTACGCAGCCGACATCAAAGGTTGGGAGTATCCTAATGCGTAAACTGTTCCTTTCGCTCGGCGCCCTTTCGCTCGTGGCCGGCACCGTTGCGGTTCCAACCGCTGCCGACGCGCGCAAGCACAAGCGCACCTATTACAAGTGCAAGCGCTCGAAGGGCACGACCGGCACGATCGCCGGTGCGGCCGGCGGCGCGCTGATCGGCGGCGCGATCGGCGGCGACGCGCTCGGCGCGATCGCGGGCGGTGTCGGCGGCGGCCTGCTCGGCCGTCACCTCGACCGCAAGCACGACGCCGCGCAGAACCGCCGCAACGGGTGCTGAGCCCTAGCCGGGGAGACGCCTGAACCGGGTTCAGGCGCACCCCCGGCAGGTCCGGCCGGCGCGGGCTTTGCCCGCGTCCGACGTCACCGGCTTCGCCGGTGACGCGGTCCCAACGTGGTTAACGAAGTTTTCAACCGCCCCATGCGATACGCCAGCGTAACGATGGGGGCGGTTGAGCCATGAACACTACACTTTCCTTCGCGGGCCGTGCGACCGGGTGGTTGAGCAATCTGCTCGGCGCGGCGCTGCCGGTCGACGTGGCGCCGGAAAAGCGCATCATCGACCTGAGCCCGACCAATTTCGAGCGCTTCTCGATCCGCTTCAGCGATGCGCAAGGCCGTGACCAGTTCGAGGTGGTGCGCCTGATCGCCGCCGAGATCGCGCGGCTGGAGATCACGCACAGTTTCCTCGGCACGCTGACGGTGCGCGACGGCCGCACGCGCTGGCGCGTCGAGCCCGCCATCGACAGGCCCCGCATCAGCGGCTGGGTGCAGGCCGACACCGCCAGCGACCGCGAGCAGATCGTCGCCGCGATCCACGATTTCCTGACGGAGGAAGTCGGCCTCTCGCTTTCCTGAGATCAGCCGAACAGCCGCGACATGCTCTTCTCGAGCATGACGAGCTGCCAGAGCGTCCGCCCGTGATCCGCCCTGCCCGCCGCATGATCGGCGGCGATGCGCTCGATGGCGCGCGGATCGAACCAGCCCGTCCCGACCAGCACGCGCGAGCGTGACAGCGCCGCCGCCTGCGCCGCAAGCGGCCCATTAAACCACGCGCTGATCGGCGTGACGAAGCCCATCTTGCGCCGATAGAGGATGTCCTCGGGCAGATAGCGCTCCATCGCCTTCTTCATCAGCCATTTGCCCTGCCCGCCGCGTAGCCGCATGTTGGCGGGCAAGGTCGCGGCGAATTCGACGAGCTTGTAGTCCAGCAGCGGCTCGCGCGCTTCGAGGCTCACCGCCATGCTGGTGCGGTCGGCTTTGGTGAGAATGTCGCCGGGTAGCCAGTGCTGGAAATCGGCGTATTGCGCGCGGTCGAGCGCGTCGCGCGCCGGGGCGTGGCGCATCGCGCGGACGTAGCGATCTTCGGCGCGGTGGCCCTGCAGCGCGCGGCGCGCGTCATCGCTGAGCAGTTGCGCGCGCAAGGCGGGCGACGTCACGCCGACCGAATGCGCATAGGCCTCCCCGCCATCCTCGGCCAGCGCGAGCAAGGTGGTCTTGGCGCGGAAGCGCTGCGGCGCCCAATCGGCCTTGGGATAATATCGCCCGAGCGTGCCGAACACGCCGGAGCGGATCGACGCCGGCAGCAGGCCGCGGACGCGCTCCTCCGCCGCCTGGAATTTGTAGCGGCGGTATCCCGCGAACGCCTCGTCCGCGCCGTCCCCGGAGAGCGCCACCGTCACCGTCTCGCGCGCCAGCTCGCACACGCGGTAGGTGGCGAGCGCGGAGGCATCGGCGAAGGGCTCGTCGAAGGCGGCGGCGAGCGTATCGATCAGCGCGAAATCGTCGGGCGAGACGATCCGCTCGCGATGTTCGGTGGCGAAGCGCCTGGCGATCTGGTCGGCATAGGCGCGCTCGTCGAGACCCGCCTCGTCGAAGCCGATAGTGCAGGTCTTGACGGCACGCGGGCTCGCCTCGGCCATCAGCGCGACCACCGCCGAGCTGTCGACTCCGCCCGACAGGAACGCGCCCAGCGGCACGTCCGCCACCATCCGCAGCGCGACGGCGGCGCGCAGATGCTCGACCAGCTCCTCCTCGAGTGCCTTCGCCTTGCGGGTCGAGCGGCGCGAAAAGTCGATATCCCACCACCGCGTCGGCGCGGGCACCGGCTTGCCGCGTTCGAGCAGCAGGAAATGCCCGGCGGGCAGTTTCTTCACGCCCGCGACGAGGCAGGTGTCGTCGGGCACGTAACCGAACGCGAGATAATCCTCGACCGCGCGCACGTCGGGCTCGCGGCGCAGCAGCGGGTGCGCGAGCAGGCCCTTGAGTTCCGACGCGAAGGCGACCGCGCCGTCCGAAAGCTCGGCATAGTGGAGCGGCTTCACCCCCATCCGGTCGCGCGCCACGAACAGGCACTGGCGCGCCGCATCGTGCAGCGCGAAGGCGAACATGCCGTTGAGCCGGTCGAGCATGGCCGGGCCCCACGCTTCCCAGCCGTGCAACAGCACCTCGGTATCGCCCGACGTGACGAAGCGCGCGCCCTTCGCCTGCAATTCGGCGCGCAGCTCCGCGAAATTGTAGATCTCGCCGTTGTAGGTGACGGTCAGCGCGCCGTCCTGGCTGCGCATCGGCTGCGGCGAGCCGGCGATGTCGATGATCGAAAGGCGGCGGTGGCCGAGCCCGACGCCGGGGCCCGTCCACACGTCACCGCCGTCGGGGCCGCGGTGGAACTGCGCGTCGGCCATCGCGCGCACGCGCGCCGGATCGACGGGCTTGGGCGTGGCGGGGTAATAGAGTCCGGCGATCCCGCACATCAGCGCGACATGCCAGCGCTTCTGTCCGCCAGCAAGTCGATTGGGCCCAGCGCCTTCAGGAAGCGGTCCATCGCCGCGCGCGGATCGCGGCCGGGCTGCACTTCCGCCGAGATGTGGATCGCGACAGCGCGCTGCGGCCCGCCGAGCAGCTTCGCCTCCACCGTCGCGATCTTCACCGCCGCGCCGCCGTGCGTCACGATGTCGCCGACGCGATACCAGGTCGCGATCTGGCGTTCGACCGGGCCGGGCGCGGTGACGCGGATCACCGATCCGCCGTCGAGATCGGGCAGGTCGCTGACGCGGACCCACACATCGTCCTCGCGCAGCGCGCCAACGCCGAACGCGACCAGTTCCTTGCCCTCGTGCTGCGTGCCGTAGACGGCGATGGCGAGATCGACCGGATCGCCCTGCCCGTCCTCATAGCGGCCGATGAGGTAGTGGTCGGCACCGGGGTAATTCGGCCCCCACGGCGCGCGCCTGCTCATCGCGACACGGTGCCAGCCGGGCACGTCGGGCATGGTGATATGCGTGGGCAACGTATCGGCGCGGGCATCGACCACGCTCGCCCAGGCCGGGAACACCGCTGCCGTCGTCAGCACCAGCGCCGCCCCCACGAACGCTTCGAGGCGGAGGCGCGGGCTCGTCTGCAATCGCGCCGGATCGAACGCCGGCGCATCGGGCGCGCGATCGAACCAGCGCCACCCGATCGCGATCACCGCCGCCATGACGAGGCCGAAGAACACCCAGCCATAGACGATATGGTCGAACCCCGTCGCCCGCTCGACCGAGGTGAGATACGCGGCATAGATCGTCCCGAACGCGCGGATGCCGTTGGCGATGACGGGCACGATCAGCGCCATCACGAAAAACGCCGCGCGCCTGCTCCACGACACGAAGCAGACGTTCGCCACCAGCGCGCCATATGCGATCATCGCCAGCACGAACTTCGCGCCCGAACACGCCTCGGCGACCTCGAAATAGCCGTTGGGGATCGTGATCAGCACGCCGTCGACCTGCGCGGGCACGCCCGCCAGATGCAGCATCGGCATCGTCATCGCGACCGTGACAGTCTGGAGCGGCCCCTCCAGCCCCTCGCCAAACGGCACGAGGAAGAAGGCATAGGCCAGCGGAAACAGCAGCCCCCGCGCCACGTTCGGCCCGAGCAGCGTCACCACCGACCCTTGCAGCATCATCACCAGCCCGAGCTGCCGCGCGAGCGCCACCCCGCCGACATCGCCTAGCAGCCAGCCGAAACCGCCGCATGCGACGATCGCCAGCCCCGGTGCCCACGCGACCGGCGTCAGCGCGGCGAGCGGTGCGCGGCGCTGCCATACCAGCCAGGCGATGACCGGGCCGATGAACAGGCAGTGCCCAAAGGTCGTACTCGTCCACCACAGATGCGCGAGATCCTCCACGTCGCCGTGGAAGGTCGCGAGGATGACGAGCGCGACGGCGGCGAGGATCGCGCCGTGGCGACCCCATGCCGAGCGCATCGGCGCGGCTGAAAAGCCGGTCGAGGGAAAGGCGTAGGTCACGTCCGCGCCCGCTTGGGGCTCAGCCCCATGATCTCGTCGAGCGGGGCGAGGCACGCTTCCCAGCTATAGCGGCGCTGCACCTGTGCGCGGGCAGCCGCGCCGAGCGCGGTCGCGGCGGCGCGGTCGTCGAGGATCGCGGCGAGGTGATCGGCGATCTCGCCGACGCTTTCGCCAACGCGGATCGTGCCGGCATGGTCGATGCCCTCGGCCGCGGCGGTCGAGACGACCACGGGGCGCGCCATCGCCATCGCCTCCAGCACCTTGTTCTGGATGCCGCGCGCCATCTTGAGCGGCGCGACGACGGCGGAGGCCGCATCGATCCAGCCGCGCACGTCGGCGACCTCGCCCGTCACGCGCACGCCGTCATGCTTCGCCAGCGCCTTCACCGCCTCCGTCGGGTTGCGGCCGACGATGGCGAACTGCGCCTGCGGATGGCGAAGGCGGACGTGCGGCAGGATGCTTTCCACGAACCACGTCACCGCCTCGATATTGGGGCGGTAATCCATCTGGCCGGTAAAGACGATCAGGTCGCCCATGCTCTCGATGCGTTTGAAGCGCGCGTCGGGATCGTAGAACGTGGTGTCGATGCCGTTTTCGATCACATGGACGCGCGGCGCGCCGGTTTCCGCGCGGAACAGGCTTGCTTCGGCCTCGCTGACGAGCAGGCTGGCGTGAACCCGGTTGGCGACGCCGCGCTCGAACTGTGCGAGCAGATTGGCCTCGCGCCGCATCAGCCATTTCGACAGCGGCCCCGACTTCTCGGCATAAGCGGCGAACTTGGCCGAATCCATGTCGACGAAATCCATGATGACGCGCTGCCGCGGCTTGGCCGGCAGATACTGCGCCATCTGGCCCGAGAAAACGTAGATCTCGTCGATCGAGCGGCGCAGCAGCACATCGCGCACCGCATCGCGCACCGGCTGGCTGGAAAAGGCGGTGAGCGAGACCGGCTTCCTGCCCGCCAGCGCCTCGATCGCGGCGATCCAGCGCGGCTTGCGGCGCCAGATGATCGACCGGCTGCCGGTCAGCTTGGGCAGCACGCCCTTGTGCGTCAGGTCACGCGTATCGTCGGCAAAAGCGACCAGATGAACGCGCTTCCGAGTGGCAAGGAAATTGAGAATGTGGAAGCCACGAATCTTGTCCCCCCGATCGGGCGGATAGGGAACCCTGTGCGCCAGGAACAGGATGTCCCCCATCAACCGAGGCCGCGCGCGAGCAGCGGTCCGATCAGATTGGCGACGGGGAGCGGGAGCTTCTTCCAGAGCGCGATCTTGGCCTGGTATTTGGGGCTCAGCGGATTGATCTCGCGCGCTTCCTGCCCATCCGCGACGCGCTTGGCGTAGCTGAGCGGGACGCCTTCGAACCCCCAGTTCTTCTTGAACGCCGCCGGTCCGGTGCCGACCTTCGAGCGGCCGAAGTCGAAGCGCGTGCAGCCGCGCGCGCGGGCATGGGCCATCAGCGCGAAATACATGCGGTCATTGCCCCGCAGCGCACGCGCCGCGTGGGTTCCGCCCCCCCAATATGGATATACCATGCCGCCATGATACAGGCTCAACACGCTGGCGATAGGCGTGCCGGCATGGCGAACCGTGAGAATATCGGCATCGTTGCCGAATTCGCGCAGCACGCTGCGGAACAGTGTCGCCGGGAAAACGGGCGTACCGAGGTTGCGGACGCTCTCCGAATAGACGGCGTAATGCGCCTTCAGGTCCGCCGCCGAACGACCGACCGTCACCTTGAGATCGAGCGCCAGCGCCTTGCGCACCTCGGCGCGTTGCTTGCGAGGGATGGCGGTGAGTTCTTCCTCGTCGGATGCGGCGAGCGGGCGGACGAAGCCGAGATAGGCCCCCTCTTCCAGAATCCAGTCACCTGCCGGACGGACGCCGCCGCGCAGTTCCAGGCTCGGGCAGCCGAGCTTCTGCGCAAGCGCCCAGCCCGCTTCGGCGAGCATCCCGGCCGCAGCGTCGCTGTTCACCAGCACCCCACCGCCGACCGCGAAACCGTTCGAGACCAAAGCCTTGCCGAACAGGACATGGCGCATCTCGGTGAGCGGCAACATGCCTTCGATCGCGCCATCCGCTCGCTCGGCGAGCAGGATATGGCCGCGCTGGCCGCACCCGTCGGCGACCGCCTTGCCCCAGGCCGACAGATGGAACGGCGTGCTCTCGGGATGCGCGCGCACAAAAGCGTCGATCGCCGGGCGGTCCTCGAAGACCGCCGCGCGCAGGCCGAGCAGGGGCGAGACGATCGGCACCGTCATGCGAGTCCCGCCACGACGGCGTCCATTCGCGTCCAGTCGTGCCGCGCGATCAACCCACGCAACTTGCCCGCCATCGCGCCGAGGCGGCTGTAGTGGCGGAGCCTCGATTTGGCGGGCGCGCCCGCGATGCGCGGCTGGCCGGGGTCGATCTCCCACGGATGGAAGTAGAAGACGGCGGGCTGGCCGTCCGCCGCGACCTGACGCACCGCGTGGTTGGTCAGCATCGCCGGAAACAGCCGGAAGAAGCCTCCGCCCGTCGCCATCCGGCGACTGCCGAACTCGGCGACCGTCACCGGCACCTCGACCAGCGGCGATCCGGGCACCGGGTTGAAGGCATAGCGCGGCGCATCGGGCCAGCCGTAGTGATCGTGCTTCAGCGGCGCGACGCTGGAGGAATAGGTATAGCCTTCTTCCGCCAGAATCGGATGCGCCCAGGGCGTGCGCGTATCGATCGAGAAGCTCGGCGCGCGGTAGCCGCTGACGGGCACGCCGCCGGCATTCTCCAGAGCCTTCCGCGCGCGGCCAAGATCGGCGCGGAACGTCTCGGCGTCCATCGTGAACACGCGCTGGTGATCCCAGCCGTGGCTCGCCAGTTCGTGCCCGCCCTCGACGATCCGGCGGATCAGCGCCGGATGCCGCTCCGCCACCCAGCCAAGCGTGAAGAAGGTCGCCTTGACGCCGCTCTCCGCGAACAGCGCCAGCACGGCATCGGTGTTATATTCGACGCGCGACGGGATCGCATCCCAATCGCGCTTGTCGATCACGCGTTCGAAAGCGCCGACCTGGAAATATTCCTCGACGTCGACGGATAGGGCGTGGCGCATGGCCGACACCGTTAGCGCAAGTGACGAGCGCGGTCGCCACTCTGATCGCCCTCGACCCAGTCGACCAGCAAGGTCAGCACGCGGCGCAGCGCCGCCTCCTGCTCCTCGACCCGCGCTTCGAGCGAGGCGATGCGGGCGCGGGCATCCATGTCGCCGTTCGACGCGCCGATCACGGCGTCGTCGATCCGCTCCTCGATGGAGGCGATACGCGCCTTGAGCTGCGGGCTGAGATCGCTCGGGCGCGCTTCCAATTCGGCGACGCGCGCGTGGAGCGTGGCGACGTGCGCGACGAAGTCGGGATCGATCGACGGCTGGACGGTGGCGGCGCGCTCGATCCGCTCTTCCAGCATCGCCATCTGCAGGCGAAGGCCCTCGTCGATGTCGAAGGCGGCGAGCGCGATCTGTTCGGCGCGCGATTCGTATGCGGCGAGGCGCGCCTCGACCGCCGGATCGGTGCGCGGCGGATTGGCCGCCGCCTTCTCCAGCGAAGTCAGCCGAGCGAGCAGCCCACGATCGACGCGCGGACCGGCCGAGACATTCTCCAGCCGTGCCTCGATCGAGGCGATCGCCTCCATCAGGCCGGTCGGGGTTTCCGCCACACTTTCTTCCAGCGATTCGATGCGCGCCAGCAATTCGGGGGCAGCCTCGTGCGGCAGTTCTACCGCGAGCGGCGCAGGCGTCATCGGCAGCGGCGCGTCCTCGCTCTGGACGATGCGCAGCGGCGCGGGGGCCGCGACACGCTCGGGCGCATCCCCGGCGATATCGGCGATCACCGCTTCGACCGTGCCCGCGTCGATCGTGTCGAGCTGTTCGATCGCGCCGTAGAGCAGCACGCGGCCGGCAAGCTGGTTGAGGCGGCGCGGGATACCGTCCGATCCAGCATGAATCGCGGCATAGGCATCCTCGGTGAAGCCCGGACGCCCGGTCCAGCCCACCACCGACAGGCGGTGCTGCATGTACGGCGCGACTTCCTCGGGGCCCATCGGGTCGAGGTGATGCACCGCGATGACGCGCTGGCGAAGCTGTTCGAGCCGCTCGGAGCCGTGCAGCCGCTCGCGGAACTCGGGCTGGCCGAGCAGGAAGATCTGCAGCAGCGCATGGCCGCCCGCCTGGAAGTTGGAGAGCATGCGCAGCTCTTCGAGCGAGGACACCGGCAGCGCCTGCGCCTCGTCGACGATGAGGAGCGTGCGACGCCCGCCGCGCGCGGTGGCGTGCAGGCCGCGCTCGATCGCGGTGAGGAGCTGCGACTTGGTCATGCCGTCCGAGGCGATCTCCAGCCCGGTCGCGACCATGCGCAGCAGGTCGTCCGCTTCGATCTGCGTCGAGACGATCTTGATGACGTTCAGCCGGTCGCGATCGATCTTCGCCATCAGATGACCGACAAGCGTGGTCTTGCCCGCGCCGACGTCGCCGGTGATGACGATGAAGCCCTCACCCTGGCTCAGGCCATAGCCGAGGTACGACATCGCCTTGCGGTGCGTCGCCGTATCGAACCAGAAGCGCGGATCGGGGGTCAGCTGGAAGGGCCGGCCGCTCAATCCGTAATGATCTTCGTACATCTCGTCTGCCCGTCCGATCAGAATTGATACCGCATGCCGACCTGGCCCTGCGCCGAAACCTGGTCGCGCGTGCCCTGCTGGCTGAAGCTGTAGATGCCCGCCGATGCGGTCGCGCCGAGGCGGCCGAAGGTGCGGAAATAGCTCGCCGTGGCACCCGTGCTGAAGATGCCGCGAGAGCCTGCGAGGCCGCTCTTGTAGTAATTCGCGATCACGTCGCCGCTGATGCTCGACCGGCTGTCGAGCGCGGCGTTGACGAAGGCCTGCGCGTAATAGCTGTTGTCTTCCAGCCCGTCGACGTCGAGCGGACCGCCAGCCGGCGTTTCGAAATGGCGGTTGGCATAGCCAGCGCCGACGCCGAAGCTGAGCGGGCCGCGATTGGCCGACAGTACTGCATCGACACCGCGCGCGCGGTAAGCGGAGGTCGAGATCGACTGGAACACGCCGTTCAGGCATCCGCCCGCGCCGGCCTGGCCATTGCCGAAGGTGCAGCCGCTGAACTGCTGGCTGAACGCGTCACGCTGGTCGATGAAGCTGGTCGGCAGCTTGGCGATGCCGTCGCGGAGCTGGCGGCCGAACGTCGTGACGTCGTCATAGACGCCGACCTGCACCGCCACCGAGCGCGAGGCGGCCCAGGTGAGCGAGCCGGTGTAGCTCATGCCGCCATAGCGCCAGCCGACATTGGCCTGCAGCTCGGTGCGCGGGCTCGGACGCCAGATGACGCCGGCGTCGTAGATGAGGCCATCGGTCTCATAGGCGATGCGGCGCGGCGAGGCCGGATCGGTGACGTAGCGGCCGTTGCGATCGACGACGGGGTCGCCCGCCGCGTCGACCAGCGCATCGCGCTCGCTGACGGTGATCTTCTCGTAGCCAGCACCCGCCCGCACCGCGAGCGTCGCGGAGACCGGCAGCGTGACGTCGCCGCGGACGTACTTGCCCTCGTAGCGCTGGTCGAGCTGGCTGGCATTGTCGCGCTCATAGGCACCGCTGACCGCCACGCCGACCGGCAGGACCGCGCCGGGCTTCACGCTGGCGGAAGCCATCGCGACATGGCTGGTCGCGTGATCGAACACATCGAGCGGCGTCTCGCCGGGGGCGATGCCGGTGGCACCGGGCGATTCAACTTTGGTGTAACCGAAGCGATACGCGCCGCCGATCTGCACCGGGCCGGCGTGCGTCGATACGGTAGGGCCGACATAGGCCGAATAGACCTGGCTGATGTTGTCGACGTTACCGGCAAGGTTGACCGGCGCCGCACCGCGAATGTCCGAGCGCGCGCGCGTGGCGAGCACGCCTGCGTCGAGGCTCAGGCCCTGCGCGATCTTCACGCTGCCGCGCGCGAGGCCGCTGATCACGTCGCTGTCGCCGACCTGCTTCTGGTAAGAAATCCGCCGCTCGTAGCGCGCGCTGATCTGCGCTTCGGCGCGGTTGCTCTGGATCGACGCATCGACGCCCGCCGCGACCGTGGAATAAGTCAGCACGTCGTCATTGGTCAGATCCGCCGTCACGACCTGGCCGACCTCGATATAGGGATCGATCGACTTGCGATGGTCCCCGGCATAGGCCGGCGTGGCCGCGACCGCTGCGATGGCGGTCCCCAGCATCAGTACCCGCTTCATTTCGGGTTCTCCTGTCCATAATAGCCGCCGTAGCGGCGCCCCCCCGGTGCGTAGGTCACTGCATTCAGAACGAGTTGGATCTCGTCGCAGCCGTCGAGCAGCGCGACCGCTTCGCGCAGGTCGCTCTCGGCGGTGCGATCGGCGCGGACGACGAGCATCACCTGCCCGGCATGGCTGGCGAGCACGGCAGCCGGCGACGCGGCAAGCGCGGGCGGCGAATCGAAGATCAAAAGCCGGTTCGGCTTCGCCGCGAGCAGCGTGGCGATCACCTCGCCGGTGCGCTTGCTGGCGAGCAGCTCGGTATCGCTGTTGGTCTTGGCACCGACCGGCAGCAGGCTGAGCTGCGGGATGTCGGTCGGCACGACGCACGTCTCCGGGTCGATCGACGGATCGCCCAGCATGTCGAGCAGCCCCCGCCCCTCGCGCAGGCCAAGCTCTTCCATCACGTCGGGCTTGGCGAAATCGGCGTCGATCAGCAGCACCTCGACGTCGCGCTCGGCGGCGATCGAGATGGCGAGGTTGATCGCGCAGAAGGTCTTGCCGTCGTTGGGCTTGGCCGAGCAGACCAGCATCGCCCGCGCCTTTGCCGGATCGGTCGCGGCGACTTTCCGCGCGGTGCCGAGCAGCTGGCGCTTCACCAGCCGGAATTCCTCCGCCAGCGCACCGACCGGCGCATCGGGGACGAGCAGGCCCTTGGCCGACAGCATCTTGCGGTCGATCCGCGCCTTCGAACGGCGTTCGATGCGCGGCGGCAGTTCTTCGACATCGGGTGCGACGGCGAGATCGAGCGGCGTCTCCGCCTCGACATGGACGGGCACGACTCGGACAGCAACGGGCTCTGGCTCAGGTTCGGCAACGATCGGAGCGGCGCCGAACAGCGCGCCGAAGCCGTAGAGTTCGTCGGCACGCTCGATCAGCGATCCGGTCAGCTTGCGGGTGGGCATCTCGGTCATGCGGCGAACCCCCGCTGGAGCATCTCGACGCCGAGCAGCGCGATCCACGACACGACGAGCGCCGCGAAGGCCCCGCCGAAATAGCTGGTGCGGCGCATTCGCTCCGCGGTCTGCGCGCGGGTCACCATCTCGCCGATCGAACCGATCACGGTCATGCCGGTCGCCGCTTCGAGGCGGCTGGCGGTCGGGAAGGTCGTGCGCACCTGGCCGATACCGAAGGCCGCACCGACACCGGCGAAGATCGCGGCGAACAGCACGCCCGTCAACAGCAGCGGACGGTTGGGCGAGGTGGGCACGCGCGGCGCAGTCGGCTGGTCGAGCACCTGGAACTTCACGCCGTCGGTCTGCGACTGTGCCTGCCCGCGCAGCTTCACGTCTTCGCGGTCGGCCAGCATCTTGTCATAGCCGTCCTTGAGCACCTGATAATCGCGCTCGATCTGCGACTGCTGCGCCATCACGGCGGGATCGCCGGAGAGCTTGGCGTTGATCGTGTCGATATCGGACTGGAGCTGGCGCTTGCGGATCGACAGCGCGGCGACGGTCGCCTGCTTGTCGGCCTGCATCGACTTGAGCGAGAGGTAGAGCGGGTTCGACGCACCGGCCGCACCCGCCGACAGCGGCTCGTTTCGCGCCGCCGCCTGCGCCGCCGCGAGCTGGTTGTTCAGCGCGATGACGTCGGGGTGATTGTCGGTATAGCCGCGCGCCCGCGCATCGGCGAGCTGGCCCTGGATCGCCGCGAGCCGTGCGCGCGCCGGTCCTGCCGTGCCGCCGCCCGAACCGGGCGTGGTGAGCGGCGTGCCGGCCATCTGGCCGTTGAGCACCGCGAGGCTCGACTGCGCGGCGGCGAGATCGCTGTCGACCTGCGCCATCTGCGCGCGCGCCGCGCCGATCCGGTCGGTGACCGTGCCGGTGCCGGGCAGCGAGCCGAGGAAGCGATTCTGGAAATCGGCGCGCTTCGCCTCGGCGTCGGACAGCGCCTTCTGCCGCTGCGCGAGCTGCGCATCGAGGAAGTCGAGCGTCTGGCTGGTCTCGGCCTTGTCGCCCGTCAGGTTCTGCTCGACGAACAGGTCGATCAGCTTCTGGACGATCTGGCGTGCGACCTTCGGGTTGCCCTGCGTGACCGAGAGCTGGAAGATATTGTCCTGCTGCGCGGTAATCTTGACCACCTTCTGCAAGCCCGCGACCCGGTCTGCGACGTCCTTGTCGTTTGCGACGGTGGCGGCGAGATCGGTGCCGCGCACGACCTTCTCGAGATTGGCGGCGGAGGTCAGCGTCTGGCGCATCGTGTCAATGCTCTTCTGCTGATCGGCGGCGGTGATGCCGACCTTCTCGGGCAGTATCGTCTGCACCTGCGCGAACACGCGCGCGGTCGATTCGTAGCTGCTCGGGATCTGCGCGACCGCGAACCAGCCGATCACGGCGATCGCCCACGCGACGCCGAGCGCGATCCAGCGCCGTGTCCAGATCGCGTGCAGCGCGATCCTCAGTTCGTCGTAAAGTCCGTTCACGCCGCCATCACCCCTTAGAACATGCTCTCGGGGATGATGATGACGTCGCCCGGTTCGAGGCGGACGTTGGCGCTGCTGTCGCCATCCTTCAGCAGCTTGCCGAGCTTGATGTTATATTCCACCTGCTTGCCGGTGTTGCGGTCGTAGCGGACCAGCTTCGCGCGGTTGCCCGCCGCATATTCCCCCAGGCCGCCGACCGAGATCATCGCGTCGAGCAGGGTCATGTTGGCGCGGTACGGGATCGACGCCGGCTTCGCCGTCGCGCCGACGATGCGGACCTGCTGGCTGAACGTGCCAGAGAAATTCTCCACGATCACCGAGACGATCGGATCCTTGATATATTCGCCGAGCGCGATCTTCATATCGTCCGCAAGCATCGCCGGGGTCTTGCCGACCGCGGGCATGTCGCTGATCAGCGGGGTGGTGATGCGGCCGTCGGGGCGCACCTGCACCTTCGCCGACAGTTCGGGGTTGCGCCACACGAAGATGTTGAGCTGATCGAGCGGGCCGATGACATATTCCTCGCCCGGCTGTTCCTGCGTCGCGACGAAGGCTGCGGGCGGAAGCTGGCCGCCGCTACTGCCGCTGGCGCATCCGTTGAGCGCGGCCGCCGAGGCGCCCGCCAGCAGAAAGCCCTTGAAAACGTTCGAAACGCGCATCTCTCACACCTCCGGCGACGGTAACGTGCGCGCGACGTCTCGCGGGCATGCTCGTGGCTATGGGGAGGCTATGCGGCGGAAGAGGTGAAGATTGCGTTAGGAACGCTCCGCCGCGCCAAGGATTTCCGCCGGTTTCACGTGCCCTAGGAAGCCCGCGGGGCTCGCCGAGAGGCCATAGGCGCCGGCCATGAACACGGCGATAATGTCGCCCGGATGCGCCTCCGGCAGCGCGACCTGATCGGCCAGCCGGTCGAGCGGCGTACACAGCGGCCCGACGACGCTGACCGTCTCCGTCGGCGCGTCGGCGTCGGCGTCTGCGGTGGCGACTGCGACGGGGTAGTTCCGCCGCACCACCGTGCCGAGATTGCCCGACGCGGCAAGCTGATGGTTCATTCCGCCATCGGTGACGATGAACGTCTCGCCCCGGCTGACCTTCCGGTCCACCACGCGCGTCAGATACACCCCTGCCTCGCCGACCAGCCAACGCCCGAGCTCGATCGCGAAGCGGCTGGTGAGCGGCGATGACGTCAGCCGCCCGGCCAGCGCGGCCCCGACGCTTTCGACATCGACCTGCACCTCACCGGGGAAATAGGGAATGCCGAAGCCGCCGCCGAGATTAACGAGCGGCGGCATGACGCCAACGTCCTCGGTCAGGCGCTCGGCAAGATCGAGCGTCGCGGCCTGCGTCTCGATGATCGCACCCGCATCGAGCGCCTGCGACCCCGCGAAGATGTGCCAGCCGCGCCAGTCCGCGCCCGCGTCGATCACCGTCCGCGCGACAGCGGCGGCGCGGTCGGCGTCGATCCCGAATGGTGAAGCGCGGCCGCCCATCCGCATACCGGAGCCGCGCAGTTCGATCTCGGGATTCACCCGCACGGCGAGGCGCGGCCTGTTCTTCAGTTGCTTGCCGATGCGAAGCGCGCGCACCGCTTCGTTCGCGGACTCGAGGTTGATCGTCGCGTTTAGCCTGATCGCGAATTCCAGTTCGTCGTCGCGCTTGCCCGGTCCTGCGAAACTTACCTTCGCGGCTGGGTCAGTCTGCCAGGCGATTTCCAGTTCACCGCTCGACGCTACGTCCAGACCATCGACAAGCGGTTCGATCGCCGCCACCAACGGCGCAAACGGGTTGGCCTTGATCGCGTAGTGCAAGTCCACGTTTGGAAATGCCGCACGGAACCGCGCTATTCGGCTTTCGACCACGCCGAGATCGTACACGAACAACGGCGTATCCCCGGCCTTGGCGACCCACTCCTCCGCACTGCGCCCGGCGATGCGTAAGCGTGCGCCCGCGAACTCGGCAGGAATCGTCCCCATCGCCTTCATGACGTCACCTCAGCCTTCAGCGCCGCTCGGTCCAGCTTGCCGTTCGCGTTGACCGGCATCGCCACGCGCCAGTCGTAGCGCATCGGTTGCATGAAGCTCGGCAATTCGGCGCGCAGGCGGTGGCGCAGGTCCGCCTCGCGCGCCGGGTCGCCGCGCACCACCACAACGATCGCCTGCCCCAGTCGTGCATCGGGCACGCCGATCGCCACCGCCTCGCCCGCCTCGCCGCCGCGCAGCACAGCTTCCTCAATCTCGGTCGGGCTGATGCGATTGCCGGCGCTCTTGATCATCTCGTCGTCGCGCGCGACGAAGCGGAACAGCCCGTCCTTGCCCAGCGTAACGGTATCGCCCGACCATACCGCCATGCCATCGCTCTCCGCCCATTCCGGCGCGGGCTTGAAGCGTGCGGCGCTACGATCCGCGTCCTGCCAATAGCCCTGCGCGACGAGCGGCCCGGCATGGACGAGCTCGCCCGCCTCGCCCGGCGCTGCTTGCGACCCGTCCGCCCGCACCGCCATCACCTCCGCGAACGGGATCGCCGTGCCGATCGCGTCGGGATGCGCATCGACCAGATCGGGCGCGAGATAGGTCGAGCGGAACGCCTCGGTCAGCCCGTACATCGGATAGAGATCGGCCGCCGGAAACCGCGCGCGCAGGTCGCGCACCATGCGCGGCGTCAGCGCGCCGCCCGAATTGGTGAGGCGCCGGAGCCGCGCCGCGACCTCCTCCGGCCACTGCGCCTCCAGCAACTGTACCCACAGCGGCGGCACGCCGGCGAGCGTCGTTGCTCCGAACCGTTCCACCGCCTTGATGACGTCGCGCGCGGTCAGATAGTCGATTGGCGCGACGCTCGCCCCTGCCGCCCAGCTCGAAAGCAACTGGTTCTGCCCGTAATCGAAGCTCAGCGGCAGCACACCGAGCACGCGATCCTCGGGCGCGATCTTTAGGTAGTGCGCGACGCTGACCGCGCCGAGCCACAGGTTCGCGTGGCTGAGCATCACCCCCTTTGGCCGCCCCGTAGACCCGGAGGTATAGAGGATCGCCGCCAACGTATTTGGGTCGGCGGCGGAGGGCGCTAGCGCGTCGTCGCCTGCGATCTCCTCCTCCAGCACGATCCGACACCCCTCGGGCACGTCGCCCGGCTCGAGCGCGGCGGCCCGCGCCGCCTGCGTCACCAGCAGTCGCGCTCCGCTGTCGGCGAGGATATGCGCGACCTGCGCACGCTTCAGCACCGGGTTGACCGGCACATGCACCAGCCCTCCGCGCGGCGCGGCGAGCGGCAACACGCAGGCGGTCGCGGTCTTGGGGAGCCAGCTCGCCACCCGCGCACCCGCATCGGGCACCGCGCGCGCGAGCCAAGCCGCAACCTGCCCCACGCGCGCCTCCAGCGCGGCATAGCTGACGTCGCCATCGCGGAACGCCAGCGCGATGTCCTCCGCGCATCCGCGCAGGACGTGGTCGATCGGGCGCGGTACTGGGTCGAGCGGAACCATCCCACCCTGATACTGCCCCCACGCGCGCTGTGAAGGCCCCGCCCTTGGCAGAGGCCGCGCATTTCTTTAGTGCGCCGCACAAAGACGCTAGGGGCTCGCAGTGCTGCCAGACGACATTTCCGAAATCGAGACGACCGTACGCGCGGTGCTGCGCGATGTGCTTGGCCTGAGCGCGGCGCGTGCCGACGCCTTTCGCAGCGATACCGCGCTGTTCGGCGCGCTGCCCGAACTCGATTCGATGGCGGTGGCGGGCGTGCTGACCGAGCTTGAGGAGCGGCTCGGCATCCTCATCGAGGACGATGAAGTCGACGGCGAGATGCTCGAGAATTTCGGCAGCCTCGTCCGCTACGCCGCGAGCAAGCAGCCACAATGAGCGTGGCCTGTTGATCGACCACTACGATCTCCCCGGCGGCGGGCGCGAGGCGATGCTCCGCTTCGGGCCGGAGACGGGCCCGGTCGTGGTGGTCGCGCTTCCGCTATTCGAGGAAGCCAACCGGGTTCGGGCGTTCGCGGTGAGTATCTGCCGAGCGCTTGCGGCGTGCGGTGTGACGAGTGTGCTGCCCGATCTGCCGGGTCAGGGCGAGAGCCTCGTGCCGCTCGCCGAATGCGGGTTGGAACAATTCTCCGAGGGGATCGAGTTCGCCGCGCGCGCCCTCGGCCATGACCGATCGCTATACGCGGTCGGCATTCGCAGCGGCACCCTGCTCGACCGGCTCACGATTCTCAACGGCCGTTGGCATTTCGCGCCGCAGGACGGCGCCGATCTGGTTCGCGATCTGACGCGCGTAAAGCAATTCGCGACCGCTGCCGACGACACGATCGCCGGCAACGCGATTTCTACGGCGCTGCTAGATGATCTTATCGATTGTGTTGCCTGGACCGAGGCCGATGGCGGGCCCGTCCGTACCGTCCGTCTCAACACCGACGCGAAACCTGCCGATCACCGCGTGCCCGGCATGCCGCTGTGGCGGCGCGCGGAGCCGGGGAACGATCCCGAACTTGCGAAAATCCTCGCCGACGATATCGCCGACTGGATCGCCGCTTGCGAAGGCTAATCGAATTTCCCTGCGCGGGCGTCCGCCTGCTCGGCACGCTCGACGAGGCTGCGGGTGACACCGGCCTGCTGATCGTCTCGGGCGGCAACGAGATCCGTGTCGGCGCGCATCGCGGCATGGCCCTGCTCGCGCAGCGATTGGCGGCGGCCGGAGTGCCGGTGTTCCGCTTCGACCGGCGCGGCGTGGGCGATTCGGAAGGGCCGAACGGCGGTTTTCTGTCGTCCGCGCCCGACATCGCCGCTGCGGCCGCGACCTTCACCGCCGAGACGGGGGTGAAGCACCTCGCCGCCTTCGGCAATTGCGACGCGGCGACAGCGCTCGCGTTGTTCGGTCATGTCGCCGGGATCGACCGGCTGATCCTCGCCAATCCCTGGACGATCGAGGACACCGACGATCTCCCCCCCTCCGCCGCGATCCGTGCGCGCTATAAAGAGAAGCTGCGCGATCCGGCGGAGTGGCTCCGCGCAGCGCGTGGTGGCGTAAACTTCAACAAGATTATCGGAGGATTGCGCAAGGTTTCACAGAAACCGTCGCAGGAGACCCACATGCTCGCCACACGCCTGATGGAAGCACTCGCGACTTGGGAGGATCGGCTGACGATCCTACTCGCCGAGGGCGACGCCACCGCGATCGCTTTCCGCGACGCGATCAAGGGCCTACCGGCCGAAACACTCGACACCGCCTCGCACAGCTTCGCACGGACGGGCGATGCCGACTGGCTGTTCGAGCGGGTATTGGCGGCGCTCCGCCAATAACGTCACCCCGGCAAAAGCCGGGTGACGCCGGATTACTCCGCCGCCTCGGCCACCTTGAACTCCACCTCCGCCAGGAAGCGCTCAGCATCAAGCGCGGCCATGCAGCCGGTGCCCGCCGCCGTCACCGCCTGCCGGTAATGCTTGTCCATCACGTCACCACAGGCGAACACGCCGGGGACGCTGGTCTTGGTCGTGCCGGTCTGCACCTTGATGTAATGATCGCTGTCGAGCTCGACATGGCCGCGGAACAGCTCGGTCGCCGGATGATGGCCGATCGCGACGAAACCGCCATCGACGTCGAGCCGCGAGATCTCGCCGGTCTGTGTGTCCTTCAGCTCCAGCGCGACGAGGCCCGCGGTGCCGCCGCCATCGACGAAGGTGGAGACCTCCTTGTTCCACAGCACGTTCACGCTCTCATGCGCGAATAGCCGGTCCTGCAGGATCTTCTCGGCGCGGAAATGGTCGCGACGATGGATGATCGTCACATCCTTCGAATGGTTGGTGAGATAGAGCGCTTCTTCGACCGCGGTGTTGCCGCCGCCGATCACCGCGACCTTCTTGCCGCGATAGAAGAAGCCATCGCATGTCGCGCAGGCGCTGACGCCCTTGCCCTTCAGCGACTCCTCGCTGTCGAGGCCGAGCCACTTGGCCTGCGCGCCCGTCGCGATGACGAGCGTATCGCCTTCATACACGTCGCCGCCGTCGCCGATCAGCCGGAACGGCCGCTTCGACAGATCGACCTCGACGATCGTGTCGTACATCAATTGCGTGCCGACGTGCTCGGCCTGCTTCTGCATCTGCTCCATCAGCCACGGGCCCTGGATGACGTCGGCGAAGCCGGGATAATTCTCGACATCGGTGGTCGTCATCAACTGGCCGCCGGGCTGAATGCCCTGGACGAGAATCGGCTTCATCCCGGCGCGCGCGCCATAGATGGCGGCGGTCAGCCCGGCGGGACCGGAGCCGAGAATGAGCATGCGGGTCGTGTGGGTCGTCATGGCGAAATATGATTCCGTACGGTCTGGCTTCGCGCCATTAGGGGCGAAGCGGGCGTGCGCGCAACATGGCGCACGCCCCCGTACCGCTCAATATCACCGCCTCGCGAGATTTGCTTCGCGCAGACGATGGCAAGCTATCAACGAGAGATCAGCTCGCCTTCATGTTCGACTGGACATTGCCGAAGGTCTTTTTCAACTGGTTGCCGAGGCCCTGCATCGCGGCGATGGCGGCGACCGCGATCAGCGCCGCGATCAGGCCATATTCGATGGCCGTCGCCGCACGGTTGTTGCGAAGAAAAATCTTGATCGAGCGCATAGGTAGTCTCCCTGAGGGAAGCATTTACCTTTGCTCTCTTGAAAATCCGTTAAGTCGCTGATTAGGCGATATATTGCTGATTCGCTTTTGAGAAACGCCAGTCGGCACGGCACCGTCACGCGCATCGAAGGCGCAGAAATCCGCCGTTTTGGACGGTTTCGTGATATCGAGGATGGTAGCGAAGGAGGGACTTGAACCCCCGACCCCAGGATTATGATTCCCGTGCTCTAACCAGCTGAGCTACTTCGCCATACCAAGCGGAGGGCGGCCTATAAGAGCCTCGGGCGGCTGCGGTCAAGCGGGCAGTTCTAGCCGAAGGCGTGTTGCGACAGCGGCTCCCACGGGCCACCGCGATAATACCAGCTCGCCAGCCCGGCGACAGCGACTGGCTTGCGTTGGAAACTGCCCTCCAGCCGCTTGAGCAGGGCCTTCGCCTCAGTCGGCTTGACCTTGTTCTGGATCGTCACGTGCGGGCGCCACCCTGCGCGGTCCTGCGGCAGCAGCATCGGCGCGAACGCCTCAGCCAGTTCGGCGCGAATCTGCTCCAGCCCTTCGCTCTCGATCCGGTAGGCGGTGCCCTCGCCCAAAGACAGCAGGCCGGCGGCGTGTGCGACCGGCGCCTTCACGCCGCGCGTCGCCGCGCTCAGCCGCTGCTTCAGCTCCGCTTCCAGCGAAGGCGCGAGATGGTGAAACATGGTGAGATGCGCATCGAGATAATTGCGCTCGGGCGGGAAATATTTCTTCCGCAGGCCATCGAACCATGCCTGATCGACCGGCCCGAACAGCGCCGTGACGATGATCGGCGCGGCGCTCACAAGAAACGTCCCGGAACCTGATGGCGCATCGGCACCCCCCTGCAGAGAATCGTTACGGCGATGCTATCAAATTTCCAGCTGGCTGCCGAGTTCGACGACGCGGTTGGTCGGCAGGCGGAAGAATTCCATCGCGCTTTCGGCGTTGCGCATCATCCATGCGAAAAGCTTTTCACGCCAGATCATCATGCCCGGCCGCGCAGACGGCAGCAGCGTTTGCCGCGACAGGAAGAAGCTGGTGTCCATCATGCGGAAATCCGCGCCGCAGCGATGCACATTCGCGAGCGCAAGCGGCACGTCGGGCTCCTCGATAAAGCCGTATTTCAGCACCATCCGGTGGAATCCGTGGCCGAGATCCTCGAGGTGGCAGCGCTTGCCCTCCATTACATAGGGTTCGTCGGCGATCTTGATCGTCAGCAGGATGATGCGCTCGTGCAGCACCTTGTTGTGCTTAAGGTTGTGAAGCAGCGCGTGCGGCACGCCCTCGGGCGTCGAGGTCATGAACACGGCAGTGCCCGGCACGCGCGTCGCGGCGCTCGCGGCGGACTGTATGAACACCTTGATCGGCATCGCGCCCTCGCGCATCCGCGCCATCATCAACTGACGGCCCTTTGCCCAGGTCGTCAGGATCGTGAAGATGATGAGCCCCGCCAGCAGCGGGAACCAACCGCCCGATGTCACTTTGGTCAGGTTCGCGGTGAAATACGCGCCGTCGACCACGAAGAACAGCGCCAGCAGCGGCACCGCCATCCATGCCGGCCAGTTCCACAGCCGGAACAGCACCACCGCCAGCAGGCAGGTGTCGATCAGCATCGCCCCCGTAACCGCGATGCCGTAGGCGGCGGTCAGGTTCGAGGAGCTGTGGAAGAACGCGACCAGCACCAGCACCGCGGAAAGCAGCAGCCAGTTGATCAGCGGAATGTAGATCTGCCCCGCGGTCGACGCGCTGGTATGCTCGATCCGCAGGCGCGGCATGAAGCCGAGCTGGATCGCCTGCTGCGTCACCGAAAATGCGCCGGAAATCACCGCCTGGCTCGCGATCGTCGCGGCGGCGGTGGCGATGATGACGAGCGGCAACTGCAGACTGTCGGGCGCGAGCATGTAGAACGGGCTCTCCAGCCCCGCCTCTCCCATGCGGAACAGCAGAGCGCCCTGCCCCATGTAGTTGAGCATCAGTGCCGGCAGCACGAACACCAGCCATGACACGCGGATCGGGTTGCGGCCGAAATGCCCCATGTCGGCATAGAGCGCTTCCGCGCCCGTCACAGCCAGCACGACCGAACCGAGTGCCAGAAAGGCGCGCGTCGGATCGTGAACGAGGAAGGCGATGGCGTTGTGCGGCGACAGGCACCACAGGATTTCGGGCGTCTGCACGATGCTGAGCACGCCCAGCACCGCAATTACCGCGAAATACAACAGCATGACGGGCGCAAAGAACAGGCCGATCTTGCCGGTGCCCTTCTTCTGGATCGTGAACAGGCCGATGATGATGGCGACCGCGATCGGCAACACCAGTGGCGCGAGGCTTGGCTGCGCGACCGCAAGGCCCTCGACCGCGCCGAGCACGGTCACAGCGGGGGTGATCATACTGTCGCCGTAGAACAGCGCACACGCGAACACACCGAGCAGCACGATCCCGCGCGACCAGCGCGCCTGCTTCGTACGGCTGTTGATCAGCGCCAGCAGCGCGAGCGAACCGCCCTCGCCCTTGTTGTCGGCGCGCATGATGATCGCGACATACTGGAACGTCACGACGAGGATCATCGACCAGAACATCAGGCTGACGACGCCCATCACGTTGAAGTGGTCGGCGGCGAGCTTGTGATGCCCGGCAAAGGTCTCGCGGATGGCATAGAGCGGGCTCGTGCCGATGTCGCCGAACACGACGCCGATCGCGCCGAGCGACAATTTGACGAGGCCGTCCTTCGAATGACCGTGGCCCGTGGAGCCCTCTTCGAAACCCACGACGTGCGCGGACTCGTCCGCGCTGATGGCGTTTTCGCTCACAGGAAGGCTATTCTTGCCCGGATTTCAGATACATGGATCATATGCAGACCGAATTTCGCGCCCCTGTGCCCACAGGCGAAGGGCCGTAGCATGAGGCCCTTGCCCTAGCAATGTTGCCTGTGGCAGCGCGTTGCCCATATCGTAACGAACGAAACCGGAGACAAGCCATGCGCGTCGGCGTGCCCAAGGAAATCAAGAATCACGAATATCGCGTCGGCCTGACGCCGCCTTCGGTCGCGGAGCTGGTGCTGGCGGGGCATGAGGTCGTCGTCGAGACGGGTGCCGGGCTCGGCATCGATTTCGAGGACAGCGACTATACCGAGGCCGGCGCGACGATCCTGTCCGATGCGAAATCGGTGTTCGCCGCCGCCGACATGATCGTGAAGGTGAAGGAGCCGCAGCCGGTCGAGATCGCCATGCTGGAGCCGCGCCACCTGCTCTTCACCTATCTCCACCTCGCCGCCGACAAGCCGCAGGCGGAGGGGCTGATGGCATCGGGCGCGACCTGCATCGCCTATGAGACCGTCACCGCCAACGACCGTTCGCTGCCGCTGCTCAAGCCAATGAGCGAGGTCGCGGGCCGGATGTCGGTGCAGGTCGGCGCGCATTATCTCGAAAAGGAACAGGGCGGCCGCGGTATCCTGCTCGGCGGCGTGCCGGGCGTCGCGCCGGCCAAGGTCGCGATCCTTGGCGGCGGCGTCTCGGGCGTCAACGCCGCGCAGATGGCGGTCGGCATGCGCGCCGACGTGACGATCTACGACATCTCGAACGCGCGGCTGGCCGAGCTCGACATGTTCTTCTCCTCGCAAATCAAGACCGCCTATGCCTCCAAGGCGGCGATCGCGGCGGCGGTGAAGAACGCCCACCTCGTCATCGGCGCGGTGCTGGTGCCCGGTGCGGCCGCGCCCAAGCTCGTCACGCGCGAGATGGTCAAGACGATGAAACGCGGCGCGGTGCTCGTCGATATCGCCATCGATCAGGGCGGCTGCTTCGAGACCAGCCACGCGACGACGCATCAGGACCCGGTGTTCGAGGTCGACGGCGTGATCCACTATTGCGTCGCCAACATGCCGGGCGCGGTCGCGCGCACATCGGCCTTCGCGCTCAACAACGCGACTTTGCCATTTGCGCTGAAGCTCGCGAACCTCGGCGCGGAAGCGGCGATGAAGGCCGATCCGCATCTCGCCAACGGCCTCAACGTCTACAAGGGCAAGATCACCTACAAGGCCGTCGCCGACGATCTGGGTCTGCCATACGAGGCGTGGGCGGGCTAAAGAAACAGGATGAAATAGCCCCCGCCCATGATCGCGGCGATGACGAAGGCGAGGAACGCCAGCGTCCCCCAATTCGCCGCGATCGTCGCGAGGGGTTTGGGGTCGCCGCATTTCGGGCAGGGAAGGTGCTTGTAGGTGGGCTCCGGCACGATCCTGCGGTCGCCGTCCTTGTCGATCCGGAGCACATCCTCGAAGTGGCTGAAGACGATCTGCTTCGATCGTTCGAGCAGCGCCCCGCACTTGCGGCACTTGTGCATCCTCGCCATCGGCCGCGCCCCCGTTACCGCTCCCGCGTCTCCGCCAGATAGCGGTCGAGCAAAGCTACACGCTCGGCGATGATCGCGCGATAGCCGACCTTCTGCGGCGTCAGCGCGAGCGCACGGTGCCAGTATCGGCTCGCGCCCGCGAAATCCTCCGCCTGGATCAGCGCGAGGCCGTAGAAGAACGGCGGCGCGGGGTGATCGGGGTTGATCCGCATCGCCTGTTCGAACGCGAGCTTGGAGGCGGGCGAGACGACGCCGCGATCGTGCGTCTGGAAGGCGAGGCCGAGATCGGTCCACAGCGCGATGCTGTTCGGCACGCGGCGGATGCCGATCAGCAGCACCTGCACCGCCGCTTTCGGATCGCCCGACCGAATCATCGCGTCCGACGCGACGATATACTGGTTCTCGCCCGAAAAGCGCCCGAACATGTCGTCGCGCAGCTTCACCATGCCGTCGTCGAGCGCGATCGGGCGGGTAAAGGCGGTGACGGGATGGCCCGGCAGCCCCGGCTTGCCCTGGATCGCATAGCCGGTCGCGCCGAGCATCAGCCCCGCGCCGACGAACGACCACAAAGGCCGCGCAACGCCAAGCCACCACAGCAGCACGACCGCGAGCAGCGCGACCAGTCCGAGCGCGACCCAGCCCATCAGCCCCGCCTTCTCTTGCGGAAGCTCGCCCGTGCCAGCCACAGGCCGAATGCCAGCAAGGCGAGCGGCGCGATCCACAGCGGCGCGGTGAGCGCGCTCATCGGCGGGTCATAAGTCACGTAGTCGCCGTAGCGCGTCACAAGCCACTTGCGGATAGACGCGGGAGACTCCCCCGCCTGGATGCGCGTGCGCACCAGCGAGCGCATGTCGCCCGCCATCTCGGCATCGCTGTCGGCGATCGACTGGCCCTGGCAGACGAGGCAGCGCAGCGTCACCATCAGCGCCTGCGCCTGCGCCTCCCTAGCGGGATCGCGCAATTGCGTGTTGGCGAGCGGTGCGGGCGGCAACTTGCTGTCGGCAAGGACCGGCGCGGCGATGATCGCGAGGATGAGCGCGAGCCGCTTCACCGCGCCTGCCCCAAGGTCTTGAGGATGCCGTCGACCTCATCCGCGCGGATGTCGCCGATATGCTGGTCGAGGATGTGGCCCCGCCCGTCGACGAGGAAGGTCTCGGGCACGCCCGACGAGCCGAGCGCGAGCTGCACCGCGCCGTCCTTGTCCGCGCCGATCGCGGCATAGGGATCGCCGTTGCGGGCGAGGAACTGGCGCATCGCCTCGGGCGTGTCGCGCACCGCGATGCCGTCGATCCGCACGCCCGCCGCCTTCAGGCGCATGAGCTGCGGCGCCTCGGCGATGCAGGGCAGGCACCAGCTCGCGTAGACGTTGATCAGGCGCGGCTTGCCGTCCGCGGCGCTGGCGACGCCGGGGCGGCCGGCCAGCAAGGGCTCGGTCCTGAACGCCGGCAGCGGCTGGCCGACGAGCGCCGAATGCACCGCGCGGTCGGCGGGCTTGTAGAGCGCGGTCGCGACCACCGCGAGCAGCGCCGCGAACGCCAGCAGGGGCAGCCACAGCCTCACGCCTCGGCCTCCCGCCCGCGCGCGCGCCGTTCGCGCAGCCAGCGCCCGAGCAGCGAAAGGACGCCACCCAGCGCGATCAGCGCGCCGCCCGCCCAGATGAGCGTCACGAACGGTTTCCACCACAGCCGCAACTGCCAGCGCCCCGCGCCGTCGGGCTGGCCGATGACGGTGTAGAGCTGGCCGTCGAGCATTGTCGCGATGGCGGATTCGCTGGTCGACGTCACCGGGTTCGAAAAGAAGCGCGCCTGCGGCCTGAGCTGAATCGCGGCCCCGCTCCCGCGCCTCGCCGAGAGATGCGCCTCCAGCGCCGACCAGTTCGGCCCGATCACCGGCGCGATGCCGTCGAGCGTCACGCTGTACGGCCCCACCCGCTGCGGCTCGCCGACGCGCGCCGCCACGAGGGTCGCCTGCGTGAAGGCGCTGTCCGACGCCATGCCGGCAAGGCTCACCGCGATGCCGAGGTGCGAGATCACCATGCCGTAGGTGAACAGCGGCGTGCGGCGCAGGTTGCGCCCCCAAAGTGGCGCGACGCTCGCCGCCGCCAGCCCGGCGGCCAGCGCGAGCCCGAGGAGCGGCAACAGGTCAATGCCCGGCGCGAAGATCAGGAACCCCGCCAGCGCCACCACCGTCGCCGCGATGGGGATCGCCATCCGCGCCACCAGCGCCTTGGCCTCGTCGCGCCGCCAGCGCAGCAAGGGGCCCGCCGCCATGATCGCCACCAGCAGCAGCGCGACCGGCCCGGCCGCCTTGTTGAAGAACGGCGGCCCGACCGAAAGCTGCGTACCGAAGCCCGCCGCGATGATCGGGTACAGCGTGCCGATCAGCACGATGCCGAGGATCACGCTCAGCAACAGGTTGTTGGCGACCAGCGCGCCCTCGCGGCTGACGAGATCGAAGGTGTTGCCCGCGCGCACGGTGCCCACGCGCGCGGCGAACAGCAGCAGCGCGCCGCCGATATAGATCGCCAGCAGCGCGAGGATGAAGCTCCCGCGCTCAGGATCAACCGCGAAGGCATGCACGCTCGTCAGGATGCCAGACCGCACCAGGAACGTGCCGATCATCGACATCGAGAAGGCCACCACCGCCAGCATGATCGTCCAGGCACGCAGCCCGTCGCGCGTCGCCAGCACCGTCACCGAATGAAGCAGCGCGGTCGCCGCCAGCCACGGCATGAGGCTGGCATTTTCGACCGGATCCCAGAACCACCAGCCGCCCCAGCCGAGCTCGTAATAGGCCCAGTAGCTGCCCGCCGTGATGCCGAGCGTCAGGAAGATCCACGCGCCCAGCACCCACGGCCGCATCGCCCGCGCGAAGGCTGGGCCGACATCGCGCGTCACCAGCGCGCCGACCGCGAAGGAGAAGGCCACCGAGATGCCGACATAGCCGATGTAGAGCGTCGGCGGATGGAAGGCCAAACCGGGGTCTTGCAGCAGCGGGTTCAGCCCCTGCCCGTCCACCGGGGCCGGATCCAGCCTTGTGAACGGGTTCGAAGAAAACAACAGAAATGCATAGAAACCCAGCGCAATCATCGCCTGCGCGCCGAGCGTCGCGATCAGCGTGGCGCGCGCGAGGCTTCGCTCGAAGATCGCCACCGCCGCGCCCGCCACGCCGAGGATCGTGACCCACAGCAGCATCGAGCCCTCATGGTTCCCCCACGCGCCCGCGAACTTGTAGAGCAGCGGCTTCTCGGAATGGCTGTTCTCCGCGACCAGCAGAACCGACATGTCGGTTCGCACGAATACAGTGATCAGCAGCACCATCGCCAGCAACGCCAGCACGCCTTGCACGATCGCCACCGGCCGCACCGCGGCCAGCAGATGCCCGGAAAGCTCGGTCTGGAAATCGGGCTCGGCCATCACCCGCCGCACGCCGATCGCCGCGATGGCAAGCTGCATCAGCGCCAGCGCGGCGGCGAGCCAGAGGGCGGCGAGGCCAGCTTCGGCGATCACTTCTCTCCCCTCCCTGGAAGGGAGGGGTCGGGGGTGGGTAGGTGCTTTGAGGCACGGCGGTGGGACTCACAACCCACCCCCAGCCCCTCCCTTCCAGGAAAGGACGCAATGTCGCGCCAGCAGGAAAGCAAACCGCTCATTCCTTCAGCGTCTTCGTCTCGTGCATCTTGCCGGCGATCTCGGGCGGCATGTACTTTTCGTCGTGCTTCGCCAGCAGGTTGCTCGCGGTGAAGCTGCCGTCGCGCTGGAACTCGCCTTCCGCCACCACGCCCGATTTCTCGCGGAACAGATCCGGCGCGATGCCCTTGAACAGCACCGGCACGGTCGCGACGCCGTCAGTGACGACGAAGCGAATCGAGACGCCGTCGGGCAGCTTCACGATTGATTTGTCCGCCACCATTCCGCCGAGCCGAACGAAGCGCCCCAGTGGAAGCCCGTCCTTCTTGACGTCGCCCGGCGCGTAGAAGAACGACGCCTGATCCTTCAGCGCCGACAGCGCCAGCACGCCCGCCGCGATCACCGCCGCCACGCCGAGCAGCGCGAGCGTAAGCCTCTGGTGCTTGGCTTTCACCTTTCGGCCTTCATTTCTTCTCGGCAGCCCGCATCGCGCGCCAGCTCCACAGCGCAAGCGTAACCGCCGCGACTAAGGTCACGCCGTAAGCCGCGATCACGAACGGCCACGGGTTCATGCCGCCATCCTCCGCATCCGCGCCTCGGCCTTGGTGACGGCGAGGATCGTGCGCATCCGCATCAGCACAATCCCTGCGAAAAACAGCGTGAAGCCGCTCAGCGTCAGCCACAGCGGCCACAGGATCGACGGATCGATGCTCGATTTAGTGAGGCCGATGCTCTCACCCTGATGCAGCGTGTTCCACCACACCACCGAATAGCGGATGACAGGCAGCAGCGCCGTGCCGCCCAGGCCGTACAGCGCGGGAATCCGCCCGTCGCCGCCGCGGTCGCGGTCCGCACGGTCGAGCGCCATGAAGCCGAGATAGACGAAGAACAGCAGCAGCATCGACGTCAGCCGCCCGTCCCATTGCCAGTACGTCCCCCAGGTCGGCCGGCCCCAGATCGCGCCCGTGATCAGGCACAGGCCGGCGAACATCGCGCCCGGCAGCGCGATCGCGCGCGCGGCGATCATCGCCAGCGGGTGCCGCCAGACGAGAAACATCACCGACGACACCGCGATCCCGCTCCAGCCGCCCATGCCGAGCCAGGCGGTCGGCACGTGGATGTAGAGAATCCGCACGGTCTCACCCTGCAGATAGTCGCGTGGCGTCTGCGTCAGCCCCGCCCAGGCGCCTATCAAAGTCAGCGCGACGCCCGCCCAGAACAGCGTCGGCGTCAGCGGACGCGCGAGTTTCAGGAAGCGCGCAGGGTTGGCAAAGGCATGAAGGGTGGCCACGATCCGCCAGCGTCTAGGCGGTTGTGCCGCGACACTCAACGGGTCAGTGGTATAGTCCGGCCGCGCGCCGCATCATCGGAACGGCGCGATCGGCATCGCGCTCGCGCAGCCAGCTTTCGGCGGCGAAGCGCGATACGAAGAATTCGTGATATTCGGGATCGAGCGCACGACGCATCTGGATCTTGGCGATGCTCGTCGGCACCATCATCGCAATCGCGTCACCGGGCCGGTACAGCCCCCGCGTCGTGTTGATGATGATCTCCACGACCTCAGGGCTTTGTGCGGTCGAATCGCTCAGATCGACCAGCGCCGTTACCGCAAGGCCCGCAGAATGGACGTCCTGCACGGCGCGCTTCCACTCGGCGAAGAACGCGGTCGACTGATCGACGCAAAGGAAGCCGGAGCTGAGCGCCTGAAAGACCCCGCTCTGCGGATCGTACACAGTCGACAATTCGCCATTCGTATGGCGGTCGGGATTGAGGTGGCGTATCGTTTCCACAGGCGGCTTTCCGGCAAGATGTGCCCGCGAACCGTTTGCGGATCTCGCTTAACGCGGCGTTGCCGTCCGCCTCTCGCACCCGTATGTTCCCACCAAAGTCTAGTGCTGAGGCGAAGATCGCGTCACCGCCAGTTCATGTCCGTCGAGGTCGCGGAAGTGAAAGCGCTTGCCACCCGGAAAATCGAACACCGGCGCGGTAATCACTCCGCCCGCCGCCGTCACCGCCGCCAGCGCCGCATCGATGTCAGCGACCTCGATCACCGGCAGCAGAGCGGCGGTCTTCTCCGCCGGATCGGCCTGCAATCCGATATCGGTGTCGCCGCTCGTCGTCGCGGCATAGGTCGGCCCGAACTCTGCGAAGTCCCAGCCGAAGGCCGAACCGTAGAACGCCCTGGCCCGGCCGGTATCCGCGACGGGCAGCTCTACATAGTTGAAACGCGCCATTTCGATCCTCCATGTTCTTGAAATGTTCTATAGCCGGGCGTAGCGTCATGCAATGCCGAATCCGCCTCCCCGACCCCATCGCGGCGCCACCATCAACCGGGAGAGTGCGCGCTTCAACCTGCCCGCCCGCGAAGCCGACGGCGACTGGCTCGACGACCGCGAGACGGTGGACGACGCGCCGCCGCGCCTGCGCACGACCGTCACGATCGAGCGACCGCGCACCATCCTCACGCGCAACCAATCGCCCGACATCGCCTTTGATCGCTCGATCAACGCCTACCGGGGCTGCGAGCATGGCTGCATCTACTGCTTCGCGCGGCCGACGCACGCCTATCACGATCTGTCGCCGGGGCTCGACTTCGAAAGCCGGCTGTTCGCCAAGCCCGACGCACCCGTGCTGCTGCGTGCCGAATTGGCGAAGCGCGGCTACGTCTGCTCGCCGATCGCGATGGGGACGAACACCGATCCCTATCAGCCGATCGAGGCCGAATGGCGTATCACGCGCGGACTGATCGAGGTGCTGGCCGAGTGCAGCCATCCCTTTACGATCACCACCAAGTCCGACCGGGTGCTGCGCGATCTCGATCTGATCGGGCCGATGGCCAGACGGGGCCTCGCCGCCGTCATGATGTCGGTGACGTCGCTCGACCGCCGGATCGCGATGACGGTCGAGCCGCGCGCGGCCGCGCCCGAACGGCGTATCGCCGCGATCCGCAAGCTGAGCGAGGCGGGCGTGCCGGTCTGGATGTCGATCGCGCCGGTCATCCCGGCGATCACGGATCACGAGATCGAGCATCTGATCGAACGCGCGGCGGAAAGCGGCGCGCGTTCGATCACATACCTGCCGGTACGCCTGCCGCATGAGGTCGCGCCCTTGTTCCGCGCCTGGCTGGACGAGCATTTCCCCGATCGGGCGGCCAAAGTGATGGCGACGATCCGGTCGCTGCGCGGCGGCAAGGACAATGACCCCAATTTCCACACCCGCATGCGCGGCCAAGGGCCGTGGGCCGATCTGCTCCGCACCCGCGTCCAGATCGCGTGCCGCAAGCATGGCCTCAACAAGCAGCGCATCGTGCTGCGAACGGACCTCTTCCGTCCGCCGGCGGGGCCGCAGGGGGAATTGTTCTGAGCGCCTAGGCGTCGGCCGCCACGCCCTGGCGCCGGTTCGTTCGCGATACGGCACCCTCGCCCGGCCGCGCAACGTCCGGTTCAGCGTAAAGTATGGTGCGATCGCGTCCCGCTTCCTTCGCACGGTACAAGGCGAGATCGGCATGGCGCAGGCTGTCGGCCAGCGTCTGATTCGAGAAAACCGGCGCGACGCCGAAGCTCGCGGTGACGCGGCAGCCGTCGGGCAGAACCGAAAGCATGCCGATCGCCGCGCGTATCCGCTCGGCCATAGCGACCGCGGCGAGCGGTGCCATATTGTCGAGCAGCAACGCGAATTCCTCGCCGCCCAACCGGCCGAACGCATCCTCGGCGCGGCTCTCGCGGCGCACGCACTGCGCCACCGCATGCAGCACGCGGTCGCCGTCGGCATGGCTGAAGGCGTCGTTGATGGCCTTGAAATGATCGAGGTCGAACAGCAGCACCGACATCGGCCGCTCGCGCCGCCGGGCCTGCGCCAGCGCGCGTTCGGCCGTCTCGTCGAATCCGCGGCGGTTCAACGCCTCTGTCAGCGGATCGACGCGCGCGGTGCGCCGCAATTGCTGGGCGAGATCGGAGGCGAGCAGCAGGATGTTGGTCAGTCCCGCGCCGGTGAACAGCACCGGCAGGCCGATCAGCAGCACCGCGCGCCCGCTGTTCGTCTCGCATCCGCAATCGATCAGCCGCATCCATCCCACGAACCCGCTGAACCCGGCGAAGGCGAGCAGGATGGCGGCGGTGACGATCTCGACCATCGTCGCGCGGCGGCCGAAGCCGACCAGAGTAAGCGCGGCAACGGGCAGGAAGATCACCCGCATGAACTGCGGTATCGCCAGCGTGAACGCCGCGCCGTTGATAAGATAGGGCACCGCGATCAGCAGGCCGGAAATCGCCGCCGCCGCGATCATCAGGCGCGGACGGCGCGGCATCCCGACGCGCTCGCGAAAACCGACGCACAGCAGGATCGCGACGATCCCGCCGGCCCAGGTCGCGCCGATGAAGGCGGCCGAGGTGAACGGCCAGAAGCTGTTGTAAGCGCCGATGACGAACCACTGCACCGCGCCGATGCCGTAGGCGATCGCCCAGATCAGCGCGTGGCGCACCCCGCCCAGCACCTTCCACGACAGCAGCAATCCGCACGACAGCATCGCGCTGACAAGCGCCAGCCCGAACATGATCGCCGCGTCGGACGTGAGGTGAATCATGACGAAACCATTGCGCAGGCGATCGTAAAAATCGCGTGAACGCTATACCTTAGTCGATGTGGCCGTGCCCCGGCGACGTGCGGCCGCCGCAGGCTTTAGAATCCCCGCATCGCCACCGCCTCGTCACCTTCATAGAACGCCTGCAGATCGAGGAGTTGCCGCGCCGCCGCGTGAATCTTGCGCAGTTGCACGAAGGCGAGGCCCGTCAGTACCAGGCATACCAGCGACAGCGGCAGCGCCATCCGGCGCAGCATCAGATAGCCGGGATCGAGCGGGTGCCAGGTGAAGGTCGCGATCGTGCGGCCGTGCTCGTCGATCGCGGGAATCGCGATCTCCCCCGCCGCGACGGGCTTTCCGAGCGGATGCACGTGCAGATCGTGCAGCATGTAGCGGCTGGCGAAGAGATCGAGGAATGGCTGGTCGATATACATCGTCGTCACGACGATCGGCGATCTTGGCCCGGCGGGCAGCACCGTGCCGAAATCGGGCTGTACCAGCGTCGCGGTAAGGACCGAGACCTTGCCATCGACGATCTTGAGCGCGCTCGACTGGATCGCCTTGCTCACCATCTGGCCGGGCGTCGTGCGCGTGATCGGGCCGCGCCGCGCCTCCATCGCGCGCACCGACTTCACCAGCGGCGCGGCGAGCGGCGCAACCGGGCGCCATGACGTCATCGGTGCCCGCCGGCCGAAACGAGAGGCGTAGACCAGCCGATCGTCGGCATCGACCACGAAGGCATCGTCGAAGCCACTCGTAACATTCAGATATTTCCCGATATTGTCCTGCGCCCATGCGGGATCGAAATGCGCGTCGAGATGCTGCGTCGCATCGTCCCAAACCGTCTGCGGCACGACCATCTGCGCGACCTCGCCGATGCGCTGCGCGATGCCATTACGCGCCAGCACGCGCTCACGCTCGGCGCTCGCTTGATCGAACGCGCCGACCGCGAAATGCGCGCCGAGCGTGCAGACGAGCAGGATCAGCCCGCCGATGATCGCCAGCGGCAGGAAGAAATCCCGCTCGCTCACCTGCCGCCGCGCAGCCGGCACGAAAGCCTCCGTCATCACGTTCATGCGATCCATCCCGGATAGAAATGCGTCATTTCGGCGCCGCCATGGCGTTCTCGATCGTCGTCAGCGGCGCGGACATCGTCTTGTAGACTTCCCAGCTCACCGTGCCCGCCACCATGACGGCGACCGACAAGGCGGTAAGATACTGGATGATGTTGGCGATCCGGCGACTGTCCTCGGCCTGCTGCGCGACGGGCGGGCGCGGCGCGCGGCGGTCGGGCCCGGTGAACTCCGCGGTCGCGGGCCCGCGCGGCGCACGACGTTCGCGCAGGCGGTCGAACTCGATCGCATTGCGCGAACGGAGGCCGCAGCCGTCAGGCCCGGTCCACATCGCCCGCGCGGTGATCGAAAGGCTGCCGACCAGCACCTCGACATAAGTACCCCGCGGCGGCAGCGTATTCGCCGCCACCATCAACCCGTGGGTCGAGACGTTGCGCACCTGCCCCTCGACCCACGGGCCGTCCCAGCGCATCCGCGCGGGAAGCAGCACCTGCTGTCGGGGTTCGCGCTGTTTCATCGCCCTCCCGCCTAGAAACCGGCGATGAAAGGAGCGTTGCGGAAGCGTTCCGTATCAATACGTTAGACGAAAGTCGTACGCCGCGTTCAGGGCACGCACCGGACATGGTGTGCCCGCGCATACTGCCCGGCGAGCCTGTCGAGATCGGCGACGTAGGGTGCGGGATATTCGCGCCGGATCGCGGCCCATGCCTTCACGCCGCCGGGCGTGCAGACGACAGCCATGAATTCCGGCCCGGCATTTGCGAAAAAACGATCCGGCGGCTGCAATCCGTCGCGCATCCGCTCCCAAAGCTGGTAGGTCGCCCAGCCATGCTCGCGCATCAGATAGCGGAAGCGCAGGGCATCGGCGGGGTCGAGCGGCTTGCTCTCATCCATGCCGGTCTGGAACATCGCCGCCGTATCGCGATTGCCGTAGATCGACCGACGCAAGCTCGACCATTCGGATTGCAGGTCGTTCGCCTCGCTGCGCACCGCGACGATATTGCTGTCGTGCAGTTGCAGCCCGACGAACACCAGCGAGATCACCACCGCGACCGCGCTGATGATCTGCGCGACGAAGGCCCAATATTCCATGCGGTCGCGGTGGAAGATCGGCGCCGCGTCGGGCGGCGGCGGGTTGTCGTCGCTCACCCGACGAGCGCCAGCCGTGCCTCGGCCGTCTTGAGCGCCACGTTACGGATGCCGTCTAGCCCCTCGATCCGCGTCGCCAGTTCACCGTCGAGCAGGAAATCGCGCCCGAGCAGCACCCGCGCGGTTCCGCCGCCCGGCAGCGGCACGACCGCCCACACCTCGCCGCGCGCGCCGCGTGCCTGCCCCAGCACAGCCGCGAGGCTCGCCATCGCCGCCGGGCTGTCGACCGACAGCTCCATCACGAAGCGCGTCGTGTTGGCGAGCGCCTCGAACGGCTGGATGCGCTTTACGGATACGCGCGGCGTCTCTTCGCCCGGGCGCCGGTCGAGCTCGACGGTCAGCAGCCCGCAGCCACCGTTGCGCGCGGCCTCCTCGAGATCGGCCGCGACCGCATCGTCGAAGCATGTCGCGATGAACTGGCCCGAGGGGTCGGACATCGTCGCCATCAAATAGCGCCGCCCCTTGGCGGAGGTGCGCCAGCGCGCATCCTCGACCAGCACCGCCATCGTCGCGCCGGCGCGGGTGCGTCCGTCGTCGGGAATGTCGAGCTCGCCCAGCGCCACGAACTGCCGCGCGCCGTGCATCTTGGCGAGGTGACTGTGGCGGTCGACCGGATGCGCCGAGAAATAGAAGCCATACGCCTCCTTCTCCGCCTCCATCCGCTCGGCGAGGCTCCAGTGCGCGGAGACCGGCAGGCGGATCGGCGGTTCGGCGGCTTCCGCGCTGCCGAACAGCCCGCCCTGCCCGCTCACCAGCGCCGCCTGCACGCGCTGCGCGGTCGCGAGAATCGTCTCGGCGCAAGCGTGGATACCCGCGCGGTTGGCGTTGAGCGCATCGAACGCCCCCGCCCCCGCCAGCGTCTCCAATTGCCGCTTGTTGAGCAGGCGCGGATCGACCCGCCGCGCGAGATCGTCGAGCGATGCGAACTTGCCGCCCGCCTCACGCTCGACGACGAGCTTCTCCATCGCGCCTTCGCCGACCGACTTCAGCGCGGCCAGCGCATAGCGCACGGCGAGCCCGCCGCTCTCCTCGCTGCCGGTGTCCTCGACCGAGAATTCCGCCTCGCTGCGGTTGATGTCGGGCGGCAGGATCGCGACGCCCATCCGCCGCATGTCGTCGACGAACACGCCGAGCTTGTCGGTCAGCGCCATGTCGAAGCACATCGATGCGGCGAAGAATTCGTGCGGGTGATGCGCCTTCAGCCACGCCGTCTGATAGGCCAGCAGCGCATAGGCGGCAGCGTGCGACTTGTTGAAGCCGTAGCCCGCGAACTTGTCGATCAAATCGAACAGCTCGTTGGCCTTGGCCGCCGGGATCTTGTTGTGCTCCGCGCAGCCGGTCACGAAGATCGCGCGCTGGTTGTCCATCTCCGCCTTGATCTTCTTGCCCATCGCGCGGCGCAGCAGATCGGCCCCGCCGAGCGAATAACCCGCGAGGATCTGCGCGGCCTGCATCACCTGTTCCTGGTAGACGAAGATGCCGTAGGTCTCCGACAGGATCTGTTCGAGCAAAGGATGCGGATATTCGATCGGCTCGGTGCCGTTCTTGCGGCGGCCGAAGCTCGGGATATTGTCCATCGGCCCCGGCCGGTACAGCGAGACGAGCGCGATGATGTCACCGAAATTCGACGGCCGCACGGCGGAGAGCGTGCGCCGCATCCCCTCCGATTCGAGCTGGAACACGCCAACCGTGTCGCCCTTCTGCAGCAATTTGTAGACGCCCTCGTCTTCCCATTCGAGCGCGTCGAGATCGATCTGCACGCCGCGATCCGCCAGCAACTGCACCGCCTTCTGCAACACCGACAGCGTCTTGAGGCCGAGGAAGTCGAACTTCACCAGCCCCGCGCCCTCGACATATTTCATGTCGAACTGCGTGACGGGCATGTCGGAACGCGGATCGCGGTACAGCGGCACCAGCTCGGCGAGCGGCCGGTCGCCGATCACCACGCCCGCGGCGTGCGTCGAGGAGTGGCGCGGCAGCCCCTCCAGCTTCATCGCGAGATCGAGCAAATGCTTGACCCCGGCATCGGCGCGATATTCGGCGAGCAGCTCCGACACGCCGTTCAGCGCGCGGTCGAGCGTCCAGGGGTCCGCGGGCAGGTTCGGCACCAGCTTCGCCAGCCGGTCGACCTGGCCGTAGCTCATCTGCAGCACGCGGCCGGTATCCTTCAGCACCGCGCGCGCCTTCAGCTTTCCGAAGGTGATGATCTGCGCGACCTGATCACGGCCGTATTTCTCCTGCACGTAGCGGATCACCTCGCCGCGCCGGGTTTCGCAGAAATCGATGTCGAAGTCGGGCATCGACACGCGTTCCGGGTTGAGGAAGCGTTCGAACAGCAGGCCGAGCTTGATCGGATCGAGATCGGTGATCGTCAGCGACCACGCGACGACGCTGCCCGCGCCCGATCCGCGCCCCGGCCCGACCGGAATGTCATGCTCCTTCGCCCAGCGGATGAAGTCCGCGACGATCAGGAAGTAACCGGGAAAGCCCATCGAGATGATGACGTCGAGCTCGAACTCGAGGCGGTCGCGGTAGACTTGCGTCCAGTCTTCTTCAAAGCCCTCTCCCCTCTGGGGAGAGGGGTGGGAGAGGGGCCGAGTCTCATCGAGAGCATCGTCTACTGTACTGCCCCTCTCCCCGCGAGCGGGGAGAGGGAGATCTTGCAACTCCGCGATCCGCCGCAGCCGCTTCTCCAGCCCCTCCCGCGCCTGCGCGCGCAGCATCGCCGATTCGCCGTCGCGGTCGCCGGCGAGGCTCGGCAGGATCGGCTTGCGGTTCGGCGCGGCGACGGCGCAGCGCTGCGCCACGACGAGCGTGTTGGCGATCGCTTCGGGCAGGTCGGCGAACAGCTCGCGCATGTCCTTCGCGGGCTTCATCCACGCATCGGGCGAGCTGCGCGGGCGGTCCTCGCTCGCGACGTAGGTGGAGTTGGCGATGCACAGCATCGCGTCATGCGCCTCAGTGAAATCGGCTTCCGCGAAGCAACACGGATTGGTCGCCACCAGCGGCAGCCCGCGCGCATAGGCGAGATCGAGCAGCGGGCCTTCCGCCTTGCCCTCGATCGGATCGAGCCGCCGCGTCAGCTCGATGAACAGCCGCCCCGGAAACAACCCCTCCAGCCGATCGGCATAGGCCAGAGCACGATCCGGCTGATCCTCCGCGAACAGTCGCGCGAGGCCCCCCTCGCGCCCCGCCGTCAGCGCGATCAGCCCGCCGCTACGCTTTTCCAGCGCCGCGAACGAGACATGCGGCACATGCTCCAGCGGCCGGTCGAGATGCGCCTCCGACACCAGTTCGCACAGGTTCTGATAGCCCGCCGCGTCCTGCGCGTAGAGCGCCAGCCAGTCGAACACCGGCTCCACGCCTTCGGGCAGATCGGGCCGCGCGACGCCCAGCATCGCGCCGATCACCGGCTGCACCCCGGCCTTCTGCGCACCTTCGGAAAACGCCATCGCCGCATAGAGCCCGTTGCGATCGGTTAGCGCGGCGGCGGGAAAGCCCAGTTCCTGCGCGCGCTTGGCGATCGCCTTGGGCTCGATCGCCCCGTCGAGCATCGTGTACGAGGAAAAGATACGGAGGGGCACGAAGCCGGAATGAGGCATGGCTCCGATTATGGGGTGCGTGGACGATTCGCGAAACCGCCATCTTATCCACAGGCGGCAGCCCCCGCTTATCCTCTCCCGCTTTCGCGGGAGAGGCAACGGAGACTTCGTGCGCGCACTTCTGCGCGAACCTAGTCGCAGTCGGTGAGGGTCTTTTTTCCCCGCTTAGAGAAGAAGAAGACCCTCCCCTGCCACTCCCGCCAAGGCGGGAGGGGGAAAGTGGTTCCCTCCCGCGAAGACGGAGGGGAAGCAATCTGGACGGCACCCGTACTACTACCTATCCGGCCAAAGCGCGTTCGTTACGCCCTTTTTTAACATGCCTCAGTTTAGTCAGCGGTGATGGAACCCGCTTTCCCAGTCTGCATCACCGTGACCGAAGACGAAGCCTACCGGCTGAGCGTCCTGCGGTCGTTCGAGTTGCTCGATACCGCGCCGGAGGCCGAGTTCGATGCGCTGGTGGAACTTGCCCGCCACGTCACCGGCTGCCCGATCGCGCTGGTCTCGCTGGTTGACGACGATCGCCAGTGGTTCAAGGCGAAGTGCGGCATCGCGGCGGATGAAACCCCGCGCGAGATCGCGTTCTGCTCGCACGCCATCCATTACCCGGACATCATGGTCGTGCCCGATGCGACGCGCGATCCGCGCTTCGCCGAAAATCCGATGGTCACCGGCGGGCCGATGGTGCGCTTCTACGCCGGCGTTCCACTGCGCGTCAGCCCCGGCCCCGGCCAGCCGCCCGCCGCGATCGGTACGCTCTGCGTCATCGACATGACGCCGCGCGAGCTCTCGCTGGTCGAGCGCAAGGCGCTGCTCCACCTCGCCAGCCTGGTCGAGACGATCGTGCGCGGGCGGATGCACGTGCGCGACGCGGTGCTCACCGCCGAGGGGCAGCGCGTGAAGGCGGTGCGGATCGGGCATCAGCATCGCCAGCTTCGCCAGGCCGAACGACTCGCTGAAATCGGATCGTGGCGGCTTACCGTCGCGGATCAGCATCTCGAATGGTCCGATCAGGTGTTCGCCATCCACGAACTGCCGATCGGGACGCCGCCCTCGCTGGAACGCGCGCTCGACTTCTATCCCCCGCATGGGCAGGCGTTGATCGCCGGCGTGATCGCGCGCGCGCTCGAAACGGGCGAAAGCTGGGACGTCGAGACCGACTTCATCACCGCGACCGGCACTGCCAAGCGCGTGCGCAGCATCGGCGAGGTCGATCTCGAAGACGGCATGCCGATCGCGCTGGTCGGCGTCTTTCAGGACGTTACCGAGCGTTTTGCGATGGAGCAGGGTTTGCGCCGCTCCGCGCATGAGGACGACCTGACCGGCATCGCCAACCGCGCCGCCTTCAACGCCGCGCTCGATCGCTGCATCAGCGAGGCACACGCGGCCGAGGAGAGCTTCGCGCTGATCCTGATCGACCTCGACGGCTTCAAGGCGATCAACGACACGCACGGCCATATGTCCGGCGACGAACTGTTGCAGGGCATCGCGAAACGGCTGCAGATGCCGTACCTCAAACATTGCATCCCGGCCCGGCTCGGCGGCGACGAATTCGCGCTGATCCTGCCGCGCTACATGAACGTGGCGCAGGTCCATCTGGTCGCCGGGCGGCTGCTGTCGTCGCTGCGCCGCTCGGTCGAGATCGGCTGCGGGCGCGTCGCGGTATCGGGCAGCATCGGCATCAGCTGGCACCGCGCCGGCACGGACCGGCGCGCGCTGGTCCACCAGGCCGACACCGCGCTCTACGAGGCGAAGCGCGCCGGCAAGAACATCGGCAAGGCGTTCGGCATCGACGGCTTCATCGAACCGCTGGACGAACGCAGCGCCGCGCGCGCGGCCTAGAGCAACCGCTCGATATCCGCCCGGATCGCCTCGGGCTTCGCGTTCGGGGCATAGCGCCGCACGACCTTGCCAGCGCGGTCGACCAGGAATTTGGTGAAATTCCACTTGATCGATTTCGTCCCCAACAGTCCCGGCGCATCCGCCTTCAGCCGCACGAACAGCGGGTCCGCGCCGTCGCCGTTGACCTCCACCTTGGCGAAGACCGGGAAGGTCACGTCATAGGTCAGCGAGCAGAAACTCGCGATTTCCGCCGCATCCCCCGGCTCCTGCGCGCCGAACTGGTTGCACGGGAAACCCAGCACCTCGAAGCCCCGCGTGCCGAGATCGCGGTGCAGCGCCTCCAGCCCCGCATATTGCGACGTGAACCCGCATTGCGAGGCGGTGTTGACGATCAGCAGCACCTTGCCCGCGTGAGGCCGCAGATCGACCGCCGCCCCGTCCGCGCCGGTCACGGTAAAGTCGGTGATCGCGCTCATGCGTGCGTCGCCAGCAGGTAGCGGAGGTTCTGCTTCACGCCCGGCCATTCACTCGCGATGATCGAATAGACAACGACGTCGCGCACCCGCCCGTCGGGTATGATGCTGTGATTGCGCAGCAAGCCGTCGCGCTTGGCCCCCAGCCGCTCGATCGCCGCCTGCGAACGCCGGTTGAACGCATCGGTGCGGATCTCGACCACGACGCAGTCCATCACCTCGAAGGCGTGGCCGAGCAGCAGCAGCTTGGCCTCGGTATTCAGGCCCGTCCGCCGCACCGAGGGCGCGTAGAAGGTGCCGCCGATCTCCACACGCCGGTTGCCTTCATTCATGCGCACGAAGCGTGTCAGCCCGACGATCTCGCCGCCGGGCGACAGGGCCGCGAACGGCATCATCCGTCCGGCCTCCTTCGCCGCGAAGATCTTGTCGAGGAACGCGTCCGGGTCGCTCGCCGACCAGACCGATGCGAAGAACGGAATCGCCGCGCCTCCGTCGCTCGCCGCCTGCAACGCGTCGCGATCCTCGCGCACCAGAGGGCGCAGCGTCACATGCTCGCCGACCAGCACCGGCGGGTCGGTCCATGCGTTCACGCCAGCCGGCCCTCATGCAGGCGCACGACGCGATCCATCTTCAGCGCCATCCGCTCGTTGTGCGTGGCGACCAAAGCCGCCGATCCCTCGCCGCGCACCAGCCGCAGGAATTCGGCCAGCACCACGTCCGCCGTCGCCTCGTCGAGGTTGCCGGTCGGCTCGTCCGCCAGCACCAGCGCCGGCCGGTTGGCGAGCGCACGCGCCACCGCCACGCGCTGCTGCTCGCCGCCAGAAAGCTGGCTCGGCTTGTGCGTCAGCCGGTGGCCGAGCCCGAGCGCGGTGAGCAGCGATCCGGCGCGCGCGTCCGCCTCGGCGCGCGTGCCGCCGCGGATCATCTGCGGCAGCACGACATTCTCGCTCGCGCTGAAATCGGGCAGCAGATGGTGGAACTGGTAGACGAAGCCGAGGGCATCGCGCCGCACCCGCGTCCGCCCGTCGCCGCCGAGCTTCGCAGCCTCCTCGCCGGCGATGCGGATCGACCCGCCGAACCCGCCCTCGAGCAGCCCGACCGCCTGCAGCAGCGTCGACTTGCCCGATCCCGACGCGCCGAGCAGCGCGACGATCTCGCCCGGCCCGACGCTCAAATCGACGCCGCGCAGCACCTCGATCGTCACGCCGCCCTGCACGAAGCTGCGCGTGAGGCCAGTGACGGAGAGGACGGGCTCAGTCATAGCGCAGCACCTGGACGGGATCGGTGCTCGCCGCCTTCCACGCCGGGTAGATCGTCGCGAGGAAGCTGAACACCAGTGCCATCACCGCGATGCCGATCACCTCGACCGGATCGGTCTTGGACGGCAGCTCGCTCAGGAAACGGATCTGCGGGTCCCAGAGGTTCTGGCCCGTCACGAGCTGCACGAAATCGACCACCGCCTGCCGGAAATAAAGGAACACGAAGCCCAGCATCAGCCCCGCCACCACGCCCAGCGCGCCGATCACGGTGCCCACCGTCATGAAGATCCGCATCAACCCGATCCGCCGCGCCCCCATCGTGCGCAGGATGGCGATGTCGCGCGTCTTGGCGCGCACCAGCATGATCAGCGACGACAGGATGTTGAACACGGCCACCAAGATGATGATCGACAACACCGTGAACATCGCCACCCGCTCGACCGCCAGCGCCTCGAACAATTGCGCATTCATCTGCTGCCAGTCGGTGATCTGCGCGCGCCCGGCGACCTTGTCGGCGATCGGCGCCAGAATCGTGCGGACGCTGAAAGCATCGGTCGTGTTGACCTCGATCATGCCGACCGAATCGCCCATCAGCAGCAACGATTGCGCATCCTCGATCGGCATCAGCACATAGGCCTTGTCGTAATCGTAGACGCCGATCTCGATGATCGCGCCGACCGTGAAGCTGACGATGCGTGGCACCGTGCCGAACGGCGTCGTCTGCCCCTGTGGGCTGATGAGCGAGACCTGACTGCCGACCTGCGCACCCAGCGCCTCGGCCAGCCGGTTGCCCATCGCGATGCGGTTGCTGCCCGGCGTCACGTTCTTCAGGCTGCCCTGCACGACCTTGAGGGTGCCGTTGCCCTGAATGTCCGCAGTCCGCATCCCGCGCAGCAATACCGCCTCGACGCGGCCATTGTAGCTCGACATCAGCGGCTGCTCGATCAGCGGCGTCGCGCTCGTCACGCCGGGCGTCTCTCGCGCGATCTTCGCGATGTTGCGCCAGTCGGGCATGTCGCCGCCGATCCCCTGGATGACGGCATGGCCGTTGAGCCCGACGATCTTGTCGAACAGCTCCGCGCGAAAGCCGTTCATCACGCTCATGACGATGATGAGGGCCGCGACGCCCAGCATCACCGCGACCAGGCTGATGCCCGCGACCAGGAAGATGAAGGCCTCGCCCCTGCCGGGCAGAAGGTAGCGCCGGGCGATCATGCGTTCGTATCGGGAAAGGATCATTGCGCTCGTCTATCCGCCCCCGCAGGTTGTGCGCTCGCTCTAGGTGCGCGGCGCGGCGCTGGCAACCGCGCGGGGCTATGTTGCGGAATCGCCACAGGGTTGCCGCAATCGCCTTCCGACTGTCACAATCCCGATGACAAAAGCCCCACTGCGACCTAGCAGAACACTGACTGAGACACAGGCAATGGCCGTGGTTCGGGGAGACCTTCCAGCCCCGCCTTCGAGGCGAGCGGGCGGAGGGACGACAAGGGGGCTGACGAGCGATCGTCACGCAGGCGCCTGGGCTGGAAACGGTCCAGGCGTTTGTCGTTTGAGCGAAGGCGCGTGCGCTACGCGCCGGTGACCGCAACGCGGCCATCGCTCAATCCGGCCGGCGGGCCGGGCTCGCGCCCGAACCGGCCGACGGCTTAGCCGTCGGCCAGACCCACCCTCAGAACGACGCGCTGATCGTCGCCCCGAACGTCCGCGGATCGCCCGGCTGGCCGACGATCAGGCCGGTGCTGCCCGACTGGGTCGACAGCAGCTCGAAATAGTTCTGGTCGAAGGCGTTGCGCACCCAGGCGAACACATTGAAGCTGTCCTTGCGATAGCCCAGGCGAAAGTTCGACAGCGAATAGCCCTCGATCCAGGTATAGGCAGACGGGCTCGGGTTGGACGAGAAGCGCGAGCGGTAGTTGCCGTCATAGCCGAGATAGACCTGCCCGCCGGAAACCGGCTGGTTGACCTCGCCGCCGAACGAGAACGCCCATTTCGAGACGCCCGGCAGTACCTGGCCGGAGATGTCGCATGACGCAGGGCTGTTGCCGGGCGTACCGGGGGCAGCGATCACCGCACCCGTCCCGCCACCGGCGAGCTCGGGCGGGCACGGCGCGTTGGTGAACTTCGTGTATTTCGCGTCGGTATAGGCGCCGTTGACGTAGAAATTGACGCGCTGGCTCGGCCGGAACGAGCTGTCGAACTCGAAGCCCCTCACCTGCACCTCGCCGGCATTGGCGAGATAGCCGCGGATCACGTTGATCGCATTGTTGTTCACCGTCGCCTGGTAATCGGCGATCACGTCCCAATAGGCGGCGAGGTTGAGCGTTACCTTGCGGTCGAGGAACTGCGTCTTCAGGCCGATCTCATAGTGATTGACGCTCTCGGGCTTCACCGTCTGCGTGGTCAGGTCGACGGCGGTGTTGGTCGAGTTGAGCGGCAGCCCCGACAGGTTGATGCCGCCCGACTTGAAGGTGCGCGCATAAGTCGCGTAGCCGTGGACGTCCGGCGTGAAATCGTACGAGACGTTGATGTCGCCCGACACGTTCCACTCGCTGAAGCGCGGGCTGTAGCGCTGCGGGGCGAGCGTATTGAACTGGTCGGCGGTCGCCGCACCGCTCGCCAGCAGGGTCGCGGCATTGTCGGCGGTCGCAACGAAATTGTACCGCGCGTTGGCGATGCTCACGACCGATTCGTAGAAGCCGCTCTTCTTGTCGTAGTTGACGCGCAGGCCCGGCTGGATGTGCAGCCCCTCGATCGGCTGCCAGTTGAGCCGACCATACACGGCAAAGCTCTGGTTATCGAAGTTGATGGTGTTGCTGCTCGTCAACCCCTGCAAAGTCAGGGGGTTACAGGCCGCCGTCGTCGGCGTGGCGCAGCCGGACGCGCCAACGGCGACGTTACCAGGATTGAGCAGCCATCGGCTCGCCGCCGACCCCTGCACCTGCGAGCCCTGCGTATCGATGCGTTGCGTGAAGAAGAACACGCCGAACGTGTAATCGAGCTTGTTCTTGCCATTCGATGCGATGCGCAGTTCCTGGCTGAACTGATGCTGCTGCGACGGGTTCTGCGACACGGTCGTGATCGGAAGGCCGATGAAGTCACGGTCGTTCGCAGGCTGCCAGTCCCAGTATCGCCACGCCGTCACGGAGGTGATCGTGGCCGGGCCGATATCCCAATCGCCGACCAGCGACGCACCGCCCATTTCCTGGCGCGAATTGATCGACGCATCGAGATCGGTCACGCGGTCGAAAGGATTGGTGCTCGGCGGTGCATAGCCCAGCGCCGTCGCCAGCGAGGCGTATTGGCGGTTGAGCGGGCGCTGCGTCGCACCGACGCGCGCGTAATATTGCACGCAGCACAGCGGGTTCTGGGCGTTGAAGTCGCCTGTCAGGCGGAAGCTGAGATCCTCGCTCGGCTTCCACAGCAACTGCCCGCGCAGGCTGAAATTGTCGAGCTTCTGCAGGTACTTCTTGCTGGTCGTGTCATAGATCGTGCCGCCGCGCCGCGTGAGCGATCCCGACAGCCGCGCCGCCAGCGTATCGCCGACGATCGGGCCGGAGACCGATCCCTTGATCTGGTAATAGGCATAGTCGCCGGCGCTTGCCTCGAACTTCGCCTCGGGGCTGAAACTCGGTGCGCGCGTGCTGATGTTGACCGCGCCCGCCGTCGTGTTCTTGCCGTACAGCGTGCCCTGCGGCCCGCGCAGCACCTCGATCCGGTCGATATCGACGAAATCGAAAGTCGATGCTCCGACGCGGCCGACATAGACGCCGTCGAGGTAGAAGCCGACGCCCTGTTCGATACCGTCGTTGGTGAGGCCGAACGGCGCGCCCAGGCCGCGAATGTTGATCGCGGAGTTGCGCGGGTTGCTCGAATAGAATTGCAGCGACGGCTGCTGCTGCTGCAGACGGTTGACGTTGAACGCGCCGGTCTGCGCGATCGTGCCCGCATCGACGATCGACATCGCGATCGGCACGTCCTGCGCCCGCTCCTCGCGGCGGCGGGCGGTGACGACGACGTCGCCCGAATCGGCCTGCACCTGAGCAGCGTCCACGGCGGGCGCATCGGGTGCCGGCACCGCAGCGGCGGAAGCGAGCAGGATCGAGGTGAAGTGAGCGAGCATCATGGTCCCCTAGAAGCCGTCTTTTGACGAGTCGGGAGCTTAATGCCCATCATTCCACTATGATTTCATCCCGGTTCGTTCTTCACCCCCCTAAAGTTTCACTATGGGTCGATGAAAAATCCTCAACAGTCCGTTCGAGGCCTGCCCTTCAGAACCCGAAGCGCGCGGGATCGAGCTTCGCCATCGGCACCGCGCATTCGATCACGATCTGCGCGGCAACCGTCATCCCGACTGAGGGCGTGGCTCCGGCAAGCGCATCGATCGCCGTCTCCAGCGCAACGCCGAAAGTGGACGGGCGCTGCCGGATCGGCACCTGATATTGGTCGAGCGCTGCCGCGAGCTTCGGCCAGAGGAACTTGACGTAGTTGATCGGTTCGTCGCCCGGCATGTGGAGCGCGGATACGACCGGTACGCCGAACAGCGGCGTGCCGACGCTGCCCGCGACGCGGCGCAGGATGCCCTCGATCACCTCGCTCGTCATATCGCCGCCACGCCGTCGCACCGCGCCGAGCGTGTGGCCGATCACCGTATCCTCGCCGTCGACAAGGTAGCGATTGGGCAGATCGCCGAACCAGTAGCGGTGCTTGTCCTTGGGTTCGACCAAAATCATGCCCAGCCCCTGCGGCGACACGCCCGCTTCGCGCACCTCGTCGAAGGCAGCAAGGATGCAGGAGAAGCCGGCCGCCGCGGCCAGCATCGCCAGCACGTCTTCGGCGCGGCCGCGATCGTTCGAGACGACCCGCTCGACGATCTCGAACAGCGCGCGCCCGGCGTGCGGGGGATCGTCCACTTCGAACGCCGGAGTCTCGGGCGGAAGCTCGACCGGCGGCGCAGGTGCGACGACAGGCGCCGCCACCGGCGTCAGCCCCTTTCGTCCGAAGGTCCGCATTGTCCGATCACTCCTTGTCCGCGCAAAACCTAGCGCGGGCGGGTTGAGGAAATGTTGCCCTCGGATCGTGCGCTTTTGCGGCCCGGTGAAAGCGAGTAGCGCTGACGTCATGAAGACGCTCGCCGACCCCACCAACGCGCTCGCCCGCGGCCTTGCTGCAATCCGCGCCCAATATCAGGTGCCGGCGGACTTCCCGCCCGAGGTGACGGCGGCGGCCGAGGCTGCTGCACAGCGCGCGCCGACCGACCATGTCGACCGCACCGCGACGCGCTTCGTCACGCTCGATCCCGCCCCCTCGACCGACCTCGACCAGGCTTTCGCAATCGAGGCGAGCGGCGGTGATCTGCTGCTCCACTACGCCATCGCCGACGTCGCGTGGTTCGTGGAGGATGGCGACGCGATCGACACGGAGGCGTGGAAGCGCGGCGAGACGATCTATCTGCCTGACGGCAAGGCGCCGCTCTATCCGGCGATCCTCAGCCAGAACGCCGCCAGCCTGCTGCCGACCGGCCCCCGCCCCGCCGTGGTGTTCACGGTGCGCGTCGCGCGCGACGGCGCGGTCAAACTCGACGGCGTCGAACGCGCGCTGATCCGCAGCCAGGCCAAGCTCGCCTACGAGACCGTCACCGACGCCGACCTGCCGCCCGATTTCGCCGAGCTCTCACGCCGCATCATGGCGGCGGAGGATGCGCGCGGCGCGGCGCGCGTCGATCCGCCCGAGCAGGAGGTGGCGCAGGTCGCCGCGAACGATTTCCAGCTCTCCTTCCGCCCCCGCCTGGCGTCGGAGGATCGCAACGCCGCCTTGTCGCTCGCCACCAACATGGCGGTCGCCGACGCGCTCCGCGCCGCGCACACCGGCCTGTTCCGCGTGATGGCCGAGCCCGACGACGGCGCGATCCAGCGCCTGCGCCACACCGCCCGCGCCTACGGCCTGAAATGGCCGGGCGACGTGCCGCTCAAGGATTATGAGCGCGGCCTCGACGCGCACGATCCGCACCAGGCCGCCTTCATGCTCGCGATCCGGCGCGCCGGGCGCGGCGCGAGCTACGTGCCGTTCCAGGAGGGTGTCGTGCCGTGGCATTCGGCAATGGCGGCGGCCTATGCGCACGCCACCGCGCCGCTGCGCCGTCTTGCCGATCGCTACGTGGTGCGTGCGGCCCTCGCGGTCGCCAACGGCCAGCCGGTGCCCGAGGTGGTGACGGCCGCGTTCGCGAAGCTGCCCAAGGTGATGGCGAAGGCCGAGGCGATCGGCGGCCAGATCGACCGCGCCGTCATCGATCTCGCCGAAGCGGTGATGCTGCACGGCGAGGAGGGCAAGACGTTCGCCGCCATCGTCACCGACGTGGATGATCGCGGCGCGCGCATCCAGCTGCGCGACCAGCCGGTCGTCGCGCGCGTCGCCACGCAAGGCGTGACGCCCGGCGACGAGGTCCACGTGCGGCTGGTCGCGGCGGATGCGGAAAAGCGCAGCGTGACGTTCGAGCGGACGAGCTGAGCCGGCGGGCGCGGAAAGTCACACTAAAGTCACACTGATCGGGGGGAGCCGACCCGTCCGTGTTGGACGATTCGCGGGCGGAAGTTTACAAAGTTTACGCTACGTCCGTGCGTGTCGGGCCTTCTCCGCCGGGCCGGAAGACAGGCAGGACAATGGGCTTGCCGAAGGAGATGGCGAGGACTGCGGCCGACAGGTTCAAAGAGCGACCCGGACATTCGCAGATTCGCCGCGTGTAGGACAGCCGGAGACGACGGCAGGTGTGCGGGAAAGCGCCGCGGCAAAACCGCGTCGTCGGACGGCGCTTGTAGCGCCGCCGGCCGGGCGCGCTTTGACCGCGATTTAGCGTCGCTGAATCGTTCGGCAGCGCCCTTAAACCAATCGGCTCTGCTTCACCGCCGCTTCGATGAAGCTCTTGAACAGCGGGTGTGGATCGAACGGCTTCGACTTCAATTCCGGGTGGAACTGCACGCCGACGAACCACGGATGGTCGGGCCGCTCGACGATCTCGGGCAGCATGCCGTCGGGCGACATGCCGCTGAATACCAGCCCGCCCTTTTCCAGCACGTCGCGGTACGCGGTGTTCACCTCGTAGCGGTGGCGATGCCGCTCGGAGATCGCCTCGCCGCCGTAGATCGTCGAGACGACGCTGTTGCCATCGAGCTTGGCGTCATACGCCCCGAGCCGCATCGTGCCGCCGAGGTCGCCGCCGGCCTCGCGCTTCTCGATGCCGTCCGCGGTCATCCATTCGGTGATCATGCCGATCACCGGCTCGTCGGTCGGCCCGAACTCGGTCGAGCTCGCATCCGCAATCCCGGCGAGATCGCGCGCACCTTCGACGCAGGCCATCTGCATCCCGAAGCAGATGCCGAAATACGGCACCCGCCGCTCGCGCGCGAAGCGGACCGAGGCGATCTTGCCCTCCGCGCCGCGCTCCCCGAACGCGCCGGGGACGAGGATCGCGTGCATCGGCTCCAGCCGTGCCGCGATATCGCTGTCGGGCTGCTCGAACAGCTCGGCGTCGATCCACTGGATGTTGACCTTCACGCGGTTGGCGATGCCGCCGTGGACCAGCGCCTCGTTGAGCGACTTGTAGGCATCCGGCAGGCCGACGTACTTGCCGACCACGCCGATCGTGACCTCACCCTCCGGGTTGGCGAGCCGGTCCATGATGTCGGTCCAGCGCGACAGGTCCGGCGCGCGGCCCGGCAATATCCCGAAGGCGTTGAGGACGGCGTCGTCGAGGCCCTCCTCGTGATACTGCACCGGCACCGCGTAGATGCTCTTCGCGTCGAGCGCGGGGATGACCGCTTCCTTGGGCACGTTGCAGAACAAGGCGATCTTGGCGCGCTCGCTCGGCGGCAGCGGCTGCTCGCAGCGGCAGACCAGCACGTCGGGCTGCACGCCTAGCGCCGCCAGCTCGCGCACGGAATGCTGCGTCGGCTTGGTCTTCAGCTCGCCCGCCGCGGCGATGTACGGCACCAAGGTGACATGGATGCTGACCGAATTGCCACGGCCGAGATCGTTACGAATCTGCCGAATCGCCTCGATGAACGGCAGCGACTCGATATCGCCGACCGTCCCGCCGATCTCGCACAGCACGAAATCGAGATCGTCGGTCTCGGCCTGCGCGAATTCCTTGATCGCGTCGGTGACGTGCGGGATGACCTGCACCGTCGCGCCGAGATAGTCGCCGCGCCGCTCGCGCGTGATGATCTGCTGGTAGATGCGGCCCGAGGTGACGTTGTCGCTCTGGCGCGAGGAGACGCCGGTGAAGCGCTCGTAATGGCCGAGATCGAGATCGGTCTCCGCGCCGTCGTCGGTGACGTAGACCTCACCGTGCTGGTACGGCGACATCGTGCCCGGATCGACGTTCAGATACGGATCGAACTTGCGGATGCGCACGCGGTAGCCGCGCGCCTGCAGCAGAGCCGCGAGGCTCGCCGCCATGAGACCCTTGCCGAGCGAGGAGACCACGCCGCCGGTGATGAAGATAAACCGCGCCATGGGAAAAAAGGCCTAACGTCAAACGCCACCGCGCGACAAGCGCGCGAATCCGGCGAGTCGATAAAAATTGCGGAAGGTTGCGCCCGCTTACTTGGCGAGCGGCACCGCACCGTTGTCGGCCGGGGCGGCGGCATTGTCGCCCTTCAGCGCCTGCTGCGCCGCCGACGAGAACGGCGCCCCGCCATCTGCGGGAGCCTGCTGCGGCACGGGCTGCGCGGCCGGAGCGGATGACGCGCCACGCGCCAGCGACGTGTCGATCTTCGTGCTGTGGCCCTGCGCCGCCAGGAACGCGAGGCCGATCGACAGGCCGATGAACAACGCCGCCAGCACCGACGTCGACCGCGTCAGGAAATCCGCCGCGCCGCGCGCCGACATCAGCCCCGACGGGCTGCCGCCCATGCCGAGCCCGCCGCCTTCCGATTTCTGCATCAGGATCACCCCCACCAGCATGGCGGCGATGATCGCGTGGACGACGAGGAGGAACTGGAACAGCATGAAACGGGGCGACCTTAGCGAAACACGATTGAGCGCGGCACATAGGCGCGTGATGCCCGCCGATCAACCGCGCAGCACGCCCGGCCCCAGCCCCTGCGCCGAACATTTCGGCCCCGCACTGAAACCACACGCGCCCCGGAACGTTAGTCCCCCAATATTCCCGTCTTTCGGGAAACGTTCTTTTTCTTTGCGGAAGAGATGGCTGTGGCTTCAATATTCAACCGATCGCTCGACAACTGGATGACGGCTCTGGTCGATTACGTCCGCTCGGGCGAACCCGATCTCACCAACCGCCAGATGGCGCTGCTCCTGTTCGTATACCTCACGCCCGGGCCGCATACGGTGCGCGGCCTCGCCCGCGTTCTCAATGTTTCGAAGCCCGTCGTGACGCGCGCCTTGAACAGGCTCGGTTCCCTCGGCTATCTGCGCCGGCAACGCGACGATACCGACAAGCGGAACATCTTTGTCGCGCAGACTTCCGAAGGGGCGGTTTTTCTTGAAGAGTTCGGCCAGTTTATCGGCGATACAAAGCAACCTGCCGCCAGGCGGGCCTCCGCGTAGGAGCTTTGCGCTCTCGGGACATTCGGTCGCGATCGATCCGTTACATAATGCCGTGCGTCGCGATCTTGCCGACGTCCGTCTCGCCGATCGTGTCTTCGCGCCGCACTATGCAGCCCCCGTCCCCAGAACTTTGCGGATCGCGGAGGATCTGCGCCATGCGCGCGAGGCCGACTCGGCGATTCTAGCGACTCTGGCACCCGGCGACGTGTTCGAGGTGCTCGAATTCGCGGGCGATCATGCCTGGGGCGTAGCCCCCGGCTGCGGCTTGGTCGGCTATATTGCCGAAAGCGCGCTGACGAAGGCCACGTCATGAGCAACACTGTCTTTATCGACGGCGCGGTCGGCACCACCGGCCTCGAAATCCGCGACCGGCTCGCGGGTCGCAGCGACATCACGCTGATCACGCTCGACGAATCCCGCCGCAAGGACGCGCAGGCACGTGCCGAAGCGCTCAACAGCGCCGATTTCGTCATCCTCTGCCTGCCCGACGATGCCGCGCGCGAGGCGGTCGCGCTGATCGACAACAGCCACACGCGCGTCATCGACGCATCGACCGCGCACCGCACCGCGGATGGCTGGACCTACGGCTTCCCGGAACTCGACCCCGGCGCGAGCGAGGCGATCGCCGCCGCCGCGCGCGTCAGCAACCCCGGCTGCTACCCGACCGGCTTCCTGGCACTCGTCCGCCCGCTCGTGCGTGCCGGGCTCATCCCGATCGACTGGCCGCTCACCGTCAACGCGCTGTCGGGCTATTCCGGCGGCGGCAAGGCGATGATCGCCGAATATGAGGGCGGCACGCCCGCTCCCGCCGCGCGGGCCTACGCGCTCGGCCTCGCGCACAAGCATCTCGGCGAGATGCAGAAACACGCCCGGATCGAACACGTGCCGATCTTCATGCCCACGGTGGTGAACACCTATCGCGGTATGCTGGTCGAGGTGCCGCTGCCGCTTTACGCCTTCCCGCGCCGCCCCACGCTCGCCGCGTGCGAGGCCGCGCTGCGCGATGCGTACCGTGATTCGAAGATCGTCCGCATCGCCGACGGCGATGTCGCCACCGTCCATATCGAGGATGATGCCGGCACCGATCGCCTGACGCTGCGCGTCTGCGGCAATGCCGAGAGCGGGCAGGCGCGGCTGATCGCCACGTTGGACAATCTCGGCAAGGGCGCGGCGGGCGCGGCCGTCCAGAACCTCAATATCATGGCGGGGCTGGACCCGGCGGCCGGTCTCACGCTTTAAGGCACCGGCGCCCGCCCGGACGCGCGAAGGAGATTTTCAATGCCAGGCACGCGCAGTCCCGTCGCGAAACTCCTCCTCTTCGGCGCGACCGGCGATCTGGCGCAGCGTATGCTGCTGCCTTCGCTCTACGGCCTGCACGCCGACGGCCTGCTGCCCGATGCGCTGACCATCACCGGCACCGCGCGTTCCGAGCATAGCGACGCGAGTTATCGCAAGTTCGCGAAGGCGGCGCTCGACGAGTTCCTGCCGGAAGATCGCAAGGACGAGGAAAAGACCAAGACATTCCTCGCGCGCGTTCAGTATCAGAGCCTGGATGCGACCGACCAGGCGCATTACAAGCAGCTGTCGGAAAAGGTCGGCGACGTTTCGGGCGGTCTCGCCATCTTCCTGTCGACGGCACCCTCGCTGTTCGAGCCCGTCATCAAGGGCCTCGCATCGGCCGGTCTCGCCGGCGATACGGTGCGGATCGGCCTAGAAAAGCCGCTCGGCTACGATCTCGCCTCCAGCCGCGAGATCAACGACACCGTCGCGACCGCCTTCACCGAGGACCGCACGTTCCGCATCGACCATTATCTCGGCAAGGAGACGGTGCAGAACATCCTCGCGCTGCGCTTCGGCAATTCGTTCTTCGAGCCGGTGTGGAACGCGCGCGGCATCGACAACGTGCAGATCACCATCTCCGAAACGGTCGGGCTGGAGGATCGCGCCGGCTATTACGAGACGGCAGGCGCGCTGCGCGACATGGTCGCCAATCACATGCTCCAGTTGCTCGCGCTGATCGCGATGGAGCCGCCCGCGCGCTTCGACGGCAATGCGATCCGCGACGAGAAGTCCAAGGTATTCCGCTCGCTGCGCCCGATCGCCCCCGCCGACGCCTCCCGCGACACCGTTACCGGCCAGTACGGCGCGGGCGCGGTCGGCGGGCAGATCGTCAAGAGCTACACCGACGAGCTCGGCAAGCCTTCCACCACCGAGACGTTCGTCGCGATCAAGGCGCATGTCGATAACTGGCGCTGGCAGGGCGTGCCCTTCTACCTGCGCACCGGCAAGCGCATGGCGGTGCGCCGCAGCGAGATCGCGATCCAGTTCAAGCCCGTGCCGCATTCGATGTTCTCGAACCGCGGCGGACTGCTCCAGCCCAACGTGCTGGTGATCCGCCTGCAGCCCGAGGAATATATCCAGATCCTCGTCATGGCGAAGGAGCCGGGGCTCGACCGCGACGGCGTGCGCCTGCGCGAGCTTCCGCTGAACCTCAGCCTCGACGCGGCCTTCGCCGGCCGCCCGCGCCGCATCGCCTACGAACGCCTGCTGCTCGATCTGATCGAAGGTGACCAGACCTTGTTCGTGCGCCGCGACGAGGTGGAGGCACAGTGGAGCTGGATCGACGCGATCCGCGAAGGCTGGACCGCCAACGACATGAAGCCGAAGACCTACGCCTCGGGCAGTTGGGGCCCCAGCGCCGCAATCGCCCTGACCGAGCGCGACGGCGTGACGTGGCAGGATGATTAGGGGCTGAATTTGCCCTCTCCCGCCTTCGCGGGAGAGGCTACGGAGACTCGGGCCGCCTTCTTCAGGCGGGCCTAGTCGCAGTCGGTGAGGGTCTTCTTTCTTCTGTCCGCGCATAGAAGAAGAAAACCCTCCCCTGCCCCTCCCGCGAAAGCGGGAGGGGGTAAGAAGGAAGAGAGAACATGGACGACGAAACGGTCGAATGGTGGGAATATGACGACGCGGCCGAGATGGCGGCGGCGGTCGCGGGCGATATCGGCTTCATCATCGAAAGCGCGATCGACGCGCGCGGCGGTGCCGTCATCGCGCTCGCCGGCGGCAAGACGCCGTTGCCGATCTACGAGAAGCTCGCCGCCGCCAAGATCGACTGGAAGCGCGTCACGATCATCCCCGGCGACGAGCGTATCGTCCCGCTCGGCGATCCGCTGTCGAACGTGACCGCGCTCGCCAAGGCGTTCCTGCCCAAGGGCGCGCGCGTGATGCCGATCGTGCCGACCGCGACGCCCGACTACAAGGCAGCCGGCCGCTCCGCCGACGCGCTGATGCAGGATCTGCACTGGCCGCTCGACCTCTGCCTGCTCGGCGTCGGTGCGGACGGCCACACCGCCTCGATCTTCCCCGGTCCCGATTTCGACGAGGCGCTGAACGGTCCCAAGGAACGCCGCGCGCTCGGCGTGATGCCGGAGCCGATGCCGAAGGACGCGCCGGTGCCGCGCGTCACGCTCAGCCTCGCCGCCATCACCACCGCGCGCGCGCTGATGATCGCGGTGACCGGCAAGGACAAGCGCAAGGTGATCGAGGACGCGATCAAGCAGGGCCCGTCGTCGAAATATCCGATCGGCCGCGTGCTGGCGGAGGCCGAGCTTCCGGCGGATATTCACTGGGCACCGTAACGCCCCGGCGATAGAAGGCCGGGCATGACCCTCCATCCCACGATCGCCGCTGTCACCGACCGGATCGTCACCCGGTCGAAGCCGACGCGCGACGCCTATCTCGCGCTCATCGAGCGCGAGCGGGCGCAGCATATCGAGCGCCCGTCGCTCGGCTGCGCCAACCTCGCGCACGGCTATGCGGGGACCGAGGAGGACCGCGACGTCATGCGCGGCGGCAAGGCGATGAACATCGGCATCGTCACCGCCTATAACGACATGCTCTCCGCCCACGCCGTCTACTATCGCTACCCGGAGCTGATGAAGGTGTGGGCGCGCGAGGCGGGGGCGACCGCGCAGGTCGCGGGCGGCGTGCCGGCGATGTGCGACGGCGTGACGCAGGGCTATGCCGGCATGGAGCTGTCGCTGTTCAGTCGCGACACGATCGCGCTCTCGACCGCGATCGCGCTCAGCCACGGCATGTTCGAAGGGGCGGCGCTGCTCGGCATCTGCGACAAGATCGTGCCCGGCCTGTTGATGGGCGCGCTGCGCTTCGGCCATCTGCCGATGATCCTCATTCCCGGCGGGCCGATGCCGTCGGGCATCCCCAACAAGCAGAAGGCGGCGGTGCGCGAGGCCTTTGCGGAAGGCAAGGTCGGCCGCCCCGAACTGCTCGACGCCGAGGTCGCGGCCTATCATTCGAAAGGCACCTGCACCTTCTACGGCACGGCGAATTCGAACCAGATGATGATGGAGGTGATGGGCCTTCACATCCCCGGCGCGGCCTTCGTCAATCCGGGCACGAAGCTGCGGCAGGAACTCACGCGCGCCGCCACGCACCGGCTCGCCGCGATCGGATGGCATGGCAACGATTACCGGCCGATCGGGCATTGCGTCGACGAGAAGGCGATCGTCAACGCCGCCATCGGCCTGCTCGCGACCGGCGGATCGACCAATCACCTGCTGCACCTGCCGGCCATCGCGGCGGCGGCGGGGATCGTCATCGACTGGGAAGATTTCGACCGGCTCTCGGGCGTGATCCCGCTCATCGCGCGCGTCTATCCCAACGGTTCGGCCGATGTGAACGGCTTCGAGGATGCAGGCGGCATGGCCTTCGTGATCCGCGAACTGCTCGACGCCGGGCTGCTCCACCGCGACCTGCTGACGGTCGGCGGCGGCGACCTCACCGATTACGGCATGAAGCCGACGCTCGACGGCGATGCGCTCGCCTGGGTCGATCCCGGCCCAAGCGGCGATGACACGATCCTGCGCCCGCCTGCCGAGGCGTTCGCGCCCGAGGGCGGCTTCCGCATCCTTGCGGGCAACCTCGGCCGCGCCTGCATCAAGGTTTCCGCCGTGGACCGCGACCGCTGGACGATCGAGGCCCCGGCGCGGGTGTTCCAGGATCAGTCCGAAGTGCTCGCCGCCTTCAAGGCCGGCGAGCTCGACCGCGACGTCGTCGTCGTCGTCCGCTTCCAGGGCCCGCGCGCCAACGGCATGCCCGAGCTGCACAAGCTGACACCGCCGCTCGGCGTCCTCCAGAACAAGGGCTTCCGCGTCGCGCTCGTCACCGACGGCCGCATGTCGGGCGCGAGCGGCAAGGTGCCTGCCGCGATCCACATCTCGCCGGAAGCGCTCGGCGGCGGCCCGCTCGCCTTCCTGCGCGATGGCGACGTGGTGCGGCTGTCGGCGGAAACCGGCGAGCTGGTCGCGCTGGTCGATCCGGTAGAGTGGGACGCCCGCCTTCCCGCCGAGGCCCCGCCCGCCGCCACCGGCATGGGCCGCGAGCTGTTCGGCATGTTCCGCAGCCTATCGTCCGAGGCGGAAAAAGGCGCGTCGGCGGTGCTGGCGGGGATGCAGTAGGTGCAGGTCGTCGCGGTCGATATCGGCGGCACCCACGCCCGCTTCGCCATCGCCGAGGTGGAGGGCGGGCGCGTCGTCACGCTCGGCGATCCGGTCACGTACAAGACGGCGGAATATGCTTCGTTCCAGACGGCTTGGCAGGCGTTCGCGGCGACGCTCGGCCGGGCGATGCCACGCGCTACCGGCATTGCCGTCGCGTCGCCGGTCGACAGCGATCTCATCAAGCTCACCAACAATCCGTGGATCATCCGCCGTCCGCTCATCAAGGAACGGCTGGAGGTCGACGACTTCGTCCTCGTCAATGACTTCGGCGCGGTCGGCCATGCCGTTGCGCAGGTGCCGGACGATATGTTCGTGCATATCACCGGCCCCGACGTGCCGCTGCCCGATCGTGGCATCATCACCATCGTCGGCCCCGGCACCGGCCTCGGCGTGGCGCAGGTGCTACGGGAAAGACGCGGCTATCACGTACTGGAGACCGAAGGCGGCCACCCCGATTTCCCGCCGCTCGACAGTTTCGAGGACGCGCTGCTCAAGCGCCTGCGCACGGCGCATGGCCGGGTGTCCAGCGAGCGGGTCGTCTCCGGCCCCGGCATCGTCGCGATCTACGAAACGCTGGCGGAGATCGAGGGGCGGCCGATCCAGCGCCTCGACGACAAGACCATCTGGTCGCTCGCGCTGGATGGTACGGACAGTCTCGCGCTGGCGGCGCTCGACCGCTTCTGCCTCAGCCTCGGCGCCACCGCCGGGGACCGGGCGATCGTGCAGGGCGGCAAGGCCGTCGTCATCGCCGGCGGGCTCGGCCTGCGCATCAAGGATCACATCGTCCGCTCGGGCTTCGCCGAACGCTTCGCCGCCAAGGGCCGCTTCCGCACGATGATGGAAGCGATCCCGGTCAAGCTCATCACCCATCCCCAACCCGGCCTCTTCGGTGCCGCCGCCGCCTTCGCGCAGGAGCATAATTCATGACCGACATCCGCGACATCATGCTCACCGCGCCCGTCATCCCCGTGCTGGTAATCGACGACGTCGCCACCGCCCGCCCGCTCGCGGAGGCGCTGGTGGCGGGCGGCCTGCGCGTGCTGGAGGTGACGTTGCGCACGCCCGCCGCGCTCGAGGCGATGCGCGAGATGAAGCAGGTGCCCGGCGCGATCGTCGGCGCGGGCACGGTCGTCAACACCGGCCAGTTCGAACAGGCAATGGACGCGGGCGCGGAGTTCATCGTTTCGCCGGGCCTGACCGAACGGCTCGCGCGCCCGATCATCGAGAGCGGCGTGCCGTACCTTCCCGGCACCGCCAATGCCGGCGACATCATGCTCGGCCTCGACCTCGGGCTCACGCACTTCAAGTTCTTCCCGGCGATGGCGGCGGGCGGGCTGCCCGCGCTGAAGGCGCTCGCCGCGCCCTTCTACCAGTGCAGCTTCTGCCCGACCGGCGGCATCTCGGAAACGACCGCGCCCGAGTGGCTGGCGTTCAAGCCGGTGCTGTGCGTCGGCGGAAGCTGGGTGACGGGCGGCACGATGGCAGATGTGGAGGCCAAGGCACGCGCGGCGGTGGGGTTGAAATAACCTTCTTCGTCACCCCGGCCTTGAGCCGGGGCCCATGGTGCAGCAAGCGCATCGCTCAAGCATCTTGCCGCTCGCTTGCGGATGGATGGGCCCCGGCTCAAGGCCGGGGTGACGGGGGTGCCTAAATCCCGTGGACCCGCCGGTACTCGCGCCACTTCGCGACATTGGCGTTATGCTGGTCGAGCGTATCGGCGAACACATGGCCGCCTGACCCGTCCGCCACGAAATACAGTGCGTTCGACGCTTCCGGGTTCAGCACCGCGTCGATGCTCGCCCGGCCCGGATTGCAGATCGGCCCCGCCGGCAGCCCCGTCATCGCATAGGTGTTGTAGGCGTTCACCGCATGCACCTCCGACAGCAGGATGCGCCGCCCGAGCGGCCGCCCCTTGGTGATCGGATAGATGATCGTGGGATCGGCCTGCAGCATCATGCCGCGCTTCAGCCGGTTCGAATAGACCGCCGCGACCAGCCGCCGTTCGCTCGGCTTGCCGGTTTCCTTCTCGACGATCGAGGCGAGGATCAGCGCCTCGCGCGGCGTCTTGACGACGATGCCGGGCGCGCGCTTTGTCCAGGCAGCGGCGAGGTAGCGCGTCATGGCGTCCTGCATGCGCTTCACCATGCTCGCGCGCGTGTCGCCGCGTTCGTAGCTGTAGCTGTCGGGCAGCACCGTGCCCTCGACCGGCGTCGGGGCGTCGCCCGTCAGTTCGGTCGCCTTCGCGAGTGCATCATGCACCAGCACCGAGGGCCAGCCCTCCGGCACCGTCACGAAGCGTTGCAGCGTGCGCCCGCCCTGCAGCAGCTTGAGGATATCGGCCTGGCTGAGATGCGCGGGGATGCGATATTCGCCCGCCTTGATCGGCGTGCCCTCGCCCAGCACCTTGGCAAGGATGCGGAAGCGGCTCGCCGAGGCGATCGCGCCCTGCTTCTCGAGCTGTTCGGACGCGGTGGAGAGGCTGCTGCCCGCCGCTACCGTCAGCGTGATGTTGCGCGGCAACGGCCCGCGCCCGCTCCAGACATGCAGCACGCCGAAAAAGCCGATCACCGCCGTCAGGACGATCAGCAGCGTGAGGCAGCCCAGCTTGCGCATCACTGATCCCCAGCGAAGGCTGGGGTCCAGCTACGAAGGTCGCGGTAACGGAGCGCAGCGCGCATTCTCTTCCGTCTCCCAACTGGACCCCGGCCTGCGCCGGGGAACAGCATTTCCTAGACCGCCTTCATCACGAGGCTCGCGTTGGTGCCGCCGAAGCCGAACGAATTGTTCAGCACGGCGCGGATCTTCCGCTCCTTGGCCTTGTGCGGGACGAGGTCGACGCCGACGCAATTCTCGCTCGGATTGTCGAGGTTGAGCGTCGGCGGCGCGATCTGGTCGCGCAGCGCGAGGATGCAGAAGATGCTCTCGACCGCGCCCGCGCCGCCGAGCAGATGCCCGATCGCCGACTTGGTCGAGCTCATCGACAGCGTGTCGATGTTGCTGCCGAACAGCCGCCGCACCGCATTCAGCTCGAGCTCGTCGCCGAGCGGCGTCGAGGTGCCGTGCGCGTTGATGTAATCGATGTCGGAAAGCGCGAGGCCGGACTTGCGGACCGCCATTTCCATCGACCGGAACGCGCCCGACCCTTCCGGGTGCGGTGCCGTCACGTGATAGGCATCGCCCGACAGGCCGTAGCCGATCACCTCGGCATAGATCTTCGCGCCGCGCTTCTTGGCGCGCTCATATTCCTCCAGCACGACGACGCCCGCGCCCTCGCCCATCACGAAGCCGTCGCGGTCCTTGTCATACGGGCGGCTGCCGCGCTCCGGCGCCTCGCGGAAACCCGTCGACAGCGCGCGCGCCTGCGCGAAACCGGCGATGCCGATCGGGCAGATCGCGCCTTCCGCGCCGCCCGCCAGCATCACGTCGGCATCGTCCATCGCGATCATCCGCGCGGCGTCGCCGATCGAATGCGCGCCGGTCGAACAGGCGGTGACGACGGCGTGATTCGGCCCCATCAGCCCGTATTTGATCGAAACCTGGCCCGAGATCAGGTTGATGAGGCGGCCATGCACGAAGTGCGGCGAGACGCGCTTCGGCCCCTTCTCCGCCAGCACCAGCGATTCGCTCTCGATGCCCGGCAGGCCGCCGATGCCCGCGCCGATCGAACAACCGGCGCGGTAACGCTCCTCCTCGGTCATGTCGGTGAGGCCGGCATCCTCGATCGCCTGTCCGGCGGCATCGATGCCGTAGATGATGAAGGGATCGACCTGCCGCTGCACCTTGTGATCGACGCGCTTGCCGGGGTCGAAGCCCCACGCATGATCGGCGGGCTTCACCTCGCAGGCGTAATTCATCTGGAAATCTGTCGCGTCGAAGCGCGTGATCGTGCCAGCGCCCGACCGGGCCGCTTTGATGTTGCTCCAGGCGGTCTCCACATCCGCGCCCACCGGCGTGACGAGACCCAATCCGGTTACGACAACACGGCGCATGGCCATCTCCGTTCTTTTCTCTCTGACTTCAAAACGAAACGGCTCCCCGTCCCTGTGCGAAACCCTGGGACGGGGAGCCGATCCTTGATCAATCTTGGGCGCAGCCGGGCCGCGCCCGGGCGATCAGCCCTTGTGCTCGTCGATGAAGGTGATCGCGTCCTTGACGGTCGTGATCTTCTCGGCGGCGTCGTCGGGAATCTCGACCTCGAACTCTTCCTCGAACGCCATCACCAGCTCGACGATGTCGAGGCTGTCCGCGCCCAGATCATCGATGAAGCTCGCATCCTCGGTGACCTTCTCAGCTTCGACGCCGAGATGCTCGACAACGATCTTCTTCACGCGGTCTGCGGTCTCGCTCATGCTTAGTGTCCCTCTATGGCTGGGGGGTTCGTGTTTCCCGAACGCACGTAGAACGCGGTGCGGGCCCTTGCAAGGGGGCGTTAAGGTCGAGCCGTTCTAGATCGTCGCCCTAGATCATCGCCATGCCGCCGTTGACGTGCAGCGTCTGGCCGGTGACGTAGCCCGCCTCGCGGCTGGCGAGGTAGGCGACGGCCGCGCCGATATCGCCGCCCTCGCCCATCGCCCCCATCGGGATCCTGGCGTTGAGCGCGTCCTTCTGCGCATCGGGCAGCACCTCCGTCATCGCCGAGCGGATGAAGCCGGGCGCGACGCAATTGACGGTGATGTTCCGGCTCGCCAGTTCCTGCCCCAGCGCCTTCGACATGCCGACGATGCCCGCCTTGGATGCGGCATAGTTCGCCTGCCCCGGATTGCCCGTCGTGCCGACCACGGAGGTGATCGAGATGATCCGGCCGAAGCGCGCCTTCATCATCGGCTTGGCCGCCGCGCGCATCAGCCGGAACGCGGCCTCCAGGTTGACGCGGATCACCTGATCCCACTCGTCGTCCTTCATGCGCAGGATGAGGTTGTCGCGCGTGACGCCGGCATTGTTGACGAGGATGTCGATCTTCCCCAGCGCCGCCACCGCCGCCGGCACCAGCGCATCGACCGACGCCGCATCGGAAAGGTCGCACGGCAAGGCGACGTGATCGCCGCCGAGCGTATCGCGGTACGCCTCCAGCTTGGCGACGTTCGATCCCGAAACCGCGAGTCGCGCCCCCTGCCCCGCCAGCGCCTCGGCAATCGCCGAACCGATCCCACCCGAAGCGCCGGTCACGAGCGCGGTCATGCCTGTCAGGTCGAACATCTTATTCTCCGATTTTTTGATTTCGCGCAGAGGGCGCAGAGGACGCTGAGGGAACGTAGTTGTTGACGAGACGGCGGACACCTTCCTTGAGCGTTTCGCCGCCGAAATTGATCAGCAGCCCTACGGGCTGTCCAGTGAGACGCAAATAGGTCAGCACCTGCTTGGCATGAATCGGCGCGAGGCGCTCGATCGACTTGATTTCCACGATCAACCGATGATCGACGAACAAGTCGGCACGGAATGCGGCGTCGAACCGCGTGCCCTCAAAATCGATCTCGATTGGATGTTGGCGTGCGACAGGATATCCAATCTCGGCCAGCTTGCTGGCCAAGACAGTCTCATAGACGCTTTCGAGAAGTCCCGGCCCAAGTGCTCGATGCACACGGATCGCGAGATCGATCACGTCTCCAGAAACCTGATCGATGTCTCTCAAAAACTTCCTCCGCGTCCTCTGCGTCCTCTGCGCGAACCGATCTTCCTAAAGCCCCTTCGCCAGCGCTTCGATGTCGTCCATCGTCACCACGCTCGTCGCTTCGACATCGGCGGTGCGTTTCACCATGCCGCTCAGCACCTTCGCGCCGAACTCGACGAACTGCGCCACACCCGTATCCGCCATCGCCAGCACCGATTCGCGCCAGCGCACCATGCCCGTCACCTGCTCGACCAGCAGGCGTCGGATGGTGTCGGCGTCGCCGACCGGCGATGCGGTGACGTTGGCGAACACCGGCACCAGCGGCGCATCGATCCGCGCCTCGCCCAGCGCCTTTTCCATCGCGTCGGCGGCGGGCTGCATCAGCGGGCAGTGGAAGGGTGCGGAGACCGGCAGCAGCATCGCGCGCTTGGCCCCCATCTCCTTCGCCAGCTCGATCGCGCGGTCGATCGCGCCCTTGTGGCCCGAGATCACGACCTGCGACGGATCATTGTCATTGGCGACGGTGCAGACCTCGCCCTGCGCCGCCGCCTCGGCAATCGCCCGCGCCTTTTCCAGATCCGCGCCCAGCAAGGCCGCCATCGCGCCCTCGCCGACCGGCACCGCCGCCTGCATCGCGAGGCCGCGGTGCTTCAGCAGCAGCGCCGTCGTCGGCAGATCGAGCGCGCCCGCCGCACACAAAGCCGTATATTCGCCCAGCGAATGGCCCGCGACATAATCGGCCTTGTCGGCCAGCCGCACGCCGCCTTCCTTCTCCAGCACGCGCAACGTCGCGATGGCGTTCGCCATGATCGCGGCCTGCGAATTTTCGGTCAGCATCAGCTCGTCGGCGGGGCCTTCGGTCATCAGCCGGAAGAGATGCTGGCCCAGCGCCTCGTCGACCTCCTGGAACACCTCACGCGCGACGACGCTCGCGTTGGCCAGCGCCTTGCCCATGCCGACCGCCTGGCTGCCCTGCCCGGGGAAAATGAATGCGCGCATTATGGAAACCCTCTCCAAATCAGGCGTCGCGGACTAGAAACATGAACGAAGCAACGCAAGCCGGGACACTTTGCGACCAAATACCGTTCCTGCTGGCACGGCCCTGCGACAAACCCTTCCTAAATTGCTCTCGACGCCGGGAGACAGGCGCCGTTGTAAACAGGAGTTACCCCATGAAGAAGTTCATCCTCGCAGCGCTGGCGACCTCGATCCTCGCCGGCCCCATCGCCGCCGTTCCCGCCAGCGCGCAGGACCACCGCGATCGCCGCGACGTCCGCCACAGCACCGTCGTGCGCGAACGGCCCAACGGCAACGTCGTGGTCAACCGCCGCACCGTCGTGCGCAACGATCACCGCAATGATTTCCGCCGCTGGAACAAGGGCCAGCGCTTCGATCGCCGCTATGCGCAGAACTACCGCGAGATCAACGACTGGCGCGCGTATCGCGGCCGCCACCTCTATGCCCCGCCGCGCGGCTATCACTGGGTGCGTTCGGGCAATGACGCGGTCCTCGTCGCCGTCACCGGCGGCCTGATCGCCTCGGTCCTGGCGGGTGCCTTCAACTGATAGAAGAAACTTGCTTTCGGCTTGAAATCCACTATTGAGCCGGACCTCCGGGGCGGGAAGCATCTGCTTTTCCCGCCCCGGTTGCATTACGACGATAGCCGGAGGGGCGACCGCATTGGGCGGCGTCAGCGATCGGCCAAGACGAAGGACAAAGACATGGCTCTTTACGAGCACGTGTTCCTTGCGCGCCAGGATCTGGCACAGGCGCAGGTGGACGCACTGGCTGAACAAGCCACCAAGATCATCACCGACAACAAGGGCAAGGTCGTCAAGACCGAGAGCTGGGGCCTGCGCAGCCTCGCCTACAAGATCGCGAAGAACCGCAAGGCGCATTACGTGATGCTCGAAATCGACGCCCCCGGCGACGTCGTCGCCGAGCTCGAGCGCCAGACGCAGATCAACGAAGACGTCATCCGCTACATGACCGTCAAGGTCGACGAGCTGGAAGCCGGCCCGACCGTGATGATGCGCAAGAGCGATCGTGATCGCGAGCGTCGCGGCGACCGCGAAGGCGGCCGTGGCGACCGCCCCGATCGTGGCGACCGCGAGGATCGTCCCCGCCGCAACTTCGACGGCGAATAAGGGAGATATAGACAATGGCACGCCCGTTTTTCCGCCGCCGCAAGAGCTGCCCCTTCTCCGCGAAGGACGCGCCCCGGATCGATTACAAGGACGTCCGTCTGCTGCAGGGCTTCGTGTCCGAGCGTGGCAAGATCGTCCCGTCGCGCATCACCTCGGTGAGCGCGAAGAAGCAGCGCGAGCTCGCCCAGGCGATCAAGCGCGCCCGTCATCTGGGCCTGCTGCCCTACATCGTTAAGTAAGGAGCGACAGACATGGACGTTATCCTGCTGGAACGTGTCGAGAAGCTCGGCAACATCGGCGACGTGGTGAAGGTGAAGGACGGGTTCGCCCGCAACTTCCTGCTGCCGAACAAGAAGGCGCTTCGCTCCAACGAAGCCAACCGCAAGGTGTTCGAAAAGAACCGCGAGCGCATCGTCGCCGAGAACGCGCAGAAGCGCGCTGTCGCCGAGACGGACGCCAAGACCATCGACGGCACCCAGGTCACGCTGATCCGTCAGGCGTCGAACACCGGCCAGCTCTACGGCTCGGTCGCGGTCCGCGATCTGATCGACGCGCTGGAGACCGAGGGCCACAAGGTGCCGAAGGCGGCGATCGTGCTCAACAAGCCGATCAAGGCGATCGGCGTGTACGAGGTTAAGGCCGCGCTGCACCCCGAAGTGTCGGTGACGATCAAGGTCAACGTCGCCCGCTCGCCCGAAGAGGCCGAGATGCAGGCGAACGGCGTCAACGTCATGGAAGCCATGTTCGAGAAGGACGAGGCCGGCTTCGTCGAAGCCTATGACCCGAACGCCGAACCCGGCGCGACGGCCGAGGTTGCGGCAGACGCGCCCGCCGAGGAGCAGGCCGAGGGCTGAGCCCTTCGGTTCGTGACGGAACACGAGAGGCCGCCCGGAGCGATCCGGGCGGCCTTTTCGTGCGTGGCGCAGGCGCGCAAGCTGCGCGCCGGTGCGCGGGAGCGCAGCGCCACGCACGGCCGGCGGCAATGCGAATAACGGCTATCGACCCATAGCGGGCGTTCGGCGTGGGCTCACTGACAACCGCCATCGCCCTACGAGCGGCTATTCGAGCCGGGATCTAGACGGCGGACTATCCGAGTTGAAGACTTCAATGATCCGCAAAATCTGATCGCATTACACTCAGCCGCGGCCGGACGCCTTCACGATTTAACAATCGACCTTCACACTATAACCTACACGCCGTGACGCGGAGGCGAGACGAATGCTCATGCGGATTGTCCTACTGGCAGGTCTGGGTGGAGGTTTGCTCGCGATTCCGGCATCGAGCCATCAACTCTCTCCCGTCCAAAGAGCGAGCGACATGCAAAATTTCGTAGAGCAATCATCCCAGTCGTCTGACCCTAAGGCTGACGCCGCGAAGGCGATCGACGCGGGTGATTTTCGGCTCATCGTCGCAGGGCAATATTCGACGGGGCCGATTGGCGTCACGTGTTTTACGCCAGACGGTCGCCCTAATGGGGCGCTCGCTAGCTTTCTCCATGGCGATTATATTACCCCAGATGTTTCAGCTAAGCGCCAGTACATCCGCGACTACAATATCGCGATAGTTGAAAGCGCTTCTTACCCGGACAGGGACATATGTCGCGTCGCATCCAAGGGTGATCCGAAATGGAACAGGGGGATTCCACTCGTCGCGCAGGCGGCGCGCCCGGCCACGACGCCCCCTCTCTCGCTTCACGAAGCAGCGCGTCGGGGCAACGCCAGTGATGTCAGCCGTTTTCTCGCGTCACTGCCAGCCGGGGCGATCGATGCTGTAGACGGCACAGGGATGACGCCGCTGGCGTGGGCAGTTGCGCGCGACAATTCGCCTGCCATCGTCGAGCTTCTGCGCCACGGCGCACAACCGTGGGCCGGTGAGACGCCACAGACACGAAGTGCAGTATTCTGGGCGGCGGCAACGGGGAGAGCAGAGCTGTTTAAGCAGTTCGCCGATGGACAGCGCCCAAATTGGTTTACGAAATGGCCACAGCCCTATCTCGCCGCAGCGGTCGATTCCGGCAACGGCACGATTGTTCAGTCAATAGTGCGCGAGGGCTATCAGCCAATCACGGTCTCGGCCTTCTTCCGTCGCGGGCTGCCACGCCCGAGCGCGGTCGAACCACTCTTACGAGAAAAGATTCCGGGCTTCGCAGATGAAGTATTGTTTCGGTCGGTATCCGCCTCGGGCGAAGACCAGATCCCAAACAGTCTTGTGAAACTGGCGCTTCAGCATGGTGCAAACCCGAATGCAAAACGACAGTATGGCGAAACCCCACTCGGTCTGGCTTCGCGAGGTTACTACAATGGCTCCCTCGAAGCTGTTGAGCTGCTGTTGAAGTATGGCGCAGAGGTAAACCTGCCGTCTGCGGATGTTCCGATCAACCCTAAACGACCGATCTGGGTTGCCGTCGGCACGATCGGAATCGGGGGAAGTCCCGATGATGAAATTCGTACCCGGTCTCTGGAAATTGTGAAGCGGCTCGTTGCCGCGGGTGCAGATCTACGACTTCCTAATAAGGACGGGAGGCCGCCAATCTGGTTTCTTCTCACACCGATGAGAGGGGCAGAGAAGCAAATCGACGCTTCTCCCAACCTGATCAACCTGCTCCCCACGCTCGTAAAATTAGGCTTGGACCCTAACGCCGCTTGGCATGGCCAGACAATCCTTTCGCTGGTTGTCAGACAGTTCGGCGCTGACGCGCCGCTCGCCGTCAAACTGAGGGCCTTAGGGGCTCGATAGTTGGCAATGTCCACGTGAGAGTATCGTATTGGGCCAGCGGAAGAAAAATGCTGCCACCGTCCGCTTCCCACCCCATCCCGGACATTCCCGCTGTCCTACACGCTGTCGATCCGCATATGATCGACGCGCTCTTTGAACCGTCAGTCGCAGCCCCGCCTGTTCTCGCCGTAAAATCCGATGCCTCACGGACCGCGACACCCCGGATCAGTGTGACCTTAGTGTGACTTTCCGCGGCCCTACGGGGCCGATCGCGTGCCAAACAAAAAAAGCCGCCCCTCACCGGGGCGGCCCTCTCAACTCACGCTCTCGCGCTATTCAGTGGATCGTCGACACGCATGCACTGACGACGAAGGCCAGCGGGATCAGGGCGAGGAACACGGGTACGATCTTGGTCACGGGCGTTTGTTCCGATTCGGTCAAATCTCTTATCGGTCCCAATGAACGGTGCGACGAAAGGTTTCAACACGACGAGTTGAATTTTTTTCGCGACGAACCGGGAACGATTGTTGCCTAGCGGAAAACTTTGTTCAGAAAGCGGCCGTCAAGCCGCCGCCGCTGATTCTTTCGCCAACAGCTCGCGCACCGCCGCCACCGCGTCGGCCGCCTTGCCGCCGTCCGGGCCGCCGCCCTGCGCCATGTCGGGCCGCCCGCCGCCGCCCTGCCCGCCCAGCACCGCGACCGCGGCGCGCAGCAGATCGACCGCATTTTGCGAGCCCGCCAGATCGGCGCTGATGCCGACCGCGACCGAGGCGCGGCCGTCGTTTACCGCGACGATCATCGCGATGCCCGATCCGATCCGCCCCTTCACGTCATCGACCGCGCCGCGCAGGCTCTTGGGGTCGAGCCCGTCGATCACCTGACCGACGAAATTCACCCCACCGATCTGCTCGGGGCCCGCCGGCGCCGCCCCCGCGCCGCCGCCCAGCGCGAGCGCCTTCTTCGCCTCGGCCAGTTCGCGCTCCAGCTTGCGCCGCTCCTCGACCAGCGCCAGCACGCGGCCCGGCACCTCGTCGGGCGAGGCCTTCAGCGCCGCCGCCGCTTCCTTCAGCTTCTCGTCGCGCGCGGAGAGGTACGCGCGCGCCGCCTCGCCGGTCAGCGCCTCGATGCGCCGCACGCCGCTCGACACCGCGCTTTCGGAGACGATCTCGAACAAGGCGATATCGCCGAGCGCGTTGACGTGCGTGCCGCCGCACAGTTCCACGGAATAGCGCGCATCCCCATCTTCGTGGCTGCCCTGTCCCATCGACAGCACGCGCACCTCGTCGCCGTATTTCTCGCCGAACAGCGCCATCGCGCCCGCCGCGATCGCGTCGTCGGGCGTCATCAGCCGCGTCGTCACGCTGTCGTTGGCGCGAATGTGGCGGTTCACGTCGACCTCGACATCGGCAATCTCGGCCGGGCTCAGCGCGCTGTTGTGCGAGAAATCGAAGCGCAGCCGGTCCTCGGCGACGAGGCTCCCCTTCTGCGTCACATGCCCGCCCAGCCGCCGCCGCAGCGCCGCGTGCAGCAGATGCGTCGCGCTGTGATTGGCGCGGATGCGGTCGCGCCGCCCGGTATCGATCGCGAGCTTCACGGTGTCGCCGACCGCGATTGCCCCGCTGTCGATCCGCGAACGATGCGCGAACAGGCGACCGAGCGGCTTGGCCGTATCCTCGACCGTGATCGCCACGCCATCGCCGGTGATCGTCCCCGCGTCGCCCATCTGGCCGCCGCTCTCGCCGTAGAAGGGCGTCTGGTTGACGAGCACGTCGACCGTCTCGCCCGCCTCGGCGCGCTCGACCCGCACGCCGTCCTTGACGATCGCGATCACCTGCGCCTCGCCGACGTCGGACGAATAGCCGATGAACTCTGTCCCGCCGAACTCCTCGGCGAGATCGAACCACAGGTCGTCCGACGCGCGCTGGCCGCTGCCCTTCCAGGCGGCGCGAGCGGCGCGCTTCTGCTCCGCCATCGCCGTGTCGAAGCCCGCGCGGTCCACCTCCAGCCCCTGCGCGCGCAGCGCATCCTCGGTCAGATCATACGGAAAGCCGTAGGTGTCGTAGAGCTTGAACGCCGTCTCGCCCGACAGCGTGTCGCCCTTCGCCATGCCCGCCGTCGCCTCGTCGAGCAGCCGCAGCCCGTTGACGAGCGTCCGCCGGAACTGCGTCTCCTCCTGCAGCAAGGTCGCCTCGATCAGCGGCTGCGCGCGCAGCAATTCGGGATAGGCCGCACCCATCTCCGCCACCAGCGCGGGCACCAGCCGGTGCATCAGCGGATCCTTCGCGCCGAGCAGATGCGCATGCCGCATCGCCCGCCGCATGATCCGCCGCAGCACGTATCCGCGCCCTTCGTTGGCCGGCAGCACCCCGTCCGCGACGAGGAAGCCCGACGAGCGCAGGTGATCGGCGATCACGCGGTGGCTCGCCCGCGCCTCGCCCTCGGGCGGCGTCGGCACGAGTGCGGCGGAGGCGGCGATCAGCGCCTTGAAGGTGTCGGTATCGTAATTGTCCGTCACGCCCTGCAGCACGGCGGCGACGCGCTCGATCCCCATGCCGGTATCGATCGACGGCCGCGGCAGGTCGAGCCGCGTCTCATTGTCGACCTGCTCATACTGCATGAACACCAGGTTCCAGATCTCGACGAAGCGGTCGCCATCCTCCTCCGGGCTGCCGGGAGGGCCACCCCAGATATGGTCGCCGTGATCGTAAAAGATCTCGCTGCACGGCCCGCACGGACCCGTATCGCCCATCGACCAGAAATTGTCGTTGGTGGCGATGCGGATGATGCGCTCCTCGGGCAACCCCGCGATCCGTTTCCACAGGTCGAACGCCTCGTCGTCGGTATGATAGACGGTGACGGTCAGCTTCTCCGCCGGAATGCCCCATTCCTTGGTCAGCAGATTCCAGGCGAGCGTGATCGCACGCTCCTTGAAATAATCGCCGAACGAGAAATTGCCGAGCATTTCGAAGAACGTATGATGCCGCGCCGTATAGCCGACATTGTCGAGATCGTTATGCTTGCCGCCCGCCCGCACGCATTTCTGCGAGGATGCGGCGGTCACATACGGCCGCGTCTCGAGGCCCGTGAAGACGTTCTTGAACGGCACCATGCCCGCATTGACGAACATCAGCGTCGGGTCGTTCTGCGGCACCAGCGGGGCGGACTGGATGCGGGCATGCCCCTCACGCTCGAAATAGTCGAGGAAGCTGCGGCGAATGTCGTTGGTCGAGATCATGCAGCCGACTTAGGCGAGGTGCTGGCGCTTCTCAAGCGTGGCGCTGGCGCGGCGGGCCGTGTAGCATCCACGCCTGTCGATCCGGGGGACTTGTCATGCGTACCTTGCTGCTCGCGCCGCTCATGCTGCTGCTCGCGCCCGCCGCTGCGCCCGCGCTCGACCAGACCGAGGCGGCACCTTCGCTCCACAAGATCTGCGGCGGCGATCTCGTCGCGCCCTCGACCACGGTGCTGCCCGGCTACGGCACCGGCAGCCTCGCGATCGCGACGAACACGCCCGCCGCGCAGGCGTTCTTCGACAACGGCCTGCAACTCAGCCACGCCTTCGCACACAAGGCCGGCACCGCCGCCTTCCAGGCGGCGCGCCGGCTCGACCCCGCCTGCGCGATGTGCGCCTGGGGCGAGGCGTGGTCGCTCGGCCCGACGATCAACTATCCGGTGGGCGCGGACGAACAGGCGAAAGCCTCGAAGATCGTCGCGGAGGCTGCAAAGCTCGCCGCGAGCGGGCCCGAGAAGGAACGCCAACTCATCGCCGCGCTCGCGCTGCGCTACACCAGGGGCGGCGGCAGCGGCCCCGGCGATCTCGCCTTCGCCAAGGCGATGGACGACATCGCCCGCGCCTATCCCGACGACAGCGAGATCGCGACGCTCGCCGCCGACGCCTGGATGATCCCGACGCCGCAGAAGGGACCGAAGCAGGCGCGGCAGGACCGCCTCCACCGCGCGGTCGCGCTGCTCGAAGGCGTCCTGAAGCGCGACCCCGATTTCACCCCCGCCATCCATTTCTACATCCACGCCACCGAGATGAGCGGCTTCCCGGGGCGCGCCGAATTGTACGCGAACAAGCTCGCCACGCTGGCCCCCGCCGCGAGCCACCTCGTCCACATGCCCTCGCACACCTACTATTGGCTCGGCCGCTATCAGGATGCCGCCGACGCCAATGTTCGCGCTGCCGCGATCGACGCCGCCGACGCGAAGGCGGCGAAATTGCCCGAGCCCGACGGTATCTACCAGCTCACCTATCACGCCCACAACGTGCAGTTCGGCATTGGCGGCGCGCTCATCTCCGGTGACGCCAAGAGCGCGCTGGCACTCTCCGCACCGATCATCGCCGCCGTCGCGCACATGCCCAAGGGCCCCGGCTATTACGATATGGCGGCGGGCACCGGCTATTTCGCGCAAGGTCGCTTCGCCGATCCCGACACGGTGCTGGCGCTGCCCGACGTACCCGCGGACCGCCCGTTCCTGCGCGCCTATCGCCATTATGCGCGCGGCGAGGCGCTGGCCCGCAAGGGCGATGCGGTCGGCGTCCGGGCAGAGGCCGATGCGATCCCCACGCGGATCGCGATCGACGCCAAGAAGGACGACAGCGCCCCGCAGGCGCTCGGTCTCACCCGCATCGCCCGGTTCGTGCTGATGGGCCGCGCCGCGATGCTCGAAAAACGCCCGGACCGCGCCGCGAAATTCTACGCCGCCGCCGCCAGGATCGAGGAATCGCCGCTGTTCGCCGATTGGACCGATCCGCCGAGCTGGTGGTATCCCGTCCGCCGCAGCCTCGCCGCCGCATTGCTCGCGCAGGGCAAGCCGAAGGATGCGCTGGCGCAGGCCGATGCGGCGCTGAAACGCCGCCCGCGCGATCCGGTGACGCTGGCGCTCAAGACCGAGATCGAGGCAACCCTCGCGGGCAAGCCGGCCTCCGCGACCATCCTCGCCTACGGCCGCAAGCGCCGCACGATCACGCCCGCGATGATCTGAGCGGCCGCGTCAGGCGCGGCGAACCGTCGCCAGCGTCCAGTCCGCGCTGCCTTCGAAATGCAGCAGTCCGGCAAGCGCGCGCGACGGGTGCGTGTCCGCGCCCAGCGTCCGCCGCGCCGCCGCGAACAGATGCCGCGCGCGCGCTAGTCCGTCTGCCGTCGGGGCGTCGAACGCGACCCGGCCGGGTCGCCGCAGGCTGCGCGCCGCCGCGATCTGCCTCCGCTTGGCGTGTGCAATCCGCCGCGACGCATCGCCGCGCGCGACTGCCACAGCACGCCCGCCTACCTGGAAACCCGTTCCCACCGCCGCCTGCGGCGACACCACGAAGCGCGCCTTCCCGATCTTCACCGGCGCCCGCACCGCCACCACGCCCTTCGCCGCCGCCGACTTGCGAAAACGCACGCGGGGATATTGCCGGAAGGCGACGGCGGGTTTCGCGATCTTTTCCTTGCGCGTCGCCACGTCGCCCCCGCTCGCGCATCGATCGCCGCACAGGCCGTCCACCGCGGCCCGCGCCGCCGCCAGCTTGCGCGCCGCCTCCGCCCGGTGCAGGCGGCTGGCGAGCTCGCCGATCGACGCGCCGCTGCCGGGCTGCGCCCGCGCCGCCTCCAGCCGCTGCTTCAACACCGCGATGCGCGCGTCATGCTCCGCCAGCACGTCGTCGGCGAGCCGCCCGGCGACGCCCGCCGCCGGCCCCGGCATGACCGTCGTGGCAATCACATTCGCGACGATATCGCCGAGCAACGGCCGCGCGCGCGCGCTCTGCGGAACATCGATGATCACATAGGGTCGGGAAACCGGGGGCGTTTGCGGATGCGCGATGTCCTGCGCGACCAGCACGGGTTCAACCGGAGGAGCCGGCGTTACGGTCGCGGGATCGCCGCCGCCGGTCAGCGCGGACGCGAGATATACCGCACCTGATGCAACGCCCCCCATCCCAAAATGATACAGGTCGGGGAATCGCGGTCAATGACGATCGCACGGCAAAGCCGCGGAAATCCGCGATCGTTACGCCAGTCGATAGGGCGTGGGATCGCCCAGTTCCGCGATCAACTGCCCCCGCGCCTCGCTCTGGCACTGCGCGAAGGCGGCGGACACATCGGCCAGCGGCATCGTCAATCGCTCGGCGAGACTGACGAGGATCGCGGCGTCCTGCTCCCGCACGACGTCGCGGACCAGCCCATCCTCCTCGATCGCCAGCGCCGCCGCCAACAGCCGCATCGTCCGCACGCGCTGGCGGAACTGGAAGTCGGCGAGCCGCGCCGTCTCGAATTCCTGCTTCTTGAGCAAGGCACCGCGCAGATCGAACACCATCAGCGGTCCACCTGTGATTGGAGACTATACGAAACTCCGGTCACCGCGCGCTCGATGACGGTGTGGAAAGGCAATTCGGTCTGGTCTGCGCCCATGTCTCAAGACTATCGCCCGGTGGCGTCGGATGAAAGCCGCTGTCCTACACCGCGCCGGTATGCGACAGTCTGGGCCGTTCTTTCTCATCGTCGGCTCGGCTCGGCTTGGCGGCTCCTCACCGGGACCGACGCGCACCACGTCGATCAGCGCAAAGTCGGTGTGAACGTCCCAACCCGATCGGTGCAAATTTGGAAACGATAAGGCTGGACAGTTTCCGATCAGGCGTCAATCGTGTCAACCAGGTGTGACCTTCGCAGCGTCATCTGAACGGCCTGTCGATCGACAGCGGCGGCACCGAAAACCATTTCGGGCCCGCCTCGGTCATGTGGAAACAATCCTCCAGCCGCACACCGAACTTGCCGGGCAGGTACAGGCCGGGCTCGTCGGAAAAGCACATGCCCGCCCCCAGCAATGTCGTCTCGCCGTGAACGAGATTGACCGGCTCGTGCCCGTCGAGCCCGATACCATGCCCGGTGCGGTGTGACAGGCCCGGCAGCTTGTAGCGCGGGCCATAGCCCAGCTTTTCGTAGAGCGCGCGCACCGCATCGTCGACCGCGCCGGCGGGCGTCCCGATCTTCGCTGCCGCAAAGGCCGTCGCCTGGCCCGAGCGGACGTGGTCCCACACGCGGCGCTGCTCGGCGCTCGCGCTGCCGAACACGAATGTGCGCGACACGTCGCTCTGGTATCCTTGCACCGTGCAGCCGCAGTCCATCAGCACGATCTCGCCGTCCGCAACGATTTGCAGGGCGTTGCTGCCGTGCGGATAGGCTGCCGCCTCGCCCACCAGCACGCCGGAAAATTCCGGCTCCCCGCCCAGCCTGATCGTCGCGGCATCCATCAATTCGCTGATCTGCTTGGAGCGCATGCCCTTCTCGACGCGCGGATGGACCCAGCGATAGGCCGCGATCGTCACGTCGGTCGCGATCTGCATCAGCGCGATCTCGGGCGCGGTCTTGATCATCCGGCAGCCACGCACGACCGCGTTGGCCGGAGCGATCTTCGCGTCCGGCAGCGCCCGCGCCAGCCCGTCGCTCGCGAAGAAGCGCACCCGCTCCTCGATCGCGATCGTGCCGCCCGCCAGCTTGCGATCCTTGAGGAACCCGGCGACCACCGCGATCGGATCCTCGTCCTCCTGCCACACGCGCACCTCGGCCGGCACGCCGAGCGTCTGGCGCACCGACGGCTCCTCGAAGAACGGCGTGACGACGCACGGCTCGCCCTCGACGGGCAGGATCGCCGCCGTCAGCCGCTCGCTCAAATGCCAACGCACGCCGGTGAAATAGAGCATCGACGATCCCGGCTCGATCAGCACCGCGCCGATGCCCGCCGCCTTCATCAGCGCCTGCGCCCGTGCGATCCGCTTCAGTCGCTCCTCCCGCCCGATCGGCACCGCGCCGCCGGTGATGTTGCGCAGTTCCGCCAGGTCGGGCTCCGCCGCGCGCACGACTGCGGGCAACGCCAGCAGGGGCAGCGCCGCCGCGCCGCGCAGGAGGGTCCGGCGGGCGGGCGATGCGAGTGGCTCGGTCATGGCCGCCACGTTACGGCGCTTGACGGCGCGGCGGCAATGCCCTTCGCTGCGGCCCGGGCGATCCGGGGAGTGGGACTTTGGCCAAGCGACTGACGTGGTTCATTCTGGGCGGGCTGATCCTCGGCATCATCGTCGGCTGGTCGATCCACGCCGGCGTGGATGACGGCAGCGCCGAATCGGCGGCACGGCTGAAATCGATCGCGGGCTATTTCTCGATCGTCACCACCGTCTTCCTGCGGCTGATCAAGATGATCATCGCGCCGCTCGTCTTCTCCACCCTCGTCGTCGGCATCGCGCACATGGGCGATACCGGCGCGCTCGGCCGCGTCGGGCTGAAGGCGCTCGGCTGGTTCATCGCCGCCAGCCTGATGTCGCTGACGCTCGGCCTCGTCCTGTTCCACATCACCGCCGATCTCGGCGACGTGCTCGGCCTCTCGCCGCACCTCGTGCCGCCCGCCGCGAGCGCGACCGCGGGGCTCGACGAGAGCGGCTTCAACCTTGCCAAGATCGTGACGCACATCGTCCCCGCCTCGATCGTCGAGGCGATGGCGACCAACGAGATTCTGCAGATCGTCGTTTTCTCGGTATTCTTCGGCGTCGCCGTCACCGCCGTCGGCGCGAAGGCCGAGCCGCTGGTCGCGGGCGCCGAGGGCCTCGCCGCGGTCATGCTGCAGATCACCGATTACGTGATGCGCTTCGCCCCCTTCGCGGTGTTCTTCGCGATCGCCGCCGCGCTGACCGAGCACGGCCCGGGACTGATCTTCAAGCTCGCCTACTTCATGGGCAGCGTCTACGCCGGGCTGGCGACGCTCTGGCTGTTCCTTGGCGGTCTGGCGGTCGTATTCATCGGCAGGCGCGCGTTCGAGCTGTTCCGCTACGTGCGCGATCCCGTCATCCTCGCCTTTTCGACCGCCTCCTCCGAGGCCGCCTTCCCGCGCACGCTGGAGGCGCTCGACCGTTTCGGCGTGCCGCCCAAGATCGCGAGCTTCGTGCTGCCGCTCGGTTATTCGTTCAACCTCGACGGCTCGATGATGTACATGACCTTCGCGTCGCTGTTCATCGCGAAGGCCTACGGCATCCACCTCGCACTCGGCACGCAGATCGCGATGCTGTTGACGCTGATGGTGACATCGAAGGGCATCGCCGGCGTACCGCGCGCGAGCCTCGTCGTCATCGCAGCGACCTTGTCGCAATTCGGTATCCCGGAGGCGGGCATCCTGCTCATCATCGGCGTTGACCAGTTCCTCGACATGGGCCGCTCGGCGACCAACGTCGTCGGCAACGCCGTCGCGGCGAGCGTCGTCGCGAAATGGGAGGGCGGCTTCGACCCGCGCGAACCCGTCGACATTGAACCACCGCACGCCCCGAGCCAGGGGCTGGGCGGGCCGCCCGTCACTCAGGCATAGGCATAAGGCCCGCCCACCTTCAGCGCGGCCTGATAGGCTGGGCGGGCGTGGATTTTCGCGAGCCAGGCGATCGTCGCGGGGCGGCTCTCATCGAGCCCGGCGCGGCTGCACGCGGCCTCGAGCGGAAAGCTCATCATGATGTCCGCACCCGAAATTGCTTCGCCCGCGAACCAGGGGCGCTGCGCCAGTTCGCTTTCCACGTAGTCGAGATGGACGTCGACCATCGGCATGAAGCGCCGCATCGCCGCCTTGCCGAACAGCGGCACGCGGCCGAGCACGAGCAACACGAACAGCGGCGGCATCAGCGAGCCTTCGGCGTAATGGAGGAAGTGGCGGTAGCGCAGCACGGCGTCGCGGTGGCCGGGCGGTCCCAAGCGGCCGCCGGACTTCTCGACCAGATAGTCGATGATCGCGCCCGTCTCGGCGATGACGCGGCCACCGTCCGCCTCCGTATCCTCAATCACCGGCGCCTTGCCGAGCGGGTGGATGCGCTTGAGCTCGGGCGGCGCGAGCATCGTCTTGCGGTCGCGTTCGTAGCGCTTGACCTCGTAGGGCAGGCCGAGTTCCTCGAGCAGCCAGAGCACGCGCTGCGATCGGGAATTCTCGAGATGATGGACGATGATGGTCACGGGGCAGCGCTCCTCAGGCGCGCGCGGTCCAGATCCACGCGGCTGCATCGAAATCCACGGCACCATGCTTTAGTTGCTCCGCCATAAGCGCGCGCATGCGGTCAAGCAGCACTGCGCGTTCGGCCGGCGACGCATCGCGGAGCGCGCGGGCGGTCGGGCCGATGCGGGTGAAGAAGCTCACCGCATCCTCGATCGGATCTTCGCCTTCACCCGCGCGGTAGCGGTAATCGACCGGCTCTGCCACCGCATCGCCCCAGCCTGCCGCGGCCAGCATGTGCGTCACGGCCCCCTCATCGGCAAAAGCAAAGGGGCCGGGCGCGCCGATGCCGGGAGGAGGCGGAGCGCCGCCGTCGCTCAACCACGACGCCCAGCCATTGAGGCGCGGCGAGCGGAAGCAACTGAAGACGAGGCGCCCGCCCGGCGTCATGGCCGAGCGGAGCGCCGCGAAGGCGGCGACGGGATCGTCGAAGAACATCACGCCGTGGCGCGAGACGATGAGATCGACCGGCGCAAGATCGTGGATCGCCGTGGGTGCGTCGCCGGCCACGAAGGACAGGTTGGGAATACCGTGCGACCGTTCGCGCGCGACGGCCACCAGCCCGAGCGAGATGTCGAGGCCGGTGACTTGCGCATCAGGAAAAGCCTGTGCGGTGGCGATGCTCGTCACCCCCGCGCCGCAGCCGATATCGGCGATGGTCCGCGCGCCCGCCAGTGCATTGGCGCGGATCGCGGCGTTCAGCGCGGTCGCAAGGCCAGCGAAGCTGCGGTCGGTGCGCCGCCATTCCTCGGCCCAGACGTCGCCGATCGTGCCTGCCCATTCCGCCTGTTCCATGCGACTCGCCTCCGCTCGTTGCGGTCAGTGCTAGCACGAAAGGCCCACCGACACGGGCGGGCCTTTCCAGGCTTTGCGACGGGGACTTTGGGGGGAGCCGCCGCGTGAAGAGTCACACTAAGGTCACACTGATCGCGCCCTGCGGCGCGACGCCGGAGCCTTACATATCGTCGAGATCGTCACCCTCGTCGGGGCCGGCCATCATTTCCTCGGCAACCTTGTCGGTGCGGTTGCGGATCGCCTTTTCGAGACGTTCGCACATCTCGACATTTTCCTTGAGGAAGGTCTTGGCGTTCTCGCGGCCCTGGCCGATGCGGACGCTGTCATAGCTGAACCAAGCGCCCGATTTCTCGACGAGACCGGCCTTGACGCCGAGATCGAGAATCTCGCCGATCTTGGAGACGCCCTGCCCGTACATGATATCAAATTCGACCTGCTTGAACGGCGGCGCGACCTTGTTCTTGACGACCTTCACGCGCGTCGTGTTGCCGATGATCTCCTCGCGGTCCTTGATCTGGCCGGTGCGGCGGATGTCGAGGCGGACCGAGGCGTAGAATTTCAGCGCGTTGCCGCCCGTCGTCGTCTCCGGGTTGCCGTACATCACACCGATCTTCATGCGCAGCTGGTTGATGAAGATCACCATGCAGCGCGAGCGGCTGATCGAGCCGGTGAGCTTGCGCAGCGACTGCGACATCAGGCGGGCCTGCAGGCCAACATGGCTGTCGCCCATCTCGCCCTCGATTTCGGCACGCGGCACAAGGGCCGCGACCGAATCGACCACCAGCACGTCGATCGCGTTCGAGCGCACGAGCGTGTCGACGATCTCCAGCGCCTGCTCGCCGGTATCCGGCTGCGACACGATCAGCTCGTCGATGTTGACGCCGAGCTTCTTGGCATAGACCGGATCGAGCGCGTGTTCGGCATCGACGAACGCCGCCGTGCCGCCGGTCTTCTGCGCCTCGGCAATCACGTGCAGCGCGAGCGTGGTCTTGCCCGAGCTTTCCGGGCCGTAGATTTCGATCACGCGGCCACGCGGCAGGCCGCCGACGCCGAGCGCGATGTCGAGCCCGAGCGAGCCGGTCGAGATCGATTCGACCTGCATCGTCTCCTTTGAGCCGAGCTTCATCGCCGAACCCTTGCCGAACGCACGGTCGATCTGCGCGAGTGCGGCCTCGAGCGCCTTTGCGCGCTCGGTCGCCGCCTTGTCGTTGGACGCTGCCATTTTGCTGTCGATGACCTTCAAAGATGCTGCCACTGGAGCCTCCGCCGCTAGACGTTTCCGCGCATGGGTTCAATGCGTCTTGGCGATCGTGTATGCCATTTGTTCTCATGGAACAAGAGCGGAACGAAATTATTTTGCGCGGTGGTTGCCGCGCTGCACAACGGGCGCGATGATGTACGCATGAGCGATCTCGACACCTTCATTGCCGGCCTGCCCAAGGCCGAGCTGCACCTGCACATCGAAGGCAGCCTCGAGCCCGAGATGATGGTCGCGCTGGCGGCGCGCAACGGCGTGGCCCTGCCCTATGCCTCGGTCGAGGAGGTGCGCGCTGCCTATGCTTTCTCCAACCTGCAGGATTTCCTCGATATCTATTATGCCGGGGCGGCGGTCCTGCTGACGCGCGAGGATTTCCGCGACTTGGCGGTCGCGTATTTCGACCGGGCGGCGGCGGACGGGGTCGTCCATGCCGAGATCTTCTTCGATCCGCAGACGCATACCGATCGCGGCGTCGCGTTCGCCACGGTGACCGAGGGGCTGCTCGACGGCATGGCCGCGGCGGAGGCGAAGCACGGCATCACCGCGAAGCTGATCCTGTGCTTCCTGCGCCATCTCGACGAGGAGGCGGCGTTCGCGACGCTGCGCGAAGCCGAGCCGTGGCTGGACCGGATCGCGGGCGTGGGGCTCGATTCGTCGGAAGTCGGCCATCCGCCGGAGAAGTTCGCGCGCGTATTCGCGGCGGCGCGAGCGAAGGGGCTCAAGCTGGTCGCGCATGCCGGCGAGGAAGGGCCCCCGGAATATGTCGTGCAGGCACTCGACGTGCTCGGGATCGACCGGCTCGATCACGGCAACCGCAGCCTGGAGGATCCCGCCCTCACCGCGCGGCTGGCGAGTAGCGGCATGACGCTGACGGTGTGCCCGCTGTCGAACCTGAAGCTGTGCGTGGTGGACGACCTTGCCGATCATCCCATCGATGCGATGCTGCGCAGCGGCCTGCGCGCGACGATCAATTCGGACGATCCGGCCTATTTCGGCGGATATGTGGGCGAGAATTATCGCGCGGTCGCGGCGGCGCGCGGCCTATCGCGGGACGATCTGGTGACGCTTGCGCGCAATTCCTTCACCGGATCGTTCCTGGATGCGGCATCGATCGCGGCGCATCTCGCCGCGATCGATGCCTATGTCGCCTCACGGTAGGCCGTTGCCACCCATCGCGCCGTAGACCTGACCGGTCGCGTAGCTGCCGCCGCTTTCGGCGAGCAGCACGTAGATGCCGGCAAGCTCGCCCGGCTGGCCGGGGCGGCCGAGCGGGGTCTGGCCGCCGAACTGTTCGAGCTTCTCCATCGTCGCTCCGCCGCTCACCTGCAGCGGCGTCCAGATCGGGCCTGGCGCTACGCCGTTGACCCGGATGCCGCGCCCGGCGAGCTGCTGCGCGAGCGACCGCACGAAGCTGGTCGTCGCCGCCTTCGTCTGCGCATAGTCGTAGAGTTCGGGAGACGGCACGGTCGCCTGTTCGGACGTGGTGGCGATGATCGCCGAGCCCGGCTGCAGATGCGGGATCGCCGCCTTGATGAGCCAGAACGGCGCGTAGATGTTGGTCTTCATCGTCGCATCGAAACTCTCGGTGGTGATGTCGAGGATCGATTCCGCGGTCTGCTGGCGCGCGGCATTGCTTACGAGGATGTCGAGACCGCCGAGCTGCTCGACCGCCTGTTCGACGAGGCGGCCGCAGAACGCCTCGTCGCGAAGATCACCGGGGATGGCGACGGCGGTGCGGCCGGAGCCCTCGATCAGCGCGACCACCTCGCGCGCATCGGGCTCCTCGTCGGGCAGATAGTTGATCGCGACATCGGCACCCTCGCGCGCGAAGGCGATGGCGGCGGCGCGACCCATGCCCGAATCGCCGCCGGTGATGAGCGCCTTGCGCCCGAGCAGCCGACCCGAGCCGCGATAGCTATCCTCGCCGTGGTCTGGCTTCGGCGTCATATCGCGCGCGAGGCCGGGCCAGGGCTGCGACTGTTTCTCGAACGGCGGCGCGGGGAAGATCGTCCTGGGATCGCGCAGCGCGGCAGCATCGTGCTTCGCCGGGCGGATCAGATCGTTGGTGGCGTCGTGCGGCATGATAGCTCCCGTTCGGGTGTTCCCGTCTGGAGAGGAACCCGCGAAGCCGCGCTAAGTTCAGCGAAAAATCAGGCTAGCGCGTCGAGCGCCGCCGCCACCGCGTCCATCGTGAAGGGCTTGGCCAGCGTCGGGCGGCCCTTGAAACGCTCCGCCACGCTGTCGTTCGATCCGCCGCTCGCGAAGACGAAGGGGATGCCCTGCTCCGCCAGCGCGTCGGCGATCGGCCAGCTCGTCTCGCCACCGCGCAGATTGACGTCGAGGATCGCGGCATCGACCGCTCCCCCGCCGATCACCTCGAGCGCGGATGCGATATTGTCGGCGCTGCCGGCCAATGACTTGCCGAGGATGTCGAGGAAATCCTCGAGCATCATCGCGATCAGCGGCTCGTCCTCGACGATCAGAATGTTGGTTGGTCCGGCCATGCGCCCGCCTGTCTTTGCAGGAAACCGCCGGATCGCCAAGTGCTAAGACCTTAATCTGGGCGAAGCGGTCAGACCGGCGTCTCCGGCGGGGGCAGCACGGCACGCACCGCCTCGGCGAGTTGCTGGACCGAGAAGGGCTTGGCGATGAACGATACCTGCTCGATGTCGATCGACTTGCGCAGCGTCTCCTCGGCATAGCCCGACATGAACAGGATCGGCAGATCGGGATATTGCGCGCGGGCGTGGCGGACCATCGTCGGGCCGTCCATCACCGGCATCATCACGTCGGAGATGAGCAAATCCGGGCGGCCGTTGGCGGCGAGACATTCGAGCGCCGCCTCGCCGTGTTCGGCAGTGAGCACGGTATAGCCCTGCCGCACCAGCGCGCGTTCGGCGACGGTGCGGACCATGTCCTCGTCCTCGACGATGAGGACGGTGCCGGTGCCCCACAGGTCGCTCGACTTCGCGGGCGGCTTGGCGGGCTCGACCGGCGCGGGTGCCGAAGCGGACGCGGTATGGACGGGGAAGTAGATCGAGAAGACCGCCCCCGTACCCGCCTTGCCGGACTTGGAATCGGCGAAGATGTAACCGCCCGATTGCTTGACGATGCCGTAGACGGTCGAGAGGCCGAGGCCGGTGCCCTTGCCCACTTCCTTGGTGGTGAAGAACGGCTCGAAGATCTTGGGCAGGATATCTGGCGGGATGCCGGTGCCGTTGTCGCTGATCTCCAGCGCGACGTAATCGCCGACGGGCAGGATGTCGGAACCCATGCGCCGCACGTCCGACGCCGTGACGCCGAAGGTCTGGATCGACAGCACCGCGCCGCCCTTGGGAGGCGCCGAAAGCATCGCGTCGCGCGCGTTGACGGCGAGGTTGACGACAACCTGTTCGAGCTGCCCCGGATCGGCCCGCACCGCCCCGAGGTTGCGGCCGTGCTTGACGTTGAGCGTGATCGCCTCGCCCAGCAGGCGCTTGAGAAGCTGCGACACCTCCGAGATGACGTCCGGCAATTGCAGCACCTGCGGACGCAGCGTCTGCTGCCGCGAGAAGGCGAGAAGCTGGCGCGTCAGCGAGGCGGCACGGTTGGAATTGGCGCGGATCTGCTGGATGTCGTCGTAGTCACTGTCGCCGGGCGAATGGCGCATCAGCATCAGGTCGCAGTGGCCGATGATCGCGGTGAGGATGTTGTTGAAATCGTGCGCGACGCCGCCCGCGAGCTGGCCGACCGCCTGCATCTTGGTCGCCTGCGCGACTTCACGCTTGAGGCGGGTCTCCTCGCCATTGTCCTTCAGGCTGAGCAGCACCGCCGCATCGCCGAGCCCGCGCGCGCCCGCGATCGAGAGCGCGACCGGCTCGTCAGGGTGATCGCGCAGGCGGATGGCGAGGTCGCTCGAATGCGTCGCGCCGCTCGCGAAGCGCCGCACCGCGTCGGCCACCACGCCCTTGTCCTCGCGCACGACGAGGTCGCCGGGGTAGATCGGCGGGGCGGCGGCGTCGACCTGCGCGGCGCGCGCGAAGGCGTCGTTCATCTGCAGGAAGCGGCCGTCGGCCCCGACCAGCGCGACGCCGAACGGCATCAGCGCGACGAGGCTCTGGACGTGTGCCGCCGCACTCGCGCCGATGGCGGGGCCGCCGCTTTCCTCCTCGTCGATCAGCGCGACGAGCATCGGCGCGTCGTCGCCTTCGAGGAACGGGATCTGCAGCACGCGCAGCGGGTTCTTGAGCAGCCCTTCGCGCTCGAAGCGGACCATGCCGCGCTCGTCCGTCACCAGGAAGCGCGCGAAGTCGCGGCCGACGATGGCGGCCTCGTCATGCCCCATCGCGCGCATCCGCAGCACGCGGTTGGCGGCGATGACGCGGCCGTCCGGCGCGATCAGCGCGACCATGATGCCGGCGCGGCCGAACTGGTCGCCGGTCTCGCCCGCGACAAGCTGCTCGACCGAGGCCATCAGGTTGCTGCCGGTCGCGCCCGTAAAGCGCCACACCAGCATGTCGCCGTCCTCGCCGGCGCGGGCGATGTCGCATTCGAGGCGGCTGCCGCGCGAGACAAGCCGGTCGATCACGGCGGTGCCGTCGCGCCAGGCCGCGCGCCCTGCCCCGCCGAGCCGGTCGACCCCGTCCTTGTCGAGCGGCAGGCTGGGCGGCGTCGGGAAGCCGCCGAACATCGCCTCGTACCGATCGTTCGCGCAGACGAGGCGCCCGGCGCGGTCTGTCACGGCGACCGCATCGGAGCTGGCCGAGACGAGCGCGTAGGCAAGGCTCCAGTCGGGCGCGCCGGCTTCGGCGGCCGTGGCCGGGAACAGCCCGCGGAAGATCACCAGCGCACCGGCGATGACGAGCGCGGTGGCGAGGAAAGCGCCCGCCACCACCCAGTTGCCGACCGTGAAGACGATCGTCAGCGCCGCCGCCAGCCCGCTGATCGCGGAGATCCAGGCGGCCGCGCGGGCCGGGCTGGCGAGCGGTTCGCTATAGGTGGGAAGGCTAGCCATTCCCGCCTCTCTTTGGCCGAGGCTCCACCAACGTCAAGCCACCCAATCCTCCCCCGCCAGGGGGAGGTGGCGCGCAGCGACGGAGGGGGAGGCCAGCGACACCTTCAAGGGAACATCGCCGCCCTTCCCCTCCGTCATGCTTCTCATGCCACCTCCCCCTTGCGGGGGAGGATTTCAGGGCAGCGCTTACCAGATGCGCACGCGCTGTTCGGGCGTCAGGTACAGCTTCTCGCCCGCCTTGGGCTTGAACGCCGCATACCAGGGATCGAGATTGCGGACGACCGCCGCGCGCTGTTCCGAGGGACTGTGCGGATCGGTCAGCAGCCGCTGGCGCAGGTTCGCCTCGCGGTAGCTGCGCCGCCACACCTGCGCCCAGCCGAGGTAGAAGCGCTGGTCGCCGGTGAAGCCGTCGATCACCGGCGCTTCCTTGCCGCCGAGCGATGTCTTGTAGGCGTCGTAGGCCACCGTCAGGCCGGCGAGATCGGCAGTGTTCTCGCCGAGCGTCAGCGCGCCCTTTACGTGCATGCCGGGCAGCGGCTCATAGGCGTCATATTCCTTCACGAGCGCGCCGGTGCGCTCGCCGAACGCCTTGACGTCGGCGGGCGTCCACCAGTCGGTGAGCTGGCCGTGCATGTCGTATTTCGCGCCCTGGTCGTCGAAATGGTGGCTCAGCTCATGGCCGATCACCGCGCCGATACCGCCGTAATTGACCGCCGGATCGGCGTTGGGATCGAAGAACGGCGGCTGCAGGATCGCGGCCGGGAAGACGATCTCGACCATGCCGAAATTGGCATAGGCGTTCACCTCCATCGGCGTCATGCCCCATTCCCAGCGCTGCAGCGGCTTGCCGAGGTGGCCGACATTGTCGGCATGCGCCCACTGCGCCGCGCGCCAGGCGTTGCCGAAGGCGTCGCCCGCCGTGATCGTCAGCGTGGAATAATCCTTCCAGCGATCCGGGTAGCCGATCTTGGGCGTAAAGGCGGCGAGCTTGGCATGCGCCTTCACCTTGGTTTCAGCCGACATCCAGTCGAGCTTGTCGATGCGGGCATCCATCGCGGCGATGATGTTCTTCACCAGCGTGTCGGCGGCCGCCTTCGTCTCGGGCGGGAAATATTTGGCGGCGTAGATCTTGCTGACCTCGTCGTCGATCGCGCCGGTGGTGAACTGCACCGCGCGCTTCCACCGCGCCTGCTGCTCGGGCGTGCCCGACAGGGTGTTGCCGTAGAAGGCGAACTGCTCGTCGTCGAACGCCTTGGGCAGAACACCGGCGTAGCGATCGAGCGAGCGCACGAGGAGCTGGTCCTTGAGCACGCCGATCGGCGCGGCGGCGGCGAGCTTGACGATCGCGGCGACAGCGGTCGGCTGCGAGACGATCAGCGTATCGACCGGCGCACCGATGCCCTTGAAATAGGCCGCGAAATCGAAGCCCGGCGCGGATTTGGCAAGCTCCGCCGCGGTCTTTTTGTTATAGGTCTTGGTGGCGTCGCGATTGTCGATCTGCGTCCAGCTCACCTTGGCGATCTCGGTCTCGAACGCGACCAGCGCCTTGGCGCGCGCGGCGGCGTTCGGCTCGCCGGCCAGCGTCAGCACCTTGGCGAGATGCGCCTCATAGGCGACCTTGGTCTGTGCGAGCTTGGCGTCGGTGCTGAGATAATAATCGCGGTCGGGCATGCCGAGGCCGGACTGGGTGACGAACAGCGCATAGACCTCGGGCTGCTTGTCGTCCTGGCCGACACCCGCGCGGATCACGCCGCCGACACCCCCGCGCTCGGCCTCCGCGAGCAGCGCAGGATAGGCCGCGAACGACTTCAGCGCCTTGATCTTGCCGAGCCACGGCTGAATCGGCGCGAGGCCCTTGGCGTCGATCGCCGGGCGATCGAGAAAGGCCGAATAGGTCGTGCCGATCTTGGAAGCGGGATCCTTGGCGGCCTCTTCGAGGATGCCCTTGGTGCGATCATCCGAGAGATCGGCGAGGATGTTGAACGAACCGTAGTTCGACTTGTCGGCCGGGATCGGCGTGGACTTGGCCGAGGCGCCGTTGCCGTAATCGTAGAAGCTGTCGCCGGGCGCGACGCTCTTGTCCATGCCGGACTCGTCGAAGCCGAACGTGCCGTATTGCGGCTTGGCGGCGGGGGCCGCGGCGGCGACCGGCGCGGGCGCTGCCGCGGCAGGCTTCTTGTCCTTGGCGACGAGCGCGGTGGCGAGGCCGCCGGCGGCGAGAACCGACGCCGACACGAGCAGCGCGATACGGTTGGTTTTGATCATGAGAGGCACCCTGGGGACGTTTCTGGATGGCGGTGTTGTAGGCGCATGAAACGGCGGAGGTCCAGAGGTGACAACCGTCACCAACCACACTTGCGGCCTTCCGCGACGCGAGACATCATGGCGGCATGACCAAATATCTCATCTCCTTTCCCAGCGAGGCGATGGTGCTCGCGCCGGAGGACTTCGCGCAGGCCGGCATCGACTCGCGCGCGGTGATCGAGGAAGCGAAGGCGGCGGGCGTCTACGTCTTCGGCGGCGGGATTTCGGAGGCGGTCGCGCCGGTCCTGGTCTCCGCAGACGGATCGGTGTCGCCGGAGATCTATCCCGGCAGTGATCTGACGGGTGGGTTCTGCGTGCTGGAAGTGCCGACGCGCGAGGAAGCGGTCGAATGGGCGCGCAAGATTGCGGCAAGCTGCCGCTGCGCACAGAACTGCGCGAATTCATGTACGATCCGGCGAGTTAGGCCGCCCTGGCCTCCGCCCGCGCGCGCCACTTGCGCACGATCCACCAGCGCCAGCCGAGCGCACTCGCGCCGTAGCCAACGACGGCGAACACCAGAGTGATCAGCGTCAACCCGACGACCAGCGACGGCCCCGCTTCGGAGAACAGCCACTCCATCCAACCGCGCGCGGCATCGGCCTCGACACCCATGCCCTCGCCGAAATGCAGGATCCGGCTGCCGATCCAGTACGCCGCGACCCACAGTGGCGGCGTCGTGAACGGATTGGTGATGAACGTCGTCAGTGCCGCGACGGGGATGTTGGCGCGCACCGGCAGCGCGAAGATGGCGGACAGCGGCACCTGCGCCACCGGGCAGAGGATGCCCGTCACCATGCCGAGCGCGACGCCGCGCGGCACCGAGCGGCGGGTGAAGCGCCACAGCGACGGCTCCAGCACGCGGTGCGCGACGGGCCGCAACCAGCGGTTCGCCTCCATGCTCTCGCGCGTCGGCAGGTTGCGCTTGGCCCAGGCGACGAACCTCGAAAACATCAGCCCCAGATCCTCACCCTCTGTCTCGCATGATGCGGCCCTGCTCGCGCTTCCAGTCGCGCTCCTTGATGGTGGCGCGCTTGTCCGGGTCTTTCTTGCCCTTGGCGAGCGCCAGTTCCACCTTCGCACGGCCCTTCGAGTTGAAATAGATCATCAGCGGCACGAGCGTCATGCCCTCGCGCGACACGGCCGCGAACATCTTGTTGATCTCGCGCTCGTGAAGGAGGAGTTTACGCGCGCGCTTGGGCTCGTGGTTGAAGCGGTTGCCGTGGCTGAATTCCGGCACATTCGAATTGATAAGCCAAACCTGCCCGTTCTTCACCTCGGCATAGCTCTCGGCGATGGAGCCGGTGCCCGACCGCAACGACTTCACCTCGGTGCCCGTCAGCGCGATGCCCGCTTCATAAACGGTCTCAATGAAATAATCGAACCGCGCGCGCCGGTTCTCGGCGACGATCTTGGTCTTTTCGAAGATGGGGGGTTTGGGGCGCGCCATAAGGGCCAAGGCATGTAGGGCGCGTGCCCCGCGAAGGAAAGGCCGGACTTAGGGTTCGGGCTCCCGCCGGACGACCGTGGCGGGGCGGCGCGGGGGCGCCTGCGGATTTGGCGTCGCGCCGTAAGCGGCATAGGCGGCGGCCCGGCGCTCGTGCTCCCGCGCGCGATATTCGGCCAACGGGTCGTCACCGTAGCGATTGGGGCCGTCCGTGCCGGGTAGCACCAGCAGCACGAGCAGGACGATCATCAACGCGAACCCGATCAGCCAGACGACCATGAACCACGCCATGAATACGGGCAGCGTATCCTTGAGAGCCTCGGGATGCGCAAAGAAACTGGCGAAGTTCGTGAAGAACCAGACCATCGCCCCCTGTCCGACGATCGCCAGCAGCAGTTGCGGCAGCGCCCAATATCCCGAGCGGCCACTATCATGCAGCCGCCGCACCAACGCCGCCGCGAGCAGCGCGAGGAATAGGAGGCCGATCACGACACTGAAGATCATGATGAACGTGAACAGCGGTGCCATCATCGCGAACATCTGTTGCGGATCGGGCTGCTGACCGGCCTCCTGCTGTTTCTGCAGCGCCTCGAACTGCGGCGCCATCCGCATCTGCAACATGAACTGCATAGGCAGCATGACGACCATGCCGACCACCATCTGCCCGACATAGACCGCCAGCACCCACAGCCAGAACGGCTCGCGATTCTCGCGCCCCGAAAAATCGGTGAGGGTCGTGAGATGGCGGGTGACGAGGTTCATGGCGCTCTATTCTCGCTCAGATCGCCATTTTCGGAAAGCTTGGATTGCACCCGTAAGGATCAACAATGCAGCAAACACCATTCTCGCGATGAACCAGGGTCCGCCAGTCATTTCGCCATGCTTAGGAACCGCAATGAGCAACGCTAGCACCGGGATAACCGCAAACTGTGACCACGTCATGCGCGCAAAACTGGCCCGGCGCGCTTCCGCGCGCGTGGGGGTTTTCCCGACCGGTGTTCGGCCGGCGAAGCGCCGAGCTGGCTCGTTCCAGATGTAAAGGAATACGGCTCCGAACAGACATGCCCAGATGATCACGAGGAACCAAAACTGTGTGGCGTGACTCTCCGGCTGATCAAACCCTGTAAGAAAAGCGAGTCCCACAACAGCCGCAATCATCACGACCACTCCGCCGAGCATCAGATATCTGCTGGCCAAACGATACCACGCTACGGCTTCGTCGCGATCTTGCGCGCTAACAAGTACAGGAGCGCTTTTCACATTTTGGCGGAAAAGGATTCGGTCGCCATCTTCTTCGAAACGAGCGGCGAAGCGGTTGACGGAGTCGTCCTCGCCACGCCACCAGCCCATGTCAGATTCCGGCGGCCGCCATCGCCGCATCGACCGCCGCGCGCGCCGCTTCGTTGGCGGGCGTCATCGGCAGGCGCAGCGCGGTCGGGAAACCGGGAATGACCTTCGACACGGCGTATTTCGCCGGGCCGGGCGAGGCATCGGCGAACATCGCGGTATGCAGCGCGAACAGCGTGTCCTGATAGGTCAGCGCCTTCGCATAATTTCCCTCCGCCAGCGCCGCCTGGAACTCCGCGCACAGGCGCGGCGCGACGTTGGCGGTGACGGACACGCACCCCACCCCGCCGGTCGCGGTGAAGGCGATCGCGGTCTCGTCATTGCCCGAAAGCTGGCACCAGTCCGGCCCGCATGCCGCGCGCTGCTGCGACACGCGCGTGAGGCTGCCGGTGGCGTCCTTCACCGCAACGAAGATCTGGGGATAGGCCTTCACGAGGCGCCCCATCGTGTCGGGCAGGATGTCGGTCACCGTGCGGCCGGGCACGTTGTAGAGCATCACCGGCAGGTCGCACGCCTCTGCGACGGCCGCGAAATGCTGGAAGATGCCCTCCTGGCTCGGACGGTTGTAATAGGGCGGAACCATCAGCGCGCAGTCGGCACCGGCTTGCTTCGCCGCCTGCGCGTTCTTGATGGCGATGCGCGTGTCGTTGCTGCCCGCGCCGGCGATGACGGGCACGCGGCCGCGCGCCTGATCGACGCAGATGCGTACGACCTCGAAATGCTCGGCAAAGTCCATTGTCGCCGACTCGCCCGTCGTGCCGCAGGGCACCAGCGCCGACGATCCTTCCGCGATCTGCCATTCGACGAAATCGCGAAACGGTTTCTCCGCAAAGCTGCCGTCTGCGGTGAAGGGCGTGACGAGCGCGGGGATGGAGCCTGTGAACATGGCCGTCCCCCTACGCGGACATGAAACGAATTTCTACTGCCCGAGTCAGGCCGTGAACCGCTTGGTGAAGCCCTTGGGCGCGCGCTCGCTGTCGGCGCGGGCCTCGATATGGTCGATGCGCGCCATCGGCGGACCCACGCGGCACGCCTCGATCAGCGCCTGCGCCGCCTCGTCCTCCCCGGCGACCAGCAGTTCGACGCGGCCGTCGCGCAGGTTGCGGACCCAGCCGGTGACGCCGAGACCATGCGCCGTGCGCACCGCCCAATCGCGGAAACCGATATTCTGCACCTTACCGGTGACGAAGACACGCTGGACGACCTGCATTTTTCTGGAGAGCTTCCCTGATTTCCCGCGCTGCCGGCGAGGCTTACCGCGCGGAACCTAGCACGGTGCGCGCGCGACCGCGCCTCCTTTCGCCGCAAAGGCTGCGCGATTCAGCGTGGCGGCGTCGGCGGATAGGCGATCGCGATCACCTCATATTCCTTGTCGCCGGCAGGCAGCGCGACGCGGCGCAGGTCGCCGACCGTCGCGCCCCGCAAAGCACGCGCGAGCGGCGCGCTCCAGCCGATCCGGCCCGCGCCCGCGTCGGTCTCGTCGTCGCCGACCAAGGTGAGGACACGCTCGTTATCCTCCTCGTCGGCGATGGTGACGGTGGCGCCGAACCAGACGCGCGCGCGATCCTCTTGCGCGGCCGGGTCGATCACCTTCGCCGCCTTCATCCGCCGTGCGAGGAAACCGAGCCGCCGGTCAATCTCGCGCAGCCGCTTGCGGCCGTAGATATAGTCGCCGTTCTCCGACCGGTCGCCATTGCCCGCCGCCCAGGAGATGACGTCGACCAGCTTGGGCCGCTCGTCACCGAGCAGCGCGTCATACTCGGTCCGCAGCACGGTGTAGCCGGCGAGGGTGATGTAGTTGGGGCGGTCGGTCATAGGTCGCGACGGTAGAGAGAAGTGCAGCCCTTCGACAAGCTCAGGGCGAACGGAAGCGTGAGTCAGGGCCGCTCGTCATTTCGTTCAGGCGGCGCCGAAAAGGGTGATTTTCGAGCATCGGAGCGCAGCGCACGTAAGGTGCGTGAACACCGAAGCGCAGAAAATCGCGCTTTGGAGGCCCACATAAGCGGAATGGCGAGTGGCCCTAGCCTGGCCGCCCCTTGCCGAGATACCAGCTTATGCGGTTCGCCCCCGTCGAGCGCGAATGTTGCGCGTTCATCAGGTCGTAGACCACGGCATTTTCCAGCACGTGCTGCACATATCCGCGCGTCTCCGTGAGCGGGATCGCTTCGATCCAGTCGACCCATTCGATCGAGCCGGAGCGCGGGTCACCGTTCGCCTTCAGCCATTTGTTCACGTTGCCGGGGCCGGCATTGTACGCCGCCACCGCCAGCGGGTAGCTGCCGTAGAGGTTGTAGATGCGCGCGAAATAGCTCGACCCGAGCATGATGTTGTAGTCGGTGTCGCTGTTCAGCGCAGCGGCATTGTAGGGCATACCGATCTTCAGCGAGGTCTCGCGCGCCGTTCCCGGCATGAGCTGCATCAGCCCGCGCGCACCGACACGGCTGACGGCGGCGCGGTCGAACTGGCTTTCCTGCCGCGCGATGGCGTGGACCATCGTCCAGTAATCGTTCGCCCCGGCGGGCACCTTGACGCTCGGGAAGCCGACCGTCGAATAATCGCTGAGGCCATTCTGCAGCGCGCTCCGCCCGACCATCACACCGAGATCGGGGCGTCCGAGCGTGCGCGAGAGTTCGGTCGCCAGCACATGGTCGCTGTCGGTCTTCGCGTCGGTCGCGATCTGGCGGACGAAGGCGGTCTGGTCCTCCCAATTACCGGTCTGGCCGAGATATTGCGCCGCGCGCACCGTCTCGCGCGCGTAGAACGCGTCGCGCACCACCGGATCGACCGGGCGCATCACCGGCTCGACCGGTGCGACCAGCGGGCGGCCGAGCCGCTCGGCCGAAAGCTGACCGTAGAACAGGTCCGGGAAACCGGCGGCGCGCATGTAATAGCCGTTGGCTTCTTCACGCCGCCCCGCCGCCTCGGCAGACCGCCCCGCCCAATAGAGACCCTTCGCCTGGATCGACGGCGAGCGCGACCCGCGCGAATAGCGCACGAACATCGCGATTGCATCGGCCGGCCGGTTGAGCTGCTTCAGCGCCGCGCGGCCTGCGAGCCACGTCAGGTCGGTGTAATCGTCACGCTCGCCATAAGGCTGCGCGGCGATCTCGGTGCCGTCGGGATAGGCATCGTCGATGCCCCGCACGATGTCATAGGCGGTGGCATATTGCGCATCCGCCACCGCACCCTTGGCATTGGCGGCGAGCACGTCGAACCACGCGCCGACATTGGCCGGCCGCATCGCCAGCGCGGGCCTGCGCGCGAGCAATTCGCGCGCGCCGAAGCCGCCATTGCCGCGCAGCCACGTCGCGCGGTCGGCGAGCCAGCCCGGATCGCCCGCACCCATCGCTTGCGTCGCCGAGGCTTGCGCCGAGGCATCTGCGGCGTTGGTGCGAAATGCGAGCCTCGCGGCGAACACCGGCCGCCGCGCCGCGCTGGTGAGGGCGAGCTGACGCTGCGCCGAGCCGGTCGCGCCCTGCCACAGCAGCATGTCCATCCGCGCGTCCTGATCGGCCTGGGTCAGACTGCTCGAGAAGCCGGTGATGATCTTCGCCTCGTCGATCGTCGACAGCGCGCCCGCAGTCCAGGCGATGCGCGCTGCGGCCTGCGCCTCGACGGTCGCGCCCGTCGCTGCCAGTGCCTCGGCGAAGCGCACGCGACCGACGCCGGTCAGCGGCGGATAGCGACGGAAGAAGACGACGGCGGTGGGAGCGGAATAGGGCGACGTTCCGTCCAGCGCCTTCTCGGCCGCGCGGCGCAGCGCCGTCTCGTTCGGCCAGCCCGGATGCGCGACGAGGAAGCCCGCATAGGTTTCGAACGGCAGGCCCGACGGCGTATCCTTCAGCGATTTCCACTGGGCGATCGCGGCGGAGAGCGCAGCCGTCTGCTGCGGCGTCGGCGTATTGCGCGTCAGCGCCTGCGTCGCCCGGCCCCAGCCGAGCTGCTCCTGCGTCACGCTCGACATGCCCGACGCCGCGACGAGCCCGGTGAGGCCGGCGGCAAGCAGACCATATTTTGCGAATGCGGGAACCATGCGCGAACAAATACCGCAGCTTCCCTGAATTGTCTCGTAACAAAGTATCCGAATGCGGCGAGCGGTTCGGCGCTGGGGCGTGAACATTGCGATCGGATATGCTATCGAACCTTACATGAACGTGCAGGGCACCATCGCGTATCGCGAACCGGTCAGACTGACCGTCGACGCCTTTCTTCTATTGAGCACGCGCGGCTGCCTTTCGGCTTTCTCCAAATCCGAGTTGCTCGATGGCGAGATTTTTGGCGTGCCCGTGGATTCGAAGTCCGATGGATCGGTTCCGGTCAAACTCCGTATCCAAGCCTATCGCCTGCTGGCAGAGGCCGATCTTCTCGGCTCGGAGGACCGGAGCGAACTCGTCGATGGAGACATTTTTCTGATGAGTCCGCAGCACCGGCCGCACGGTTTCGTCAAGGACGAGATCGCTTATCGCCTGCGGCGTGCGCTGGAAAACGCTGGCAATTCCCTCCATGTCGCCACGGAGCAATCGGTCGAAATTCCACCACACAGCGAGCCGCAGCCCGACCTGATCCTGACATCCGAACCGCGCGGTGCGGGTGCGATTCCGGTGGCATCGGTTGCGTTGCTGGCGGAAATCTCCGCGAACACGCTGGACTTCGACCTGGTCGACAAGGCGCTCGTCTACGCCAGGGCCGGCGTGCCTGAATATTGGGTTGTGGATGTGGCGGGACGGTGCGTTCACCAGATGTGGGATCCGAAATACGGCTCCTATCTGCAAAAACGCGTTCTCGGGTTCGGCGAAGTGCTGGTCGCAATTACCATTGCCGGTCTGGATATCTCCACCGCCGACCTTTGAAGGCGGTTACGCGGGACGCCAGTAATCGAACGCGACCTGCTGAATACTCGCGACGAACGCCGCCGCGTCCGCGCCGGTCCATTCGCCCTTGTACTCACGGCTGTTCGCCACCGCCGTCCACCAGCCCTGCCCCGGCAGCCGATCGCTCTCGCGCACGACCAGCACCGCCAGTTCCGGCTCGCCAGCAGCGGCGGCCGCTTCGTCGATCGCATCGAGCGTCTTGCAGACGGCGCGCATCTTCGGCCGCGTGAAGCGGTGGCCAAGCGCGTTCAGCAGTTCGGAGTAGCTCACCGCCCGCCCCTCGCGCGCGGCCACGATCAGGATCGCGCGGACACGCGCGACATCGGCGATCGTGCCCGGCCCCTCGGCCGGCACGATCCCTTCCGCCTCCAGCCAGCCCGACAGCGTATCGCCGAAGCCGGTGGAGGCTTTTGCCATCAGCGCACCAAATTCTTGCAGGTGCGACTCAACGCGTCAGCTTCTTGTACGCCAGCGCGGTCGGCCGATCCGCAGCGTCGCCCAGGCGGCGGCGCTTGTCTTCCTCGTAGCTTTCGAAGTTACCCTCGAACCACTCGACATGGCTGTTGCCCTCGAAGGCAAGGATGTGCGTCGCGAGGCGATCGAGGAAGAAGCGATCGTGGCTGATCACCACCGCGCAGCCCGCGAAATTCTCGATCGCCTCCTCCAGCGCACCCAGCGTCTCGACGTCGAGATCGTTGGTCGGCTCGTCGAGCAGCAGGACGTTGCCGCCGCGCTTCAGCATCTTGGCGATGTTGACGCGGTTCCGCTCGCCGCCCGAGAGCTTGCCGACGTTCTTCTGCTGGTCGGCGCCCTTGAAGTTGAACGCGCCCACGTACGCGCGCGTCGATTGGTCGTGGCCGTTGACCTTCATGTAATCGAGCCCGTCGGAGATTTCCTCCCAGACGTTCTTCGACGGATCGAGGTGATCGCGGCTCTGGTCGACATAGCCGAGCCGCACGGTCGAGCCCTTCTCGACCGTGCCGGTGTCGGGCTCTTCCTGGCCGATGATGAGCTTGAAGAGCGTCGACTTGCCCGCGCCGTTCGGCCCGATCACGCCGACGATGCCGCCCGCCGGCAGCGTGAACGACAGATCCTCGAACAGCAGCTTGTCGCCATACGCCTTGGAGATGTTCTCGACCTCGATCACCTTGCCGCCGAGCCGCTCCGGCACCTGGATGACGATCTGCGCGCCGGTCGGCTTGCGGTTCGACTGCTGCTCGACGAGCTGGTCGAACTTGGCGATGCGCGCCTTGGACTTGGTCTGGCGCGCCTTGGCACCCTGCCGGATCCATTCGAGCTCGTTCTTGATCGCGGTCTGGCGGCTCGATTCCTCGCGCTCCTCCTGTTCGAGGCGCTTGGATTTCTTCTCGAGGTAGGTCGAGTAATTGCCCTCGTACGGGAAATACTTGCCGCGATCGATCTCCAGGATCCAGCCGACGACATTGTCGAGGAAATAGCGATCGTGGGTGATCATAAGCACCGCACCGGCATATTCCTTGAGGTGGTTCTCAAGCCATTCGACGCTTTCGGCATCGAGGTGGTTGGTCGGTTCGTCGAGCAGCAGGATCGACGGCTTCTGGATCAGCAGGCGGGTGAGCGCCACGCGGCGCTTCTCACCGCCCGACAGGCTGGTGACGGGCGAATCCGACGGCGGGCAGCGCAGCGCCTCCATCGCCAGTTCGAGCTGGCTGTCGAGGCTCCAGCCGTCGACCGCGTCGATCTTGGCCTGAAGCTCGCCCATCTCTTCCATCAGCTTGTCGAAATCGGTGTCGTCCTTGGGATCGCCCATTTCCGCCGAGATCGCGTTGAAGCGATCGACCAGATCGGCGGTCTCGCGCGCGCCGTCCTTGACGTTCTCCAGCACGGTCTTGGTCGGGTCGAGCTCGGGCTCCTGCTCGAGATAGCCGACGGTGATGTTCTCGCCGGCCCACGCCTCACCCGTGTAATCCTTGTCGACGCCCGCCATGATCTTCATCAGCGTCGATTTGCCGGCGCCGTTTGGCCCGACGATGCCGATCTTCGCGCCCTGATAGAATTGCAGGTTGATGTTCGCCAGCACCGGCTTGGGGGCGCCGGGGAAGGTCTTGGTCATGTCCTTCGTGACAAAGGCGTATTGAGCGGCCATGTCGGGTCGTGCTCCGGTCTGTCTGAATGCGGGGAATTTGCGATCGCGCATGTAGCGAGCGGGTCGGCGATTGGCAAACCTGCCACGCATCATTACGCCTGCGCGCCATGAGCAAAATCCTCCCCGCGCTGCTCGCAGCAACCGCCCTCACCTTCTCCACCGCCGCACAGGCGCAGACCGGCAACACCGCCAATGCGCGGCGCGCCATGCCCGCGCCGGTCGCGCCCGATCCCAAGGTCGCGGCGCTGCGCGATGCAGCGCTGAAGGACGATGTGGCGTGGGACATCGTCGAGGGCATCACCACCGAGATCGGCCCGCGCCCCGACGGATCGGAGGCCGAAGGCCGCGCACGCGAATGGGCGGTGGCCAAACTCAAAAAGCTCGGCTTCAAGAACGTCCGCATCGAGCCGTACGACCTCAACAACATCTGGGAACGCGGCGTCGAGACCGCCGAGGTGGTATCGCCCTTCCCCCAGCCATTGCGCCTCACCGCGCTCGGAAATTCGGGCGCGACCCCGGCCGAGGGCCTCACCGCGCCGATCGTGTATTTCGAGACGGTCAACGACCTGATGCTCGCGCCCGAGGGCAGCCTGAAGGGCAAGATCGCCTTCGTCTCCAACGCGATGCAGGCGACGCAGGATGGGTCAGGCTATGGCTCCAACGGCATCGCGCGGTTCCTCGGGCCGAACCTCGCGGCGAAGAAGGGAGCGGCTGCGATCGTCATCCGTTCAATCGGCACCGATCGCGGGCGCGGGCCGCACGCGGGCGGCACCAATTTCGAACCCGGCGTGGCCCCCATCCCCGCCGCCGCACTCTCCGTCGCCGATGCCGAAAATCTCGAGCGGATCGTGAAGCGCGGCAAAACCGTCACGCTGCACCTCACGCTGACGCCGAAATTCGTCGGCACGCGCACCTCGGGCAATGTCGTGGCGGAGGTGCCGGGCACCGATCCCAAGGCGGGCATCATCACCATCGGCGGGCATCTCGACAGCTGGGATCTCGGCACCGGCGCGATCGACGACGGCGCGGGCATCGCCATCACCACGGCGGCGGCGAAGCGGCTTATGGATGCGGGGCGGCACCGCCGCACGATCCGCGTCGTGTGGTTCGGCGACGAGGAGACCGGCGGCTGGGGCGGCATCGCCTATGCCAAGGCGCATGCCGACGAACGCCATGCGCTCGCGGCGGAATCGGATTCCGGCGCGGACAACGTCTGGAAGGTCAGCACGAACTTCCCGGAGAGCGCCAAGGCGGTCGGCGACCGGATCGCGGTCGCGCTCGCGCCGATCGGCGTGGTGCGCGGGCGGGAGGACGTCCACGGCGGCACCGACGTCGGCCCGACGCTCGCGCTCGGCGTCGCGGGGATCGATCTCCACCAGTCGGCGCTGCGCTATTTCGACTGGCACCACACGCCCGAGGACACGCTCGACCGTATCGACCCCGAGCAGCTTCGCCAGAACGTTGCGGCCTGGACGGCGATGCTCGCCACCGTGGCGGATGCTCCCGAGGAGATCGGGCCGGTTCCCGCCAAGCCTTGAAACGTGGCCCTGAAATCGCTGATTTTTCCGCGCAGGGATACGGATCGATTTTTGGACGTTACGCCTCCGCGCTGGTTAAACCTCGCTCGCGCCGGCAGATGTTGCCGGTTGCGGTAAAGAACATGCTTAGGGAGTACCCGCATGAAGAAGATCGCTCTGGTTCTCGTCGGCGCCGGCCTGATGTCGCTCGCAGCCTGCGGCAAGGGCCCGGAAGCTTCGGCCGTCATCAACAATTCCGACGCCATGGCCGACAATATCGACGCCGGCGCTGACAATCTGGACGCCGCAGCGGACAACACCTCGAACGCCACCGCGTCCGACGTGCTCGAGAATGCCGCCGACAATGCGCACGACCTCGCCGACAACGTCCGCGATGCGGGCGAGGCCAAGGCCGACAACGTCCAGAAGGCGGTCGACGCGAAGAAGTAAGCGCCTTTGCCCGGCTTCGTCCGGGCAACAGGGGTGGAAAAGGGCGTTCCCGGTGTGGAGCGCCCTTTTCTTTGGGCCCCTTTCCTTTGAGCAGCGTATCGGCGAGGACAGGCTCGCCAGCGGGGAGCAGATTTCATGAAGACTATGATTGCGTTCGATCTCGACGGTACGCTCGCGGAGAGCAAACAGGCGATCGGCGACGAGATGAGCCTGCTGCTCAAGCGCCTGCTCGACGTCGCCAGCGTCGCGGTGATCTCCGGCGGCGACTGGCCGCAGTTCGAAAAGCAGGTTGTGGGCCGGATGCAGCCCGACGCGAAGCTCGAACGGCTGTTCATCATGCCGACGACAGGCACCAAGCTGTTCCGCTTTCAGGACGGCAAATGGAACGCGATCTACAACGACGCCTTCACGCCCGAGGAGCGCGACCAGATCCTGACCGCGCTCAACAAGGCCTGGGACGAGGCCGGCTTCGGCGGCGAGCAGACCTGGGGCGAGCGTATTGAGGATCGCGGCAGCCAGATCACCCTCTCGGCACTCGGTCAGCAGGCGCCGCTCGAGGCCAAGGAACATTGGGATCCCAAGCAGGAAAAGCGTCGCAAGCTGCAGGGCATCCTCAAGACGATGATCCCCGATCACTCGGTCAACATCGGCGGCGCGACCTCGGTCGACATCACCCGCGCGGGCATCGACAAGGCGTATGGCATGCGCCGCCTGTGCGAACATGCCGGTATCGCTTTCGAGAACATCCTGTTCATGGGCGACGCCATCTATCCCGGCGGCAATGACGATCCGGTGCGCGCGGCGGGGATCGATTCGATCAAGGTCCGCGATGTGGCGGATACGAGCGTGGCGATCACCGCGGTGGTGGCCTGCCTGAAGGAGTGATTTTCTTCCGTTCGTGCTGAGCTTGTCGAAGCACTGCACTTCTCTCTAAGCGAAGAAGGTCAGCCCTTTCGACAAGCTCGGGGCGAACGGGAGATGTATATGCCCCTCTACGCCACCGCCGATGCGCAGCCCGCGCTCGCCGCGACCGCCTGGGTCGCGCCGAGCGCCGATGTGATCGGCGACGTCCACATCGGTGAGGATGCCAGCATATGGTTCGGCGTGGTCATCCGCGCCGACAACACCGCGATCCGGGTCGGCGACCGTAGCAATGTGCAGGAGGGGGCGATGCTGCACTCCGATCCCGGCGTGCCCTGCACCGTCGGCGCGGACTGCACGATCGGCCACCACGCCATCCTCCACGGCTGCACGATCGCCGACCGGGTGCTGGTCGGTATGGGCGCGACCATCCTCAATCGGGCGAAGATCGGCGCGGATTCTCTGGTGGGCGCGGGCGCGCTGGTCACCGAGGGCAAGAGCTTCCCGCCCGGCAGCCTGATCCTCGGCAGCCCCGCCAGGGTGGCCCGCGCGCTCAGCGACGCCGAGATCGCCAAGCTCCGCGTGTCGGCCGACGGCTATGTGGAAAGAGCGAAGAGTTTCGCGCGCGACCTGAAGCGGATCGACTAGAAGGCGAGCGCCAGCCGGTCCTGCATCGATCGCACCGGACTTTCGACGACAAGCTCCCCGACCTGCGCCTCGTCGAGCAGGCCGACACGGCGGTACAGTTCCGCGCTCGACGCGATCAGCGCCTGCGCCCGCCCCGGCAGCGCCGCCACCGCAGCCGGCTCGCTGACCGGCGCGGGGCCGAGCCGGCGTGAGGGATCGAGCGCGTCGCGCGGCGCCATCTCGCCGACGCCCACGGCCCGCTGCGTCAGCAGCCAGGCGATGACGTGCATCAGTCGCGTCGTCACCTTCAACGATTCGCAACTGAACGACACGCGCGCGAGCGGATCGAGGCCCTCGCGGTCGCTCTTCCCGCCCTCGTCGAAATAGCTGCGCGCTTCGTCCGCGAGCACCATCGCATCGACGTACAGCACGTCGATCAGGCGATCATGGATTCGCGAGTCGGTCGTCATTCCCCTCATGACGATGTGGTGACACAATCGGTTCCGCTGCGGTATAGGGGCTGTCGCGGAGCAGCGTCCCAATCCGCTACGCCCACTCCGGGCCGGGGGCCCGCATCTCCCTCAAACATCACGCGATTATATCGGGGATCATCTGATCCTCGAGCATTGCGATCTCGTCGCGGAGCCGCAATTTGCGTTTCTTGAAGCGGGCGAGCTGAAGCTGATCGGCCGAGCCGCCATCGATCAGCGCGCCGATCGCGGTGTCGAGGTCGCGATGTTCGATCCTGAGCGTCTCGAGCCGCTTGCCGATGACAGTGCCGTCCATCCGTCCCCCGATTCCCGGCCCAGACTTAGCAAATAGAGCGGTTCGGGCGAGACCCCAAAACGGGTCGTCGCACGATTTGCCTCAACGTGTCGAATTGCGGCGAATCAGGGGCAGACAATTAACCCGGATCGTGATGTACTTCGTTCCCCTGCCACCGAACGAAGGAGGAACGCTTTCATGCAGACCGCGCATTTCGAGGCCCTTGAGGCCAAGCATGCAGTCCTCGAACGAAAGATCAGCGCCGAGTCGCAACGACCCCTGCCTGATAGCGCGATGTTGGCCGCGCTCAAGAAGCAAAAGCTCCGGGTAAAGGAAGAAATGACGATCGTCTGATCGCCGGAGCGGCTCGGGCGGTTCTGCCGTCCGGGCCCAGCCCGATACAGGCTTATTTCGACTTGGCGCCGCCCACCGGCTTGCGCGCCGCCAGCGGATCGATCGGCCGCTCGAACGACACGCCGATCCGCCCCTCGCTCGACCAGGCCACCGTGCCGTTGACCCAGCCCACACCGCGCAGATCGAATTCCACCGCCGTGCCTTCGTCCAGACCGCGCGGATATTCCGCCATCAGCCCGCCTGGCGCAAGGTTGCGCACGCGCACCGGCAGCGCCGTCTCGCGCGTCGATCCGATGACGTTGAGGATCGACATCAGGAACAGGCTGTCGCGCGGCTTCATCCGCTCGGGGCCATAGCCCTCGGCGTCGGTGCCTTCGTTGGGTCCGTTCGAAATCTGGTCCATCACTTCCGTCGCTACGCTTGCGTGTCGGGATCGGACCTAGACCGAAAACGTGTCGAACTCTTTAAAACACGCGGAGCCGCGCGGCTTAAATCAGTCCTCGCGCGAGATTTTCTCGTGGCGTTCGTGGCGCTCCTGCGCCTCGACCGTCATCGTCGCGATCGGGCGCGCTTCGAGGCGGCCGAGCGAGATCGGCTCGCCGGTCACTTCGCAATAGCCGTACTCGCCTTCCTCGATCCGCCGCAGCGCCGCGTCGATCTTGGAGATCAGCTTGCGTTGCCGGTCGCGCGTGCGCAGCTCGATCGACCAGTCGGTCTCGCTCGATGCGCGGTCGGTCAGGTCCGCCTCGCGCAGCGAATCGATCTGGAGCTGCGACAGCGTGCCTGCCGACTCCTTCAGGATCGCGTCCTTCCAGTTCTGCAGCTTGTCGCGGAAATACGCCTGCTGGCGTGGATTCATGAAGGGTTCTTCGGCGCTGGGCCGATATCCGTCTCCACCTTCACCACCCGCCGCAGGCGGTTCGAAACTCGCGGGTTCATCTAGCCTAATCAAGACCGTCGCCATCCAATCACTGCCCGAACGCCCCTCGGGCCACGCGCTACAGGGCCCAAATCCATCCGGGCCGAGCCCCTCTATGAGCGCGCCTATAGCCATGCGCTTCGCCCACCACAAGCAACCCGCCACGCGACGCCCTCGCTCACGGATGGAGGGGCCCGCCGGCAAATATGGTTAACAACAACTTCACTGAAATCTGAACACGCGCGAAACCGTATCATGACGATACGTTAACCATATCCCGCTCGGCAAAGTTGCTTCACGTCAACAGAATAGGTCCGAATGTTTGGTTAAGACTATTGAACTTAACTTTTTGTTGGCTTCTTTAGGCAAGTAGCGGCTCACCGCTGAAGTATTCATGGCCCGGATTCCCTCGGGATGATGGCAACGAAAGAGTTAGATCATGTCGGTGCGGATGGCCTTGGCAAAATTGTGTGCCTGCACGTGTGGCGGCGCGATCGTCGGCGGTGGAGCAGTCCACGTCGCCGAGGTGTCGCACCCCAAGCCGGCGTATGTTCAGAAAGCGACCAAGCGAGTCGTCCGCCGCACGGCGGTGGCAAGCGGCGGCAAGGTTCGCCGAGTCGTGACCAAGACGGTCGCGTCCTGCCCGCCCGCCGTCGTCACAATGACGAGCCAGGGCGCGCCGATCCCGATGCCGCTTCCCGACGCGCAGCCCTATAGCGGCGGCGGCGGTGGCGGCGGTCTCGCCGTGATCGGCGGCGGTGGCGGCTTCGGCGGCGGTTTCGGCGGTGGCGGCGGCTTCTTCGGCGGCTCGTTCGGCGGCGGCGGCAGCTCGGGCAGCGGCGGCATCGTCATCTCCTCGACCTCGTCGTCGAGCGGCGGATCGACCTCGTCGGCCAGTGGCGGATCGGGCGGGTCGTCCACGTCGTCGGCAAGCGGCGGCTCCTCCACCTCGACCGGCGGCGCGAACGTCTCCAGCACCTCTTCCTCGGGCGGTTCGAGCGGCAACGTCTCGTCGGCCTCGGGCGGGTCGAGCGGCAACGTGTCCTCGTCGTCGAGCGGCAACGTCTCATCCTCGTCGAGCGGCAACGTCTCCTCGGCGTCCTCGACCTCGTCGAGCTCGAGCGGCAACGTATCCTCGTCGACCTCCTCGTCGTCGAGCGGCAACGTCACCTCTTCGGCCTCGGGCAGCACGTCCACGTCGAGCGCGTCGAGCGGCTCGAGCAGCTATGCGTCGAGCAGCCACGGTTTCCCAAGCTCCAGCGGCCATCCTGGTCATCCCGGCCATCCGGGCGGCCCCGGTGGTCCTCCGGGTGGTCCGGGCGGCCCACCTGCGCCGGTCCCCGCGCCGCCGATGGTGCTGCTGTTCGGTGCCGCCGCAGCCGCGCTGGTCGGCCGCAAGCGCTTCGCCAAGAAGTCGGTCGAAGCAGAGGCCTGAGCGCCCCCCTGAGCGCCCATCGTCACCCCAGCGAACGCTGGGGTCTCATGGGGCCAGCGCGCGCGCTATCACCGCGAGACCCCAGCTTTCGCTGGGGTGACGGGATCGGGTGACGCGCGTTTCAGGCCGCCTTGATCGCCTTCTCGATGTCCGGGATCGGATGATCGGTCAGATCCTTGTCGATCTCGCCCTTCAACCGCGCTTTCACCTCCGAATGGTAGTGCGTCCGCAACACGCCGAGCGTGCGCGGCGGCGCGACGACGATCAGCGACTCAAAATCGTTCGACAGCGCCTTCTCCTTCAGCAGCAATCCGGCATCCGCGGCGAAGCGCTCCTCGTTCTGGCGGTGGAAATCGGTCTCGCCGACGGCCGACCCGCCCGGCCCCGGCCCGCCAGGTGAGCGCCCCGCCGGCCCGGTCTTGATCTCGCGGTCGGGCTCGTCGGCATGTTCGCGCGCGTGTTCCACGACCAGGTTGGGATAGACGTCGTCGCCCTCGTTGCGCAGCAACAGCAGCTTGCGCCCGTCCAGCACCAGCACGGCTGCGTCATGGGGGATGTGCATGATCTCTCTCCAATATCGTGGAGAGGGTGAACGCGCGGGCGGTACGGCGGGTTGCGCCCGCCCGCCCTCGCCGCCATAGCCCGGCCATGCACGATATCCGTCTCATCCGCGAAGACCCGAAAGCATTCGACGCAGCGCTGGCCCGGCGTGGCCTCGCGCCGGTGGCGGGCGGGCTGATCGCGCTCGACGAGAAGCGCCGCGCGCTGATGACCGAGGCGCAGGTCGCACAGGCCCGCCGCAACGAGGCCTCGAAGGAGATCGGTGCGGTGAAATCGCGTCGCGACGATCCGGGCGATCTGATGAAGGAGGTCGCCGCCATCAAGGAGCGCCTGCCCGAGATCGAGGCCGAGGAGAAAGCGATCGCCGACAAGCTCAACCGCAAGCTCTCCGCGCTTCCCAACGCCCCCCTCGCCGACGTGCCGCAGGGCAAGGACGAGGACGAGAACGTGCTGGTCGCCACGCACGGTACGCCGCCCAGCTTCGCCTTCGCGGTGAAGGAGCATGACGCGATCGGCCCCGCGCTCGGCCTCGATTTCGACGCGGGCGTCGCGCTCTCCGGCTCGCGCTTCACGCTGCTGCGCGGGGCCGCCGCGAAGCTCTCCCGCGCGCTCGGCCAGTTCATGCTCGACATGCTCAGCGGCGAGCACGGCTATGAGGAAGTCGCTCCGCCCGTCCTCGTCAAATACGACGCCCTCTTCGGCACCGGCCAGATGCCCAAGTTCGCCGAGGATCTGTTCAAGGTCGGCGAGGATCACTGGCTGATCCCCACCGCAGAGGTGAGCCTGACCAACATCGTCGCGAACAAGATCCTGAACGAAGGCGAGCTGCCGCTGCGCTTCACCGCGCTCACCCCCTGCTTCCGCTCGGAAGCCGGCGCGGCCGGGCGCGACACGCGCGGGCTGATCCGCCAGCACCAGTTCGACAAGGTCGAAATGGTCTCGATCGTCGCGCCCGAGAAGTCCGACGACGAACACGAGCGCATGACCGCCTGCGCCGAGGGCATCCTCACCGCGCTCGGCCTGCCGTTCCGCCGCATGAAGCTCTGCACCGGCGACATGGGTTTCTCCGCCGCGCGCACCTACGATCTCGAAGTGTGGCTGCCGGGGCAGGACCGCTACCGCGAGATTTCGAGCTGCTCGACCTGCACCGATTTCCAGGCGCGCCGCATGAACGCGCGCTACCGCCCTGCGGAAGAGAAGGGCACGAAGTTCGTCCACACGCTCAACGGCTCCGGCCTCGCGGTCGGGCGGACGCTCGTCGCGGTGCTGGAGAATTACCAGCAGGAGGACGGATCGGTCGCCGTGCCCGAGGTGCTGCAACCCTACCTCAAGGGCCTCAACCGGCTGGAGCCGCGCGCATGAACGCCTTTCTATCCTCCCTCGCGCAGCGGGGGAGGTGGCGTGCGCAGCATGACGGAGGGGGCCGGGCCGCGAGCGCAGCGCTTGCGGAAACGCCCCCTCCACCGCCTGCGGCGGTCCCCCTCCCCCGCTGCGCGAGGGAGGATTAGAAAATGCGCATCCTTCCAAATTCCGTTCGGGCTGAGCTTGTCGAAGCCCTGCCCTTTCTTCGTGCCAAGAAGGGCAGCCCCCTTCGGCTGGCTGGCAAAGCCAGCCGCTCAGGACAGGCTTCGACAGGCTCAGGGCGAACGGGGTTCAGGTAATGCGCATTCTCCTCTCCAACGACGACGGCATCCACGCCCCCGGCCTCGCCGTACTCGAACGCATCGCGCGCACCATCTCGGACGACATCACCATCGTCGCGCCGATCGAGGAACAATCGGGCAAGGGCCGCTCGCTGACCCTTACCGAGCCCGTCCGCCTGCGCAATTTCGGAGAGAAGCGCTGGGCCGTCACCGGCACGCCAACCGACGCGGTGATGTTCGCGCTCGGTGAGATCATGAAGGATGCCAAGCCCGACCTCATCCTCTCCGGCGTCAATCGCGGCGCAAATCTCGGCGAGGACGTCAGCTATTCGGGCACCGTTGCCGCCGCGATGGAGGGCGCGCAGGCCGGCATCCGCTCGATCGCGCTCAGCCAGCGCTACGAAACGACCGGCCTGGGTGCCGACGTCAGCTTCGCCGCCGCCGAAGTCTGGGGAGAGCGGGTTCTGCGCCCCCTGCTCGACGCGCCGCTCGGTCACCGCACGCTCGTCAACGTCAACTTCCCGCCGGTCGCGCCCGATGATGTGAAGGGCGTCCGCGTCGTCGCACAAGGCCTGCGCGACTACGGCCGCGTGAAGCTCGACAAGCGCAAGGATCCGCGCGGCTTCGATTATTACTGGCTCAACCTCGGCCGCATCCCGCATACGCCGATGGAAGCGACCGACCTCGAGGCGATCGAGCAGGGCTATGTCACCGTCACGCCGCTCCATCTCGACCTGACGCATTACGCCTCGCTGGTTATGCTTAACGAAAAATTTGCCTGACCGCGTCTAGCAGGGCTGCCATGAGACCATGGCAGGCCAGTTGCGGAGTATATCGCGTGTTGCTGATCCTCGTGGCGGGCGCGCTGGGGGGATGTATCCCGCAGACCGACCGGCCGGACCCCTATTACAATCCCCAATATGATCGTCCTCAGGCCGACCGCCGCGACGATCCGCGCTACGATCCCCGGTACGATCGGCGCGACGAGTATCCGCAGCAGGATCGCGCCGACGACCGCCGCGATTACCGCGATCCGGCCGACGACCAGTACGAGCGCCCGCGCTATGACGACGGCGTCTCCGCGCTGCCCGCGCCGCCGCCCGCCTGGCGCGCGCAGCCCGTCACGCCCGATGCGCAGAGCGTCGATGCGACCAGCTACACCGTTCGTGCAGGCGACATGCTGCGCCAGGTCGCGGAGCGCACCGGCGCGGGATCGGAAGCGATCGCGCGCGCCAACGATCTGCCGCCGCCCTTCACGATCCGCCCCGGCCAGCGCCTGACCATTCCCGCCGGCCGCTATCACCTCGTCCGCGCCGGCCAGACCGGCATCGCCATCGCCCGCGCCTACGGTATCGACTGGCACCGGATCGTCGATGCGAACGACCTCGTCGAGCCCTATACCCTGCGCGTCGGCATGCGCGTGCTGATCCCCGGCGACGCCTCGACGCCCGCCACGCCGCGCACCGCCGCCGAGCGCGCCGCCGCTTTCCGCCTCGATATCGACGACATCCTGACCGGCGGCGAACCCGCGCTCGCGACCAATCAGCGCACCACGCCCGCCTTCACCACGCCGCGCCGCGCTTTGCCCTCGACGGCGGCGATCACCGCACCGTCACGGCTGCGCGGCGGCTTCGAATGGCCGGTGCAGGGCCGCGTCGTCGCGCATTTCGGCCCCGGCAATGCCAGCGGCGAGAAATACAACGGCATCAAGATCGCCGTGCCGAAGAACACGCCGATCCTCGCCGCCGCCGACGGCACCGTCGCCTATGTCGGCAGCGAAGTGCCGAACCTCGGCGGCGTCGTCATCCTCAAGCACGGCGACAATTGGAACAGCGTCTACGGCCACGCCAGCCAGTTGCTCGTCCAGCGCGGGCAGGCGGTGAAGCGCGGCCAGACCATCGCGCTGTCCGGCGAAACCGGCCTCGCGACGCAGCCCGAGGTGCATTTCGAACTGCGCAAAGGCCGCACGCCCGTCGATCCGCTGGGGCAATTGCCGCGCTGAGGAAGGCGTTTCGTCACCTTTGCCACCCCGGCGCGCCATGCTAAGCGCCGCGCCACCATGACCGAACACACGTCCGACCTGCTCACGCTGCTCGCCTCGCGCGGCTATATCCACCAGCTTACCGATGCCGCCGCGCTCGATGCGCTTGCGGCGAAGCAGGTCGTGCCCGGCTATATCGGCTTCGATCCGACCGCGCCGTCGCTCCACGTCGGCAGCCTCGTGCAGATCATGATGCTGCGCCGGATGCAGCAGACCGGCCACAAGCCGATCGTCCTGATGGGCGGCGGCACCGGCAAGATCGGCGACCCCTCGTTCAAGGACGAGGCACGCAAGCTGCTGACGGACGAAGTGATCGCGGACAACATCGCCTCGATCAAGCGCGTGTTCGAACGCTTCCTGACCTTCGGCGACGGGCCGTCGGACGCGATCATGGTCGACAATGCCGAGTGGCTCGACAAGCTGGAGTACATCCCCTTCCTGCGCGAGATCGGCCAGCATTTCTCGGTCAACCGCATGCTCAGCTTCGATTCCGTGAAGCTCCGGCTCGATCGCGAACAGTCGCTGTCGTTCCTCGAATTCAACTACATGATCCTGCAGGGCTACGACTTCCTGGAGCTGTCGCGCCGCTTCGACTGCCGCCTGCAGATGGGCGGATCGGACCAGTGGGGCAACATCGTCAACGGCATCGAGCTCACCCGCCGCGTCGCGGGCGAAAGCGTGTTCGGCCTCACCACCCCGCTGATCACCACGGCGGACGGCGGCAAGATGGGCAAGACCATGTCGGGCGCGATCTGGCTCAACGAGGATGCGCTGCCCGCGTATGATTACTGGCAGTTCTGGCGCAACACCGACGACCGCGACGTCGGCCGCTTCCTGCGCCTGTTCACCGATCTGCCGCTCGACGAGATCGCGCGGCTCGAGGCGCTGGAAGGCGCGGAGATCAACGCCGCCAAGGTCGCCCTCGCCAACGCCGCGACCGCTTTGTGCCGGGGCGAGGACTCCGCACGCGACGCCGCCGAGACCGCGCGCAAAACCTTCGAGGAAGGTGCCGCTGGAGACGCGCTGCCGACGCTCGCCGTCACCGGGTCGATCAACATCCTCGACGCTTTGGTCGGCCTCGGCCTGGTCGCCTCCAAAGGTGAGGCGAAGCGTCTCATCAAGGGCGGCGGCGCCCGCGTGGGTGCCGACAAGGTAAGCGACGAAGGCCTCGTCATCACCGTCGGCGCGGAAGGCGTGCGGATCGCGGCGGGCAAGAAGCATCACGGGATTCTGGTCCCGGAATCTGCTGGCGGTTAGACCAATCTACTAGTGCGCAAGACTGCGTTAAGCATGTCTGTTTCGTCGTGGTTCATGCCTCGGGCGTAGTTTTCGAACACGGTCGAGAATATAACGGACGAAAAATATGCGCTACGCTCAACGCCTTAAGGTCGATCTTCGCGAAGTCGAGCGCGACGCCGTCCATTATCGCTCGCGCGCGTCGGACGCGCAGGGCCGCGCCTTTCCGGTGCTGATCGTCAACACCTCCGCCAAGGGCCTGATGGCGCGCTGCGAGGCCGAGCTGGTCGAGGGCGACCGCCTGCGCATCGCCCTGCCCGCCGCCGGCAATGTCGAGGCCGAAGTCCGCTGGTCGCTCGGCGGCCGCATCGGCGTCGAGTTCACCGAAGTGATCGCGCTGCCGGTCTATTACGAAATGCTCGCCGCGCTGATCCGGGGCTGATCCCTCTCACCGTTCGTGCTGAGCGAAGTCGAAGCACGTGCCCCAAAATACGCCCCCTTCGGCTGGCTGGCAAAGCCAGCCGCTCAGGACAGGCTTCGACTTCGCTCAGGGCGAACGGATCTGGTGGGTTTACCCCGACCGCAGCAGCGCCACCCCCGCGTCGCGCTCGAACAGATAGAGCGCGAGCCGCGCCGCCGTCCCGCGCGGCCCGTCGAGCCCGCCGTCGCGATCGATCAGCAGCCGCGCATCGTCATGCGCCACCGGCAGCAGCTCCCCGAGCATTTCGGGATCGACCAGCCGGAAGCCCTCCTCCCCCGATTGCCGCGTGCCGAGCAACTCGCCCGAGCCGCGCAGCTTGAGATCCTCCTCGGCGATGCGGAAGCCGTCATTGGTCTCGCGCATCAGCGCCAGCCGCGCCCGCGCCGTCTCGCCGAGCGCCCCCGAACGCACCAGCAGGCAGTTCGATTTCCCCGTCCCTCGCCCCACCCGCCCGCGCAACTGGTGGAGCTGCGCGAGCCCGAAACGGTCGGCATGTTCGATCACGATCAGCGTCGCGTTGGGCACATCGACGCCGACCTCGATCACGGTCGTCGCCACCAGCACGCTCAGCGCGCCCGAGGAGAAGGCGGCCATCACCGCGTCCTTCTCCGGCCCCTTCATGCGACCGTGAACGAGCCCGATCCGCTCCCCGAACCGCGCCTGCAGCGTCGCCGCACGATCCTCGGCGGCGGCAAGGTCGCTCTTGGCGCTCTCCTCCACCAGCGGGCACACCCAATAGGCCTGCCCCCCATCCGACAGATGCCGCCCCAGCGCATCGACCACATCGCTCAGCCGGTCCTGCGAGATCACGCGCGTCTCGATCGGCTGGCGGCCCGGCGGCATCTCGTCGAGCCGGCTGACATCCATCTCGCCGTAATTGGCGAGCGTCAGCGTGCGCGGGATCGGTGTCGCGGTCATCGCCAGCAGGTGCGGCGCAGTCTGCGCCTTGGCCTGCAGCATCATCCGCTGCGCGACGCCGAAGCGGTGCTGCTCATCGACCACCACCAGCCCGAGATCCTTGTAGGCCACCGCCTCCTGAAAGATCGCGTGCGTTCCGATCAGGATGTTGATCGAGCCGTCGGCCAGCCCCATCAAGGTCGCCTCGCGCGGTCGCCCCTTGTCGCGCCCGGTCAGCACCGCGATCTCGACCGGCAGGCCCGCGAACAGTTTCCGCAGCGACTCGTAATGCTGCCGCGCGAGGATTTCGGTCGGCGCGAGCAGCGCGGCCTGCGCCCCCGCCTCGACTGCGACCAGCATCGCCAGCGCCGCCACCAAAGTCTTGCCCGCGCCGACATCGCCCTGCAACAGCCGCAGCATCGGTTGCGCCTGCTCGAGATCGCCCTCGATCTCGCGCACCGTCCGCGCCTGAGCGCCCGTCAACTGGTACGGCAGCCGCAGCATATCGCGCAGCCGTCCATCGCCCGCCAGCGCCCGCCCCCGCCGCCCGCGCGACGATTGCCGCACCAGCATCAGCGCGAGCTGGTTGGCGAACAGCTCGTCATAGGCGAGCCGCGTCCGCGCCACCGTATCGGCGGGATCGGCATGGACCCGCGCCAGCGCCTCGCGCCAGCCGGGCCAGCCATGTTTCGCCAGCAGGCCCGGCTCGATCCACTCGGGCAGATCCGGCGCGCGCTCGACCGCCTGCGCGGTTAGCTGCCCCATCCGGCGTGACGTCATGCCTTCGCTCAAGGGATAGATCGCCTCGCGACCGCCCGGCTCGGCCTCTTCCATCGGCAGCACATAGTCCGGGTGGACCATCTGCAGCTCGTCGCCGTACATCTCGAGCTTGCCCGACACGCGCCGCTGCTCGCCGGTCGGCAGCAGCTTCTTCGCCCAGCCGGGATGCCCGCCGAAATAGAGCAGGCTGACATAATTGCCCTTCGCATCGACCGCGCGCACCCGCGACGGCCCTCGCCCGTTGCTCGAACGATAGTCGACCGCCGTCAGCGTGATCGCGATCGTTCGCCCCGCATCGGCCATGTCGAGTTCGTCGCGCGCCACCCGGTCGATGAAGCCGGTCGGCAAATGGAACGCCACATCGACCACGCGGCTCAGCCCAAGCCGCTCCAGCGGCTTGGCGAGCTGCGGCCCGACGCCCTTCAGCGCCGTGACTTCGGCGAACAATGGATTGAGGATATCGGGGCGCATGACTATCTGGGGTCACTCCTAAACCGTTCGCCCTGAGCTTGTCGAAGGGCTGCACCTCTTTTCGACCGTAGAAGAGAAGAACAGGGCTTCGACAGGCTCAGCCCGAACGGTAAGGGGGTTGTCTCATGCGCCGACGGCAATTCCTGCCGCCGGCCAATTGCCGTTGGAAGCCTCATGGACCGCGAAATCCGCCTCAAACGCCTGCACTACCGCGCGCATCACCGCGGCGTAAAGGAAGCCGACCTGCTGATCGGCGGCTTCTTCGACGCGCGCTCGGCCGAGTGGAACGACGACGAGATCGCTTTGTTCGAAGAGCTTATCGAGGAGCAGGACGTCGACATCATGGCCTGGGCCATCGGCACCGATGTCGTGCCCGAGCGTTACCGCGGCTCGATCATGCAGGCGCTCAACGCGCTCGATTACGTGCCGATCGCCAAGTAATTTCCGTTCGTGCTGAGCCTGTCGAAGCACTGCACTTCCTTTCCAACGCCCGAAGAAGGGCAGCCCTTCGACAAGCTCAGGGCGAACGGATGTTAGGTTCACCCTCCTAGATGCCCGACCTCCAACAGATCCTCACCGCCAAGTCCCCCCTCACCCTCGCCGGCGTGCCGACGGGGTTCGAGCCGTGGCTGCTCGCCGATCTCGCCCGCGCTGCCCAAATGCAGAAGGCGCCCCGCGCCGTGTTCATCGCCCCCGACGAGGCGGCGATGCGCGCGATCGCGGCGACGGCACCGATCTTCGCGCCCGATCTGGAGGTGCTGAGCTTCCCGGCGTGGGACTGCCTGCCCTACGACCGCGCCTCGCCGACGCTGCGCGTCATGGCCGAGCGCATGGCCGTCCTCCACCGCCTCCAGCAGAAGCCCGACCGCCCGCAGCTCGTCGTCACCACGGCCAACGCCGCCGCGCAGCGCACGCTGACGCCGTTCCGCATTCGCCAGCTCGTCGCCACGCTCGCACCCAAGGAGCGGATCGGCCGCGACCGGCTTGCCGCACTCCTGCAGGCCAACGGCTATGTCCGCGTCGAGACCGTCGCCGATTCGGGCGAGTTCGCGGTGCGCGGCGGGCTGGTCGATCTCTTCCCGAGCGGTGAGGATCATGCGCTCCGCCTCGATTTCTTCGGCGACGAGATCGAATCGGTCCGCACCTTCGACCCTGCCGACCAGCGCACCACCGGCCGCATCGACGGCTTCACCCTGCTGCCGGCTTCCGAGACGCTGCTCGACGAGGACAGCATCAAGCGCTTCCGCAGTCGTTATCGCGAGCGCTTCGGTGCGACCGCCACCGGCGACCCGCTCTATCAGGCCATCAGCGAGGGCCGCCGCCTCGCCGGCATGGAACATTGGCTCCCGCTGTTCGAAGAGAAGATGACGACCCTGTTCGAGCATCTCGGCCCGGATGCGGTGCTGGTGCGCGACCAGGGCGTGCTCGCCGCCGCCGAGCAGCGGTTCGAGGCGATCACCGATTATCACGCCAACCGCGTCAAGGCGCAGTCCAGCGATCCCGGCAGCTACCGCCCGCTGCCGCCCGACGCGCTGTACCTCAAGGCGAAGGAATTCGCCGAGCTGCTGGCCGCCGCCCCCGCCCACCTCACCACGCCTTTCCACGAGCCCGAATCCGCCACCGTTCTCGATTTCCAGGTCGACGGCCCGCGCGATTTCGGCCCCGACCGGGTGAGCGGCAACAACGTCTACGAGGCGGTGGTCGATCATATCGCCGCGCTGAAGAAACAAGGCCGTAAGGCGATTCTCGCGAGCTATTCCGGCGGCGCGCGCGAGCGGCTGGCGACGCTGCTCGCCGATCATGGCCTTAAGGGTGCCACCAAGGTCGCGACCTGGCAGGAGGCGCTGGGCGCGGCGAACACGGCGCTCATCATCCTGCCGCTCGATCACGGCTTCACCACGCCCGCCGTCGCGCTGCTCACCGAGCAGGACATGCTCGGCGACCGCCTCGTCCGCCGCCAGAAGCGCAAGAAATCCGCCGACGCCTTCCTCGCCGAACTGGCGATGCTCACCCCCGGCGATCTCGTCGTCCACGTCGATCACGGCATCGGCCGCTACGAGGGGCTGACCTCGATCCCCGTCGGCCAGAGCCCGCACGATTGCGTCGCGCTGAGCTATGCAGGCGGCGACAAGCTCTTCGTCCCCGTAGAGAATATCGACGTCCTCTCGCGCTACGGCTCCGACGCCGAGGGCGCATCGCTCGACAAGCTCGGCGGCGAGGCGTGGCAGCGCCGCAAGAGCCGCATGAAGGAGCGCATCCGCGAGATCGCGGGTGAGCTCATCGCCACCGCCGCCGAACGCGCGCTGCGCCCCGCCGACGTGATCGAGGCGGAAAGCGGCTATGCCGAATTCGTGGATCGCTTCCCCTATGAGGAAACCGACGATCAGGACCGCGCGATCGGCGATGTGCTCGAGGATCTCGCCAAGGGCACGCCGATGGACCGGCTCGTCGTCGGCGACGTCGGCTTCGGCAAGACCGAGGTCGCCTTGCGCGGCGCTTTCGCCGCGGCGATGGCGGGCAAGCAGGTCGCGATCGTCTGCCCCACCACCCTGCTCGCGCGCCAGCATTTCACCAATTTCGCAGGGCGGTTCGAAGGCTTCCCGATCAAGGTCGGCCGCCTCTCGCGCCTCGTCCCCGCCGCCGAGACGAAGGCGACCAAGGAGGGCCTCGCCGACGGCACGATCGACGTCGTCGTCGGCACGCACGCCATCCTCGCCAAGGGCATCGAGTTCAAACGCCTCGGCCTCGTCATCGTCGACGAGGAGCAGCGCTTCGGCGTCACCCACAAGGAGCGGCTCAAATCGCTCAAGACCGACGTCCACGTCCTCACCCTCACCGCCACGCCGATCCCGCGTACCCTCCAGATGGCGATGAGCGGCCTGCGCGAACTCTCGGTCATCCAGACCCCGCCGGTCGATCGCCTCGCGGTGCGCACCTATGTCATGCCCTGGGATCCGGTCGTGCTGCGCGAGGCCTTGCTGCGCGAACACTACCGCGGCGGCCAGTCGTTCTTCGTCACCCCGCGCATCGCCGACCTGCCCGAGATCGAGGAATTCCTGCGCGAATCTGTGCCCGAGATCCGCTACGTCGTCGCACACGGCCAGATGGCGCCGACCGAGGTCGAGGAGCGCATGTCCGCCTTCTACGACAAGAAGTTCGAGGTGCTGGTCTCGACCACCATCGTCGAAAGCGGGCTCGACATCCCCAGCGCCAACACGATGATCATCCACCGCGCCGATCGCTTCGGCCTCGCGCAGCTCTATCAGCTTAGGGGCCGCGTCGGTCGCGCGAAGATCCGCGCCTACGCCTATCTGACGACCCCCGCCGACCGCACGATGACCGAGACCGCCGAGAAGCGCCTCAAGGTGCTGAGCGACCTCGACAGCCTCGGCGGCGGCTTCCAGCTCGCCAGCCACGATCTCGACCAGCGCGGCGCGGGCAATCTGCTCGGCGACGAACAATCGGGGCATATCAAGGAGGTAGGGTACGAACTCTACCAGTCGATGCTCGAAGAGGCGATCATGGAGGCCAAGGCCGGCGGCGCGCTCGCCCGGCCGAAGGACTTCTCGCCGCAGATCACCGTCGACGCGCCGATCCTCATCCCCGAGGAATACGTCCCCGATCTCGACCTGCGCATGGGCCTCTACCGCCGCCTCAACGATCTCGACGACGCCAACGAGATCGAGGCCTTCGCCGCCGAACTCATCGACCGCTTCGGCCCGCTGCCCGATCCGACCGAGAACCTCGTCCGCCTCATCGAGATCAAGCTCAACGCCAAGAAGGCCTGCGTCGCCAAGATCGACGTCGGGCCCCGCGGCGCGCTCGTCACCTTCCACGACGACAAGCCGCCCAACATCGACGGCCTGCTCGCCTGGGTCGCCCGCGTCGGCGATGCGGCCCGGCTGCGCCCCGACAGCAAGCTGGTCGTCACGCGCAACTGGGGCGACCCGAAAGCCCGCCTGCACGGCGCGCTGCAATTGTCGAAGGGGCTGGCGAAGGCGGCGGGGTAGCGCCCTCCGCAATCGTCATGCCAGCGAAAGCTGGCATCTCCCAGTAGGGCGCGATACCCCCGTCAGGTGGCACGCGGCGGCTGGCCCTACATCATGGCGAGCAAGCCGCGCGGCATGCTCTACATCGGCGTTACCGCGCATCTCGCGGCGCGCGTCGACCAGCATCGCCGCGACACCGGCTCCGCCTTCTGCCGCCGCTACGGCATCAAGACGCTGGTGTACGCCGAGCCCTACGACACGATCGAGGAAGCGATCGCGCGCGAGAAAGCGCTGAAAGCGTGGAAACGCGACTGGAAGATCGAGCTGATCGAGGCGGCGAACCCGGAGTGGCGCGATATGTTCGACACGCTCGCCTGACCTCAACCGTCACCCCAGCAAAAGCTGGGGTCTCCCAGTTTCGACCGCTACGCCCGCCCCACAAAGACCCCAGCTTTCGCTGGGGTGACGATTGGGGTTACTGCGCTACCTCAACGTCTGGTCGGATAGCCGAAGCGGGAACTTTCGAACGACACCACGGCTCCCCCGTTGTTGCCGAGCGGAATCGCGGCCGTGCCGGCCACGCCGCGCGTCCCGTTCGATCCGATCATCGCGCTGATTTCGCCGTGGATGCCCCGTCCGCTGTTCTCGGAAGGGTCTTGCTCGCCACGCGCGATCGCTGCGCTTTCGACGGTGTTGCTGTTCAGGATCGCATCGCGCTGCGAATCCGTCAGGCGCACCGTGTCACCCGTTGGCGCACTCGGCGTCGATGTATCGGCTGGCGTCTGGGCAAAAGCTGCGGGCGATGCCGTGACGGCAAGGACAATCGCAGCCGGGAGGAAACGAAAGCGCACTGGTATCGATCGGATCATGTCGCTGTCCTATTCCGGCCAATCCCAACCTCAGATGAACGACACTATTCCGCCGCCTCGTCCACCTCGGGCGGCGCGACCAGCGCCGGCGCCACCGCATCGCCGTAGCGCGCCAGCGCCTCGACCGGCTGCAGCTCCGGGATTTCCTTCGCCGTCGATTCGATGTTGAGATCGCGGAACTTCCGTCCCGTGCTCAGCACGTTGCGCTCGAAACTTCCGACGAAATCGTTGTAGCGATTGACCGCGCTCCCGAGCCCGCTCCCCACAACCCGCATATGCTCGGCCGCGACCGCCAGCCGGTCGTGCATCTCCTTGCCGAGCTTGCCGATCTCGGCCGCCTGTTTCGCCATCTTCTCCTGCCGCCACACCGCATCCACCGTCCGCGCGATCGCGATCAGATTGGTCGGCGTCGCCAGCAGCACGCGCTTGTCGAAGGCGAAGTCCCACAGCGTCGGGTCATGTTCCAGCGCGGCGGTGAGGAAATGCTCGCCCGGCACGAACATGATGACATAGTCGGGCGCGTCGGCGAACTGGCTCCAATACGCCTTGTTGCCGAGCCCGTTGACGTGCGCACGCATCGAGGCGGCGTGCAGGTCGAGCCCGCGCTTGCGCTCCTCCTCGTCGACCGCGCCGAACGCATCCTGATAGGCGTTGAGCGACACCTTCGCGTCGATCACGAGACTGCGCCCGCCCGGTACGCGCACGATCGCGTCGGGGCGCAGCCGCCCCCCCTCATCGCCGCCGTCGATGCTCACCTCGGTGCGGAAATCGGTGTGTTCGCTAAGTCCGCAGGTCTCCAGCACGTTCTTCAACTGCTGCTCGCCCCAGCGTCCGCGCGATTTCGGCGCATTGCGGAGCGAATTGACCAGCTTCGCGGCCTCGCTCGACACCTTCTCCTGCCCGACGCGCAGCCCCTCCAACTGGCCCTTCAACTGGTCGAACGCGCTCACCCGGTCGGCCTCGACCTTGGTCACGCTCTCCTCGTATTTGAGCAGGCGGTCGCTGACGGGTTGCAGCATCGACTTGAGGTTCGCCCCCGCCGTCTCCTCGGACTGGCGGAAACGCTCGTCGGCGCGCTTCAGGAAATTTTCCTGCGCCTCGATCAACAACTTGCCCGAGATTTCGGAGAATTGCGCCGAAAGCTGCTCCTTGGCCTTGAGCAATTCCGCCACGCGCGTCTCATGGCTCTCGCGGATATCCTTCAGGCGCGCATTCTCCTGCTCGTTGCGCTCCTCGAAACGTTGCTCGAAATTGACCGCGATCGTGCGCAACTCGGTATTCTGGAGCCGCACCGCGTCGCGGTCGTCGCGCATCTCCTCCAGCGCCTCGCGCAGCGCCTCGGCCCCGCGCGCACGCTCCTCCGCGCCCGCCAGATCGACGATCGCCCGCTTGAAATCCGCCTCGCGCGCATCGCGCTCCACACGCAGCGCCGCCGCCCCGCGACCGGCAAGGAACCAGCCAGCCGCCAGCCCGGCCAGCAAAGCGACGATGACGAACAGGATATCGATAGTGTTCAACGCAGACCCCCGGAACGAAGGGCGAACTTACCGCGTCACGTCGCGTTCGACAACGGAGACTGCGACGAACCGCTCGTCGTCCCGGCGCAGGCCGGGACCGCTGGGGAATTGGCAAGCCGTTCGCCCCGAACACAGCGGCCCCGGCCTGCGCCGGGGCG
>NZ_JAUQSZ010000016.1 GCF_030580995.1 Sphingomonas immobilis
CGCACCCCCCTCTCCCGCGCCCCCGCCCCCGCCCCCCGGCCCCCCCGCCGCCCCGCCTGCCCCGCCCCGCCGCCGCGTCGCCTCCGGCGCCCACGCCGCGCGCCCCCTCGCCGCCGCCGCCCGGCCCGCCGGGTCCGCCCGCGCCGGGCCCGCGCCCGTTCGGGAACAGCCCCTCCAGCGGGTTCGGTCCCTTGCCGGCACGGAACGCCTCGAACTCCTTCTGGATCTTGGACTTCAGCGGCACCGAGAAATTGACGCCCCAGCGCAGCTCGGACCGGCTCGTCTCGGCAAAGTTGATCGGCGTCAGGTCGACGCGGGTCAGATTGCCCGCCGCATCGCGGGTGAAGCGATTTGGGAACACCGCCGCGATCGCCGCCGTCGCGCCGGGGAAGCTGACGGTCGGGTTCTCGGTCCGCACATCGACATAGTTGGCGGAGAAGGAAATGTCCTTCGACGCCCACGGCTTCAGCGTCGCCTCCAGCTTGCGGGTATGCGCGCTGCTCGCCTTGAGCGACGGATTGCCGCCGCTGATCGTCGTCACATTGGCGGTCGTGCCGTTGACGTAATCGAACACGCGCACGTTGGCGGTGGTGATCTGCGGATTGCCGAGCTGCTGCGGCGTCGGCGCATCGTCGCGGTCGGTGGCGGAGGCGAGGATGCGCAACGCCGGGATCGGTGCCCAGTTGATACCGTAGCCGAGCGTCGTCAGCGTGCCGAAGTCGGAAAGCCGGTCGACCGCATAATTGAAATTGGCCGACAGCGTGCCGATCGCGCCCAGCACCTGTTTCGAGCGACTGGTCAGCGGCACGTCGATATTGATCTGCCCGCTCGCGATATCGCGCCCGACGTTGCCGCGCACATCGACGAGGTTGCGGACCGAGCGGCTGTCGAAGCTGTTGGTCTGCGCACCGATCTTGATGCTGGTCGAAACATCGCCCGCCGGGAGCTTGAACAGCGCGCCGCTCAGCAGGCCGTCGCCGGCCAGCGTCTGCGCGGTCGAATAGGCCTGATTGACCGGCGACGACCCGACCAGCCCGGCGAGCGGCCCATAGGGATTGGCGGTCGGATCGCCCGCGTTGAGCCGTGACTGGAACGTCGCCGCGTCGATGCCGGTATCGGTGAAAGTCTCGCTGTCGGTGCGGTCGAACGTGCCGATGAACGACCATTGCCACTTGCCGAGCGCGCCGTTGAAGGTCGCGCCGAGATGCCCGATCACCGACGAGTTCTTCTGGCTCAGCGGCAGGAACCCGTCCCGCAGAGCGCGGTCCAGCGTCACGTTGCTCGCGAAGGGCGAATACGGATTGCCCGCCGGGAGGCTCAGCGCGACGGTCGGCAGGCCCTGCAGCGACTGGCTGCTGGTCGCCTCGATCCGGCCGTTGAACGACGCGCTCGCCTTGCCGATCGACGTCGCATAGACGGCGTTGGCGACGAAATCGTTGCTCGACGGGATCAGCGTGCGATACGCGCCGAGGCCGCTGGTGTTCGCCGCGGTCGCGAAATTGCCGAGCGCGGGCCGCGTCGTCGCAGCGGACGCGGGCACGCCCAGCACGCTGCTGGTGCCGTCGCCGTTCGGCACGATGACGTTGCCGCCGATCGCGAAATTGCTCGGCGGCTGCACGATGCCGCGCTCGTCCTCGGTCAGCGCGGCAGTGTCCTTGTACGACAGGTGCAGGTTGGCGCGCGTGCCCTTGCCGATCTTGAGCACATCGACCTCGACCTGCGGCGTGTTGCTGCCGCCCGCCGTCGGCAACGTGTCGGTCAACTCGGTGGTCAGCGCGCGGAAGCGGCGGCGCAGCACGATGTTCACCACGCGCTGGTCGGCGCGGTAGCCGTATTTGAGCGCCACTTCCTCGGGCAGGATCTCGGCGCGCTGGATCGCCTCGGTCGGGATATCGCGGATCTCCGCGAAGCTCGAGATGCGCTTGCCGTCGAGCAGCACGACCGGAGCACCGCCGCTGCCGCGATCGCTGCGCGTCTGCGGCGCGAGTTCAGTAAGCAGGTCGGAGATCGAGTTGACGCCGTAGGAGCGGATATCGGCCGGGCTCAGCGTCAGTTCGGGCGGAATGTCGCCCTGCACCGATCCGGGCAACTTCTGCCCGCGCACGACGACTTCGCCGCCGGTCTCGTCATCCTCGGGCGCGGTCTGTTGCGGCGAAGGCGGCGCAGCTTGCGCGAGCGCGGCGACGGGCAGGCCGCCGAGAAGCAAAGTCAGCAGAACAGACGAACGACGCATACAGGCAATCCCCAAGAGACGATCGCCAAATGCCCGTCGATTGTCGCAAGATTATGCCAGTATCGGGATTATTGTGCGCCGCAACCTGTCGTGCGCGACGAATAGGTGATGGTCACGATCTTCCATGCGCCGTTTTCGCGCAGCAGGTCGAAATGGTTCACGCCGCAATGATGCGCCTGGCCGTTGATGCGAAAGACGAAGGGCGCCCACACCATCGCGATATCGCCGTCGATCTCGACCGCCGGATCGCTCATCGTCTCGCTCGCGCCGGCGGGACCGCTGGCGAAGGCGGCGACCAGCTCGCCGAGCGTGAGCCGCATGACCGAGCGCGTGCCGTCGGCATTCTCCTTGGCCGCGGTCAGCACGCCTTCGGGCCGCACCACCGATGCGCCCGCCTTCGGATCGTGCGTGCCGATCGCACCGAGCAGCGTCTCGACCGTCGCCAGCACCGCGGCGGTATCCTGTTCGGTATAGGGCACCGGATTGGCGGGCGGCAGTTTGTCGGTGGCTTTCTGCGGGGCCGCGAGCAGGGCGGCGGCAAGCAACAGGCTCATATATATTCCTTACGCGGGGATCATTTCCTTGAGCGGCACGCCTGCGTCGGCAAGGCGCGCCGGATCGATCGCCGCACCCGCCAGCACCAGCGCGCGGCCCTGGACATAATCCTTGGTCGCGTTGACGCAATCGAGCGCGATCACGCGGCCCGCCTTCAGATATACGACCGAGAAGCTGCGCGCCGCCACGTCGCCGCGCACGACGAGCGCGTCGTGCCCGGTCGAAAGCCCTACCGTCTGCAGGCGCAGATCATATTGGTTCGACCAGAACCACGGCACCGCTTCGTAATGAACCTCTTCGCCGACGATGGTCTTGGCGACGATGCTGGCCTGGTCGTTGGCATTCTGCACCGATTCCAGCCGGATCGTCGCACCATCGGCGAAGCGGTTCGAATGCGCCGCGCAGTCGCCGATCGCGAAGACATCGGGCAGGCTGGTGCGGCATTGCGCGTCGACCGCAACGCCGTTGCCACCCTCCGCGCCCGCGTCGATCAGCGGCGCCGTCGCCGGGATGATGCCGATGCCGACGATCACCATCTGCGCGGGCAGGATCTCGCCGTCCACAAGGCGTACGCCGGTCGCGGCACCGTCAGCCTCCTCGATACATTCGACGCCCACGCCCGTGCGCAGATCGACACCATGGGCGCGGTGCTCCGCCTCGTAGAAGCGCGACAGCGGTTCGCCGGCGACGCGCGCCAGCACGCGGTCGAGCGCTTCGAGCACCGTCACATGCTTGCCGAACTTGGTCAGCACCGCCGCCGCCTCCAGCCCGATATAGCCGCCGCCGATGACGACGACGCGCTCAACTTCTGGAAGTTCGCGCATAAGCTGGTCCACGTCGGCGCGGGTGCGCACCGCATGGACCCCCTTCAGGCTGTGGCCAGAGCAGACGAGTTTGCGTGGGGAGCCCCCCGTCGCCCAGATCAGCGTGCCGTAGCCGATCGTCTCGCCGCTCGCGGTCTCGATCGTGTGCGCGGCTGGCTCGACCTTCACGACGGCCGAGCCGAGCAACGTCGCCACCTCGCGCTCATCCCAGAATTTCGCAGGGCGGATCAGGATACGCTCGAATTCCTTGTCGCCCGCCAGATATTCCTTCGACAATGGCGGGCGTTCGTAAGGCAGCTCGGGCTCGTCGCCGATCATCGCGATCGTGCCCGCAAACTTGTTCTGCCTGAGCGCCACCGCGGCTTGCGCGCCGCCATGTCCCGCACCCACGATCACGACGTCAAAGCGCTTCAAGCCGTCCTCCATCCTGTCCCGCTCCTCTGCGGCACGATGCCCCTCATGTCGAGATGGCGCGTTTCTTCCGATTGGCGTAGCCCTTTCGCGATGAGCGAAGACCGATTCGAACGCCACCGCCAGCCCTGGACCACCGACGAGATCCAGAAGCTCCACACCCTTGCGAAGAAAGGCATGGCGCTCAAGGCCATCGCCAAGGCGCTGAAACGCAGCGAGGAATCCACCAAGGATCGCGCCAAGGCCGACGGGCTCACCATCGCCAAGCTGCGGTAAGCCCGAATCGGGCATGTTGCGCTGCAAAATTTGTAGAGTAAGGTCCGGAACGGAACGCGGTATCCGCATGTTTGGCCGTCCGTTGCGCAGCAGCAACGGCGATCGCATGGTCCGGGACGGATTTCGCGCTGGAGATAGAATGACGCCCGACCTGACTTCCCGTTCGCCTGCAGCCTTTCCGATTTTCCCAGCAACCCTCGCAATCCTGGTTTCCGCCGCTTTGCTGGCGGGCTGTTCGGGATCAGGCTCGCAGGGATCCGGCAGTACGGGCGGCGGCCGCAGAGGCCCGTCCGGCCCACCCGAAGTCGGCTATGTCATCGCGCAATATGCCAATGTCCCCGTCGTCACCGAACTCGCGGGGCGCACCACCGCCTTCGAAAGCTCGGAAGTCCGCCCGCAGGTTTCGGGTGTCATCTATCGCCGCTTCTTCACCGAAGGCACGCTGGTGAAAAAGGGCCAGCCGCTCTACCAGATCGACCCGAGCCTCTACCGCGCCTCCGCCAACCAGGCGCAGGCCAATCTTTCGAGCGCGCAGGCGCTGGCCGAAAGCTCGCGCATCAAGGCCGATCGCTACAAGCCGCTCGCGGATATCGAGGCGGTGGCGAAGCAGGACTACACCGACGCGCTCGCCGCATCGAAACAGGCGAGCGCGACCGTCGCGCAGCAGCGCGCGGCGCTCGACACCGCACGCATCAACCTGCGCTTCACCACCGTGCCCGCGCCGATCACCGGCCGCATCGGCCGCTCGCTGTTCACGGTCGGCGCGCTGGTGTCCGCCAGCCAGGCCGATCCGCTCGCCACGATCCAGCGGCTCGATCCGATCTTCGTCGATATCCAGCAATCGTCCGCCGACCTGCTGCGCCTGCGCAAGGCACTCGCCTCGGGCGGGGAGACGCCGGCCTCGGCCGCCGTCAAGCTGAAGCTCGAGGACGGCAGCGACTATGGCTATTCCGGCCGTGTCGAGTTTTCCGAAGTCGTGGTCGATGCCACCACCGGCACGGTGACGGTACGCGCGCAATTCCCCAACGCGCAGGGGTTGCTGTTGCCCGGCATGTTCGTCCGCGCCAGCTTCGCGCAGTCGATCGACAAGAACGCCTTCCTGGTCCCGCAGCAGGCCGTCGCGCGCACAGCCAAGGGCGAGGCGACGGTGTTCGTCGTCAACGGCAACAAGGCCGTGCTGCGCACCGTGACCGCGCCGCGCACGTCGGGCGCCAACTGGGTGGTGACGGCGGGCCTCAAACCCGGCGACAAGGTGATCGTGCAGGGCGTCGGCAAGACCAAGCCCAACCTTACCGTAAAGCCCGTCCCCGCCAGCCAGGCGCAAAAGATCGAGGCACCCAAGCAGGGCGCAGCCTCGTCGAAGGGCTGAGCGCGTGATCTCCAGGATCTTCATCGACAGGCCGATCTTCGCCTGGGTGATCGCGATCATCATCATGCTGGCGGGCATCGGCGCGATCTACTCGCTGCCGATCGAACAATATCCCGACGTCGCCCCGCCGCAGGTCAATATCCGCGCGACCTATCCCGGCGCCTCCGCGCAGACGCTGGAGAACAGCGTGGCGCAGGTGATCGAGCAACAGCTCACCGGGCTCGACGGGCTGCTCTATTTCAGCACGAGTTCGACCTCGCGCGGCCAGGTTACGATCAACGCCACCTTCCAGAAGGGCACCGATCCCGACATCGCGCAGGTGCAGGTGCAGAACAAGGTGCAGCAGGCGATCACGCGCCTGCCGCAACAGGTGCAGCAGCAGGGCCTGACCGTCACCAAGTCCAACCCGGACTTCCTGATGGTCGCCGCGATCTACGACACGACCGACCGCGTCACCAACCAGGACGTGTCCGATTATCTCGTGTCGAACATGCAGGATGCGCTCGGCCGTATCAAAGGCGTCGGCGACACCAACGTGTTCGGCGCGCAATATGCGATGCGCATCTGGCTCAACCCCGACAAGATGGCGAGCTACGCGCTGATCCCGAGCGACGTCACCACCGCCATCACCGCGCAGAATGCCGAGGTCGCCGCCGGCGAGATCGGCGGCGCGCCGAACCCGCCCGAACAGGTGCTGGACGCGACCGTCACCGCGCAGTCGCGCCTGTCCACGCCCGAGCAGTTCCGCAACATCGTCATCAAGACGCAGCCCGACGGATCGGCGGTGCGCGTCGGCGATGTCGCGCGTGTCGAGCTGGGTTCGGAAAGCTACGGCGTCGTCAGCCGCTACAACGGCCATCCCGGTGCCGGTTTCGCGATCAGCCTGGCACCCGGCGCCGACGCCATGTCGACCGCCGAGCTCGTCAAGGCCGAGTTCGCGCGGCAATCCAAGAATTTCCCGCACGGCTTCGCTTACGCCTTCCCGCAGGACTCGACGCTGTTCATCAAACTGTCGGTGGACGAGGTCGTCATCACGCTGATCGAGGCGATCATCCTCGTCGTCATCGTGATGTTCGTGTTCCTGCAAAGCTGGCGCGCGACGCTCATCCCGACGATCGCGGTGCCGGTCGTGCTGCTCGGCACCTTCGGCGTGTTCGCGCTGGCCGGCTTCTCGATCAACACGATGACGCTGTTCGGCCTCGTGCTGGCGATCGGCCTGCTCGTCGACGACGCGATCGTCGTGGTCGAGAATGTCGAGCGCCTGATGGACGAGGATCCCGACCTGTCCCCGCGCGATGCGACGATCAAGTCGATGGACGAGATCACCGTCGCGCTGGTCGCGATCGCGCTGGTGCTGTCGGCGGTGTTCCTGCCGATGGCGTTCTTCGGCGGATCGACCGGCGTCATCTACAAGCAATTCTCGATCACGATCGTCTCGGCGATGGTGCTGTCGGTGATCGTCGCGCTGGTGCTGACGCCTGCGCTCACCGCGCACATGCTGAAGCGCCGCAGCGAAGAGGAGCGGCAGAAGGCGCGCTCCCATGCCTTGTGGGGCATTCCCGCCTGGTTCGGGCGGCAATGGGAAAAATTCACCGGCTGGTTCAACGATGCGTTCGCCAGGACGACCGATCGCTATGTCGGCGCGGTCGGCACGGTCGTCGATCGCAAATGGCTGTTCCTGCTGATCTACGCGGGCGTCGTCGCGATTCTGGCGATCATGTTCATGCGCCTGCCGACCGGGTTCCTGCCGACCGAGGATCAGGGCATCGCGCAGTTGCAGTATAATCTCGCGCCCGGCGCAACGATCAACAGCACGATGATCGCGCAGAAGGAGATCGAGAAATACTTCCTGACGCAGGAGAAGAAGAACGTCTCCGGCCTGCTGACGATCGCGGGCGGCGGTGGCGGCGGCGCGGGCGGCGGCCAGAATGCGGGCCGCGGCTTCGTCGCCCTGGCCGATTGGGACAAACGTAGCGGCGCTGCCAACGGCGCGCCCGCCATTACGCAGCGCGCGACCAAGGCGCTGGGCGGTTTGCGCGATGTCGAGTTCTACGCGATCCAGCCGGGCGCGGTGCGCGGCCTGGGCCAGGGCAACGGCTTTACGCTCGAGCTGCAGAATACCGGCGGCATGAGCCGCGTCGAGTTCAAGGCCGCGCGCGACAAACTGCTCGCCGCCGCGCGCGCGGACAGCCGCCTTTCCGCCGTGCGCCCGACCGATCTCGACGACCAGCCGACGCTCAAGGTCGATGTCGATCCGCTCAAGCTCAGCACGCTCGGCCTCACGCAGGCCAACGTCAACGCGACGCTGTCGACCGCCTGGGGCGGCAGCTACGTCAACGACTTCAACGATCGCGGCCGCGTGAAGCGCGTCTATGTGCAGGGCGACGCCGAATATCGTTCCGAACCCGAAGACATCGGCAAATGGTTCGTGCGCACGTCGACGGGGACGATGGCGCCCTTCTCCTCGTTCGCGACGACGAGCTGGGCGACCGCGCCCAACTCGCTCGCGCGTTTCCAGGGCATTTCGTCCTACGAGATTTCCGGCCAGTCCGCGCCGGGCCAAAGCTCGGGCGAGGCGATGAACATCATGACCGAACTCGCCGCCAAGATTCCGGGCACCAGCGTCGCGTGGAGCGGCCTGTCCTATCAGGAGCGGCTGTCGAACGGACAGGCGCCGTACCTCTACGGCATCTCGCTGCTCGTCGTGTTCCTGTGCCTTGCCGCGCTGTATGAAAGCTGGTCGATCCCGGTCGCGGTGCTGCTTGTCATTCCTCTTGGGCTGGTCGGCGCGGTGTTCGCCGTCACGCTGCGGGGCTTGCAGAACGACGTCTATTTCCAGATCGGCCTGCTGACGACGATGGGCCTTGCCTCCAAGAACGCGATCCTGATGATCGAATTTGCCGAAGCTGCCGAAAAGCAGGGCAAGCGCGTGATCGAGGCCGCGCTGGAGGCCGCGCGGATTCGTCTGCGCCCGATCCTGATGACGAGCTTCGCCTTCATCTTCGGCGTGCTGCCGCTGGCGATCTCGACCGGCGCGGGCGCGAACAGCCGCGTCGCGATCGGCACGGCAGTGATCGGCGGAATGCTGACCGCGACGATCCTCGCGATCTTCTACATCCCGCTGTTCTTCGTGCTGGTGCGGCGCGGCGTGCGCGACGGGATGAAGGCGGTGCGATCGCGCCTGCATCACGACGATCCGCACCACGAAGAGCCCAAGCCGGAGGGCGCAGCATGAGGCACGTCGCCCCCCTGATCGCGCTGGCGCTTCTCGGCGGCTGCACGATGGCACCGAAATACGTGCGTTCCGCAACCCCGGTGCCCCCGGCATGGCCTGCGGGCGATGCCTATGCCAAGGCCGATACCGCGCCGCTTCCCGCGATCGGCTACCGCGACATCTTCCGCGATGCGCGGTTGCAGCGGATCGTCGAGCAGGCGCTCGTCAACAATCGCGACCTGCGCGTCGCAGCCGCCAATATCGCGGCGGCGCGCGCGGCGTACCGCATTCAGCACGCGGACCTGTTCCCCACCATCGATGCCGCAGCCAGCGACACCTACCGCAAGAACAGCGGCGCGGGCGTCAACAACAATGGCGGCGCGGCGGGCAGCATCGCCAACACCACCAGCGTCAGCGTCGGCACGACCGCGTGGGAAATCGACCTGTTCGGCCGCATCCGATCGCTCAACGACGCCGCACTGAACCGCTATTTCGGCACCGAGGCGGGGGCCGCTGCAACGCGCCTCACGCTGGTCGGCGACATCGCCACCGCCTGGCTCACCTACGCCTCCGACAAGAGCCTGCTCGCCATCGCCGAGCAGACCGCGGCAAACGCGAAGCAGAGCGTGACGCTGACCGGGCGGCGGCTGTCGGGCGGCATCGCGCCGCGCACCGATCTCGACCAGGCGCAGATCGTGCTGCGCACCGCCGAGTCCGATCTCGCGCAGCAGAAGACGGCGCTCGCGCAGGACGTCAACGCGCTGCAACTGCTGGTCGGCGCGCCGGTCGATGCGGCGCTCCTCCCCGCCTCGATCGAGGAAGCGGGCAAGAGCGTCGCCGAACTGCCCGCCGGGCTCGATTCGCGCGTGCTGCTGCGCCGTCCCGACGTGCTGCAGGCCGAATACGAACTGCGCGCCACCAATGCCGAGATCGGCGCGGCGCGCGCGGCCTTGTTCCCGACGATCTCGCTGACTGCGCTGGCGGGGTTCAGCAGCACCGCGCTGTCGAACCTCTTCACGGGCGGCGCGTTCAACTATTCGGTCGCGCCGAGCGTGAACTATCCGATCTTCCGCGCAGGCGCGGGCCGCGCCGGGGTGCGACAATCCGAGGCGCAGCGCGATGCCGCGCTCGCGACGTACGAAAAGGCGATCCAGACGGCGTTCCGCGAGGTTTCCGACGCGCTCGCAAGGCGCGGCACGATCGCCGATCAGCTGAAGGCGCAGGCCGATCTGGTCGCCTCGTCGTCGGACAATTACAAACTCTCCGACGCGCGCTACAAGGGCGGCATCGACAGCTTCCTGCAGAGCCTGACCGCGCAGCAATCGCTCTATTCCGCCCGCCGCACGCAGGTCGCGACGCAACTCGCCGCGGAGACCAACCTGGTTACGCTCTACCGCACACTCGGCGGCGACGCCTCCCTCGACGTGGCACCGGGCGACACGCGGCCGGTGCCCACGTCCCAATAGATTCCGTTCGCCCTGAGCGAAGTCGAAGGACGTGTCCCGAACACGTGCTTCGACTTCGCTCAGCACGAACGGTTATTGGGACTACTTCTTCGGCGGCACCACGACTTCGCGGCCGAATTGCAGGATCAGCTCGCCGATCTCGCGCGCCTGCGTCATCGATCGGCCGCCCTGTTCGCGGATGAAATCACCCTGGATCTTCATCACCTCGGACAGATCTTTAGCCTCCGCCGCCGCGCGCATCGCCGCGAAGGCCTGGCGCGTGTTGGTCTCGGCCTGGTCGAGCATCTTGAGGCCGAGCGTCGATCCGCCGTCGACGAATTTCTCGGCGGATTCGCGCGCAGTCTCGCGCATCGTTTCGGCGGCCTTGCGGGCGGGTTCGGTGAAGTCTTTGAGGTCAGCCATCGGACATCTCCTGCGGACGGACGCCGGCGTTCGTCGCCGGTCATCGCTGGCGCGAGCATATCACTTGGCGGCCCGACAGCAACGTGAACACGCTCCCCCGCAACGTTTCTTTACCGGGCGCTAACCATGCGCGTGCGACGGTCGGGGCCAGCAACGGAAATACCGCCTTGGCCGATACGAAGATCCTGCCGCCGCCCGTCCCCGTGTCGCTCGCCGCCGCGCTGGTGTTCTATGTGCTGTTCTGGCCGATCAACATGCAGGACATGGGCTATGATTACGTGCCCTGGCTGTCGCATATCATCGCCAAGGGGCCGCTGAACGCCTTCTCCGTGCCGTTCGCGGCCTATACGCCGCCCTATCTCTATCTGCTCGCCATCGTCAGCCCGCTGCACGACCTGTTGCCGCTGGCGACTTTGGTGAAGCTCGTCTCGCTCGCCGGAACGGTAGCGCTGGCGGCAAGCCTGTGGCGGCTGCTGACGACGCTCGAGGCGCCGCACGCCGCGCGCTGGGCCGCGCTCGTGCTGGCGCTTCCCACCACGGTCCTCAACGCCGCCCTGCTCGGCCAGAGCGATGCCTTGTGGGCCGCCCCCTGCCTGATGGCGCTCGACGCCGCGATCCGCCGCAAGCACGGCGCGATGCTGCTGTGGTGCGGCCTCGCGCTCGCCTTCAAGATGCAGGCGGTGCTGTTCGCGCCGTTCGTGGCTGCGGTGCTGATCAACCGCAAGGTCAACCCGGCGCTGTGGCTGCTCGCGCCGCTGGGATATGCGGCGGCGATGTTTCCGGCCTTCGCGCTCGGCTGGCCTGCGCGTGACCTGGCGCTGATCTATTTCCGTCAGGCGACGACCTTTCCGGGCCTGTCGCTCAACGCACCCAACATCTGGTTCGTGGTCGAGGGCGTGGCGCCGCGGATCGCCCCCACGCTCTCGGGCCTCGCCGTCGCCAGCGCGGCGGTGGCGAGCGCTCTCTACGTCGCACGCTTCTCCGCGCGGATGCCGGCGGGTGCGCGGATGCTGCCGGTCGCCTTGCTCGCGACGCTGATCACGGCAGGGCTGCTGCCGCACATGCACGAACGCTATTTCTTCCTCGCCGACCTGATCGCGCTCGGCTGGGCGATCGTCTCGCAGGAACGGCGCGCGTGGGCTGCCGCGCTGCTGATCCAGGCGGGGTCGACGCTGGCGCTCGGCAGCTACGTGTTCGGCGCGTCGTGGCTGGTGGCGATCGGCTTCCTCGCGATGGCGACCGCCACCGTGCTGGTCCTCGCACCGATCTTGAAGCCCCTCGCGGGCGACAATCCCCTCATGCTGCGCACGCTCCGCCGCGCCCCGCTGCACGAACGCCCGACGATGTGATAGCCCTGCTCCCCTTCGAGTCGGGGGATTTGGCATGGCGATCTTTTCAGGCAACGGCCGCGAGGCGGCGAACGGCACGGGCGCAGTGACGCCGGTGCCCGAACCCGCCTATCAGCCGCCCGCCCCCGCGACCAAGCGCAGCGCCTTCTCCGTGCTCGGCCCCGACATCGTCATCACCGGCAGCATCTCCGCGACCGCCGACCTGCATGTCGACGGCCGGATCGAGGGCGACGTCGATTGCGCCTGCCTCGTCCAGGGTCCGCAGAGCAGCATCAAGGGTGCGATCAAGGCGGAGAAGGCGCGGCTCGCCGGCCGGATCGAAGGATCGGTGCGCGCACGCCACCTGACGATCGAACGCGCCGCGCGGATCGACGGCGACGTCGAATATGAAGCGATCGCGATCGAGACCGGCGCATCGATCAACGGCCGGCTCAAGCATCTCGCGCAGGAAGTCATCCCGGGGCCGTCGCCCAAGCCGCTGGTGCTTTCGACGGTCGCGCCCGAGGACGACGTCGCGGCTTAGCCGCCGGCGGCGGAGATCACCGCCTGCGCGTGGAGCATGTCCACGAAGAAGACGATCCACATCGCCATCAGCACGAGCGCCGACAGCGCATAGGCCGCCGCGCGCCACGTCACCACCTTCGGGCCGATGTGGATGAAGCTGTGGATAATTCTGAGGATGACATACACCCAGGCCAGCACGATCTGCAGGTGATCGGCCTGCCGCGTGATCAGCAGCAGCGGCACCAGCGCGAAATACAGCAACGGCATCTCGAACAGGTTGCGGTAGTTGTTCGCCGGCATTTCGACCGGCTCGAAATAGCGCATCGCCGCCTCGGTCGTCGCGAAATCACTGTCGCGCGGCGGGTTGGCGCGGGTGTGGCGCCCGCGCTGATAGAACATCACCACGAACACCACGAAGATCAGCGCGACCAGCGCGAAAGTCGGCCACAGGATTCCGATCGGCATCGTCTCTCTCCCCCGTTGTTATTGCGGCGCGGGTGCGCCGTCATTCCAGTCGAGCATCGCGGCATAGCCCGGCGGCGGCGACGGCAGGCTGCGGCGCGCCATCGTGCCCGGCACGATCACCGCCGCGAGCAGGGCGATGCCGACGTAGAGCGTCCGCCGCTTCGGCATCGCCTCCGCCGCCAGCAGGATCGCGGCGAGCAGCGACGCGATCATCGGCCAGAGGTGATAGCGCAGGTCCGACGCGATGCTCACCACCGCGAAGCTCGCCTCCAGCGCCAGCGCCGACACCGCGAGCACCACCGCCAGATCGCCGAGCGGCGTGCGCCTGCGCCCCTGCGCCGCCGCCAGCACAATGCCCGCGACGACGATCCACACGATCGGCCAGCCGAGCGCCGTCTCCGCCATCCAGCCGCCCGCCGCCGCGAGGGTGCGCGCGACCGGCGCGGGCGAGGCGAGCCCGGCATTGTTGGGCTCCGATCCCGCCGGAGGTGCTGCCGAGGTCCAGCCCGCCGGCACGATCCACCGCAAGGTCGCATTGAGATGCGCGAGCCGGTGCCGCGCATAGGCGACGGGGTGCAGCAGGATCGCATCGATCCAGGCGCGGTGAAGCGCGCCGGAACGGTCGCCCTCGTACCGCGCGGCGATCACGCCGCAGCGCGACGGGCTGCCGAGCGGATCCCAGAAGAACGGCTGATAGCACCGCTTCTCCGCGATCAGCGCGCGATCCTCGGGCGTCAGCACCGCGCCGCCGAAATGGGCGATGCCCGCAAGATCGAACAGCGGCAGCGTATGCGTCACCCCCGTCACCTGCGCAGCCAGCAGGCGGTGGTTGATCGCGGGCGACACCGCCAGCACCGCGGCCACGCCCACGCCGATCGCGAAAGCGCGCCCCCACCACCGGCCCCACCAGCCGTCCCGTCCCGGCAGCAGCAGCACGCCGAGCGGCACGACCGCGAACACCGCGTTGGTCCGCACCAGCATCGCATAGGCCAGCAGCACCGCCGCCCCCACCCCTGCCGCGACCGGCACGCGCTGGCCCGGCAAGCGGCACCACGCCACCAGCCCCACCGCGCTCAGCATCGCGCCGAGCATCTGCGTGTCCTTCAGCACCGCGATCTGCCACGCGGCGAACAGCGGCAGCGCACCCGCGACGATCACCGCCGCCGCCGCGCGCGGCCGCCCGGCGCGCGCCAGCCCGCCCGCGATCAGCCCGAACCCGGCCCAATATGTCACAACCTGCAGCACCAGCAGTGGCGCGGCGCCCCCGCCCAGCGGCAGCAACAGCGACCACAGCCGGGCCATCACCGGCGGATGCCAGTCGTCGTACACGCCGCTCAGCGCCTGCGTGTACTGGACGACCGTGTCGTACATCGACACGCCCGGCCAGCCGAGCCAGAGCAGCCCCGCGCACAGCAATGCCGCCGCCAGCAGCGGCAGCCGCCCGATCATTTGCACGAAAGCGGCAGGAAATCCGCGCGCGGCACGCCGCCGACGGTGAACAATCGCTCAGCCGGGAACTTCACCGTCATGCCGCTCGCCGGCAGCGTGAAATCATAGACCGCGCCGCGCAGCCCCGCCATGCGCGTGCCGCAGACGCGCTTGCCGAGCGCGGCGAAGCCGATCGCCATCCCCTCGCCCATGCTGCCGGTCCAGCGGCCGACGCGCACCGTCACCGGCCCCGCATGATATTTGCCCGCGCGCGGCAGCACCTGTTCGGCCCATTGCCGCGCGATCCCCGTCTCGCGTTCCTCGCTCGGCAGATTGTGGACCTGATAGGGGCTGGCCTTGGTGACGAACCAGCCCATCACCGCACGCGCCACGCTCGTGTTGCCGCCGCTCGGCGTGTCGGTGAGGTCGATCGTCACCGGCGCGTTGGCCGGGATCGCCGCCATCGCCGCATCGAACGCCGCGATCGTCGCGGCATCGCCGAGGCTGTTGTTGATGCGGATCGTCGTGCCGTCGGTGGTCAGCGTCGGCTGATCGACATGGTCGTCGTAGAGGCTCGGCAGCGTGAGCGTCTTTGCTCCGCCAGTGCCCGAAAGCGTCAGCACGCGCGGCTGGTGCCGCCGCCCTGCCGCCAGCACGCGCGCGCCATAAGGTCCGCGCTCGCCCGCCGCGTCGAGCCCGATCCGCCCCCAGAAACCGGTAAGCGCCTGGTCGATCGGCACGCCGCCCACCGCCACCAGCTTCTCGCCGACCGTGACGCCCGCCTTCGCCGCCGGGCTGTCGGGCCGCACCGCGTCGATCACATAGCCGCCCGCCCCGCGCACGATCCAGAGATCGGCATAGGTCGGCACCAGCGCATAATCGTCCTTGAACGAGCTGCCGGTGATGGCGTGATGATCGGCCAGCGCGGTGATCGCATCCTCGGCGTAGCGCAGCAGGCTGTCGCGGTCATGGACCGCATCACGCTCCGCCGCGAGCTGCGGAGAGGCCGGTGCCTTCCCGTCGGGGAAACGGTCGAGATAGGCGTAATTGTCGGCGATGAGCGTATCGAGCGCCTTGGCGTCGCTCGCATAGCCCGCCGGGGACGGCTCCGCCGCGCCGAGCAAGCCCGGCGCGGCCAGTAGAATGAGAGTCCCCCAACCCCGCATCACGCATCCCCGTATCAGATATGCAGCGCCCGCCCGTATGCGCCCAGCACGCTCTCGTGCATCATTTCGCTGAGGGTCGGGTGCGCGAACACCGTCTCCATCAGCTCGGCCTCGGTCGTTTCGAGCTGACGCGCGATGACATAGCCCTGGATCAGCTCGGTCACTTCCGCGCCGACCATGTGCGCGCCGAGCAGCTCGCCGGTCTTGGCGTCGAACACCGTCTTGACGAAGCCCTCCGCCTCGCCGAGCGCGATCGCCTTGCCGTTGCCGATGAAGGGGAATTTGCCGACCTTAACCTCATGGCCCGCCTCCTTGGCCTTGGCCTCGGTCAGGCCGACGCTCGCCACCTGCGGACGCGAATAGGTGCAGCCGGGGATGTTCCACGTCTCGAAGGCGTGCGGCTTCTCGCCCGCGATCGCCTCGACGCAGACGACGCCCTCGTGGCTCGCCTTGTGCGCCAGCCAGGGCGGCCCGGTCACGTCGCCGATCGCGTAGAGCCCCTCGACGTTGGTGCGGGCATAGCCATCGACCTTGATATGCCCGCGGTCGGTGGCGACGCCGAGCGCCTCCAGCCCGATATTCTCGATATTGGGCACGATGCCGATCGCGACGATGGCGTGGCTGAACGTCTCGGTCGTGACCTTGCCGTCCTTGCCTTTCAGCTTCGCGGTTACGCCCTTGCCGTCGGTGTCGAGCGCCTCCAGCCCGGTGCCCGTCAGCAGCGTGATGCCCTGCTTGGTCAGCGCCTTGTCCATGAAGGCGCTGACCTCCTCGTCCTCGACCGGCAGGATGCGCGGCAGCATCTCGACGATCGTCACGTCGGCGCCCATGTCATTGTAGAAGCTGGCGAACTCGACGCCGATCGCGCCCGATCCGATGACGAGCAGCTTGGTCGGCATCTCCTCGGGCACCATCGCGTGGCGATAGGTCCAGATGCGCTTGCCGTCGGCCTTGGCGAAGGGCAGGTCGCGCGCGCGCGCGCCGGTCGCGACGATGATGTGCTTCGCCTCCAGCTCGGTCGTCTTGTCGCCCTGCTTGACGCTCAGTCTGCCTTTGGCCGTGAGCGTGCCGGTGCCTTCGTAGACCGCGACCTTGTTCTTCTTCATCAGCCCTTTGACGCCCATGTTGAGCTGGCCCGCGACCTTGCGGCTGCGCTCGACGATCTTCGTCAGGTCGAAACCGGGCTTCTCTACGGTCAGGCCGTAGTCGGCGGCGTGGGTGATGTAGTGATAGACCTCCGACGTGCGCAGCAGCGCCTTGGTCGGGATGCAGCCCCAGTTGAGGCAGATGCCGCCGAGCCGCTCGCGCTCGACGATCGCGGTCTTGAGGCCGAGCTGCGCGGCGCGAATCGCCGCGACATAGCCGCCCGGACCGGACCCGAGGATGACGAGGTCGAATGTGTCAGGCACTGGCGGTTCCTTCGATCTGCAGCGTAGCGTTGGTGATGGCCCGGGGGCGGCCATCTTCCCCCATCGCGACGAGTGTGAAACGCCCCTGCGCGGCGCGCTCGGTGCCTTCGCCGTGGCGGTCGCGGCGCCACACGGCGACGGCGACCGTCATCGAACTGCGGCCGGTGGCGACGATATCGGCGTGAAAGCTCACCTCGTCGCCGATGCGCACGGGGGCTGTGAAGCTGAAGGCGTCGGCCGCGACGACGGGCGCCTGCGCGCCGCTGTGCCGCGAGGCGACCGATCCGGCGGCGAGCGCCATCTGCCCCATCAGCCAGCCGACGAAGATATTGCCGTACGGGTTCGCGTCCGCCGCCATCGCGGTCGCGCGGATCGCCGGTGCGGTTTCGGGGGCCAAGATCTCAGACCTTTCAGCCATCATTGTGAATCGTCTGCACGCGACCGGCGCGATCGGCACGCCAGGCGCGACGGATCGGCCCGATCTGCAACAATACCTCGATCGCCATCGCGGCGAAGGCGATCGGCCATACCGTCCGGCTGATGCCGCCCACCGCCCAGGTCGCGGCGCAGGCGATCACCACCGCGACGCTGAGCCCGAGGGCAAGGAACAGCACTTCGACGATCGTGCGGCGCACGCCGGCCTCACGCCAGCATGGCGAGCGGCGCTTCGACCAGCGCCTTGAACGCCGCCATCAGTTCGGCACCGTCCGCGCCGTCGATCGCGCGGTGATCGAAGCTGCCGGTCGCCGACATGACGGTGGCGATGCCGAGCGCGCCGTCGATCACATAGGGCCGCTGCTCGCCCGCGCCGATCGCCATGATCATGCCCTGCGGCGGGTTGATGACCGCCTCGAACTGTTTGATGCCCATCATGCCCATGTTGGACAGGCTGGCGGTGCCGCCCTGATATTCCTCGGGCTTCAGCTTCTGCTCCTTGGCGCGCGCGGCGAGGTCTTTCATCTCGGTCGAGATCGCGGCGACGCCCTTGGTGTCCGCGCCCTTGATAATCGGCGTGATCAGCCCCGACGGCACGCTCACCGCAACCGAAATATCGGCGCGACTGAAGGTAATGAGCTGGTCAGGCGTGAACATCACATTGCACTTGGGCACCTGCATCAGGCTGACGGCGAGTGCCTTGATGAGCAGATCGTTGACCGACAGCTTCACGCCGCGCGCACCGAGCCCGGCATTGAGCTCGCCGCGCAGCTTCAGCAGAGCGTCGAGGCGGATATCGACCGTGAGGTAGATATGCGGGACGGTCTGCTTCGATTCGGTCAGGCGACGCGCGATCACCTTGCGCACGCCCGAGAGCTTCTCGGCGGTGTGGGGAATGTCGGGTACGCCCGCGACCGGCGCCGACGGCGCCTTGTCGGGCGCGGAAGTGGCGGGGGGCGCTGCAACCTTGTCCGCAGGCTTCTCGGCGGGCGCCGCGCCCGGCGACGCGCCGTCGAGATCGGCCTTGACGATACGGCCATTGGGGCCGCTGCCAGTCAGGGCCGCGAGATCGATATTCTTTTCGGCGGCCAGCCGCCGCGCAAGCGGGCTTGCGTTCGTACGACCAGTGGGCGGGGCGGGACGGGGCCGCTGGCCCACTGCGACCGCCTCGGCCGGCTTGGGCGCTTCGGCCTTCACGGGCTGCGCCTTGGCCAGTTCTTCCTTCTTGGGTTCTTCCTTGGAAGCCACTTCCTTCTCCGGCGCTGCCTCTTCGCCCTCGCCGTTCAGCGTCGCGATGACGGTGCCGACCTTCACGCCTTCGGTCCCGGCGGCGACGGTCAGCTTCCCGATCGTGCCCTCATCGACCGCTTCGAATTCCATCGTCGCCTTATCGGTCTCGATCTCGGCGAGGAGATCGCCGGACTTGACCGTATCGCCCTCCTTGACGAGCCACTTGGCCAGCGTGCCTTCCTCCATCGTCGGCGACAACGCAGGCATCTTGATCTCGATGGGCATGAAGACGTCCTTGCAGTCGATTCCTGGGGCGCACCGTCTCTCGCGCTCCAACCCGTTCCGGTCAAGACCATGCACTTGCGCTGGCGGCGTACCCGCGCCACCTATCGCGCCGTGGGAGCGGAAACGATGCGCGTCTATCTGGTGGTAATCGACAATAGTCCCGAAAGCGCAATCGCGCTGCGCTTCGCCGCGCGCCGCGCCGCCAAGACCGGCGGCGGTGTCGAAATCCTGACCATTATAGAGCCGCAGGAATTCATTGCGTTCGGCGGCGTGCAGGCGACGATCGAGGAAGAGGCGCGGCTGCATGCCGAGGGTCTTGTCGCCGGCGCCGCTGGCACCATCGTTGAGGAATCGGGTTTGCGGCCAGCGATTACGGTGCGGCAGGGCGACGGGCCGAAGGTCATCCGTGAGATGATCGCTGCCAATCCCGATATCGCAGCGCTGGTGCTTGGGGCGGCGGCGACCGGCGCACCGGGACCGCTGATCGCGCATTTTTCCGGGCATGACGCAGGATCATTGCCGATCCCGCTTATGATCATTCCCGGCTCGCTCGACCGCGACGCGATCGACCGGCTGAGTTGATCGGGATCAAACGATCAGGCTGACGCCGTAAACAATCACCGCCCACATCGCGATCGAGATGGGGAGCGCGTACGCGATACCGCGCATCGCGCCGGGATGGCTCTTCTTGGTGTCGAAGTAGTTTCCGTGGGCGACCAATTGATGTTTCATGTCACTCTCTCCTGGGGACATTAACCCTTACGTCATCCGCCTTGTTCCCTCCGAATCGCGGCGTCAACCATGTTTTTCTTCGTAAAAACAAGGCTTTATACTGCACCGCAGCAAATAGCGTGCCGACAGGGAGCCGCCCGCGGATTTTTTTCGTGTCACGCCAATGAAATGAGTCCCTCTTTGCTCTGCGGCGACGCAATAGCGCGACTCCTGCGTCGCACACGGCAAATGTAAAAAAATTCGACACGTGCCGCGCCTTGAAGCGCCGGCGCGATCCCGGCACCATGCGGCGATGCGCTCCCTCCCCCTGTTCGCCGGGCTCGCCGCCCTTGTCGCCACCTCTCCCGCGCACGCAAAGGAAGCGCCCGACCCGGCGCGACTGAAGGCCTCCGTCGAGAAGCTCGTGAGCTTCGGCACGCGCCATACGCTGTCGTCGCCCGACGATCCGGTGCGCGGCATCGGCGCGGCGCGGCGCTGGGCGGGCGGCGAGCTCACCCGCATCGCCGATGGCTGCGGCGGCTGCATCACCGTCGCCAATGTCGCCAAGACCTTCACCGGCCCGCGTGCGCCGAACGGCGTCGAGATCGTCGACGTGCTCGGCTTCCAGCAGGGCACCGAGCCCAAGCGCGTCATCATCGTCGGCGCGCATATCGACAGCCGCGTATCCGACGTGATGGACGCCACGAAAGACGCGCCCGGCGCCAACGACGATGCATCGGGCGTGGCGCTCGTGCTGGAGGCGGCGCGCATCCTGTCGAAGGAGAAATTCCGCGCGACCATCGTCTACGCCGTCTTTTCAGGCGAGGAGCAGGGCCTGTTCGGCGGGCAATTGCTGGCGGACACGGCGAAGGAAAAGGGCTGGACCGTCTCGGCGATGCTCAACAACGATATCGTCGGCAATACGATGGGGCAGAACGGGGTGCGCGTCGCGGACCGGGTGCGGGTGTTTTCCGAAGGCATCCGCGCGGCGGAGGACGGCCCCGCGCAGCTCGCGCGGCGCGGCAACGGCGGCGAGGACGACGGCCCCTCACGCGCGCTCGCCAAGGCTGTCGATGGCGTCGCGGCGGCGATCCCCGGCGGCATCGACGTGTTCGTCGACCGGCGGCCCGACCGTTTCGGACGCGGCGGCGATCACGAGCCGTTCCTGAAGGCGGGCTATCCGGCGATCCGCTTCTCGGTCGGCGCGGAGAACTGGACGCAGCAGCACCAGGATCTGCGCACCGAAGGCGGCGTGCAATATGGCGATACGATCGACAAGATGGACTTCCCGTATCTCGCCAAGGTGACGGCGATCAACGTCGCCACGATCCGCCGCCTCGCCTCGGCCCCCGCTGCGCCATCGGGCGTGACGGTCGGCGGCGCGCTCAGCTTCGACACGACGGTGACGTGGCAGCCGGTCGAGGGGGCGACGGGATATCGCATCCACTTGCGCCGCAACGATACGCAGGACTGGCAGAAGGCGATCGACGTGCCTGCGACCGAAACGTCGCGCGTGCTGAAGGACACGATCGTCGACGATCATTTCTTCGGCGTCGGCGCGGTCAGCGCGGACGGGGCGGAGAGCCTCGTGACGTTCGCCGGCCCGGAGCCGCGTAAGTAGACTTCGGCCTTCGCCGGGGAACAGGTGCGGCGCGATCGACGCATAAAAACGGGCCGGGGATCGCTCCCCGGCCCGCTCACTCCCCCCGGAGTAGCTCGTTCAGCTGCCGCAGACGCACTCGACCTTGGGCTTCGGGCGCCACTTGCGAACCGGCTTGCGCCAGACCTTCTTGGCGACGTAGCGCGTGCGCTCGACATATTCGGTCGTCGTCGTGGTGACCGACGGGGCCGACTGCACCACCACCGTCGTGGTCGTCGCACCCGGATAATAATAACCGCCGGCATAATAGCCGCCGGTCGAATAGGTCGTCACGCCACCGTTGGTCGTGATCGGCGGCAGCGGCTGATAGCCGGGGCCGCCCGGCGCGGGATAGCCGGCACGCGGGCCGGGGCCGTAGCCGGGCGCGGGATATGCTGCACCCTGATCGTAGCCGTCATCGGCGTAACCGCCGTCGGCATAGCCGTCCCAGTTGACGCCGCCGACATAGTCACGGACGCGGCCGCGCGTGTCGATCAGCACCGCATCGTCGTAATAGCGGCTCCAGTTGTAGCCGTAAGGCGGCGGCGCGAGGCCGTAGAGGCCGTAATCGCTGATGAAGAAGCTCGGCGCGATCCAATAGCTCGGCAGACGCCAGCCGCGGCTCGGGCGGCGATAGGCGTTCCAGCCGCCCGGCGCGTTCCAGCCACCCTGCCAGCGACCGCCGGTCATGCCGCCCCAGCGCGACCCGCCGCGCCAGCCGCCGCCGTTCCAGGTGCCGCCGCCGGTGTTGCCGCCGCCATGCCACTGGCCACCGCCGGCGTTGGAGCCGCCGCCATGCCATTGGCCGCCACCGTTGGACCCGCCGCTCCAGCTACCGCCGCCGGTCGTGCCGCCGTGCCACTGGCCGCCGTTGGCGCCACCGCTCCAGCCGCCGGGACGGCCGGGCGCGGGCATTCCCGGGCGCGGCATCTGCGGGTTGGGCATCGGGCGCATCGACGGCGCGGGCATCGCCGGGCGCGGCATCGACGGCGCGGACATGCCGGGGCGCGGGAAGCTCGCGCCGGCGCCGCGGATCGTCTGCTGCGCATCGGCGGGCATCGCACCGGCAAGGGCGGCTACCGCGACGGCGGCGATCGTAAGGCTTCGCATCGACACTTCACTCCCGTTGAGCCGCAGCGACAGGCCGCGCGCCCTCATAAGATTAACGTATCGGATACCTTTTCGGACGGTTTTCCGCCATCTTTATGCTTGGTTAAGGAGTGTCCCAGAACAGGTCAGCGCACGGATCAGCCCGCGAGCCGCGGCGCGATCAGCCGCACGAGCGCCTCGCAGCCTGCCGCGTCGCCTGCATCGAAGCGCGCGGGCAGCGGGCTGTCGAGATCGAGCACGCCGAGCAGCGCGCCCTGATACACGATCGGCACGACCAGTTCGGAGCGGCTTGCCGCGTCGCAGGCGATATGGCCGGGGAAGGCGTGGACGTCCTCCACGAGCTGCGTTTCCAGCGTCGCGGCGGCCGCGCCGCACACACCCTTGCCGACGGGGATGCGGATGCACGCCGCCTTGCCCTGGAACGGCCCGAGCACAAGTTCGCCCCCCACCATCCGGTAGAAGCCCGCCCAGTTGAGATCGGGCAGATATTCCCAGAGCAGCGCCGCCATGTTGGCCATGTTGGCGATGGCATCGGGCTCGTCCGCCGTCAGCGCATCGAGCGCGGCGGAGAGATCGCGGTAGAGTTCGGTCTTGGAAGCGGTGGCGATGTCGAAGGCGTACATGGGAAGCTCCGGTTTCCCCCGATATGGCGGCGGGGCGCGGTGCCCGCAATCCTCAGTCCAGCGACACGCGCCCGCGCCCGGCCTTCACGCCGGCGCGCTTCACCTTGCCCTCGACGCGGCGGGCCTGCGAGGCCTTGGTGGGCTTGGTCGGGCGGCGTTTCTTCGGGACGATCGTTGCCTCCTTGATGAGCGCGATCAGGCGTTCGCGCACTTCCTGCCGGTTGAGCAGTTGCGAGCGCGCGCCCTCGCTGCGCAGGATCAGCACGCCGTCCCGCGTCAGGCGCGATCCGGCCAGCACCGCCAGCCGGCTCTTCACCGCATCGGGCAGGCTTGGCGAGTTCGCCACGTCGAAGCGCAGCATCACCGCGCTGTCGGTGGTGTTGACGTGCTGCCCGCCCGGCCCGGAGGCGCGCGCGAAGGTCTCGCTCAGTTCCTCGCTGTCGATCGCGATCGAGCGGGTGATGGGGATGGCGACCATCGCACCTATGCCCCGAACCCGGCCTTCATGAAGCGTTCGGGCAAAGGTGCTTCGGCCGTGATCGGCTCCTTGCCGGCGCGCGGCACGATCAGCTCGGCGGCGTGGAGCAGGGTCTCGCACTCCCCGTTGCCGTAGATCGGGTCGCCCGCCACCGGCGCGCCGAGCCCTTCGAGCGCGTGGACGCGGATCTGGTGCGTGCGCCCGGTTTCGGGCCGGAACTCGACGAAGGCGCGGCCATCCTTGACCGCCAGCACTCGCCAGGCGGTGCGCGAGGCCTTGCCCGTCGCATCGCCCGTCATCCGCCAGCCCGCTTCCGCGCTGCTGACCTTGATGAGCGGCAGGTCGATCACGCCCTCCTCGCCCTCCGGCACGCCTTCCAGCACGGCGAGGTAGCGCTTCTGCACCAGCCCCTGTTCGAACGCCTGTTGCAGCTTCGCATGCGCCTTCGGATTGCGCGACAGGAGCAGGCAGCCCGACGTGTCGCGGTCGAGCCGGTGGACCGCCTGCGGCCAGCGCTTGAACCCGAAGGTCAGGCCGCCGAGATGGTTTTCGAGAGAGATCGATCCGTCGCGCGGGGGATCGACCGGCAAGCCCGCCGGCTTGTCGATGACGATCGCCTCGCCGTCGAGAAAAAGAACCTTGTTCGCAAGCATGTTGGCGTCTTGCCACTCCGCGTGACCCCATGCCAGAGCAATCGCCGTGTCCCCCCGGCTCGCTCATCCGATTCTGCGCCTGCTCGCGCTTGGCTTGCCGTCGCTGGCGATGGCGGCGACGCCGGAGCCGCTGTGCCCCGGCCAGACGGCGCTGCCCGGGCCGGACGGCCGCGTGCTCGGCCATATCCCCTATCGCCAGGCGCTCGACAGCGATCTCGTCGCCGCGCCCGCATGGTTCGCGGCGGGCGCTTCGTGCCTCGTCCACCGCGATGTCGCGCCCGATCTGGGCCGGCTGCTGAGCGCGGCAGCGGCGGCGCCGGGCGTCGGCACCCGGCTGCGCGGCATCTCGTGCTTCCGCTCGGTCGAGCGCCAGCGCGCGGTGTTCTGTTCGCAGATCGGCCCCGGCAAGCGTTGCAAGGATGCCGCCGAGCGCGCCCGTTCTGTCGGGCCGCCCGGCTTCAGCGAACATGCCACCGGCTATGCGATCGACTTCGGGCTGCGCCCCTCGCCGAACTGCGCCGACGTGAGCCCGTGCATCGCGCGCACGGTGGCGGGGCAGTGGCTGATCGCGCATGCGCGCGATTACGGGTTCGAACTGTCCTTTCCGGCAGGCAATGCGCAGGGTGTGACGTGGGAACCGTGGCACTGGCGCTGGGTCGGCACGTCGGTCTCGACGCCGGGCGCGGTGCAGGCACGGCTGCTGTTCAAGCGCGCGCGGGCCGATTTCCCGGCCAACCCGATGATCCGCGGGCTGTCGGACGAATGGCTGCGCGTGATCCAGCCGCAGACGCCCGCGCCGCCCGCGGTCGCCAGGCCACAGGGCTCGCCGTATCTGCAACCGTTGCCGCAGAGCTATTTCATCCAGCCGCTGCCGACGCCCACGCCGACCCCGATGCGGGACAGACGCGGACGCCGGATACAACCGGACGTGCTGAGCGACTGAGGCTAATAAGCCCCTCCCCTGAAGGGGAGGGGTTCAAAAAGCTCAGCCCTTCAGCTTCGCCGCCGTCTCGGCGATGCGCTTGCCCTGATAGCGTGCGCCGTCGAGATCGACCGAGCTCGGCTGGCGGCTGCCGTCGCCGTCCGCCAGGGTGGTGGCGCCGTAGGGCGCGCCGCCGTGGACTTCCTTGACGCCGGTCATCCCCTGGAAGCCGTAGTCGAGCCCGACGATCGTCATGCCGAAGTGCAGCAGGTTGGTGATGATCGAGAACAGGGTCGTCTCCTGCCCGCCGTGCTGGCTCGCAGTCGAGGTGAAGGCACCGCCGACCTTGCCGTTGAGGCTCCCTCGCATCCACAGGCCGCCGGCCGTGTCGAGGAACGCCGCCATCTGGCTCGGCATGCGGCCGAAGCGGGTCGGCGCGCCGATGACGATCGCGTCGTAACCGGCGAGCGCATCGACGCTCTCGATCAGCGGATGCGCGGTGTCGGTCTTGAAGTGTGCGGCCCTCACCACCGCCTCGGGCGCGGTTTCCGGGACGCGGCGGATGTCGACCTCGGCACCGCCGGCGCGCGCGCCCTCGGCGACGGCATCGGCCATCTGCTCGATATGGCCGTAGGAGGAATAATAAAGGACGAGAACCTTGGTCATGGGAAGTTCCTTCTTGCCCCCCTCCCGTTCACGGGAGGGGTCGGGGGAGGGCATGTCCGCAAAAAGCGGCGTCGATGGGGAGGACAGGCCCTCCCCTAGCCCCCTCCCGCAAGCGGGAGGGGGATTTCAGGGGTCATTCGGAGTCGACGAGCACCAGTTCGGTCTCTTCGAGCGCGCGGATCTCGACGGTCTGGCCGCCGCCGATCGCGATGCCGTCGCGGGCGTTGTAGCGCTCGCCGCCGATCTCGACCACGCCGGTGGCAGGCACGAGATAGGCGTGCCGGCCAGCGCCGACGGTGTGCGAGATCGTCTCGCCGGCATTGACGGTCGCCGCCAGCAGGCGCGCATCGGCGCGGATCGGCAGCGCGCCGCCCTCCTCGCCGATATCCTCGGCGAAGCCCGATGCCAGCGTCACGAACTTGCCGCTGCGGTCGCCCTTGGGGAAGGGCTTCGCGCCCCAGCTCGGCGAGCCGCCCTTGCGGGTGGGCTCGATCCAGATCTGGAAGAGCGTGGTCGGCTCCTTCTCGAGGTTATATTCGGCATGGCGCACGCCGGTGCCGGCGGACATCACCTGCACGTCGCCCGCGCCGGTGCGGCCCTGGTTGCCCATTGAATCCTGATGCGTGATCGCGCCTGTGCGGACGTAGGTGATGATCTCCATGTCGCGGTGGGGATGCGGCGGGAAGCCGCTGCCCCCGGCGATCTCGTCGTCGTTCCACACCCGGATCGCGCCCCAGCCCATGCGGGCCGGATCGTAATAATCCGAGAAGGAAAAGTGATGACGGGCGTTGAGCCAGCCGTGATCGGCGTGGCCGAGGCTTTCGAACGAACGTTTCTCGATCATGATGTGTCTCCCAATCCTTGGGGTGAAGTGTTGGGTGCAAGATAGGCGCGGCGATTGGCGCGTAAATGGAAACGGTGGAAACCGATCGTTTCATCCTTTAAGCCCCTCCCCTTCAGGGGAGGGGTTGGGGGTGGGGCGGAGTCTCACCGAGATCGCGCTCTGCGAGGCCTCCCCCACCCCAACCCTCCCCTGAAGGGGAGGGGCTAAGACGAAGGAGCCTGCCCCAATGCGCCTGCCCGATCTCGAAGCCTGGGCGATCTTCGCCTCCGTCGTGGAACATCGCTCGTTCAGCGGCGCGGCGGATGCGCTCGGCGCGTCGAAGGCGACGGTGTCGAAGGCGATCAGCCGGCTGGAGCTGCGGCTCGGCCAGTCGCTGTTCCACCGCACCTCGCGCCGCCTTACGCTCACCGAGAGCGGCACCGTGCTCGCCGATCACGCCCGCCGCATCCTCGCCGATGCCGAGGCGGCGGAAGAGGCCGCGCACGATGCCGCCACCGCGCCCGAAGGGCTGATCCGCATGACCGCGCCGATGACGCTCGGCCTCGTCACCGTGGCCCCCGTCGTCGCCGATTTCCTGAAGCTGCATCCCGGCATCGAGATCGACCTCAACCTCTCCGACGCCAAGGTCGATATCGTCGCGGAGGGGATCGACGTCGCGCTGCGCATCGCCAACCTGCCCGACAGCTCGCTGCGTGCGCGGCGGATCGGGCCGATCACGACGCATATCGTCGCGGCCCCCGGCTATCTGGCGAAGCACGGCCGCCCGACGCACCCCGCGCAGCTCGGCGAACATGCGGTGCTCGGCTACACCAACCTCACCGGCCCGCTGCGCTTTACCGGGCCGAACGGCGAGGAGGCGGCGTTCCGCCCGGCCGGGCCGTTGCGATCGAACAGCGGCGACGCGCTGCTGCCGGCGCTGCGGGCAGGGATCGGCATCGCGATGCTGCCCGATTTCATCGTCGATGCCGATCTGGCGAGCGGGACGCTGCAGGCGATCCTGACCGACTGGTCGCCGCCGCCGATCGCGCTGCATCTGATGACTCCGCCGGGCAATCTGCGCCCCGCGCGCGTCGAGGCGCTGATCGCGTACCTCGCCGAAAACCTCCGAAAGGTCTGCCCGGATTGAAGGCGAAAAGGGTTAAGCCGAATCACGTAAGTACTAACCGCAAAGCCCGCGACTCGCGCATTTCCGCGAGTTAGCGTTAAATTAACCTTTTGCGTTCATTTCTGATCTCGTTAAGAGTTTGGGAATTGAGTGCACCGAGCCGAGGGGGCGTTCGGGGCCGCGAACGACAGGGGAACTGCCAAATGCGCGTGCTGCTGATCGAGGACGAGCCGACGACCGCCAAGGCGATCGAGCTCATGTTGTCCTCCGAAGGATTCAACGTTTACTCGACCGATCTGGGTGAAGAAGGCCTCGATCTCGGGAAGCTGTATGATTACGACATCATCCTGCTCGACCTCAACCTGCCGGACATGCACGGCTATGACGTGCTGAAGAAGCTGCGCGTCGCCCGCGTGCAGACGCCGGTGCTGATCCTCTCCGGCATTTCGGAAATGGACAGCAAGGTGCGCTCGTTCGGCTTCGGCGCCGACGACTACGTCACCAAGCCGTTCCACCGCGAAGAGCTGACCGCGCGCATCCACGCCGTCGTCCGCCGTTCGAAGGGCCACAGCCAGTCGGTCATCCGCACCGGCAAGCTGGCCGTGAACCTCGACGCCAAGACGGTCGAGGTCGATGGCAGCCGCGTCCACCTGACCGGCAAGGAATATGCGATGCTGGAGCTGCTCTCGCTCCGCAAGGGCACGACGCTCACCAAGGAAATGTTCCTGAACCACCTCTATGGCGGCATGGACGAGCCCGAGCTCAAGATCATCGACGTCTTCATCTGCAAGCTGCGCAAGAAGCTCAGCCTGGCATGCGACGGCGAAAACTATATCGAGACCGTCTGGGGCCGTGGCTACGTGCTGCGCGAATCCGACGAGGTCGCCGCGACCGCGGTCGCCTAAGGCACTCGATAGAGCTCCCTGTTACCGGGAGACGGCCGCGATACCGGGGGGTGTCGCGGCCGTTCTGCGTTGCGGCCCAGCGATTGGCGAAGCTAGTCGCCGGCCCAAGCGACGCACGGCCGGCGGCGCTTCAAGCGCCGTCCGACGACGCGGCTTCGCCGCGTCGCGTTTCAGAAATCAAGCATCCACATCCGCCGGCACCGCGAGTCCGGCGATCAGCGCGATGACGCGGTCGACCTTGATCGTCAGATCATCGCCCACCGCGTGGCTGACGCCCACGACATGCTTGGCGACGTAACTCGACGGCCCGGAATAGGCCAAAGAGAAGTCCGCGAAGCTGCGCCCGATGATCGCCCATTCGCGCAGCACGATGACGTTGGTGTGGCGTGCGTCGCGACAGATCGAATCCATCAGATCGTGTACGGCATCGGCCGGCCCTTCGAGGATCTGCGCGAAATGCGCGCGCGTCGCGACCAGCGCGCCGGTGACGCCGAGCGCGGCGTTCTTCACGGACGCCGCGCTGACGATATCCTGGATCACCTCCTCGGCGCCCGGATCGATCGTCTTGTGGCTGACGTAGAGGAGGGATCGCTCGGGCAGGCTCACGCGGGGGCGCCACCGTTTGCGGCATAGGCCTGCAGCCAGGTTTCGGCGGCCGACAACGAGAGGAAGGATTCGCGCTGACCGACGGCGAGCGCGGCGCGCGGATGCGGTTTCGCCACCGACGATTCGACCACCGCGACGAGCCGGTCCTCTGGCCGGTAGATCTCGCTGTTCATCGCAGTGAATTGCAGGACCGAATCGGGGTTCTCCACCACCCAGCAGCGTACGTCGTAGAACGCCTTGAGCACGCCGTAGCGCCGCCGCGCCTCCTCGACGATGCGGCGCTGCTGGATGAAATAGAGCTCGGCATCCGGCCCGTACCAGATCCCGCCACCGCGGACGCGCACGGTTTGCGTGGCATCGTCGAGCCCGGCGGAAAACGCAGCCTGGCTGCGGTGCGACGGCTCCCACTGGACGAAGTGATCGAGTGCGATCGTGGGCATCTGGATGGCGGACATGAAAGACACGGTTCGGGCTCCCCTGTGCGCGTTGCACGCCCGATAGCGTTACGAGGGATTTAAGCCGGGCCGGTCGGGGGCGGAGAGTTCGACCAAGGTCTAAGGGGATGGGGATTTAGCCCTTTCCCGCGTTCGTGGAAAAGGCAGCGGAGACTGGGGTCGCGTTCTTCACGCGGCCCTAGCCGGAGCGGGTGAGAGTCTTCTTCTTTTTTCGGCGCGTGGTGGAGGAGAAGAAAGACCCTCCCTGCCCCTCCCGCGAAGGCGAGAGGGGAAAAGAGACCCCTCTATTTCCTGATCCAAACCTTCTCTCCGCCCACCCACGTCTGCTCGACCTTCATCGATCGCAACTCCGCCGGGGACGCCAGCAGCGGATCGCGGTCGACGATGATGAAGTCGGCACGCTGGCCCGGCGCAAGACGGCCGAACTTGTCCTCTGCGAAGCCCGCCCAGGCGGCGTCCATCGTATAGGCCTTCCATGCCGCCTCGCGCGTCACCGCCTCTTCGGGCCGCCAGCCGCCGAAGGGCTGGCCGTCCTTGTCCTGCCGGGTGAAGGCGGCGGCCCAGCCCGCCCAGGGATCGGGGCTCTCGACCGGGAAGTCGGTGCCGAACACGAGCGGTGCGCCGTTCGTCAGCATCGATTTCCACGCATAGGCCCCCGCCAGCCGGTTAGGCCCCAGCCGCGCCTCGGCCATGTGCATGTCGCTGGTCTGGTGGACGGGCTGCATCGAGGCGATCACGCCGAGCTTGCCGAAGCGCGGAAGATCGATGGGATCGACGATCTGCGCATGTTCGATGCGCCAGCGCCGGTCGCCCTTGAACGTGCCCTGCAACTCCTCGATCGCGTCGAGCACCTGCGCGTTGGCCTTGTCGCCGATCGCGTGGACGGCGATCTGGTAGCCGTCCATCGACGCGCGGACCATGCGGTTGCGGATGACGTCGTCGGTCATGAAGCCGAGGCCGGTTTCTCCCGCCGCGTCGCTGTACGGCGCCTTCAGCCACGCCCCGCGCGAGCCGAGCGCGCCGTCGGCATAGAGCTTCACCCCGCCCATCCGCAGCCGGTCCTTGTAGAGCCACGGCGTCGGCCCGCTCCCGCCGACGCGCACCGCCGTTTCCACGCCGTCGCCGTACGCCATGATGCGCACCCGCAGCGCCCCCATGTCGCCGAGCCGGCGGTAGCTCAGCCAGTCGTCGAGGCTCGTGCCCATGTCGGCGGCAGCGGTGACGCCGTAGCTGAGCAGGATTTCCTGCGCCTTCAACACGGCGACATCGAGCTCCTTGGGCAAGGGCTGCGGCACGACCTTGCCCACCAGCGCCTGCGCGGCATCGACCAGCACGCCGCTCGGCACGCCGCCGGCCGCTTTCTCGATGCGGCCGCCGGGCGGGGAGATGCTTTTGGCATTGAGCCCCGCCGCCTTCATCGCCGCGCTGTTGGCCCAGCTCGCATGGCCGTCGACGCGCTCCAGCCAGACCGGGCGGTCGGCCACCACCGCATCGATGTCGGCGGCGGTGGGGAAGCGGCCCAGGCCCCATTTCTCCTGGTTCCAGCCGCGCCCGAGGATCCATTTCTTGTCGGGATTGGCGGCAGCATAAGCGGCGATCTTCGCCGTCGCCTGCGCGAGCGAGGTCGTGTCCGACAGATCGAGCGCGAGCGCACCCATGCCGAGCCCCATGACATGGCCGTGCGCATCGACGAAGCCGGGCAGCAGCACCTTGCCCTTCTCGTCGGCGCGCCAGTCGAGCTGCGCGGGCCGCTTGTCGCCCGACTGCAGCAGGCGGATGACCTTGCCGTCGGGGGTCAGCAGGATCGCGTTGAAGCGCACGACCTTGCCGTCCTTGTCGAGCGTGATGCCGTTGACATTGTCGACCAGCGCATCCGCGAAAGCGGGGGTGGCAAGGGTGAGGGCCGCGAGGGCGAGCAGGGTGCGCATCGCCCAGCGATAAGGCGTGTTCCGTTGGCGCGCCAGATGGTCTAGTGGCGACCCCCTCAGCCGTTCGGGCTGAGCTTGTCGAAGCCCTGTCTTTCTTGTCGACGGTTGCAGAAGAAGTGCAGCCCTTCGACAAGCTCAGGGCGAACGGATGATGTGAAGAATGGCGACCCTGGCGAAAGCGACCGACGAAACCCTCCCCGTCACGATCGACGACGTGCGCGCGGCGCATGCGCGCATCGCCGACGCCATCGTCCGCACGCCGACCTTCATCAGCCGCACCTTGTCGAACCTGACCGGCGCGACCGTCTATCTGAAGTTCGAGAACCTGCAGTTCACCGCCGCCTACAAGGAGCGCGGCGCGCTCAACACGCTGCTGCAGCTCGACGCGGAGGCGCGCGCCAAGGGCGTGATCGCGGCATCGGCCGGCAATCATGCGCAGGGGCTGTCCTATCACGCGACGCGCCTCGGCATCGCCTCGACCATCGTCATGCCGACGACGACGCCGACGGTGAAGATCACGCAGACCGAAGGCCACGGCGCCAATGTCGTGCTGTTCGGCCAGACCTTCGACGCGGCGTACGAACATGCGCGCGAGCTGGAGGGCGAGCGCGGGCTCACCTTCGTCCACCCGTTCGACGATCCGCGCGTGATCGCGGGGCAAGGCACCGTCGCGATCGAGATGCTGGCCGACGTGCCCGCCATCGACACGCTGGTCGTGCCGATCGGCGGCGGCGGGCTGAGCTCGGGCATGGCGACGGTCGCGCGCGCGATCAGCGTGGAGCGCGGCGGCACGCCGATCGAGGTGATCGGCGTTCAGGCCGAGCTGTTCCCCTCGATGTACAACCGCATCAACGGCACCGACATGCCGTGTGCGGGCGATACGCTGGCCGAAGGTATCGCGGTGAAGGAGCCGGGCCGCGTCACCTCCAACATGGTGCGCGCGCTGCTCGACGATATCGTACTGGTCAGCGAGCGCAGCCTGGAGGAAGCGGTCAGCCTGCTGCTGCAGATCGAAAAGACCGTGGTCGAGGGCGCGGGCGCGGCGGGCCTCGCGGCCTTGCTCCAGCATCCCGAGCGCTTCCGCGGCAAGACGGTCGGCATCATCCTGTGCGGCGGCAATATCGACACGCGGCTGCTCGCCAACGTGCTGCTGCGCGATCTCGCGCGGTCGGGGCGGCTGGCGCGGCTGCGCATCGTGCTGCGCGATCAGCCCGGCGCGCTGTTCCATGTCGCGCGCATCTTCGATGCCGAGCGCGTCAACATCCTGGAGCTGGCGCATCAGCGCATCTTCACCAACCTGCCGGCCAAGGGCCTCAGCCTCGACGTCGAGTGCGAAACGCGGGATCGCGCGCACCTCGAGCGGTTGATCGCGGCGCTGCATGCGGAGGGGTATGAAGTGAGCCCGGTGGAGTTGGGCTGACCTTAAAGCCCCTCCCCTGAAGGGGAGGGGCTAAAAAAGGCGAGACTCACCGCCTCACCCGCGTTAACTTTCAATGATGGTAAAGCCGCTTTTCATCAGCCCGCTCCCGATTCATAAGGGTGCGTGGCCCGTGATCAGCGCTGGCCAGACAGGGGAATAACCGGCGGTGACCGCGCCTTTTCGCTTTCCACGATTCTTCGTTACCAGCCCCTCCCCATGCCCGTATCTGCCCGGCCGGCAGGAGCGGAAGGTGTTCACCGAATTGCGCGGGCCGCACGCCGGCGAGCTGAATGACGCGCTCGGCCGCATCGGTTTCCGCCGCAGCCAGTCGGTCGCCTATCGGCCGAGCTGCTCGGGCTGTTCGGCCTGCGTCTCGGTCCGCGTCGTCGCCACCGATTTCAAGCCCAACGGCACGCAGCGCAAGCAATTGCGCCGCAACGCCGATCTCGAAGTCACCGCCTGCCGCGCCTGGGCGACCGACGAACAGTTCCAGCTGCTGCGCCGCTACCTCGAATCGCGCCACCCCGGCGGCGGCATGGCGGAGATGGACGACGGCGACTATGCCGACATGGTCGAACATTCGCCGGTCAATTCCTTCGTCGTCGAATACCGCGAACCCTCGGTCAACGGCGAGCGCGGCAAGCTGATCGGCGCGTGCCTGACCGACCAGCAGGCCGACGGCCTGTCGATGATCTACAGCTTCTTCGACGCCGACAATGAGGAACGCCCCGGCCTCGGCAACCTCATCATCATGGACCACATCCTGCGCGCCCGCGCGGCGGGGCTGGCCTATGTGTACCTCGGCTATTGGGTGAAGGGTTCGGAGCGGATGGCCTACAAGGTCCGCTACCGCCCGATCGAGGTGCTCGGCCCCAAAGGCTGGACGCTGCTGACCGATGAGGACGCGACGTATCGCCCGCCGGCGCAGAAATATACGATGTTGGCGGATGAATTGTGAGCCAAGGCTGACCTAAAATCCGTTCGGGCTGAGCTTGTCGAAGCCCTGCCCTTCCTTTCTACGCGCGAGAAGAAGAACAGCCCTTCGACAAGCTCAGGGCGAACGGTGTCACGCTATTTTCCCGCCACGCTCAGCACCGCGAGCGTCAGCGTCGTCACGCCGGCCTTGATCGACGGCTCGGCGACCGGCGCGAAGAAGGGCGAGTGGTTGACCGGCATCGGTTTCCCTTCCGCCTTCCACTTCGCGATCGTCGCGGCATCGACGCCGCCGATGCTGAAATAGACCGATTTCGGCATGCCCGCGCTGACGAAGGCGGAGTAATCCTCGCTCGCCGTCCAGCCGGGGCCGCTTTCCGGCACGAAGCTCACCCGCGCGCCGAGCGCGGCCCTCAGCACCTCCGCGGTCGAGGCCGCCAGCGCATTGTCGTTGACCACCGTCTCGCCGCCGCTGGTGCGGCTGATGTCGGGCGCGGGCGCCCCCGCCATCGCCGCGACGGCATTGGCGGTGCCGGTGATGCCGTCGATCAGCAGCGTGCGCACCGCCGGCTCGTAGGAGCGCACCGTCAATTGCAGGTCGGCATGATCGGGAATGATGTTGGCGACGGTGCCGGCGTGGAACGAGCCGACCGTCACCACGCCGAACTTCTGCGGATCCTTGCGCCGGCTGATGACGGTCTGCACGTCGGTGACGAACTGCGCCGCCTCGACGATCGGGTCGATGCTCTTGTCGGGCATCGACCCATGCGCGCCGAGCCCCTTGAAGGTGATCTTCACGGTGTCGGACGCCGATGTCATCGCGCCCTGCTTGACCAGCACCGTGCCCGCCTCGCTCGGAAAGACGTGCGCGGCGAAACCGTAGTCGGGCTTGGGGAAGCGCGTGAACAGCCCGTCCGCCAGCATCGCCTTCGCGCCGCCGCCGATCTCCTCAGCGGGCTGCGCGATGAACATGAGCGTGCCGTGCCACTGGTCCTTCATCGCCAGCAGTGCCTCGGCCGTGCCGATCCACCACGCCATGTGGATGTCGTGCCCGCACGCCTGATCGACGGGGGTCATCTTGCCGTCGCTGCCCGGCTGCTGCGCCTTGCTCGCCCAGGGCAGGCCGGTCTTTTCCTCGACCGGCAGGCCGTCCATCTCGACGCGCACCAGCACGGTCGGGCCGTCACCGTTTTTGTAGAGCGCGACGACGCCGGTCTTGCCGACCTTCTCGGTCACAGTGAAGCCAAGCTTGCGCATCCGCGCCGCCAGCAGCGCGGCGGTGCGCGTCTCCGCGAAGGCGAGTTCGGGATGGCCGTGCAGATCCTTGTAGAGGCCTTCGAGATCGGGATAGGTCCTGGCGAGCGACGCATCGATCTTCGCCTTCGCCGCAGGCACGTCGAGCGGCGGCGCGGCGAAAATGGCGGATGGCAGCGCCAGCGCGCCCGCGAACAGCCAGCAGACCTTCATCACTGCCCTTCCCCGCCCTCGACATGCACGTCGACGTCCATTTCCTCGTCGCCTTCGCCCAGCCGCGATCCGGCGACCGGCGCCGCGCCCGCCGCATCGAGCGCGACGGCGATGCGGGCATAGGCCTCGTCCGCGCAGATGCCCGTCCACGGATCGAACGCGACCCAGCCGAGCCCGTCGATATGCACCTCGACCCAGCCGTGCGGCGCGGGCGCATCGTCGGCATCGACGGTGCTGTAGCCCGACACATAGCGCGCGGGCACGTTCAGGCTGCGCGCGGCCGTGGCGAGGATATGCGCGAGATCGCGCGAGGTGGCGGTCTTGAGGCCGAAGGCTTCGGCGGCGGTGCGGCCGGAAACCGGACGCCCCTCATCCAGCGTGAACTGCTTGCGTACGGCACCGTTCAGCGCATGCATCCGCGCGACCGGATCGTTCTCGCCCGCAACGGCATCGTTGGCGAAGGCGGCGATCGCGTCGTCGCGCTCGGTCAGCGGCGTCGCGCGCAGGAACAGCGGCGGCGGCAGCGGCTCGGCCGCGCCATTGACGACGCCGTGCGACGGGTTGGTCAGCACTTCGCCCGACACCGCGATCTCGATGCCGGTGATCGGCCCCTCGACATACAGCATCGTCACCTTGTTGCCGAAGCCGTCGCGCCCCTCGCGCATGCGCGCATCGCAATCGACGTGGAGCGACCAGCCCGTCACCGACTGGTCGTAAGTGTCTTCCGGCGAAAGCCGCAGCAATTGCGTAAGGCGCGCCTGCGGTTCCGAGAAGCGATAGACGGTGCGATGATCGATCGTGAGCCGCATCAGCCGAGCTTGAACTGGCGGCTGATCGCGAAGTGCAACTCGTCGTTCTCCGCCAGGAAATCCTGCAGATACTGGTGCAACCCGCCCGCGATGATCTGCCGCGACTGGGTCTTGACCATCCGTGCGTGCCGGTTGCGCGCCATCCGGTCCGCCTCGCCGTGCAAGCCGGTGCGCTTGGCGAGCAGGTTGAGGATATCGACCGCCTCCTCGACCGATGCCGCCAGACTGCGCGGCAGTTCGGATCGCGCAATCAGCAGATCGATGACGTTGGCGGGCAGCAGCCCTTCCGAATAGAACCAGCGATACGCCGTCACCGCCGACACCGTCTGCAGAATGGTCGTCCACTGGTCGCGATCGACCACGCCGCCGACCTGCTCGCCCTCGGGCAGCAGGATGTGGTATTTCACGTCGAGCAGGCGCGCGGTGTTGTCGGCGCGCTCGATGGCCTGGCCCAGCCGGATGAACCACGTCGTCTGGTTGCGCAGCATCCGGTGGATCGCACCCTCGAATCCGCGCGTCGCCGACTTCACCGATTCGATCAGGTTGAGCGTGGTCGCCGCGTTGCCGGTGGTCGCGCGGTTCTGGAACAGCAGCCACGCCTGGTTGATGCCGGTCCACGCCTCGCGGGTGAGCGCGGTGCGCACGGCGCGGGCATTGTCGCGCGCCATGTCGAGCGAGCGCACGATCGAGCCGGGATGCGTCGCATCGAGCGTCAGGAAGCGCGCGACGGGCTCATGCGCGATCGGCGCGCCCGTCTTGGCGAAGGCCTTTTCCGTCTCGGTCACGGCGAGCGCGCTGACCCACGCGACCTCCCCCGCCGGCCGCGGTGACAGCACATCGAGCCGCACGGTCGCCTCGACGAGGCGCGCGATGAAATCGGCACGCTCGACATAACGGCCGAGCCAGTAGAGCGAGAGAGCGGTCCGCGAGAGCATCAGCCGATCCCCTGGCTTTGCATCTGCGTTTGAGCAGGCGGAGCGGGCGGCGGGGCGCCATCGTCCATCAGCACGAAGCTGTCCTTGGTGCCGCCGCCCTGCGAGGAGTTCACCACCAGCGAACCCTCCTTCAGCGCCACGCGCGTCAGGCCGCCGGGCACCACCTGCACGCCGCGCGATCCGGTCAGCACGAAGGGGCGGAAATCGACGTGGCGCGGCGCGAGCCCGCTGTCCGCAAGCGTCGGCACGGTCGACAGAGCCAGCGTCGGCTGGGCGATATAGCGGTGCGGCTCGGCGATCAGCGCGGCGCGGAAGGTCTCGACCTCCGCCTTCGACGCGGTCGGGCCGACCAGCATGCCATAGCCGCCCGATCCGTCGACCAGCTTGACAACGACCTTCTCGAGATTGTCGAGCACGTATTTCAGCGCCTGCGGCTCGCGGCAGCGCCACGTCTCGACATTGGGCAGCTTGGGCTCGCTGCCCGAATAGAATTTCACGATCTCGGGCATGTACGAATAGATCGCCTTGTCGTCGGCGATGCCGTTGCCCGGCGCGTTGATGAGCGCGACATTGCCCGCCGCATAGGCCGCGATCAGCCCCGGCACGCCGAGCATCGAATCCGGGCGGAAGACGAGCGGATCGAGATAGTCGTCGTCGATCCGGCGATAGATCACGTCGACCTTCACCCGCCCCGCGATCGTGCGCATCCACACGACGTCGTCATCGACGACGAGATCCGCCGCCTCGACCAGCTCGATGCCCATCGAATCGGCGAGGAAGCTGTGCTCGTAATAGGCCGAATTGTAATGCCCCGGCGTCAGCACGACGCAGACGGGCGCGGCGACATTGCCCGGTGCGACCGACTTCATCGTCTCCAGCAGACGATCCGGGTAGGAGTCCACCGCCGCCACGCGGAATTCGCGGAACAGCTCAGGGCACAGCCGCAGCATCGCCTCGCGGTTCTCGAGCATGTAGCTGACGCCCGACGGGGTGCGGGCATTGTCCTCAAGCACGAAAAATTCGTCGGGCCCGGTCCGCACCAGATCGATGCCGCAGATATGCGCCCAGATGCCGTGCGGCGGGCGCATCCCCGCGATTTCGGGGCGGAACTGCGGGTTGCCGAAGATCAGGTCGGGCGGCAGGATTCCTTCGTCGAGGATGCGCCGCGCGCCGTAGATGTCGTCGAGAAAGGCGTTGATCGCCTGCACGCGCTGGATCAGCCCCTCGGACAGGCGGTTCCATTCGCTGTTGAGGAAGATGCGCGGCACGATGTCGAACGGGATGATGCGCTCGCTCGCATCGCTGTCGCCGTAGACCGCGAAGGTGATGCCGAGCTGGCGGAAGGTCGCCTCGGCCGCTTCCTGGCGACGGCGGAGCTCGGCGTCGGGCGTGCCGTCGATCCAGTTGCCGAGCGGCGATAGCGGGGCGCGGGGCACGCTCGAACCCGGCTGCCCCATGATCTCGTCGAACGCCTGTGCCAATGCCATCGAGCCGGAAACGCCCCCCAAGTCCGTAAGGCTCCATGCTGCGTCATGTTATTGCGCCGCACAAGAGGCGATTATCGCCTTTGCTGGCGCGAGAGCTCCTTCTCGAACGCGGTGCGCGCCTCGGCGACGATACGGGGCAGCGCCCTGCGATCGACGAAAGCGTCGCGATTCCCCGCCGCCGCGCGCGCTTCGCGGCCCAGCACATCGTTGAACTCGGGGTGCATCGGCAGGACGATATCGGCCTTCATCCGCGCCAGTCGCGCAAAGCTCTTGCGGTAATCGGCGACGATGCCGGGATAGGATTTGTTACCGACCAGCACGTTGCCGGCAACGGTGATGCTGCACGGAAACACCACCCGCAGCGTGCGGCCCCGGTCGGTGACGGGCAGCGACCAGGTCGTGCAGCCGGGCGTATGACCGGGGGTGAGCGTTGCGGTGATGCCGACGCCGCCCAATCGCACCGTCTCCCCGTCGCGCACGATGCGATCGACCGGGACGGCGGGGAAGAGCGTGTGGCCGTTCTCGTTGTCCGCCTCGTGCCGGCCCTTTCGCAACGCATCGGCATCGGCGGCGGAGGACAGCAGCAGCGCGCCGGTATCGGCCTTGATCGGCGCGAACCCGGCGTGATCGTAATGTGCATGGTAGTTGAGCATCAGCTTGAGCTGCCCGCCCACCACGCCGATCGCGCGCAAATTCTTCTCGATCAGGTCCGCGTCTTTCGCTTGCGCCGCGCTGACGAGGATCGCGCCCGCATCGGTCTTGATCGCATAGACGCCGAGGCCCTTCGTGCCGACGTACCAGACCGGCCCGGCGATATGGAACGGCGCTTGCGGTTCCGACCATTCGGGCTGCTGCGCGGCTGCCGGCGCGGCGAGCGACAAAGCGAGGGCAAGGAAACGTCTCACAGCGCCGCCAGCGTGCCCGGCGTCAGCACCTGCGGCAGTACCTGCGGCTCGGCAGCGCCCGGCGCGTAGTAGAGGTACAGCGGCACGCCAGCGCGATTGTGCGCCTCGATGAAGCGGCCGAGCTTCGCGTCGCCGTCGGTCCAGTCGCCGACCAGCACCGCGACATTCTTCTGCCTGAAGGCGGCGCGGGTCGCGTCGGTCTCGATCGCGGCCTTCTCGTTGACCTTGCACGTCAGGCACCAGTCGGCGGTGAAATAGGCAAAGACCGGGCGCTTCTGCGCGCGCAGTTGTGCGAGCCGGTCCTCGCTGAAGGGCTCTCCGGCGGCACTCGCGACCGCCACCTCGGGCTTGGGCAACCGCGCGATCGATCCGCTCGCGAAGGCCGCCACCGCGACGATGCCGATCAGCGCCGCCGCGCCGAACGCCTTGCCCTTCGCCTGCCGCGCCCCGCCCCACCACAGCAACACGCCGACCGCCAGCGCCGCGATCAACGCCGCCGTCAGCCCGTCGACCCCCGCCTGCCGCCCCAGCACCCACGCCAGCGCAATCGCCGTCAGCCACATCGGCACGCTGAGGACATGGCGGAACGTCACCATCCAGTTCCCAGGCTTCGGCAACATCTTCCGCAGCGCCGGTACGAAGCCCAGCGCGAGGAACGGCAATGCCAGCCCGAGCCCGAGCCCCGCGAACACCGCCAGCGCCGCCGCCCACGGCAGCACCAGCGCCGCGCCCAGCGCCGCACCCATGAACGGCCCGGTACACGGCGTCGCGATGAACGCCGCCAGCGCGCCGGTCGCGAACGCGCCGCCTGCGCCGCCCGCCTTGTTGACGAACTGCGGCGTCGGGATCTCGAACAGTCCGCCGAGGTTGAGCGACAGCGCCACCGTCAGCAGCAGCAGCACGACGATCGCGCGCGGATCCTGCAACTGGAACGCCCAGCCGACCGCGCTCCCGCCCGCGCGCAACGCGAGGATCGCCCCGCCCAGCGCCACGCACACCGCCACGACGCCGGCCGTATAGGCGAGCGCCTCCGCCCGCGCGCTGCGCTCGTCGAGGTGGCCGCGCGCGAGGCTCAGCGCCTTGAGGCTGAGGATCGGGAACACGCACGGCATGACATTGAGGATCAACCCGCCGAGCATCGCGCCGGCAAAGGCGATCAAGGTCGCCATCAACCAACCCTGCGCGGGCGCGGGCGGCGCGCTCCCGGCGACCGCGCCCGGCTGCGCCGTCACGCGCAGGCCCTGCTCGCCGCCGATCGCCAGCACGCCGCTAAGCGGCCCCGTTCCGGTGCCCTTCGCCTTGGTCGCGATCACGATCCGGTCGCCGTCGCGCGTGATCGTCTGCGGCGCGGCGAAATCGACCAGCTCCGTCGAGATCGGATAGAAATAAGCGTCGCTGAGCGGCGCGCTGGCCGGATAGGGCACCGCGATCCGCAACGCCGCGTCCTTCACCTCGAACGTGCCCGCCGCATCGAGCGGCTTCGGAATCGCCCGCCGCCACGCATCGAAGCGCGCGGCGTTCTCGGGCGTAATCGCCCCGTCGCCGATCGTAAGCTCAGTCGCCACGTCCGCGGTTTCCGGCACGCACACGCTCGCCGAGCAGACGAGATATGACGCGTGCAGCTTCACCGGCAACTTCGTCCCCGCCGCGAGGCCCGCCGGAACGTGCAACGTCACCAGCAGCGCATAGGGCTTTTCGAACACATAGTTCATCAGCCCCGCGACGATCAGCCGCCCCGGCAGCGGATAGGCGGGCGCGCTGGCGGTCACGCCCTTGGGCAGCGTCCAGGTGAAATCGGCCGGGAAGCCCGCATCACCCGTCGTCTGCCAGTAACCGTGCCAGCCGGCTTCCGGCTTCGTGTCGATCGCCAGCGTCACGTCCTTGCCCGCCGCCGGCGTCTCGCTCTCCGCGACGAGGCTCATCGCCAGATGCCGCTCGCCGATTGCCGGCAGGGCGTCCGCCTGTGCCGCACCCGCCCACAGCAAGGCCAGGATCGTCACGAACAGGTAATGAACAGCACGCATCTGCGGTCCTTGTGAGCGGGAAGCGGCTCGGCCATAGCGGCTGCGGGAGTGCCCTGTCCTCAAAAACGTCGCCAGTGAAAGGGAAAATCATGCAGCGCCCGAAAACTCTCATAGGTGCGGTCGCCGCGCTCCTCGCCGCTACGCCCCTTTCCGCGCAGACCGGCCCCACGCCTGTCGCGATCCCGCCGTCGAGCGCCCCCGCCGCCCCGCGCCCCGCACCCAAGCTGATCGTCGCGATCTCGGTCGATCAATTCTCGGCCGATCTGTTCGCCGAATATCGCAACCATTTCACCAAGGGTTTCGCGCGCCTGCTGACCGGCGACGTCTTTCCCTCGGGCTATCAGAGCCACGCCGCGACCGAGACCTGCCCTGGCCATTCGACCATCCTGTCGGGCTTCCGCCCCGCGCACACCGGCATCATCGCCAACACCTGGATCGACCAGAAATCGCCGCTCGCCGACAAGAGCATCTACTGCGCCGAGGATGAGAGCGTGCCCGGCAGCACCGCGAGCAAATACACCGTCTCCGACGATCACCTGCTCGTCCCGACGCTCGGCGAACGCATGAAGGCGGCGAACTCCGCCAGCCGCACCGTTTCGGTCGCCGGCAAGGACCGCGCGGCGGTGATGATGGGCGGCCACCGCAAGACGCTCGACGAGATCTGGTGGTGGGACGGCAAGGCCTTCGTCACCTACGCCGGCCGCGCCACGCCCCCCGTCGTCACGCAAATCAACGCGGCGGCGTCCGCGCGCATCGCCGAGCCGCAAGCGGCCTACGAGGAGCCCGCCTTCTGCGCCGGGCATGACCGCGCGATCCCGATCGGAGAGGGCAAGACGGTCGGCACCGGCCGCTTCGAACGCGAAGCCGGCAACGGGGCCAAGTTCCGCGCCTCCCCTGCCTTCGACGAGGCGATCCTTGCACTCGCCGCCGGGCTGGTGCGCGACATGAAGCTCGGCCAGGGCGACGCCACCGACCTGATCGACATCGGCGCCTCGGCGACCGATTATGTCGGCCACACCTACGGCACGTCCGGCGCGGAGATGTGCATCCAGCTCACCAATCTCGATCAGTCGCTCGGCCTGCTGTTCGACCAGCTCGACAAGACCGGCGTCGATTATCTCGTCGTCCTGACGGCCGATCACGGCGGCCACGACCTGCCCGAGCGTAACCGCGACCACGCCATGCCGATGGCCGCGCGCCTCAATCCCGAAACGACGACCAAGGCGGTCAACGCCGCCGTCACCGCGAAGCTCAAGCTGACCGGCGACGTTCTGCTCGGCGACAGCGGATCGGGCGATGTCTGGATCAACACCAAGCTGACCAAGGCGCAGAAAGCCGCCGTCCTGGCCGAGGCGCTCAAGGTCTATCGCGCCAACCCGCAGGTCGCCGCCGCTTTCTCCGGCGCGGAGATCGCCGCCTCGCCCGCGCCGAAGGGCCCGCCCGAGACGTGGCCGCTCATCATGCGCGCCAAGGCGTCGTACAATCCGTTGCGTTCGGGCGACATCGTCGTCGCGCTCAACCCGCGCATCACCCCGACCGATCCCTTGCACGGCGCGGTCGCCACGCACGGCAGCTTCTGGGACTACGACCGCCGCGTGCCGATCCTGTTCTGGCGCAAGGGCATGACCGGCTTCGAACAGCCGCTGTCGGTCGAGACGGTCGATATCATGCCGACGCTCGCCGGCGCGATCGGCCTGCCGCTGAGCGCACCGCTGCCCGACGGGCGCTGTCTCGATCTGGACGGCGATACCGGGACGACCTGTCCGTAAGGACAATAGCGCGGGCTTACTGCGAGTCGGTTGCACTGCAGCACACTTCCCCCCCGGCGATACGCTTGCTAAGGCCCGCGGCGACTCTCGCATTCGCCCCGCTCGTGGGCGCGCCAGCGGCGTAAGCGCCGCCTCCCCGCCGCGCTTCACGTGCCGGGGGTCACAACAGGGAAGGACCCGCATGACCGCCATCGGCCAGGATACGCTCGGAACCCGCGCAACGCTCGACGTGAACGGCGCGTCCTACGACTATTACTCGCTGACCAAGGCGGCGGAAAAGCTCGGCGACATCAGCCGCCTGCCCTTCTCGATGAAGGTGCTGCTCGAAAACCTGCTGCGCTTCGAGGACGGCGTCACCGTCAACCAGGACGATATCCAGGCGATCATCGACTGGCAGCAGAACCCGAACGCGCCCGACCGCGAGATCCAGTATCGCCCCGCGCGTGTGCTGATGCAGGATTTCACCGGCGTGCCCTGCGTGGTCGATCTCGCGGCCATGCGCGACGCCATCACCAAGCTCGGCGGCGACGCGGCCAAGATCAACCCGCTCGTCCCCGTCCACCTCGTCATCGATCACTCGGTGATGGTCGACGAATTCGGCACGCCCAAGGCGTTCGAGGATAACGTCGAGCTCGAATATCAGCGCAACAACGAGCGTTACGAGTTCCTGAAGTGGGGCAGCAAGGCGCTCGACAATTTCAAGGTCGTGCCCCCCGGCACCGGCATCTGCCACCAGGTCAACCTCGAGAACATCGCGCAGGCGGTGTGGTCCTCGGTCGCGCCCGACGGCAAGACGATCGCCTATCCCGACACCTGCGTCGGCACCGACAGCCACACGACGATGGTCAACGGCCTCGGCGTGCTCGGCTGGGGCGTCGGCGGCATCGAGGCGGAGGCCGCGATGCTCGGCCAGCCGGTGTCGATGCTGATCCCCGAAGTCGTCGGCTTCAAGCTGACCGGCGTGCTGGGCGAAGGCATCACCGCCACCGATCTCGTGCTGACCGTCACGCAGATGCTGCGCGCCAAGGGCGTGGTCGGCCGCTTCGTCGAATTCTACGGCCCGGCGCTCGACACGCTCAGCCTCGCCGACCGCGCGACGATCGCCAACATGGCGCCCGAATACGGCGCGACCTGCGGCTTCTTCCCGGTCGACGATGCGACGCTCGATTACATGCGCCTCACCGGCCGCAGCGAAGAGACTGTCGCGCTGACCGAGGCCTATGCCAAGGCGCAGGGCTTCTGGCGCCACGCCGACGCGCCCGATCCCATCTTCACCGACACGCTCGGCCTCGACGTGTCGACCGTCGTCCCCTCGCTCGCCGGCCCCAAGCGCCCGCAGGACAAGGTGATCCTCACCGAGGTCGACGACACGTTCAACGCCGATCTCGTCAAGGTCTACAGCCACGCATCGGCCAAGCGCGCACCCGTCGAGGGCCGCGACCATGACATCGGCGACGGCGACGTCGTCATCGCCGCGATCACGAGCTGCACCAACACCTCGAACCCCTCGGTGCTGGTCGCCGCCGGCCTCGTCGCGCGCAAGGCCAACGCCTATGGCCTCAAGCCCAAGCCCTGGGTCAAGACGTCGCTCGCGCCGGGCTCGCAGGTCGTGACCGACTATCTCGACAAGGCCGGGCTGACGGCGGATCTCAACGCGGTCGGCTTCAACCTCGTCGGCTATGGCTGCACCACCTGCATCGGCAACAGCGGCCCGCTCGCCGAGCCGATCTCGAAGGCGATCAACGGCAACGACATCGTCGCCGCCTCGGTTCTCTCGGGCAACCGCAACTTCGAGGGCCGCGTCTCGCCGGACGTGCGCGCCAACTTCCTCGCCTCGCCACCGCTGGTCGTCGCCTATGCGCTGAAGGGCACGGTCGTGGAGGATTTCACCACCACCCCGATCGGCCAGGCGACCGACGGCACCGACGTCTACCTCAAGGACATCTGGCCGACCAATGCCGAGGTCCGCTCGGTGATGGATGCCAATATCGATCGCGCCATGTTCCAGTCGCGCTACGCCTCGGTGTTCACCGGCGACACGCGCTGGCAGGCGATCGACGTCACGGGATCGGACACCTACGCCTGGCGCGCGGGTTCGACCTATGTCGCCAACCCGCCGTATTTCGAAGGCATGACGATGACGCCGGTGCCGACCGAGGACATCGTCGATGCGCGCCCGCTCGCCATCTTCGCGGATTCGATCACCACCGATCACATCTCGCCCGCCGGATCGATCAAGGCCGACAGCCCGGGTGGCAAGTATCTGCTCGAGCATCAGGTCTCGAAGGCCGACTTCAACAGCTACGGCGCGCGCCGCGGCAACCATGAAGTGATGATGCGCGGCACCTTCGCCAACATCCGCATCAAGAACGAGATGACGCCGGGCATCGAGGGCGGCGTGACCAACTACGTCCCGACCGGCGAGACGATGGCGATCTACGACGCCGCCATGCGCTACAAGGCGGACGGCGTGCCGCTCGTCGTCATCGCGGGCAAGGAGTACGGCACCGGATCGTCGCGCGACTGGGCGGCGAAGGGCACCAACCTGCTCGGCGTGCGCGCCGTCATCACCGAGAGCTTCGAGCGCATCCACCGCTCGAACCTCGTCGGCATGGGCGTCCTCCCGCTACAGTTCGCCGACGGCGTCACCCGCCAGACGCTCAAGCTCGACGGCAGCGAGACCTTCACCATCCTCGGCGTTGCGGACATCCGCCCACGCCAGGACGTCGACGTGACGCTGACGCGCGCCGACGGCACGGTCGAAACCTTCAAGACGCGCTGCCGGATCGATACCGTCAACGAGCTCGACTATTTCCTCAACGGCGGCATCCTCCAGTACGTCCTGCGCAAGCTGGCGGCGTGAGGTGACGCACGGCAGGCTGACCGGCGCGTGCCACTGCGGCGCGGTGACGGTCAGCCTGCCCGCGCGGCCCGACGGTCTCAGCCGCTGCAACTGCACGCTCTGTACCAAGACGGGCGCGGTCTGGGGCTATTACGATCCCGCCGATGTGACCGTCACCGGCACGCTCGACGGCTATGTCCGCGCCGACATGCCCGAACCCTGCCTCTCGACCGATCGCTGCCGGACATGCGGCTGCATCGTTCAGTGGCACGCGATCGTGCCGCTGGATTGCCCGCGCATGGGCATTAACATGAACCTGTTCGATCCCGCGGACATCGCCGGGATTGCGACGGACCATATCGACGGCCGCAGCTGGCCGCTGTGATCGCGATCGTCATCGAAGGCATCGGCTGGATCGCCGCCGTGCTGATCCTCGCGAGCTATCTGCTGGTGTCGATGGGGCGGCTGTCGGGCACGTCGGGGGCGTTCCAGTGGCTCAACGTGGTGGGTGCGGCGGGCTTCATCGTCAACTCGGGCTCGCACGGCGCATGGCCCTCGACCATTCTCAACGTCGTGTGGTGCCTGATCGGCGTGGTGACGCTGGCAAGGCTGTGGGGAAAGCGCGCGCCTTAAGGGAAGATTGAGAAGGTCGTTCTACGCCCACCCGGCAGCGACGGGTGGGAGCCGCTTAGGCCGTGACGGATATCAGGATCGCCCATCGACCGACCGAGGGAACGACCGACGGCGGCATCGGGATTCCAGGCTGGTATCGTCGTGCCTTCCCCAATTCGCCGGCGCGGATAGCGCTGCTGTGGGCGGCGGCGACGATCATCGGCATCGCCGAACACATCTGCTTTCCGGGCGACGGCGCAAACCTCGTCACCGCCGGCCTGTATCTGGCCGGGACGCCGATCTTCGCGGGTCTTCTCGCCGCATGGGGGATGCGGCTGCGCGGTGCCGCGCTGCATCTAATCAGCGCGTTCGCTTCGCTGGGCCTGGCGACGGGCCTGCTGGCGTTTCTGATGAAGCTCGACGCGCCGCCGGTCTTAGACGGCGTCATCGATGGTATCCGGTTCTGCCTCACCGTCGCCGGCAGCATCTACTTGGTCGAGGCTGGCTATCGGCCGGTTCGCAGCCGCCGGCGACGCCTAAGCGCAATCCTGCTGGCCGCACTACCCCTGTTCGGCGCGAATGCGTTGGCCGGCAGCGACTATCGCTTCTGGGCAGTCTCCGAAGCGATTCGCCCGCTGATCGGCCGCGCCGATCCGCCGGAAACCCGGTCGCGCGCGCCCGATATCGAACCCGACCTGCTCTGGGGCGCGCAGCCTGCTCTCATCGCGAAGCAGGCGGCCGCGTTCCAGCCGCGCGCGGCTGACGCGGCGAACGTCTATGCGGTGGCGGTGGCCGGGTCTGGCGCGCAGGATCTGTTCGGGCGGGAGGCCCATGCCGCGCTGCGTGCCGCCGCCGCGCATTTCGGCACGGCGGACAGGGGCGGCGCGCTGCTGTCGAACGCCGCCGACGATCAGATGCACGTCCCGCTCGCGACGCGCGATAACATCGCCGCGATGACGCGGACCCTCGCAGACCGCGCCGATCGCGCGCACGATCTGGTGTTTCTCTATCTCGCCTCGCACGGCAGCCGCGACGCCGAGTTGGCGAGCGACTTGTCCGATTATCAATCGGTCCAGACGATCTCCGCCACGTCGACCGCTGCGGCACTGAACGCGGCGGGGTTCAAACGGCGCATCATCGTGATATCGGCCTGCTACGCCGGCACCTGGATTCCCCCGCTCGCCGATGACGACACGATCGTCATCACCGCCGCCGCCAAGGATCGCACCTCGTTCGGCTGCGACGACAGCCGGCAGCTCACCTTTTTCGGCGAAGCATTTCTTGGCAGCCTGTCATCCCCGAAAATCTCGCTTCGGGATGCGTTCGAGGAGGCCAGGCGTAAGATTGCCGCGAAGGAGCGAAGCGGCCGGATGCTGCCCTCGCTTCCGCAGGTTCAGGTCGGGCGCAATATGCAGGCGGTGTGGCGGGAGCGCCCCGTTCGATAGCGGCCTCGTCCAGAGCCACGCCCCAGAACGAGGAATGCCCGCCGAGACGAGCTCGGCGGGCACCTTTCCTCCCCAGGAAAAACTTTCACGGCGGTGTCTGTGGCACCTGCTGTTCCCAGCCCGCGTAGCGCAAGTTGCGGAAACCGAGGCGTAATATTTCCATACAAGACGGTGCTGTTGTGAAATTATGGTGTCACGTTCACGTCTGATTGTAATGTTATTGACAAATTTTGCGCATTCGCCTTGATGCCGGACATGGCGGATCGCAAACTCTTCGCGGGACATTCGGTGAAGCGGCTGCGCCGCCGCGCGGGCCTGACGCAAGCGGCGATGGCGGAAACGCTCGCCATCTCCCCCAGCTACCTCAACCTCGTCGAGCGCAACCAGCGGCCCTTGTCGGCGGCTCTGCTCGTGCGGCTGGCCGAGGGGTTCGATTTCGATCCGCGCAGCCTGGCAGCGGGCGAGCCCGGCGGCGGCGAGGCGGCGGTTCGTCGGCGGCTCGCCGATCCGCTGTTCACCGATCTCGAGATCGATCGCACCCAGATCGAGGAATGGATGGCGGCCGCCCCCGGCGGGGTCGAGGCGTTCGCGCGCGCCTATGACCGGATCGGCGCAGGCGCGCTCCTCGCGGGCGATGCCACCGATCCCATCGCCGAGGTCCGCCGCGAGATCGAGCGCTGGCGCGGCCATTTTGCCGATCTCGACGCCGCCGCGGAGGCTGTCGCCGACGAGCTGCGGCTGGCGGCGGGCGATCTCTATGGTGCGATCGGCGAACGCCTGCGCGTGAAACACCAGCTCCAGATCCGCATCCTGCCGGTCGATGTCATGCCCGACCTCCAGCTCCGGCTCGACCTTCACGCGCGCCAGCTCCAGCTTTCCGAGACGCTCAGCCCCGCTTCGCGCACCTTCGCCGCCGCCCTCCAGCTCGGGCTGATCGAGGCGCGCGGCGAGATCGACGCACTCGCCAAGGGCGCCGCCTTCGCCGACCGCGCGGCGGAACGCCTCTACCGCCGCCACCTCGCCAGCTATTTCGCCGCGGCCGTGATGATGCCCTACGCCCGCTTCCTGCGTGCCTGCGAGGCGACCGGTTACGACCTCGAACTGCTCGCACATCGCTTCGGCGCGGGGTTCGAACAGATCGCGCACCGGCTGACGACGTTGCAGCGCGTCGGCGCGCGCGGCCTGCCGTTCTTCATCGTCCGCGTCGACCGCGCGGGCCAGACCTCAAAGCGCTTCGCCGGCGCTAGCGGCGCGGCGCTCGCCGAGACCGACGGCCGCTGCCCGCTGTGGACGATCCACGCCGCCTTCGACCGGCCCGGGGTGCTCAAGGTGCAGGTGGTGGAGCTGGAGGACGAGACGCGCTGGCTCACCCTGTCGCGCACCGTCGCGCCGGAAAGCCGCGGCCTCGGCGCGATCAACGCCGAATTCGCGATGGCGCTGGGGATTTCCGCCGATCTCGCGGGCACGCTGGCGGCAGCGCGCGGCATCGACCTCAAGGGCTCCGCCACCCCGATCGGCCTCGGCTGCCGCGCCTGCCAGCGCGGCGCCTGCCCGCAACGCTCCGCCCCGCCCGCCGGCCGCCCGCTGCTGATCGACGAACGCCAGCGCGGGGTGTCCGCCTTTACGTTCGGGCGGGACTAACGGCGTCCCCAATCCGTTCGGGCTGAGCTCGTCGAAGCCCTGTCCTTCTTTCCGCGGCTGCAAAGAAGAACAGCCCTTCGACAAGCTCAGGGCGAACGGGGATCGAGGCTAAGCCCCCGCCACATCCAGCCGCTCGATCTGCTCGGCGCTCAGCTTCAGCCGCGTCGAACCAAGCAGATCCTCGACCTGCGACACCTTGGTCGCGCTCGCGATCGGCGCGGTCACGCCGGGTTGCGCCGCCAGCCACGCCAGCGCGATCTGCGCCAGGCTCGCGCCCGTCTCCGCCGCGATCGCGTCCATCACCGCCAGCACGCCGGACTTGGTCTCGATCAGCTCGCCCATGCCGCCGCCGCGCACGCTCTGCTTCATGTCGCCGGCGCTGCGATACTTGCCGGTCAAAAAGCCCGAGGCGAGCCCGTAATAGGGCACGACGCCGATATTATGCTCGACGCAATAATCCTGCAGCTCGCCTTCGAAATCGTGGCGGTGGACAAGATTGTAGTTCGGCTCCAGCACCTGGAAATGCGGCACGCCTGCCGCGCGCGCCGCGTCGTTGACCGCCTTCAGCCGCGCCGCCTTGTAGTTGGATCCGCCGAGCGCGCGCACCTTGCCCTGCTTCACCAGCGTGCCGAACGCCTCCATCAGTGCGTCGAGCGGCACGCGCGGATCGTCGCGGTGGGCGAAATAGAGATCGATCGTCTCGACGCCGAGCCGCTTGAGCGACGCCTCGCAGCCCGCGATGATGCGATCCGGCGACAGATTCGCGCCCTTGTCGGCGTTAAGAAGCCCGACCTTGCTGGCGATCTGCACCTGATCGCGCTTGCCCGAAGCCTTCAGCCACGCACCGATGATCGTCTCCGATTCGCCGCCGGAATTGCCCGGCACCCAGGCCGAATAGGCGTCGGCGGTGTCGATCAGGCTGCCGCCGCCCGCGACGAAGGCGTCGAGTACCGCGAAGCTCTGCTTCTCGTCGATCGTCCAGCCGAACACGTTGCCGCCCAGCACCAGCGGCAGGATGTGGAAATCGGTCGCGCCGAGGCGGCGAAGGTCGGTCATAAGTCTAGTCCTCGTTGACGAAGGTCGCCGCGTTGGCATCGACGCTGTTGGCATCGAGCATCACCGCCGCGTCGTTAAGCGCCTGCGCCTCGCCCGGTGTCGCCGCACCGGGCGCGGAACTGCCCGATCCGCACGCGGCCAGCATCAGCAACGCGGCGCAGGGCAGCAGGCGCAGGATCATTCGTCGATCTCGTTGCCGGCGTCCTTCAACGCCTGCCCGGCCTTGCCGCGCGCCTTGTCGGTCGCATTGCCGAGCGCGCTCGCGGCATTGTCCATCTTGGCCTCGGCCGCGCCCAGCGCCTTGTCGGTGGCGTCCTCGGTATCGCGCGCGGCGGCGCTCATCGTCGCATTGGCATCGGCGGAAATCGCGGATGCCGCCTCCGAAGTCTCGTTCTGCGCCTTGGGGCTGCACGCGGCGAGCAGGCCGAGAGTAAGCAGGATGGCGGTCTTTTTCATGGTCGAAACTCTCCGTGGGGGATCGCGGGCAGGCCTAACCCAAGCCCGACAACGCGCGCAATCGACAGATCGCTCCGGCGTTTCACGCACACGTCGATTGACCGCATATAAAGATATCTTTATGTCTCGTGCCGACCATGACGATCGCCCTCGATATCTTCCGCGCGCTTGCCGACGGGACGCGGCTGCGCATCCTCGCGCTGCTGCGCTCGATGGAACTGTCGGTCGGCGAACTCGCGCAGGTGCTCGGCCAGAGCCAGCCGCGCGTCAGCCGCCACGTCAAGATCCTCTGCGACGCCGGCCTCGCCGAACGCCGCAAGGAAGGCAGCTGGGTGTTCGTGGCGCTCGGCGCGGGCGAGAAGGTCGCGCCCGTCGCCGCCGCACTCGATGCGTGGAACGCGGTACAGCCCGATCACTGGGCGACGGCGGATGCCGCACGGCTCGCGGCGGTTCGCGCCGACCGAGCTGCCTCGGCAGCGCAATGGTTCGAATCGAACGCCGGGCAATGGGACGCGATCCGCTCGCTCCACATCGCCGAGGAGCAGGTCGAGGCCGCGATCGAGGCGGCGCTGGCGGATGCGCCGGTCGGCCGCCTCGTCGATATCGGCACCGGCACCGGGCGGATGCTCGAACTGTTCGCCGGGTCGGCCGAATCCGCATTGGGCATCGATCGCAGCTCGGAAATGCTGCGCCTCGCGCGCGCGAAACTGTCGGGGCTCAATACCGCGGAGCTGCGCCAGGCCGATCTCTACGCGCTGCCGCTGCCCGATGGCGGCGCCGACACCGGCATCATCCACCACGTCCTGCATTTCGCGCAGCAGCCCGGCGCCGCCATCGCCGAGGCCGCGCGCGTGCTCGCCCCCGGCGGCCGGCTCCTGATCGCCGATTTCGCGCCCCACGACCGCGAGGAGCTGCGCGCGAAGGAAGGGCACACCCGCCTCGGCTTCGCGGACGAACAGATGGCGACCTGGTTCGCCGCGGCGGGCCTCGCGCCCGTAAAGACGGAAACGCTCGACGGTGGCGAGCTGACGGTGAAGCTGTGGCTTGCGCGCCGGGTGTCGGGCGCGCAGACGGCAGGCGTACAAGAGGTGAAGGCAGCATGACGATCTCGGTCTCGCAACTCGAGGAGGCCCGCCGCGCGCTCGACGCGCCGCTCTATGCCGACGTGGCCGGCGACATGACGGTGAGCTTCGAATTCTCCCCGCCGAAGACCGACAAGGCGGAAATCGCGCTGTGGGATTCGATCGAGACGCTGGCACCTTTGGGCCCGCGCTTCCTTTCGGTGACGTACGGCGCGGGCGGATCGACGCGCGACCGCACGCACGCGACCGTCGCGCGCATCGCGCGCGACACCGGCGTCCCCGCCGCCGCGCACCTCACCTGCGTCGAGGCGACGCGGGGGGAGATCGACGCGATCGCAGGGGAATATTGGGATGCGGGCGTGCGCCATATCGTCGCGCTGCGCGGCGACGTGCCCGGCGGCGCGCCCTACGCGGCCCATCCCGGCGGCTATGAGAACGCCGCCGCACTCGTCGAGGGCCTCAAGCGCCTGCATCCGTTCGAGATTTCGGTGGCGGGCTATCCCGAATGCCACCCCGATTCGCGCGATCAGGCGTTCGATCTCGACAATCTCAAGCGCAAGCTCGATGCCGGTGCCGACCGCGCGCTGACGCAGTTCTTCTTCTCGCCCGACACCTTCTTCCGCTACCGCGACGCGGCAGCGGCGGCGGGCATCGACGCGGAGATCGTGCCCGGCATCATGCCGATCGGCAGCTTCGCGGGCGTGCAACGCATGGCGGCGATGTGCGCGACGGACATTCCCGGCTGGCTGCTGCGCCTGTTCGAAGGCCTCGACGATCACCCCGCCGCGCGGCAGCTCGTCGCGGCGACGGTCGCGGCCGAGATGTGCCGCAAGCTCTACGCCGGCGGCGTCAAGCAATTCCACTTCTACACGATGAACAAGGCCGAACTCAGCTTCGCGATCTGCCATTTGCTCGGCCTGCGCGCGAAGACGGCGGCCAAAACCCCGGAGGTCGTCGCCGCATGAGCGCTCGCCAATCCCTGCTCGCCGAGGCCGCCAAGCGCATCCTCATCACCGACGGCGCGTTCGGCACCGAGATCCAGAACTGGAAGCTCGCCGAGGCCGATTACATGGGCAATCTCGGCCTGTCGAAGGACCAGAAGGGCAATAACGACATCCTCGCGCTGTCGAAGCCCGAAGTGCCCGAGACGATCCACCGCGCCTATTTCGAGGCCGGGGCCGATATCGCCGAGACCAATACCTTCTCCGCTAACGTCATCAGCCAGGCCGATTACGGGGCGGAAGGCCTGGTGAAGGACATCAATATCGAGAGCGCCCGGCTCGCGCGCCGCATCGCCGATGAATATCAGGCGAAGGACGCCGAAAAAGGTATTTGGCGCCCGCGCTTCGTGGCCGGCGCGATCGGGCCGACCAACAAGACGCTGTCGCTGTCGCCGGACGTCAATGATCCGGGCTTCCGCGAAATCGACTTCGATTACCTGAAAGACGTCTATCGCGAGCAGACCGATGCTTTGCTCGACGGCGGCGCGGACTTCATCCTGATCGAGACGGTGTTCGATACCTTGAACGCCAAGGCCGGCATCATGGCCGCGATCGAGGCGGGCGAGGCGCGCGGGGTCGACGTGCCGATCATGCTGTCGATGACGCTGACCGATCTGTCGGGGCGCAACCTGTCGGGCCACACGGTAGAGGCGTTCTGGCACGCGGTGCGCCATGCCAAGCCGGTGACGATCGGTCTCAACTGCTCGTTCGGCGCGGAGCAGCTCCGCCCCCACGTCAAGACGCTGTCGGGCATCTGCGACACGCTGATCATGGTCTATCCCAACGCGGGGCTCCCCAACGAGCTCGGCGCGTATGATGAACTGCCCGAGACAACGGCAGGGCTGGTGAAGGAATGGGCCGATGCGGGCCAGGTCAACATCCTCGGCGGCTGCTGCGGCTCGACGCCCGCGCACATCGCCGCGATCGCGAAGTCGGTGGCGGGCCTCAAGCCGCGCATCCCCCCGACCCCGCCGATCGTAACCCGCCTCGCCGGGCTGGAGCCGATGACGATGGCGGCGTAAACTCCCCCTCCCGCTTGCGGGAGGGGCTAGGGGAGGGCCTGTCCTCTAGTCGTCCGGTATTGACAGGCCCTCCCCCGCCCCCTCCCGCAAGCGGGAGGGGAGAAGAAAGACGCCATGACCTTCTCCTCGACCAACTTCGTCAACATCGGCGAGCGCACCAACGTCACCGGATCGGCACGCTTCAAGAAGCTGGTCATGGCGGGCGACTATCCCGCCGCGATCGAGGTGGCGCGGCAGCAGGTGGAATCGGGCGCGCAGGTACTCGACGTCAACATGGACGAGGGCCTGCTCGACGCGCACGAGGCGATGACGACCTTCCTCAAGCTCATCCAGGCCGAGCCCGACATCGCGCGCATCCCGGTGATGGTCGATTCCTCCAAGTGGGACGTGATCGAGGCCGGGCTGAAATGCGTCTCCGGCAAGCCGATCGTCAATTCGATCAGCATGAAGGAGGGCGAGGAGAAGTTTCTCAAGGAGGCCCGCCGCTGCATGGCCTACGGCGCGGCCGTCGTCGTCATGGCGTTCGACGAGGTCGGGCAGGCCGATACGCAGCAGCGCAAGATCGAGATCTGCGAGCGCGCCTATAACGTATTGATGACGATCGGCTTCCCGCCTGAGGATATCATCTTCGATGCCAACGTGTTCGCGGTCGCGACGGGGATCGAGGAGCATAACAATTACGGCGTCGATTTCATCGAGGCGGTGAAGGAGATCAAGGCGCGCTGCCCGCATGTCCATTTCTCGGGCGGTCTCTCCAACCTCAGCTTCAGCTTCCGCGGCAACGAGCCGGTGCGGCGCGCAATGCACTCGGTGTTCCTCTATTATGCCATCCCCGCCGGGCTCGACATGGCGATCGTCAACGCCGGCCAGCTCGACATCTACGACGATATCGATCCCGAACTGCGCGAGGCGTGCGAGGACGTCATCCTCAACAAGCCCGCCCGCAATCCCGACGAAACGCCGACCGAACGTCTGATCGCCATCGCCGAGCGCTTCCGCGGCACCGACGCCGCACAGGAAAAGGCCGCCGAGGAATGGCGCGGCTGGCCGGTCACGAAGCGGCTCGAACACGCCCTCGTCAAGGGCATCGATATGTACGTCGTCGATGACACCGAGGAATGCCGCCAGCAATTCGCGCGGCCGATCGAGGTGATCGAGGGTCCGCTGATGGACGGCATGAACGTCGTCGGCGACCTGTTCGGCAGCGGCAAGATGTTCCTGCCGCAAGTCGTCAAGTCGGCGCGCGTGATGAAGAAGGCGGTCGCCCACCTCCTCCCCTTCATCGAGGCGGCGAAGGAGCCCGGCGCGCGCGGCAAGGGCAAGATTATCATGGCCACCGTCAAGGGCGACGTTCACGATATCGGCAAGAACATCGTCGGCGTCGTGCTTCAGTGCAACGGCTTCGACGTGGTCGACATGGGCGTGATGGTGCCGTGGTCGGACATCCTCAAGGCGGCCAACGAGAACGACGCCGACATGATCGGCCTCTCCGGCCTCATCACCCCGTCGCTCGACGAGATGGTGACCGTCGCCGAGGAGATGAAGCGCGCCGGCATGACGATGCCGCTGCTGATCGGCGGCGCCACCACCTCCAAGGTCCACACCGCGCTGCGCATCGCACCCGCCTATGACGGCCCCGTCGTCCACGTTCTCGACGCCAGCCGCGCGGTCGGCGTCGCCTCTACTTTGGTCAGCGACACGATCCGCGACGAGTTCGTCCAGAAGACCGCCGACGATTACGAGGCGGTCCGCGTCGCGCGCGCCAACAAGGGCAACAACGATCTGCTCCCGCTGGCGAAGGCGCGCGCCAATCCCTTCCCCGTCGACATGGCACTCAAGCCACCCGCCCCCGCCAAGCCCGGCCTGCACGTCTTTCGCGACTGGGATCTGAACGATCTGCGCGAGGTGATCGACTGGACGCCTTTCTTCCGGGCGTGGGAACTGGCAGGCAATTATCCCGCCATCCTGACCGATCCGGTCGTCGGCGAAAGCGCCTCCTCGCTGTTCGCCGATGCACAGAAGATGCTCGACCGCATCATCGCGGAGAAGTGGCTGACGGCGCGCGGCGTCGCCGGGCTGTGGGTCTGCACGCGCCACGACGACGACGTGATCGTCGATACCAAGGGCGATTTCAATTCGGATGAGCTGATCGGGCTCGACATGCTCAACCTCGTCGACGGCACCGACGTGTTCCGCCTGCCCTTCCTCCGCCAGCAGATCGCCAAGCGCGAGGGCCGGGCGAATATGTGCCTCGCCGATTTCATCGACACCAAGGGCGACTGGATCGGCGGGTTCGCCGTCTCGATCCACGGCATCGAGCCGCATCTGGCGAAGTTCAAGGCGGCGATCGACGATTATTCGGACATCCTGCTGAAGGCTCTCGCCGACCGACTCGCCGAAGCCTTCGCCGAACGCCTCCACCAGCACGTCCGTCAGGAGCTGTGGGGTTATGCCCCCGACGAGCAGCTCACCAACGAGGCGCTGATCCGCGAGCAATATCGCGGCATCCGCCCCGCCCCCGGCTATCCGGCCTGCCCGGAACACAGCCTGAAGACGATGTTGTTCAAGATGCTCGACGCGCATCACAACACCGGCGCGACCCTGACCGAGAGTTTCGCGATGCTGCCGACCGCCGCCGTCTCGGGCTTCTACTTCGGCCATCCGCAAAGCGAATATTTCGGCGTCGCCCGCATCGGCGAGGATCAGGTGGTCGATTATGCCGCACGGCGCGGCATCGACATGGATACTGCCAAGCGCTGGCTCCGCCCCAACCTCGACTGACCCTGATCCATGTCAAAACGACATTGTTAACCGTTCCGCGGTAGCAACGTTTCGTCATGGAGAGCCCATTCCCCCTAGAGCTGGCAGCGACGCACCGTGCGCTCGGGGCAGGCGGGGTCGATACGGGAATCTTCGAATCGGACTGGCGCGGAGCGGATGTCGCGCCCGAAGCCCCGGCGCCCGCGCCTGAAAAGCGCGAGCGGACAATCCGCCTCTACAAGACCGCCAAGAAGGGCACCCCCGCCGAGGAACGCCGCCGCGCGGCGGAAATCGTTGCCGCCGCCCGCACCAAGGTGATCGGCGCGTTCGAAGATCTGCGCGAGGGCAAGACCCTCAAGATGGACGGCCTCACCCCGCTGGTCGAGGCGATCGCCGCCTCGGTGATCCGCGACCCTTCCGCCATTCCCGCCGTCACCCGGCTGAAGGCGCGCCACGAATATACCTATCTCCATTCGATCGCGGTGTGCGGCCTGATGGTCTGCCTCGCGCACGAACTCGATCTCGACGAGGCCTTGATCCACGAGATTGGCGTCGCCGGCCTGCTGCACGATATCGGCAAGGCGCGCGTCCCCAACCTGCTGCTCGACAAGCCCGGCCCGCTGACGCCCGAGGAATTCGCGGTGGTGCGCACGCACACCGTGCGCGGGCACGAACTGCTCCGTCATGCGGGCATCAAGTCTGAAATCATTCTCGACGTCTGCCGCCATCATCACGAGCGGATCGACGGGCGCGGATACCCCTATGCCATCTCCGGCGACGCGCTCAGCCTGTATGCGCGGATGGGTGCGGTGTGCGACGTGTTCGACGCCGTCACCTCGGCACGCTCGTACAAGAAGAGCTGGACGCAGGGCGAGGCGATCGCGTGGATGCGCGATACGGAGGGGCAGTTCGATCGCCGCGTGCTCGCCGCCTTCACCCGCATGATCGGGCCCTTGTCGGAAGGCACGCTGGTGCGCCTCGCCAGCGAACGCCTCGGCCTGATCGTCGCGCTCGATCCCGCCGATCCGGTCGACCGCGCCGCCGTTCCGCGACTCGGCGTCGTCGTGTTCCACTGCGCAGCATCGAACCGCCCGCTGCCGCTCAGCATCTCCGACGGCGTGACCGATGCGATCGTCAGCGCCGAGTTGCCGAGCTTCTGGCGATTCGAAAACTGGGGTGCCACCAAGGCAAGCATCTTCGCTTTTCTGGAAGAGCGCCGGGCCGCCGCTGCCTAGGCTGTACTTGGACAGCCATAATATTTTACATGACATTTACACTGCAGGTGTGGATAGGGCCGGTTGACGACGTCTCTGCAACGTGACGTATCAGAATGATTCCGGGGGGAATTACAGAATGCCCGTTCCCTTGGCCGCCGTGACGGCCGTGTATTCGCGTATCTTGAGACTGTTGGCCGTATGAGCACGACGACCTTTGCCCTGACGCTCGCGCTCAGCGGAGTGCCGGCGAATCACGACCGCAACGTGCCGGTGATGGAAGGCCTCGCCCCCGCCGTCAGCGCACCCGATGCTGCGGGCGCGTCGCTTGCAGCACCCGCAGCGCTGGTCGCCGCCGCCCCGCCGCAGGAAAGCCCGCAGGACAGCGCGCCGCCCGATTCCGACGCGCCCGACATCGTCGTGCGCGGGCATCAGGGCGATCCGCTCGCGGCGTTCAACACCAAGATGTTCGAATTCACGATGAAGGTGGATGCCATCGCGCTGCGGCCGGTGGCGATGGCCTATTCGCGCATCGTGCCGCAACCGATCTCGAACGGCATCCGCAACGGGCTCAACAACCTGCAGAGCCCGACGATCTTCGTGAACTTCATGCTGCAGCACCGGATCGGCAAGGCGGCGCACACGCTCGCGCGATTCGTCATCAACTCGACGATCGGCATCGGCGGCCTGTTCGACATAGCCAGCAAGAAGCCGTTCCGCCTGCGCCGCTACCAGAACGGGTTCGCCGACACGTTCGGCTATTACGGCGTGAAGCCCGGCGTGTACCTATTCCTGCCGGTGGTCGGCCCGACGACGCTGCGCGATCTCGTCGGCACCACGCTCGATCGTTTCGCGCTGCCGCTCGCGATCGGCAAGCCGTTCAACAAGCCTTATTATGTCCTGCCGGTCGGCGTGTTCCGCACGCTCGACAACCGCGCGCAGTTCGACGAGCGGCTGCAGGCGCTCTACCAGGGCTCCGATCCGTATGCGAAGCGCCGCGAGGATTATTTCCGGGACCGCGAGGCGCAGATCAACAGCCTGCACAGCCGCGCCTGGCAGATCCGCCACGGCCTGACGCCGAGCCAGCCCTATGCGGCGACGCCGCTGTCGCCGCAGGCTCCGGGCCCGCAGGGAACGCCACCGCCGCAGGCCAAGCCGATCTCCTCGATCACGCAGCCCGCGCCGCGCGTGATGATGGTCGCCAATGTCCCCGCGCCGCCCGCATGGCGGCCGCTGAAACTGTCCGCCGCCCGCTAAGGCGCGAGGAGGGGTTAACCCTCAATTCGCCTTCACAAGCGGCCGCCACCCGCGCATTCGCCTCCTGCTTACAGGAGCTTGCCCGATATGCGCCGTCTGCTTTCCATCGCCTTGCTCGCTCTTGCCGCGCCCGTCGCGGCGCAATCGGGGGGCGGGCCCTTCACCGTGCAGGAAACCGGCCAGAGCTTCGGCACACTGCAGGATGCGCTGATGTCGATCCGCGGGCAGGACGCGACGATCCTGATCGCGCCCGGCACCTACCGCCAATGCGCCATCCAGCAGGCCGGACATATCGTCTTCAAGCCGTCGGGCGCGCCGGGCAGCGTGATCTTCGAAGGCACGGCGTGCGAGGACAAGGCGGTGCTCGTGCTGCGCGGCAAGGCATCGACCGTCGACGGCCTCATCTTCCGCGGCATCCGCGTCGGCGACGGCAATGGTGCCGGCGTGCGCATCGAGACCGGCGACCTGACGGTCAGGAACTCGATGTTCCTCGACAGCCAGGAAGGCATCCTCGGCGGCGCGGGGGAGGCGATGCGGATCGCCATCGATCACACCACCTTCTCCGGCCTCGGCCAGTGCGACGAGAGCCCGAGCTGCGCGCATTCGATCTACCTCGAGAGCAAGGGGCCCGTCACCGTCACCAACTCGCGCTTCGAACGCGGACGCGGCGGCCATTACATCAAGGTGCGCGGGCCTCGCGTCAGCATCGTCAGCAACAGCTTCGACGATACGGCGGGCACCAAGACCAACTACATGATCGACCTGCCCAACGGCGCGACCGGCACGATCCAGGGCAACACCTTCGTGCAGGGCCGCAACAAGGAGAACTGGACCGGCTTCGTCGTCGTCGCCGCGGAAGTGCGCGAGAACAGCGCGGCGGGCCTGCGCGTCGAGGGCAACACCGCCAGCCTCGCCCCTGGCGAGACGCGGAGCCCCGCCTTCGTCGCCGATTACAGCCACGAACGCCTCGCGATCGGCGCGAACAGCCTCGGCAAGGGCATCCGGCCTTTCGAAACGCGCTGATTTTCGCCGGAACCGGTTGCGCCACCGCTGGTTAGCGTCCAGCGTTGCGGCTGCGCAATCATAGGAGGCTCCATGCGGATCGCGATCATCGGGACGGCGCTCGCCGCCACTCTGGCTCTGGGCGCGTGCAAGGAGGACGGCATGCAGACCGGCGCGCCGCTGGCAGAGGGCGCGCGCGCGACCGCAATGCTGCGCACCGCCGACGGTGCCGACGTCGGCCGCGCGACCGCGACCGAGGTGGCGGGCGGCCTGCGCTTCACCATCGACGCGATGGGCATCGCCCCCGGCACCCACGGCGCACACGTCCATACCACCGGCAAATGCGACGGCCCCGATTTCGCCAGCGCCGGTGGCCACTGGAACCCGACGGGCATGATGCACGGATCGATGAACCCCAAGGGCCCGCACGAGGGCGACATGCCCAACCTCGTCATCGGCGCGGACGGCAAGGGCACGATCGGCGTGACCATCCCCGGCGCGACGATGGCCGGTCTGCTCGACGCCGACGGCTCCGCCCTCGTCATTCACGCCAAGCCCGACGATCTGATGACCGACCCGAGCGGCAACAGCGGCGGCCGCGTGGCGTGTGGAATCTTCGCGGCAAGCTAGCGATCATTTACCCTCTCCCGCCTTCGCGGGAGAGGCTGCGTAGACTTGGGTCGCGTTCTTCACGCGGCCCTAGTCGGAGCCGGTGAGGGTCTTCTTTCGTCTCCGCATCGAAAAGAATACCCTCCCCTGCCCCTCCCGCGAAAGCGGGAGAGGAAATGGCCGTATCATCCCCTCTCCTTGCGCCGCCCCACACCGCCAAGTAAGGCCGCGCCAGCATGAGCGATCCGATCATCATCGCCGTCCCCAAGGGGCGCATCCTCTCCGAAGCGGTGCCGCTGCTGAAGCGCGCCGGCATCGTGCCCGAGGCCGCGTTCAGCGACGAGGACAGCCGGGCGCTGCGCTTCGCGACCGAGACGCCGGGCATCGACCTGATCCGCGTGCGCGCTTTCGACGTTGCGACCTTCGTGGCGCACGGCGCGGCGCAGCTCGGCATCGTGGGTTCGGACGTGCTCTCCGAATTCGACTATTCGGAGCTGTACGCGCCGGTCGATCTCGGCATCGGCCATTGCCGCCTCTCGGTCGCCGAGCCCGCGGCGCTCGCCGAGCGCGACGATCCGCGCGGCTGGAGCCATGTCCGCATCGCCACCAAATATCCGCACGTGACGGCGGCGCATTTCGAGGCGCGCGGCGTGCAGGCCGAATGCGTGAAGCTCAACGGCGCGATGGAACTGGCGCCGCTGCTCGGCCTCGCCCCGCGCATCGTCGATCTGGTCTCCTCCGGCCGCACGCTGAAGGAGAACGGGCTGGTCGAGGTCGAGGTGATCGCGCAGGTCTCCTCCCGCCTCGTCGTCAACCGCGCCGCGTTCAAGACGCGGCCGGAGATCGTGCCGCTGGTCGAACGCTTCCGGCAGGCGGTGGCACAAGAGGTGGCGGCGTGAACGCCGTGGAAAAAGCCCCTCCCCTTCAGGGGAGGGGTTGGGGTGGGGCGTCTCAGTCTCGCCGAGATCAGCTTTTGCGGCACTGCCCCACCCCCAACCCCTCCCCTGAAGGGGAGGGGCGCAAGTCGTGATCCGCCTCTCCACCTCCGATCCCGCCTTCGACCGAGACTTCACCGCGCTCGTCAACGCGCGGCGCGAGGTCGATGCCGACGTCGCGCGCGACGTGCGCACGATCGTCGCATCCGTGCGTGACGAGGGCGACGCCGCGCTCGCCGCCTTCACCAAGAAGTTCGACAAGCACGATCTGAACGAAACCGGCTGGCGCATCGAAAAGTCCGAATGGCGCGCCGCCTATGAGGCGCTCGACCCCGCCCTGCGCGAGGCGCTCGATCTCGCCGCCGCGCGCATCGCCGCCTATCACGAGAAGCAACGCCCCGCCGACAGCGACACGACCGACGCCGCCGGCGTCCGCCTCGGCGCGCGTTGGAATGCGATCGCGGCGGCGGGCATCTACATCCCCGGCGGCCGCGCGGCCTATCCGTCGTCGGTGCTGATGAACGCCATCCCCGCGCGCGTTGCGGGCGTCGAGCGGCTGGCCATGGTCACGCCGACCCCTAATGGCGAGGTCAACCCGCTTGTCCTCGCCGCCGCTTATGTCGCGAAGGTCGACGAGGTGTGGCGCGTCGGCGGCGCGCAGGCGATCGCCGCGCTCGCCTACGGCACGGGCCGAATCGCGGCAGTCGACGTCATCACCGGCCCCGGCAACGCCTGGGTCGCGGAGGCCAAGCGCCAGCTCTACGGCCTCGTCGGCATCGACATGGTGGCGGGCCCCAGCGAGATCGTCGTCGTCGCGGACGGCAGGAACCGCCCCGACTGGATCGCCGCCGACCTGCTAAGCCAGGCCGAGCACGACCCGACCAGTCAGTCGATCCTCTTCACCGACGATGCCGACTTCGCACGCGCCGTCGCCGCTGCCGTGGACGAACAGATCGGCGAACTTTCCACCGCCAAGGTCGCGCGCGCGAGCTGGGACGCGAACGGCGCGATCATCGTGACGGCGTCGCTCGAAGAGGCGATCCCGCTCGTCGACCGGCTCGCGCCCGAACATCTCGAACTCGCCTGCGACGATCCGCAGGCGCTGTTCGACCGCGTGCGCCACGCCGGCTCGGTGTTCCTCGGCCGCCATACGCCCGAGGCGATCGGCGATTACGTCGCGGGGCCCAACCACGTCCTGCCGACGGGGCGGCGCGCGCGCTTCTCCAGCGGCCTGTCGGTGCTCGATTTCATGAAGCGCACCAGCTTCCTGCAACTCGACCCCGCCAGCCTCGCGGCGATCGGGCCGGCAGCGGTGGCGCTGGCGGAGACCGAGGGTTTGCCCGCGCACGCGAAATCGGTGGCGCTGCGGCTCGATTGACATCGTCACCCCGGCCTTGAGCCGGGGCCCATCCCTCAGCGAACGCGCCGGCAAGAGGCTCGGACGGTGCGCGTGCGGCACGATAGGCCCCGGCTCAAGGCCGGGGTGACGAAAGTTTGAACCTCCGCTAAAGGCCCCCGAATGTCCCAACGTACCGCCGCCCGATCCAAGGCCCGCGCCGCCGCGCGCCTCGCCGCCACGCAAGCACTCTACCAGCACGAGATGGAGGGCACCCCCGTCCCGCGCCTGCTGCACGAATTCCACAATCACCGCCTCGGCGCGACGATCGAGGATGTCGAATATGCCGAGGCCGACATCGCCTTCTTCGACGATGTCGTGACCGGCGCGACCGCGCGCGCGGGCGAGATCGACGCCGCGATCAAGGCGAAGCTCTCGACCGGCTGGACGCTGGAGCGGCTCGACAAATCGATGCGCGCGATCCTGCGCGCCGGCACCTACGAACTGCTCGCGCGGGTCGACGTGCCGGTCGGCACCGTCATCAGCGAATATGTCGATGTCGCCCACGCCTTCTTCGACAAGCGCGAGGCGGGGTTCGTCAACGGCCTGCTCGACGGCATCGCCAAGTCGGTGCGCTCGGCTTGAGCGAGGTGATCAACCTCAGCCGCGTGCGCAAAGCGAAGCGCCGCGCCGAGGCCACGCTCCAGGCCGACGCCAACCGCATCGCCTTCGGCCGCACCAAGGCGGAGAAGGCGGCCACGGCGGCGGAACAGGTGAAGTCCGAGCGCGCTCTCGACGGCGCAAAACGCGAGCCCTGAGCTCCATCGTCACCCCGGACCTGTTCCGGGGTCCAAGGTGCCGCGCACGCACCGAAAGAGGCTCAACCGCAGCGTTCGCCGCCCGTTGGACCCCGGAACAAGTCCGGGGTGACGGGGTGTTTGCGGAAGCCTCAAGCCGCTGACCGCACCGCTGCCCTCGGCCCGTCCACCACCGGCATCGGGTTAGCGCCCGGACGCCCCATCAGGTATCCCTGCCCCATCGCGCACCCTTCGGCACGCAGGATCCTGTACTGCGCTTCCGTCTCGATCCCCTGCGCCAGCACCGGGATGCGGAAGGTCCGCCCGAGCCCCAGCACCGCCCGCACGATGCCCAGCACCTGATCGTTGCCCTCGATCTTCGCGACGAAGCTGCGGTCGAGCTTGATCTTGTCGAACGGGAACGAGCCCAGCACCTCCAGCGAGGAATAGCCGGTCCCGAAATCGTCGAGCGCCACCGCGACGCCCAGCGCCTTGAACTGGCGGAGCGCATGCAGCGCCTGCGCGCGGTTCGCGGCGATCACCGATTCGGTCACTTCGATCTCCAGTCGCCGCGGCGGCAGGCCCGAGAACATCAGCGCCTCGTGGATGCGCGCCGGCAAATCGGCCTCGCCAAGCTGCTGCGGCGACACGTTGATCGCGACCTTGCACGGGAAATTCCACCGCGCGGCCTCCGAACAGGCCCGTCCCAGCACCCAGTCGCCGAGCTCGCCGATCAGACCGTGACGTTCGGCGATCGGGATGAAGTCGGCAGGCGGGATCGCGCCGCGCAGCGGATGCGGCCAGCGCGCCAGTGCCTCGTACCCGATGATCGTTCCGTCGCTCATGTCGACCTGCGGCTGATACAGCACGTCGATGCCGCCGCGCGCGATCGCCGCCTTCAGGTCGGCGGCGAGCGCGCGCTGCTCGCGCATCTGCGCGTCGAGCGGCGCATCGTAGAAGCAGACCGGCGCGTCCGCCGTGGCGCGGTGGCGCGCGAGCACGGCATGGTCGAGCAACGTCGTCGCCGCACGCGAATCCTGCGGGAAGATCGCGACGCCGATCATGGCATGCACATCGACGCTCACGCCCTCGATCTCGACCGGCGCGGTGCAGGCGAGTTCGATCCGGCGCAGCATGTCGAGCATGGAAGTACGGTCGGCGAAGCGCGTCAGTGCCGCGTATTCGGCAGCGCCGAACTGCGCGAACGTCTCGTCCGTCAACGGGGCTCCCGCCAGCCGCGCGACGATCGCGCCGAGCACCAGATCGCCGAAACGCTGGCCGTAGGATGCGACGATCCCCTCGAAGCGATCCACCGTGACGGCGGCAATGGCGACCTGTGTGCCCGCCGCATCCGCCTCTGCAATCGCGCGGGCAAGATCCTGCTCGAAGGCGGCCCGGTCGAGCATGTCCGCCATGCGAGCCAGCGCGACCGGCGCCTCGCCCTTGTGATCGACCAGCCAGGCGAAGCCGCCGCCCGCGATCACCAGCATGCCGGCTGCCGCGACGATCAGCGCCGTCACCGGATCGACCGTCACGGCGCCGAACGCAGCCGCAAAAGCATAGCCCGCGCAGCCGAGCGCCGCCCCCGCCGTCGCCACCGCGAGCGCCAGCCACCCCGCGCCACCGCGCCGCACGAGATGCAGCGCCGCGATCGTCCCGCCCGCGCACACGGCGGCGGCGAGCAGCAGCAAGGTCAGGATGGTGGTCATGGTGGCGCGACGTTCCCACTCGGAGATTTTCGCGTCTCTCGTACGCCTGCTCTGGTTAACGTCGGGTTCGGGCCGTTTCGCAATGAGAACGATAGTTGCCGTTTTGGCAAACCGCGTTTGCCCCTAAGACTGCTTTCGTGACCGAAGCCGAATTCCTCGAGCGCCTGCGCACGCTGCCGCTGCATTCCGGCGCGCTGGCCTTGCGCGACGATGCCGCGCGGCTCGGACCCTATGTCCTCACCACCGATACGCTGGTCGAGGGCGTGCATTACCTCGCGGATGATCCGCCCGGCGATGTCGCGTGGAAGTTGATCGCGACCAATCTCTCCGATCTCGCCGCCAAGGGCGCGCGGCCCGCGGGCGTGCTGCTCAACTATCCGCTGCGCGGCCCAAAACGCCCCTCCCCTTCAGGGGAGGGGTTGGGGGTGGGGGAAGTCTCACCGAGACCGTCGCTCACGGCCCGCCCCACCCCAACCCCTCTCCAAAAGGGGAGGGGCTTAGAAGAAAGCGGCTGGGACGACGCCTTCCTCGCCGGCTTCCACGAAGCGCTCGCGCATTTCGAAACTCCGCTGCTCGGCGGCGATACCGTGTCCCTCCCGCCCGCCGCCCCGCGCGTCCTTACGCTCACCGCGATCGGCGAGGACGCCGCCGCCCCGCCCCGCACCGGCGCGCAGGCGGGCGACGCGCTCTACGTCACCGGCAGCATCGGCGATGCGGGTGCGGGCCTCGCCGTCGCGCGCGGAGAGCCGGGCCCCGCCGCGCTGCTCGCCGCCTATCGCCGCCCGCAGCCGCGCCTTGCCGAGGGCCGCGCGCTCGCGCCGCTCGTCCATGCCATGATGGACGTGTCGGACGGTGTGGTGATCGACGCGCGCCGCATGGCCGAGGCAAGCGGCCTCGCCGTCGCAATCGATCTCGCCGCGATCCCGCTATCGCCCGGCTATCGCACTTTCCGGGGCGACGCGCTCGCCGCGCGCCTCGCCGCCGCGACGGCCGGCGACGATTACGAACTGCTGTTCGCCGCCGCTACCGATCTCGCGCTGCCCGTACCCGCCACCCGGATCGGCAGCTTCCGCGCAGGCTCCGGCATCGCGCTCACCCACGCCGGATCGCCCGTCCCGCTGCCGGATTCGCCCGGATTCCAGCACCGCGCCTAAGCGGGTTGCCACGCCCGATTCGCGCATATACGCTTGAGCGCAGATAGGGACGGGAGAGGCCACGCAGTCATCATCCGCCCTGCACTAGGGGAAGGATACGCATGACGATCGTCTATGCTGCCATAATCTGTGGCCTGATTGCCGTGATCTACGGCGTGCTTACCAGCCAGCAAGTCCTCCGCGCACCCGCGGGCAACGAGAAGATGCAGGACATCGCCGCCGCCATTCAGGAAGGCGCGAAGGCCTATCTCGGCCGCCAGTATCGCACCATCGCCATCGTCGGCGTCGTCGTGCTGGTGCTGGTGTGGTTCTTCCTCGACAATCACGGCACGCCGGTCTCCGCCGTCAGCTTCGCGCTCGGCGCGGTGCTGTCGGGCGTGGCGGGCTATGTCGGCATGAACATCTCGGTCCGCGCCAACGTCCGCACGGCGGAGGCCGCGCGCACCTCGCTGCAGGGCGGCCTGACGATGGCGTTCCGCTCGGGTGCCGTCACCGGCCTGCTGGTGGCGGGGCTCGGCCTGCTGTCGATCTCGGGCACCTTCCTCTATCTCGCCGGGCATGACGGCGCGAATGCGGGCGCGCCCGTCGTCGTCAAGGCGCTGACGGCGCTCGCCTTCGGCGCCTCGCTCATCTCGATCTTCGCGCGTCTCGGCGGCGGCATCTTCACCAAGGCGGCGGACGTCGGCGCCGATCTCGTCGGCAAGGTCGAGGCGGGCATCCCCGAGGACGATCCCCGCAACCCCGCCACCATCGCCGACAACGTCGGCGACAATGTCGGCGACTGCGCCGGCATGGCCGCCGATCTGTTCGAAACCTATGTCGTCACCATCGGCGTGACGATGATCTCGGTCGCGCTCGCGCTGCGCAACGCCGATCACCTGCTCGCCATCATGTCGCTGCCGCTGATCGTCGGCGGCGTGTGCATCCTCACCTCGATCCTCGGCACCTTCATGGTCCGCCTCGGCTCCAGCGGCTCGATCATGGGCGCGCTCTACAAGGGCTTCTGGACCAGCGTCGTGCTGTCGATCCCGGCAATCTATTTCGCCACGCAATATACCCTCGGCGACATGCACGCGGCGATCGGCGGCAACGCCTTCCTCGACGGCAGCGGCGCGAGTGCCGAGGCCGTGGCGGGCACGGCGGCGGGCGCCATCACCGGCATGAAATTGTTCTGGTGCATGATGATCGGCCTCGCCGTCACCGGGCTGCTGGTGTGGATCACCGAATATTACACCGGCACCAATTTCCGCCCGGTGCGCTCGATCGCCAAGGCATCGGAGACCGGCCACGGCACCAACGTCATCCAGGGCCTCGCGATCAGCCTCGAATCAACCGCGCTGCCGACGCTCGTCATCGTCGTCGCGGTGGTGGTCGCCTATCAGCTCGCGGGCGTGATCGGCATCGCCTTCGCGGCGACCGCGATGCTGGCGCAGGCCGGCATGGTCGTGGCGCTCGACGCCTATGGCCCGGTAACGGACAATGCGGGCGGCATCGCCGAGATGGCGGGGCTGCCGGATGACGTCCGCCACCGCACCGACGCGCTCGACGCAGTCGGCAACACCACCAAGGCGGTGACCAAGGGCTATGCGATCGGCTCGGCGGCGCTCGCGGCGCTGGTGCTGTTCAATGCCTATACGTCGGATCTCGGCCGCGACTTCCCGTCGCTGACGGTCGATTTCCAGCTCTCCAACCCCTATGTCATCGTCGGGCTGCTGCTCGGCGCGCTGCTGCCCTATCTCTTCGGTGCGATGGGCATGACAGCGGTGGGCCGCGCGGCGGGTGCCGTCGTCGAGGAGGTCCGTGCGCAGTTCCGCGACGATCCGGGCATCATGGCGGGCACCAGCCGGCCCAATTATGCCCGCACCGTCGATCTCGTCACCAAGGCGGCGATCAAGGAGATGATCGTGCCGTCGCTGCTGCCGGTGCTGTCGCCGATCCTCGTCTACTTCATCATCGCGGGCGTGGCGGGCCAGGCCGAGGGCTTCGCGGCGCTCGGCGCGATGCTGCTCGGCGTGATCGTCTCCGGCCTGTTCGTCGCCATCTCGATGACCTCGGGCGGCGGCGCGTGGGACAATGCCAAGAAATATATCGAGGACGGCAATCACGGCGGCAAGGGCTCGGAGGCGCACAAGGCGGCGGTGACCGGCGATACGGTCGGCGATCCCTACAAGGATACGGCCGGCCCGGCGGTGAACCCGATGATCAAGATCACGAATATCGTCGCGCTGCTGCTGCTGGCGGCCCTCGCGGCCGCCGGCGCAGGCTGAGCAAAGCTCAGCAAGCGCGACCGGACGGCGGACAGGAGCGCGTAAGTCGCGCCCGATCCGGCCGACGACGGCGTGGCTTTGCCACGCCGTTCTTGCGTAGAGCCTCCTGACGGCTTTCGACCCATAGCGGACATCGGCGCGGTGGATTACGATGGACTGATGGAGCAAGTTTACCTTCTGCATCATGTCCGCGAAGACGACGAGTTTGGAGACGATGCCAAACTTATCGGCGTCTATCGAAGCCGCTCCAGCGCGGAGCGGGCGATTGCGCGGCTTTCATTGCAACCGGGCTTTAGAGATTATCCTGCCGGATTCGAAATCGGGGAATACGAACTTGACCGCGATCATTGGGAAGAGGGGTTTGTCCGGCTGATCGGGATTTTAATCCCGGTAGAAAAAGACGGCGTTGAGAAATTGAGCGCCGTCCAATCAGAATTGCTTACCGATGGCACCTTCGAAGTTATCGGACCGATGCCAGAGGATGAAATCTGGCGGTATCCACCCGGAACAATCGTGCAATGCGACGTTCAGGAGGATGAAAACGGTGAAGCACTCGTTGCCGTGTCTCGCGCTTAAGGGCGTTTGCGCACCGCAGTCGAAAGTCCGCTCTCCACCCAAAGCGGACATTCCGCTGTCCTACACGCCGCCCGTCTGCGAAAGTCGCCGCCGCTCTTTCGCATCGTCGGCTCACCTCTCGCGAAAACGCTCCCGCATCTGCCGGGAGGGTCGGGTCAGTGTGACCTTAGTGTGACTTTCCACACCCGATCGGTGCAATTTCGGAAACGATCGACCCGGACATTTTCGATTCAGGTGTCAATCTGTCAAGCAACGTATCACTTTTGCGCGGGTGCCTCACCCCAACTTCGCCGCCACCAACGCCTTCATGTCCGCCTGCGAGCGCGCGCCGTAATGCGAGATGATCTCCGCCGCGCAGATCGCGCCCATGCGCAGCGAATCCTCGATCGAGCGCCCCTGCGCCTGCCCGGCGAGGAAACCCGCCGCGAACAGATCGCCTGCGCCGGTCGTGTCGACCACCTTCTCGATCGGCTCGGCCGGCACCGCCACCACCGCGCCGCCCGATGCCGCGATCGCGCCGCGCTCGCTGCGAGTCACCACCAGCATCGGCACCTGCGCCGCCGCCGCCTGCACCGCCGCGTCGAAATCCTCGGTCTCCATCAGCGCGAACAGCTCGGCCTCGTTGGCGAACATGATGTCGATCAGCCCGTCCGCCATCAGCTTGCGGAAATCGCCGCCGTGGCGCGAGATGCAGAACACGTCGGAAAGCGTGAAGGCGACCTTGCGGCCTGCCTTGCGCGACACTTCGATCGCGGCGCGCATCGCTGCGCGCGGCTCCTCGGGATCCCACAGATAACCTTCGAGATAGAGGATCGCGGCATCGGCGATCATGCCGAGGTCGAGCGCGCTTTCGGGCAGGAACTGCGACGCGCCGAGGAAGGTGTTCATCGTCCGCTGGCCGTCGGGCGTCACGAAGATCAGGCAGCGCGCCGTCGTCGGCTCGCCGTCGCGCGCCGGCGTGGTGAAGTCGATCCCCACCGACTTGATGTCGTGCGCGAAGATCGTGCCGAGCTCGTCCGACGCCACCTGGCCGATGAAGCCGCATTTGCCCCCCAGCGCCGCGACGCCCGCGACGGTGTTCGCCGCCGACCCGCCGCTCGCCTCCACGCCCGGACCCATCTTGGCATAGAGCGCGTCGGCCTCCTCGGGCGAGAACACCAGCGCCATCGATCCCTTGGTCATCCCCGCTTCGACGATGAAGGCGTCGTCCGACTGCGACAGCACGTCGACGATGGCGTTACCGATGGCGACGACGTCATATTTGGGATTGGGCAAGGGAGTGCTCCTGACACGAAAAATGCCGTTCGCCCTGAGCGAAGTCGAAGGGCGTGTTCCGAGCACGTGCTTCGACTTCGCTCAGCACGAACGGGCTGCTGGTGGCGTCCTAGGTTTCCGCCGCTCACGACGCAACCTTGCGTTGACCCGCCAGCCCGCACGCCGCACGATCCGCCCATGATCCGCGCCTTCCTGCTCTCGATCGGTCAGCTCGGCGACCCGGCCTTCCTGCGCGTGCTGGCGAAATCGCTGGCGCTGACCATCGTGCTGCTGGTCGCCCTCGGCGGCCTCACGTGGTTCGCCGCCGAGCGGATCGCAGTGGCGTGGGGCGCGAGCGCGGGGACCGGCCACCTCGCCGGGGCGCTCGCGGTGCTCGGCGCGGTGGCGGCAAGCTGGCTGCTGTTCCGCGCCGTCGCCATCGCCGTGATGAGCATCTTCGCGGAAGAGATCGTCGTCGCGGTCGAGGCGAAACATTACCCGCAAGCCCTCACCGCCGCGCGGCACGTCGGCTTCGGACGGTCGCTTGCGCTGGGCCTCGGCTCGGCGGCGCGCGCGATCCTCGTCAACCTCGTCATCCTGCCGCTCTACGTCGTGCTGCTGGTGACGGGCGTGGGCACCGCGCTGCTGTTCTTCGTCGTCAACGGCTGGCTGCTCGGCCGCGATCTCGGCGAGATGGTCGCGGTCCGCCACGTCGCGCCCGAGGCGATGCGGGGCTGGCGCAGGACGAGCGCCGGCAGCCGCTTCGTGCTGGGGCTTGCGGGCACCGGCCTGTTCATGGTTCCGGTCGTGAACCTGATCGCCCCCGTGCTCGGCGCGGCGATGGCGACGCATCTGTTCCACCGAAAGGCCGCCGCTTGAGATTTCCCTTCGCGATCCTCGGCCTCGCCGCCGCCCTCGCCGCCTGCACCGGCGACGGCACGCCGCCGCCCGCCGCCGTCTCGGCCGTGCCCGTCCAGCGGGGCGGCGCTCTGCTCGACCGCGTCATCGGCCAGACCGCGCCGGCGCTCACCAGCCTGTTCGGCGCACCCGTCGCCGACATCCGCGAGGGGCCCGCGCGGAAACTCCAGTACGGCAATGCCACCTGCGTGCTCGACGCCTATCTCTACCCCAAGGGCCGCGCCGAGCCGACCGTCAGCTATGTCGACGCGCGCCAGCCCGACGGTAGCCCGATCGACAGGGCCAGTTGCGTTGGGGCCTTGCAGGTCGGCCGCAAACATTAGCCCTCAAGCCGCGCCAGCGCCCACTCGGCAGCCTCCGCCACCACCGCATCGGAATCGCCGAGCAACCGCCGCACCGGCTCGACCAGCGCCACCGATCCGCTGTTCCCCGCCGCGATCAGCGCGTTGCGCACCATCCGGTTGCGCCCGATCCGCTTGATCGGCGATCCGGCGAACACCGCGCGAAATCCCGCATCGTCGAGCGCCAGCATCTCGGCCAGCGACGGCGCGGCCAGCTCCGCCCTCGGCAGGAACGCCCGATTGGCGGCGGCGCTTTCCGCGAACTTGTTCCACGGGCACACCGCCAGGCAATCGTCGCAACCATAGATGCGGTTGCCGATCCCCTCGCGAAACTCGACCGGGATCGGCCCGGCATGTTCGATCGTAAGATACGAGATGCAGCGCCGCGCATCGAGCCGGTACGGCGCGGGAAAGGCGTCGGTCGGGCACGCCTTCTGGCACGCATCGCACGATCCGCAGGCTCCCCCGCTCGCCGCATCGGGCGAAAGATCGAGCGTCGTGTAGATCGCGCCGAGGAACAGCCAGCTGCCATGCTCCCGGCTGACGAGGTTGGTGTGCTTGCCCTGCCAGCCGAGCCCGGCGGCCTCGGCCAGCGGCTTCTCCATCACCGGCGCGGTATCGACAAAGACCTTGAGGTCCACGCCCGCCGCCTCGGCCACCAGCCACCGCGCCAGCGCCTTCAGCGCGCGCTTCACGACGTCGTGATAATCCGCCCCCTGCGCATAGGTCGAAATCCGCCCGATCTCCCCTTCCCCCGCCAGCGCGAGCGGATCGGTGGCCGGCGCATAGCTCATGCCGAGCGACACGACGCTGCGCACCTCCGGCCACAGGCCACGCGGGCTCTCGCGGTGATGCGCGCGCTCCGCCATCCAGATCATGTCGCCGTGCATCCCCTGTGCCAGCCACGCGTGCAGCCGGTCGGCGCTTTGCGGCGCGGCATCGGCACGCGCGATCCCGCACGCGGCAAAGCCCAGCTCCGCCGCCTTCGCCTTCAATCGCGTTTCGAGGGAAATCGAGGCATTCACGCCTCACCATATCCCGTTCGGGCTGAGCTTGTCGAAGCCCTGCCCTTTCTTCTAAACGTCGACAAGAAGAACAGCCCTTCGACAAGCTCAGGGCGAACGGAAAGTGGGTTGTCCTTGAGCAGTGAACTGGCGGTCAGCGCGAGCGGCCTCATCAAGAATTTCGGCGGGAAGCGCGTGGTCGACGGGGTCGATATCGCCGTGCCGAAGGGCGCGATCTACGGCGTGCTCGGCCCCAACGGCGCAGGCAAGACGACCACCTTGCGCATGCTGCTCGGCATCATCGAGCCCGACGGCGGCAGCCGCACCCTGCTCGGCGCAAGCCACCCGCGCGATGCCAGCGACCGCGTCGGCTATCTGCCCGAGGAACGCGGGCTGTACCCGGCGATGAAGGCCAAGGACGCCGTCGCCTTCCTCGGCGCGCTGCGCGGTCTCGATCTCGCCACCGGGCGCAAGCGGGCGGTGACGCTGCTCGAACAGGCCGGGCTCGGCCATGCCGTCGACAGCAAGATCCGCAAATTGTCGAAGGGCATGGCGCAGCTCGTCCAGTTGCTCGGCTCGGTCGTCCACCAGCCCGATCTGCTCGTTCTCGACGAACCCTTCTCGGGCCTCGACCCGGTCAATCAGGAAAAGCTCGAGGCGATGATCCTCGCCGAGCGCGATCGCGGCGCGACGATCCTCATGTCCACCCACGTCATGGCGCACGCGGAACGGCTGTGCGACCGGCTGACGATCATCGCCGGCGGCAAGCACCGTTTCGAGGGCACCGTCGACGAGGCGCGCGGGATGCTGCCGATGCGCGCGCGCTACGTGCCCGATCGCGAAGACCCCGGCCTCGCGGCCTTCCTCCCCGCCGACGCCGTGCAGACCCCGGCTGGCTGGCGCTTCTCGGTGCCGGACGGCGGCGTCGAGGCGGCGCTCAAACGGCTGATCGAGGGCGGCTACGGCATCGCCGGCCTGTCGATGGAGCGCCCCGGCCTGCACGATGCCTTCGTCCGCATCGTCGGCAGCACCGCCGCCGGAACCCCGCCCGCCGAGGAGACGCAGGCATGAGCACCACCGCCCGCATGCTCCGCCAGACGCTGACCATCGCACGCCGCGATTTCGTCGCCACCGTCTTCACGCCGACCTTCCTGCTGTTCCTGCTCTCGCCGGTCTTCATGCTCTCCTTCGGGCTGATCGGCGGCGGCGGTGCCGCTGCGGTGGCAAGCGGATCGGCCGAGAAGGCGCGCCTCATCGCCATCGTCGCCCCCGCGCGTCAGGCGCAGATGCACGAGATCGACACCCGCCAGCGCGATCTGTTCGGGCGCGGCGACGAGCCGCCGGTGCTGGTGCTGCGCGCGCCAGAGGCCGATCCTGCGGCGCAGGCGCACGCCGCCTTCAAGTCCGGCGACATGGATGCCGTCGCCGTCCTCTACGGCGACCTCGCCAAACCCACGATCCTCTATGTCGGCGGCGGTCGCGGCGCGCGCTACCTCGCCGGCCTCGCCGAAAACACGATACGCGCCGACAAGGCCGGCATGACGCCGCTGACCAAGGCCAACCTCGTCTCGATCGAGCGCAAGCAGGTCTCGTCGGGGGGACACAACAACGCCGCGCTGTTCAGCGTGCTGGGCATCTTCATCCTGTCGCTGATGCTGTCGGGCCAGGTCGTCGGCACGATGATGGAGGAGCGCAACAACAAGGTGATCGAGGTGCTCGCCGCCGCCGTCCCGCTGGAGGCGGTGTTCTTCGGCAAGCTGATCGGCCTGTTCGGCTCCGCGATCCTGTTCGTGCTGTTCTGGGGGACTCTGGTCAGCCAGTTGCCGATACTGCTGCCGGCGAGCATGGCGGGCGGCCTGTCGGGTATCGGCCCTGCGATCGGCATGCCGGTGTTCGCGATCCTGTTCTTCGCCTATTTCGCGATGGCATATCTGTTGCTCGGCGCCGTGTTCCTCGGCATCGGTGCGCAGGCGTCGACGCCGCGCGAGCTGCAGATGCTCTCGCTGCCGATCACCATCGTGCAGGTCGCGATGTTCGGCCTTGCACTGCGCACAGCCAATGGCGGCGGCGGCTGGCTGACGACCTTCGCGGAAGTGTTCCCGTTCAGCTCACCGTTCGCGATGGCCGCCCACGCCGCGATCTATCCGCAGATCTGGCCGCACATTGCCGCCCTCGCATGGCAGGCCCTATGGGTTGCTATCGCCATCACGATCGGCGCGCGCGCGTTCCGGCGCGGCGTGCTGCAATCGGGCGGAGGGAAGTTCAACTGGCAGGGTTGGTCGTATAGACCGCTCAGATTCCGAGCCCCTAGCTAGGCTTCACCGTCTCCACCGCGATCGTCGGTTCCGACGCGCCGGAACAATCGCCACCGCCGCGCGGCTCGACGGCGGGGGGCTGCTTGCGCCCCATCGTCCAGTTGGACGGCATCCGCACACGCGGGTTCGGCGCGCACCAGATTTCGCCGGTCTCGTTGATCGCCGTCACCCAGATAAGATTGTGCTCCTGCCCGTAATCGATCACCGCGATGGCGAATCCGGGCCCCTTGTCGAGAACATGCAACGGAACGGGCGGATCAAGCTGTTGAAACGTCATATATATCTTTCACGATGCCTCGGTCCTAAGCGCGCGACCACGCCGGCGGTTCCGACGCTTGATCGCTATCAACCGGAATCGCCGATGCATCTTTGGCGGTAACCGGCGCGTATGTGCGTCCGAAGACCGCTCGATAGCGCGAGGACAAATCATGCCGGATCGCCGCACCTTCCTGACCCTCACCACGACCGGCGCGGCCGCCGCCGCGCTGTTCGGCTGCCGCGGTGCCACTGCCGCTCCGCCCGAACATTTCGAATTCAAACTCACCGATGCGCAGTGGAAGGCGAAACTCTCGCCGCAGGCCTATCAGGTGCTGCGCCACGAAAGCACCGAAACGCCCTTCACCAGCCCGCTCAACAAGGAACATCGCAGCGGCACGTTCGCCTGCGCGGGCTGCGGCCTGCCGAACTTTTCATCCAGGACGAAATTCGACAGCGGGACGGGCTGGCCCAGCTTCTGGGCGCCGCTCGCCAATGCCGTGCGCACGCGCGAGGACGGCTCGCTCGGCATGTCGCGGGTGGAGGTGCATTGCCGCCGTTGTGGCGGCCATCTCGGCCACGTCTTCGATGACGGGCCGAAGCCGACCGGCAAACGCTATTGCATGAACGGCGTATCGCTGGCCTTCAAACCGGCCTGACTCAGAACGCTGCGACCTTGGTCATGCCGGTGCGTGCGCCGACGCTGGCGAGGGTCATCGGCACGGCCGGGGCATCGGCCTCCGGCGCGATGTCGAAGCTGCCGTCATGGTCGGCGTAGATGAAGCCCTTGGTCGGATAGGCCGTGGTGCCGAGCCCGCCCTGTGGGCCGTACCACACCTTTACCATGCTCCAGTCGCCGTTCGGCGACACATCGACTGCACGAACGTTCGTCTCCACGCCGCCGCGACGCGACCAGTTGGCATGCGTCAGCAGGACTTCGCGGTCGCTCACCACGCCGCTCACCATCGCGACATGACCGAGGCGCATCTTGCCGGTGGAAGAGAAAGCGAGAACCGCGCCGACCTTGGGCGCATGGCCGCGCGCATAGCGGCCAGCGGCCTGGCTCCACCAGGTGTTGGCGTTGCCGCGGATCTGAATGCCGGAAATGGTGCGGGCATAGGGAGCGCACTGCCAGAACTGCGCCGATGCGGGCGCGGCCACGACCGTCGATCCCATCAGGGCGCAGGACAACACCAGCGCGAATCGCGCTGCGATAGCTCGAAAATTCATGCGACCCCCCAAAGGTCTTTGGCTTCGTTAATCCTAACAAGCAGGTCGAACGACCGGAGGAAACCCCGCTTGCGGGACGAACGGAACCTTTTCCGACGAACCGTGTTTCAGGGACGATAACCGCCTTTTCGATCGTGCTGCGGCGCGGCGAAGTGCGGTTGCCCCTCGTAAATCTACGGGGGCAGGGCTAAGAATCACCGATGAAATCCGCCGTACCGGCTCTTTGCCTGCTTCTGCTCGCTTGCCATCCGTCGAGCGGCACCCCCGACGACACGACTCTCTACAACGGCAACCGGCAGGAGGAAGCGCTTTCGCCCGGTGTCCAGCCGGTGCGGATCGGCGAAACCGGCGCGGCCTTCGCGGCCTGCGCTGCGGTGGGAACGGTGACCGATCTGTCGCCCGGCGGACAGGCCTACCTCCCCTTGCGCGCCGCGCCGTTCGCGGAGGGCAAGGAGCTCGCGCGTCTGGCAAACGGCCAGTCGCTGGTGCTTTGCACGCGCTCGCTCGATCAGCGCTGGCAGGGTGTCGTGGTCCCCGACGCGAACGGCGGCGACTGCGGCGTCAGCAACCCCGTCGCCGCGCCCGAGGCCTATGCAGGGCCGTGCCAGTCAGGCTGGGTCTCGAGCGCGTTCGTGCGAGTGCGGGCGAACTAGGTGCCCAATTTCCGTTCGTCCTGAGCGGCGACGGAGCGAAGTCGAAGGCGCGCATCGAAAACGCAGTCCTTCGACAGGCTCAGCGGCTACTCAGGACGCGCGCTTGAGAGATCAGCGCGCGATTCCACCCGCCGCGAGCACCGCCAGCGTCACCAGCTCGCTCGCCGTCGAGGACATGGTGGCGATCTGCACGCTCTTCTCCATGCCGACCAGCATCGGGCCGATGACCGCGTCGCCGCCGAGCTCGCGCAGCAGCTTCGCCGAGATGTTGGCCGATTGCAGGCCCGGCATCACCAGCACGTTGGCCGGGCCGGAAAGGCGCGCGAACGGATAATTCGCCAGCTGCTTCGGATTGAGCGCCACGTCTGGTGGCATTTCGCCTTCATATTCGAAACCGACCTGACGGCTGTCGAGGATCTTCACCGCCGCGCGGACATTGTCGAGCCAGCTGCCCGCCGGATTGCCGAAGGTCGAATAGCTGAGGAAGGCGACGCGCGGCTCATGCCCCATCTTGCGCGCGACCGACGCAGTCTGCTCGGCGATGTCGGCAAGCTGCTCCGGGTTGGGCCGCTCGTTGACCATCGTATCGGCCAGGAACACGGTGTGGCTGCGCCCGACCAGCACGTGAATGCCGCAGGATGTCTCGCCCGCCTTCGGATCGATCACGCGGCGCACTTCGCGCAGGGCGTGCGCGTAGGTCCGCGTCGTGCCGGTGATCATCGCGTCGGCCTCGCCGAGCTGGAGCAGCACCGCGCCGAAGATATTGCGGTCCTGATTGATCATCCGTTCGCAATCGCGGCGCAGATAGCCGCGCCGCTGCAGCCGTTCGTAGAGGAAATCGACCATCCGCGGCACCAGCGGCGATATGCGGCTGTTGTGCAGCTCGTAACTTTCCGGGTCCGTCACGCCCAGCGCGCGGAGCCGGTCGGGCACGTCGTCGCGGCCGACCAGCACCGGCACGCCGTAGCCGCCGTCCTTGAAGGCGATCGCCGCGCGCAGCACGACTTCCTCTTCCCCTTCCGCGAACAGCACGCGCTTCGGCCGCGCCCGCGCGCCTTCATAGGCGAGCGTCAGCACCGACGTGGTCGGGTTGAGCCGCGCGCGCAGTTCCTGCCGGTATGCCTCGACGTCGAGGATCGGCTTGGTGGCGACGCCCGAATCCATCGCCGCCTTCGCGACCGCAACCGGCACGACCTCCATCAGGCGCGGATCGAACGGCGCGGGAATGATATATTCGGGCCCGAAGCTGTGCTGCACGCCGTAAGCCAGCGCGACTTCCTCGGGCACCTGCTGGCGCGCGAGCGCGGCCAGCGCCTCTGCGGCGGCGATCTTCATCGCATCGTTGATCCCCGTGGCGCGCACGTCGAGCGCACCGCGGAAGATGAACGGGAAGCCGAGCACGTTGTTGACCTGGTTCGGATAATCCGAACGCCCGGTCGCGACGATCGCGTCGGGCCGCGCCGCCATCGCCTCGGGCGGGGTGATCTCGGGGTCCGGGTTGGCCATCGCGAAGATGATCGGCTTGGGCGCCATCTTGCGCACCATGTCCTGCGTCACCGCGCCCTTCACCGACAGGCCCATGAACACATCCGCCCCGTCGAGCGCCTCGGCCAGCGTGCGCTTGTCGGTGACGACGGCGTGCGCAGACTTCCACTGGTTCATGCCCTCGGTGCGGCCCTGATAGATCACGCCCTTGGAATCGCACATGATCACCTGATCGCCGGGCACGCCCATCGCCTTGATCAGTTCGGTGCAGGCGATCGAGGCGGCCCCCGCGCCGTTCACGACGACGGTCAGATCTTTCATCGCGCGGCCCGTCAGGAAGGCGGCGTTGATCAGGCCCGCGGCGGCGATGATCGCGGTGCCGTGCTGGTCGTCATGGAACACCGGGATGTTCATCTTCTCGCGCAGCGTCTGCTCGATGATGAAGCATTCGGGGGCCTTGATGTCCTCAAGATTGATGCCACCGAAACTCGGCTCCATCAGCTCGACCGCGTCGATGAAGCGCTGCACGTCCTCGGTCTTGAGTTCGATGTCGATCGAATCGACGTCGGCGAAGCGCTTGAACAGCACCGCCTTGCCTTCCATCACCGGCTTCGAGGCGAGCGCGCCGAGGTTGCCGAGCCCGAGGATCGCCGTGCCGTTGGAGATGACGGCGACGAGATTCCCCTTGGCGGTATAGTCGTACGCGGTCGCCGGATCCTCCGCGATCGCCAGCACCGGCACCGCGACGCCGGGCGAATAGGCCAGCGCCAGATCGCGCTGCGTCGCCATCGGCTTCGACGCGATGATCTCGATCTTGCCGGGGCGCCCTTCCGAATGGAACAGCAGCGCCTCGCGCTCGGAAAACTGGACGGTGGATTCGTTAGACATGGGGAGGCCTCTCGTTATCGTTTCGCCTTAGACGCGATTAACCGCCAAGGGGAACCCGTCAGGGCAATATCCGGCTGTCAAAAGCGTCGCGGGAAGCGTGGATTCGCTCCAGATTGGCCGCCGCCCACAGCCAGACGCCGCAAAACGCCTGCGCGAGGCTGATACCGAGATCGGTCAATCTGTATTCGACGCGCGGCGGCACGACCGGATGGACGGTGCGGACGACGAGCCCGTCGCGCTCCATCGCGCGCACCGTCTGCGTCAGCATCTTCTGGCTGATCCCGTCAGACAATGCCGCGAGCCTGGAAAAGCGCAGCTCGCCATGTTCGGCCAGCACGTCGAGCACGACCATCGTCCATTTGTCGGCCACGCGCCCGATCACCTCGGTCACGAGTTCCTCGACGCGCGGGTCGATGTCGGTCGGCCAGGGAAGATCACCCATAGTATCCTTTCGGTAAGTACCGAACTTTCCGGTGCCTACTTTCCAATCGTAACTGAACGCCTATCTGGCGTCCACCATTCTGAAGGAGCGCCAATCATGGACATCACCGGCAACACCATTCTCATCACCGGCGGCGGATCGGGTATCGGCGAGGCACTCGCGCTGGCGCTGCAGGCGAAGGGCAACACCGTCATCATCGCGGGCCGCCGCCTCGACGCGCTGGAAGCCGTCGCCGCCAAGGCGCCCGGCATCGCCACCGCGCAGCTCGACATCGCCGATGCCGCTGCGATCGCGCCGTTCGCGGCGCAGATCGTCGCCGATCATCCCGCGCTCAACGTCGTCATTCACAATGCGGGCATCATGCAGCAGGAAAAGCTGCTCGAGGATTTCGACCTCGACCGCGTCGAGGCGACGATCGCGACCAACCTGCTCGGGCCGATCCGCCTGACCGCCGCCCTGCTCCCGCATCTGCGCGCGCAACCCAAAGCGACGATCGTGACGGTCTCATCGGGCCTGGCCTTCGTACCGCTGGTGCTGACGCCGACCTATTGCGCCACCAAGGCCGCGATCCACAGCTGGTCGCAGTCGCTGCGCAGCCAGCTTGCGGAGACGAACATCGACGTGATCGAGATCGCCCCGCCGGGTGTCGCGACCGATCTGATGCCGGGCCACGCCGACAACCCCAATTCGATGCCGCTCCAGGCCTATATCGACGAGACGATGGCATTGTTCGAGGCGCACCCGCACGGCCCCGAAAACACCGTCCAGCGTGTCCTCTTCCTGCGCAACGCGGAACGCGACGGGAAATACGCCGAGGTATATGCGATGCTGAACGGGTCGCATTAAGTCGCATTAAATCGTATCCCGTCACCCCGGACTTGATCCGGGGTTCCGCTTCTTCCCTCCGCCCGAAGAAAAAGCGGAACCCCGGCTCAAGGCCGGGGTGACGTTTTTGGGAAATCCGCCCCTTTGCGCCGACCCTAACGTCTCGCTATCGACGGCGGGATGACCTCCGCCCCCACCCCGATGATGGCGCAATATCTCGCGCTGAAGGCGGATGCGCAGGATTGCCTGCTGTTCTACCGGATGGGCGATTTCTTCGAACTGTTCTTTGATGACGCCAGGGCCGCCTCCGCAACGCTCGACATCGCGCTGACCGCGCGCGGCGAGCATGAGGGCAAGCCCATCCCGATGTGCGGCGTGCCGGCCCATGCCGCCGAAGGCTATCTCGCGCGGCTGATCAAGGCCGGCCACCGCGTCGCCATCGCCGACCAGACAGAGACGCCCGCCGAGGCGAAGAAGCGCGGCGGATCGAAGGCGCTGGTCGAACGCGGCATCATCCGCGTCGTTACGGCCGGTACGCTGACCGAGGAAGCGCTGCTCGACGCGCGCGCGGCCAACTGGTGCGTCGCCATCGGCGAGGCTGGCGGCGAGGTCGCCGTCGCCGCCGCCGACATATCGACCGGCCGTTTCGAGCTGATCGAAACGGGTGCCGCCAACCTCACCACAGAACTCGCGCGGCTCAACCCCGCCGAGACGATCGTCGCCGAGGACAGCGCCTTCGCCGAGGCCGCGACGACGCTGCGCCCCAAACCCGGCTTCGACAGCGCGCGCGGCGAGGCGCGGCTGCGCGAGCTCTACGGCGTCGCCACGCTCGACGGCTTCGGGGCGTTCAGCCGCGCCGGGCTGGCAGCGGCGGGGGGGCTGATCGCCTATCTCGATCATACCGCCAAGGGCGCGCTCCCCTTCCTGCGCCCGCCCGTCCTGCGCAACACCAGGGCGGCGATGGCGATCGACGCGGCGACGCGCGAGAGCCTCGAACTCACCGCCACGACGTCAGGCGCGCGCAAGGGCAGCCTGCTCGACGCGGTCGACCGCACGGTGACCGGCGCGGGCGCGCGGCTGCTCGCCGCCGATCTCGGCGCGCCGCTGCTCGACCGCACGGCCATCGAGGCGCGGCTCGATCTTGTCCGCCTTTTCCATGAAGACGGCGGGTTGCGCGAAAGCCTGCGCGCAACCTTGCGCGCCCTCCCCGATATCGGTCGCGCGCTCGGGCGGATCGCGGCGGGGCGCGGTAGCCCACGCGATCTCGGTCAGCTCCGCGATGGGCTCGACGGTGCGTGGCGGCTGGGCGAAAAGCTCGGCCGGATCGAGCAACCGCCCGCGCTGCTCGCCGATCTCGCCCCGCGCCTGCGCGGGCACGGCGCGCTGATCGACCTATTCACGCGCGCGCTCGTCGCGATGCCGCCGATCGACGCGTCGGACGGCGGCTATATCGCGCCCGGCTATGACGCCGCGCTCGACGATTTGCGCGACACCGGCGCGGGCGGCAGGCGGGCCATCGCCGCGCTGGAGGCGGACTATCGCAGCCGCACCGGCATCGCCTCGCTCAAGATCAAGCACAACGGCGTGCTCGGCTATCATATCGAGGTCGCGGCGCGCGTGGCGGACGCGCTGATGGCGCCCGACAGCGGCTTCACCCACCGCCAGACGCTTGCGGGCGTCGTACGCTTCAACGCCGCCGACCTGCACGAGGTCGCGATGAAGGTGTCGCAATCGGGCGCGCACGCCATCGCTGCCGAGGCCGCGCATCTCGAGGATCTGACGCAGACCGCGCTCGACGGGCGCGAGGCGATCGCCGCCACCGCCGACGCGCTCGCCCGGCTCGATGCGGCGGCGGGCCTCGCCGATCGCGCGGTCGAGGGCGGATGGGTCCGCCCCGCACTGGTCGACCATAGCTGTTTCGAGATCGAGGGCGGCCGCCATCCGGTCGTCGAGGATGCACTGGCGAAGCGCGGCGAGCGTTTCGTCGCCAACGACTGCAAGCTCAGCGAGGATTCGCGCCTGTGGCTCGTCACCGGCCCCAACATGGGCGGCAAGTCGACCTTCCTGCGCCAGAACGCGCTGATCGCCGTGCTCGCGCAGGCGGGCGCCTATGTGCCCGCATCCTCCGCCACGCTCGGGCTGGTCGACCGCCTGTTCAGCCGCGTCGGCGCGTCGGACAATCTCGCGCGCGGCCGCTCGACCTTCATGGTCGAGATGGTCGAGACGGCGGCCATTCTCGCGCAGGCGACGCCGCGCAGCTTCGTCATCCTCGACGAGGTCGGGCGCGGCACTTCGACCTATGACGGCCTTGCCATCGCCTGGGCCGTGGTCGAGGCGATCCACGAGGACAATCGCTGTCGCTGCCTGTTCGCGACGCATTATCACGAGCTGACCCGCCTCGCCGAACGCTGCGACGCGCTTACCCTGCACCACGTCCGCGCGCGCGAGTGGAAGGGCGATCTCGTCCTGCTCCACGAAGTGTCGGAAGGCCCCGCCGACCGCAGCTACGGCCTCGCGGTCGCGCGCCTCGCCGGGCTGCCTCCCGTCACGATCAAGCGCGCCAAGGCGGTGCTCGACAAGCTCGAGGCGGGCCGCGCCAAGACCGGCGGCCTCGCGGCGGGGCTGGACGATCTGCCGCTGTTCGCCGCCGCCGCACAGGAGGAGGAGAAAACGGTCGACACCTTGCGCGACGTCCTTGCCGCGATCGATGCCGACGCCCTCACCCCGCGCGAGGCGCTGGAGCAGCTCTACCGGCTCAAGGCGCTTCTGTAGCGGCGGCGCGCTTGGCTTCCAGGAAGCGCGTCAGCTTCACGTCCATCTCGGTGAACCAGGCGATGGCGTTCTTGAAATTGGCGCGCGTCACCTTGCCGACCACCGAATAATGCACCCATTCGCGCAGCTCGCCTTTCGGATTGACCGAGATCTTCAGGAAGCGATTGCTGGAATTCCATTCGTTCGCGAGTTCGGCGGTGTAGAACGGATCGGGCCGGTACATCGCCTGAAAGTCGAGCCCGGAGCACTTTCCCGTCTCGCAATCGTAGAGGTACAGGACGAACGGCGATCCATTGGCGGCGCTGTCGATCAGCGGCACGCCGTTTTCCTTCTTCAGGTCCGCGCGATATCCCGCCTGCTGCATCGCCGCCACGATCTGCTGCGGCGTGGCGAGTTCGAGCAGATCGCTGTCCGCCGGTGCCGCGGCGGCGAGCGCGATTGCCATCAAGACTGACATGGTCCGTTCCCCCACTGGAAATACTGCGTCCGGTCTATGGACCATCTACCGATCAGACGATTGTATTTCTTCCGCATCCGCCACGCCGCTGCCCTCGTGACGGACTGCGCGCGAGCCCCTATGTGCATCGGATGCCTTCGCGCTTCGACACCCTGCCGCAACGCCGTGCGATCATCGATCGGCGCGGCATCGCCGATGCCCTCGACGTGCTGGAGGCGAAGGATTCGGTCGCGCTGCGCATGGCCGGCACCGCGCTGCTGAAGGCCGCGCTCGACGCCGGCCGCGTCGAGATCGCGCGCCGCCTCGTCGAACATCCCTCGCGCGGGCTGGAGATCGCGGCGGCGCAGGCATTCCTGACCGACCAGATCGTCCGCCTGCTCTACGATTTCGCGACGCAGCGGCTCTATCCGGTTCACAATCCGACCGCGTCGGAGCGGATCGCGATCATCGCCGTCGGCGGCTACGGGCGCGGCGAGATGGCGCCCTATTCCGACGTCGATATCGGCTTCCTCACGCCCTGGAAGCAGACCGGCTGGGCCGAACAGGTCATCGAATCGATGCTCTACGCCTTGTGGGATCTCGGGCTGAAGGTCGGCCATTCCAGCCGCTCGCTCGACGAGATGGTGCGCCAGGCCAAGGGCGACATCACGATCCGCACCGCCCTGCTCGAGGCGCGCTACGTCTGGGGCGATCAGGCGCTCTATGACGAGGCCGCGCGCCGCTTCAAGGCGGAGGTGCAGGCCGACACCGCGCGCACCTTCATCGCCGAGAAACTCGCCGAGCGGAACGTGCGGCACAAGCGCATGGGCGACACGCGCTACGCCGTCGAGCCCAACGTCAAGGAAGCGAAGGGGGGCCTGCGCGATCTCCACACGCTCTTCTGGATCGGCAAATACGCCTATAACGTCAGCGAGCCGGGCGAGCTGGTCGAGGCCGGGCTGCTCAGCCGCACCGAATATCGCCAGTTCAACCGCGCCGAGAATTTCCTCTGGGCGGTGCGCTGCCACCTGCACAGCATCGCCGGCCGCGCCGAGGACCGCCTCACTTTCGACCTGCAGACCGAGATCGCCGACCGCATGCGCTTCGCCGACCGGCCGGGCAAGTCGAAGGTCGAGCGCTTCATGCAATATTATTTCCTGCAGGCGAAGCGCGTGGGCGATCTGACGGGCGTGTTCCTTGCGCATCTCGACGAGAAATTCGCGAGCCGTGGCAAGCGCTTCGGCCTCGCCGTGCTGGGCCGCCGCGCCCCGCGCAAGCTCGACGGCTTCGTGATGGAGCGCGGCCGCCTCGCCATTCCGGCGGACGATTTCTTCCAGAAGAACCCCGTCCGCCTGATCGAGCTGTTCGCGCTCGCCGACCTCCACAGCCTCGAGATCCACCCGCTGACCATCCGCGCCGCCGCGCGCGACGCGAAACTCGCCGACGATATCCGTCAGGACGGGCGCGCCAACGCGCTGTTCCTCGACGTGCTGACCAGCGCCCGCGATCCCGAGACGGTGCTGCGCTGGATGAACGAGGCGGGCGTGTTCGGCCGTTTCGTGCCCGATTTCGGCCGCGTCGTCGCGCAGATGCAGTTCGATATGTACCACCATTATACCGTCGACGAGCACACGATCCGCGCCATCGGCCTGCTCGCCCGCATCGAGAAGGGCGAGCTCGACGACGATCATCCGCTCGCCAGCGTGGTGATCCGCCAGATCGTGTCGCGGCGTGCCCTGTTCGTGGCGGTGCTGCTCCACGATATCGCCAAGGGGCGCGGCGGCGATCACTCGGTGCTCGGCGCGGATGTCGCGCACCGCCTCTGCCCACGCTTCGGCCTGTCGCCGGCGGAGACCGAGACGGTCGCCTGGCTGGTGCGCCAGCATCTCCTGATGTCGGCGACCGCGTTCAAGCGCGACCTGTCGGACTTCAAGACGATCCTCGACTTCACCGAACTGGTGCAGAGCCCAGAGCGCCTGCGCCTGCTCCTGCTGCTCACCGTCGTCGACATTCGCGCGGTCGGCCCCGGCGTCTGGAACAGCTGGAAGCGCCAGCTCCTCACCGATCTCTACGAGAGTGCCGAGGAGGTGCTGCGGCTGGGCCACAAGCAGAAGGGCCGCGGCGAACGCATCGCCGCCAAGCAGGATGCGCTCCGCGCGACGCTCGGCTGGGACGAGGCGCGCTTCGACGCGCTGCTCCGGCGCCTGCCCGATCCCTATTGGGTGGCCGAGCCCGATGCCGTGCTCGCCAGCAACGCCCACATGGTGTCTGCGGCGGGCGACGCACGCCTCTCGATCGACACGCAGGTCGATCGAGAGCGCGGCGCGACGCTCGTCACCGTCTATGCCGCCGATCATCCCGGCCTGTTCTACCGCATCGCCGGCGCGATCAGCCTGGCGGGCGGCAACATCATCGACGCGCGCATCCACACCACCCGCGACGGCATGGCGCTCGACAATTTCCTCGTGCAGGATCCGATGGGCGGATCGTTCGACGATCCCGCGCAGCTTACCCGCCTCAAGACCGCGATCGAGGATTCGCTCGCCTCGCGCACGCGCCTGTTCGACAAGCTGATGGCCAAGCCGCTCCCCCGCCCGCGCGCCGACGCCTTCCCGATCGCGCCCAACGTGCTGATCGAGAACAAGGCCTCGAACCGCTTCACCGTGATCGAGGTCAACGCGCGCGACCGCCCGGCACTGCTCCACCAGCTCGCGCACGCGCTCTATGATTCGAAGGTGACGATCCACTCGGCGCACGTCGCAACCTACGGCGAGCGCGCGGTCGATACCTTCTATCTGACCGATCTCACCGGCGACAAGATCGCCAGCACGTCGCGGCTCAAGACGATCGAACGCCGCTTGCTCGGCGCGGCAAGGGGTGAGAAACTCGTCGCAGCAGCCTGATCTGCGTGGAGATTCGACCATGCCCGTACTCGGAATCGGCGGACTGTTCTTTCGGAGCAGAGACCCCGACGCGCTGTCGGCCTGGTATCGCGAACACCTCGGCGTCGGCGCGGGTTGCAGCGCGGTCGAGGGCGCAGAGGCCGACGAATGGACCTGGCAGGTGGAGGGCGGCCCGATCGTGTTCGCGCCGTTCAAGGCCGACACCGACTATTTCGCCGCCGACAAGGCGTTCATGCTCAATTTCCGCGTGCGCGACCTCGATTCGCTGCTGGAGCAACTCAACGCGGCGGGCGTGGAGATCATCACCAAGCCCGAATGGAACGACCCCGCGACCGGCCAGTTCGCACGCATCCACGATCCCGAAGGCAATGCCATCGAATTGTGGGAACCGCCGGCCTCCTGACCCAGCCGTCGAGGCCACATCGTTGAACAATCAGAGGCACTTGCATGGCTGACGCGCCATCTTTTCGAATTGAGACGGATCCCGCCAGATCGCTGATCCGCATGACCTTCGTCGGATTCTGGGACGATGCGACAGCGACCGCCTTCGCGGTGGAACTCGATGCCGCGATGGACACGCTGGCAAGGGCGGGCTGCAGGCCGGGAACCTATCTCTATCACGCCGATTTCCGCGGCGCCGCGATCTGGTCACCGGCGATGGTCGAGCGGTTCCAGCGGTTCGCGGCGAGCGCCGGCACCAAGGCGCTCCGCGTCGCCATTCTCGTCGGCAGCACGCTGCAGAAGATGCAAACCAAGCGCATGGCCGAGGCGTACGATCACTACGGCTTTTTTCAGTCCGGCGAGGATGCCGAAGCGGAAGCCTGGCTGCTGGGCCACGCCTCGGCAAATCGCGGCACCTAGCGGTTACGGCTGAACAGCGGCATCCCGGACTGATCCGGGATTCTGCTTTTTAAAGAGGAGCCCGTCGCGGCGAAGCCGCGCCGTCGGCCGGGTTCGGCTTTGCCGACCCGCCGTCCGGTTCGTTCGCGAGACGCGGAATAGCTCTCGCTATTCCGCTCGAACTTCACTTCGGCGCCAGCACCATCAGCATCTGGCGGCCCTCCATGCGCGGATAGGCCTCGACCTTGGCGGTCTCGACCACATCGGCCTGCACGCGCTGGAGCAGCACCATGCCAAGCTGGCCGTGCGAAAGCTCGCGGCCGCGGAAGCGCAGCGTGACCTTCACCTTGTCGCCCTCACCGATGAACTCGATGATCTTCTTCATCTTGGTGTCGTAATCATGGTCGTCGATGTTCGGACGCATCTTGATCTCCTTGATCTCCTGCGTCTTCTGCGACTTGCGTGCGAGGTTCGCCTTCTTCTGCGCCTCGTACTTGAACTTGCCGACATCGAGGAACTTGGCGACGGGCGGATCGGCGTTGGGCGACACTTCGACCAGGTCGAGCCCGACCTCGCGCGCCTGCTCCATTGCCTCGCGCGTGTACATCACGCCAAGATTTTCGCCGTCCTGGTCAATGACCCGAACCTTCTGCGACTGGATGAATTCGTTGAAGCGAGGGCCATTCATCGGCGGCGCCTGGCGGTTCATGGGAGGACGTATGGGTATTGCTCCTGTGGTTTCTGTAACGTCCCTATATAGGGGAAATTAAGCGATCTTGAAAGGTGCGTGCCGCGACTATCGCAGATCGGGCGGGGTCGCCTCGGCCTTGAGCATCGCGATCACCTCGTCGAGCTTCAGCACCTGCTGCCGCTCGCTGCCCAACTGGCGCAGCGCGACGGTGCCTTCCTCCGCCTCGCGCTTGCCGACGACGAGCAGGTTCGGAACCTTGGCGAGCGAATGTTCGCGCACCTTGTAGTTGATCTTCTCGTTGCGCACGTCGGTCTCGACGCGCAGCCCCGCCGCCTTGAGCTTCTCCGCCACCTCGGCGGCATAGCCGTCGGCGTCGGACACGATCGTCGCCACCACCGCCTGCACCGGCGCCAGCCACAGCGGGAAGCGGCCGGCGTGATGCTCGATGAGGATGCCGAGGAAACGTTCGAACGTGCCGAGGATCGCGCGGTGCAGCATCACCGGGCGGTGCCGCTCGCCATCGTCGCCGACATAGGATGCATCGAGCCGCTCGGGCAGCACCGTGTCGGTCTGCAGCGTGCCGCACTGCCACGTCCGGCCGATCGCGTCGGTCAGGTGGAACTCCAGCTTCGGCGCGTAGAAAGCACCCTCGCCCGGCAATTCCTCCCACCCGAACTCCGGCGTGTCGCGCCCCGTCGCGGCGACGGCATCGCGCAGCGACTGTTCGGACCAGTCCCACATCTCTTCCGAACCGAAACGCTTGTCGGGGCGCAGCGCCAGCTTGATCGCGTATTTCTCGAAGCCGAGATCCTTGTAGATCACGTCGAGCAATTCGCAGAACAGCCGCACTTCCTCGACGAGCTGATCCTGCCGGCAGAAGATGTGCGCATCGTCCTGCGTGAACTGGCGCACGCGCATCAGCCCGTGGAGCGCGCCATGCGCCTCGTTGCGGTGGCAGCAGCCGAACTCGGCCATGCGCAGCGGCAGCTCGCGGTAGGATTTGATGCCCTGGCGGAAGATCAGCACATGCGCCGGGCAATTCATCGGCTTGAGCGCCATGAGGCCCGCCTTGCCCGACAGGATCGGACCCTCGTCCTCGGTATTGGGCACTTCGTCGGGCACCACGAACATATTCTCGCGGTACTTGCCCCAATGGCCGGACTGCTCCCACTGGCGCGAGTCCATCAGCTGCGGCGTCTTGACCTCGACATAGCCAGCGGCATCGAGCCGGCGGCGCATATACGCCTCCAGCGCGCGCCAGATCAGATAGCCCTTGGGATGCCAGAACACCGAGCCCTGCGCCTCCGACTGGAGGTGGAACAGGTCCATCTCCTGCCCGATCTTGCGGTGATCGCGCTTGGCGGCCTCCTCCAGCCGCGTGAGATGCTCCGCGAGCTGCTTCTTGTTGAGCCAGCCCGTGCCGTAGATGCGCGACAGCATCGCGTTGTTCTGGTCGCCGCGCCAGTATGCGCCCGACACGCGCGTCAGCTTGAAGGCATCGGGATCGAGCTTGCCGGTAGAGGCGAGATGCGGCCCCCGGCACATATCGAGCCAGTCCTCGCCCGACCAATAGACCGTCAGCGGCTCGTCGCCGGGCAGGTCTGCGGCCCATTCGGCCTTGAAATTTTCGCCCTGCTGCTTCCAGCGCGAGATCAGCGTCGCACGGTCCCACACTTCACGGCGCAGCGGCTTGTCGGCGCGGATGATGCCGCGCATCGCCTCCTCGATCGCGGGCAGATCCTCTTCCGTGAACGGCCGGTCTTTCGGCGCGAAATCATAGTAGAAGCCGTCGTCCGTCGATGGGCCGAAGGTGATCTGCGTGCCGGGGAAAAGCTGCTGAACGGCTTCCGCGAGGACGTGCGCATAATCGTGGCGCACCAGCTCCAGCGCGTCGGCCTCGTCCTTCGCCGTCACCAAAGCCAGTTTGGCATCGCCCTCGAACGGCCGCATCACGTCGCGCAGTTCGCCGTCGACGCGCGCGCCGAGCGTCGCCTTCGCCAGCCCCGGCCCGATCGCCGCGGCAATGTCCGCCGGGGTGGTCCCCGGGGCTACCTCACGGACGGAACCGTCGGGCAGCGTGATGCGGAACATTTCGGACATGGGAGATACGGGCTTTCTGCGTTGTGAAAGGCGCCGCTTATGCGGGCGGGAGCTATATAAGCAAGCGCGGAGCGATGTGCGAGCATGCCATGATCCGCTTTGAAAATCCGCGCGCGGCCGCTAGACGAAGCGCGGGCCTCTTCATCGCGGCCCGCAATCGCGCCGGTAACGGGAATGCAGTGCGCCCGCGTTTTGCGGGCAATTCTGCAGCTGTCCCTGCAACTGTGAGCGGCGAGCACGACGTGCAGGCGGGCAAGGCGACGCGCCCGCGGCCACTGAGCCGAAACGCCCTTGTGGGCGAGACGCTTGGGAAGGCGCATGTGGTGCTGTGACCCGCGAGCCAGGAGACCGCCCGGCGCGTGTCGCTCTTGCCCGGCTCATGGGATTGGCCGGGTGCGAATCCTTCGTCTGAGCGGCGAACATGCGGCCGGGGCCGCACCGGTCAGGGCTTGCGGGGCGCAATCGCGTCCGCCCCGCGCGTCTTGCCGGCCGTGAGTAGCGGACGCCCCGGCCTGGTCGCTCGACGCCTGGGATAAAATGCCATGTCTGCCACTCGCTCGACGAACGAATCCTTCCTCTGGCCGCTGGCGCTCGCCGCCACGGCGATCCTCGGCACGCTGGTGACCGCGTGCATGATGCCGTTCGTCGGCGTGGCGGTCGCCAGCGCCGCGACGATGCCGCGCGGTCGCGCCGCGCTGACCATCGGCGGGGTGTGGGCGATCAACCAGATGCTCGGCTTCGGCCTGCTCGGCTTCCCGCTCGATGCCTTCGCGCTGAGCTGGGGCGCGGCGCTGCTGCTCGCCAGCCTCGCGGCGATGCTCGTGGCGGCCACGCTCCTCGGCACGCGCCGCGATTTCGGCTGGCGTCTGTTCGCGGGTTTCGTGGCCGCCTTCGTCGCCTATGAGGCCGCGCTGTTCGCCTTCGCGCTCGTCGCGGGTGGTGCCGGCACCTTCACGCTGTCGATCATCGCGCAGCTCGCCGCCAATGATGCGCTGTGGTTCGCCGCGCTGATCGCGCTGCACCTTGGCCTGACGCGCGCCGCGCCGGGATGGTTCGGCGCGGGCCTCGCGCTCCGGTCGGCATGACCGCGCTTCCCCGCGTCGTCTCGCTGCTGCCGAGCGCGACCGAGATCGCGGTCGCCGTCGGCCTGGGCGACGGGCTGGTCGGCCGCAGCCACGAATGCGACTTCCCGCCGTTCGTGGCGGCACTCCCGGTCTGCACGTCGACCAAGCTCGAAAAAGGGCTGACATCGCTGCAGATCGACGACCGCGTGCAGGAGATCGTTCGGCAGGGCCTCTCCGTCTACGAAGTCGACGCGCCGCTGCTGCGCTCGCTGCGGCCCGACGTGATCCTGACGCAATCGCAATGCGCGGTCTGCGCCGTCACGCCGCGCGATCTCGAGGAGGCGCTGTCGGACTGGACCGGCACCGCGCCCGTGCTGCTTTCGTTCGCGCCCGATGCGCTCGGCGACGTGTGGGGCGATCTCCGCAGCGTCGGCGCAGCCACGGGTCGGGAGGCGGCGGCCGAGAGCGCGGTCGCGCAATTGCAGGACCGGCTCGAAACGCTGCGCGCGAAAAGCGCCGCGCGCGGATCGCGGCCCACCGTCGCCGCGATCGAATGGATCGATCCGCTGATGGCGGCCGGCAATTGGGTGCCCGAACTGATCGAGATCGCCGGGGGCACGCCCCTGTTCGCCGCACCGGGCCAACATTCGCCGTGGCTCGACTGGGATGCGCTCGTCGCCGCCGATTCCGATCTCATCGTGATGATGCCCTGCGGCTATCAGATCCCGCAGACATTGGGCGATCTCGCCCCGCTCATCAGCCGCCCCGGCTGGCGCGACCTCACCGCCGTGCGCAAGGGCCGCGTGTTCGTCGCGGACGGGCATCATTATTTCAACCGGCCGGGCCCGCGCCTCGTCGAATCGGCGCAGATCATCGCCGAGACTATCGCGGCGATGGACGGCGGCACGCATGAAGGCATGGGCTGGCGGCGGCTGGAGAGCGTACCCGCGTGACCCAGCCGGTGCTGATGTGCTGGAGCGGCGGCAAGGACAGCTGCGTCGCGCTCCACGACCTGCAACGCGCGGACGAGTGGCGCGTCACCGGCCTGCTCACCACCGTCACGCGCGATTACGACCGGATCAGCATGCACGGCGTCCGCGCCGAGCTGCTCGACCGGCAGGCGGCGGCGCTCGGACTGCCGGTCGAGCGCGTGTTCATCGATGCCGGGACCGACAACGGCGGATACGAGGCGGCGATGACGGCGGCGCTGGACCGGCACCGCGCGGCGGGCACGCGGCACGTCGCGTTCGGCGATCTCTTCCTCGAAGATATCCGCGCCTATCGCGAGGCGATGCTGCAGCCCCTGGGGCTGGAGGCGGTGTTCCCGGTCTGGGGCCGCGACACGCGCGCGTTCGCGGAAGCCTTCATCGCGGCGGGCTTCCGCGCGGTGCTGGTCTGCGTCGATCTGTCGGTGCTCGACGCCAGCTTCGCCGGTCGCGCCTATGATGCCGCGCTGCTCGCCGATCTGCCGCCCGGCGTCGATCCCTGCGGCGAGAATGGCGAGTTCCACAGCTTCGTCTTCGATGGCCCCGATTTCGCCGCGCCCGTCGCGATCGAGATCGGCGAGACCGTCATCCGCGACGGCTTCGCCTTCCGCGACCTGATTCCCGCCTAGATTACTCCGAACGGCACGACCTTGTTGGCCGCGTCATGCGCGATGTCGGCGGGGCCGAGATAGGGCACGCCCATCTCGCCGCACCAGCGCGTGATCATCTGCTCGGGCGTTTCGGCGAATTCGGGCGTGTTGGGGATTACGTCGGTGATCCGCCCCAGCCGCACCCCGGCGATGCCCTTCAACTGCGTCGCGTGCGCCATCTGGAACAGCATCCGGTCGACGCGGTAGAGCGGCTCGGACACTTCCTCGATCATCAGCACGTGATCGGTGAGGTCGGGCAGCCAGTGCGTGCCGATCAGCGCGTTGAGGATCGAGAGGTTGAACGCCGCCACCGGCCGCTTGCCGTCGAGGCTCGGCTCGAGCGAGGCCTTGTCGCCGTTCACCAGCCACGCGAGCGCGCGCATCGCGCAATGCCCCTGGTCGTCCTTGCGGTTGATCTCCGAACAGACCGGCCCATGTGTCGGCCGCCCGATCCGCGCGGCGTAGAGCGCGCCGAGCATAAAGCCGATGTCCGAATAGCCGAGATAGGTCTTGTGCTTCGCGGCTGTGCCGAGCTTCGGCATCACATCGTGCAGGATGCGGTTCGATCCGTAGCCCCCGCGCGCGAACCAGATCGCGTCGAACGCCGGATCGTTGGCGAACTCCAGGAACGCCGCCGCGCGCACCGCGTCCGATCCGGCGAAATGCCCGTCCTGCAGAAAGCATTGCGGATGGAACACGATCTCGACCTGCGGAAAGGTGATCGCCGCCAACGCCTTGATCCGCGGCTCGACGATGGGATCGATGCGGCCAGCGGGCGCGCAGACTGCGATTTTCATGGCTTCAATCCCGACCCTACCGACCCCTCAACCGTTCGTGCTGAGCGAAGTCGAAGCACGTGCCCGGGGCACGCCCTTCGACAGGCTCAGGGCGAACGGAGCAAGGGGTTGCCCGTCATTCGCCAAACACCGATAGCGTCGCACCATGGAATCCACCAAATCCTCTTTCCCAAATCCCTACTTCTTCGTCGGCGTCGGCGGGTCGGGCATGATGCCGCTGGCGATGATCCTGGCCGGGCGCGGCGCGGCGGTGTCCGGCTCGGACCGCTCGCTCGATCAGGCACGCCTGCCCGCCAAGTTCGAGGCGTTGCGCGCGCTCGGCATCGATCTGTTCCCGCAGGACGGCAGCGGCATCGTCTCGGCGGACCAGATCGTCGTCGCCTCCGCCGCGATCGAGGCGACCGTTGCGGACATCGTCGCCGCCGATGCGGTCGGCGCGAAGCGGCTCAGCCGCGCGCAATTGCTCGCCGACCTCTTCAACGCGAGCGACCTGCCGATCGGCGTAGCGGGAACCAGCGGCAAGTCCACCGTCACCGGCATGATCGGCTGGATCCTGCACGCCACGGGCCGTGACCCGACCGTCATGAACGGCGCGGTGATGAAGAATTTCGCAGCGCCGCAAGCGCCCTTCGCCTCGGCACTCGTCGGCGGCGGCGCGGCGTTCGTCAGCGAAGTGGACGAAAGCGACGGCTCGATCGCGCTCTACGCGCCCAAGATCGCGGTGCTCAACAACGTCAGCCTCGATCACAAATCGCTCGAGGAGCTGCGCGCGCTGTTCGGCGATTTCGCGGGCAAGGCCGAGACGGTGATCCTCAACATCGGCGACGAAGAGACCGCCGCGCTCGCCGCCGCGCTGCCGCGCGCGCCCGTCACCTTCGCAATCGAAGCCGCCGCCGATCTCGCCGCCGCCAACCTCGCGCCGGAGCCGTTCGCCATCGCCTTCGATCTGGTCGCGGACGGCGAGACGCACCGCGTGCGCCTGTCGGTGCCGGGCCGCCACAATGTTTCGAACGCGCTCGCCGCCATCGGCGCGGCGCGCGCTGCCGGCGTGCCGCTCGCCGATGCGATCGCAGCGGTCGCCGGCTTCACCGGCCTCAAGCGCCGCTTCGAGCTGGTCGGCGAAGCCAGCGGCGTCGCGGTGATCGACGATTTCGGGCACAACCCGGACAAGATCGCCGCCACGCTCGATACGCTCCATGCCTTCCCCGGCCGCCTGCTCGTGCTGTTCCAGCCGCACGGCTACGGCCCGCTCAAGGTGATGCGCCACGCCCTCGTCGCGATGTTCAGGGAGAAGCTCGGACCGGACGATATCCTCGTCCTGCCCGATCCCGTCTACCAGGGCGGCACCGTCACCCGCGAAGTCACCAGCGCCGACCTGATCGCCGACATCGGGGGCCTGTCGCGCCACATCCCCGACCGCGCCGAGGCAGCCGCCGCGCTCGTCGCCGAGGCCCGCCCCGGCGACCGCGTGATCGTCATGGGCGCGCGCGACGATACGCTCAGCCAGCTCGCCGCCGATATGCTGACACAAATCGGGCGCAGGCTCGTTTAGTCCCGCAAAGGAGTCGCCCCCGATGTTCCGCCGCCTGTTCCTCGATCATCCCGCTTCGGTCGGGGAGAGCTATGGCGAGCATTTCGGCGTCGCCACGCGCACCGGCATGACGATGATCGGCGCGGGCCTCGCGGCGCTCGTCCACGGCCTGCTCCCCTTCGCCTTCAAGACCACCGGCAGCCGCACCATCATCCGCCTCCACACCGAAATCGCCCAGAAGCGCGCGGCGCAGGCGGCCGCCGAGGACCAGAAGAAGACGGTGGAGTTCGTCATCTGATCTGACAAGCACGCTTGACTGACAAGCTCGCTTTACTGTAAAGCTTCCCTTACTGATTCGAAAGGGAGCTTGTCATGTCCTGCCATCCGCGCACCCGCGCTTTCCGGCGTTACAACATCCGCGTGATCTGGCTGAGCCTCGGCTATGCGGCCGCCATCCTGTTCGCGACCTATGCCTTCAGACATCACCTGCTGAGCGGCGCGATCGTCTATTTGATCGCCGTCCTGCCGGCCTTGCCGATCATCGGCATGTTCGTGGCGATGGGGCGGTACATCACGGAGGAGACGGACGAATATCAGCGCCTGCTCCTCACCCGGCAGATGCTGTGGGCGACCGGCTTCGCGCTGAGCGTCGCGACCGTCTGGGGTTTCTTGCAGGCCTATGACCTGATCGAGCGCGTCGACGGCTATTGGGTGGTGGTCCTCTGGTATTTCGGCCTCGGGCTCGGCAGCGTCGCCAACGCCGTGATCGAGCGGAGGGCGGCATGAACAACCGCCTCCGCGTGCTCCGCGCCGAGCGGAACTGGAGCCAGGGCGACCTCGCCGAGCGGCTCGACGTATCGCGCCAGAGCGTCAACGCGATCGAGACCGGGCGCTACGACCCCTCGCTCCCGCTCGCCTTCAAGATCGCCGAGCTGTTCGATCTCGCCATCGAACAGGTGTTCACCAGCCCGTCGAAGGAAACCCCGCAATGACCGCCGCACAGAAAGGCCGCCTCGCCGCCGCCATCGCCCTGCCCTTTCTCCTGCTCCATTTCGCCGCGCAGGCCGATGCCGCCGCGCACACCGTCGATCGCGTGACACACGTGCTGCGCGCCTGCCTCTCGGAACCGCGCTAACCACTTGCGACGCTTGACCGTTCCCCCGCGCTGCGCTCCAACGAGCGGGCCGGGGGAGCGCGATGCCGTACGATTCGAGGGACGATAAGGCTTTCGCCTTCGACGGGGACTGGCGCGAATTCGCGCCGATCGCGCTGACCAACCTGCTGCTCTGCGTCGTCACGCTCGGCGTCTATCTGTTCTGGGCGCGCACGCGCGAACGGCGATATCTCTGGAGCCGCACGCGCTTCATCGATGACCGGCTCGAATGGACCGGCACGGGGCTGGAGCTGTTCATCGGCTATGTCTTCGCGCTGGTGCTGTTCGCCATCCCCTTCTCGCTCATCAACTTCATCGCGCTGAACGGGGCGATGATGCGCGGGCACGAGGGGCTGGCGGCGCTGATCGGCTTCGTCATGTACCTGTTCCTCATCTCGCTGACCGGCGTCGCGATCTTCCGCGCGCTGCGCTACCGGCTCAGCCGCACGTTGTGGCACGGCATCCGCGGCGGCAGCGACGCCTTCGGGCTGGCGTTCGGCTTCAGCTATCTGTGGAAGACGGTGCTGGGCTCGTTCGCGCTCGGCCTGCTCATTCCCTGGTCGATGACAAGCCTGTGGAACGAACGCTGGGGCCGCATGAGCTTCGGCCCACACCGCTTCCATGCCGAGGCGCGCGCCGGGTCGATCTTCCTCAAGTTTCTGCTCTTCTATCTCGCGCCGATCATCGCGTTCTTCGTGATCGCGATCCTGTTCGCGATCTTCGGCGTGTTCGCGGCGATGCTCGGCGGCTTTCCGCAGGGCGGCAGCGAAGGCGGCGGCGCTCCGCCCGAGGGGTTCATGGTGATCCTCTTCGCCATCGGCGCGGCGGCCTATCTGCTGTTCTTCGTCGTGCTCGGCGTGGTCGCTTTGGTCTATTATTCGGCCTATTTCAGCGAGGCGGTCGGCAAGCTGACGCTCGGCGAGCTGCAATTCGCCTTCACCGCGACGACGAAGGACTGGATCAGGCTGTTCCTCGGCAATTTCCTGCTGGTGATCTGCACCTTGGGCGTGGGGCAGGTGTTCGTCGGCTATCGCAACTGGACGTTCTTCATCCGCCACATGCATGCGTACGGCGAAATGAACCTCGACACGCTGACGCAATCGACCACGCGCGAGCCGGGGCAAGGGGAAGGGCTGCTCGATGCTTTCGACATCGGCGCGATCTGACCGTAGCGACCCGCCCGGCACGATCCGGGTGTGGCATTACGACGGCGTCAACGGCCTGCGCCGCGCGCCGGTCTTGGTGGTGGACGGCGACCGCTTCACGCTGGCCGAGAACGGCGCGAGCGACGGCCCCTACGCCTTCGCCGATCTCCTCGCGCGCGACGCCGTGGCGGGCGAGACGGTATTCGGGCTCAAGGGCCGCACCGGCTGGCGCATCGGCTTCCCGGAAGGCGTGCCCGACGTCCTGAAGCCGCTGCTCCCCAAGCCGACGCGCTACGGCGGCTTCATCGACCGGATCGGCCTGTGGCCCGCCGCCGCCGGTTCGGCGGTGATCGCCGCCATCGTCGTGGTGATCGTGCTCAATTCCCCCAGCGTCCTCGCCCGCGCGGTGCCGCCCTCGGTCGAGCGCCAGCTCGGCGACCTGATGACCGGCGATTTCGGCGACCGCAGTTGCGCCGGGCCCAACGGCCCGCAGGCGCTCTCCGCGCTGGTCGAGCGTGTCGATCCCGGTGACGGCGACATCGACGTGCGCGTCGTCAATCTGCCGGTGGTCAACGCCGTCACGCTGCCCGGCGGGCATATCGTGCTGTTCGACGGGCTGATCCGCAAGGCTGTCTCGCCCGACGAGGTGGCGGGCGTGCTCGCGCACGAGATCGGCCATGTGAAGCACCGCGACGTGATGGAATCGCTGCTGCGGCAACTGGGGCTCAGCGTACTGCTCGGCGGGCTCGACGGGCATGTCGGCGGCTATACCAACGCATTGCTCGCCTCGGCCTATTCGCGCGATGCGGAAGCCCGCGCCGACGATTACGCGATGACGGCGATGCAGAAGGCCGCCGTCACGCCGCTGCCGACCGCGCAATTCTTCACCCGCCTGTCGAAGGGCGAGGATGCCAAGGGCGTCGGCCGCCTCACCGCCTATTTCGCCTCGCACCCGATGTCGCACGACCGCGCCGCCAAGTTCCTGGCGAGCGCGAAAACCCACAAGGGCGACCGCCCCGCGCTGGATGCGGACCAGTGGGCGTCGCTGAAGGGCATCTGCAAGACCGATCCCGAGGCGCAGAAGAAGCCGAGTTTTCGGTTCTGACGGGCGCAGGTGCGTCGTCCGGCATCGCCGGGGACGGCACCGCGCGCGAAGCGCAGCGCCCGGCACGGCCGGCGGGTCGGCGCGAAGCCCGAACCCGGCCGACGGCTTTGCCGTCGGCGCGCCTGTGGTGAAAGTACCCGCTGTCCTACACGCCGGAAACCTGCGACGGTGACGACCGCTCTTTCTCATCGTCGGCCGTCCGCGAACCGCAAATCCAACGCGCGTTCCCTAGGCACACGCGCGTCCGATCAGTGCAATTTTGGAAACAATCGAGCCTGACATTTTCGATTCAGGCGTCAATCTGTCAAGCGAGCTATCACTCTGGCAGACGCGCGACACTGGCGCCAACCCCGCCGCACTCCTAGAAGCGCGGCCATGACCGATCCCCGCCCCAAGCTCGCCTACCATCTCACCCCCGGCACCCGCCCGGCGGTCGTGTTCTTGCCCGGCTACGCCTCCGACATGACCGGCGGCAAGGCGACCGCGATCGAGGCTTGGGCGAAGGCGAACGGCCGCGCGTGCCTGCGCTTCGACTATGCCGGTTGCGGCGCGTCCGAGGGCGATTTCGAGGACCAGTCGCTCGCCGGGTGGCGCGACGACGTGCTGGCGATGATCGCGCTGATCGACGGCCCGGTCATCCTCGTCGGATCGTCGATGGGCGGCTGGCTGATGCTGCTCGTCGCGCGCGATCATCCTGCCAAGGTCGCCGGGCTGGTCGGCATCGCCGCCGCGCCCGATTTCACCGACTGGGGCTTCACCGTCGAGGAGAAGCTGGCGATCCTCTCCGAGGGGCGGATCGAGCGCCCCTCCGACGATCCCGCGCACCCGATGGTCTATACCCGCGCCTTCTGGGCATCGGGCGAGGCCAATCGGCTGATGTTCGGCCCCATCGCCATCGACGTGCCGGTGCGGCTGATCCACGGCATGGGCGATGTGGTGGTGCCGTGGAACCGCTCGCTGCGGCTGGCCGAGCTGATCCGTTCACCCGATGTGCAGGTCACGCTCGTCAAGGATGGCGACCACCGGCTGTCGCGCGAGGGGGATATCGCGCGGCTGCTCTCGCTGATCGAGGACATTGCGTGATCCTGTCCCTGTTGCTCGCCGCCGCGCAGACTGCCCCCGCGCCTCCGGCCCCCGCCCCCTCGCCGCTGGAGGAACGCTACGACCGCTGCATCGGCAGCGCGACGCGTCAGCCCGCCGTCGCCGAAAGCGAGGCGAGCCAGTGGCTGCTGCAGGGCGGATCGTTCCTGGCCCACCAGTGCCTCGGCATCGCCTATGCGACCGAGATGCGCTGGACCGCTGCCGCCACCGAGTTCGAGCTGGCGGCGCGTGGTGCGGAAGCCGCGAAGGATATGCGCGGCGCCTTCTACTGGGCGCAGGCCGGCAATGCCTGGCTCGCCGCCAAGGATGCGGTGAAGGCGCGCGCCGCGCTCGACGCCGCGCTCTCGCCGGGCTCGCTCAAGGGCATCCAGCGCGGCGAGGCGTTTCTCGACCGCGCCCGCGCCTTCTTCGCCGGCGGCGACGTGACGGCGGCGCGCGCCGATCTCGACCGCGCGCTGGTCGATGCCGCTGACGATCCGCTCGCGTGGTTGCTGTCGGCAACGCTGGCGCGGCGCGGCGGCGACCTGCCCCGCGCCAAAGCCGACATCGCCGAGGCGCTGAAACGCTCGTCCGACGATGCGGCGGTGCAGCTCGAGGCGGGCAACATCGCCGCCAGCGCGGGCGACGAGGCGGGCGCGAAGAACGCCTGGGACAAGGCCGCCAACCTCCAGCCCGGCAGCGACGCCAACCGCGCCGCCCGCACCGCGCTCCTGCAGTTCGAGGTCAAGCCGTAGCTGGCACCGAGCCGTCCGCAGCCCTATCTTGGCAATCTGCAATCACGGAGCGCCCTTTGAAATATCTCCACACCATGATTCGCGTTTCGGATCCCGACGCCACGGTCCGGTTCTTCGAGCTGCTCGGCCTCAAGGAAACGCGGCGCTTCGACAATGAGAAGGGCCGCTTCACGCTGATCTTCCTGGCAGCCCCGGAGGATATCGCCGAAAACGGCGAGCGCGCGCAGGCCGAGGTCGAGCTGACCTACAACTGGCCGCCCGAAGGCGGCTCCGGCGAGGCCTATGCCGGCGGGCGCAATTTCGGTCACCTCGCCTACCGCGTGCCCGATATCTATGCGACCTGCCAGCGGCTGATGGATGCTGGCGTGACGATCAACCGCCCGCCGCGCGACGGCCACATGGCCTTCGTCCGCACGCCCGACAACATCTCGATCGAGCTGCTGCAGGACGGCTATCTCGAACCTGCCGAACCCTGGGCGAGCATGCCGAACACGGGCGAATGGTGAGCGCGGCGCGCGCCTTTCTCGACCTGACCGGCGCGCGGTTTCCGGTGATCCAGGCACCGATGGCGGGGTTCGCCGGTGCCGATCTGGCGTCGGCGGCGATCGGCGCTGGCGCGGTGGGATCGCTCGCCTGCGCGACGCTGGATTCCGCCGGGGTGATTTCCGAGGTCGCTGCAATCCGGGGCCGTGCGGAAGGGCCGCTCAACCTGAATTTCTTCTGCCACACGCTGGGGCAGACGCCCGACGACAGCGCGTGGCGAGACACGCTGGCACCCTTCTACACCGCGGAAGGCGTTGCCCCACCAACGACCGCGCCGACGCTGCGCCGGCCCTTCGATTTGGCGATGGCCGAGGTGGTCGAGCAGGTCCGTCCCGAGATCGTCAGCTTCCATTTCGGCCTGCCCGCGCCCGACCTGCTGGCGGGCGTCCGGGCAAGCGGCGCGCTGATCTTCGGCAACGCCACAAACCTTGCCGAAGCGCGCTGGTTGGCCGCACAAGGGTGCGACGCGATCATCGCGCAAGGGTCCGAGGCGGGCGGGCACGCCGGCCATTTCCTCGACGGCCATCACCCGGTCGCACTCGCCAACCTTGTGCCGCAGATCGTCGCGGCGGTCGATGTGCCAGTCATCGCGGCGGGTGGCATCGCCGACGCGGGCGACGTGCGCGCGGCGATGGCGCAGGGCGCGGGGGCGGTGCAGGTCGGCACCGCCTATCTGCGCACGCCCGAAAGCCTTGCGTCCGCCACTCACCGTGTCGCGCTCGACAATGCTGGCGCGGAGGACACGGTTTTCACCAACCTCTTCTCCGGCGGCATGGCGCGGGGCCTGCGCAACCGGCTGATCAATACGCTCGGCCCGGTCCACGCCGCCGCCCCGCGCTTTCCTTATGCCAGCGCCGCGCTCGCGCCATTGCGGGCACAAGCGGAGCGCGAAGGACGCGGCGACTATTCGCCTTTATGGGCGGGCGCTGGCGTCCACCGCGCCAACACCGGGCCCGCCGCCGATCTCACCCGCCGGCTCGGTGCGGCGGCGCTCGTCCTTCAGGAGCAACACGCATGACCGCGCTCGAAATCGTCCGTATCCCGGTGCTGACCGACAATTACGTCTGGCTCGTCCACGACGCCACGTCCGGTGAGACCATGGTGGTCGATCCCGCCGTCGCCGATCCGGTGCTGGCCGAAGCCGACCGGCGCGGGTGGCGGATCGGGCAGATCTGGAACACGCACTGGCACCCCGATCACACCGGCGGCAACGCCGACATCAAGGCCGCGACCGGCGCGATCATCAGCGGGCCCGCCGGCGAGGCCGAGCGCATTCCCACACTCGACGTGCAACTGCGCGAAGGGGAGACGGTGCGGCTCGGCGATCATGTCGCGCAGGTGCTGGAGGCACCGGGGCACACCGCCGGGCACATCCTGTTCCATCTGGCGGAGGATCACGCGATCTTCGTCGGCGATACTCTCTTCGCCATGGGCTGCGGCCGCTTGTTCGAGGGCGACGCGGCGCAGATGTTCGGCAACATGCGCCGCCTCTCCGCGCTGCCCGAAGACACGCGCGTCTATTGCGCGCACGAATATACCCAGTCGAACGGCCGCTATGCACTCGTCGCCGAGCCGACCAACGAAGCGATCAAGCGGCGGATGCAGGCCGTGGACGCGGCGCGCGCGGCGGGCGAGCCGACCGTGCCCACCACGATCGCGGCGGAACGCGCCACCAACCCTTTCCTGCGCGCCGGAAGCGCAGCCGAGCTCGCGGAACGGCGCGCAGCCAAGGATGTTTTCAAGGGTTGAAGCTGCTATCCTCGGTAGCGGGGGACGTGAAAGGAACCGGACGATGTACCGCTTGATCCTGCCCGCGATGCTGCTGGTCGCCAGCTCCGCTGCCTTGTCCTCCGACAAGGGTTACGAGGCGCGCGAGGCCGCCGCCAACAAGGTTCGCCTCGACGATGCGTTGGCGGGGCTCGTGCCAGGCAAGCCGCAACAATGCGTCGAGACGCGCTTCACCGAAGGCACGCAGCGGATCGGCGATACGATCCTCTACGGCAGCTCGCGGCGAATGCTGTACCGTGTCGATACCAGCGGCGGCTGCCGGCTGGACGACGACGACATCATCGTCACCAAGGTCTTCGGCTCGCAACTCTGCGGCGGCGACCTGATCCAGACGGTCTCGCGCGTCGGCCGCTTCCAGACCGGAAGCTGCACCTTCCGCGAGGTCATCCCCTATCGTCGCGCGCCGAAACCCTAGGGTTTGACGCCCAGCTGGGTGAGCGTGAAGGCCAGCGCCTCGGCGGTATCGCGGTAGCGCTGGAACCGGCCCGACTTGCCGCCGTGCCCGGCCTCCATGTTGACGCGGAAGACGAGCGGCTTCCTGCCCGTCGCATTGGCGCGCAGCTTGGCGACCCATTTGGTCGGCTCGTAATATTGCACCTGTGAATCCCACAGGCCGGTCGAGACGAACAGCGCCGGATAGGCTTTCGCCGCGACATTGTCGTAAGGCGAGTAGCTCAGCATATAGTCGTAAGATGGCTTTTTCGCCGGATTACCCCATTCGTCATATTCGTTGGTGGTGAGCGGAATGCTGGCGTCGAGCATCGTCGTCACGACATCGACGAAGGGCACCTGCGCGTAGATCGCGGCATAGTCCGCCGGGGCCATGTTGGCGACGCCGCCCACTAGCAGCCCGCCCGCGCTGCCGCCCTGCGCCGCCACCCGGCCCTTCGCCGCATAGCCCTTGGCGACGAGATCGCGCGTCACGTCGATGAAGTCGGTGAAGCTGTTCTTCTTGTGAAGCAGATGGCCGTCGTCATACCATTTGCGGCCCATCTCCTGCCCGCCGCGAACGTGCGCGATGGCATAGACCATGCCGCGGTCGAGCAGGCTCGGCACCACCGGGTTGAACGCCGGATCCATCGAATTGCCGTAGCTGCCGTAGGCATATTGCAGCAGCGCCGCCTTGCCGTCCCTTTTGAAGCCCTTCTTATAGACGAGGCTGACGGGCACCTTCGTGCCGTCGCGCGCGGTCGACCAGACGCGCTCGGTGACGTAGTTCGCGGCATCATAGCCCGGCACCGGCTGCACCTTGAGCACACGCCGCTCGCCGGTCTGCGCGTTGACCTCGTAGGTGGTCTGCGGCGTCGTCAGCGAATCGTAGGTGTAGCGCAGCCAGCGTGTGCCCGGCTCCTCATTGGTCGCGATCGCCATCGCATAGGCGGGTTCGTCGGACTGGACGTAGGTCGCCTTGCCGACCGGCGGCACGATGCGCAGCCGCTTGACCCCGCCCGATCGCTCGGCGACGGCGATGAAACCGTCGAACGGCTTGAAATCCTCGATGAACACGTCCGCGCTGGTCGCGATCAGGTCCGACCACGCCGCCAGCCCTTCACCGACGCTGTCGTCGCCGACGACCATCAGCTTGTAATTCGGCGCCATCCGGTTAGTGCGGATGATCCAACGATCATCGATATGATCGGCCTGATATAGATGATCGCGCTCGCGCGGGGCGATGAGCTGGAAGCTCCCGGGGTCGGCGGCGGAGGTGCAGCGCTGCTCGGTGGCGACGGTGCTTTCTTCCTCGATGCAGACATACTTGTCGTCGGTGGTGCGCTTCAGCCCCATGTAGAAGCTGTCGTCCTTCTCCTCGTAGACGAGTCTGTCGGCGGAGGCGGGCGCGCCAAGCACATGCGCCTTCACCCGCTTCGACAGCAGGGTGACGGGGTCCTTCTCGATATAGAAGAGCGTCTTGTTGTCGTCGGCCCAGACGATATTGGGCTCGACGTTCGGGACGGTATCGGGGAGCGCCGCGCCGCCGGCGATGGCCTTCACCTTCAGCACATATTGCCGCCGCCCGATCTTGTCCTCCGCATAAGCGAGCAGGCGATCGTCGGGGCTGACGACACGGTCGCCGACGGAGAAGAAGCCACTGCCCGCCGCCATCTTCGACTGGTCGAGCAGGATTTCCTCGGGCGCGGTCATCGTGCCCTTGCGCCGCGCGACGATCGGATAGTCCGCGCCGGTCTCAAAGCGGGTGTAATAGTGATAGCCGTGCTTCAGATAGGGGACCGAGCTGTCGTCCTGCTTGATCCGGCCGACGATCTCCTTGAAGAGCGTGTCCTGCAGCGGCTTGGTCGGCGCGAGCACCGCATCGGCATAGGCATTCTCGGCCTTGAGATAAGCGAGCATCTCCGGGTTCTTGCGCGTGTCGTCGCGCAGCCAGTAATAGTCGTCCTCGCGTGCGCCGTTTGGCGACGTCACCTGAAACGGCTTCTTTGCGGCAACCGGGGGCTTCGCCGTCTGCGCGAGCGCCGACGCGGACATGACGAGTGCGAGCGCCAACACGCTGGTTTTCATGATCACTTGGTGCCTCCCGTCGTGACGGCAGCCGGTTTGACGGGTTCTTCGAGGATCGGGCCGACCAACTCCGCAAAGGTCTTGATGTTCATGGCCGTGGCCTTGGCGTAGCGAACGATCCCGTTGCGATCGATAATGTAATTCGTCGGGACGGCGTTGCCGATTGGCCCGTAATCGTCACTGATATATTTGACGAGCGGATAGTGCAGGACTTTGGTGAGGCGGCCCATGCGGCTGATATCGGCGGTATCCAGCGTCAGTACGCCGAAGATGCGCAACCCCAGCTTGGCACCGTTGACCTGCATCTGGTCCAGCGTCGGCATCTCCTCTTTGCAGGGTCCACACCATGTCGCCCAGAGATTGAGGATGACGACCTGGCCGCGCAGGTCGGCGAGCGTCACGCGCGTGCCGTCCGCAAGCCGCATCTTGAAATCCGGGGCAGGTTGACCGACGACGATCTTTTGCCGGGCCAGCGCCGGTGGCGCTGCCACGACAAGCATCGCGAACAGCGCCGCGAACGCCACCTTGTATTTGCCCATGCCGACGTTCCCCCTGCCGATATGGCGAGGAAAAGAAAAGGATAACGGGCTCAAGTCAAGCTATTGCACAGCCTCCGCGCGACGCCTCAGAGCACGAAGCGCGACAGATCGGTGTTGCGCGCGATGCCGGCAAGCTGTGCCTCGACATAGGCCGCATCGACCACCACCGTCTGCCCCTGTCGGTCCTCGGCCTCGAAGCTCACCTCTTCGAGCAGTTTTTCCATCACCGTCTGCAGGCGGCGCGCGCCGATATTCTCGATCTCGCCGTTCACCTCGGCGGCGATCTTCGCGACGGCGCGGATACCCTCCTCGGTGAATTCTACGCCGACGCCCTCGGTGGCGATCAGCGCGACATATTGCTGCGTCAGCGAGGCCTTGGTGTCGCTCAGGATCGCTACGAAATCGTCCTCGGTCAGCGCCTTCAGCTCGACGCGGATCGGCAGGCGGCCCTGCAATTCGGGCAGCAGGTCGCTGGGCTTCGCCACATGGAACGCGCCCGAGGCGATGAAGAGGACGTGGTCGGTCTTCATCGGCCCGTATTTGGTGGCGACCGTCGTGCCCTCGATCAACGGCAGCAGGTCGCGCTGGACGCCCTCACGGGACACGGAACCGCCGCGCACGTCGCTGACCGCGATCTTGTCGATCTCGTCGAGGAAGACGATGCCGTTCTCCTCGGCATCGGCCAGCGCGATGCGGCTCACCTCGTCCTGGTCGAGGCGCTTGTCGGCCTCCTCCTCGACCAGCTTCTCCCAGGCGGCGGGCACGGTGAGTTTCCGCCGCTTGAGCTGCTGTCCGCCGAAACCCTTCATCATCTCGGTAAGATTGATCATTTGCGGTGCCGCGCCGGGAATTTCGAACGGCATCTGCGGCGCGGCCTCGAGTTCGATCTCGATCTCGGTCGCGTCGAGATGACCGTCGCGGAAACGCTGGCGGAAGGCCTCGCGCGTCGCCTCGCTAGCGCCCTTGCCGGTGAGCGCGTCGAGCAGGCGGGCCATCGCCGCGTCCTCGGCCTTGTCCTTCACCGCAACGCGGCGGCGCTCCTTCTCCAGCCGGATCGCCTCCTCGACAAGATCGCGCGCGATCTGCTCGACATCGCGGCCGACATAACCGACCTCGGTGAACTTCGTCGCTTCGACCTTGATGAACGGCGCATCCGCCAGCTTGGCCAGACGGCGGCTGATCTCGGTCTTGCCGCAGCCGGTGGGGCCGATCATCAGGATGTTCTTCGGGGACACCTCGTCACGCAGATCCGCGCCGAGCCGCTGCCGCCGCCAGCGATTGCGCAGCGCCACGGCGACCGCCTTCTTGGCGTCCGACTGGCCGATGATGTGCGCATCGAGCGCGCGGACGATGGCCTTGGGAGTGAGTGCGTCGTTCATTCTTCTCTTCCAAAGCCCCTCCCCTTCAGGGGAGGGGTTGGGGGTGGGGGATGTCTCGCAGAGGGTGGCGCTTTTGACTGCCCCACCCCAACCCCTCCCCTGAAGGGGAGGGGCTAAGATCAGGTCAAGCCGCCTCTTCGATCGCTTCGACGGTCAGCCGGTCGTTGGTGTAGACGCAGACTTCCGCCGCAATCGCCATCGCCTTGCGGCAGATCGTTTCGGCATCGGCTTCGTAATCGACCAGCGCGCGGGCGGCGGCGAGGGCGTAGTTGCCGCCGGAACCGATCGCGGCGATGCCCGCCTCCGGCTCCAGCACGTCGCCGTTGCCGGTCAGGATCAGCGTCACGTCCTTATCGGCGACGATCATCATCGCCTCCAGGTTGCGGAGGTACTTGTCCGTCCGCCAGTCCTTCGCCAGCTCGACCGCCGCGCGCAGCAACTGGCCGCGGTGCTGCTCGAGCTTGCGCTCCAGCCGCTCGAACAGGGTGAAGGCATCCGCCGTCGCCCCGGCGAAACCGCCGATCACCGACCCGTCGCCGAGGCGGCGGACCTTCTTCGCATTGGGTTTCATCACCGTCTGGCCCTGCGTCACCTGGCCGTCTCCGGCGATGACGACGCGGCCGTTCCTGCGCACGCTGAGGATCGTGGTGCCGTGCCACACCAATTCATTGTTCCCGCTCATGCCGGGCGATGTGGGATCGTTCTCCGGGCGGCGCAATCCCCTACTTGGCCCCTTGCGAGGCTGACGGCCCTCCTATAGTTGCTGCGAAGTCAAACGGGAGGTCTACCATGATGAGCTTAGTAATCGTGCTGGCGCTGGCCGGACAATTCTCGATCCCGAAACCCTCGGTCACCGTTTCCGTGCCGACGGTGCGCGCGCCTTCGATATCGGCACCTTCCGTTCCGTCCATCTCGCTGCCGGTGAACGTCAAACCCGTGACAAGCACGGCCACGACGGCCGCCACCACGACAGCGCCCCAGCTTACGCTGAGCGAGCGGCGCGATCAGCTTATCCTGGGCAGCCAGGAATTGCTGAAGAGCGCGCGGGCAAAGCTCGCCGCGACGCCGGTCTCGGCGGCTCCGCCTGCGCCCGGCGCCGCGCCGGACCTGCGCGCCGCGCTCGACGCGCAGATTCAGACGACGGCGACCGACTACGACTTCATGGCGCGCCATTCCCGCAGCGACGCGGCGGGTCTGGAAGCGGCGATGGACAAATCGGCGAAGTCCAACGAAGCGCTGGCGAACATCCTGAAGAAGATGTCCGAAACCTCCCAGACGACCACCGGCAACCTGAAGTAACCGGGCTCAGTTCAGCAGCGCCTCCGTCGTCCGGTCCTCGGTAAAGCCCGTGGCGACGGTGGTCGCGGGGCGCAGACCCTCGCGCTCGCTCGCCGGGACGGGGGCGGTCGGATCGGGGCGAAAGGCGTCGGGCGCGCGGTTGGTGCCGGCCGGGGCGGCATCGAGCGCCAGATCGGGCGCGGCATGTTCGCCGCCCGCCGGCAGCAGGCGATCGAGCAGACCGAAGCGGAACGCCGCGGCAACGCCTGCCGCCAGCGCACCGAACCCGGCGGCGACGCCGATCGCGGTGTTGCGGGCGGAGTGATCGGCCTTGAAGCGGCCGTGGCTGTCGCGTGCCTGAACCATCTGAAATCTCCTCGTTAATCCCGCTCGTCGCCCAAACCAGCGGTGCGGCGCGTCGTTCCCGGGATGCGGCGAAGCGTGCCCGATCCGCCGCCGCCGGGGCCTGCCCGCCCGGAACGGCCCGCGCCGCCAAAGGTTAACAGCGCCCATGGGGCAACCAACCCCGCCGGCTTCGAGAGCGGACGGCGGACGACAGGAGCAAGACCATGCGAACTCCCCTCAAGATCGCCCTCGGTGTGGCGTTGATGGGCGCGGCCGCACCGGCGCTCGCGCAGAGTGACACCTATTACGGCGATGCCGATGACGTGACCGTCTACGGATCGCGCGTGCCAGACGACGTGACGACATTGTCGCAGCGGGTGAGCTACGACGATCTCGACCTGCGCTATGCCGCCGACCGCGAGGTGCTGCGCGGGCGGGTGCGCGACAGCGCCGCCGACGTCTGCGAACGGCTCGGCGAGAGCGATTCCGGCCGCAGCTTCGGCTCCTCGTGCCGCGACGACGCGCTGAACGGCGCGATGCGCCAGGTACGCTATGCCGAGCGCCAGTACGGCCCGGCATACAGCTATCTCAGCGCGCGCCGCCGCGATTACTGACATCACCGGCACGTTCGGATCGGGGCCTCGCGGTGCGGGGCCCCATTTCGTGCGGGGCCCCTCCCCGTCGGGCTTGCGCGCCGGAACCGCCTCCGGTCATAAAGGTTAACGCCGAGACACCGGCTTTCGAGTCGGCGGCGTAACGAGGAGGTTCCAGGATGCGTTTTCCGTTCGTATCGGCCGCGATCGGCCTGCTCGCCATCGCCGGGGCGGCACCCGCTTCGGCACACCAGATCCAGTATCCGCGCGATTACAGCGCCGACGATATCGTCGTGTACGGCACGCCGCGCCTGCCCGACGAGGTGACCTCCGCCTCGCAGCGGGTGAGCTATGCCGACCTCCACCTGCAATATCCCGAGGACCGCCGCGAGCTGCGCCGCCGCGTCAGTTTGAGCGCGGACTATGTCTGCGACGCGCTGGGCGAGGACGACCGGGCGAGCAGCAGCCTGCTGTCGACCTGCCGCGACGTCGCGATCCGCGACGCGCTGCGGCAGGTGCGCAGCATCGAGGCGCGCTACGCCTGGGAGGACAGGCGCTATGGCGACCGCGCGTATAGCGACCGCGCGCCGAGCCACGTGTGGTTGCCCAGCCGCGAGTGGTGAGGCGCGGCGGAGCAGCGACATTAGAGTTAGAGTTCGCTTGACAGATTGACGCCTGAATCGAAACTGTCAGGCGTCATCGTTTCCATTTTCGCTCCAATCCTCCAGCCGCGCACGCACCTCCGCATCGCTCAGCACGGGCGGGAGGATCGCGTCGATATCCTCCAGCATCGCGGGGAAGAGCTGATGCAGTTCCACGTCCGATAGATTGGGGTGGATCGGCGCAGGCTGATGCCGCAAGGCCCCCAGCAGCATCCGCGTATCATATTCGACGCGCGTGCCGACCTCCTGCCCGCGCCAGCGCACCGCGACTTCCGTTCCGTTGATCGCCCGGTCGATCGCGAGATCGAGCATCGCCCGCCGCGCCAGCATCATCGCCGTATCCCAGGCGAGCGAAAAGACCGAATTGGGCATCCGGTTACGCAACTGATAGGCGGACTGGCGCGACAGCCCGACATGATCGGCGGCGAGGTTGACGCTGCCCTGCTGCGCGAGATGTTCGATGAACGCGCGCTGGCGCTCCGGCGTCCAGCCGGGCGCGCTCAGGCGGCGGAGCGCCACGAGCGCGCGCGGCGCGGAGGGCACGAGCACCTCCGCCC
>NZ_JAUQSZ010000017.1 GCF_030580995.1 Sphingomonas immobilis
TCAGCGCTCGGGCATTGTCATCGATGCAATAGCCGTGGCGGCGATCGGGCACCGAATAGATCGAATGCTGGAGCATGGCGGTCGAGTCGGTCATCCGCTCGACCGCGCTGAAATCGGGCTTCAGCGGGGCGAACGACGCGGCGACGCCCGCCAGCCGCCTAGGGCGGGCGGCCACCATGTCGCCGATCGCCTGCATGCCGAGTTCGGCAAGGCGCGGCCAGATCATCGTGCGACCGCGCGCATAGGCACGTTCCGACAGGCGCTTGCGGTTGCGGTCGCTGCCGAGCAGCGCGTTGATCTCGCGCGCGAAAGCGGCGCTGTCGCCGAAATCGACCAGCACGCCGTGCCCGTCCGCCAGGATTTCCGTGGCGTGGACGTAGGGCGTGGAGATGACAGCCTTGCCGACGCCGACCGCGTAGCTGAGCGTGCCCGAGGTGATCTGCGCCGGGTTCACATACGGCGTCGCGTAGATGTCGGCGGCCTGCAGGTAATTGATCAGGTCGTCGTGATCGAAGAATTCATCGATGAATTCGATATTGCCCGACACGCCGCGCTCGGCAGCGAGCGCCTTGAGGCCGTCGCGATACTTCTCGCCCTCATGCGCGACGAGGTTCGGATGCGTCGAGCCAAGCACGACATAGAGCAGTTCCGGGTGCTGCGCGGCGACGGCGGGCAGCGCCTCGATCATCGTCTCGATGCCCTTGCTGGGCGCGAGCAGGCCGAAGGTCAGCACGACCTTGCGCCCCTGCCAGCCGAAGCGCGGCTTGAGCGTATCGGGATCGACGAAGGCGCGATCGGGAACACCGTGCGGGATCATCACGATCGTGCGGTCGCTGGCGCCGTAGACGCGCTCGAGGATCTCGCGGCCGCGCTCGGCCATCACGACGACCTTCGACGCACGGCGGAGCAGACCCTCCATCACGCGGCGCTCGTCCGGGTTGGGCTTGTCGAGGATGGTGTGCAGCGTGACGATGACCGGCAGCGTCACCCGGTCGAGCAGCGCGAGGATATGCTCACCGGCCGGGCCGCCGAAGATGCCATATTCGTGCTGCAGCCAGATCGCCTTCGCCCCGCTCTGCTCGATCTCGCGAGCGGCGGTGGAATAGGCGAGCCGGTCCTGATCGGGGATGCTCATCGTCACTTCGGGCGGGTAATCGTAGAGGCCCGGATGATCGTCCATCGCGTAGACGTCGATCTTGAGATCGGGGAAACGGCCCTTCAGCGCGGTGTAGGTGTCCGTCGTATATGTTGCGAGGCCGCATTTGCGGGGGAGAAAATTGCCGATCAGCGCGATGTGATCGATCGGAGATACCGCATCTGCTGCTTGCGTCATCGGTGTTTCCCTACGTGAACCTGGGCTTAATGACCCACTCTGGCTATCTCCGAACGGCCTAGTGACAATATGGTTGCACTCATGCTGCACCGCAACAGATGAATCGTGTTAACGCCGATCAACCCGGCGCTGGATTCGGGCCCTTCAGCCTCTTCCGCGATATCCTGGCACATCCTGCGACGGCAGCCAAAGGCCTTCGGGCGGTGGGCCGGACTGCCAGAACACATCGATGGGAATGCCGCCGCGCGGATACCAATAGCCGCCGATCCGCAGCCACAGCGGCGCCATTTCCGCGAACAGCCGCTCGCCGATGCCGACGGTGCAATCCTCATGGAAGGCCTGATGATTGCGGAAGCTGCCGAGGAACAGCTTGAGCGACTTCGATTCGACGATCGTTGCTGCGGGTGCGTAATCGATCACCAGATGCGCGAAATCGGGCTGTGCCGTCACCGGGCAGAGCGACGTGAACTCCGGCGCGGTGAAGCGCACCAGATACGGCCGGCCCGTGCGCGGATTGGGGACGTAATCGAGGACGGCTTCCTCGGGCGATGCGGGCAGCGTGCTTGGCTTGCCGAGATGGGTCGGTGTCATGGCGCGTGATGTAGCGCGCAGCGAACTCGACGCAATGACCGGGTGGGGTTAGAGGGTCGCTAACTGCATTCGGCCCATTCCACCGTTCGGGCTGAGCCTGTCGAAGCCCTGCCCTTTCTTCGGGCCAAGAAGGACAGCCCTTCGACAAGCTCAGGGCGAACGGGGAAGGTTCGGGGATCAATATGGACGCTCTTGTAACCACCGACTGGCTCGCGGGCGAAAGCGACGCCGCCGATCTCCGCATCGTCGATGCGACCTATTTCGCGAATTTCCCCGGCGAGCCGCCGCGCGACGGGCGCAGCGAGTACGAGGCCGCGCATATTCCCGGGGCGGTGTTCTTCGACATTCCGGCGATTTCGGACAAGGCGAGCCCGCTGCCGACCATGCTCCCCTCGCCGGAGCAGTTCACGGCGCAGATTCGCGCGCTCGGCATTTCGGATGCGACCCGCATCGTCCTTTACGACAACGCCCCGCACAAGACGGCGGCGCGCGCGTGGTGGATGCTGCGGACGTTCGGCGCGCGGCACGTCGCGATCCTCGACGGCGGCCTCGCGAAATGGCGCGCCGAGGACCGCCCGCTCGCGAACGGTGGTGAGACCCCCGCGCCCGGCCACTTCACCGCCGCGCTGAACGCGGGCGGCGTGCGATCGATCGGGGAGATCAAGGCCAATCTCGACACGCAGGCCGAACAACTGATCGACGCCCGATCCGCCAGCCGCTTCACCGGCGAGGAGGCCGATCCCCGCCCCGGCGTCGCATCCGGCCATATTCCGGGCTCACGCCACCTCGTCTATTCGAAACTCTTCAACGCCGACGGCACGTGGAAGCGCGGCGAGGCGCTGCGTGCCGAGTTCGATGCCGCCGGAGTCGATCTCGCCAAGCCCTTCGTCACGACCTGTGGCTCTGGCATCACCGCCGCGATCCTGCTGTTCGGCGCGCATCTGCTCGGCGCCGACGGCGCGCTTTACGACGGGAGCTGGTCCGAATGGGGCGCGGACGCGGACGCCCCCAAGGCGACGGGTGCGGCATGAGCGGCAGCGACACGCCCAAGGGCCCCTCCACCAAGGTCGTCGGCGCGGGGCGGCGCAAGGAATGGACGCAGGGGATCGTCAACACGCCGGTCTGGCGCGCCTCCACGATCCTCTACGACACCGTCGCCGATCTGCGCGCGAGCGGAGCGGCCGACACGCACCACCGCCTGTTCTACGGCCGGCGCGGCACGCCGACGCAGTGGAGCCTCGCCGATGCGCTGACCGAGCTGGAACCCGGCGCGGAAGGCACGTTCCTCTACCCCTCCGGCGTAGCGGCGATCGCCGCCGCGCTGCTGTCGGTGCTGTCGCCGGGCGACGAACTGCTGCTGGTCGACAGCGCCTATGATCCGACGCGCGGGATCGCGAACGGGCTGCTCAAGCGGATGGGGATCACTACGCGCTTCTACGATCCGCTGATCGGTGCCGGCATTGCCGAACTGATCGGCGACAAGACGAAGGCAATCCTGCTCGAAAGCCCCGGCAGCCTCACCTTCGAGGTGCAGGATATTCCCGCCATCACCGCCGCCGCCAGGGCGCGCGGGGTCGTGACGCTGCTCGACAATACCTGGGCGACGCCGCTGTTCTTCCCGGCGATCGAGCATGGCATCGACCTGTCGATCCTCGCCTGCACGAAGTATGTCGTCGGCCATAGCGACGTGATGCTCGGCTCCGTCACCGCTGCGCCGGGGCATTTCCGCAAGCTCCGTGAAACGAGCTTCCAGCTCGGCCAGGTCACCAGCCCCGACGACGCCTGGCTCGGCGCGCGCGGGCTGCGGACGATGGCGGTGCGGCTCAAGCAGCATGAGGCGAGTGCGCTGAAAATCGCGCATTGGCTGGCCGAGCAGCCCGGCGTGGCGCGCGTCTTGCACCCGGCGTTGCCCTCCTGCCCCGGCCACGACGTGTTCGTGCGCGACTTCAAGGGATCGTCGGGGCTGTTCTCCTTCGTGCTCGACGGCGGGGACGAGGCGGCGCGCGCGGCGCTGATCGACGGTCTTGCGCATTTCGGTATCGGCTATAGCTGGGGCGGGTTCGAGAGCCTGGCGCTCCCTGTCGATCCTGCGCGGCACCGCAGCGCAACCACGCGCGACGATGCCGGCCCGATGATTCGCCTGCAGATCGGCCTTGAAGATGCCGACGATCTGATCGCCGATCTCGACGCCGGCCTTGCGCGCTTCCGGGAAACCTCCGGCAAATAATCGCGCCTGTTCAAAGAAGTCCGGTTTGCCACGTCTTTGGCGCGGCTTTCGCGGTGTTGCGCGCGAGCCACACACGAGAAACAATTCAGACACGATCCAGCCACGCATCAGCAATATTTTGTTGTGCAACGCGGCATTACTCGGCAAGCAAAGAACACCGACGGCAAGTCTCGCGGGGGATTTCGATCCTTACAGACGCGGCTGCCTGAGTGTGCAGGCGGGGACGACGCATTTTCGAAAGGGAATCGATGCGCATCTCCACAATCGCTATCGGCGGGCTGATGCTCGCTGCCTCCGCCACGCCGGCCTTCGCGGATGACGCCGCGCCGCCGCCGGAATTCACCATCAACGGCACCGCCGCCGTCGTCAGCGACTATCGCTTCCGCGGCATCTCGCAGACCGACAAGAATGGCGCGATCCAGGGCTCGATCACGATCACGCACAAATCGGGCTTCTACGCCTCGGTCTGGGGTTCCTCGATCGACGATTACGTGACGGCTGCCGGCACCGGCAATCAGGAAATCGACATCATCGGCGGCTACAGCCACAGCTTCGGCTCGATCAAGCTCGACGGCGGCGTGCTGTACTACTTCTACCCGAAGACCAAGGTCGCGGGTGTCAGCTCCGACTTCTTCGAGCCGTATTTCGACGTCTCGACCACGGTCGGCCCGGTTTCGGCCAAGGCGACGGTCAACTATGCCCCCGCGCAGAAAGCGCTCGGCGTCTGCCAGGGCGGTTGCGGCGAGAAGGCCAATGACAACGTCTATCTCGCGGGCGACTTCTCGGTGGCGATTCCCAAGACGCCGCTGGGCCTGACCGCCCATGTCGGCCACTCCTGGGGCCCGACCTGGCTGACGATCGGCAACGAATATACCGACTACAGCTTCGGCGCGACGGCGACCTACAAGATGCTGACGCTGGGCGTGTCCTATGTCGGCACCGACGGCGACTTCATCACGCCGAGCGGCAAGAACGCGAGCAGCGGCGGGGCCGTCTTCTCGTTGACCGCCGCTTTCTAAAACCAGGCGTCATTCGAAACGAAAAGGGGGAGCGGTGCGAACCGCTCCCCCTTTTTGTGTCTTACCTCCTCCCGCGAAGGCGGGAGGAGGCGAGAAGCCGATTACTTCGAGGTCGAAGCGCGCGCGGCCTGCCCGTCGCCCTGCGGCGCGGCGACGAGATCGCGCGTGGTCGAGCCCTTGTCGACCACCGTCGTGCCGGGATCGTCGACCGAGCTGCGGATGCCGGGATCGTCGCTGTCCGCGCCGGCCGCGCCGATCGTCGCGGTCTCCGCGCCGCTGCGCGCAGCCGCACCGCCGAACAGCGCGTCGAGCGCCTGCGCGTTGGGGCTTATGTCGTTGGCGCGCGCGGCGCCCGGCTGCGGCGGGGCCAGCGAGAAATCGGGCGGGATCACCAGCGGCGCCTGGCGCGCGACGGCGTATTCGTCCGGCCCGCTGGTGCGGCCGATACGCTGACGGGCGCACCCCGACAGGAGGACGGCAGCAAGCCCGAGGCCGCCCACGACGATCGCCACTTTACGCATTCGAATTCTCCACAGAAGCTCGTTCCGCCCGGGGTTTGTCGCGAACCAGAAGCGCGCGCGCGAACAGTACGAGCACCCCCATCGTAATCATCACATCGGCGGTGTTGAAGACCAAAAACGGTTGCCATGCGCCGATGTGAAAGTCGAGGAAATCCACGACATAGCCGAGCCGCACGCGATCGAGGATATTGCCCAGCGCGCCGCCCAGCACGCTGCCGAGCGCAATCTGCTCGACCCGGTTCTTCTCGCGCAGCATCCACACCAGCACGCCGCCCGCGATCAGCCCGGTCATCACCACCAGCGCCCAGCGCATCGTGTCGCTGTCGGCATGAAGCAGCCCGAGCGACACGCCGCGATTGGCGACGAAGCGGATGTTGAAGAAGCTGGTGACATAATGTTCCAGCGTCAGTTCGTTCAGGCCCATCACCTCGGTGACGCCGTATTTGGCGGCCTGATCGGCGACGAACAGGACGAGGGCGGCGGCGAGGCCGGCGATCGGCAGCTTGCTCATGCGCCCACCACCTCTTCACAGCGCGCGCAGAGCGACAGGTCTTCCGTCACCTCGGGCAGCAACCGCCAGCAGCGGCCGCATTTGTGGAAATCGGTGCGCGTGACGGCGATCGGCGCGGTGTTGGCGCCGGTCGTCACCTTCGCGACGATGAAAACCTCCGCCAGCGCTTCGGGCTTCAGCGGCGCGCGCGGCACCGCCACCTCGGCCTCGAGGCTGGAGCGCACGATCTTCTCGCGGCGCAGCGGCTCGATCGCCTCGGTCACCTGCGCGCGCAAGGCCCGCACGTCGGCCCATGAGGTCGAGACCGCATCGTCGCCCGGCAGGCCCGGCAATTCGGGCCATTCGAGGAAATGCACTGACCCGTCCTCGCTCGGGTAGCGCGCCTGCCACACTTCCTCGGCGGTGAAGCACAGGATCGGCGCGGCATAGCGCACCAGCGCGTGGAACAGGATGTCGAACACCGTCCGCGCCGAGCGCCGCTTGATATCCGTCGGCGCGTCGCAATAGAGCGAGTCCTTGCGGATATCGAAGTAGAAGGCCGACAGATCCTCGTTGGCGAAATCGGTCAGCAGCCGCAGATAGCGGTTGAATTCAAAGGCATCCGCCGCCGCCTTCAGCTCCATGTCGAGGTTGCCGAGCAGGTGGAGCACGTAGCGCTCCAGCTCGGGCATGTCCTTGGGGGCGACCTTCTCCGCCTCCTCGAACCCGTCGAGCGCGCCGAGCAGGTAGCGGAAGGTGTTGCGCAGCTTGCGATATGCGTCGGAAGTGGTGTTGAGCACCTCCTTGCCGATGCGCACGTCCTCGAAATAATCGACCGAGGCGACCCACATGCGCAGGATATCCGCACCGCTCTCACCGATCACCTTGAGCGGATCGACGACGTTGCCGAGGCTCTTCGACATCTTCCGCCCGTTGCCGTCGAGCGCGAAGCCGTGCGTCAGCACCGCATCGTACGGCGCACGCCCGCGCGTGCCCGCGCTTTCCAGCAGCGACGACTGGAACCAGCCGCGATGCTGGTCCGATCCTTCGAGATAGAGGTTCGCGCGCACGCCCTCGCCGTAGCGCGCCTCGATCACGAAGGCGTGCGTCGAGCCGCTGTCGAACCACACGTCGAGAATGTCGGTGATGACGTCGTAATCGGCGGCGTTGTAGCCGGGGCCTAGCAGCGCCTGATGATCGGCCGCGAACCACGCATCCGCACCGCCCGCCTTGAAGGCGTCCACGATGCGTGCGTTGACGGCGGGATCGTTGAGATACGCGCCCGTCTTGCGATCGACATACAGCGCGATCGGCACGCCCCACGCGCGCTGGCGGCTGATGACCCAGTCGGGCCGCTGCGACACCATCGCGTTGATGCGATTCTTCGACCGCTCGGGCACCCAGCGGGTGTGTTCGATCGCGTCGAGTGCGATCTCGCGGAGGGTGGCGCCGTTTCCTTTAAGCCCCTCCCCTTCAGGGGAGGGGTTGGGGTGGGGCCGTGCCGCCGGCTCCCACGCCTCGCTTCGCGAGCCGATCTCCGCGCTGCGACCATCCCCCGGATGGTCGCTGTTCGCGCTCCGATCCATCGGAATGAACCACTGCGGCGTGGCGCGGAAGATCACCTTCGCCTTCGAGCGCCAGCTATGCGGATAGCTGTGCGCGAAATCGTCCGACGCCGCGAGCAGCGCCCCCGCCGCGCGCAGGTCCGTGCAGATCGGCCCCTCGGCGCTGACGAACTTCTTGTTGATGACGCTGCCCTGCCCGCCCAGCCACAGCCAGTCGTCACGGTACATGCCAGCACCATCGACCGCGAAGACCGGATCGATGCCGTTCGCCTTGCACAGCAGGAAATCGTCCTCGCCGTGGTCGGGCGCCATATGGACGAGGCCCGTACCCGCATCGGTCGTGACGAAATCGCCCGCGAGGAACGGCCGCGGCTTGGCGAAGAACCCGCCGAGATGGTGCATCGGGTGGCGAGCTACGGCACCGGCAAGTTGGGAGCCTTTGCCAGTCCACAGCGTGTAGACGTCATCGAGCGTAACGGCAGCACCCCACTCCACGGCGCGCTTCAGCGAAGCCAGCACGCGTGCAGCGAAAGTGTCGATCAGATCGGTCGCGATGAGGAACGAGTTCTCGCGAAAGAAATCAACGCTGGCCATCCAGGCATGAAGCTCTGGCGAGCCATCTGAAAGGTCTCGTTCGATATCGAAACTGAGATTGATGCGCTTATACTCAATCTCCGGCCCATACGCCAAAGCCTGGTTCACCGGGATCGTCCACGGCGTCGTCGTCCAGATCACCGCATGCGCGCCGACCAGCTCGGGCGCGTTCGGTGCCTCGACGATCTCGAACGCGACGTCGATCTGCGTCGACACCACGTCCTCATATTCGACCTCGGCCTCGGCCAGCGCGGTCTTCTCCACCGGGCTCCACATCACCGGCTTCGCGCCGCGATAGAGCTGGCCGCTCTCCGCGAACTTCAGCAGTTCGCCGACGATCGCGGCCTCGGCCTCGTATTTCATCGTCAGGTACGGGTCTTCCCAGTCGCCCATCACGCCCAGCCGCTCGAACTGCGCGCGCTGCACCGCGACCCATTTCTCGGCATAGGCGCGGCACTCGGCGCGGAACTGCGCGACCGGTACCTGATCCTTGTCGAGCTTCTTGGCGCGGTACGCCTCCTCGACCTTCCATTCGATCGGTAGGCCGTGGCAGTCCCAGCCGGGAACGTAGGGCGCATCCTTGCCCATCAGCGACTGGCTGCGGACGATGATGTCCTTCAGCACCTTGTTCATCGCATGGCCCATGTGAATGTCGCCATTCGCATAGGGCGGGCCGTCGTGGAGGATGAAGCGCTCGCGCCCCTGCCGTTGCTTGCGCAGGCGATCGTACAGGCCGAGCTTCGCCCAGCGCTCGAGGATCGCCGGCTCCTTCTGCGCGAGGCCGGCCTTCATCGGGAAATCGGTCTTCGGCAGGAAGACGGTATCGCGCCAGTCTGGTGGGGTGGTGTCAGTCATGGAACGGCGGCCTTAGCCGGAAGGCGCGCGCTCTAAAAGCCCCGTGATCCCCAGCGAAGGCTGGGGCCCAGTCGGGAAAAGCGGCGGCAACGGATCGCAGCGCCCGATCACCGAACGCTCCGTAACTGGGCCCCAGCCTTCGCTGGGGATCAGGACAGCGCCAGTACGGTATCATACAAATCCGCCCATTCGGGATTGAGGCCCTCGATCTCGCGCACTTTCCATGCGCGCTTCCACGCTTTCATTTGGCGCTCGCGAACGCGCGCGGCCTCGATGGAATCGCAGGCTTCGTACCAGACCAGCAGCGTGCAGCCATATTGCTTGGTGAAACCGTCGATCGCGCCGGTGCGGTGTTCGTGCGCGCGTTTTGCAAGGTCACTGGTCGCGCCGAGATAGATCGTGCCGTTGCGTCGGCTGGCCATGATGTAAACAAAGCCAGGCTTCTCCATCGAACGTCCCGCAACTGGACCCCGGCCTTCGTCGGGGATCTACTTTCGGCTAAGCCCTCACCACCGCGACACCATCCCCACGTCGCGGAACGGCTTGGGCTCCAGCGGCGGGAGGCTCGCCTGGTTGAGCTCGCATTGCCAGAAGCCGACGTCGATCCAGCGGCCGTCCTTGTAGCCCGCCTCGCGCAGCACGCCGGTGCGCTTGAAGCCGACCGACTCGTGCAACCGGATCGCCCAGTCGTTAGGGAGCGTCAGCACCGATATGGCGTGCGCGAAGCCCTGCGTGCGGAGGGTGTCGATGAGCGCGTGATAGAGCTGCCGCCCGTTGCCCTTCCCCTGCGTGCCCTGCGCGAGATAGACCGAGGTCTCGACGGTATATCTGTACGCCGGCCGGTCGCGGAACGGCGTCGCGTAGGCGTAGCCGATCACGGTGCCCTCGGCCCCCGCCTCGCCCTCGACCACCACCAGCCACGGCAGGAAGCCGTCGGAGGCGAGCATGCGGCTGCGCATCTGCCCGGTGTCGGGCGCCTTGGTCTCGAACGAGACGGTGCCGCTTTCGACATAGGGCCGGTAGATGCCCGCGATCGCCGACGCATCGGCTGGCTCCGCCGGCCGGACGGCGATCACCACCCGAAGCGCGCCAGGATCAGCTGCATCAGCGCGACGTCGCCCTGCACTGGCCGCTGGCTGCCAAGCGCCTCGCACTCCAGGCAGCGCGCCTGGACGGCGGCACCCGTGCCGATCCGCTTCACGTCGCCCACCGCGCGCGCGAACACCGCGCGCCGCTCGGCCGAGATGCGCGAGAAGGCGTCGCCGCCGCTCGTCGCGGCATCCTCGTCGTCATTGTTGCTCTTGGTGAACTGCTCGATCAGCTTGGCGAAGGCGCCCGGCTTCTTCTCGAGATATTCGGCGTGGTAATCGCCCGCCTTCAGCCCGGCGCGCTTCGCGGCTTCGGCGATCGCGTCGTTCAGGCCGCCGAACTGATCGACCAGCCCGAGCTGCCGCGCGGTGCCGCCGTCCCACACGCGGCCCTGGCCGATCTCGTCGACCTGCGCCGGCGTCTTGTGCCGGGCATTGGCGACGCGCGTGATGAACTGGCGGTATCCGTTCTCGATCCCCGCCTGGAAGATCGCGTCGGTTTCCGCATTGGTGCCGGAATAGATGTCGGGCTGGCCCGAGATCGGCGTGGTCTTCACGCCGTCGGTGGTGACGCCGATCTTCTTGAGCGTGTTCTCGAAGGTCGGGATGATGCCGAAGATGCCGATCGAGCCGGTGATCGTCGTCGGCTGGGCGAAGATCCTGTCGCCAGCGGTCGACACCCAATAGCCGCCAGACGCCGCGACGCCGCCCATCGAGACGACGATCGGCAGCTTCTGCGCCTTGGCCTGCGAGATGGCGGTGCGCATCACTTCGGACGCGAGCGCGGAGCCGCCCGGCGAGTCGACGCGCACGACCAGCGCCTTCAGATCCTTCTTGGCGAGCCCGTCGAGCACCAGCTTGGCGACGGTGTCGCCGCCCGCGCTGCCGTTCTGCGACTTGCCGTCGATGATATCGCCCGCGATCGTGATGACGCCGATCTTGCCGCCGGTGTCGGACAGCGGATTGGCGGCGAGGTACGCGTCGTACTTGATCGTCTTGTAGCTGCCGGCCGGCTTGTCCTTCTCGGCACCGACGAGGTCCGCGACATGCTTGTTGAAGTCGAGACGGCTGCCGAGCTTGTCGACGATACCGGCGTCGAGATTGGCCTTGGCGATATCGCCCTGCGCGGCGACGATCACCTTGTCGGGCGTCGCCAGGAAATCGGCGATCCGTGCCTTCGGACGCGCCTTGGCGACCGCTTCCTTCCACTGGCCCCACAGCACTTCGTAGAGCTTGACGACCTCTTCCTTCGCTTCCGGCGACGCGGCGTCGCGGGTGTAAGGCTCTACGAACGACTTGTACTTGCCGACGCGGTAGACGTGAGCGTTGATGCCGAGCTTGTCGATGAGGCCCTTGTAGTAGAGCTGCGATCCGCCGAGGCCCATGAACAGCGTGCCGCCCATCGGGTTCATCCAGATTTCGGAAGCGTTGGCGGCGAGACGGTATCCGCTGTCAGTGTAGGCGGTCGCGTAGGCCAGCACGGTCTTCTTGTCGCGCACGCGGCGCACGGCCTCGGCCACCTCGTTGGTGACGGCCGGATAGCCGCCGCCGAACGAATCGAGATCGAGCACGACCGCCTTCACCTTGTCGTCGCTCGCCGCCTTGTCGAGCGTGCGCACCACGTCGCGCAGGCGGTATTCCTTGGGGGAACCGTCACCGCTCAGCGCGGCGAAGGGATCTGCCTCGCTGGTCTGTTCGACGATCGGACCGTCGAGCTTGAGCAGCAGCGCGCCCTCACCCACCGGCTTCGCGCCGCCGCCGCGCGCCGCCATCGCGCCGAACAGCACGCCGAAGAACAGCAGCATGGCGGCCAGCACCATCAGATCCTTGATCCCGACCAGGATCTTCCACATGGCCCGAAGGAATTTCACCCTGCCGCTCCCCTGTTGGCATTCATGAACGCGACGCTAGAGCATCGCCGCGGGCACGTAAAGCACCCGTATTAGTCGCGCAATACAGGTTCGGAAGCGGAAACATTTTTCACGTCGTGCCTGCCGCCCGCCGGTTGACGAAGTCGGGGGCCAGGCACATATGCCGGCCGCTGGCACTCGCCTGCGATGAGTGCTAACAACGATTCACATTACCTAGCAGAAGGACTAAACGCATGGGTTTTCGGCCGTTGCATGACCGCGTCCTCGTTCGCCGTGTCGAGGCGGAAGAGAAGACTGCGGGCGGGATCATCATCCCCGACACCGCCAAGGAAAAGCCGCAGGAAGGCGAAGTCGTCTCCGTGGGCACCGGCATCAAGAGCGAAGAGGGCAAGGTTACCCCGCTCGACGTCAAGGCCGGCGACAAGATCCTGTTCGGCAAGTGGTCGGGCACCGAGGTCAAGGTCGACGGTGAAGACCTGCTCATCATGAAAGAGTCGGATATCCTCGGCATCGTTGGCTGAGCTTCCGTTTTCTCCTCACAATCTAATCTGAAAGGTCAGCCAACATGGCAGCCAAGGACGTAAAATTCAGCCGCGACGCGCGTGAGCGCATCCTGCGCGGCGTCGACATCCTCGCCGATGCGGTGAAGGTCACGCTCGGGCCGAAGGGCCGCAACGTCGTGATCGACAAGAGCTTCGGCGCGCCGCGCATCACCAAGGACGGCGTCACCGTCGCCAAGGAGATCGAGCTCAAGGACAAGTTCGAGAACATGGGCGCGCAGATGGTGCGCGAAGTCGCCTCGAAGACCAACGACATCGCCGGTGACGGCACGACCACCGCGACCGTTCTGGCGCAGGCGATCGTTCGCGAGGGCATGAAGTCGGTTGCGGCCGGCATGAACCCGATGGACCTGAAGCGCGGCATCGATCTCGCCGTCATCAAGGTCGTCGAGGACATCAAGTCGCGCTCGAAGCCGGTTGCCGGCACCTCCGAGATCGCCCAGGTCGGCATCATCTCGGCTAACGGCGACAAGGAAGTCGGCGAGAAGATCGCGGAAGCGATGGAGAAGGTCGGCAAGGAAGGCGTGATCACCGTCGAGGAAGCGAAGGGTCTCGATTTCGAGCTCGACGTCGTCGAGGGCATGCAGTTCGACCGCGGCTATCTGTCGCCGTACTTCATCACCAACCCGGAGAAGATGACGGTCGAACTCACCGATCCGTACATCCTGATCCACGAGAAGAAGCTGTCGAACCTGCAGGCGATCCTGCCGATCCTCGAAGCCGTGGTGCAGTCGGGCCGTCCGCTGCTCATCATCGCGGAAGACATCGAGGGTGAGGCTCTTGCCACGCTCGTCGTCAACAAGCTGCGCGGCGGCCTCAAGGTCGCGGCGGTCAAGGCTCCCGGCTTCGGCGATCGCCGCAAGGCGATGCTCGAGGACATCGCGATCCTGACCAAGGGCGAGCTGATCTCGGAAGACCTCGGCATCAAGCTCGAGAACGTCACCGTCGGCATGCTCGGCACCGCCAAGCGCGTCTCGATCGACAAGGACAACACCACCATCGTCGATGGCGCCGGTGATGCCGAGGCGATCAAGGGCCGCACCGAGGCGATCCGTGCGCAGATCGAGAACACCACCAGCGACTACGACAAGGAGAAGCTCCAGGAGCGTCTCGCGAAGCTCGCCGGCGGCGTGGCCGTCATCAAGGTCGGCGGTGCTTCGGAAGTCGAAGTCAAGGAGCGCAAGGACCGCGTCGACGACGCGCTGCACGCGACCCGCGCAGCCGTCGAAGAAGGCATCGTCCCCGGTGGCGGCACGGCCCTCCTCTACGCCACGAAGGCCCTGAACGGCCTGACCGGCGCGAACGAGGACCAGACGCGCGGCATCGATATCGTCCGCAAGTCGCTGACTGCGCTGGTTCGCCAGATCGCGCAGAATGCCGGCCATGACGGTGCGGTCGTCTCGGGCAAGCTGCTCGACCAGAGCGACACCTCGTTCGGCTTCAACGCTTCGACCGACGTGTACGAGAACCTCGTCACCGCCGGCGTGATCGACCCGACCAAGGTCGTCCGCACCGCGCTGCAGAACGCGGCCTCGGTCGCCGGCCTGCTTATCACGACGGAAGCCGCCGTGTCCGAGCTGCCGGAAGACAAGGCTCCGGTCGGCATGCCCGGCGGCGGCATGGGCGGCATGGGCGGCATGGACTTCTGATTTTCGACCGGGGCAGCAAAAGCTGCCCCGAACAGAAAATCAGAATGGCCGGCAGGTCGGCGAAGCCGAACCTGTCCGACGAGGCCACGGCTTTGCCGGGGCTGTTCAGATCACCAGTCCTCTACGGCTGTACCAAAAGCAAAGGGCCGCAGGAGCAATCCTGCGGCCCTTTCGCGTGGCTCAATCGTCGTTGGTGTACAGCAACTCGGGCCGGGCCGCGACGGCCGCCGGGGCGGGCGCCGCCGGCATCCGGCACCGCTTCGCCAGCCCGAGGCCCTTGAGATAGCCGCGCCGGATCGATCCGGCATAGACCGCCGCCTCGACGCGCCGCTGCTGCTTGTCGGCGCCGGTCAGCACCTTGACGAGCCCCAGACCGGGGATGAGCGTGTTGACCAGCGCCCGTGCGCCCGCCGCCGCCACTGCCGAGCTTTCGCCCTTCTTCACCGGATCGGCATCGACGTCGCGGCCGAGTGCCTTGTCGAGCGCGGTGATCTCGCTGGCGATCGCCGCGCAATTGCCGGTGTGCGCGTCCGAATAGGGTGCGGTCGCGGCATATTGCAGCACCTCGGGGATCTTGTCGTCCTTGATGCGGGTGACGCGCAGCGGCTCGGTCGCGGCGCGGCCGACGCTGTCCTGCTGCTGGCCGGCGAGCACCGGCACCGGCGCAGCGATGAGAGAAGTGGCGAGGATCAGGGAAATCGTACGCATGGCGGATCGTCCGTTCGTGAATTGCCGATGCCCCCGCCAACGCACGTAAGGCCGGATTGGTTACATGCCCGGCACGATCTTGCGACGAAGGGATTTACTCTGGTCAGGCACCGCGCCGCTTGGCATCAAAGCGGCAACATTTCCGACAGCAAGGGCCCTTCGCCATGACCGATCTTTCCCGCCGCGACGCGATCGCCGCCGCTTCCATTGCCGTGCTTGCCACGACAATGCCCGCCTGGGCGCAGACCGCGACCGCGGGTGGCGCGGCGTGGGATCTGAGCGATCTGTACGCCGACGAAGCCGCTTGGGACGCCGCGCGCAAGAAGGCGCTCGCCGACCTCCCCGGCCTCGCCAAATACAAGGGCAAGCTCGGCAGCAACGCGGAGACGCTCGCCGCAGCGCTGTCGCTGCAGACCGCGCTCGATCGCGTCATCTCTCGCGTCTATGTCTATGCCAGCCTGAAGGCGGACGCCGATCTCCGCGTTTCCGCCAGCCAGGAAAAGCAGGCGCAGGCGATCAACCTCTACACCGCCTTCGGCGAAGCCTCGTCGTGGATCGCGCCGGAGCTGCTGACGATCGGCAAGGCGAAGATCGACGCCTTCGTCGCCGCCAACGAAACGCTGCGCACGCATTTCGATTTCATCCTCGCCGATGCGCTGCGTCAGGCTGAACACACGCTGTCGCCCGAGGGGGAGATCCTGCTGGCGGGCACCGCTGCGCCGTTCAGCGGCGCGCGCGACATCCGCGAACAGCTCGCCGCGTCCGACATTCCCTGGCCGACCGTCACGCTGTCGACCGGCAAGCAGGTGCGGCTCGACGACCAGGCCTATACGCTCAACCGCGACGCGCCGAACCGCGCCGACCGCAAGCTCGTGTTCGACAGCTTCTGGGGAGAATACGGCAAGTTTCAGAGCTCGCTCGGCGCGGCCTATCTCAGCCATGTGAAGGCCGACATCTTCGGCATGAAGGCGCGGAAATATCCGACCTCGCTCGCCGCCGCTCTGTCAGGTGGAAACGTGCCGGAAGCGGTCTACCGCAGCCTCGTGAAGGAAGCGAATGCCGGCCTGCCGCAGCTCCATCGCTATTTCGAGCTGCGCCGCAAGCTGCTGAAATTGCCCGACATGGCATATTACGACATCTATCCGCCGCTCGTGCAGCTCGACAAGAAAGTCGGCCTTGCCGAAATGCGGACGACGACGATGGCTGCGCTGAAACCGCTCGGTCCGGAATATGGCGCGATGTTCGCCGAGGCGACGGGCAAGAAGTGGATGGACCCGCTGCCGCGCCCCGGCAAGAAATCGGGTGCGTACATGAACCCCGGCGCGGCATTCGACGTGCATCCCTATCTGCTGCTCAACCTCGGCGAGAACTACGAGGGCATGACGACCTACGCCCATGAATGGGGCCATGCGATGCACACTTTGCTCGCGAACAAGAACCAGGTCTATGAAAAGACCAACTACCCGATCTTCCTCGCGGAAATCGCCTCGACCTGCAACGAGATGCTGCTCGCCGCGTACATGGTGGCGAACGCCAAGACCAAGGCGGAGAAACTCTTCTACCTCGGCCAGCAGCTCGAGGCGATCCGCGGCACGTTCTTCCGCCAGACGATGTTCGGCGAATTCGAGCTTCTGATCCACGACAAGGCGGAAGCCGGCGAAGGCCTGTCGGGCGAGGCGCTCAGCAAGCTCTATCTCGACCTGCTGCGCCGTTATCACGGGCCGAAGGTAGCGGTTTCGGACACATACGGGTCTGAATGGGCGTACATTCCGCATTTCTATTCGAGCTTCTACGTCTACCAATATGCGACCTGCATTTCGGCCGCGTCCTATTTCTCGCGCGCGATCCTGAAGGGCGGCGCGAAGGAGCGGGACACGTATCTGGCGGTGCTGAAAGCTGGCGGATCGGACTATCCGGTCGATATCCTGAAGCGTGCGGGTCTCGATATGACGGGCGGCGCGCCGTATCAGGCGGTGGTCGCGACCTTCAAGGATACGCTCGATCAGTGCGAGGCGCTGATCTCGTAACGCGCTTTACCGCGAACGAGGTCGGTGCTTCATCGATACGCAACACGATGAAGCGCCGTCTCGTTCGCGGCCATGACGCGGGCTCTGGCCTGCCACCAACGCCGGGAGGGAGCGTGGTGGGAGGCTGCCCTCTCACGAGATTGGGATTGGGCCGGAATCGTTACCGAAACCTTGCCGGCAGGGCTGCGGAGGCGGTGGTTTCGACCAAGGTCTAATGGGCTGGGAAAGAACGCGTTTTTTCAAGGGGCGCCGCGGCGGAGCCGCGTCGTCGGTCGGCGCTATTGCGCCGCCGTCCGGGCGAGCCGCTTCGCGCCGCTCGGCATAGCTTCGCTACGCCTTGGGTTCGCTCGCCTTCATCTTTTCGATCAGCTTCTTCACTTCCTGGCTGCGGCCGCGCGGCAGGATGAGGATGTCGTTGCCCGACGCGACAACGATCAGATCCTCGACCCCGACCAGCGCCACCCGCGCACCGTCGGTGCGGACGAGGCAATTCGCGGTGTCGATCGCGATAACTTCGCCGGGGCCCGCATGCGCGTTGCCGGCATCGTCGCGGTCGCTGATCTCGTGCAGCGCGTCCCAGCTGCCGAGGTCGCTCCAGCCCATGCTGACCGGCACCACCGCGACGCGCTCGGCCTTTTCCATCACCGCATAGTCGATCGAATCGTCGGGCGAGGCGGCGAAGGCATCCTTGTCCGGGTAGATGCGCGTGCCGTCGCGCACCGCCTTGTCCATCGCCTGCTGGCACGCCGCCAGCATGTCGGGCGCATGAACCGACAGCGCCCCGAGATAGATGTCGGCGCGGAACAGGAAGATGCCGCCGTTCCAGGCATGATCGCCCGCCGCCAGCATCGCCTCGGCCTTGTCACGCGGCGGCTTCTCGACGAACTTGGCGACGCGGTGGACGCCGCCCGAAATCTCCTCGCCGACATGAATCCAGCCATAGCCCGTCTCGGGCGCGAGCGGATCGATCCCGAAGGTCACCAGCCAGCCGTCTTCGACCAGGGGCAACGCCGCATGGATCGCCGCGTGAAAGGCATCGACATCGGCGATGACGTGATCGGACGGCATCACCAGCAGCGGGCTCTTGTCCCCGGCGGCGATCGCGGCGAGCGCGATCGCGGGTGCGGTGTTGCGGCCCATCGGCTCCAGGATCAGCGCCTGCGCCGCCGCCTCGACATGCCCGAGCTGCGCGTCGACCATGTCGGCATGGCGTGCGTTGGCGACGACGATCGGGCTCGCGAACCGCTCACCGGTCGCACGCTTCGCGGTGAGCTGCAGCATCGTTTCTTCCGCCGTCAGCGCCAGCATCTGCTTGGGGCGTTCCGGGCGCGACATCGGCCACAACCGCGTCCCCGATCCGCCAGAGAGAATGACAGGCACGATCGGCGGCGAAAGCGGCATGGGTATCCCTTCGGGTGAAACCGACGCCTAGACCAAGGCGGGGCTTGAGAAAAGCAATACGACCTTGATCGCAATCGGTTTCCGCCGTGGGGCGGCGTTCAACCTTTGTTTGTCAATTTCTGCGACAGCCGAACGTGTGTCGGAATTGCTTACACACGCCACTTAAGGCCCGCTGCGACGATGATCAGGCTGTTCAAGCATTATATCCCCAATGCCGTGCTGCTGCTCGGGCTGTTCGACATCGTCCTGCTGCTGCTTGCGGGCGAGCTCGGCTACGAACTGCGCCTGCACCAGCTCGGCAGCCTGGTTGATCCGGTGCAGAACCGTATCGCGCAGCTCGCGACCTTCGCAGGCTCGGTCGAAGTCGCGATGATCGCAGTCGGCGTCTACGGCGCGGGCGCGCTGCAGTCGCTGCGCTTCGCGACGGCGCGGCTGCTGGTGGCGATCTCGCTCGGCGTCGTCGCGCTGAGCGTCATCTACTTCCTGCTGCCGGGCGTGACCTTCTGGCGCTCCAATCTGCTCTATTCGATGGGTTTCGCGGCAGTGCTGATGATCGGCCTGCGCATCCTGCTCGGCAAGACGCTCGGCGGGCAGGTGTTCAAGCGCCGCGTCGTCGTGCTCGGCGCTGGCGCGCGCGCGGCGCGGCTGAAGGCACTGGCGGCAACGCCGGGCGCGGGCTTTGTCGTCGTCGGCTATGTCTCGATGAGCGAACCCGCGCGCGTCATCCCCGAGGCGATCGCGCGCGACGCAATCTACAACCTCGCCGATCATGTCGTGCTGCTGAATGCGAGCGAGGTCGTGCTGGCTCTGGAGGAACGCCGCAACGCCCTCCCCCTGAAGGATCTGCTGCGCATCAAGACGACGGGCGTCCACGTCAACGAAATCTCGACCTTCCTTGAGCGCGAGACCGGCCGCGTCGATCTGCAGAGCGTCAACCCGAGCTGGCTGATCTTCTCCGACGGTTTCTCGTCGGGCCGGATGCTGTCGAGCGCGTTCAAGCGGCTGTTCGATATCGCCGCGTCGGCGACCCTCCTCACGCTCGCAGCGCCGGTGATCATCGCGACCGCCATCGCCATCAAGTTCGAGAGCAAGGGCCCCGCCTTCTACCGTCAGCGCCGGGTCGGCCTCTACGGCGTCGGCTTCGACTGCATCAAGCTGCGCTCGATGCGGCAGGATGCCGAGGTCGGCGGCAAGGCCGTCTGGGCGGAGAAGGACGATCCGCGCATCACCCGCATCGGTCGCATCATCCGCAAATGCCGGATCGACGAACTGCCGCAGACGTGGAGCGTGCTGAAGGGCGAGATGAGCTTCGTCGGCCCGCGCCCGGAGCGACCGCAGTTCGTCGACGATCTCGAACAGCAACTACCTTACTATGCCGAGCGGCACATGGTGAAGCCGGGCATCACCGGCTGGGCGCAGATCAACTATCCCTACGGCGCATCGATCGACGATTCGCGGCAGAAGCTGGAATACGATCTCTATTACGCGAAGAACTATTCGCCCTTCCTCGATCTGCTGATCCTGCTGCAGACAATCCGCGTCGTGATCTGGCCGGAAGGCGTGCGCTGATTCCATGATCGCGGGGGTGATCCTATGGAGCCACGCGCTCGCCGCCCTGCTGTTCGCGGGCGTGGCGATCACGCGGCTGCGCGAGGCGGGGTCGGCATTGCCGCGCCTCACCTTCACGGTCGCGCTGGTCGCCACCGCGCTGTGGGCGTTGGCGGTGGCGGGGATCGATGCGCGCGATTTCGTGACGCGCGTGGCGGAGTCGTTCCGCAACCTCGCCTGGCTGGGCTTCATGTTCGCGCTGATGCGGCGCGATCCGGCATCGCCGCAGCGCAAGGCGGTAGCCGCAATCTACGGCATCGTCGGCATGCTGATCCTGACCAACATCGGCCTCGCGAGCGCGGAGGAGATCATCGGCCGCGGCGTCGTGCCGAGCCTGCACGAGATCCGGTTGCTGTTCCGGGCGATGGTGTCCGTCAGCGCGCTGGTGCTGGTGCAGCATCTCTATGCTGCGGCGGCCCCGCGCGCGCGGGGCGGCATCCGCCTCGTCGTCATCGCGCTCGGCGCGATGTGGAGCATCGACCTGCTGCTCTATGCGACCGCGTATTACACCGGCGAAGTGCCGACCACATTGATCGCCGGGCGCGGCATCATCATTGCTCTAACAGCGCCGATCCTGGCGGTGGCGGTGCAGCGCAACGGCGACTGGACATTGCAATTGTCACGCACGGTCGCCTGGCAGACGGTCTCGTTCGCGGCGATGATCCTCTATATCGTGGCGATGCTGGTGGCGGGGAACGTCATCGCGGCGTTCGGCGGCCAGAATGCGCGGCTGATCGAGACGGCCTTCGTGTTCGGCACCACCGCCGCGGGGCTCACGCTCCTGTCGTCGCCGTGGATTCGCGCCTGGGCGAAGGTGAAGCTCGCCAAGCATTTCTTCCGCCACCGCTACGACTACCGCGCGGAGTGGGTGCGCTTCACCGATACGCTGGGCAAGCCCGATGGTGCGGCACCGCTGGCGGAGCGTATCGTCAAGGCGGTCGCCGACCTGACCGATTCGCCCGCTGGCCTGCTGCTGGTGCCGGAAGGCGCCGCGCTCGGCATCGGGCCGGGCTGGAACTGGGACCGCGGCACGCTGCCGGCGACGGGGGCCGGCGAGGAGCTCGCGCAGTATCTTTCCGGCAGCGGCCGCATCGTCGAGCTCGACACGGTGCGCGGTGGTACTGCCGACGCAGCCGAGCTGGCTTGCGTGCCGGAGTGGATGCTGTCGACCGATGCCTGGGCTCTGGTGCCGCTCGTCCATCTCGGCCGCTTGCAGGGCGGCATCCTGCTCGCCCGCCCACCGATCGACCGTGCGCTCGACTGGGAGGATTTCGACCTGCTGCGCATCGCCGGGCGCCAGGTGGCGAGCTATCTCGCCGAAGCGCGCGCGCAGGAGGCGCTGGCGGAGGGCGAGCGGTTCGACGAGTTCAACCGGCGCTTCGCCTTCATCATGCACGACATCAAGAACCTCGTGAGCCAGCTCTCGCTGACCGCCCGCAATGCCGAGCGCCACGCGGAGAACCCCGCCTTCCGCGCTGACATGATCGCGACGCTGAAGGATTCGGCCGGGCGGATGAACGGCCTGCTCGCCGCCCTGTCGCAGCATCATTCGGGGCGGGCGGAGGCGCTGGCGACGGTCGATCTCAAGGCTCTGGCCGAGCGCGTCGCGGGGCACCGGCGCGCGCAGCATCCGATCACCGTGTCGGGCAAGGCGGGCATCACCGCGCATGCCGATGCCGGGCAGCTCGAACAGCTTCTCACGCACCTGATCCAGAACGCGATCGAGGCGAGCGGGCCCAACCAGCCGGTCGGCATCACGATCGGCGGCACGCCGGAGGCTCCCGCCGTCACCGTGTTCGACACCGGCTGCGGCATGTCGCCCGCCTTCGTGCGCGAGCAGTTGTTCAAGCCGTTCGTCTCCTCAAAGCCCGGCGGCTTCGGCATCGGCGCGTTCGAGGCGCGCAAACTCGCCGAGGCGATGGGCGGCAGCGTCTCCGTCACCAGCCGCGAGGGCGAAGGCACGCAGTTCACCGTCACCCTCCTCCCCGCTCAGATTACCACCTTGGAGCAGGCCGCATGAGCGCCCCTCAGACCGAACGCCCGAAACTCCTGATCGTCGAGGACGACCTTGGCCTGCAGCGCCAGTTGCGCTGGGCCTACGAAGGCTACGACGTGTTCGTCGCGGGCAGCCGCGCCGAGGCGATCGATATGCTGCGCGCGGAAGAGCCCGCCGTCGTCACGCTCGATCTCGGCCTGCCGCCCGATCCCGACGGTACGACCGAGGGCTTCGCCACGCTGGCGGAAATCCTCGCGCTGAAGCCCGACACCAAGGTGATCGTCGCCTCCGGCCACGGCGCGCGCGATTCGGCGCGGCAGGCGATCGCGGGCGGCGCGTGGGACTTCTACCAGAAGCCGATCGACATCGATGCGCTCGGCCTGATCGTCAGCCGCGCCTTCCACGTCCATGCGATCGAGGCCGAGAACCGCCGCCTCGCCGAGCGCGCGAGCGGTACGGCGCTGGGCGGGATGATTACCGCAGCACCCGAGATGCTGAAAGTGACGCGCACGATCGAGCGCGTCGCGGGCGCCGACGTGTCGGTGATGCTGCTCGGCGCGAGCGGCACTGGCAAGGAACTGCTCGCGCGCGGCGTCCATGACGCATCGCCCCGCAGCAAGGGCGCGTTCGTCGCGATCAACTGCGCGGCGATCCCCGATACGCTCCTCGAAAGCGAGCTGTTCGGCCACGAGAAGGGCGCGTTCACGGGTGCAGTCAAGACCACCGAGGGCAAGATCGAACAGGCGGATGGCGGCACGCTCTTTCTCGACGAGATCGGCGATGTGCCGCTGCCGTTGCAGGTGAAGCTGCTGCGGTTCCTGCAGGAGCGCGAGATCGAGCGGATCGGCGGGCGCAAGGCGATCGCGGTCGACACGCGCATCGTTTGCGCGACGCATCAGGATATCGATGCGATGGTCGCCGCCGGGACCTTCCGCGAGGATCTGTATTACCGCCTCGCCGAGATCGTCGTGCGCATCCCGAGCCTCGCCGAGCGCAGCGGCGACGCGAGTCTTCTCGCCAGCCATTTCCTGAAGAAATACGCCAAGCAGATGCACTCCGCCGTCACCGGCCTCGCGCCCGATGCGCGCGCCGCGATCGATGCCTGGGGCTGGCCGGGCAACGTCCGCGAGTTGGAGAACCGCATGAAGCGCGCGGTCATCATGGCCGAAGGCAAGCTCGTCACCGCTGCCGACCTCGACCTTGCGGAAGGATCCGAGGAAGTGCCACTCAACCTGCGCGCCGCGCGCGAGGGCGCGGACCGCAAGGCGATCCGGCAGGCGCTGGCGCGGGCGGAGGGCAATATCTCGAACACGGCCAAGCTGCTCGGGGTGAGCCGGCCGACTTTGTACGATCTGCTCAAGAGCTATGACCTCCATGCTTGAGACGCGGATCGAGAAGCGGACGTCGTCGCGCGACGGGCGGCGCCGCTCGTCGCGCACGGCGAAGCGGATGTGGCGGCGGATCGGGCTGTTCGCCGTCATCGCGGGCATGGCCGCGCTCGCCGTGACCCTGTTCGCGATCAACGCGGCCAGACCGCATGCCGCCGACCCTGCGCTGGCGCGCGACGAGGTGCGGCAGAGCATCGCGCTGCTCGACGCCGGTAACTACAGCGCGGCGCGGCTGCACGCGCAGAACGCGGTGACCGCCGATCCGAAATGGGGCCTCGCCCACGCCCTGCTCGCGCGCACCTTCCTCGCGCTCGGCAATGGCGACGCGGCCGAGGGCGAGCTCGACCGTGCGACCGATGCGGGCTTCGATCCCGAGCGCGCGCACCATCTCTACGCGCATGCCTGGCTGTTGCAGGACGATGCCGATGCGGCGCTGACCGAGGCGGCCAAGGCACCGCCGCGCTATGCCGGTTATGCCGTGCGCATCGGCGCGCAGGCGCTGGCGGCGCAGGGCGACGTGCCGCGCGCGCAGCAGGTGCTGAGCGACATGCTCGACGCCAATCCGCGCGACGCCGCCGCCTGGGCCGATCTCGCGCAGATCCGCGCCGACGCGGGCAATGGCGCGGGCGCGATCGACGCGGTCGGGCGCGCGCTCGCGATCGACGGCAACAACCTCGCGGCGTTGACGCTGCGCAGCGAGCTGGTGCGCGACCAATATGGCCTCACCGCGTCGCTGCCGTGGTTCGAGGCGGTGCTGAAACGCGACGCTTATTATTACGACGCGCTGATCGACTATGCCGCCACGCTCGGCGATGTCGGCCGCTATCAGGACATGCTGGAGGCGACGCGCAAGGCGCTGGCGGCGCGGCCGGGCAGCGCCGATGCCTATTACCTGCAGGCGGTGATGGCCGCGCGGGCGGGCAATTTCGACCTGTCGCGCACGCTGTTCGCGCGTGCCAAGCCGACCATCGGCGACACGCCGGGCGCGCTGCTGCTCGGCGGGACGCTGGCGTTCAAGGCGGGGGCGTACCAGCAGGCGATCGACCAGTGGCAGGCGCTGATCGACCAGCAGCCGATGAACCTGACGGCGCGGCGGCTGCTCGGCCTTGCGCTACTGAAATCGGGCGATGCGCGCGGGAGCCTCGATGCGCTGCGTCCGGCGGGGCTGCGCGGCGATGCCGACAGCTACACGCTGATGCTGATTGCGCGCGCGTTCGAACAGACGGGCGAGCGCGACTGGGCGGCGAAATATCTCGACCGCGCGGCGTGGCCCGCCGGATCGGGGGCCAGTCCGTTCGGGGTCGACGACGATACGCCGACTCTGGCCGACGCGGTAAAGACCGCGCCCGACGAGCCGACCGCGCGGCTGAGCTATGTGCGCGGGCTGCTCGAATCGGGCGACCGCGACGAGGCGCTCGCACAGGCGCAGGCGATCGTGAAGATGATGCCGGGTGCGCCGACCGCCTATCTCGCGCTCGGCGATACGCTGGCGGCGCTGGGGCGCTACGGCGAGGCGGCGGCGGCGTATCGGAGTGCCGCCGGCCTGCGCTTCGACGAGCCGACGATGCTGCGGATGGTCGACGCGCTCGACCGCGCGGGGCAGCGCCAGGCGGCCCTCACCGCGCTGACGCTGTACCTCTCGCAGAACCCGCAGAGCATCGCCGCGCAGCGCATCGCCGCGCACTGGCAGATCGCGGGCGGCGAGTGGGACGCGGCGATCGAGACGCTGGAGAACATCCGCCAGCAGACCGGCAGCCGCGACGTGGCCTTGCTGGTTGATCTGTCGGCGGCGTATCTGGGGGGCGACGATGCCGATCCCGATACGGCGCTCGCCTATGCGAAAGCGGCGTACCGGCTCGCGCCGATGAACCCGGCGGCGGCGGACGCCTATGGCTGGGCGCTGCATCAGACGGGGCGCGACGATCAGGCGTTGCAGTTGCTGCAGAAGGCGGTCGCGATCGCGCCGGGGAATGCGCAGGTTCGCGAGCATCTGGCGGCGGTGCGCAAGCCCTGAGACCGATCGCCCTGAGCATGTCGAAGGGCTGTCCTTCTTTTCCGAAGAAGAAAGGGCAGGGCTTCGACAAGCTCAGCCCGAACGGTAAAGGAAGCGCATGACCGAATCTCCTTCCACAGCCGACCCCCTGGACCGTATCGCGGCGGCGCTGGAGCGGCTGTCGCCGCCGCGCCCGCAGCCCGCCGACCCGCTCGCGCATCCGGCCTATGTCTGGCGTGGCGGGGCGCTGACCGCAGCGCGCGCGTTCGCGCCGCAGCCGCTCGACGCGCTCTACGGGCTGGAGGCGCAGAAGGCCGCGCTGTTCGATACGCTCAGCCGGCTGGCGACGGGTGCTGCGGCGCACGACGTGCTGCTGTGGGGCGCGCGCGGGACGGGCAAGTCGGCGTTGGTCAAGGCGTGCGTCGGCGCGGTGCAACAGGCGGGCGGCAATCTCGCGCTGGTCGAGGTGCCGGGCGGCGGGCTCGACAGCCTGCCCGCGCTGTTCGCCGATATCGCCGGCGCCGCCCGCGCCTTCGCGATCTTCATCGACGATCTCGGCTTCGACGCGGCGAGCGACGCGCGCGCGCTGCGATCGATGCTCGACGGCGGGGCGGAGGCGCGGCCCGCCAACGCGCGGCTGTTCGTCACCTCGAACCGCCGCCACCTCGTGCCGCGAGACATCGAGGAGCAATCCTCCGCGATCAATCCGCGCGACGTGGTGGACGACAATCTCGCGCTGGCGGATCGATTCGGGCTGAGCCTCGGCTTCCATGTCATCGATCAGGACGCCTATCTCGCCATCGTGCGCGGCTATGCCGAGGCGCACGGCCTGCCCTTTGACGCGCAGGAGGCGGTGGGGTGGGCGACCAGGCGCGGCAGCCGGTCGGGGCGCGTAGCCTGGCATTATATCGTTGATCTTGCAGGACGAAACGGGCGGGCGCTGGCGGAATGACGACGCTCTAGAGTGATAGCTCGCTTGACAGATTGACGCCTGAATCGAAAATGTAAGGCGCGATCGTTTCCAAAATTGCACCGATCGCGAACGCGCATCGCGGTTGCCCGCAAGGCCGCGTTTCGATGGAGGTAGCCGGCGATAAGAAAGAGCGACGGCGACTGTCGCAGATCGGCGGCGTGTAGGACAGTGGCCTTGTTTGCCCTCTCCCGCCTTCGCGGGAGAGGCTACGGAGACTTGGTCCGCATTCTTCATGCGGGCCTAGTCGTAGTCGGTGAGGGTCTTCTTCTTTTCGCCGACCACGCGAAGAAGAAGACCCTCCCCTGCCCCTCCCGCGAAGGCGGGAGGGGGGAAGAAGGTGGCGTCGGCGAAACCTAAGCCGTGCCCTCGACCATTTCCGCCAGTTCCAGCCAGCGCAACTCGGCCGCTTCCTTCTCCGCGCGGGCGGCTTCGATCGCTTTCGTCAGCTTCTCGAAGCGCGGGAAATCCTTGGTGTAGAGTGCCGGATCGGCGAGCAGCGCCTCGTCGCGGACGATGGTGCCGTCGAGTTCCTCGATCCGCTTCGGCAGCAGCTCGAAATCGCGCTGGTCCTTGTAGCTGAGCTTCACGCGCGGCGGCGGAGGTGGCGGTGCGGTCGGCTCGACCTTGCGCGGGCCGGGCTTGCCGCCGCCGCTCGCGCGCAGCTTGCGGCGCTTCGCCCAATCCTCATAGCCGCCCGCGACGACATCGACGCTGCCCGATCCGTCGAGCCCGAGCGTCACCGTCACGGTGCGATCGAGGAAATCGCGGTCGTGGCTGACGATCAGCACGGTGCCGTCGTAGTCGCCGATCACGTCCTGCAGCAGATCGAGCGTTTCGAGGTCGAGGTCGTTGGTCGGCTCGTCGAGCACCAGCAGGTTCGACGGCCGGGCGAATTCGCGCGCGAGCAGCAGGCGCGAGCGTTCGCCGCCCGACAGCGTGCCGATCTTGGCGTCGATCATGCTGCCGTCGAACAGGAAATCCTTGAGATAGCCGATGACGTGCTTGCGCACCCCCTGCACGTCGACCCAATCGCCGCCGTCTGAGAGCACGTCGCGCACCGTCTTTTCCGGCGCCATCTTGGTGCGCTGCTGATCGATGACGATCGCCTCGATCGTCTTGGCGAAACGGATGTGGCCGCTGTCGGGCTCCAGCTCGCCGGTCAGCAACTTGAGCAGCGTCGACTTGCCCGCGCCGTTCGCGCCGACGATGCCGATGCGGTCCTTGCGCGTGATGCGCAGCGTGAGGTCGTCGATGATCTTGCGCGCGCCGAACGCCTTGGAGACGTGTTTGGCGTCGATCACGACCTTGCTCTTCGCGTCGTCGGTGCCGATCGTGAGGTTGGCGGCCCCCTGCGGGCCGATCATCGCGGCGCGTTCGGCGCGCATCTCCTTGAGCTTGGTCAGGCGGCCCTGGTTGCGCCGCCTGCGGCCGGTGACGCCGCGCAGCAGCCAATGCTCCTCGATCTTGAGCTTGGCGTCGAGCTTCTGGGCGTTGCGCTCCTCCTCCGCATAGACTGCTTCCGTCCAGGCATCGAAGCCGCCGAAGCCGATCTCGGCGCGGCGGAGCAGCCCGCGATCGAGCCACAAGGTCTGCTTGGTGAGGCGCGTGAGGAAGGCGCGGTCGTGGCTGATGACGACGAAGGCGCCGCGAAAGCGCGAGAGCCAGTCCTCCAGCCATTCGATCGCGGCAATGTCGAGATGGTTGGTCGGCTCGTCGAGCAGCAGCACGTCGGGATCGAGCGCGAGCGCGCGGACGATGGCGGCGCGGCGGCGCTCGCCGCCCGAGGCGCTGGCGGATTCGCGGGAGAGATCGATGCCGAGCTGATCGGCGATGGCGTCCGCCTCATAGGGCTGCGGCGCGTCGTCGCCGGCGAGCACGTAATCGCGCAGCGTCGGAAAGGCGCGCAGATCGGGCTCCTGCTCCAGCAGGATCACGCGCGTGCCGGGCACGATCGTGCGGCGGCCCTCGTCGCTGTCGATGATTCCGCCGATCAGCTTCAGCAGCGTCGTCTTGCCCGCGCCGTTGCGCCCGATCAGCGCCAGCCGGTCGCGCGCGCCGATGTGGAGATCGAGGCCCTGGAACAGCCAGCCGGAGCCCTGGATGACGCCAAGGTTTTCATATGCGAGTATTGGTGCGGCCATAGGCGTGCGCCCCTAACGCCTTAGCGCAGCTAAAGCGAGGGCCACGCGCACGCCCGGCCGCCCTTCCCCGTTCGTCCTGAGGAGGAACGCGCGAAAGGGTATCGGCCGTTACTGAACACCAAGCGCCCTTCCCATTCATAGGCTATTCAACGCACCCCCCCTATGCGACACCCCATGAAGATGCCCGTCGCCCTAGCATTCTCCCTGTTGTTCGCCGCCGCCTCTGCGCCTCCCGCGGATGCCGGGGAGCAGCGCCGCGACCAGCGCGAGGCGTTCGATGCGCGCCGGCAGGGCCGCATCCTGCCGCTGCGCGAGATCGAGCAGCGCGTCGTGCCGAGCATGCCGGGCAGCCAGTATCTCGGCTTCGACTTCGAGGCCGAAACGGCCATTTACACGCTCAAGTTCGTGCGCGATGGCGTCGTCATCTGGGTCGAGGTGGATGGCCGCTCGGGGCAGGTCGTCGGCCGCACCGGGCGCTGAGCGAGAATAGCAAGGGGACTGACATGCGCGTTCTGATCGTCGAGGACGAACCGAATCTGGGCCAGCAGCTGAAGAACACGCTCGAAGGCGCGGGCTATGCCATCGACCTCGCGACCGATGGCGAGGAGGGGCATTTCCTCGGCTCCACCGAGAATTACGACGCGGTCGTGCTTGATCTCGGCCTGCCCGAGGTGGACGGGCTGACCGTGCTCGACCGCTGGCGCAAGGAGGGCAAGACGATGCCCGTCCTCGTGCTGACGGCGCGCGACAGCTGGTCCGACAAGGTCGCCGGGCTTGACGCAGGCGCCGACGATTATGTCGCCAAGCCGTTCCAGTCGGAAGAGCTGATCGCGCGGCTGCGCGCGCTGATCCGCCGCGCATCGGGCAATGCCTCGTCGGAGCTGACGGCGGGCGACGTGCGGCTCGACACGCGCAGCGGCAAGGTGACGCTGGCGGGCGAGCCGGTGAAGCTGACCGCGCAGGAGTATAAGCTGCTCAGCTATCTGCTGCATCACAAGGGCAAGGTGGTGAGCCGCACCGAGCTGATCGAGCATATCTACGACCAGGATTTCGACCGCGATTCGAACACGATCGAGGTGTTCGTCACGCGCATCCGCAAGAAGCTTGGGCAGGATGTGATCACCACGATCCGGGGGCTGGGGTACAGCCTCGAAGAGCCTGCATAAGATGACTCGCTCTTTCCCGTTCGGGCTGAGCCTGTCGAAGCCCTGTCCTTCTTTCTGACGATGGCAGAAGAAGGACAGCCCTTCGACAAGCTCAGGGCGAACGGTGGTGTAGCCGCGTCACCCCCCACCCCGCACCCGCGCGTGCGGACGACGGGATCGCTGTCGCGCCGCATGATCGTGATCGCGGCGGCGTGGATCCTGCTGCTGCTGGCCGGTGGCGGTTTCGCGCTGGACCGGGTGCTGAGCGCCGCCGTCACGCGCAATGCCGACGACCAGCTCGAATATGTCCTCAACGCGCTGATCCTCGCGTCGCAGATCGATGGCGAGGGGCAGGTGATGTTCACGCGCGAAGCCGCCGACCAGCGGTTTCTGGAGCCCAATTCGGGGCTTTACTGGCAGGTCAGCGCGCCGGGGCAGGAGCCGTTTCCGTCGCGATCCTTGTGGGACCGGCGGCTGGCCTACGGCGGCAAGCACAACGACCTCGGCGTGCATTATTACGACAGCAAGCAATTCCGCGACGAGGCACTGCGCATCGTCGAGCGCGACGTGCAACTGCCGGGGTCCAAGGTGCGCTGGCGTTTCCAGGTCGCGCAGACGCGCGCGGGGCTGGACGAGCAGATCAAGGTGCTGCGCAGCACGATCTTCAAGAGCTTCGCGATGCTCGGCCTCGGGCTGTTCGTGCTGGCGATCCTGCAGACCTTCTACGGCCTGTGGCCGCTGCGCAAGGTGCGCGAGGAGATCGCGCGGATGCGCGCGGGCAAGGCGCGACAGGTCGAGCGCGCGATGCCCAACGAAGTCGCGCCGATGGTCGAGGAGCTCAATGCGCTGATCGACCATAACGAGCGCCAGGCGGAAGAAGCGCGCCGCCACGCCGGCAACCTCGCCCATGCGCTCAAGACGCCGCTGACGGTCATCATGAACGCCGCCACCGCGCAGAGCGAGGATCTTGCCGAGACGGTGATCCGCGAGGCGCGGACGATGCGGCGGCAGGTCGATCATCACCTCGCCCGCGCGCGCGCCGTGGGGCGGCGCGGATCGGCGCACAGCCGCGCCGACGTGTGGCCGAGCCTCGAATCGGTCGAGCGCGCGGTGTCGCGGCTCTATCGCCACGTCCGCTTCGACGCCGACGGGCCGAAGGATCTGCAGGTTCATGTCGAGCGGCAGGATCTCGACGAGATGCTCGGCAACCTGATCGAGAATGCCGCCAAATACGGTGGCGGCAGCGTGTTCGTGACGGTGCGGGCGCTGGCCGGCTTCGTCGAATTCCTGATCGAGGACGACGGCGCGGGCATCCCCGAGGAGCAGCGCGTGCGCATCTTCGATCGCGGCGTGCGGCTCGACACCGGCAAGCCCGGCACCGGGCTCGGCATGGCGATCGTGCGCGACGTGGCGGAGATCTACGAGGGCACGGTCAGCCTCGAGGAGAGCGAGGATCTCGGCGGGTTGCTCGTGCGGCTGCGGTTGCCCGCCGCCAACTGATCCCGGCTCCTTGTTTCCGTTCGCACTGAGCCTGTCGAAGTGCTGTTCTTTCTTCGTGCCAAGACAGGGCTTCGACAAGCTCAGCCCGAACGGATTTGTGCGGCGTTACGCCGCGACCTTCAGATCCTGCATCACGGCCGCCGCGATCTCCAGGCTGCGCTTGCGGGCGTCGTGATCGAACATCATGCTCGTCAGCATCAGCTCGTCGACGCCGGTGCGCTCGATGAAATCCCCGACGCCGCGCGCGACGGTGGCAGGCGCGCCGATCGCCGAGCATTGCAGCACGTGCGAGAGCAAAGCGTTGCCCTGTACGCCCAAAGTCTCGCGATAGCCGCGCACCGGCGGCGGCAGGCGGCCCGGCGTGCCGGTGCGCAGCGCGACGAACGCCTGCTGCTGCGAGCTGGCGAGATATTCCGCCTCCTCGTCCGTATCGGCGGTGATGACGTTGAAGCCCGCCATCAGATACGGCTTGTCGAGCACCGCCGAGGGTTTGAAGTCGCGTCGGTAGATATGGATCGCATCCATCAGCGAATCCGGGGCAAAATGCGAGGCGAAGGCATAGGGCAGACCCAGCATCGCCGCGAGCTGCGCGCCGAAGGTGCTGGAGCCGAGGATCCACAGATCGACCTTCGCGCCCGCGCCCGGCGTGGCGGAAATGCCGGTCTGGCCGTCATCGGCGAAATAGCTCTGCAGCTCGAGCACGTCGCGCGGGAAGGCGTTGGGATCGCTCTGCAGCGTGCGGCGCATCGCCTGCGCAACGCGCTGGTCCGATCCCGGCGCGCGGCCGAGGCCGAGGTCGATGCGGCCCGGAAACAGCGCGTCGAGCGTGCCGAACTGCTCCGCGATCAGCAAAGGCGCGTGATTGGGCAGCATGATGCCGCCCGCCCCGACGCGGATCGTCTCCGTCGCGGCGGCGACATGGCCGAGCACGACCGCGGTAGCGGCGCTGGCGATGCCAGGCATGCCGTGATGCTCCGCCGTCCAGTAGCGCGTGAAGCCGAGGCGTTCGGCATGTTTCGCCAGATCGGCGGCATTGGCGAGCGACTGCGCGACGCTGCCGCCCTGCACGACGGGGACGAGATCGAGGAGGGAATATGGGGTCATGCGAGCGAATGTGGGGCGGCGATGGGCGCAACGCCAGCCCCGATCTCGCACCGGAAGCGCCTCAGCTGCGGTTGATCGCCTGCTGCGCGAGTGCCGCCTCGACGGCGGCAAGGCCCTCGATGCTTTCGATCGCGCGGTCGAGCGGCCGTCCGAGGCCGGCCTGATCCGTGTTGAGGAAGGTCATCGCGGCACCGGCCGGCAGGGATCGCAGCGCCGCGGAGACGACGCGCCCCTGCCGTGCGGCCTGATCGGCGGAGAGCCGGGGCTGGTCCTTGCGATGGCCGAACTGCCGCCGCGCGGGCGATTTCTTCTCGTACAGCGACGGCTCTTCGGCGGTGTCCGCAGTGGCGGCGGGATCGGCCGGCATCAGTTGCTCTTGTTCTGCGTGAGCTTGACCGCGTTCTTGTCGACGGTCAGCGGCGTGGTGGCCTTGGCCTCCACCTTCTTGGGTTTGCGCACTTCCTTGTTTCCGCGCTTCTGGGCCTTCGCCATGAGACGTTCCTTCGTGATGGTGGAAAATCGGCGAGCACCGGGCCCGCCGCCGGATCAGGCGCGGCGGCTCATGAAGGCGGTGCGCGCGACGGTGCCGGTGATGATGCTGGTGCGGAACGCCTTGGCGATCACCGCGGTGTCGTCCGCATTGTTCAGGACGACGCGGGTGCCGCCGGCGGGCAGCGCCTCGATCGCGCTGATCGCGACCTTGTGGCGCGTACACATGGCGGCGACTTCGGCTTGCGTGACGGTGAGATTGATGGCGCGAGACATGCAGACCCCTCTTTTCGAGCGGGAGCATATCGTCTCTCAGTCACGCCATGCCCGGAGCTTTGGCGCGATGGACCCTATATGGTGACGCCGTAACGATCCGCAACGCGCGCCGCCGGATATATTCCGTCGCTAGAAGCCCGCCGACCACCGGAACGCGCCGCCGACATCGGTCGGCAGCAGCGCGAAATTGCCCGGCTGGCGACGCACGAACAGATTGGTCTGCAGATTGCCGATCCAGACGGGGCGCGAATAGCGCGCCTCCATGTCGATCTCACGGCCGGTGGGGGCGAGATTGATGCGCTGCGTCGCCCAGGCGGAGACCGCGCCGGTGTCGTAGTCGTAGTCGGTCGGCAGGACGAGATCGAGCCCGCCGCTCGCCACGCGCAGCGGCTGCGCGATGCGAAGGCCGAAACTGTCGTGCCCGAATATGCCGTTCTTGCCGATGTCGGCGGCAAAGGCATTGGTGCGGAGGACGCCCCCGCCCCTGAGCCCGCCGCCGACCGAGGCGAAGGTCCAGCCCTGCCGCAGCGACCCGCTGAGCGACCAGCCGCCGTCCAGCTCCAGCCGCGCCGCCGCATCGAGGAACCAGCTCGACGCGCGCGCGCCGCCCAGGCCGCTGCCGAAATGCGCGCCGAGCATCGAGCCCTGTTCGTTGAGGTTGCTGCCCGTCACCGCCAGCGCCAGCCCGCCGAAACGCCGGTCTAGCGTCAGCGCGGTGCGATCGTAGCCGAAGCGGCGGTAGTTGCCGCGCGCCGCAGGCAGTGCGTCGCCGTCGCGCGACAGCACGTCGCCGCTTTCCGCCGTCGCGGTCAAGCCGTAGCGGCCGAGCTGCTGGCGGTATGCGGTCGAAGCCTTGACCGCGCTGTCGAAGCCCGCGCCGCGCACCGGATCCTGCGCGACGAGGAAACCGGGCGCGGAGATGCCGCCGAGCGTCTGCGACAAAGCCGCGCCGCTTTCCGAAAAGCCGAAGGCGATGCTGGAAGTACGGGTCAGCCGGTTGGTGATGATGCCGGCAACCGCGCGGGCGGTGCGCGCCTGCCCGTCGCTGAGCTGCAAGCGCCCGACCGAGACGCCGCCGCCTGCGGTGGGCTGCACCGTCAGCGCCATCGTCATGTTGCCCGAGGCGATCGAGAGGTTGCGCGTGCGCGACGAGAGCGAGGCGGCGAGCGTCCGCTCCGGCCCGCTGCGATTGATCGTGCCGGCGAGATCGACCGAAAAGGCGCGACCGAAGCCGTCGAGGATGACCGCGCCGAGCGGCCCCTGGTGCGCGTCGCCCATCGGTGCCGACAGCATCGCGTTCGAACCGAGCGACACGGGTGCGGGCACGCCCGCGATCATCGTCGTGCCGATCGGCGAGAAGGCGCGCGTCAGATCGAGCACGCCCTGACCGTAGATAGGGTCCACCCCCGCCGCCCCCGCGTCCCGCGCCGAGGTGAAGAGCAGGTTGACGATCTGGGCACTCGTCAACGTCGGGAAGGCTTGTGCGAGCAAGGCGGCGGCGCCGGCGATCTGCGGGGCGGAGAAGGAGGTGCCGGACCAGAGATAGGCGACGTTGTTCTGGTCGGGCGCGCGCACGCTTTCGCCGACCGCGGTCAGGAAATGCGCGGCACCGTCGCCGGCGCGGTCGCTGAAGGTCGAGATGACGTCGGCACCGGGGGTTCGCGAATCGTTCGCGCCGACCGATCCGGCGATGATGACGAGCCCGCGCGCCTGCGGGCGGTTGGCGATCTCCGCGAAGGGATCGGGATTGACGGTGCCGTCATTGCCCGCCGCGATGACGATGATGACGCCCGCCGCCGTCGCGCGGTCGATCGCATTGGTCAGCGTTGCATTGGGTGCGCTGCCGCCGAGCGACATATTGATGACGCGCGCGCCGTTGGCGACCGCCAGATCGACGCCGCGCGCGATCGAGCTGTCGTTGAACTTGCAATCGGGATTGCCCTTGGCATCCATCGTCGCGCAGGTGCCCGGCGTATCGGCGCGCGCGACGATCAGCGTCGCGTCGAAGGCGATGCCGTGCGTGCCCGCGTCGTTGCGCCGCCCGGCGATGGTGAAGGCGACGGCGGTGCCGTGGCCGCCTTCGTCATCGACGGTCGTGCCGCCCGCGACGTTGGCGGAGGCCGACGAGATGCGCGAACCGAACTCGGCGCTTTGCAAGTCGATACCGCTGTCGATCACGCCGACCGCGATCCCCGCGCCGGTGCCGCCGTGGCTGTAGGCCGTCAGCGCGTTGGCGGAGACGGCGCCTGCGGTCGCGCGATATTCGGCGGTGTCGTAGTTGATCGGGCTGGGCGTTGGCGTCGGAGTTGGCGTTGGGGTGGGTGTCGGAGTCGGCGTCGGCGTCGGCGTCGGCGTCGGCGTCGGAGTTGGGGTCGGCGTCGGGGTCGGAGTTGGTGTCGGAGTTGGTGTCGGTGTTGGTGTCGGTGTTGGTGTCGGTGTTGGTGTCGGTGTTGGTGTCGGAGTAGGTGTCGGTGTGGGTGTGGGTGTCGGCGCAGGCGTGGGCGTCGGGCTCGGCGACGGACTGGGGCTTGGCGAAGGGCTGGGGCTCGGCGAAGGGCTCGGTGCCGGAGTCGGCGCGGGCGTGCTGCCGACACCGCCGCCGCCACCGCCGCTGCACGCGGACAGACAGGCGAACATGACGAGCGCCGTCCCGGCCAGCAACGACGATCGACTCACGCCGCGCACCATCATGACATTCTCCCCCGAGGCCGCGCTTTGCTGACTGATACAGAGCCGGATTTTTGTTAACGAATCGTAAAAAGTCTATTCCGCAAGCACCCCGGGTTGACGCCGCCTCCCTTGCGCGCCGCCGCCTGTTTCACGTTGCCGATCCCCGGCGCACGCCGTACAGGCCGCCCTCGATGCTTGCGCGCCTTGGCCATATCCGCAACTGGATTTTCGATCTAGACAACACGCTCTATCCGGCGAGCGCGGACCTGTTCAGCCAGATCGACGCGAAGATGACGGGCTATATCGCCGATCGCTTCGATCTCGAATGGGCGGACGCGCGGCGCATCCAGAAGGGCTATTTCCTCGATCACGGCACGACGCTTGCGGGGCTGATGCGCGAGCATGACGTCGATCCGCACCATTTCCTCGATTACGTCCATGATATCGAGATGGACGTGCTGGAGGAGAACGCCCCGCTCGCCGCCGCGATCGCCAAGCTGCCGGGGCGCAAGATCGTCTTCACCAACGGCGACGGCCCCTATGCGACGCGCGTGCTGGCGCGGCTCGGCCTCGGCGAGACCTTCGAGGCGGTACACGACATTCACGCGATGGACCTGAAGCCCAAGCCGCAGGCCTCCGCCTATGCGGGGCTGTGCGCCGCCTTCGGGCTCGATCCGGCCGAAAGCCTGTTCGCCGACGACATGGCGCGCAACCTCGCGCCCGCCGCCGCCATCGGCATGACGACGGTGTGGGTCGACAACGGTTCCGAACAGGCGGCCGACGCCGACCGCAGCTTCATCCATTTCACCACGCACGACATCACGCACTGGCTTCACGAGGTTCTGGAATGAGCGACGACCTGCAGACGACGATCGAAGCCGCCTGGGAGGCGCGCGACACGCTCGGCTTCGCCACGACCGGCGCGGTGCGCGATGCGGTCGACACGGCGATCGGCCTGCTCGATGCCGGCAAGGCGCGCGTCGCAGAGCCGACGGCGGACGGCTGGACGGTGAACCAGTGGCTCAAGAAGGCGGTGCTGCTGTCGTTCCGGCTCAACGACAATTTCGTGGTCGAGGGTGGCTCGGGCGGATCGCCGGCGTTCGACAAGGTGCCCTCCAAGTTCGCGGGCTGGGGCGAGGCGGAGTTCCGCGCGGGCGGTTTCCGCGTTGTGTCGGGCGCGGTCGCACGGCGCGGGAGCTTCATCGGCAAGGGCGCGGTGCTGCTGCCGAGCTTCGTCAACATCGGCGCCTATGTCGGCGAGGGCACGATGGTCGATACCTGGGCGACGGTGGGGTCGTGCGCGCAGATCGGCAGGAACGTACACCTGTCGGGCGGCGCGGGCATCGGCGGCGTGCTGGAGCCGTTGCAGGCCGATCCGGTCATCATCGAGGACGGCGCGTTCATCGGCGCGCGCAGCGAAGTGGCCGAGGGCGTGCGCGTCGGCGAGGGTGCGGTGCTGTCGATGGGCGTCTACCTCGGCGCATCGACCAAGATCGTCGACCGCGCGACCGGCGAAATCTTCCAGGGCAAGGTGCCGCCCTATTCGGTGGTGGTGCCCGGCACGCTGGGCGGCGGGGACGGCAAGCCCGCGCTCTACTGCGCCGTCATCGTCAAGCGCGTGGACGCGCAGACGCGCAGCAAGACCAGCATCAACGAGCTGCTGCGCGACTGATGCGGCGGCTCGCGCTCCTCGGGCTCCTGCTGCTGACCGGGCAGGCCCCTGCCCCGCTGCCGCTGGAACCCGCGAAGGTGATCGCGCACTTCCCGCACGATCCCGGCGCGTACACCGAGGGGCTGTTCTACCGCGACGGCGATCTCTACGAGAGCACCGGGCTCGAGGGGCGATCGAGCATTCGCCGCGTCGATATCAAGACCGGCACAGTCCACCAGAAGGCGACGATCTCGCCGGCCTATTTCGGCGAGGGCATCGTCGACTGGGGCGACCAGATCATCAGCCTGACGTGGCAGAACGGCGTCGGCTTCCGCTGGTCGGTGAAGAGCTTCAAGCGGCTCGGTAGCTTCCGCTATCCGGGTGAAGGCTGGGCGCTGACCAAGGACGCGCACGACATCATCATGTCGGACGGGACGCCGGTGCTGCGCTTCCTCGATCCCAGGACGCTGAAGGTGCGCAAGCGCGTAACCGTCACGGTCGACGGCAATCCGCTCGAGCGGATCAACGAGCTCGAATATGTCGACGGCGAGGTGCTGGCCAACATCTGGCAGACGCAGCTGATCGCGCGGATCGACCCGGCGAGCGGGCATGTCGTCGGCTGGATCGACGTCAGCGCGCTGACCCGTCAGGCCGGCGTGAGCGGAGCGGACAGCGTGCCCAACGGCATCGCCTGGGACGCGAAGGGCCGCCGCCTGTTCGTGACGGGCAAGAACTGGCCGCTGATGTTCCAGATCGCGCCACCGAAGGGCAAGTAGAGGCGTAAACGCGCCCGAATCGCATCGACAACGTCACAATGCCTGCCTATCCGACTCGATAGGCCAAAGGGGAAAAACCGAACCATGCCCAACGCGACCGTCAGCAACGTCCTCGACCGTGTCCTCGTCCTCGAAATGGTGCGCGTCACCGAAGCGGCGGCGATCGCCTGCTCGACCCTGATCGGCCACGGCGACGAGAAGGCGGCGGATGCGGCGGCGGTCGATGCGATGCGGACCGCGCTCAACGAGCTCTACATGGACGGCACCGTCGTGATCGGCGAGGGCGAGCGCGACGAGGCACCGATGCTGTTCATCGGCGAGAAGGTCGGTTCGGCGATCGGCAAGGGGCCGAAGATCGACATCGCGCTCGATCCGCTCGAAGGCACGACGATCTGCGCGACCGGCGGTCCGAACAGCCTCGCCGTGCTCGCCGTCGCCGCCGAGGGCGACCTGCTCAACGCGCCCGACGTCTATATGGAAAAGATCGCGGTCGGCCCGGGCTACCCCGCCGGCATCATCGACCTCGACAAGTCGCCGACCGAGAACGTCAAGGCGGTCGCCGCGGCGAAGGGCGTCGATCCCAAGCTGATCGTCGCCTGCGTGCTCAACCGCCCGCGCCACGAGAAGCTGATCGCGGAGCTGCGCGCGCTCGGCTGCGGCGTGATGCTGATCGGCGACGGCGACGTGGCCGGCGTGATCGCGACGACCAACCCCGACACGACGGTCGATATCTACATGGGCTCGGGCGGCGCACCGGAAGGCGTGCTGGCGGCGGCGGCGCTGCGCTGCGTCGGTGGTCAGTTCAAGGGCCGCCTGCTGTTCCGCAACGACGACGAGCGCGCGCGTGCCGCCAAGTGGGGCGTCACCGATCTCGACAAGCAGTACGACCTGACCGAACTGGCCAAGGGCGACTGCATCTTCGCCGCGACCGGCGTGACCGACGGATCGCTGCTGGAAGGCGTGAAGCGCAAGAAGGGCATGATGACCACCGAGAGCGTGGTGATGCGCGCGTCGTCGGGCACGGTGCGCTGGGTGAAGGGCGAGCATCGAATCTGATCCGTCGCCCCGGCGCAGGCCGGGGCCGTTGCGTTTGACGCGGACCTGTTGCCCAAAATCCAGCGGCCCCGGCCTTCGCCGGGGCGACGGTTGTGGCTAGAGGCTCCGCTGCATGTAGAGCGTGTCGAGCAGCCGGCCGAATTTCTCGCCGATATTGCTGAGCCGCCCGGCCTCGCGGAAGCCCAATTTCGCGTGGAGCGCCACCGATGCCGGTTCCGGCCCGCCGATGACCGCGACGATCTCGCGGAAGCCCGCCTCGCGCGCGGCGACGACCAGCGCCGTCAGCAAAATGGTGCCGATCCCCGACCTGCGCAGACCGGCGGCGATGTAGATACTGTCCTCGCACGAGCGCGCGTAAGCGGCGCGGTCGCGGAATTGCGTGGCATAGGCGTAGCCGGCCACCGCCCCTTCCCGCTCCGCGGCCAGGAACGGCCATCCCTGCGCGGTGACCTCGGCGATCTTGTCGGCCCAGACATCGACTCCGCGAGGCGCGGTGTCGAAGGTCGCCGTGCCGTGCAGGACGTGATGCGCGTAGATAATGGCGATCGCCTCCGCATCGGCGGGTGTGGCGGGGCGGCAGGTGATCGCGCTCATCGGTGCATCTCACCGCCTTTGCGCGTGCGGATCAAGCCGCTACGCTTGCGCCTGCACTGGGAGACTTCGATGCGCCTCAGAATCCTCGCAACGCTGCTGGCTGCCCCGCTGCTTCTCTCTGGTGCCGCGCCCACGTTCGCCGCGCAGGACGTGCCGGCGATGCGCGTCGCCGACGCCTCGCCCTTCACCTTCGAAAAGGTGATGATCCCGATGCGCGACGGCGCGCGCATGGAAACGGTGGTGATACGCCCTAAGGACGCGAAGGGCGCGCTGCCGATCCTGTTCCAGCGGACGCCTTACGGCATACCGCAGTCGGCACCCAAGGCGACCTCCCCAGAGATGCAGGCGCTCGTCAGGGACGGCTATATCTTCGTCTACCAGTCGATGCGCGGGCGCTTCGGATCGGACGGTGTGTTCACGCTGTCCACCGCCGTGCATCCGAACGACCGCGCCGTTGATTCCGGGGCGGTGGACGAGGCCACCGACGCCTATGATTCGATCGACTGGCTGGTGAAGCACCTGCCCGGCACGAACGGCCGCGTCGGCATGTGGGGCATATCCTATGCCGGTCTTGCCGCCGGCATCTCGCTCGCGCATCCGCACCCTGCGCTGAAGGCGGTGAGCCCGCAGGCGGCCTGGGTCGATTACTGGCAGAACGACGACCTCCATCGGAACGGCGCGCTGCGGCTGAGCTACACCGCCGACTGGGTCTCCTCGCTGCAGGTCGACAAGACGCAGAACGAGCGGTTCGATTACGGCACCGTCGATACTTACGACTGGTTCCTCGCGCTCGGGCCGGTCGAGACCCTCGACACACGCTACTTCAAGGGATCGGTGCCGATGCTGCGCGCGCTGCTTGATCACCCAAATCACGACGCCTTCTACACCGATCAGAACTGGCACAAGACGCTCGGCAGGACGACGGTGCCGACGCTCAACGTCGCGGGCTTCTGGGATCAGGAGGATCCGTGGGGATCGTGGCAGATCTACGCCAGGCAGAAGGAGAACGACCCCGATCACCTCGCGCAGATGGTCGCGGGGCCGTGGGTGCATGGCGGCTGGGCGCGCGACAGCGACATGCTCGGGCATATCCCGCTCGGGCGCGATGCGGCGGCGGAGTTCCTCGACCAGATCCAGGCACCGTTTTTCCGCTACTGGCTGCACCAGAAGGGCCCGCGCCCCGCCTTCGAGGCGAAGATGCTGCAATCGGGATCGAACGTCTGGAAGACCTATGGGCAATGGCCGCCCAAGGGCACGACCGCGACCGACCTCTATCTCCACGACGACGGATCGCTGAGCTTCAAGGCCCCCGCAGCCGGCGAGGCCTGCCGGGACTACGTGTCCGATCCCGCCAATCCGGTGCCGTTCCGCCCGCGCCCGATCTCGCCGACCTATCCGCGCCCCGAATGGCGCTGGTGGGAGGCGGAGGACCAGCGCTTCGTCGATCACCGGCCCGACGTGCTGAGCTATGTTTCAGCACCGCTGGCGGCCGACCTGACGGTGACGGGCAAGATCGCCGCGACGCTGATGGCGAGCACGAGCGGCACCGACAGCGATTTCGTCGTCAAGCTGATCGACGTGCTGCCGCAGAATTTCGAGCAATTCGACGCCGCCGCCCCGCTTGGCGCCTACACGCGCCAGCTCAACGGCTATCAATGGCCGATCGCGATGGAGGTACGGCGCGGCAGGTTCCTCGCCAGCGACACGAACCCGCAGCCGCTGGTGCCCGGCAAGGTGATCGCGTGGGATGTCGCTTTGCGCGACCACGACCATGTCTTTCAGAAGGGCCACCGCATCATGGTGCAGGTCCAGTCGAGCTGGTTCCCGGTGATCGACCGCAATCCGCAAACCTTCGTGGCGAACATCGCGCGCGCGAAGCCGGGCGATTTCGTCAAGGCGACGCAGAAGGTGTGCGCGGGGTCGCGGATCAGCCTTCCGATAATGAAGTGACTACTGCTTGAGCCGCCAACCCGTGCGGAAGATCCACGCCACCACAATGAGACTGCCGACGAGGAACAGCGCCGTCACGCCGAGGCTGAGCGCGATGCTGACGTCGCCCTTGCCGAAGAAGCTCCAGCGGAAACCGCTGACGAGGTAGACGACCGGGTTGAATAGGCTGACCGTCCGCCACACCGGCGGCAGCATGTCGATCGAGTAGAACGCGCCGCCGAGGAAGGTGAGCGGCGTCACCAACAGCGACGGCACGAACGAGAGCTGTTCGAACCCGTTGGCCCAGATGCCGATGATGAAGCCGAACAGGCTGAAGGTGATGCTGGTGAGGATCAGGAACGCCACCATCGCCCAGGGATGTTCGATGTGCAGCGGCACAAACAGCGCCGAGGTCGCGAGGATGATGAGGCCGAGCGCGATCGACTTGGTCGCCGCCGCCCCGACGAAACCCGCCACCATCTCCATCGGCGTGACGGGGGCGGAGAGCAGTTCGAACACGGTGCCGGTGAATTTGGGGAAGTAGATGCCGATCGACGCATTCGAAATGCTCTGCGTCAGCAGCGAGAGCATGACGAGGCCGGGCACGAGGAAGCTGCCATAGCTCACCCCGTCGACGCTGCTGATGCGCGACCCGATCGCGCCGCCGAACACGACGAAATAGAGCGAGGTGGTGATCACCGGCGCGGCGAGGCTCTGCCACAGGGTGCGCAGCGCGCGCGCCATCTCGAAGCGGTAGATCGCCCAGATGCCGTGGGTGTTGATGAGGGGCGTGCTCATGCCGCCTGCTCCCGATGTTCGACGAGATCGACGAAGATATCCTCGAGCGAAGATTTGCTCGTCTCGAGATCCTTGAAGCCCACGCCCAGTTCGGCGAGCTTGCGCAGCAGCGAGGGGATGCCGGTGCGTTCGGCCTGCGCGTCGAACACGTAGCGCAAAGTATGGCCCTCGTCGGCGAGTTCGAGGTGCCATTCGGCGAGATCGCCCGGCACTGCGTCCATCGGCTCCTGCAGCGCGATCAGCATCTGGCGCTTGCCGAGCTTCTTCATCAGCTCGGTCTTTTCCTCGACGAGGATGATCTTGCCCTTGTCGATCACGCCGACGCGATCGGCCATTTCCTCGGCCTCCTCGATATAGTGCGTCGTCAGGATGATGGTGGTGCCCTTCTCGCGCAGGCGGTGTACGAGCTTCCACATATCGCGGCGCAGCGCCACGTCCACGCCGGCGGTGGGCTCGTCGAGGAAGAGGATGTCGGGTTCGTGAGAGAGCGCCTTCGCGATCAGCACGCGGCGTTTCATGCCGCCCGACAAGTCCTTGATCTTGGCGTTTCGCTTGTCCCACAGCGAGAGGTCGCGGAGCACCTGTTCGATATGGGCGTCGTGGCCGGGATGGCCGAACAGGCGGCGGCTGTAGCGGACGGTCGCCAGCACCGTTTCGAACATATCGACCGACAGTTCCTGCGGGACCAGCCCGATGCGCATCCGCGCGGCGCGGGTTTCCCGGAGCGCGTCGTGCCCCATCACCGTGATCGTGCCCGACGACGGCGTGACGATGCCGCAGATGATGCTGATCAGCGTCGTCTTGCCCGCGCCGTTCGGCCCGAGCAGCGCGAAGATCTCACCCTTGTTGATCTCCAGATCGACAGGCTCGAGCGCGCGCTGGCCCGAGGCGTATGTCTTCGACACGCCTTTTACGGATAGGATCGGATTCATCTGTGCGCCCCTTGCTGGACGCGCAGATAGGGACGCGGACGCGGCGGAACAACCGGCCCTCGCCCCGGCCTAGAACTTCGCGTCGACGCTGATCGTGAACGAACGGCCGCGCGGATCGCCGACGCGGGGTTCCCAGCCGCCGCCGCCGGCGCCGAGATTGCCGTCATAGGCGATCGCGAAGGGCGGATCGACGTTGAAGATGTTCTTGATGCCGGCCGTCAAGACGAACCGCTCGGCCACGCGCTGCGTGATCGAGAGGTTGTAGGTGATGTAGGGCTCAACCCGCGGATTGAAGTCCGGGCGAACGAACGCGCCGGTCAGCAACCCGGCGTTGAGCGCCTGGTTCTGATAGCCGTCCCGGTAGATCTGCGAGAAAGTGATGCCGAAATCATTCTGCTCGTAGGTGATGAAGGCATTGTATTTCAGCCGCAGGCCGAGATCGCCTGTCAGGCTGAACACGCCGAGCAGGTTCGAATAGGGCAGGTTCGGCAACAGCTTCTCGCGCTTGTCGAGCAGCAAAGTGCCGTCGAAGCCGCCAGTGAAGCGCCCGCCCAGCGCCTCGATATCGCCGCGCCCGGAGAATTCGAGGCCCTGCGTGCGGCGCGACCCGAAATTGCCGGTGCGCAGGTCGACGAGGGTGATGACACCGCCCGTCCGCGTGATCCGGTCCGAAAAGGCACCGATGTTCTGGAAAAGCTGCGGAATGGTGATCGTGCCGATGACGTTGTCGACCGCGATCGACCAGAAATCCGCCGACAGGCTGAGGTGGCGCGACGGCTGGAACACCGCACCGAAGCTATATTGCTGCGACGTCTCCGGCCCGAGGCCGAGGTTGCCGCCGCTCAGCGAATCCGGCGTGATCGCAGCACAGCCGCCGGTGCCGACCACGCCCGACGGGCAGGTGGTGGGATCGACCAGGCTGGTGCCGGGGTTGGGCGACTGCGTGACGCCGTTGAAGATCTGGTTGAAGCTGGGGACGCGGAAACCCGTATTGTACGATCCGCGGAACATCAGCCATTCGACAGGGCGGAACTTGGCGGTGAACTTCGGATTGAAGGTCGATCCGAAGCCGGTGTAGTCGTCGACGCGGCCCGCCGCGCTCAGTTCGAGCTGCTTGAACACCGGGATCAGGATTTCGGCATAGGCCGCCTTCACGTCGCGCGACACGCGGCTGAGCGCGTTGACGTTGTCGAACGCGACGTTGAAGATATCGGGCGAGGACAGATCGCCCGCCGACGATCCGTCGAACTTGTAGGTCTCGCGCCGGTAATCCACGCCGAAGGCGAGTTGCACCGTGCCGCCGGGCAGCTGGAACAGCTTGCCCGAGACCGAGCCGTCGAACTGCACCACCTCGTACTTGCCGCCGTAGAGCTTCACGCCCTTGGCCGAGATCGCGTCGAGCCCGGCCATCGCCTGCGGCGACTGCGTGACCGAGAAGGGATTGATGATGCCGCTGTTGAACAGGCCGACGATGCCGGGCGCGGTCGCGCCCGGTGCGGTCGGCGCGCGCGGGTCGGCACCGCCCACCACCGCGCCGGCGATGCCCGAGGCGGCGGCGGCGGCCGCACTCGCGAACACGCCGCGATAGACATAGCCGGTGCCGAGCGTCGAGCTCGACGTGCTGCTCGCATACGATCCGCCCGCGCGGTAATCCCAGCCGGTGAACAACGGGCCGTCGATGCCGATCGCGGCGCGGAAGGTCTGGGTGTTGGTCACATACTCGCGTGGGCCGCAGGTGATGCAGCGCCAGCGGAACGCGATCGGCTTGCCGTAATTGGCGGCGATGCCGGGCAGCGTGCCGACGATGCTGTTGTAGACCGCATTGTAGACCGGCGCCGTCAGCCCGTTGAGCGGGTAGGCGATCGGCATGTTGGTGTTGTTGGCGCTATACTGGTTGTTCGAGAAGATCTTGCGCGCCTCGGCGTCCGATCCCGTCACTTCCGCGAAGATCGTATGGCTGCCGCCGATCCGCGCGGTCGCGCGGCCGTAATAGGTCAGCGTTTCGAGCGGCTGCTGCAGCACGGCGGCGCTGGCCGTGTCCCACGCGCAGGCGAGCGCCGCAGTCGGCACGCTGAACAGCGCCGAATCGTAGTTCATGCCGCCCGGCATCGAGGTGCAGCCCGCCCCGCCCGGCAGGCGCAGCGTGTTGACGCCGCCCGTCGCCAGCGTGGTGGTGCCGGGGATGAAGAAGCCCGGCCCGGTCAGCGCGGTCGCGCCTGTCGTTCCGCCGAGCAGCGTACCACCCTGCGTGATGCCGACACCCGCCGCGGTCGGGTTGATCGAGAAGGCGGTGGCGACCGGCGTGCCGCGCGTGTCGATCGACAGGCCGCGATTGGGCTGGTTGCCGTTGAGGAACGCGCGGTCGCGGCCGTAGAGCGCGCCGTTCCAGCTCTTGCTGACCGCGCCCATGATGTTGAAGCCCTGATCGTCGAGCTTGCCGTAGCCCGCCGTCGCCGACAGCCGGTAGATCGGGCTGTCGCCGAGTTCGGTGATATCGGTGAAGCCCGACAGATCGACGCCGGTGAAATCGGTCTTGGTGATGAAGTTGATGACGCCGCCGACGGCATCGGTGCCGTAGATCGCCGAGGCGCCGTCCTTCAGCACCTCGACACGCTCGATCGCGGCGAAGGGGATCTGGTTCACGTCGACGGCCGAGCCCTGCAGGCCGTGCGCGGCGACGCGGCGGCCGTTGAGCAGGACGAGCGTGGAGGCGCTGCCCTGCCCGCGCAGGTTTGCGGCGGACAGGCCGTTGGTGCCGCGCGCACCACCCGAGACGACATCCGAATTGGACGCGAGATTGTCCGCGCCGTTGCCGTTGCTCGACAGGAAGGAGATGAGCTGTTCGGGGCTGTTGATGCCTTCGCGCAGGAAATCCTTGCCGGTGATGATCTGCAGCGGCGAGGCGCTGTTGTTCGGATCCTGCTTGATGCGCGAGCCCGTGACGAGGACTTCGGGTGCGCCGGCATCTTCGGCTCCGTCGCGCGCGGGGTCCGCCTTCACGGTCGCGCCGCTTGGCGTACTTTGCGCGAAAGCGGGAGTGGCGGCCAGCGCCGCGAACGCGCAGCCGGAAGCGAGCACGACTCTGAGTGTCGAGAAATCGACCATGTGAAACACCCCCGTGTTTGTCGCGCTGCCGGGCCCCTGTTGCCCACGCGTCATCGTAGCGTAACAATGGTGTAGCGCACGCGCCATAGTTTTTGTTGACCTCCAGCGACTTGCGGCCGAGCCTGCAGACGTTTCGGGGAAAAGGGGTGGCATGGCAGCAACGATCGCGTCTTCCGGTGCCGCCGCAGATGGCGCGCGCGGCGGGGTGCTGGCGTCGCCGCGGGCGCGCTTCGCCTTGTACCTGCTGCTCGGGTTTTCGGCGGGATTGCCCTATTATATATTCTCGACGGTGCTGTCGGCGCGGCTGACCAAGCACGGCGTCGATCTCGTGCTGATCGGCTTCTTCGGCTGGGTGCAGCTGCTGCCGACCTTCAAATTCGCCTGGGCACCGTTGCTCGACCGGTTCGCGGTGCCGGGGTTCGCGCGGTTCTTCGGCAAGCGGCTCGGGTGGATCATCCTGTCGCAGATCGGCATCGTGCTTTCGATGGTGGCGATGGCGTTCACCTCCGCCGACACCGACCTGCCGGTGGTGGCGCTGTTCGCGGTGCTGCTCGCGTTCTGGACGACGACGCTGGAGGTCTCCGCAGATGCGTGGCGGATCGAGCTTGCGCCGACCGCCGAGATGCAGGGGCCGCTGACGGCCGCGAACCTGTGGGGCTATCGCAGCGCGATGGTGGCGGCGGGATCGGGCGCGCTGATCGTGGCGGATCGATCGGGCTGGACAGGCGCGTACCTCGCGATCGCGGCGGGGGCGTTCGTGCCGCTGCCGATCCTGATGAGCCTGCGCCGTTCGGCCGAGGGCAGCGGCGAGCGACTGGTGTCGCTGGCGACGGGGCTGCTGGCGAGCGCGGTGGTGCTGGCGGGGTCGCTTGTCCTCGTTGCCGTCGCCGGCTGGCTGGTGCTGAGCGCGGCCGCCGGGATCGGCATCAGCGCCAAGACCGATGCGACGACGGCGGTGCTGGTGCTGTGCATGCTGCCCTTCGTCATCATGGCGCTGGCGCTGCCGCGGATCGTCAACCTGCCCGCCACGGCGCGGCTGCGGACCTCGACGATGATCGGGCCGTATGTCGATATCTTCTGGCGCTTCGGATACCGCGTGCTGCCGCTGCTCGGCTTCGTCACCTTTTACCGGATGGGCGACGTGCTGACGCTCGCCATGTCGAAGCCGCTGGAAATCGCCGCGCACTACGACCTGACGACGATGGGCGTGGCCGACGGCTTCGTCGCGCTCCCTTCCAGCATGGCGGGCGTTGCGATCGGCGCGCTGCTGGCGGTGCGGATGAAGCTGATCCGCGCGCTGGCGCTGGGGGCGATCGGGTCGGCGATCGGCAACTGGATCTTCGTGTGGCTGTGGTTCGCCCCGCCCAGCCCGCACGTCATCTACATCTCGACCGCGCTCGACCAGTTCGCGCACGGGATGGAGGGGGCGATCTTCGTCGTCTATCTCTCGCTGCTGGTGAACCCGAAATATCCGGGCGCGCAATATGCCTTCCTGTCGGGCTTCGCCTTCCTGCTGCCGCGCCTGCTGGCGGGGGCGGGGGGCGTGATGGTGAAGCATATCGGCTTCGACGGATTCTTCTGGCTGTCGGGCGCGCTGAGCCTGGCGGCGGTGGTGTTCCTGCCCTTCATCGCGAACGCGAAGCCGCGCAGCGATGATTGATGTGGACGCGGCCTTCGCGCCCGCCACCGGGGCGGTGGCGCGCGGCGACATACCGGGCGCGACGCTCGGCATCGTCACCGCTGCGGGCGAGCGCGCGGTGCGGTGGACGGGGTCGGCGGTGCCGGAACCGCTGACGCGCGACCACTGGTTCGATCTCGCCTCGGTCTCGAAGGTGATCGCCACGACGACGATGATCCTGGCGCTGGCGGACGAGGGCCGGATCGATCTCGACCGGCCGCTGACGGACGCCATCCCGGACCTGCGCCAATACGATGTGGCGAACGCCGCCGAGCGCAAGCTGACGTTCCGCGATTGCCTGGCGCATCGCACCTTCCTGCCCGCGGTCGAGCCGATCTACACCTATGGCGACGATCCGGCGCGGCTGCGCGCGTTCGTGCTCCAGCGCGAATGGAAGCATGGCCCGAGCGTCTATTCCGACATCAACTTCATCCTGCTCGGCATCGCCATCGAGCGGATCACCGGCAAAGCGCTGTCGGAATGGCCGATCGGGCCGGGGCTGACCTACGGCCCGCCCCCCGGCCCCGCCGTCGCGACCGAGTTCTGCACGTGGCGCGGGCGCATCCTGAAGGGCGAGGTGCATGACGAGAATGCGGCAGCGCTGGGCGCGGCGCCAGGCCATGCCGGGCTGTTCGGCACCGTCGACGGCGTGCTGGATTTCGCTGAGGGTCTGCTGCGCGGCGGCGGTTCGCCCGAGATACGGACGCGCATCAACGGCCACCGCACCTGCGGCTGGGACGCGGCGCATCCCGGCTGGCCGGGTGGCGACGCCTGTTCAGCCGACACGATCGGCCATACCGGCTTCACCGGGACGGGCCTGTGGGTCGATTTCGCGAACGGTGTCGCGTGGACTTTGCTCACCAACCGCGTCCACCCTTCGCGCCACGGCGAGAAGGCAGCGAGCATCTTCGCGCTGCGGCCCGCGACGGGCGAGGCGGTATTCGCCGCGCTATAGCTTACGGTGCATCACCAGCGCGTCGACATAGCCCATCGCCGGATGCAGGAACGCGCGCGGCAGCGTGCCCACCACCGCGAAGCCGCAGAGTTGCCACAGCGCCACGGCGCGCTTGTTGGTGCTGACCACGAAGTTGAACTGCATGTCGTGAAAGCCCGCCGCGCGGGCGCGGTCCACCGAATGTTCGCACATGCGCCGCCCGATGCCGCGCCCCGACGCGCTCTCGCGCACGATATAGCCGCAATTGGCGACATGCGCGCCGCCGCCCGCGTGATTGGCGCGCAGATAATAGCTGCCGATGATCGCGCCGTCGTCGTCGGCGACGAACACCGTCTTGTCGGGCGCGAGCCAATACGCCAGCGCATCGTCCTCGCTCATGTCGCGCGGCAGCGCATAGGTGTTGCCCGCGCGGATGACGGGTTCGAGCACCGCCCAGAGCGCAGGCCGGTCCGCGAGCACGAAGAGTCGGATCGGCATGTCAGTTGGCGTCCGCGATGACCACCAACGCGGCGTCCATCGCCTTCGTCGCGGAGCCGCCGTCGGGAATGTCGTTGGCGAGGATCGAGAAGGTAAGCGTGCGGCCGCTCTTTGCGATCATCCAGCCCGACAGCGCCGCGGTGGCGTTGAGGCTGCCGGTCTTGGCGAACAGCTTGCGGTCGAGCGTCGTCCCGCCGAAGCGCCGTGCGAGCGTGCCGTCGAGCCCGCCGACCGGCAATGTCTCGCGCCACGCCGCGCCCCAGGGCTGGGCGGTGATCCAGCGCAGCAGCAAGACGGCGGCGCGCGGGGCGATGCGGTTGTAGGTCGACATGCCCGAACCGTCCGAGAAATCGAATGCCGCGCGCGGCACGCCCGCCGTCGCCATCACCCGCCGCAGCACCGCCTGGCCGTCCGCGATCGATCCGCTGCCTGCGATATGGCCGACACGGCGCAGCAGCAGTTCGGCATGGAGGTTCTGGCTGACCTTGTTGGTGATGCGCACGTCCTCGGCGAGCGGGCCGGGCAAGAGCGCCGCCAGCGCGGGCGCTTCCGGCGGATGCGCGGGCGGAGCGGCGCCGCGCTTCGCCGGATCGTCGGAGGCGTCGAGCGAGCGATGGCGCGTCGTCACCGCGCCCGTCACCGTCACGCCGCGCGCGCGGAGCATCGTGCGGAAGGTCCAGGCGGCATAATGCGCGGGATCGTCCACGCCGATGCGCTCCTTGTCGGGCGCGGCACCCACCGCGATCGTGCCGGTGAGGCGCAGGACAGTGCCGTTCGGCACGCGGTCGAAGGCGATATCGGTCTTGCCCGACGCGACCGTCACCGCGCGGTTTTCCAGCGCGTAATAGGCCGGCATCGTCACCCGCGGCGGCATACCGAGGGTGCCGGGCGTGACGGTCAGCGCGATCTCGTTGTCGTCGAGCGTCAGCGCGGAGATGCCGGTGCCCGAGCGCGTCGGGATGTTGTTCCAGCTCATGCCGGGGCTCCAGCGCTCGTCGGGGAACCAGCTATCGTCGCCGACCACGTCGTGGACGCGGCGGGTCTTTGCCGCGACCGCGTCGGCGAGCGTGGCAAGGCAATCGGTGGTGCAGTCGGGTGCGGCGGACAGGCGTGCGTCGCCGCGTCCCTGCAGCACGGCGTCTCCTTGTTCGATCCGCACGCGCGTGCCCGCCGCCGCGTCGGGGTGCGTGAGGTCGCCGAGCGACGCATAGGCGGTGGCGGTGGTGAAGATCTTGGTGTTGGAGGCGGGGATGAAGCGCTTGTCGGGATCGATCGCGACGATCTCCTTGCCGCTGTCGTCGACGACCAGCAGCCCGAAGCGCGTCCCCGCCGGCGCGGTGGCGAGCGCGGTATCGACGTCGCGGCGGAGCGAATCCTGCGCGACGGCGGGGCTCGCGATCAGCAGGGTTGCGAGGAGGAGGAGGCGCTTCATGCGGCGACCTTAGATACAGCATTCGTCGACACAACCTTCCGTTCGCCCTGAGCGAAGTCGAAGGGCGTCTTACGGGCGCTGCGTTCGGAACACGTGCTTCGACTTCGCCCAGCACGAACGGCCTGAGAGCATTCAAACCTTGCGCCCCGCCCCTCGCCCCCTATCCTCGCCGCCATGATCTCCCACGCCCTCCTGCGTCTCGCGCTTGCCGGGTCGGCGCTCTTGTCGGGGCTGGGTGCGCCGCCGCCGTCCGAGCGGCAGACGCTGATCCGCGGCGCGCGCGTGTTCGACGGCAGCGGCACGCCCGCCGTGATCGAGGACGTGCTGATCGAGGATGGCAGGATCGCCGCGATCGGCACGCACCTCACCGCGCCGCCGCATGCGCGCATCGTCGATGCGAAAGGCATGACGCTGATCCCCGGCCTGCACGATCTCCACACGCATCTGCGCGCGCCGGCCTATGACGCGCCCGACGACATGGGGAAGGCGTGGGCGGGCTATCTCGTCAACGGCATCACCACGGTCGATGATTTCTCGGTCGCGGGCGAGATGCTCGCCCCCATCCGCGAGATGGCGGCCGCGCACGCCCCCGAAGCCCCGCACCTCAACCTCGCGATACGGCTCGGCGTGCCGGGCGGGCATGGGACGGAGTTCGGCTGGGGCGACATGTTCACGCTGCAGGCGACGACGCCGCGCGCCGCGCACCTCGCGATGGCCAAGGCGCTGCCGTACAAGCCCGATCTCATCAAGGTGTTCGCCGACGGCTGGCGCTACGGCCGCGACCCCGATCTCAACAGCATGAACGTCGGCACCCTCTCCGCCATCGTCGAGGATGCGCACAAGGCCGGGTTGCCGGTCATCACCCATACCGTGACGCTGGAGGGCGCGAAGGTGGCGGCGGCGGCGGGGGTCGATGCGGTCGGCCACGGCGTCGGCGATGCGCCGGTCGACGACGACCTGATCGCGCTGATGAAGGCGCACCACACCGCCTATATCCCGACGCTGGTCGTCTACGAACCGCAGCAGGAGCGCCGCTTCGTGCCCGGCGAATATGCCGCGCTCTCGCCGCCCGAACGCAAGCGCGAGACGGCCTATCAGACGCTGCTCAAGGAGACGCCCGAGCCGGTCGAACCCTATGACGCGAAGCGCTGGGCGATCATGCAGGACAATATCCGGCGAGTGAAGGCGGCGGGCATCCGCATCGGCATCGGCACCGACAGCGGCATCGGCGGCGTCTATCACGGGCCGGGCGCGATCCGCGAGATCACCTGGCTGACGAAGCTCGGCTTCACGCCCGCCGAGGCGCTGGTCGCGGCGACGAGCACGAGCGCCGACATCATCGGCCAGGCGAAGGACCATGGCCGCATCGCGCCGGGGATGCGCGCCGACGTCGTGCTGGTGAAGGGCCGCCCCGACGAGGATATCGCCGCGCTGTGGAACGTCGCGCAGGTGTTCGTCGCGGGGCGCGCGGTGCAGCTCGAACCGTTGCGCAAACTGCTGGCGAGCGACGCGCCGACGCCGTTGCCCGTACATCCGATGTCCGGGCCGATCGACACCGGCGCGCGCGGCGACGGGCGCACCGATCTCGACACCTTGCCGGTCGAGGGCACCGAGGCCGGCAGCGACCATAGCGACGTCGCCTTCGTGCGGCCCGACGCCCAGCGGCTCTTCCTGCTCGCAACGATGGGCGCGCGGGCACAGCCCTATGCCCAGCTCAACCTGCCGCTGACCAAGGGATCGGTGCAGCTCGCCGATGCGCGCGGCTTCACCGGTGTCGTATTCGAGGCGCGCGGAAACGGCGACTATGCTTTGCTGTTCGACAGTTACGCGCTCGATCAGGATGCTTGGTTCAAGACAGATTTCACCGTCGCGGCCGGCGCGCGGAGCGAGGTGCGCATCCCCTTCACCGCCTTCCGATCGGCCGATCCGGCGGCGAAACTCGACCTTGCGAAGCTGCGCACGCTGATCGTGCGGCTGAAGGGCACGCCGGGCGGGACGGCGTGGCTGCAACTGGAGAAGGTGCGGTTCTACTGATCCACGGCGGATCGATACACCGCCTCGTCCAGCTCCCCCTCCCACTTCGCGACTGTCGTCGCGACCGCGAGGTTGGCGCTGGCGCTCGGCACGGTGCGCGTCATGTCGAGCAGGCGGTCGAAGGGGAGGACGAAGCCGACCACGAGCGCCGTCTGTTCGGGCGCGATGCCGACCGCCGACAGCACCGCCGCCAGCATGAACAGCGAGGCGCTCGGCACCGGCGCCGTGCCGAACGCCGCCAGCGCGCCGGTCAGCAGCACCGTCGCATAGACCTGCGGCGACAGCGGCGTGCCGAACGCCTGCAGCGCGAACATGCTGAGCAGCCCGACGTACATCGCCGTGCCGTCCTTGCCGATGCTCGCGCCGAGCGGCAGCACGGTCGAATAGATTGGCCGCGCCACGCCGAGATTGTCGCCCGCCACGCGCATCGCCACCGGCAGCGTCGCCGAGCTCGACGCGGTCGAGAAGGCGATCGCCAGCGCATCGACGATGCCGCGGAAGAACGACAGCACCGGCAGCCGCGCGGCGAAGCGCAGCAGAAGGCTGTGGACGACGAGCATCTGGATCAGCGAGCCCAGCACCACGGCGAGCGCCAGCCAGCCGACATGGACGAACACCGCCGCGCCGTTCGCCGCGACGGCATTGGCGATCAGCGCGAACACGCCGAACGGGGTCGCCTCCATGACGATGCCGACGACGCGCAGCAGCACCGCCGACAGCGACTGGAGCAGCGCCGCGAAGGGCTTGCCGGGCTCGCCCGCCACGACGGTGCCGACGCCCACCAGGATCGCGACGAAGATCAGCGCGAGCATGTCGCCCTTTGCCAGCGCGTCGGCGATGTTGAGCGGGACGATACCGATGAGCTGGTCGTAGGGCGTCACCGGGGCCCCCAGCGGATGCGGTGCGGCGGTGCCGAGCGGCGCGCCGATGCCGGGCTGCACGATGCTGGCGACAATCATACCGACGGAGACGGCGAGGAAGGTCGTGAGCGCGAACAGGCCGATCGTGCGCCCGCCGAGGCCGCCGAGGCGCTTGGGATCGGCGAGCGCGGTGATCCCCGCCGCGATCGTCACCAGCACGATCGGCGCGACCAACATGCGGATCGCGCGTACGAACAGATCGCCGAGAAACTGGACGTAGGGCGTCGCGCGCGGGGCGACGAGCGCAAAGGCGATGCCGAGTGCGAGCGCGCCGAGCACGCGCTTCCACAGCGGGATGGCGAACCAAAGGCGGATCACGCCCCCTCCCCCGTGGAGTGGTGAACGATCATTGGCGTTTCGGCTTGTGGCTCAGCGCCCGTCCGCCCGCCTTGCCGGTCAGCACGCCGCCATCGACCGCGACCACACCGTTGACGAGTACCGTGCGCACACCGCTCGCGGTGAGCGTCGGTTGTTCGTAGGTCGCGCGGTCGGCGTAGGTCTTGGGGTCGAATACCACCACATCGGCATGCGCGCCTGCACGAAGGTGCCCGCGCCCGGCGAGGTGGAAGGTGTCCGCCGTCAGCGCGCTGCTCGAGTCGACGAACTGGCGCAGTGAGATTACCTTGTCGGCCACGACGTATTTCGCGTATTTTCGTGCGAAGCTGCCGTAGACGCGCGGGTGGCCGCCCGATGCGTCGGAGCCGGTCATCACCCACGGCTGGGCCATGAAAGCGGCGATGTCGGCCTCGCTCTGGTTGAAGGAGACGGTGGCGGGATCGGCCTGGCGGATGACGGCGATGGCCGCTTCGGTCGCATTGACGCCCTGCGCCTTCGCCACCTCGGCGAGCGTACGACCCTTGGACGGCCCCTCGACGATCAGCAGTTTCTCCGCGCCGCCGCGCTTGCGGAGATTCTCGACCATGCCGGCGCGCAGCTTCATCGCCAACGCCACATCGTCGAAGCGCTTGAGCAAGGCCGCGCGCCCGCCGTCCTGCGCCCATAAAGGCACGAGGCTGGCGACGAGGCTCGTTCCGCTGGCGTCATAGGGATATTGATCGGCGGTGACGTCCTGCCCGGCGCGGCGCGCAGCCGCCACCTTGGCGATGATCGCGGGCGCAGTGCCCTGCACATCGACGCCGAGCGCCTTGATGTGGCTGATATGGACCGGGATATGCCCCTCGCGGCCGATCGCGATGGCCTCGTCGATCGCCGCTGCCAGACCTACCGTGTAGGAAGATTCGTCGCGGATATGGCTGTCGTAGCTGCCGCCACAAACCCCCGCGACCCGCGCCAGCGCGACCACCTCGGGCGTCTTGGAGAAGCTCTGCGGCGCGTAGAACAGGCCGGTGGAAAGACCGAGCGCCCCCTGCAGCATGCCCTGCCGTACCAGCCGCGCCATCTGCGCCGCCTCGACGGGGGTCGGGTCGCGGTTCGCCGCGCCGATCACTTTCGCACGGATGCTGCCGAAGCCGATATAGGTGGCGTAGTTGATGCCGACCGGCCACTTCTTCGCGCTCGCCAGCGTGCCCGCGACGTCAATCTCGCCGCCGCCGTCGTTGCCGATGAAGGCGGTCGTCACGCCCTGCATCAGGAAGGCGGGGACCAGCCGCCGCTTCGCGTCGGGCGAGGCGAGGTCCGGCCCCATATGCGTATGCGGATCGATGAAGCCGGGGGCGACGATCAGGCCTTTCGCGTCGATCGTCCGCGCGGCGCGCAGCGCGAGGTGCGGGCCGACCGCGACGATCCGGTCGCCCTTCACCGCCACGTCGCCGGTGAAGGGCGCGGCCCCGCCGGGATAGACCGTGCCGCCCCTGATCAGCAGATCGGCCCCGTCGGCCTTTGGCGGCGCGGCGCTCGTGCCGAGAGTGAGGCCCGCGAGCAATAACGTCAGCCCGCGTGCGATCATGTCGTTCCCCAAAAGCCTTTTGCGGGTGGCACCATGTAGCCGCTTTCGTCGCGCACCCCGCCGGGGCGATCCTCGGCGAGCCATGTCGGCCCGTCAAGATCGGCGAAATCGGACAGGCGCGCGATGTGCATGGCCGGCGCGATCGACAGCGAGGAGCTGACCATGCAGCCGGTCATCAGCCCGAGCCCGCGCGCCCGCGTCTCCCGCGCCAGTTCCAGCGCGGCGGTGAGCCCGCCCGCCTTGTCGAGCTTGACGTTGACGATCTGATAGCGCCGCGCGACCGTGTCGAGATCGGCGGCCGTATGCACCGCTTCGTCGGCGCAGATCGGCACGGCGGGGGTGAAACCCTCCAGACAGGCATCGTCCCCAGCGGGCACCGGCTGCTCGAGCATCGCCACTTTCAGTTCGACCAGCCGCGGCATCAGCCTCTCGATCAAGGCGCGGTCCCAGCTTTCGTTGGGATCGACGATCAGCGCCGCCCCCGGCGCGGCCGCGCGGACGGCGCGAAGGCGCGCTTCGGGATCGGTCGCGTCGACCTTTACCTTGAGCAGCGGCGCGGCGGCGACCTCTGCGGCGGCGGCGGCCATCGCCTCGGGCGTGTCGATGACGATGGTGAGCGCGCTCACCAGCCGCTCCGGCGCGGGCGCACCGATCAGCGCGGCGACGTCCGTGCCCGAAAGCCGCGCCTCCAGATCCCACAAGGCGCAATCGACGGCGTTGCGCGCAGCCCCCGGCGGCAGCAGGCCGAGCAGTTCCTGCCGCCCCGCGCCGTCCGCGATCGCGCCGCCTATCCCCTCGATCTGCGCGAGCGCGCTCTCAATCGTCTCGCCGTAGCGGGCATAGGGCACGCCCTCGCCCTGCCCGGTCGCGCCGCCCTCGCCGATCGCCACGACGATCACCTCCGCCGCCGTCCTCACCCCGCGCGATATGCGGAACGGGCGGTTGAGCGGCAGGCTGTCGTGGCGGAAGGCGAGGCTACGCATCCAGCATGTCTAGGATCGGATCGAGACTCATGGTCATCGGATCGACGCACGGCAGCCCGGTCTCCGCCGCGATCGCCTCACACAGCGGCGCAATCGCGTCCTTCGCCATCGCCGAGGTGTTGAGGCACACGCCGACCGCGCGCACGTGCGCGCTCGTCAGCCGCGCGACCTGCAGATTGGCGGCGAGGCATTCGACGATCCCCGGCAATTTCCGCCCCGGCAGCCCGCGCATGCTCTCGCGCACCGGATCGTGACACATCACGATCGCCTCGGCCTGCGCGCCGTGCAGCAGCCCGGTCGAGACGCCCGCGAAGCTCGGGTGGAACAGCGAGCCCTGCCCCTCGATCACGTCCCAGCCCCTGTCGGCGCGGCCCGGCGTCAGCATCTCGATCGCGCCCGAGATGAAATCGGCGACCACCGCGTCGACCGGCACGCCCTCGCCCGCGATGAGGATGCCGGTCTGCCCGGTCGCACGGAAATCGGCCGGGATGCCGCGTGCCTGCAGCGCGCGGGTCAGCGCGATCGTGGTGTACATTTTACCCACTGAGCAATCAGTGCCGACCGTCAGCAGGCGGCGACCGGCGCGGGGGTAGCCGGTGCCTACGACGAGATCGGCGGGCGGATCGCGCACGTCGAACAACTGCAGGCCCTTCGCCTCGGCCAGCGCCTTCAACGCGGGCACGTCGCGCAGCCGCTGGTGGAGACCCGCCGCGACGTTCATGCCCGCCTCCAGCGCCGCCGTCGCGTCGGCGACGAGGTCCGCGCCCATCACGCCGCCCGAATTGGCGATGCCGAGCACGAGCGTTTTCGCGCCCGCTGCCGCCCCTTCGGCGATCGTCATGCGCGGCAGGCCGACGCTCAGGGGGCAATCGTCGTGGCGGAATTCGCCGACGCAGTCCTCGGGGCGGAACACCGCGAGTCCGCGCGATGTCTTGATGCCCGCGAAATCGCTGCTGTGGCCGAGGTAGAGGAGGAAGGGTGCTGGAATCATGCGCGCACCCTAGGGCAAGGCTTTCGCAAGCGAAACCTCGGCCGGCGTGAAGGCGGAGCCCGCGGCGCGGATGCCGTCGGGCACGTCGGTCGCGAAATAGGCGACGCCGGTCCCGGTCTTCGGATCGATCCACAGGCCGGAGCGCAGGCCGTATGCCTCGCCTGCGTGGCCGATGCGGGTGCGCCCGTCGCCGAACGGATCGTCGAGGCACCCCTGCCGGCTGGTGGCGGTGAAGGTTACGGCGAGGCCATAGCTGCAATAGAAGCCGCGCTCGGTGTCGCCGTTGGTGCCGTCATAGGTCCATAGCGGCGTTGCGAGTGTCGCCACCGATTTCGCCGACAGCAACCGCACCGGGCCGAGCCGCCCCTTCCCCAGCAGCATCCGCCCGATCGTCGCCAGCCCGTTCGCCGAGATGCGCAGGCCCCCTTGCGGCGAGAAGATCGCGCCGTTCGCGCCCGCGCGCCACGTCTTGAGGTCACACGCGCCGTCGCGCGCGGGCGTCACCGGGCAGGCGGCGATCATCTCCGCGCTGTCCTTCACCGGCTGGCCGGCGCGGTAGAGCACGACCGCGCGCGTTTTCGTCGCGGGCGCGCAGGCATCCCAATTGTAGCAGGCGCGCAGGCGCAGCGGCGTGAGGACGAGGCGCTTCATCAGCCGGTCGAACCGCTCGCCGGTGGCGCGCTCCATCACGGCGGCGATGACGGGCAAGTTGAAGTTGGTGTAGCGGAAGTATGTGCCCGGCGCGTGGGCGGCGTCCCACGCCTTCGGATCGGCCAGCACCCCGCGCATGTCGGCGTCGAGCGGCAGGACGTAATCGATCGTGTCGGTCAGGCTGGAACGGTGCGACAGCAGCAGGCGGAGCGTTACGGCCACGTCGGGGAAGGCCGGGTTGCGCAGGCTCCAGCCGAGCAGCCGCGATACGTCGGCGTCGAGATCGAGCTTCCCCGCCTCGACCAGCCGCATCACCGCGATGCCCGTCACCAGTTTCGAGATCGACGCGACGCGCACCGGATCGTCAGGCGTGACGGCGCGGTTGGCGGCGGCATCGGCGAACCCCTCCGCGCGCGCGGAGGTGACACCGCGCGCATCGAAGGCCACGCGCACCTCGGCGACCGGGGGCCAGGGAACGGGAGCGGCGTCGAGTGGCATGAGGGGGAGCGTAGCGGTGCCACGTCACTTCTCAAGCCCCTCCCCTTCAGGGAAGGGGCTTTACGAGAATCCCCTTGCCAAATCCCCGCAATCCCCGTCCGTTAGGCGAAACGGGGGAAAGACATATGTCGCAGGCGACGCGGATCTTGTTGGCGCTGGTGGCGGGGTTGCTGCTCGGCATCGCGCTCGTCGCTGTCGATCCCAAGGTCGCGATCAGCATCACCGGCGTGACGCAGCCGATCGGGCTCGCCTGGCTGCACGGGTTGCAGATGGTGATCGTGCCGCTGATCGTCGGCCTGCTGGTGACGGGCGTGGGGGCCGCCGCCGATGCCGCGCGGGCGGGCAAGCTCGCCTTGCGTGCGGTGCTGACGATGGTCGTCATCCTGTGGACGACGACATTGATGGCGGCGCTGGTGATGCCGCTGCTGCTCGATCTGTGGCCGCTGCCGCCCGCCTGGTCGGAGGCGCTGCGCCGCGCGCTGACGGGGGCGCAGCCGGTCGGTACGGTGCCCACGCTCAGCGCCTTTTTCGAGACGATCGTGCCCTCCAACGTCGTCAGCGCGGCGGCGGGCGACAGCTTCCTGCCGCTGACGGTGTTCGCGCTCGCGCTCGCCTTCGCGATCACGCAACTGCCCGAGGACGCGCGCAAGGGCATGACGGCGTGGTTCCAGTGGTTCACCGATGCGATGCTGATCATCATCGGCTGGGTGCTGAAGCTCGCACCGGTCGGCGTCGGCGCGCTCGCCTACGGCGTCGGTGCGCGGACCGGGGCGGCGGCGTTCGGCGCGCTGCTCCACTACATCATCATCGTCTCGTCGATCGGCTTCATCGTGCTGCTGATGGCCTATCCGGTGGCGATGCTGTTCGCGCGCGTCTCGCTGCTGCGCTTCGCCCGCGCGGTGGCCCCGGCGCAGGCGGTGGCGCTGTCGACGCAATCGTCGCTGGCGACGCTGCCGGCGATGCTCAGGGCGTCGGAGGAACTCGGCGCGTCGCCCGCCGCCGCCGGCATCGTCCTGCCGATCGCCGTCGCGATCTTCCGCGCGACCAGCCCCGCCATGAACCTCGCGGTCGCGCTCTACGTCGCGCACTGGCTGGGCGTGCCGATCGGGCCCGGCGCGCTGCTGGGGGGCATTTGCACCGCGGCGATCACGACGATGGGATCGGTCAGCCTGCCCGGCACGATCAGCTACATCGCCTCGGTCGCGCCGGTGGCGATCGCGATGGGCGTGCCGATCGAGGCGCTCGGCCTGCTCATCGCGGTCGAGACGATCCCCGATATGTTCCGCACCGTCGGCAACGTGACGATGGACGTCGCCATCGCCACCGGCCTCGGCAAGCGCGCGACCGACGTGACGGGCGGGATGCCGGTTCCCGACTAGATCGCGGGCTTGTCGGTACGGTCCTTGTTGCGCTTGTCGGCGACATAGGTCTGGCCGTTGTCGGCCTTGACGATATCGAACACGCCGGTCGCCTCGAACAAGGCGGGGAAGTTCTTCACGCCGTAATTGCGCGGATCGATCGGCGCCTGGCGCTTGGCGGTGCTGCCCGCCGCCGACATCGAGGCCCAGCCGTCGTCGTACATCGCCGCCTCGACCGCGCCGCGCAGCACCTCGATCAGCTTGGCGTCCTGCGCGATCGGCAGCTTGGCGGGCTTGTCGTCGCTCTTCTTGGCGGCCTTGGGCGGCTTTGGCGTGCCCGCCGGGGCTGCAACTTCAAGGCTGTCGAGATAGAGGAAGGTCGTGCAGGCGTTGACGAAGGGCGCCGGCGTCTTGCGCTCGCCAAAGCCGTAGACGTCGTGGCCGTTGGCCTTGAGCTGCATCACCAGCGGCGTGAAATCGGCGTCGCTCGACGCGATGCAGAAGGCATCGGGCTTCTGCGTGTAGAGCAATTCCATCGCATCGATGACGAGCGCGATGTCGGTGGCGTTCTTGCCCGCCGAATAGCTGAACTGCTGGATCGGCCGGATCGCGAATTCGTGGAGCTTGCCGCGCCAGCCCTTCAGCCCGTCCGCCCCCCAATCGCCGTAGGCGCGGCGGATGTTGGCGGTGCCGTATTTCGACAATTCCGCCAGCATCGCCGCGATGTTGGTGTGGCTGACATTGTCGGCATCGATGAGCAGCGCGATGCGGCGGTTCGGCGCGCGCGCCGCTTGCGGGTCTTGATCCAAGGCGGTGTCCTTCGCGTGGGGTAGGGAAGGACGATAGGCGGCAATGGCGCGCTGTTCGAGGATTTCCTGCGCGCCTCAGGCGGTGCCGTTGCGCCGCCGCGTGTCCCAGCCCTTGCGCGCCGCCGCGGACCGCTGTTCCGCCGAGCCCGATTTGTGCGCCCGCCCGCCGCGCGCGGAGGAGACGTGCGTATCCGCCTTGCCACGCCCGGACCCGGACTTGTTGCCGCCGCCCGATTCCTTGTTCACCGTTGCCCAGGCACGCGCCTCGGCGGCCTTCTTCGGCACGCCGCGATCCTCATAGCCCTGCTCGATATGCTCGGCCTTGCGCTTCTGCTTGTCGGTGTAGCTGCTCTTGTCACCGCGTGGCATGTCCGCCTCCTGTCGTCGTGCGATCGGTGTGAAAACGCACGATCCGGGCGGCGGTTTCGCCTCAGCCCGATCCGAGCTCGACCCCCTGCCCCAGCGTCGCGACCAGCGCCTTGAGATCGCTCGACTCGTTGTCGCCCGGTGCCCAGCGGCGGGCGGCAAAGGCGATCAGCCGGTTGATGAAATCGAGCTTCAGCACCACGCCGGGCGACAGCTTGAAGGGATAGAGATCGGGCTGGCCCATGCTGCGATTGATCGAATTGAGCGCGAAGGCATAGTGAATCCAGTGCGCCGTAAGCGTCGCGGTGTCGGCCGTGTAAGGATCGAAATCGATCGCCGTATCGCTCGATCCGCTCGGCGCGATCGGCGGGGGCGACATCCGCACGCCGAAATCGCCGATGACGGACAGCGTATCGACGATGTGCGAATGGTGCGCGAAGGTCTCGGCAAAATCCTCCCACGGATGCGCCGTCGCGTAGGTGGAGACATAATGCTCCTCCCACCCCGGCGGCGGCGGGTTGTTGTAATGGTTCTGCAGCGCCTGGCCGTAATCCGCCCGCTCGTCGCCGAACAGGTTGCGGAAAGGGACGAGGTCCGCGCTGTTGTCGACCAGCCGGTCCCAGAAATAATGGCCGATCTCGTGCCGGAAATGGCCGACGAGCGTGCGGTACGGCTCGCCCATCTGCGTGCGGATGCGCTCGCGCGCGGCATCGTCGGCTTCGAGCAGGTTGATGGTGATGATGCCGTTGTCGTGCCCGGTCAGATGCTCGGGCGACCCGCCCTGCTCGGCCGAAGGATCGTACAGCAGGTCGAAGCCGAGCCCGCCCGGCCGCTCCGCCCAGGTCTCGAACGGCAGCCCCAGCCGCATCAGCCCGAAGATCGCGCGGCGCTTGGCATCCTCCAGCTTGATCCACCGCTCCAGCACGCCCGCCACGGCCAGATCGGGGATGGTGCGGTTGTGGCGGCAGGACTTGCAGAGAGGCTGCGGATCGTCGCGCAGCACCAGCCAGTTGCACACGCCGTAACGCGCGTTGGCGCAGGGACCGAACGCGCCGGTCTGCCCGGTCCGGTTGCGCCACTCCCCGCTTGCCCCGTCGAGGTGATAGAAATCGTTGGTGAAATAATCGAAGCCGAGCGCGTGGCTGCAGCTCGGGCACACGCGCGTCTCGAAATGCAGCAGATGGTGGCAATTGGGGCAGTTGTACGCGGGCATCATCGTCTCCGGCTGGGTGCGCACCCAACGCGAGCGCGTGTCGATCGTTTCGCCGCTTGATCGGTGTTGCGGCGATTTAGATGTTGCATAGCAGCAACGCATGCCGTCTCTAGTGTCCATGCTGAAGGCTGGCCTCCACCACGTCACGTCGTACAAATACAGCCGGCCGATCACTCTGGGGCCCCAGGTGATCCGGCTGCGGCCCGCGCCGCACAGCCGCACGAAGGTGCCCAATTACGCGTTGAAGATCGAACCCGCCGGCCATTTCCTCAACTGGCAGCAGGATCCGCATTCGAACTGGCTCGCCCGCATCGTCTTCCCGGAGCCGGTCGATCATTTCCGCATCGAGGTCGATCTGCTCGCCGATCTCGACGTCATCAATCCGTTCGATTTCTTCGTCGAGGAATATGCGGAGAACTATCCCTTCATCTACGACGATTCGCTGCGGATCGATCTCGCCGCCTATTTCGATCTCGAACAGCAGGGCCCGCTGTTCGAGGCGCTCGTGTCCGAACATGCGCAGCACCGCGGCCGCACGATCGATTTCCTCGTCGATATCAACGCGAAGCTGCAGCAGCGCATCGCCTATGTGATCCGCATGGAAAGCGGCGTGCAGCCGCCCGAGGAGACGCTGGAGATCGCGCTCGGCTCGTGCCGCGACAGCGCTTGGCTGCTGGTGCAGTTGCTGCGGCGGCTGGGCTTCGCGGCGCGCTTCGTGTCGGGCTATTCGATCCAGCTCGTCGCGGATGTCGAGCCGGTCGAGGGGCCGAAGGGCGTCACGCAGGACGTGGTCGATCTCCACGCCTGGGCCGAGGTCTATCTGCCCGGCGCGGGCTGGATCGGGCTCGACGCCACCTCGGGCATGTTCGCGGGCGAAGGCCATATCCCGCTGTGCGCCGCCCCGCATTACCGTTCCGCAGCCCCCATCTCGGGCATGGCCGAGCCCGCCGAGGTCGATTTCCATTTCGAGATGAGCGTCAGCCGCATCGCCGAGGCCGTGCGCATCACCCGCCCCTTCACCGACGATCGCTGGGCGAAGCTCGACGCTTTGGGGCACAAGGTCGATGCCGATCTCGCCGCGCAGGACGTGCGGCTGACGATCGGCGGCGAGCCCACGTTCGTGGCGGTCGATGGCGGCGACGCGGGCGAGTGGAACGGCGACGCGGTCGGCCCGACCAAGGCCGGATACGCCGACAAGCTCATCCGCGAGCTGCGCGCGAAATTCGCCCCCGGCGGGCTGCTCCATCACGGCCAGGGCAAATGGTATCCGGGCGAAAGCCTGCCGCGCTGGGCCTATGCGGTCTACTGGCGCACCGACGAGTTGCCGGTGTGGCGCGATGCATCGCTGATCGCCGAGGAGGACGGCACCGGCAGGCCCGAGGTGACGGCGGCGATGGCCGAACAGTTCCTCGAAAGCGTCGCGACCAGGCTCGGCCTGCCCGGCGGCCATGTCGTCCCGGCGTTCGAGGATCCGGTCGCCTGGTCGGTCAAGGAAGCCGAGCTTCCCGAGAACACCACCACCGACGACCCCAAGATCGACGACATCGAGGCGCGCACGCGGATGGTGCGCGCGTTCGAACGGGGCCTTGGCAATCCGGTCGGCTATGTCCTGCCCGTCCAGAAATGGCAGGCAAAGGCCAGCGGCGGCTGGATGACCGAGGCCTGGAACCTGCGGCGCGGCAAGCTCTTCACCGTGCCCGGCGACAGCGCGCTCGGCTACCGCCTGCCGCTCGGCTCGCTGCCCTATGTGCCGCCCGCCGCCTACCCCTATATCAACGCGCGCGACACCAGCGAGCCGCGCGAGCCACTCCCCGATTTCTACTCGCAGGCCCCGGTTCAGTCGCCCACCCGCGCCGAGCCGGCGCTGTCCGAACAGCGCATCACCGATCATGTCGCCGCCGTCACCGCCCCGCAGGAACGTGTCGAACAGGAACTCGGCGCGATCGGCGCGAGTGCCGTCCGCACCGCCGTCACCGCCGAGCCGCGCGGCCATTTCCTGTCGGTGTTCCTGCCGCCGGTGCGCGCGCTGGAGGATTATCTCGAGCTGATCGCCGCGATCGAAAGCGCGGCCGAGGATTTCGGCACGCCGATCCGCATCGAGGGCTATGCCCCGCCGCCCGATCCGCGCCTGAAGGTGCTGAAGGTCACGCCCGATCCCGGCGTGGTCGAGGTCAACGTCCAGCCCGCAGCGAGCTGGGGCGAGACCAGCGAGATCACCGAGAGCCTCTACGACATCGCGCGCCGCAACGGCATGACCGCCGACAAGTTCATGGTCGATGGCCGCGCGATCGGCACCGGCGGCGGCAATCACATCGTGCTCGGCGGGCCCTCGCTCTACGATTCGCCCTTCGTGCGGCGGCCCGATCTGCTCAAGAGTTTCGTCCTCTACTGGCAGCGGCATCCGGCGCTCAGCTATCTCTTCTCCGGCCTGTTCATCGGCCCGACCAGCCAGGCGCCGCGCATCGACGAGGCGCGGCACGACGGTCTCTACGAGCTGGAAATCGCGCTCGCGCAGGTGCCCGCTCCCAATGAGGGCGAGACGCCGCCCGCGTGGATCGCCGACCGGTTGTTCCGCAACCTGCTGGTCGACGTGACGGGCAACACGCACCGCACCGAGATCTGCATCGACAAGTTCTTCTCGCCCGACGGCCCGACCGGGCGGCTCGGGCTGGTCGAATTCCGCGGCTTCGAGATGCCGCCGGACGCGCGCATGAGCCTCGCGCAGCAACTGCTGCTGCGCGCGATGGCGGCGTGGTTCTGGCGCGAGCCGCAGCGCGGACAGCTCACGCGCTGGGGCACCAGCCTGCACGATCGCTTCATGCTGCCGCATTTCGTCTGGGCCGATTTCCTCGACGTGCTCGCCGATCTGGCGCGTGCGGGCTACGATTTCGACCCCAACTGGTTCGAGGCGCAGAAGCAGTTCCGCTTCCCCGTCCACGGCACGGTCAATGCGGGCGGCGTCAGCCTGGAGATCAGCCACGCGCTGGAGCCTTGGCACGTCCTCGGTGAGACCGGCGCGATCGGCGGCACGGTGCGCTATGTCGACAGCTCGACGGAGCGGTTGCAGGTGAAGGTCAGCAACCTCGTCGCGGGCCGTCATATCCTGACGTGCAACGGCAGGCGCGTGCCGATGTCGCCCACCGGCGTGCCGGGCGAAGCGGTCGGCGGCGTGCGCTACAAGGCATGGTCGCCGGCGGACTGCCTCCACCCGCGCCTGCCCGCCAACGCGCCGCTCACCTTCGACGTGCTCGATGCGTGGAGCGGCCGGTCGCTGGGCGGCTGTATCTACCACGTCGCGCATCCCGGCGGACGGAACTACGACGAAGTGCCGGTCAATTCCTACGAGGCGGAGGCGCGGCGCAAGGCGCGCTTCCAGGATTACGGCCACACGCCGGGCCCGGTCGCGGTGCCGCCCGAGGAACTGCCGACCGAATTTCCGCTGACGCTGGATCTGCGGCGGCCGGCGAATTTGCGGTAACGACTGAAAGCCCCTCCCCTGAAGGGGAGGGGCTTAAAACGTCAGAACGTCTCCCCGACCATCGCCTCGCTTTTCGCCCACAGCGCCTTCGCGCGCTCGCCATCCAGCGCATAGGGCCGCACGCCTTCCGCCGCCGCGTCGAACTCCTGATCGGTGACGTTCGTCGTCACGTGACAATTCTCGCAATATCTGCTGCCGACCGCATCCGCCGGCGCGACCACGCCCGCCCACACCGAGGTCGCAGCACCCTGCGGGATCGTCTTCCATTCGCGCGGCGGCCGGCCCTCGGCGGCGCGCTGGGCGTTGATCTGTTCGAGCATCCCGTCGACCACGCCGTCGTCCAGATGCCGCGTCAGCTCGGTGAGGATGCCGCCGGGATGCACCGCCGTCGCGCGCACGCCGCGGTCCCGGTGCCGCCGGTCGAACTCGACCGCGAACAGGATGTTGGCGGTCTTGGAACGGCCGTAAGCCGCCCACGGATCGTAATCGCCGCGCTCGAAATTGGGATCGTCGAGGTCCACGTCGGAAAAGCGATGCCCCGACGACGCGAGGTTCACCAGGCGGCCGCCCCCCTGCAGCAGCGACGCGATGCGGTTCACGAACACGAAATGGCCGAGGTGATTGGTGCCGAACTGCGTTTCGAAGCCGTCCGCCGTATGGCCGAACGGCGCCGCCATCACGCCTGCGTTGGCGATGATCAGGTCGAGCGGCTTGCCTTCCGCCACCAGCCTGTCCGCCGCCGCGCGCACGCTGGCGAGGCTGGCGAGATCGAGCGCGATCAATTCCAGGCTGCCGCCGTGCGCCGCATCCTTGCGCACCACTGCGGTCGCGGCTTCGGCCTTGGCGAGGTCGCGCGCCGCGCCGATCACCGTCGCGCCGTGCGCCGCCAGTGCCCGCGCGGTCTCGACGCCGAGCCCGGCCGACACGCCCGTCACCAGGATGCGCTTGCCCGTCAGGGTCTGGCCCGCGAGCACTTCGTCAGTCGTCGATGTCTCGCCGAAAACGTCCGTCATATTGATCTCCACAGATCGCATTGTATAAATGGAGGGACTCTCCGCTTCACAAATACGGAGGCATCCTCCGTTTTCAAGAGCCCGATGACCGAACCGGCAGAAAAGATTTCGCGAAAACCGCGCGCCGATGCCGCCCGCAATCGCCAGCGCCTGCTCGACGCGGCCAAGCAAGCCTTCGCCGACAAGGGCCCGGCGGCCAGCCTCGAGGAGATCGCGCGCGTCGCGGGCGTCGGCATCGGCACGCTCTACCGCCACTTCCCGACGCGCGACGCGCTGGTCGAACAGGTCTATCGGAGCGAGACGACGCAATTGGCGGACGCCGCCACCCGCCTCGGCGCGGAGCATCCCCCCGTAGAGGCGCTGCGTGCATGGCTGCGCCTGTTCGTCGAATATCTCGCCGCCAAACGCATCATCGGCGCGGCGCTGCAGACGACGGCGGGCGGCACGACCGAGCTCTACGCGGCCTCGGGCGCGGCGATGACGCAGGCGATCGGCGGCCTGATCGGCCGCGCCGTCGCAAGCGGCGCGATCCACGTCGACATCGAACCGCTCGAACTGCTGCGCGCCATCGCCGGCGTCGCGAACGTCAGCGACGAGAATGCGATGCGCCTGATCGATATCCTGATCGCCGGGATGCTGGTCCGCTAGGCGGACCGAAAGCGCCTTAGGGTCTCGTTAACCGCGATCCGGTATGCCAGGCGAATATCGTCGGCTGAGTATTCGTGCCCGTGTTCAAGAAGTCCGCATCATTGCGCGCCGAGCGCCGCCGCAAGTCGCTGGTCTATCACGATCCCGTGCGACAGGACGGCCCGCGCGTGCTCGAGCCCATCCGCAAGATCGACCCCGACGCGCCGGTCGTCGATGATTCCGAAAAGCCCGGCTTCATCACGTGGCTGTTCATGGCCGCGCTGATCTTCTTCCTCTACGACGGCTTCATGCTCGACGGTTACTGGCGTCGCGAGACCTTCCGCGCCATCGACAGCGAAGCCGGCAAGGTCCGCTACTGGAGCGATCACATCTGGGGCGACGGCCCCAGCAATTGATCGGCGGCACCGAAGTCTTCCCTTCCCGTTCTCCCTGAGCCAGGGACCATTGGCAGCAGGAGACTTGGAATGAAGGCAGCGATCGTTCGAGGCGCGGGTGAAGCGCCGGTCTATGGCGATTTCGAGATTCCCATCGCTGGCGAAGGCGAGCGGCTGATCCGCGTCTCCGCATCGGCGCTCAGCCCGCTGACCCGCGCCCGCGCATCGGGCACGCATTACAGCAGCGCCGGCGGGTTCCCGTTCGTGGCGGGCGTCGATGGCGTGGGAACGGCGGACGGCCAGCGCGTCTATTTCGTCCTGCCGCGCGCGCCCTTCGGCGGCATGGCCGAACACAGCGTCGCGCCCGCCGCGCAGTGCATCGCGGTGCCGAATGGGCTTGCCGACGCCGATGCCGCCGCCTTCGCCAATCCCGGCATGTCCTCCTGGGCGGCGCTCAGCGAGCGCGCGCGCTTCGAGAGGGGCGAGACCGTGCTGGTCAACGGCGCGACCGGATCGTCGGGCCGCCTCGCAGTGCAGATCGCGCGGCACCGCGGCGCGGCGCGGGTGATCGCGACCGGCCGTGACGAGGCGGCGCTGGCCGAGCTCGGCGCCGATGCTACCGTCTCGCTGAACGGCGATGCCGATGCGCTGGAGGCGCGCTTCAAGGCGGTGTTCGCGGACGGCATCGACGTGGTGCTCGACTATCTCTGGGGGCCGAGCGCACACGCCCTGCTGATCGCCGCCGCCAAGGCCGGTCCCGAGGGCCGCGCGATCCGCGTCGTCCAGATCGGCACTGCCAGCGGCGCGGAGATCCCCCTGCCCGGTGCGGTGCTGCGCTCCTCCGCCATCGAACTGATGGGCAGCGGCATCGGCAGCGTGCCGCTGGAACGGCTGGTCGCGGCGGTCGGCGGCGTGTTCGGCGCAGCGGTCGAAGGCGCGCTCCATTTGCCGATCCGCACCATTCCACTCGCCGACGTCGGCGAAGCCTGGGCCGCGAAGGGCGACGATCGGCTGGTGTTCGCGGTCCCCTGATCGCGCGCGCGGGAGAGACGCAGGCTACGCGCTGGAGCGCGGTAGCCTCACCCCCGCCCCGCCAGCTTCAGCAGTTGCTGCGCGCGGCTGAGGAACGGCCGGTCGAGCATCCCGCCTTTGTAGCCGATCGCCCCCACGCCGGGATTGGCGGCGAAGATGTCGACGATCTCCTGCGCCTGCGCGATCTCCGCCTCGGTGGGGGTGAAGGCGGCGTTGATGACCTCGACCTGCGCCGGATGGATCGCCAGCATCCCGCGATAGCCGTCGCGGCGGACGGCCTCGGCCCGCAGCCGGAGCGCATCGAGATCCTTGTAGTCGGCGGAGATCGTCTCGATCGGCGTGACGCCCGCCGCCGCCGCGCCGAGCAGCGTGAGACTGCGCGCGAGTTCGTAGGTGAAGGTGTAGCGGCCCGCGTCATCGCGGTTGGCGCTCGCCCCGACCGAATCCGCCAGATCCTCCGCCCCCCAGGTCAGCGCCACCACGCGCGGCGCGCCCTTGTAGTCGCCGGTGCGGAACATCGCCTCGGCGGTCTCGGTGATGAGCACGATCACCGGGGTCGATCCTTCCGCGATCCCGTTGGCGACTTCGAGCGCGGAGAGACAATGGTCCAACCGCTCGACGTCCGCGCGGCCATAGACCTTGGGCAGCATGATGCCGCCCGGATTGGCGGGCATGATCGCGACGAGATCGAGCAGCGTATGGGGCCCGTCGAACGGATTGATCCGTACCCACAGGCGGTGGCGCTGTTCGGGGTTGGCCGTGATGAAATCGCGCACCATCGGCCGCGCCGCCGCCTTGTTCTCGGGCGCGACGGCATCCTCCAGATCGATCAGTACGATGTCGGCGGGGCCCTGCATCGCCTTCGCCATCTTCTTCTCGCTGTCGCCCGGCACGAACAGCCAGGAGCGGGCGGTGATGGCTTCGGGCATGCGACTTTCCTTCTTGTTCCCCCGCGAAAGCGGGGGTCCAGAGTTACGGGCGACACGGCTCGGGGCTCTGGACCCCCGCTTTCGCAGGGGAACAGGGAAGGTGTCGCGCCCGTGATGCTTTGTCAGCAGCGTAACGACAATTCCAGCACCTTTCGGTCGCGGCAGCCCTCCCCATCGCCGGGGCGACTTTTCCCCGCAAACGAACGAAAAAAGCTGCTATCGGCCAGTCATTCTGGTCGGGGGGCGAGATTCGTGGGGAAACCGTTCAACTTTCTGCAGGCGGCGATCCTGAAGTCGCTGTCGAAGGCACTGTTCCACAAGGTCGATATCAAGCTCACGCACGATCAGATCGTCGCCAACGTCCAATATCAGTTCGGCCTGATCCCCGGCGATACGCCGCGCACGATCGGCTTTACGCTCTACGCCGTCTGCCTTGCCTTGTGGGGCCCGCTGTTCCTGCTGCTGCCTGCGAGCTTCGGCGCGTGGCGGCTGCGCGTGCTGTCGCGTTCGCAGGTCGATATTCTTCAGGATATCGCCCGCATCCGCGGCATCGTCTACGCCGGCTATTACGGCCATTGGCAGGGCGAGACGCAGGACGACAATCTCGACAATCCGGTGCTGAACGCGATCGGCTTTACCCTGCCCGCCCACCGCGTGCGCGGGCCGGGCGAAGTGAAGATCGACTATTTTCCCGGCCGCGACCTCAGCCATTCGGACCTCGTGCCGCACGACGCGATCCCGTCCGAAGTCGACGTGATCGTCATCGGATCGGGCGCGGGCGGCGCGGTCGCCGCCGCGAACCTCACCGCGCACGGCCATGAGGTGCTGATCGTCGAAGCCGGCGCGCTCTGGAACTCGCACGATCTCAGCCACGAAGAACGCAGGATGACGTCGAAGCTGTTCGTCGATGGCGCGCTGCAGAACACCGTCGATCACGACGTCATCGTCTTTCAGGGCCGCTGCGTCGGCGGATCGACCGTCATCAACAACGGCATCGCGCTGCGCGTGAACCAGCCCGGCATGACGCACCCCGATGCGGTCGATGTGTTCGCCCGCTGGGCCTCGCTCGGTGCGCCGGTCGATGTCGCGCGCTTCCACCATGCCTATGACAAGGTCTCCGAACGCCTCTCGATCCATCCGATCGACCCCAAGAGCGGGCGCAACAACGGCCCGCACCTGCTCAACGGCTGGGCGGCCCACGCCGCGGCGACCGGCGACCCGAGAGACCTCGCCGCCCCGGCGAAGTGGTTCAGCAAGAATTACGGCCCGGATTCGATCGGGGCGAACTGCGCCTATTGCGGATACTGCAACACCGGCTGCCCCTATGGCCGCAAGCAGGGCATGGCGCAGTCCTTCCTGATCGACGCGCACCAGGGCGGCGCGAAGATCCTCGCCGAGACAAAGGCCGACGCAATCCTGTGGCGCGACGATTGCGATGAAGACGGGAAACGCATCGCCGACGGCGTCACCGTCACCCTGCCCGACGGCAGCCACCGCATCATCCGCGCGCGCAAGGGCGTCGTCGTCGCGGCGGGCACGCTCGCCTCCAGCCGCGTCCTGCAGAAGAGCGGCTTCGGCCAGTCGGGCACGAACATTTCGCTCAACATCGCCTGCCCCGTCGTCGCGCTGATGCCGACCGAGCTGCGCGTCTGGGACGAGGACCAGATGGCGACCTATGTCGATTGCGGCGATTTCCTGCTCGAATCGCACTTCCAGCCGCCGATGAGCATGTCGACGCTGATGCCCGGCTGGATCGAGGATCACGCCCGGCGCATGCTCAACTACAACCGCCTCGCCTCTGCCGGGATCCTGTTCCCGGCCGACCGGCGCGGGCATATGGAGAACGGCAACCTCAACCTCACGCTGCGCTCCGACGTCGAGCTGCCGCTGCTGCGCCGCGCGCTCGCGACGCTGACCAAGGTGCATTTCGCCGCCGGCGCGCTCGAGGTCTATCCGGCGCTGCTGCCGGGCCAGACGCTCTACCCCGGCGACGATATCGACGCCTTCTTCGCGACCGCGATCCGCGAGGCCGACGACGTGACGCTCTCCAGCTCGCACCCGCACGGCGGCAACGCCCGCAATGCAGACCCGGCGAAAGGCGTGGTCGATCTCGACTGCCGCGTCCACGGCACCACCAACGTGCTCGTCACCGACGCCAGCACCTTCACCAGCTGCATCCGCGTCAACGCGCAGCTCACGACGATGGCGATGGCCTATTACGCCACCGAGGCCGATCCGTTCTGAAAAGAGCGGCCGCGCGACCGCTTTTCACGCGACATTACAGACGTATCGGCCCAAGAGGGCGGTCCGGGAGCAGTCGCGCGCCGCAGGGGTGATGCCACATGTTCGCTCGTTTCCGACGCCGCTACCTCGACGTGCTCGGCTCGATCTACATCTACAACGAACATCGCGGCTACACGAGCATCGACCGCGTGCTGGAGGCGGTGCAGGCGCATTGCCCCGACGACGCGGCCTTCATCGCCGCGATCCACAAGCACCGCGCCGACGAGCGCAAGCATTACGTCATGTTCCGCCGCTGGTTCGATCTGCAGGGCCGGATGCCGCTCGCGGTCGACCGGGCGTGCGGCCATATCGACCGCTTCGTGGAGATCGTGTTCGGATCGACCATCGACGATCTCGACACCAAGGCGGTGATCGCCAGCGAGGCTTTGTTCGAACGCCTGTGCCGCGTCATCATGCTCACCGAGATGCGCGGGATGCGGCAGGTCGATACGTTGCTCAAGTCACCACTGGTGCGGTCGGACCCGGTGCTGGTGCGCATCTTCCGCATCATCGAGCGCGACGAGCCGAGCCACTGGCAGCCCTATCGCGACTGGCTGGTGCGCACTGGGCGGCCGCAGGCGAAACGCTCCGAACGGCTCGTCGATCTGTGGGTCCACCGCGAACTGCTGTTCGTGAAGCTGCCGCTGCTGTTCCCCAACCCCTGGCTGCCGCGCCGCACCGACTGGGCCGATGCGGGAGAGCCCGAGGTCAGGCGACCGCAGCCTCGCGCACGAACGGCGTGAAGTCGCCGCGCTGCCGGTCGAGCGCATCGGCGATCGCGCGCGCCGCCGTCTCCGCGCCGCGCTCGCGCGCCACGAGCTTGCCGATACGCACCGCCTCGTTGCCGTAGGAGCGATCGTCGAACAGCCGCGCGATCCGCTCGGCCGCACGCTTGGCGGTGAACTTGTTCGAACGCATCGTGAGGCCGAGGCCCATCCGCTCGATCCGCTCGCCGTGATCGTGCTGGTCGCCCATGTGCGGCACGATCATCTGCGGCTTGCCCGCGCGCAGCGCCTGGCCCGTCGTGCCCGCGCCGCCATGATGGACGATCGCCGAGGCGGCCGGGAACAGCAGCGAATGCGGCGCATAGCCACAGCGCAGGATATCGCCCTCGACGCTCGGCTCGCCCGTTCCGCCGGTCAGCAGGATCGCACGCCGGCCGAGCAGCTTCGCCGCCGCCGCCGCCTCGTCGTAGAACGCGCCCGCGCAATTCACCGCGAAACTGCCGAGCGTGAACACGATCGGCGCCGGGCCGTCCGCCAGGAACTTCGCGATCGCCGGGTGCAATTTCTCGGCCGCGCCGGTGCAACTGTCGAACACCGGGAAGCCCACGATGCGCACGTTACCGGGCATGTCGGGCTGCATCCCACCGAAGCGCGGCGAATAGGTGCCAAGCGTCAACAGCGAGGATTCGTGCGCCTCGAGCAGCCGCATCGCACCCTTGGGCGCAAGACCGTGCTTCGCGCGCACACGGTCGATCCGGCGCGAGTAGATGCAGTGGATGGCGGCGCGCATCGAATTATAGACGAAGCGATTCCACGACCGGCCCACGCGGCTGACCGGCGCGCGCTTCATCATGCGGAAATCGGGCGTGCAGGGCGGATCGAAGGCGGAGAGCATCGCCATCGGCTGCAGCACCAGCGACACCAGCGGGATACCGAGCTTTTCGGCGACGATGGGGGCGGCGAACACGAAGCTCGACGTCACGATCGCTTCGGCATCCTGCGCCACCGTTTCGAGCGCCTCGGTACTGGTCGGCAGCGCCGGCATCAGCACCTGATCGAGCATCTCACGCTGATTGCCGAGCAGGCGCTTGACCGCCTCGTCCTCGCTCAGGCCCATGCGGCCGCGGACGGCGTCGAACCCCGGCAGGACCGGCACCGCCTCCAGGCCGGCCTTGCGGCACTTCGCAACCTGATCCTCCGCCACCGCCAGCACCGGCCGGAAGCCGAGCCTGCGCAGCGCGAGCGCGATGGCGATGATCGGGTGAAGATCGCCCAGCGTGCCGATCGTGGTGAGAATTATTTTACGCATTCACTCGCCGTTGCCCGGATCCAATCGAGAGTATGAACGTTTTGGGCGTCCTACACCATTGACGATTTCGCGGTGGCATTTCCACACCCTCCGCCGCCACTTTGCGGGTGCATTGTGGCTATAAATCGACAGGTGCCGTCGGCCCCGGCGACGCCCATCCGTAACGGGCCTCCCTGCGGGTGCCCGAATTGGGGCAATCTACCCTATTTTGCCGCCGCGCAAAGCGGAACCTGCCCGAAACGGCGCGTCCCGGTATTCGTACGGAGGGAGTCGCGCGTCGCTCAGAACAGCCGCTCGCCCTCGCCGATCGCTCCGACCGCACGCAGCACCGGCACCTGCTCGATCAGGAAGACCTCCAGCATCTCCGCCAGCCGCTTGCGGTTGGCATCGGCATCCTCAAGCGTCTCGCCATCGACGATCAGCCGCTCGCCCTGCTCGTCGAGCATCTTCCAGACGAAGTCGACGATATCGGCCTCGCCCTCTGCGCGGGCGTAGAGGAACAATTGCTCGATCCGCCCGACCGAGATCGCCGAGCCGGTAAGCGGCGCGGCCAGATATTGCATCGCGCCGGAAAAGCGCGCGCGCCGGCAGATTTCGCGGTTGAGGCGCAGCGCCGCCGCCTGGTCGTCGGCACTGAGCGTCGTCGTGGCGACCGGCGCGACGAAGCCGATACCGACCAGCAGCAGCAGCGCCTCCCAGATTTCCCAGTTGGTCAGCTTCGCGCAATCCGGGTTCTGCCGGATGGCGTCGATCGACAGCGGCTTGCGGTCGGCCAGCGCCAGCGCGATCACGACGGGTTCGTAGATGCTTTCCTTCAGCGTCGCCTCGCCCGCCGCCGTGCGCACCGTCTTGGGGCGCTGCGCGGGATCGCCGAGCAAAGCGAACTGCATGTCGCGGAACGCCTGCGCCACTTCGGAGCGCAGCATCTTGCGCGGACCCTTCACGAAGATGTCGCGGCGGAACTGCTGGTTGATGAAATAATCCTTCACCGTCTCGCGCAGGACGTCGTCGTGGATCTCCTCCAGCACCTGCCGTGCGTTGGTCGGCACGCTCACCGCCTCGATATTGTCGATGATGCTCGCCGATGCGCCGAAGGTGACTTTCGCCTCCGCGAAGGCATCGTGGATTTCGGCGAAGGGTTCGGGGTGCCAATGCGCGTTGAAATATTCGTGCGTGACGTAGGTACGGTCCTGCTGCTTGATCTGCGCGAGCCGGTCGGCAAGGCCGGGGTTGGCGGCGAAATAGGCGGCATCCGCGCCGATCACCTTCTCGACGAAGGCGATCGACTGGTCGACGCGGCCGAGGATCGGGCCGGTCGCCGCCCGCTTCGAATATTCGCTCAGCAGATGGCGCAGCGGCCCCGCCGGCGACCAGCCGGGCGTGACGTTATAGCTGACGTAGAGGATGCCGCCCGGCTTCAGCCGCCGCCGCACGATGTCGAGGATCGCATTGCGCCCATCCTGCGAGATCCACGACCAGATGCCGTGCAGCGCGATGATGTCGAATTCGGGCAGATCGTCGCGCTGCGCCAGTTCCTCGAACGACTGGTCGAAGATCGTCACGTCCTTGCCGCTCGCCTGCGCCAGCTTGGCCGCGTGCGCCGCCTGCGAGGGGTTGAAATCGGTGCCGTAGAAACGCCCCGCGCTCGTCACCGCGTTGATGTTGAGCGACAGACCCTGGCCGAAGCCGAGTTCCAGATAGGTCGGCTCGTCCCCCACCGAATGCGCGATCCCGCGCGAGAGCAGGGCGAGCTTCAGCCGGGTCGGCGACAATTCGCTGAAATAGCCGAAGATATACTCGATTTCAGAGATGTAGCCCGCATTCCACACTGGCAGATACCTTTACGAAGAGAAGGAAAAGAGCCGGATCAATGGCCGTCGGCGGACCAGTGCGGCCGGTCGGACAACAGTTTCTTGACGCCGTAACTCGCGCCGATCTTGTGCAGATCGGAATTTTCCGCGCCGTTGCGCGGGCGATCGAGCTTGTGCGTCTTGCCGCCGGCGTCCTTGATCTCGATCGGCCCGGACCAGGTGATCGTCATGTCGACCGCCGTTCCCTTGATATGGTTCGACGTCAGCGACGGGCGGTAGGCGATGTCGAACAGCTCGACCATCTCCGCCGCCGCCTTGCGCGATTCCTTGTCGTCACCGTGATCCCAGATGATGTCGCAGGAAGAATCGGGCGGCGGGGTGATGTCGCCGGGCTTCGCCTCACCCGTGGAGATGCGCCACGCCGCGTTCATCAGCCAGGCGCGTGTCTTGTTGCGCTGTGTCGCGCTGATCACCACCGTCGCCTGCGCCAGCCGCAGCGCATCGACGAAGGCCGACGCCTTGGCCTGGAACCCCGCGGTCAGATCGGCGAGGCGCGAGCTGTTGGGATATTTCGATTCGTTGAGCGCGAACCAGTCCTTGCCGCTCAGCCGGTAGGCCGCGGCACTGGCCACGTTGCGGTTGCGCGTCAGGTTGGGCAGGCTGACATCGGCCAGCGCCGCCAGTGTCTTGCCGGTGGTATCGACACGCCCGTCGGCTTTCCACAATCCCATACAGCGCGTCTGGAAGATGCGGATCGCGGTGATCGTCTTGTCGTCGCACGTGCCGTTGACGCGCAGCGGCGGCATATTGAAGGTCGCGATGCGCAGGTTCAGGAATTCCTGAACGACCGTCACGTCGCCGGGCCGATTGGGGGACCGCAGTCCAACTGGTGCAGAAATAACCGGCATGATCCGCCCCTATTCGATCCGCGTTTCATAACCCGACACGGCCTTCAGTACGAGCCGGTTGTGCCGGTATTGGCGCCTGATCCGCGCCAGGTCTGCATCGCTGCCCTTGCAATATTTGGCAAAGGCGGCCGCCATCTCCGCCGCGCGTGCCTTGTCATATTCGACTTCGCCGCGGAAATGATCACATTCGTCGCGCCGCGCGATGAAATGCCGCACGGTCGCCGGCAGCGGCGCGCGTGCGGCCGCTGGGTCCGCCGCGACGAATGTCAGCGCGAGAGCGAGCGCCGCCTTCACGCCACCAGCACACATTCGCGCGCGTAGGAGGCGAGCGCCCCTTCCAGCGCAGCGTCGTCCATCAGGCCGACCGCCCGCGCCGTCTCGGTCAGGTCGGCGCGGGTGCGCGTCCCGTCGAGCTGCGCCAGCAACCGCCGCGCCGCATCGTCGCCGATCGTCATCAGCCGGTGATCGAGCCGGCAGACGACCGTCATCTTCTCGGCCAGCATCGTGCGCACCAGCGGGCTGGCGAGCGGCCGTTCGCTGACGCTGGTCGCCCAGATCGGCGGCAGCGTCGAAAGATCGACGAAGCTCGCGTCGAACAGCCGGAAGATCACCGTGCGCAATTCCGGGCTGTCGACCAGGTCGCTCACCTTGATGCGGTTGGGATAGGCGTCGACCAGCCGGTCCATCATCGCGATCAGCACGTCGTCGGAAAATTCCAGCGCCTTCTCGGTGATGCGGTACGTGCCCGGCGCGTGGCGGATCGCGCGCGACGACACGTAGAGGTCGTTCAGCGCATCGTGGTCGAGGCTGCGCGACGGCACCTGCTCGGCCCGCACCAGCAGGGTCATGCGGAAGAAGTTGAAATTGCGGTAGTCGCTCGCCTGCGTCAGCCGCACGATCTGCGTCTCGACATCCTCGTCGGCCTCGACGTTCGGCGGCAGGAACGTGTCGGACATGCGCTCGCGGTCGGCATCGCCGAGGAAGCGCAGGCCGTTCGCCTCGGCATTGCGGACCACATTGATCAGCGCCTCGGGCTTGAAGGAATCGCCGAGCTCGTCGTGGCACAACACCGGCCAGCCCTTGCGCAGCGCCTGCTTGGCGGATTCGCGAAACGCCGTGACGGGCGCGAATTCGGGCGGCGGCGTCTCGGCGGCGAGCGCCTCCAGCGTCTGCGTCGCGACCGCCTTGCGATCCTCGCGCGGCACGCCTTCCAGCGCGAAGTTGAGCGCGTCGCGCACCGCATGGCGCAGATACCCGCCCGGCAGCGCATTGTAACTGACGAAGGCGACGCCGTTCGCCGACAGCTTGCGCCCGATCAGCGCCATCGTCGCGTCGCGCACATGCTGCGGCACCCATGCATAGAGGCCGTGCGCGATGATATAGTCGAACTCGCCGTCGAGCGCGTCGGCCGCGTCGAGGATGTCCATCGTCAGCACCCTGACGTTGTCGAGCCCCGCCGCCTCGCGCCACGCCTCCCCCCGCGCCACCGCCGTTTGCGCGAGATCGAAACTGATGAACTCAGCCCCCGGATAAGCCACCCCCAACGCGAGCAGGTTCATGCCGTCGCCCCCGGCGATCTCCAGCACGCGCGCCGTCTCGACCGGCGGCGGATTCAGCCCCGCGAGCCGGGCGACCGTCGCGAGCCGATCGGGCTGCGTCGGGTTGAAGATCGAGGTCGGATATTCGATCTCGTCATAGGCGGTGATGGTCGCGAGGCTGGATTCGGCTGTCACTCTTGTTCCCCGTCTGCCGCCGCTCGCTTCCGACGAATCGGCGGCGCGTCCTTCCCGTCGCGCCATAGACCGGCGCGCGGTGCTTTCATTGGATCGAACCGACGCGCGCCGTCACGGACGCGCGCCGGCTGGACTCCACGTCACTCGGCGGGCGACGGTTCCGACTGATCGGCGGCCACCTCGGCTTCCACCGCCGGCGCTGCCGGGGCATCGTCGCTGTCGGTGATCTCGACCGTGTGGATCACCTCGGCGACCAGCGCCGGGGCCGCCGCGTCGCCCTTCATCACGAAGTCGTAGGTGAAGCTCTGGTCCGCCGCGACGCCGACCGTGATCGCCGCCACTTCCTCGCCGTCCATCTGCTTGCCGAGCAGCGCGATCGACATTTCGGGGAGCATCGTGTTGGTCAGGATCGCGTCGATCATGCGCCCGCCCGATGCCACCTCGTTGCAGCGCGAGACGATCAGGTCGACCACATCGGGCTTGTAGGTGAGCGCGATCTTGTGGTTCTCGAAGATGCGCTTGACGATGCGGTTGAGCTGCAGCTTGACGATGCCGCCCAGCATCGTCGGCGTCAGCGGATAGTATGGCAGCACCAGCAGACGGCCGAGCAGCGCCGGCGGGAACACCTTGAGCAGTTCCGGCCGCAGCGCCGTCGCCAGCGCCTCGGGATCGGGCTTCATCTCCTCGTCTTCCGACAGGCTCATCACCAGATCGGTGCCGGCGTTCGACGTCAGCAGGATCAGCGTGTTCTTGAAGTCGATGAAGCGACCTTCGGAGTCGTTCATGAAGCCCTTGTCGAACACCTGAAAGAACATCTCATGCACGTCCGGGTGTGCCTTCTCGACCTCGTCGAGCAGGACGACCGAATAGGGCCGACGCCGCACCGCTTCCGTCAGCACGCCGCCCTGGCCGTAGCCGACATAACCGGCCGGCGCGCCTTTCAGCGTGGAGACGGTGTGCGCCTCCTGGAATTCGCTCATGTTGATGACGATCATCGAATCCGCGCCCGAGAACAGCAGTTCCGAGAGGACATGCGCCGTCTCGGTCTTGCCGACGCCCGAGGGGCCGCAGAGCATGAACACGCCAACCGGCTTGTTCGGGTTGTCGAGCTTGGCGCGGCTGGTCTGGATGCGCTTGGCGATGGCGTCCATCGCGTGATCCTGCCCGACGACGCGCGCCTTCAGCTTGTCGGCGATGGTCAGCACCGACTGGATCTCGTCCTTGACCATGCGGCCGATGGGGATGCCGGTCCAGTCGCCGATCACGGCCGCGACCGCGTCCTGATCGACCACGCCGAACACCATCGGGCTGTCGCCCTGCGCCTCGCTCATCCCCGCGATCGCGGTTTCGAGCCCGGCCTTGAGCTCCTCTTCATTGGCGGGCGCGACCTCGCCAGCCGCCTCGCGCGCGTCGGTCAGCGCCTTCCGCGCTGACACCAACAGTTCGAGCGCGGCCTTCTCGCTCGCCCATTTCGCGTTGATGGCGTCGAGATCGCCACGCGCGACGATCAGCTCCTCGTCGATCTTCGCGACGCGATCGTCCTTGCGGTACTGGCCGCTGACTTCGCGTGCGGCGACCTCGCGCTCGACCTCGAGCAGCTCGACCTTGCGCTTGCGGTCCTCGACCTGCGCCGGGGTTGCATGCTGCGACACCGCAACGCGCGCACAGGCCGTGTCGAGCAGGCTCACCGCCTTGTCGGGCAACTGCCGCGCGGGGACGTAGCGTTGCGACAGCACCACCGACGCCGCCACCGCCTCATCCAGCACAACGATATTGTGGTGCTTCTCCATCATCGGCGCGACCGAACGGATCATCGCGATCGCCTTGGGCGTCTCCGGCTCGCCGACGTCTACGGTCTGGAAGCGGCGGGTCATCGCCGGGTCCTTCTCAAAATACTGGCGATATTCGGCATAGGTCGTGGCGGCGATCGTGCGCAGCCGCCCGCGCGCCAGCGCCGGTTTCAGCAGGTTGGCGGCATCACCCGTACCCGCAGCACCACCCGCACCGATCAGCGTATGCGCCTCGTCGATGAAGAGGATGATCGGTTTCGGCGAGGACTCCACTTCGTCGATCACCTGGCGCAGGCGCTTCTCGAACTCGCCCTTCACGCTCGCGCCCGCCTGCATCAGCCCGATGTCGAGCGTGCGCAACGTCACGCCCTGCAGCGACGGCGGCACGTCGCCGTCGGCGATGCGCTTGGCGAAGCCTTCCACGACGGCGGTCTTGCCGACGCCGGCCTCGCCGATCAGGATCGGGTTGTTCTGGCGGCGACGCAGCAGGATATCGACCACCTGACGGATCTCGGCGTCGCGGCCGATGATCGAATCGATCTCGCCAGACCGCGCCTTGGCGGTCAGGTCGATCGAGAATTTGTTGAGCGCCTCGCCCTCGCCGGCACCGCCGGCTTGCGGCTCGCCCGCGCTGTCGGTCGCCGAACCGCCCGCCGCCGGGCCCGCATCGCGCTGCGTCTGCTCGATCGAGGCGCTGGTCAGCTTGTCATATTCGCCGCCGAGCTTCTCGGCCGCGATCTTGCGCCATTCGCCCGAGATCGTGAACAGCGCGTTCTTCAGCGTCGGCGTCTTGAGCATGCCGTACAGCAGATGCCCGGTCCGCACCCGGCCCGCGCCGAATTGCAGCGAGGCGTAGAGCCAGCCCTTCTCGATCGCCTCCTCAATCTGCGGCGAAAAATCGCTGATCGAGGTGGCACCACGCGGCAGCGCGTCGAGCGCCGCGACCACATCCTTGGTCAGCTTTGTATCGTCGAGCCCGAACGACGTGCGGATTGCCGCGAAGTCGTTGCGCGGATCCTGCAGCAGGATGTGGATCCAGTGGACCAGCTCGACATACGGGTTGCCGCGCATCTTGCAGAAGCTGGTCGCGGTTTCGATCGCCTTCAGGGCGGTCGGGTTCAGGCGGCCGAACAGGGCCGTGCGGCTGATCTCGCTCATAGTCTCATTTCCCCCATCGCTGGGCGTGCGCGCACGGCACGCCTTGTAAGATGAACATCTGCACGTATCCGGTCTGTTTTCCCCGGTCCGACCCATCCCGTCCAGCCGAGCCGCCCGTTGCCGTCGAGGCGCACGGGGGTGGCGTGTTTCTCGGCCATCTCGATCATGATATCCCATTCGAGATGGCTCGGCGCGAAGGCGTCCAACGCCTCCTGCGCGATCGCGAAGCGCCCACCCGAGGGCAGCAACGCCTTGAATTCGGTCATCGAATTGGCGCGGATCACGACGCGGAACGCGTCGGACGCCACCAGCACGCGCTTGCCCGACATGGCGTCTCCGCCCAGCGTCGCGAAGTCGCGGCCGAGCCGGGTCTGGTCGCCGGGCTCGATATCGCGCCAACGCGGCTGATATTCCAGCACGCGCACCGGCTGGTTGAGCAGATGGCCGAGCGCATCCTCGATCGCGACCGCGCTGCGCTTCGACGCGAACAGCGCGGCATAATGGAGCCGCGCCCGCGCCGGGAACAGCGCATCGGGGCCCGCCCCTTCGGTCGCGCCTGACAGCTTGCCGATGTACCGCGCGAAACGGTCGTCATCGGGGCGGTCGGCCTGGGCCGCGGGCTGCGAATCCGCCCACGCTCGGTAGAAGAATTGCAGCATCCGATTGGCGAGCACGTCGAGCCAGCCGCCGAACGGCCGCTTCTTCGCATAGCGCCGCTCGTAATAGGCGAACTCGGTCAGATGGATCGGCAGCGCGCCCATCGGCCCCGTCAGCCCCAGCCAGTAGCCGTTGAACTGGGGGCGCCCATGCTTGAACTCCGCCGATTCCAGCGTCGGCGCCGGAAAGGCGAGCGCGGGCACCTGCGCGAGATCGACCGCGCTCTGGCTCGGCATGCGCGCACGGCCGACGCGCGGCAGCGACGGCGAACGCGCCTCCACCCCCCGCACCGCAGGGAACAGCCCGTACCGCCGCGCCTCGGGCGCGATCGCGGCCACGAAGCTCAGATGTTGTGCTGTCGGCCCATCCTCGGCGGCCACTGCGCGAACTCCCCTTCATTCGGACTTTCGAAACTGCATTCGGTAAACGAATTGATGCTGGCGAATTCGGCCAGGAACCGTTCGAGCACGGCGCTGAACAGGAACATGCGCGCCTTCTCGAAACCGCCATCGTCGAGCTTGATGCGGATCCGGTGCCCGCGCGCGATCGCCATGCGGTCGAGCCCCGGCACGCGCCGCGCGATCTTGCGGCTGCGGATCGAGATGACGCTGTCGATCTGCCGCCTGAGCGACGCATCGTCCTGCGTACCGTAGAGCGCGAGGTGATCGCGCAGCAGCGCGGGGTCGTCGTGATCCTCGGGCGCGAGCGTCATGTAATTGGGCGTCAGATGCCCGATCACGCGCCATGCCGCATCGCCGCTCGCCAGCGGCGGGCGCGGGCGCGTCGGCGCGCGCAGCACCACGACAGCGCGCGCCGGCACGCCCGTCACCTGAAAATGATTGTCTCCACGAAATGTCAGCAGCTCGGGCAACTCGCGATTGGTGACGAGCGCGCGCACCGACAGCTCGTGTACGTCGTCCAGCCGTGTCGGATCGCCCGGCGAGGTCAGCGTCAGCCAGGTGTCGGTGCCGGTATATTCGCCGCGCCGCCGAAGCCGCCGCTCGCGCGTCCCCAGGACGCGCGGGCGCAACTGCGTCGAATAGAATAGCGCCTCGCGCCAGTCATAGAGCAGTGCCCCGAACGCATAGAGCGGCGCGACCGTGCGCGGATCGACATTGTCGCGCGCATAGGCCTTCACCTCGAGCAGGCGGAAAACCTCGAAATCGTAGCGCTTGGTGCGATCAGGCACGACGTGGAATTCGTGCTGGTATTTCTTCACCTGCACGCGGTCGAGCTGCTTTTCGAACAGGTTGATCGCGGGCGACGCGAACAGCCGGAAGTTCGACACGTCGATCGCCCCCGTCAGCACCGGCGAGGACCGGTTGAACAGCAGCACGACGTCGCACGTCTTGGGCGATTGCTTGAACGCGCGGCCGAGTTCCTTCACGTCCACGAAAAGGAATCGCTCGGGACAGGCGAAATATTCCGACAGCAGGCGATAGCCGCGGAAAGACCGTTGCTCCGCGGGCAAAAGCGCCTGATCGTCCTCGAAACCGACCTGGCCCGGCACCGGCAGCGACATCCACGACCCCGACACCGCATCGCCGGAGCGCGCCAGCACCGCGATCGTCTCGCCTGCGAGCTGGCGATAGAGTTCGCCCGGCACGCTTTCCGATCCCGCAAGATAGATCGGCAGCGACATCGGGTTGATATCGGGCAGCGCAGCGCCGCCCGTGGATTCGAAACGCAACCGGATGCCGGCTTCCGCGCGGACGTTGGCAGCGGCGGTATAGGGCGCTATCGCCGCGCGGCTCGCCAGATATTCGACCTCGCTGATGCGGATCGGCCAGAGCGTCACGTCGTGCCCGGTCTTGAAATGGACGGGCGCATTGTCCTGCTCGGTCGCGGTCGCGATCAGCTCCGTCCCGCGCGGGACGAGATGGCCCTTGGCGAGCGCCGGATCGCCATCCTTGGGCTCGAACCCCGCCACGCAGATCGACGGCATCGGCGCGAGATAATGCGGCTGCACCGCATGGAGCAGGTGGTGCGTGAACTCGGGATATTGATCCGCCATCTTGAGCTGCACGCGCGCGCCGAGATAGGCGACGCCCTCCAGCAGGCGTTCGACATAGGGATCGGGATCGGTCGGCGTCTTCAGGCCGAGGCGGCCGGCGACCGTCTCATGCTCCTCGCCGAATTCGCGCGCGGCTTCGCGCAGATAGGCGAGCTCGTCGTTGTAATATCGCAGCAGGCGCGGGTCCATCGCGCTACTCCCGCACGTCGACGGAGGCCGTATCCGGGTCGAGTTCGGTGCGGAACTTCACGGGCATCGACTGCGTCGCGTTGGTGATGTCGCCCTGGATCACGAATTCCACGTTCGTGCCATGCTCGTCGGTGGCGGGCGTGACGCTCAGGCTGCGCTCGTCCAGGCGGGGCTCGAACAGCCGCACGGCCTTGCGGATCTCGCGCGCGCGCTGGAGGATCGATCGCTTGGTCAGCGCCTTGCCGGCCAGATCGGGCAGGCCGTAATTGAGCACCGAGCTCTGCACTTCGGGATAGGGCTCGAGATCGTCGAGCGCCTCGAGGTTGGTGGTGTTGAGCAGCCAGGCCAGCTCACGCCGGATCGTGTTGCGCAGCGCCGCTTCGTTGAAGCGTTCGAGCTTGGGCACTGAATAATAGCGGAAATTCTCGCGGCTCACCTCGACGCTCTCGCCGCTCATGTCGCGCAGGCCCGATATCTCCAGGTCCGCGACAAGCTTGTCGAATAGGGTCGGGGTAAGGCGCTGCTTTACCGCCACGGGAGATCAGGTGAAGCTGAGCGTGCGCAGCGACAGCAGCCCATGCTCGTTCTCGGTCGACAGCGACCAGAGATGCTGACCGACGCCCGACTGGCCCCAGTCCTGATCGATCCACGATGTGGCCTTGGTCAGCTTCTCGTCGATCCGGTCGGACAATTCGGTGCCGGGGTAGCGCGCCGGCAGCATCGCCGCGACCGACTGGCCCGACTTGAAGGCGATCTGGACGGGGAACCAGAGGATGTCGCGCAGGTCGCGCGCGCCTTCGCTCTTGATCGTCTCGACCTGGTCGAACGGCTGGATGCCGTACTTGCCCGCGATGATCGCCTCGAAACAGGGGCCGAAGCGCCCGTCCGCGTCGGCGATCCACTCGAAGGCTTCGCCGTCGAGCTCACCCGGCGTATCAGGCGCCGCATCGAAGGCCGCGCCGCGCGCGTCGTCACCTTCGGAAATGCGCCCGTTGGCGAAATGGTGGATCGCGTCGATCACGCCGTTCGCCCATTCGGACTCGACGTGCTGACGCGCCTTTACCGCGCCGGAAAAGACCTGGGCGCGCTCGGCCTCGGCGTCGATCGCCTGGCCGTATGCCATGGCGAGCATCTGCGCCTCGCCCGACATCTGGGCGATCGTCGCCAGCTGACGGCGGGCCTTGTCCCACTCCCCCGCAAGCGCGAGGAACTGGAACAAGAACATCCGTGCCTGCACGTTCGCCGGCTCGGTGCGGACGGTCTCGACCAGTGCAGCACGCGCACCGTCGAGATCGCCCGCCCGTAGCAGTTCGTCCGCATTCGGCATGATCTGCGGACCTTTCGGATCAGCCAGCGATGTTCTGGCGGATATCGAAGAACGACTTGATCGCGCCGCCATCCTTCGCACCGGTGTTGCTCTGCGGCTGATATTCGAACTCGAACTTGGCAGCGGTGAGCGCGACCGACTCGAGCACCGAGTCACCTTCGATGTGCGCGGTGTTGTCGAAGTTGGAGATGATCACGTCGGTCAGCTTGATCGTGTAATACACCATCGGCTGCTCGCCGTCGCCGGCCTTCAGCGCGTAGATCGTCATGTCGGTGATGTGCTTGCCGGTGACGCAGGCCTTGAACAGGTTCACCGACGCCTTGCAGACGCGCTTGCTGATCGTGATGCCGGTGACATCGGCCTTGCCCGCGCCGCCGCCGGCGCCGCCGGTGTGCCAGGCAGCCGTCTGGGTCGCACCAAAGTGGAAATCGGTGATGTCGATTTCGTTCTTGTGGTTTTCCTTCTGCGATTCACCATCGATACCATTGATCTTCAGGAACATATTAACAGACATAGCAACCTCCTTTGAGAAGCGCACAAGTGCGCACTAGCCGACCCAACATACTGCTGGTGTTATATTTCTGTATTCTGGCGTTTTAACCCTTGGGCAGGCGCGAGACCATGCTCAGGGCGATATCCATGCCCTCGAGCTGGTAATGCGGCACGAACATGAACTTGCCCTGGTAGTAACCGGGATTCTCGGGATCCGCGATGATCTCGACCTTTGCATCCTTGAGCGGAAGCTGGGCCTTGGTCGTCTCGCTCGACGTCGCCGGCGAACCATCGACATACTGGAGCACCCAGTTGTTCAGGTCGCGCTGCAGCTGTGCCGCTTCGCGATTGCCGCCCACCCAGTCGCGCACCATGCACTTCAGATAATGTGCGAAGCGCGTGCTGGCGAAGATGTACGGCAGGCGTGCCGACAGATTGGCGTTCGCGGTCGCGTCGGCATTCTCATAGGCCTTGGGCCGGTTGAGCGTCTGCGCGCCGATGAACGTCGCCTGGTCGGTGTTCTTGCGGTGAATGAGCGCGAGCATGCCGGCGGCCGAAAGCTCGGCCTCGCGACGGTCCGAAATGGCGATCTCGGTCGGGCACTTCATGTCGACGCCGCCGTCATCGGTCGGGAACGACGCCGTGGGCAGACCCTCGACCGTGCCACCCGATTCCACGCCGCGGATGCGCGTACACCAGCCATACGTGTTGAACGCTTCGGTGATGCGCGTCGCCATCGCATAGGCCGCATTGACCCACAGATGCTTGTCGTGCTCGCCGTCGGTCTCTTCCTCGAAATCGAACTCCTCGACCGGCTCGGTCGTCGCGCCATAGACCGGGCGGCCCAGGAAGCGCGGCATCGTCAGCGCCATGTAGCGGCTGTCGTCCGACTGACGGAACGTGCGCCACGCCATATATTCCTGCGCTTCGAACAGCTTGCCCAGATCGCGTGGATTGGCGAGCTCGGTCCAGCTGTCCATGCCGAACAGCGGCGGCGCGGCAGCGGCGATGAACGGCGCGTGCGCCGCCGCACCGATCTTCGAAAGGCCCTTGAGCACTTCGAGGTTCGGGGCGGTGTGATCGAACGCATAGTCGCAGGTGAAGGCACCGAATGGCTGACCGCCGAGCTGACCGAATTCCGACTCGTAGATCTTCTTGAACAGCGGGCTCTGGTCCCACGCCGCGTCGCGATACTGGCGGAACATCTTGCGACATTCCTCCTTCGACATGTTCATCACGCGGATCTTCATGTCCTTACCGGTCGAGGTGTTCATGACCAGATAGTTGAGACCGCGCCAGGCCGATTCGAGTTCCTGGAATTCCTTGTGATGCAGGATCAGGTTGACCTGCTCGGTCAGCTTGCGGTCGATCGCCGCACGCATCGCATCGACCGTCGAATAGACGTCGTCGCCGATCACCGCCGCGTCCTGCAACGCCTGCTGGGCAAGCGTCTGGACCGCCGTTTCGATGCGCGTCTTGCGAACGTCGTCGGCCGGCTTGAATTCCTTTTGCAGCAACGACGAGAAATCGTCGAACGCAAAAGCTTCGGCCTGCGGCAAACCGCCGTCGGATTGGAGTGCTTCTTCAGCCATGTTCCCGCCTCTTCCCTAGCCCGCAGGCAATTATTCCGCCGTTTCGCCTTCGCCCTTGGCCGCGTCGTCCGACTTGGCGCTCGACAGCGCCGAGAGCAGCGCCGGATCCTTCAGCACCTTGTCGAGCAGCTCCTGCGCGCCGTCCTTGCCGTCCATATAGACCATCAGGTCGCTGAGCTGCTGACGCGCCTCGAGCAGCTTGGCGAGCGCCGGCGTGTTCTTGGCGATCGCACCGGGCGAGAAATCGTTCATGTTGTTGAAGGTCAGATCGATCCCGAGCTTGCTGCCGTCGCCTGCCAGCGTGTTGTCGACAGTGAAAGCCGCGCGCGGCGCAATCGCCTCCATGCGCTGATCGAAATTGTCCATGTCGAATTCGGTGAAGTCGCGCTTGGAGACTTCCTTCTTTTCGACCAGGCTCTTGCCCGAAAGATCCGACAACACGCCCATCACGAACGGAAGCTCCACCTTCTGGCGCGAGCCGTAGGTTTCGACTTCGTATTCGATGTGAACGCGAGGTGCCCGATTTTCCTTGATGAACTTCTGTCCGCTCTTGGCCATGTTATCACCCCGCCTGTTCGTTAAATCTCAACTATACAATTACGAAACGTAATGCACGTCAATCACCAGCTTGAGCTAGAACTTTCTTCTGTTGGCTTTGCCAACAACACCGCGCCGGCCTCTGACACACCCGCTGGCGCGATGTCGCGCAAAATCGCCATGAAATCCATCGGCACCCACGTCCGCACACGACGAAGCGCGACCGGAATCGGGCTGCCCGGCTCACGCCGCTGATAATAATCGGCAATCGCGTCGATCGCCTTGATGACATCGTCGCGCGATTCGACTCGGCCGCCGATACGCGGGCCGTCGCCACCACTGGCGGCGGACGAACCGCCGCCCGAGTCGGCCGCGCCGTCTTCCTCCGGCGTGGCCTCGGGCTCGAGCCCGGCGTAGGGGATCAGACCGGCACGGATCGCGTCGATCGCCTCATAGGTCGGGTTGAAATCGGTGCCGGTGTCGCCGTCGGCATTGGCCATCAGCACGATGTCGCAGCGCTTGATGGCGGAGCGGATCGTGTCGAACGACGCGAGCGCCGCCTGCAGATCGGCCACGTCGGTCTCGGTGACCGCGTGGCGGAACATGCCGAAACGGTCTGCCGCATCGCCTTCGGTGTTGAAACGGATCAGATCCTCGCCGGTGAAGTTGCCGAGGCGGGGATGCGCGATCAGCACCATGCGCTTCAGCGGCCCGATGAACGGCCCGATCTTCGTCAGCGACTCGCACGGGCCCTTGCGGCCCTGGAATCCATAGTCGTCGAGCTGCGGATACATCGACGGCCAGTAATTCTCGAACATGCCGGCCAGGAATTCAGCGCCCGCCTGCACCGTGCCGAGCTCGCTCTTATGCGCACCTGCGCGCATCAGATAGATGGCGAGCCAGATGTCCTTGGTGCGGCCGATCTGCCCGGTGATGAGCTTGATGATGTTGCGCCAGTCGACCGAGCCCGCGTCCTCCTCGAACGCGATCTCGATTTCCTGCCGCTCGGGATCGTCATAGAGATCCGCACCCGTGGGCGCGTCATCCGACACCGGCTTGAGAAGATCCTCAGCCAGCATCGGACACACCCGTTACGTTGCGCGTAGATGGCGCCACTTCGAAACCCCCCACCCCGAAGGAAAGTGTCAGGAAATCAGCGCAGCCTCGACACGGCGGTTCGCCGGATCAGCCTTGCGATGACCCGCCAGCGGCTCTTCCGAACCGCGGCCCTTCACCTCGAGACGGGACGAGTCGACGCCGTGGCCGATCAGATAGTCCGCCACTGCCTGCGCACGGCGGCGCGACAGGTCGAGATTGCGCGCGGCATCGCCCACCGAATCGGTGTGGCCTTCGATCAGGAAGCGCTTGCCCGACAGAGCCGGCGACATCAGCGACTGCTGGAAGATCTTGGCGGTCGCGACACCCGAGTCCGTCATCCGGTCAGAGCCGAACTCGAAACCGATCGACAGATCGGCGCGCTGGCCACGGCCGACCGACTCCACCGACGGACGGCGCGAGGTCGTCGCCTCGGCAACCTCGGTCCGGCCGGGGCGGCGCACCTGCGGCGTCGCGGCGACAGGAGCCTTGGCGATGCGGAAGCCCTTGGTCTGCGGCGCGGTCTCGGCGACCTTGACCGGCTCGGCAGGCTGGCCCGCGCGCGCCAGGCGGAAGCCCTTGGTCGCAGGGGCGGCCTGAGTCGGCGTGGCGGCCTGCGGCGCGGAGCGGGCGAGGCGGAAGCCCTTGGTCGCCGGCGCTTCCTTGGTCACGGTCTCGGGTGCCGGCTGACCGTCACACTGGCCCGCGAAAGTGCAGAGGTAGCTTGCAACGCTCGGCTCCTGAGCGTTCGACGCAGTCTGCGCAGACGCCGGAACGGCGAATGCAAGCAGACCTGTCACGGCGCATGAGAGCGCCAATGATCGCTTAACGACACGCATTTTCCCTATATCCCCAGAAAAGAATCGTTACGAATGCGACTTATTACTGGAGTCCTTACCACTTGCAGCCGGTCACTAGCAAGCTGGAAGTATTCGCTTCTTATGTGCTAACATGCTTAAGAGCGCACTATGGGCCGTTGCGCGGACAATCAAAATGCTTAGTAGACTGCCGATAGAACCCAAGGTCGCGGCATCCACACGGCGGGGGAGGTCCGGAAAATGCCCTTAGTTCCTGTATCGAGATTGACGGAAATGTCGATCGACCTGGGTGATGAGCAGGTCGACCTTGAGAGTATTGAATGTATCGAAGCGCTCAGCACACAGTTCACCATCATGGTGGACGTGCTGGCGACGCTTGAGGTCGATTTACATCCGCACCTCGGCAAGGCCTGTTCTCTCAGCGTCAAGGAAGACGGCAAGGTTCTGCGGTATTTCCACGGCCTGCTGGTATCCGGCGATTATCATAGCGAAGGAAAAAGCGGCCATCGTTACCGCCTGACGTTGAAGCCGTTTGCCTATTTCATGTCGCAGAATCGCGACATGGCGATTTTTCAGAACAAGAACGCGCTCGACATCATCAAAGATGTCTTCAAGAGCAGCGGCATTTCCGATGTCGAATACGAATGCGCGGTCGATCTGCCGATGCGACTGTATTGTGTGCAGTATCAGGAAAGCGATTTCGCCTTCATCTCGCGGCTGATGGAGGAAGAAGGCATCTATTACTTCTTCCGGCACGAGAAGGACCGGCACGTCATGGTGCTGTGCGATGCGCCGCACGCGCACAAGGACGGCAAGCCCGCCAGCCTCGTCTACAACCCGCAAGCCAAGGGCCTGTTCGCAGCCGAATCGGAGGATTGGGGCAAGGGCCAGCATTTCCTGCAGAGTTGGCACGAGCGCGTGTCGACCACCGGCGAAGCCAAGGTCACGATCCGCGATTTCGACTTCAAGGTGCCCGACAAGCCGCTGCATTCGACCAAGTCCGGCGAACTCGAACATCCCAACGACAACCGCGAAGTCTATCACTACCCGGGCCGCTTTTCCTTCGAACAGGGCAACAAGGAAGATCAGGAGACGATCGGCCAGGATCGCAGCGAACGGCTGCTGCACGGCATGCGCTCGCAGCGTCGCGTCTTCACCGGCACCTCTCAGGCGAGCGGTCTCTCGGTCGGCACGAAGATGACCATCAGCAAGCATGAGGAAGTGCCGCGGATGGAAGGCGCCTATCTCATCACATCGACCTATCACAGCATCGCCGCCGAGACGTATCGCACCGGCGAGATGATGTACGAGGACGAGTTCAACGTCCGTTTCGAAGCGATCCCGGCCGCCACGTTCTTCCAGCCGCCGCATGTCACGCCGCGCCCGGTCGTGACCGGCCTGGAATCTGCGGTGGTGACGGGGCCGACCGGCTGGGATGATATCTACACCGACGAATTCGGCCGCGTGAAGGTCCGCTTCCACTGGGACCGCGCGAACACGCCCGGCGAGAAATCGACCTGCTGGATCCGCGTGTCGCAAACCGGCGGCCTCGGCAACCTCATCCTGCCGCGCATCGGGCACGAGGTGCTGGTCGATTTCCTCGGCGGCGATCCCGATCGCCCGCTCGTCGTCGGCCGCGTGTTCAACAAGTCGAACATGCCGATCTACAAGCTGCCGGAGGAAAAGACCAAGGCGCTGTGGGCGACCAAGACCTGGAACAAGCAGGGCGATTACCCGGATACGATGACGCTCGACAGCGGCGACCTTGGCCGCAACGAAATCCGTTTCGACGACAATGGCGGCAAGGAAGAAATCTTCATCCACGCCAATCGGGATATGAAGACGCGCGTTCGCTACCAGGAATCGCACCATGTCGGCAATGATCAGGAGATCAAGATCGGCAAGGACCGCAACGAAGAGGTGATGAAGAACGAGACGGTCAAGATTCACGAGAACCGTACCAGCAAGATCGACAAATCCGAAACGCTGGACATCGGCGAGAATCAGAAATTGACGATCCTGGGTGCGCAAACGACCGAGATTACCAAGAACTACAAGATCACCACGCACGCCGAGTATATTCTGAAGGCCGATACGAAGATCACTCTTCAGGTCGGGCCGTCCAAGATCGTCATGGACAATCTCGGCATCACGATCAGCGCGCCCAACAAGGTGGACATCAGCGGCGGCCTGGAATTCAAGGCGAGCGCGATGGATGCGACGCTCAGCGGCGGCATGACCCATGTCACGGGCGGCATGGTCAAGATCAATTCGGGTTGAGGCGGGGGAAATGAGCGAGTGGAGCATCATACGGTTCACCGAAGCCCGCCAGGTCGCCGAACTGGCCGGGCACGACGAGGATTCGCTGCCTGACCCGGCCGTCTCCGTCCGTGCGCACTACGACAAGGTGCGCGCCGAGGAGGGCGGCACCTATGCCGCGCTCGAATTCATCGGCGTTGCGCTGCCCCGGCTCGAAGCGATCAACTGGGCCGCGCATATCCTCGATACGGAATCGCGCAATCGCGAGTTGAAGCTGCGCGACCGCCAGACGCTCGATTACTGCCTGCGCTGGCTGGGCGATCCGACGGACGCGAACCGTCATGCCGCGCACGAGGCGGCACAGGCGGCGAGCCCGCGGGAGCCGGAGCGGCTGCTCGGCTTCGCGGTCTATTATTCGGGCGGGTCGATCTCGCTGCCCGATCTGCCGCCGGTCCTGCCCCCGCCCGAGGCCGCCGCGCGCTTCGCGGTTGGCGCGATCGCGACCGCGGCGTATCGCACCGACGCGCCCGAGCTGCTGTTCGAGCGCGCACTGGCACTCGCGGAAGCTGTTGCTTCGAAAGGAATTGGGGCACTCTCGTAGACATGACGTTGACGCTGACGATTCGAAACTTCGATCGACTCGAAAATGGCATGCCGACCGAACTCGTGCTGCATCGCCGCGGCGCGCTGATCGGGCGGTCGCCGACGTGCGACTGGAGCCTGCCCGATCCGCGCCACTACATCTCGTCACGGCACGGCGAGATCCAGTTCTCCGACGATTTTTACTCCTTCGTCGACATCAGCATGAACGGCACCCACCTGAACGGCTCGCCCGACCGGATGGAGGGCCCGCGCCGGATCGAGAACGGCGACGTGTTCACGATCGGCCAGTATGAGGTCGTCGCGGCGCTGACCGGCGTCGCTGCGGTCGCGATCGAGAAGGAATCGGAAGCGGCCGCCGCCGCGCAGCAGAGCAACTGGGGCGGCTGGGCGAGCCACGCTCCGCCCGCGCCGCCGCCCGTCGATGATGGCGGCTGGGGCAGCCCGCCCGCGTCCGACGACGGCTGGGGCTCGCCCCCGCCGCCTGCCAGCGATCCCGGCGGCGGTGGCTGGGGTGCCCCGTCCTCCTCGCCCGCACCCGGCGGTGGTGGCGGATGGCAGCCGCAGACCGGCCCGTCGCTCGCGAAGCCCGACGCGCACCGCGCGGCAAGCTGGGGCTCGCCCACGCCGTCCGCGCCGCCGCCGGTCGCCTCGGGCTGGGCACCCTCGGCCAGCGTACCCCTCCCCGCCGTGCAATCCGCATGGGAGCCGCATGTCGAGAAGCAGCAGCAGGCCTCCGACTGGTCGAGCGCCGCGCCCGACCGACCGCCGGTCGCGAGCCCCGACGACATCTGGGGCAAGATCGCGGACGGCAATGTCGTCGACTGGGCACGCGGCGGCTTCGGCCAGCCGATCGAGGAAAACCGTGATCCGCTCGGCTTGAACAAGGCCTCCGCACAGGCATCCTTGCCGCAGGCCACGCCGCAGATGGCCAAGTTCGGCCAGAACGACGCCTGGGGCGCGAGCCCGGCTGCCGCTCCCGCCCCACCGGCCGCGCCGCAGAACGACGGCTGGGGCGCTCCGCCGCCCGCGCCGCCTGCGCAGAACGACGCCTGGGGCGCGGGGCCCGCGCCCGAGC
>NZ_JAUQSZ010000018.1 GCF_030580995.1 Sphingomonas immobilis
ACGCCGCCATCAACGAACGACATGCCGGCCGAGAGCCAGGTCGTCACCGCGCCATCGGCATTGCGCCAGAGAATGTCCGTCTTGCCATCACCATTGAAATCGCCCGTCCCGGCGACCGACCAACTGGTGCCCATCGGCCGCATGACGCTGTTGTCGGTGAACGCAGTCCCGTTCGACATCCAGGTGGCGACCGTGCCGCCGCTGTTGCGCCAGATGATATCGGCCTTGCCGTCGCCGTTGAAATCGCCCGTCCCGACGATCTGCCAGTCGTTGCCGATTTGCCGCGAGAATGCGGAATTGTCGGAGAAGCCGGTGCCGTTCGACAGCCAGTCGATCACCTGACCGTTCGCGTTGCGCCAGAGGATATCGTCCCTGCCATCGCCGTTGAAGTCGGCGATGCCGGCCACTTTCCAATCGGTCGAAAGCGAACGGATCGAGGCGGGATTCTCGGCAAAGCCGGTGCCGGTCGATAGCCAGTCGCTGATCTGCCCGGACTGCTGCCGCCACAGGATATCGGCTTTGCCATCACCGTTGAAATCACCCGAGCCGATGATGCTGAAGTCACTCGTGACGTTGCGCAGATACGTGGAGGCGGCCAGCGACGTCCCGTTGGAGAGCAGCATGCTCACGTCGCCATTGGCGTTGCGCATCAGGACATCGGCGCGGCCGTCGCCGTTGAAATCGTACGGCATCGCAGACGTGGGTATGCCAACCTTGCCCTGATCGGCCGCGACCTTGCCAGTCACCGCCGACGATTGCGACGGGACGCTAGCCGTGAAGGTATAGCCGTCGGTCGTGACCTTGAGGTTATCGTTGGAGATGCCTTTGAGGGTGATGGTATCGCCGGTTGCGAAGCTGATCTGGAGGTCGTTGCCGGTGTTGGTGAGCGTGGGTTTGTATCCGGCGTCGAGATACGCGGCGATGTCGAGGATGTCGGCCTCACCGCCCGCACCGAAGTCGGTGATCGTGTCGTGGCCCGCGCCCAGCCCCACCTTGAACACGTCCACCCCGCTGCCGCCGGTGAACGTGTCGTCGAACCGACCGCCGATCAGCACGTCGTTGCCCGCCGTGCCCGTCAGCACGTGCGTCCCGGTGTCGGCCACCACATTGTAGTTCGTCGCGTTGAGCTTGTACGTGCCCGTGCCGCCGTCGGCAGCCTCCACCACCACATAATAGGTGCCCGTCGCCGGCACCGTGAACCGCACCAGCGCATCGTTGCCCGAGCCGCTGTTGTCGTCGCTCGCCACCAGATTGCCGGCGGCGTCGTAGATGCTGATCCTGCCGTCCGCCAGCGTCCCCTGCCCCGAGCCCAGCCCGTTCAGCGTGATCCGCGTGTCGGCACCCTTGGCCAGGTCGATCGTGAAGTAATCCTTGTCGCCCGCCTTGCCGACCACGTCCGCCGCCTGGCCCCACAGCTGGAACGCATGGCTCGCCTGGTCGCCGCCCGACTGGTTGATGAACGAAAGCCCCGGCGCATAGCCCGTCGCCGTCGCCACCAGACCTTCGGCCTGCGCACCCTTCACCAGGATCGTCTCGCCGCTTGCAAAGCCGATCCGCACGTCGTCGCCAACATTGGTCAGCGTCGGCTTCAGGCCCGCGGTCAGATACTCCGATATGTCGATCGCGTCCTTGTCGCCGTTCGCGCCGAAGTCGGTGATCACGTCCTTGCCGCTGCCGCGCGCGAACACGAACGTGTCGTTGCCCGCACCCCCGGTCAGCGTGTCGTTGCCCGCACCGCCGATCAGGATATCGTTGCCGCCCTTGCCGTCGAGCACGTTGTCGCCCGCATTGCCGGTCAGCGTGTTGGCAAGATCGTTGCCCGTCCCCAGCGCGTTCGCCGCCCCGCTCAGCGTCAGCGTCAGCGCCTTTGCCGACAGCACCGCATCGACCGCACTCGACACGTTCAGCGCCGCCGCGCCGAACAGCGCCTTGAACGTATCCCCGGTCGCCCCGTACTGGCCGTTGTCGAGCTGACCCGCGAATGCCGAGTTGACGTCCCAGTACAGCTCGTACGCCACGTCGTGGCTGTCGAACCACTGTTTCACCAAGGTGACGAACGCGCTCGCATTCTCGGAGTTGACCCCCCACTCGCTGTACGCCGACTGCTTGCCGTGCGCCGCCGCGAAGGTCTCCAGCCACTGCAGGCCGTATTTGGTGTTCTTGTAATAGTTGAACGCCTGGACCGGATCCTTGATGCTCCAGCTCTGCTTGCTGTCCCAGTAGAAATCCATGCCGATATAATCGACGTACTTGTCGCCCGGATACGCCGTCGCCGGGTCCATCGTCCCGCCCACGTTGACGTTCCACTCGAACTTGAAATTGCCCGATACCGAGCGGAACGCATCGACGAACTGCCGGTAGGCCGCTGCATAGCTCGCCGGATCACTGGTCGCCGACCACGGCATCCAGCTCGCGTTGAACTCCTCGCCCACCCGCACGATGATGTCGCTGCCCGTCCCATACGCCGCCACCAGCTTCTGCGCCGCCTGCACGTAGTAACTGTTGTACTTGCCCGCCGCCGCATCCTGCAGCGTCCCCCCGTTCGCAAACATCGGGATCGTCCACCGCAACGCAGACGTCGCCGCAACCGACTTCATGTTGCCGATCTGCCACCCGATGCTGCTCACCCAGTCCGACCAGCTCGCCCGACCCGTGTTCGCCGCAACAATGTCCACACCCGCACCAAGCCACGCAGACGCACGACCCACCGCACTCGCATCGTTCCCTACATGAAATCCGTAAAGCGTCACTGACCCACCTCGATCGTCTTATCGAGAGCGTATCTACGCAGCAGGTCTTAAAGTGTGTTCAGTGTTAATAGTTAATTAGCATGTACTCATGGTAGTTAATGTATCGTTTTACATACTCTTGAGACAGTATAACTATCATTTCAATGTCGAAATAATCAAAGTTTATCTGAAATATCGACATGATTTAACGTGATTAATGAAATCATTATTCAAACAACGCATATAAATCCCGATAGTAAGCGCGGTGCATTTCGGTGGCAACGTCATCGTCCCGCTTTCGGCGTGAAATTTCGCCGACGAGCGATTGCGGCGGCGACGCCTTTCGCATACGCACAACGTGCCCGGCTTACGGCGTCTTTACGGGCCGCGCGCAACATCCGGGGGCTGAAGTGGTCGCAGTACGCAAAGCCAGGGTGAACTGGATCGCCAAGGCGGTCGCTTTCAATCTTTTCGATAAAATGCCGGCAGGCCAAAAGGTCTATTACCTTTTCCAGCGCTACGTCACCAAATCCTATCCGCGCCCGCTCTCTCCCACGATCGAGAGCGCGGAAGTCCAGATCAGCCACGCGCAGACGATCGTCGCCACGCGCAGCGACGTGGGAACGCTGACTCTGCTGGAATTCGGCGCGGGGTGGGATCTCTACGCGAACATGGTCTATTATTGCTACGGCCTCAATCACCAGATCGCGATCGACGTGCGCCGCTGGGCGCGCGCGGAAACGATCAACGCGGTGATCGCGCATCTGCAGAAAGATCCGCCCCCCGGCTGTATTCGCGTGCCGGAAGCGCCAGTCAGCGACACTACTCTCGATGCCGATCTGGAACGCCTCTACGGCATCCGCTACCTTGCGCCGTTCGACGGCCGGGCGACCGGGCTCACGGCAGGATCGGTGGACGTCGTCACCACAACGAGCGTGTTCGAGCATGTGCCGGAGCCGATCTGCGACGCTATCTTCGCCGAATGCCGCAGGGTGATCGCGCCAGACGGCATGATGCGCCACACGATCGACTATTCGGATCACTACGCGCACGCCGACCCGTCAATCACGTCGTACAATTACGTCCGCTTCGGTAGGCGCACCTGGACCCTCCTCAACCCAGGCATCCATTACCAGAACCGGCTGCGCACGCCCGATTTCATCCGGCTGTTCGAAAAGAACAGCTTTCGGATCGTAGCATGCGACGAATGGACCGGCGACGCTCAGGAGTTCGATCGCGTATCCGTCCACCAGGATTTCGCGCATTATGGCAGCGACACGCTCCGCGTACTCGGCGCGCACTTCCTGCTTCAGCCGATCTGACACTCGGGGCCGCCCGAACAGTGATTGCCGCACCGCACAAGATCATGTTAGCGCCTGTATTCGTGTTCGGCGAACGAAGGGCCGGGCGATGATTCTGGGACGCGCGCAATGAAGTTCGCCAGATTCTATGCGGCGTTGATGGGCCTCGCCAGTGTCGCGGTCACGGTTCTGGTCTGGCCCGTAAGCCCGCCAGCGGCGATCGTGCCGCTTGCGGCGGCGCTTGGCATCATCGTTCTTGCCGCCCTGCCGGCGCGTCGCCGCAACGGTCGCAAACGGCTGGTGCGCGGCTTTCCGATATTTTCGGGCGCGATGGGCGTTTCCGCCGTCATCGCCGCCATTATGACATTGATGCCGGCACCCCCGATTCTGTTCGTGGCGATCGCCGCGCTGGCGCTGTTCGGCTGGAAGCTCGCGGATCACCGCGCGCGGCAGCTGTCGATCAAGCTCCTCATGTTCGAGTATGTCAGGAATTGACCAGGCCGCGCCGCATCGTCCTGCCGCTGTCCGTCATCCTGTTGTCGCTCGCCGCGCTCGGTTGCGGGATCGTGGCGAGGAACGAGATCGCGCTCGCCGCGCTGATGCGCGCATCGGTGCCGGACAAGAACGGCGTTCCCAATCCCGACGCCCTCGGCGCGACGCTGGCGGGTGCGGATGCCTGTTCGTCGCCATGTTCTGCGCGCTACGAGCTGGCGATCGCGCGCGGCTATGCGGCGCTTGCCGACGGCGATACGCAGATGCGGATGGCGAAGGCCGGGTTGATCCACGCACGCCGGGCGATCGCCGCGCGGCCCGCCTGGGGCGAGGCGGAGGTGTTGCGCGCCTATCTCGCCGATACCGCCGGAGATGCGGGCGAGGCACGGCGCGCGCTCGCGGACAGCTACGTTCAGCCCTATCTGCGTCGATCCGCGTTGTGGCGGATCGGTTACGCAGCGCGCGACTGGGCGGCGCTCGATCCCGCCGTGCGCGAGGCAGTGCTGCGCGAGGCAGTCTGGTATGGCACGATCGAGCATGCCGACCGCCGGGCGGTGGAGAAGATATTGGGCGACAGCGCCGCCGCCGCGCGCTTCCAGCGGCTCATGCCGGCTGATCCCGAACCGTAAGCAGCGTCCGCTCCGCGCGACCGAGCACCAGCCCCAACATCGTCGCGGACATGGCGGCAACAGCCGGAAAGCTCAGCGCGATATCGATCATCGCGCACAGCAGGATCGCGGCGAGCGCGGTTACGAAGCTGGTGGTGATGGCATCGCCCGGCCCGCGCCGGGCAGCGCGGGCGACACGCCACAGGACGTACGCCACCGCAAGCGAGATCAGCGCAACATAGGGCCAACCACCCTCGATCGCCGCCTCGACCAGCGCATTGTGCGCCGCGCCGAAGCTCCACACGACGGGTGCGCTCTGCGGATCGAGCGATGCGAGATGCGCCGCCTCGAACGCACCCAGTCCGTAGCCGAACCACGGCGACGTCGTCGCCAAACCGGCGAAATGCGGAATCGCGAACATCCGCAGATCGAGATCGGTCGACGCGGTGCGAAAGCGCGTGAACACCGGCTCGCCGAAGATCAGCAGTAGCGCCACAACCGCCACGCCCAACGCCAGCATCGGTATCAAGGGATTGCGGTTATGCGACCGCAACAGATCGCGCGCCGCACCTGCCAGGCTGATCAACGTCGCCGCCATCAACACGACCAGCACGAAGCGCGATCCCGTCATCGCGCAGGCCGCCGTCGCCATCGCCGCCGCGAACGCGACGACGACGGTATAGCTGATGTGCAGCGTCGTTCGCGCGCGTGACCGCGGCTTCAGCAAGACACGTAGCCGCCCCCATGCGACGATGGCGATCACGGCGAAAACGCAGGCTGCGACGTTCGCGTTAAACATCGTGCCGCTGAAGCGCGGCCGCCAGTCCGCCCGCGCAATGCCCCATACCGCGCCTGGATTTTCCTGCAGCATCCACAGCGACAACAGCACGTAGGCAAGCCCGAACACGACGAACAGATCGCAGAAGCGCCGCGTCGCGCCGACACCTGACCCGATCGCGACGCCGATCACGACGCAGGCGACGAACCCAACGAATTTCGCAAGCTCGAGCGGCAGCAGGTCCGGCGCCGGACGCGGAACCGCCGACCCCGCCAGCCCGGTCGCGGGGAGAGCCGCCCACAGCATCGCCAGCAGCAAAAGGCCGACGCAGGGCAGCGCCCGCACCAGGATCGATTCGGCAGGTCGCATCAGCAGCAGCACGACCGGTGCCAGCACGGCGGCGGCGGCGGCGGCGCACGCGGCGAGCGCCGCCGAATCTCCACCGAGCGCGAGCATCTGCGCATATAGCAGCGCCACCGCGATCAGCACCGCCGCGGAACCGGCAAGCGGCAAGCGGCGGCGGCGAATTTCATAGTCGTATAGCGGGCTGCCGCCAAATTGCCTCGCCATCGTCTCATCCCCTGCACGCATCTGCGCGGCGTCCCGATTCAGCACACGCCATGATGGTTGAGCAAGCAATCTCGCTTCCGCACAATGTAGAGAATGCGATGATCGATGGCTAAGTGGCGGGCGTGACGATATTAGGTCGCCAACGCGCGCGCCAAATGCTAGCTGCGTTGCAGCAAGGCAATGGGGATGTGCCGTGGTTTTCTTGATGCTGGGTTTGATCAGCGTATTGCTGTTCCTGCATCCTTACGTGACGTATCCCCTGTCGCTGCGTTTGTTCCGTTCCGTACCTATCCGGTTCGGTGATCGGAACGACCTGCCGACGGCGACGCTCGTCTTTTCCGCGTTCAACGAGGAAGCGAGCATGCCGGAGAAGATCGCCAACCTGCGCGCCATCCGCGAGGTTGTGCCGAACATCCAGTTCAAGGCCTATGTCGATCTCAGCACGGACCGCACGCTGGAGCTGCTGCAGGCCAACAGCGATCTGATCGACGTACACGCCGCACCTGAGCGCACCGGCAAGGCGCTGGGAATGCGCCGGCTGGTCGCACATTCGGATACGGAGGTGATGATCTTCACCGACGCCAACGTGATTCTCGACCCCGCGACCGTGCCGAACCTGTTGCGCTATTTCTCCGATCCGGCGGTGGGCGGAGTGTGCGGCACTCTGGTCTACGTCAACCCGGGCGAGAGCGCGACCGCCGAGGTCAACTCACTCTATTGGCGGCTAGAGGAATATATCAAGAAGAACGAGGCGCGTTCGGGATCGACGATGGGTGCCGACGGATCGATCTTCGCGACGCGCCGCGCGTATTATCCAGAAGTGCCCGCTCATCTGCTCGACGATTTCATCGTATCCATGTCGATCGTCTTTGCCGGCTTGCGTTTGGTCAGCGCGCCTGACGTATTGGCGTATGAGAAACTGGCCGAGAAAAGCTCCGATGAATTCCGCCGCAAACGCCGCATCGCCTGCCGCGCCTATTCGAGTCACCGGCACCTCAAGCCGCAGTTGCTGCGCATGGCACCGATCAACGGCTACAAATATGTCAGCCACCGGCTGATACGTTGGTACGGGGCTGCGCTGGCGGCGCTCAGCGGGCTGTTTCTCGTTCTGGCGACGCTGCAACTCGCAGGCCCGATCTGGGCTACGGCACTTGCGATTCTCGGCGTCGGAGCAGCGGGATTGCTGATCTATGGCGGCTTCGGCCCTCTGTCCAAAATGTCCGAAATGGGACGAGCCATCTGGGCAACCATGCTCGGCGTTATGGACGCGTGGCGCGGGAAACGGTATCAGACCTGGCAGCCTGTCCAGACTAGGTAGTGTTCCGTACTTGCCTCGGAAGGACAAAAGCCATTTCGCTGGCTGCGTGTAGTAAGGGGTCGAGGCGTTGGTTTGGTTGGGGACGCTGCTCGTATCGCTGATACTCTTCGCATTCGCGGCGCATCCGTTTTTCACCTATCCGCTATCGTTGTTCTTCATCGGCACGAAGAACCGCCCCGTCGCAGCCTCCGATCCTACATTCCGGCCGACGCTGGCACTGTGCATGTCGGTGTTCAACGAATCCCGCGTTATCGTCACCAAGATCGAGAACATGCTGGTCATGGCCGAACGCTACGGCCCGGCCACGATCCACGTCTATGTCGATGGCGCGACCGACGATACGCCTGAGCTGCTGCGCGCTTACGCCGACCGGATCGATCTGGTCGTCTCGAACGAGCGCAAGGGCAAGACCGCCGGGCTCAATGTGCTGGTCCCGCGTTGCGAAAGCGAACTGATCGCCTTTACCGACGGCAACGTCATCACGCCCGCGACCGGGCTGGTCGATCTGGCGGCCCATTTCCTCGACAAGAGCGTCGGCTGCGTCACCGCCAAGCTGGTCTACACCAACGAGGACGAATCGCCGACCAGCGCGGCGGGCTCGCTCTACTGGCGGCTCGAGGAAGCGCTGAAGCGCGTCGAGAGTGCGACCGTGGGCGTGATGGGCGTCGACGGGGCATTCTTCATGGTTCGCCGCGCGCTGTACCAGCCGGCGCCGTCGCATCTGATCGACGATCTTTACGTCTCGCTCATGATCCTCGCCGCCGGCCACCGTGTCGTCACCGCGGAGGAAGTGATCGTGCGTGAGCGCAGCGCGGTCTATTGGCGCGAGGAATATCGCCGCAAGCGCCGTATCGCTTGTCAGGCCTGGAACGTCCACCGCACCTTGTGGCCTGTCCTGCGGAAGATGCCGCCGATGATGCGCTATGCCTATGTGTCGCACCGGCTGATCAAGTGGCTGTCGCCGTTCCTGCTAGCGCTGTCGGGCATCGCCTTTGCGGCGGCAATGGTCACGCGCTTCGGCTGGGGGAACAGCCTCGTCGTCCTGCTCGTGCTGTCGGCCCTGTTCGCGATCGGCGTGTTGCTGCGCCTGAAGCCTGTTACGATCGCCCTCAGCGCGATCACCAGCTTGGCGGGCGTCGCGGCCGGCGTTCTCGAAGCGACCTTCTCGCGCCACACCTACACCGTATGGGCGCCCGCCGCCTCGATCCGCCAGACCGCGGACTGAGGCGCGTCAGGCCGCGCGCAGTTGCGCGGTGGCCGGGACGACAACTTCCGGCATCGGCGGCATCGCGAACGCCACGGGCGCATCGACGCCGCACAGCGCGAGCACCGTCGGCGCGATCTCCTGCAGCGAAACGGATCGCTCGATCACGCTCGGTGCGACGCCCGGCGTACGGATCCACAGGATGCCGTCGCGGTGGTGCATGCCGCTCTTCACGCCGCTGTCGATAGGGTAGAACAGATCGGCGAAGCGGCGCGGCTCATTGCTGCCGCCCGCCACGATCAGGGCATCGGCCGCAGGCGGCGCGATGACGTCACAGCCGGCATAGAGCTCGGCTTCCGTCCGCCGCACCTTGAGCACCGGCTTGCCGTCGATCGTCAGCGTCGCGAGTTGCGCCTCGGCAGCTTCGGCAGCGGCCGCATCGGGGAAGTAGAGGCGGAATTCCTCCGCCATAACCGGCGCGATCGTATAGGGTTCGGCAACGCCCGCGAAGCGTAGCAGCGCGGCGGTGTCGAGCGGCTTGAACAGCATCTTGCCGCCATCCTCGTCATAGCCGGTCAGCGGCTGCTGGCCGAGCGCAGTGCAGAGGATGACCGTGGTATCCGGCCCCGCCATCTGCAACGTACGATCGAGCAGCGCGTCCATTTTCTGATAGCCGAACAGCATCGCATCGCCATATTCCTGCTGCGCGCCGTCATCGGGGGCGAGCGCGAAAGCGGCGGGATCGTAATTCCGCCAGTAATAATGCTGATAATGCGCGGTGCTGTTGAGGAAGAAGGTCGCCAGCGCCGGGCGCAGCCGCTGATAATCGTGGCGGAACACGTCGAACATCAGATCGTCGAGCACCGCCGCACGGCGCCATTTGCCCAAGCCACTACGTTCGCCAGCGAGCTGGCGGATGGCATCGGTGACGGTGCGCAGCGACAGGCCGTGCGACACCATGAAGCGCACGAAACGCAGATAGTCCGACTTGGCGAGCGGCGGCTTGTCGCGCGTATATTCCTGCACATAGGTGCGCACGAAATCGAAGAAGGCGGCAAATTCGGTTTCCGGGATCGGGCGTAGGCCGGTCGACCAAGGATCGGGCAGGACGTGGCCGCGGATGGCGTTGCCGCGCACTGCGGCGTTCATGCTGCCGCACACCCAGACCGCCCGTCCGGCGTCTGAGATCATGTCCCAGATGCGCGGCGCCTCGAGCTTTGGCCCGTCGCCGAGATCGAACACCTTGTGGTCAGCATAGCTGAGGCCGGTATGCACCGTGACCCACTGGATCCACGGCTCCAGATACGGCGGATCCTCGCCCGCGTCGGTGACGGCGGCAACGCTTTCGTCGCGCAACCGCTTGAACGCGGGCAGATGCCCCTGCGCGATGAAGCGATCCATCACCGCGGGTGTCAGTTCGTTGAACTCGAGAAGGATGACGTTGCTCATGCGCGCCTACCGAAAAGCCTCTTGGTGTCAGCCATACACGATCATGCTGCGCTGCGATATCACCGAGATACGGCCTTACCGCGCGCAGTGATAAGATTTCGATACAGCTCGGCGGTACGGATGCCGATAGCGTCCCAGCCGGTCGCCGCGAGTGCGCCCGGCGCGACCTTCCGCCCGACCGCATCGGCCAGCGCCGCCGCCAGCGTATCGATGTCGCCGGGCGGGATCAGCCGCCCGGTCTCGCCGTCGCGCAGCGTCTCGGCAAAGGCGCCGATGTCACTGGCGACGATCCATTTGCCGAGCCCGAGGATCAGGAACAGCACCCCGCTCGCGTCGATCGCGCGGTAGGGCAGCACGAAACTGTCCGCGCCCGCCAACAACGCCGCCATATCCGCATCGGAAAAGACGCGCGGCTCGAATCGCAGTGTCTTACCATCGATCCCAAGCTCCGCCGCCCGCGCCCGCAACGGAGCAAGATCGATCATCGGCTCTCCGGCGATCATCACCTCGATGCGGGCCCGCTGTGCCGGATCGAGCCTGCCCAGCGCCTCGACCAGCAGGTCGGCGCCCTTGTAATGTTGAAGCCGCCCGAACAGCACGATCCGCCAGCGCGCACCACGCGCCTGCGGTTCCGCCGCGCCGGCCAACGGCAGCGGGCCGTGCGGGATGACGTGGATGCGCTCAGCCGGTGCGCCCGCACCGATCAGGCTCGCGCGGCCGCTTTCCGTATGGACGATCAGCGCATCGGCAACATCGAACAGCCGTTCGAAACCGCGTGTGCGCCAGGCATTCATCGCCTTGCCGTTGAAAGGCTGGGTATCGTGGACGGTGAACACCACCGGACGGCGCGTGCGGATTTGCCCCAGCGCAAATGCGTCGATCGCCGGCACCATCGCCCATTGCACATGCACGACGTCGTAGCGCCGCGCGAGGTGTACCATGCGCGCGAGGCCAAGCGGATGCTCGGCCGCCTTCAACAGTCGCGACAGCGGGCGTTCGCTACGCGGGCCACCGCGCTCGCTCACCGGATAGAAGAGCGCGGTCTGCGCATCGGAAGGCAGTTGTATGCCTTCGCCCGCGCGCAGCCGCCGCGTCAGCCAGTGCGCCTCCACACCCGCCGCGACGAGTCCATTGTGGAGCGCCGTGTCGTACGGTTGCGTGAAGAAAGACGAATCGACCAGCAACGCGCGGATCGGGCGACCGGCGCCTGCCATCGACGAACTGCCGCCCTCACCGCTCATGGGCGTCTCAGCCAGCGCCGCGTCCGAAGCCCGGCTGCCGCCTCACTCCTGACGGTAGTTCTGATAGTATTTGTAATAATAGGCCGGATTGTCGCTGCCCGAGCCCTGCGCCGCTTTCACGCTCATCATCGAAAGCACGGCGCCGAGCAACGGGACGCGATCCTTGAGCAGCATGTTGACCGCGTTGCGCACCGCGCCGCGCGGCGTGTCTTCCCAACGGATCACCATCACCACCGCGTCGGAAAGCCCGGCCAGCGTGCGTGCCTCAGCGACTGCGAGCAGCGGCGGCGTATCGAGCAGGATCACGTCGTACCGCGCCTGCAGCGCATCGAGCAGCTTCTGCATTGCGGGGCCGCTGAACAGATCGCGCGGGGTGAACGAAGGCTCGTTGACCGGCAGAACGTCGGGGCTGTCGTCGTCGGTACGCACCAGCGCCTGCTCCAGCGAGGCGGTGCCGTTCAATACCTCGATCAGGCCGGCATCCTGCTGCTGGTTGAGCGTCTTGCCAAGCGAACCGCGCCGCAGGTCGCAATCGACCAGGACGACCTTGTCGCCGCTCATCGCCATGATCCGGCCGAGCGCCGCCGACGTGGTGGTCTTGCCCTCGCCGGGCACCGACGAGACGATCGAGATCACCCGCTTCGGCTTGTCGACGTGGAACATCGCCTCATTACGGATCGTGCGCAGCGATTCGGCATAGGTCGACATCGGACGCGCGACGACATAGTCGGCCGGCGTCATGGCAGCGCCGCCCTCGCCGCCCAGGCGCCGCTTGGTCAGCAGGGGCAGCGACGTCAGCAGCGGGATGCCCAGCGTGCGCTCGACATCGTCGACGGTGCGGATGCCGGTCGACATCAGTTCGAGCACAAGCGCCGCAAGCACGCCGAGTATCGCGCCGAGCAGGACGCCGAACAGGCCGAACAGAATCCGGTTCGGCCAGGTTGCCCGCGCCGGAACGGCGGCGCGCTCGACGATCGTTCCCTGCGGCTCGGAGCTGCGCGTTTCCTGGTTGGTCTGCTGGGCGGTCGCGGCAAGCTGGTTGTAGATAGTCCGCTTCGCTTCAGCCTCACGCGCAAGGCTGTCGGCGGTGACGGCTGCGCGCGTGTCGCCGGCCTGCTCGGACTTCAGCCGTGCGAGCTGCGACCGCAGGCTGCTGGCACCGGCTTCGGAAGCGCGTGCATCCGCCTCGAGGCCACCGATGATGCGGCGGGCTTCGGCGTCGATCTGACGGTCCACGCCGGAAAGCTGCTCGGCGATGCGGATCGATTCGGGATGCTTGGGGCCGTAGCGTGCGCTGATCTGCGCACCGTCGCGGGCAAGTTCGGCGCGCTGGCGGCGCAGATCGGCGATCACCGTCGATCCGAGCACCTGCGAGATCGCCTCGGTCCCGCCACGCGCCATCTGGGCGCGCGCCGCCGCCACGTTCGCGCGCGCGGCGGCAGCCGCGGCCTCGGCCGTGGCGAGCTGGTTCGACAAAGGCGCGACCTGCTGGTCGGTGATCGTGCCCTGAGTACCGCCCTGCACAATGCCGGCCTGCGAACGGTATTGCGCGACCCGCGCGTCGGCGGCCTGCACCTCGGCGCCGAGCGTGCGCAGCCGCTCCTCGAGCCATTTCGCCTGGCGGCCGGCCGTGCCGGTGCGACGATCGACGCTGCTCTGCAGATACTCCTCGGCATAGACATTCGCGATCGCTGCCGCTTTTTCCGCCGATTCGGACCGGAATATCATCTGCGCGATATAGGTGTCGGGCTCGCGCAGGACGCTCATCCGACCCTGCACGCCCGCGACGACACCGTCAGGCACCGGCGCATTGGCCGCCGGCGCCGCTTCACCCTTGGCAAGCATCGGGTTGAATTCCGGATCGCGCGCCAGATTAAGCCGCTTCGCGACCGCCTCGGCGATGTCGCGCGAGCGCATGATCGAGATTTCGCTGTCGATGATGCCGTTCTCGGGCTGCGTGTTGGTCGCGTTGTTGTTTTCGATCGTGGTCATGTTGCGCGGGCTGATGCGCAGCCGCGCGACCGCATCGAATTGCGGCGTAATCAGCAGCGACACCGCGACCGCCGCCATCGCGACTATGACTGTGATGATGACGACGAGCGGCCAGCGCCTCCGAACCAGCGCGATGAGCGCCGCGAAGTCGAGCCCCGCCGACGTCTGCGGGACACCGGAGAGTTCGGCTGCGGAGAGAGCGCGGTCAGATGTCGCTTGAACGTTCATTTACTGTCCTTGGCCGGAACCGGCCATATCAGAGCTGAAAGGTGAAACCGACGGTGCCGCGGGTCTCATCGAAAATCTGACCGAGCGGCGCCCCTTTCGAATCACGAGCGATGTGCGAGATCCCGGCGGAGATACCCATCTGATGGTTGAGGAGATAGTTGCCGCCGCCCGAAATGGTCCACAATTTGTCGCGCCGCGTGATCCCGCTGAAATCGTCCCATTCGACGCCGCCATCGACGTTGAGCAAAACATTGCGCAGAAGCTCATGGTCGATACGGACACGCCCGGACGTCGCGAAATAGCCGCCCGAACCCGGCGTGACCGCGTCCTCGATCGTGCGGCGGCCGGTGAAGGTCACGGTCGTCAGCTGTGTCATGAAATATTCGATGCGAATATCGCCGGCAACGCCCTCGATCGTCGGATAGACCGGCGAATCATAGACCTGCTTGGTGTAGCCGAGACCAAACCAGCCGCGCACCACTGCGGTCAGATCGAACGTAGCGCCGCCGAGCAGGCGAAAGCCCGTCGAATCACGGTTCTGTGCGCCGCCGAGCGCGCGGCCGGTGTCATATTGCGTGCCGAAAATCGATGCCTGGACAAAAGCCGAGGTGCCCGGCGTCGCCGCATATTCCAGCCGGATCGCGCCGCGCTCGGTCGCACGGTCGCGGGTTTTCTGATCGACGATGCCGCCGATGATCGACGGCGTGTTGACGAAATCAATCTTGTTGTAATCGGCAAAGCCGACCAGCCGCATGCGCGCGCCCTGATACGCGCCGCGCAGTTCGCCGGTCTTGATCACGTACGGAACCGACGCGGCGGTATTTGCTGTGAACGACCCTGAAATCTGCGACTCATAAGCGCGCCGCACGCGGCCCCGTGCGGCAATGTAGCTGTCGCCGATGTTGAGCTTGCCGGCGACGCCGAAGCGGTAACCGTCCTCGTTCTTGTTGTCTGCGGTCGCGAAGCGGCGCAGGCTGGCACCGGCGTCGACGGAGATCGAATGCCGTGACCAGTCCGACTGCGCGGTGATCGACGGATCGATCGTGAAGAACCCGTCGCTGACCGGATTGTTCGTGAAACCGTAGACGTTGTCCGAGTAACCCGCGCCTAGCGTGATCGACGGATAGTAGACCATGCTGCCGCCGCGGATGCCGGCCGCCTCGTAGTCCGGGCGCGGTCGGTCGCGAACACTGACGTTGTCGCCGCGCACCACCTCGAACGGGATCTCGGAATCGAGGAAGCCGTTGCCGACCGTTTGCGCCTGCGCACCGGTCGCGCCGAATGCGGCCACCGAGAACGTTATGAAGGCAGCGGCTTTTTTCACTTTAGGATCCCCCGATCGTGGATTTTCGTTAACTGCATCACGCAATTAACCGCGATTGGCGGCGCAGTCGATTAGGGCGTGTAATCGGCCGAACCGCCGACGCTGAACGACGGCAAGCCGGATCCCACCGGACCACCCGACGCAAGCGCCGCGGTGCCCGAACCGCAGTGCGTCAGCGTGTCGGCCAGCCGCTTCGCCGCGGCCTTGGCCGCAGGACTCAGGCCACCGACCCGCGCAAGCGCCTGCTGCTGGATCGTGCAGTTATACGGCGATTGATCGAGCAGCGCAGCGAACTGCGCCTGATACATATTCGTCGGCGTTCCGTCCGGCAGCCGCTGTGCGACGACCGTAATCTGATTTGCAAGCGCATCGACCTGCGCTTGATTGGGATCGTTGGCGCCTTGCCCGAACAATAGCATTGCGCCCAAAAACAACACGGGGCTGGCCATTTCACGTCTCCGTCGTCTTGCAGTGCAGCAAAACACAATACACAAGCGTTACAGATTTTCTACTAAATAACGCGACATCCTAGCGCCGTACGATCCGTATCGGAACATTCGGGACGTTTACTGCGCCCCTTAACGTCCCCACTTGATCAGGATCAGAACAATCGTTCGCCGATGCGGATGGTATCGCCCGGCTGAACGAGCAGATGGGAGGTGAGTCGAATGCGCTGCTCCTCGGTCGTTCCTGCACGTTTCAGAAACACGTATTTCTTGTTGGCGCGGTACGTGAAGCCTTCTGCCTTGGCGATCGCATTCACGACCGTAAGCCCTGAGGAATAGGGGTATTCGCCAGACTTGCTGACCTCGCCGAGGATGTAGAAAGGGCGGAATGTAAGCACGTCGATCGATATGCGCGGATCGATCAGATACCCGTCGCCGAGCTTTTTCTCGAGCCCGCGGGCGAGCTCGGTCGCGGTCAGGCCCTGGGCGCGCACGTCGCCGATCAGCGGAAAGGAAATGAAGCCATTGCTATTGACCGGAAATTCGCCGGTCAGCTGCGTCTCGTTATAAACTGTGATGCGCACGCGATCGGCCACGCCGAGCACGTAATCAGGGCTGCCGTTGTCGGCCGCCGCCTGCACCGCGGCGGAGGGAGCGGGCGGAGCCTCGGCCGCCTTCTGCGCAAACGCGCCGGCCGGGGCGAACAAAACAGCAAAAAACAGGATCAACCAAATACGCGCCATGCCGATTCCGCTTTCACTCTGACTATCCGGCGTACCCGATATTGCAGTGCACCTTAACCTAGTCTTGCCGGGATAGCGTGCGGCGGTCAATCGGAAGTCGGCGTGCGCACCCGCATCGCGGCGGTCTGCATCGGTGCCGCAGCGGCGGTCATCGGCACGGCGCTTGTCCATACGTTCCAGTCGGCGCGCGACTGGCGGCTCACCCAGGTATAGGGCGATTTCTGCCAGCTCTCGAGCTGGGCGAAGCGGCTGTCGAGCACGATCTCGCGGCGCTCGGTATGCGCGACCAGCACCGCGTGCAGGCCGATATCGCTGCGATAGCCGACCGCGAAATACAGATCCTCGGCCGGAAAGCCCGCCTCGACCAGCCGGATGCGCTTCTCGATCGCAAGGTCTTCGCAATCGCCCGCAGCATCCTTGCCCATGCCGGTCCGGCGCCAGACTTCGGCACGGCCGGTCGTCTCGTAATCGCTGCGCTGGCGGACATGGCGGTTGACGCGGCTGTTGACCTTGCGGATCAGCTTGACGCGGTCGGCATCGGACAATGCCAGTTGCGATTCACCCTGCCCCGCCATTTCCTGACAGAGGCTCGGATCGGAGCTGCACATTTCGGTGAAGCCGCGCGGGGTCGCATAGTCGTCGATCGGGTTCGCGATCGGCACCGGCACGACCGGACGCAGCACGACCGCCGGCCGCAGCGACGGCTGTTCGGACAGTGCCGGATCGAACGGCATGAATGCCGCCGGCATTACCGTTTGGGTTAGTAAGCAAGCCATCGCGCCGCACAACATCGCACGCCTCCAGATCAATGAAGGCGGCAGTAACCGGGACAGATGTAAGTCCCGCGAAGAGGGCTGGTTAATCGAACGCCAACCATCCCGCGCACAAGGACGCACCGGAGTACGGCCTCATGCGCGGATAGTGCAAAGCCGATATCAGGCGGCGGAAATGGTCGCTGTTCTCATCGCCCAGCCGGCATCCGCCTGGATTGCGGCATAGGCGACATCGCTTTCATGCGTGCCGTCGAGCGTGAAGTTCGGCTTCCACAGCCCGGAATTGCGGGCGCTCTCCACCGTATCGGCGACATCCCAGCAATCGAAGAACGGCTGCGGCACGCCACGCTTCCACGTATTGACCGCGACGCGCACCGCATTGTTGGCGTGTGTCGTCTGATTGGCGAGGCTCGCCCAGCCGTCGGTCGAACTGGTCACCGGCGGCGTGGTCGACACGATGATCCGCGCATTGGGGAAATAGCCGGCGATCGCCGTCAGATCGGCCTGAATCTGCGCGGCGGTACGCCCGGCGGTCACGTCGTTGATGGCATGTTCGAGTACGATGTACGGGCAATAGCGCAGGATCTCGACCTGCCGCGCATGGCTCGCCACGAACTGCGCGGCCTGCGTGCCGTAGACGCCGCCGTTGAGCGCCGCGTAGCCCGCCGTCGCCAGCCCACGCGCGATCTCGCCGACATTGCCCGATGCGTCGAAGCTCGCCGTGCTCGATGTCGTGATCGCGCCCGCCGAACGGCTGTCGCCGACGATGCCGAAGCTCGGCCGCCGCGTCCGCGCCAGGATCGCGGCCGGATAGCTGCACAGCCCCGCCGCCTGCGCGGTGGAAACCTGCGTGCCGCTCAGCGTCTGGTCGGCGATGCCCGATGCCGCGTAACCGAACACGTCGATGCCGAAGCCACGGTCGGTCTGGTCCGAAATCGTCGAAAAGACGATGCCCGACGCATTGGTCACGTAACGGCGGATCGCAAACAGCGCCCCCTTCGGGATGCTGACGGCGACGAAATCCGAAAACAGGTTGGTATTGGTCGCCGCCGATCCGGTGCCCGCCCCGCCCCATGTCACCGCCGTGCAGGTGTTGAGCGGATATTCGATCGCGGCGGTCACGCTCAGCGTCCCGCCGGTGCCGGTCTCGGTGCCGGCGTTGCTGTACCAGTTCGCCTCGACGATCTGCAGCGCGGAAATATCGTCGAGCGCGCGGTGATACGTGCGCGCCATCATCTGCTTGGGTGTGGCGGAATAGCCGCGCGCGAATGCGCACCGCGTCGCGACAGGCGCGATCGCCGCCGGCCGCGACAGCGCGGCGATCTGCCCGGCGGTCACCGCGGCATTGGCGCCGCTCCGGATCGCGGGCAGCCGCTCGGCTCCGCTCAACGCCGGGCTCAGGGGAAGTTCGGAAATTCGGATCTGGGGCATGGATTACTCCGCGATGAGAAGGGCGCCGGCTTCGGTCGCCAGCATGACGTTTTGTGCGAGCAGCAGGACGCACCGGATTCGTGCCGGCAGCGACGCGAGGTCGATCGCGAGGCGCAGCATCATCCGAGCGCCAGGATGCCGGTCGCGGTCGTGCCCGTCGCGCGCACCGCGATCGGCCGCACCGGCAGCAGCGTGCCGTCGGGAATGTTGCTCCACACGCTGTCGGCGGCATCGTCGGGCAGGCGCAGCGTCAGCGAGCCGCCGCTCCCGACGAACAGCGCGCGCGGGCGGAAGTCGAGCGCCGCCGCATCGGAAGGCGTGATCGCCAGCGCGCGCGTCACCGGCGAGCCGATGCCGCTCGAATAATCGCGGAAATCGTCCATGAAGACTCCTATGTTCGTGTTTTGTTCCATAAAAAATGCGACCCTTTCCGCAATGGAAAGGGTCGCCGATATGTACCATATAGGATAGTTATGTCAAGCGTGAACGAACCCATAGGCATTGCTCACCAGCTGGTTCGCATGAACGCCGAGCAGCTTGATCGAATCGCCGTTGCCGAAGCTGATGATCGTGTCATTGCCCTGGTCGGTCAGCATCGGCTTGAAACCGGCCTTCAGGAATGCGGTCAGGTTGAGCAGATCGTTGCCGTTGCCGAAATCGGTGATGACATCGTGCCCGGTGCCGAGGCCGATCGCGAAGGAATCGGCGCCGGCACCGCCGGTGATCGTGTCGTTGAACGTGCTGCCGAAGATCACGTCATTGCCCGCCGATCCGACGATACGGTGCGATCCGTCGTCCACCACCGTGTTGTACGATGTGGCGTTCAGCGTGTAGGTGCCGGTGCCGTTGTTCGCGCTCTCGACCACGACGTAATAGCTGCCGGTCGCTGGCACGACGAAGCGCGCCAGCGCGTCGTTGCCCGATCCGCTGTTATCGTCGCTGACGACCAGCTTGCCCGCGCTGTCGTAGATGCTGATCTTGCCGTCGGCGAGCGTGCCGATGCCCGATCCGCCCGCCGCGAGCGCGATCTTCATGTCGGTGCCCTTGGCAAGGTCGATCTTGAACCAATCCTTGTCGCCGGCTTTGCCGATCGTGTCGGTGGCGCTGCCCCACATCGCCAGCGAATTGCTGGTCTGGTCGTTACCCGAGCTGGTGAGGAAACCGAGCGGGGCCGACGCCTGGAAGCTGTAGCCCGCGCCGACCGCCTTGAGGTTATCGTTGGAGATGCCTTTGAGGGTGATGGTATCGCCGGTTGCGAAGCTGATCTGGAGGTCGTTGCCGGTGTTGGTGAGCGTGGGTTTGTATCCGGCGTCGAGATACGCGGCGATGTCGAGGATGTCGGCCTCACCGCCCGCACCGAAGTCGGTGATCGTGTCGTGGCCCGCGCCCAGCCCCACCTTGAACACGTCCACCCCGCTGCCGCCGGTGAACGTGTCGTCGAACCGACCGCCGATCAGCACGTCGTTGCCCGCCGTGCCCGTCAGCACGTGCGTCCCGGTGTCGGCCACCACATTGTAGTTCGTCGCGTTGAGCTTGTACGTGCCCGTGCCGCCGTCGGCAGCCTCCACCACCACATAATAGGTGCCCGTCGCCGGCACCGTGAACCGCACCAGCGCATCGTTGCCCGAGCCGCTGTTGTCGTCGCTCGCCACCAGATTGCCGGCGGCGTCGTAGATGCTGATCCTGCCGTCCGCCAGCGTCCCCTGCCCCGAGCCCAGCCCGTTCAGCGTGATCCGCGTGTCGGCACCCTTGGCCAGGTCGATCGTGAAGTAATCCTTGTCGCCCGCCTTGCCGACCACGTCCGCCGCCTGGCCCCACAGCTGGAACGCATGGCTCGCCTGGTCGCCGCCCGACTGGTTGATGAACGAAAGCCCCGGCGCATAGCCCGTCGCCGTCGCCACCAGACCTTCGGCCTGCGCACCCTTCACCAGGATCGTCTCGCCGCTTGCAAAGCCGATCCGCACGTCGTCGCCAACATTGGTCAGCGTCGGCTTCAGGCCCGCGGTCAGATACTCCGATATGTCGATCGCGTCCTTGTCGCCGTTCGCGCCGAAGTCGGTGATCACGTCCTTGCCGCTGCCGCGCGCGAACACGAACGTGTCGTTGCCCGCACCCCCGGTCAGCGTGTCGTTGCCCGCACCGCCGATCAGGATATCGTTGCCGCCCTTGCCGTCGAGCACGTTGTCGCCCGCATTGCCGGTCAGCGTGTTGGCAAGATCGTTGCCCGTCCCCAGCGCGTTCGCCGCCCCGCTCAGCGTCAGCGTCAGCGCCTTTGCCGACAGCACCGCATCGACCGCACTCGACACGTTCAGCGCCGCCGCGCCGAACAGCGCCTTGAACGTATCCCCGGTCGCCCCGTACTGGCCGTTGTCGAGCTGACCCGCGAATGCCGAGTTGACGTCCCAGTACAGCTCGTACGCCACGTCGTGGCTGTCGAACCACTGTTTCACCAAGGTGACGAACGCGCTCGCATTCTCGGAGTTGACCCCCCACTCGCTGTACGCCGACTGCTTGCCGTGCGCCGCCGCGAAGGTCTCCAGCCACTGCAGGCCGTATTTGGTGTTCTTGTAATAGTTGAACGCCTGGACCGGATCCTTGATGCTCCAGCTCTGCTTGCTGTCCCAGTAGAAATCCATGCCGATATAATCGACGTACTTGTCGCCCGGATACGCCGTCGCCGGGTCCATCGTCCCGCCCACGTTGACGTTCCACTCGAACTTGAAATTGCCCGATACCGAGCGGAACGCATCGACGAACTGCCGGTAGGCCGCTGCATAGCTCGCCGGATCACTGGTCGCCGACCACGGCATCCAGCTCGCGTTGAACTCCTCGCCCACCCGCACGATGATGTCGCTGCCCGTCCCATACGCCGCCACCAGCTTCTGCGCCGCCTGCACGTAGTAACTGTTGTACTTGCCCGCCGCCGCATCCTGCAGCGTCCCCCCGTTCGCAAACATCGGGATCGTCCACCGCAACGCAGACGTCGCCGCAACCGACTTCATGTTGCCGATCTGCCACCCGATGCTGCTCACCCAGTCCGACCAGCTCGCCCGACCCGTGTTCGCCGCAACAATGTCCACACCCGCACCAAGCCACGCAGACGCACGACCCACCGCACTCGCATCGTTCCCTACATGAAATCCGTAAAGCATCGACCCGCACCCCATTTGAGCATCACGGGTGCAGCACGTACAGTTCACCTATTAAGGTGCGCCGAGTATTAACGGTTAAGTGCGCCTGTGCGCACGCCCTTAATATCTGGTTTTACATACTTTAAATGATGTAGAATCAGAAGCTTATGAAAAACATATCACCGTTTTGGTTATACCGTCGCATGTTGCGTTGCAGCAGTTGCCGATGCCGGGCCTAGCCGCCGCAGCGGGCTTGGTCGCAGGCGATTCGGGATGGTCGGTCTGCGCATCGCGGGTGCGATGTACCGGGTAGGCACGAACAGGCAGGAGATGAGCAGACAATAATAGGTAACAAGCGGCACCATCGCCGCTCCGCCAAGCGCATCATATTGGATGAAGAACGCCCAGAACGCGATGAACGGCACGCGCGCCATGATCATGCAGGCGTGATACCAGAGCATCCACAACACCGCGACCGGAATGCCGTATTCCACCACCAGCTTGGTGAGCGGGTTGAGTGTATCCTGGATCAGGCGGTGATAGGGGCTCACCACGCCCGGCCCCACGCCGGTCAGCGCGAACGTCTTGGACGACAGCACCGTGTCGCGCGCGATCTCGAACGGAGCGACGAAGCGACCGTTACCGCTCGTGCCCGAATGCGAGAATTCCATCGTCCGGCCCATCGCATTCTCCGCGATGCCGGTGGTCATCGCCAGCCCGAACAGCAGCGGCACCGCCACGGCCAGCGCGACGACCTCCTTGAAGCGTAGGTAGAATACCGCGACCAGCATGCCGCACCCGAGCACGATCATGCCCGTGCCGCCGTAGGTCGAGAGCTGCGCCAGCACGATATAGGCAAGCCGCACCGGCCGCCGGAACAGCGCCAGCTCGATCAGCCCCGCCAGCGCCAGCACCTGCGACGCATAGGATGTCTCGAGCATGAAGAAGCCGTTCGGCTTGTACCAGTGCGAGAAGTAATTGATTTTCTGGACGTAATTGTAATTGTCGAACATCATCGACTGCGGGAGGTAATCCTCCATGTTGAGCATGCGCATGCCCGCCGCCTGCTGAAGCCACTGAAAATAGACGAACGATGCGATCACCAGCGCGAAGATCTCGAACCACAAGAGGATGCGCAGATACGCGAGCCGGCTGAGGTCGACCCGCATGCAGAAGGGTATGTGCAGGATGATCATGAACAGCAGCGACGGGATCGAAAACGCCGCATGGATCGGGCTTGCGAAAGTGATAACGATCATCAAAGCCGCAACGCCACAATACGCCAACGTCCGCACCGGCAGGAAATACGCCGATCCCCGCAACACCAGGAATACGCACAGCGCCGCCACTGCGAAGAAGCCGTATTCGATGTTCGCCGGCTGTAGTGCCAGCTTCTCGGTGAAGATCAGCAGGCCCAGCGCGATCGCCGCCGCGCCGACGATGACGCGTTCGTTGGCGTTCAGTATGGCTGCCTTGACCTCATCAACTTTATAGTCACGCCAGGGCTTCAGCAGTTGGGAAGACGCCGTGGCGCCGGCGGGGATCGCGATGGTCAAGACAGTGTCTCCGCCCGCTTTTCGGGTTGTGCAGGCGCGAACATAGCTTGCTAGCGTTCCGAAGGAAAGTTAGACACGCAGCCGCCCGGTCTTGCCGCGGGACGCGCTCGCCGCGGTTCGATCGATGGCGTCGCGGGGGCTCTATAGCGGAAAGTGCGGGACGTGTCGTTTCTGTGGCTCACACGCTTCCCGCCATATCCGCCCCTGCGCGGCGGTGCCCTGGATTACAGCAGGATGCTGCTCGCCAGCCTTGCGATGCAGGGCCCGGTGACGGGCCTCGCCTTCGTGCCAGAACAGCCCGTCGAACAGCCTGCCGACGGCGTAACGTGGGAGACGTTACCGCGTTCGATGCCGGGCAAGATCAAGAGCCTGCTCTCGCCGCTGCCCAATGTTGCAGCGCGCAATGTCGATACCGCCTACCTTCGCCGCGCGGTGGAGCTCGCGCGGTCGGCCGAAGCTGTGTTCGTCGATTTCATCGCCATGTCCTGGCTGGTCGAGCCGCTAAAGGCGGCGATGCGCGATTGGGCTGAACGGCCGCCGCTGATCGTCGTCACGCATAATCACGAACATGCCGTGCGCCTGCAGATGGTCCGCAACACCCGTTCGCCGGCGATGCGCGCGGCGCTCACGCTCGACGCCTGGAAGGCCGGCAGGCTGGAACGACGTGCCAATCTCGCGGCGAACGGCATCACCGCCATCACCGTAGCGGACCGCGATGCCTTCGCCCGTGACGCCGCGACCCCGTCGATCACGCTGCCCCCCGCTTATGGCGGCCCGGCCGCCGCCACGCGCACGATCGGCGCGGATACGCCCCGCGCCGCGATCATCCTGGGAAATCGCGATTCGCATCACAAGGTAATGGTGCTCGAACGCACGCTCGCCGCGCTCGACGCGGCCGGATTGCCGCGCGCCTTGCATCTGCAGGTCGCGGGCGGCGGCGACCTCGACGGCTTCGCCGCGCGCTATCCCGACATCGCCTTCCTCGGCTTCGTCGACGATATCGTCGCTTGCCTCGGAAAGGTGCGGCTGGGCCTGTTGACCGACGATATCGGCGGCGGCTTCAAGATCCGTGCGATGACCTATGCTGCGCTGCGCGTGCCGATGCTGGCGCTGCGCGAGGCGATGCACGGCATGGAGTTCGAAGAGGGGGTCCACTACATCGCCGTGGATACGCTGGACGAACTGGCGGCGCGCGCGGCGGTGCTGATCGACGATCTCGATACGTTGAACGCCGTTCAGGAAGCCGCCTTCGCCTTTGCCGAAGCGCGTTTCGCCCCCAGCGAACCCGGCCGCCGCCTCGCCGATTTCGTCGCCCGGCTCTCCGCCTGATGTCCGGCAGGCCGCTCACCCGCTCCGGTGCCGCCCTCTCCCGCCTCGGGCTGGGCTGCGGGCGTATCGGCTCGTTCAACAACATGGTGCCGCGCGCCGAGCAGGAGGCCTGCATCCGCACCGCCGCGGAGCTCGGCGTGAACCTGTTCGACACCGCCGACGTCTACGGCCAGGGCGACAGCGAGCGGACGCTCGGCCGCCTCCTCGGCAGGCAGCGCGACGACATCTTCCTCGTCACCAAGCTCGGCAAGAAATTCTCCGCCAAGATGCGGCTGCTGCGGCCGTTCAAGCCGATCCTGAAACCGCTCCTCGCGCGCGCCGGCAAGGGCGAGACGATCACCGCGCAGCGCGGCGACAATATCGCGCACGATTTCTCGCCCGCGCGCTATGCCGCCGCGCTCGACGCTTCGCTGGCGCGGTTGCGCTTCGATCAGGTCGATGCGCTGCTGCTGCACAGCCCGCCCGCCGCCGCGATCCGCGCACCCGGCGTGGCGGAGGCGCTCGCCGCCCTCGTCGCATCCGGCAAGGCGCGCTATTTCGGCATCTCCTGCGATGATGGCGATGCGCTCGACGCGGCGCTCGATCTGCCCGGCCTCGCCATGCTCGAACTGCCGATCGACCTGATCGCGGCCCGCGCCGCCGACGCGCGACTGGCGGCGGCGCGCGCGGCCGGCGTCGTCATCCTCGCACGCGAGGTAATCCGCCTCCAGCCCGCGCTCGCCCCGCTCGACGCGGTTCGCCTCGCCGGAGAACGCGACGACGTCGACACCATCGTCATCGGCGCGAGCCGGCCCGAGCGGCTGCGCGGCCTGATCGAAGCCGCCGGCTGAGCAGAAGAACAGGACCGTCATGCTGATCGACTGCGCGCAACCCGGCCATCCCGAACGGCTCGACACCGATGTCGCCATCCTCGGCAGCGGCCCGGCGGGCATCGCGCTTGCGCTCGCGCTCGCCGATCACGGCATCGCGTTCGTCCTGGTCGAGGCGGGCGGCATGGATTTCGACAAGGCGGGCCAGGAATTCTACCGCGCATCGCTGATCGAGCCGGAGAGCCACGGCCCCGTCCACCTCTACCGCCGCCGCGCGTTCGGCGGCACCAGCGCGGTGTGGGGCGGGCGCTGCATCCCCTATGATCCGATCGATTTCGAGGATCGGGCGTGGATCCCGAACGCCGCCTGGCCGATCGCCCATGAGGAGATCGCGGCCTATTATCCGCGCGCGCTCGACATCTGCCGCGCCGGCCCCGCCGCCTTCACCGCCGCCGAGGCATTGCCGGATACGCCCGGCGGCATGATCGACGACGTGCCATCGGCGGACGTGATCCTCGACCGGCTCGAACGCTTCAGCGAGCCGACGCATTTCGGCAAGGCGTATCGCGAGAAGCTCGCCGCCGCCCCCAATGCGACATTGCTCACCGGCGCGACCGCGACCGCGCTCGTGACCGAAAACGCCGGTGCGCGCTGTACCGGCGCCGACCTGCACACGGCGACCGGGGGCACCATTGCGCTGCGCGCGCGGCGCACGATCGTCGCCACCGGCGGGCTGGAGACGCCGCGCCTGCTGCTCGCCTCCAACGCCGATCGCCCCGCCGGTCTCGGCAACGAGCGCGATCTGGTCGGCCGTTTCTACCAGGCGCATCTCGAGGGCGAGATCGGCACGCTCGCCTTCCACAAGCCAGCAAAGGACGTGCGGCTCGATTACCAGCGCTCGCCCGAGGGCATCTACTGCCGCCGCTACATCTGGCTCTCGCCCGAGGCGCAGCGGCGCGAGCATCTCTCCGGCCTGATCGCCCGCCCCGCCCACGCCAGCATCGTCGATCCGGCGCACCGCGATCCGGTGCTGTCGGCGATGTATCTGGTGAAGGACTTCATCCTCCCCGAATATGCCCGCAAGCTGACCTCGACCGAGCGCCGCGTGAAGGCCGCGTTCGGCGGCGGCACCAGCAAGCTGATCGCCGCGCACATCGGCAATCTCGTGCGGCATCCCTTCAAGCTCGCCGGTTTCTCGATCGACTGGGGCCGCCGCCGCGTGCTGGCGACGCGCAAGCTGCCCTCGGTGGTGCTGCGCGATCCGCGCAACGCCTATCCGCTCGACATCAACGCCGAGCAGTCGCCCAATCGCGACAGCCGCGTGTACCTGTCGAACGAACGCGATCCGCACGGCGTGCCGCGCCTGTCGATCGACTGGCGCATGACGAGCGACGACCGCGACCGCGTGGCGCGCGGGATGCGCGTGCTGCAGGCCGCGTTCGCCACCTCGTCGAACGCGACGCTCGATCTGCACGAACTTGACGAGCAGGTCGCCGAGATCACGCGCATCGGCGGCCACCATATCGGCACCGCGCGCATGGCGGCGAGCCCGCAGGATGGCGTGATCGACGGCAATTGCGAGACGTTCGAGACGCGCGACCTGTTCGTGGCCGGTGCCGCCGCCTTCCCCACGTCCAGCTTCGCCAACCCGACGCTGACGATCATCGCGCTGTCGCTGCGCCTCGCCGATCATCTCGCCGCGACCGCGACACGCTGAAGCTCAACGGGTTTGCAGCGCCGCCGCGCGCGGTTATGGTGCGGCGCACAAACGGAAGGCCTCGCCGATGATCCGACCCACCTTCCCCGCGCGCTGGCTGCCGATCGCCGCACTGGCGACGATAGTCGTTCTCCCCGGCTGTGCTGCCGCAAGCCCCCCCGTCGGCCGCGAACCCGGCTTCGGCGCGCATGTCGGCGCGGGCTGCAACGGCCGAGCCGATATCCCGCGCTACGAGAAGTTCGTCGGCCGCAAGCTCGAATGGTCGACCGATGCGTTCGACCAGCGCGACTGGGCGAAGCTGCGCTCCAGCATCGACTGGCTGTCCGGCTGCTGGCGCGGCACCGACGTCAAGCTCATCATCTCCATCCCGATGATCGCGCAGAGCGGGCCCGGCACGTTGAAGGACGGTGCGGAGGGCAAGTTCGACGACATCTTCCTGCACAGCGCGAAGACGCTGGTGAAGGACGGCCACGACAAGGTCGTCATCCGCATCGGCTGGGAATTCAACGGCGGCTGGCAACCCTGGGCCGCCAACAAGGATCCCGCCAATTTCATCGCCTATTATCGCCGTGCGGTCGGCCTGATGCGGTCGGTGCCGGGGCAGCATTTCAAGTTCGAATGGACGCCCAATATCGGCCGCAACGCGCTGCCCGCCGAACAGGGATATCCCGGCGACGACGTGGTCGATATCATCGGCATGGACATCTACAACGAATATTGGACGCCCGCGCTCGCCAACACGCAGGTGCGCTTCGCGTGGTTCGTCAACCAGCCGTACGGGCTCAACTGGCTGCGCGATTTCGGCAAGCAGCATCACAAGCCGATCGCCTTTTCCGAATGGGGATCGGGCACGCGCAAGGACGGCCACGGCGCGGGCGACGACCCCTATTTCATCACGAAAATGGCGGAATGGATGCGCGCCAACGACGTGCTCTACCACAGCTATTGGGAGAGCGCGGAAAGCTCCTACGACGACAGCGTGACGCGCGGCGCGCATCCGCTGGCCGGCAAGGCTTTCCGCGAGGCCTTCGGCAAGCGCAGGAAAAGCTAGGAACCGCCTGGCTTTACGCCGTGGCGCGCGAACACGGCGAGCAACTGGTCGGTCATGCTCGCCACCGTATAGCGTTCGAGCGCGCGGGCCTGCCCCGCCGCCCCCATTGCCGCCCAGCGCGGCCGCTCGGCGAGTGCCCGGATCAGCCCGGCGCGCAGCGCCTCGGGCGAGGCCGCCTGCGTCAGCCAGCCGGTTTCGCCATCGACGACGATATCGGCGGGACCGCCCAGCGCGTGCGCGAGCACCGGGCGGCCGACCAGCATCGCCTCGACGATCGACAGGCCGAACGGTTCGACGTTGCTGCGCACGCTCGCGACGAGATCGCTCGACTGGTAATAGCCGAGCGGCGCGGCGACCGGACCCATCAGATGCACGCGGCCCGCGACCCCGCCCGCCGCCGCGGCATCGCGAATCGCCTGTTCGTAGGCGCTGCCGGCCGGCCCGCCGCAGATCACGAGATGCACATCTGCCAGCTCCGGCGCACCGGCGATCGCCTCGACCAGCGCGCGCTGGCCCTTCTCCGCTTCCAGCCGCGCGACGACGGCAACGCGCACGGCACCCGCGGGGATGACCCCCGCCAGCGGATCGGGCTCGACCGCCGCATCCGCATAGCGCGCCGGGTCCGCGCCGAGATCGATCTGTTCGGCACGCTTGCCCGCCCGCCCCAGCGTCGTGCGCGTGTAGCGGCTGTTGGCGACCGGGATCATCCCGCTCCAGCCGAAACCCGCGCCGTAGAGCCGGCGGTTGAGATCGAGCGGATACGCATCGCTCACCACATCGGGCATCAGCCAGAAGAACGGCGTGCCGCGCCCCCGCGCCGCCGCCGCAACCGGCAGCACCAGGCCATGTTCGCAGAAGATCGCCGCCGAGAAGCGCCGCGCCTTCAGGAAGGTGCGCAGCCCGCGCACGAAGGCGACGCTGCTCGCCATCAGCCGGATATAACCGATCAGCTTGCCGCCGTTCACGAAGAAGCGGCGCGGCGCGGTCGGATCCGGCACGATCTCCACGCCGGGGATGATGCGCGCGCGTTCGAGGAAATCGCCCTCGCCGATGGCGCGAATCGTGATCCGCCAGCCGCGCTGCGACAGTTCGCCGATGATGCTGAGCAGCTTGGTCATCACGCCGTAGCTCTCGGCACCGCGCGCGACGATCAGCAATGTCGGGGCGTCGGCGATCGGCTCGTCCTCAATTGGCACCGCGTCAAGCCTTATGATCGCTAGGAAATCCGCAAGCGGGTTGGTATGCGGCGTCGCAGCATTGATCAAGAGGCCGGTGCCGGGGCGGGGTGGATATGATCACGATGGTGGTGCCGACACGGAACCGCGCCTACACGCTGCGCAAGGTCTTGCCGACCTATCTCGCGCAGGACAAGGTGAGCGAGATCATCCTGGTCGACGATGACGGCGAGGACGATACCGAGGCGCTGTTGCAGGGCCTGGCGCCGCAATTCCCCGCCGTAACCTGCCGCTATCTGCGCAATCCCGAACGGCGCGGCGCATCCTATGGCCGCCAGCGCGGGGCCGAGGCCGCCGCCAACGATTTCGTCCTGTTCTGCGACGACGACGAATATCTCGAGGCCGGCTACGCCGCCAAATGCCTGGAGCTGATGGCGCCCGAAACGGTCGGCGCGGTATCGGGCCGCCGCGTCTACATGCGCGACGGCGAGCAGCCCGAACAGGCCGTGCGCCGCTTCGGCAACGGCACGCGCAAGCGCCGCTATTTCGAACATTTCCTGCTGCAGATCATCAACGGCGCGCGCTTTACCGGCGTGATCGAGGTGCCCTTCACGGTCGCCAACATCCTGACGCGCAAGGCTTTGCTGGAGCGGTTTCCGTTCGACAGCCACTATGCGAAGGGCAACGGCTATCGCGAGGAGAGCGATTACCAGATGAACCTGTACGTCAACGGCTACACGATCCTCGTGACCAATGACGCGCACAGCATCCACATGCCCTATTCGGAGGTGCGCACCGGCGGGCAGCGCATCGACAAGTGGCGCAAGTTCCGCTGGTCGGTGCATTACAACAATTACTTCATCGACAAATATTACGCCGCCTATCGCAAGCGCTCCGGCGTCTGGTATCCCGCGCCGCTCGCCAAGCTGATGTCGGGTTCGTACCTCTACTGGCGCGGCTTCATCCGGCCGCAGGTCTATAAGGTCGTCACGAAGCTCACCGACAAGCGCGTCGACTGAATGCGCATCCTGCTGTCGCTCCACCACCGGCTCGATCCGAACGCGGGCGCGGCGCGCGTCATCATCCGCCTGCGCGACGAGATGCGCGCGCTGGGGCATGAGGTGGATACGTTCAGCTTCGACGATCTGCCCTCGTGGCTGCCCGCGAAGGCGCAGCCGGGCGTGTTCCCGCTGTTCTTCGCGCGCCACATCGCGGGCAATCGCGGGCGGTGGGACGTGATCGACGCGAGCAGCGGCGACGGCTGGCTGGCGTATCGCGGGGCCCGCCGCGCGGGCATGCCGCTGCGCGTGACGCACAGCCACGGCATCGAGCACCTCGTCGCGCGCGCCGAACGCGAGGAGGCCGCGCGCGAGGGCCGGACGATCGCGCTCCACAAAAGGCTGCGACGGCATGGCCTGCGGCTGGCCGAGGTGGGCCGATCGTTCCGCAACGCCGACCTGGCGATGGCGCTCAACGCGGCCGAGGCGGGGTTCATGCAGGCCGAGCTCGGCATATCGCCCGCGAAGATCGGCGTGGCGCGGCTGGCGGTGGACGATGCGATCGTCGCCGCGCCGCTCGCCGAGCCCGATCCCGGCGCGCCGTTCGAGGCCGTGCAGATCGGCAGCTACATCGCGCGCAAGGGCATCGCCCATACCGCCGCGGCGATGACGGCGGTGATGCGACGTCATCCCGATGTTCGGCTGCGCTTCCTGGGGACGTTGTGCGACGCGGCAAAAGTCCATGCGGATTACCCGCCCGATCTGCACGATCGCATCGCCGTCGTGCCGCGTTTCGCCAATGGCGCGCTGCCCGATCTGCTCGCCGGCGGCACCGTCCAGTTGATGCCGTCGCTGTTCGAGGGATACGGCATCGTCAAGCTGGAAGCGATGGCGCGCGGGCTGATTCCCGTGGTAAGCGACGATGGCGGCACGCGCACCGATGTCGAGGACGGGGTCAACGGCCTGGTCGTGCCCGTCGCCGACGATGCCGCGATGGAGGCCGCGATCGAGCGGCTGATCGGCGATCCGGCGTTGCGTGTCCGATTGCGGAACAATGCGTTAGCAACTGCGGCAAATTCGTCCTGGCGGCGTGTTGCGGCGGAGCGGCTGAACCTCTATGAAATGGCGCGATGACGGATCGCGAGCCTGCTGGGCTTTGCGGCTTCGGGGTCGCCGCCCGGCATGGGCCGTAAGGTGGGAGACCGGCGTATGACAGGATCGCGAGCTGCCCTGCACCTGCGACGGCTGCTTCCGATCGTCACGTTCGCCTTCCTGTCGCTGGCGATCTGCGCGGCATCGTTCAACGGCTTTTTCGACAAATGGGGCTTTCGCGACGAATCCCCCGATTTCTCGCTGAAGGCAAACCTCGACGGCACGGCGCAGCGGCCCTTCGCCTATCGCCGGCTGATGGTCGATACCGTGCAGGCGGTCGCGGGCGCGTTGCCCGGATCGGCGGAGCGCATGGCGGAGAAGATCGTCCGCACCGACAAGGGCGAGATGCGCGTGAAGCTCGATCCGGCGATCGTCGCGGTGCCGGCCTACACGCTGCGCTATCTGCTGATGTACGCGCTGACCCTCGCGACGGTGGTCGTGCTGCTGGCCGCCGCCTACCGGCTCGGCCGCGACAGCGGCGCGGGGCCGCCCGCCGCCTATGCCGGGGCCGCCGCGTTCGTGCTGGTGTTTCCGATGCTGCAATCGGTCGGCGGCTATTTCTACGATTTCCTCGAAACCGCGCTGTTCTGCCTGTTCCTGATCGCCGCGCAGCGCCGGTCGTGGTGGGCGATGCTGGCGCTTGCCGCGCTGGGGAGCTGGAACAAGGAGAGCTATCTGTTCTTCATCCTCACCGCCTTGCCGCTGGTCGTGGTGCCGGTGCTGCACAATCGCGCGGCGGCGATCCGCGCGGCGATCCCGGTGGGGGCGAGCGTGATCGTGGCGGGGCTCGTCTATCTGTTCCAGAAGCACCGCTTCGGCGCCAATCCGGGCGTCAACACAGAAAGCCATATCCCGCTGCAGATCCGATTCTTCACCAGCCCAGCGAATTTCTTCAAGGCGGAGATCACCTATGGCGTGCCGTTGCCGCACCCGATGAGCCTTATCGCGCTCGCGGCGATCGGCGGCGCGGCCGTGCTCGCCTGGCCGCGGCTGTCGCGCGCGCGGCGGTGGCACATCGCGCTTGCCGCGCTCGTCAACATTCCACTTTTCGTGCTGTTCTGCGGTCCCGGGGAGGTGCGCAACCTCAGCATGCTGTTCCCGGCGCTGGTGATGCTGTTCGCGCTCGCGATCGAGAGTGCGACAACCAAGCCGACGGCGCCCGTCGCGGCAGGAGTTCCCCAATGATCGTCTGGTTCGTCCTCGCTTTCACCGTCTGCCTGACCGGGGTGGCGCAGATCTGCCTCAAGTTCGGCGTGCTGTCGCTCGTCTCGCGGTTGCAGGCGAGCACGGGTCCGCTCGACTCGGTGCTGATCGCCGCGACCGAATGGCGGCTGATCGGCGCGCTCGGCCTGTACGGCGTCGCGACCATTACCTGGCTTTACGTGCTGTCGCGGCTGCCGCTGTCGGTCGCCTACCCCTTCGTCGGGCTGAGCTTCATCTCGGTGCTGGTGATGTCGGTGCTGTTCCTCGGCGAGAAGGTCGTACCGCTGCAGGTCTGCGGCACGTTGTGCGTCGCGGTCGGCGTGGTGCTGGTGGCGATCTCCTCGCGTCCGCCCGCCCCCGCGCCGGTCATCGTCCCCCAGACCGCGGAGGCCGCGCGATGAGCGAACATGCCAAGGCCGTGCCGGCGGACGCGCCCGACACCGTTCCGCTGTGCGTCGATCTCGACGGCACGCTCGTCCACGGCGACCTGCTGCACGAGGCCGCGATCGCCGCGCTCAAGACATCCCCCGCGAAGCTGATCGGCATGATGGCCGCGCTGCGCGGCGGGCGGGCGGCGCTGAAGGCGTATCTGGTCGAACATGCCGCGTTCGATCCGGCGCTGCTGCCGTACCGTGCCGATCTGATCGACTATATCCGCGAGCAGCGCGCGACGGGGCGGCCGGTCCACCTCGTCACCGCCTCACCGCGCGCCTGGGCGGAGGCGGTTGCCGATCACCTCGGTCTGTTCGACGCGGTGCAGGCCTCGGAAACCACCAATCTGAAAGGCCCCGCCAAGGCCGACATGCTGCGCACGATGCACGCCGGCGGCTATGATTACGTCGGCGACTCGCGCGCCGACATGCCGGTGTGGCGCGGCGCGCGATCGGTCCTGCGCGCCGGACGCGGCACCCGCCTCACGCTCGAGGCGCCGCTGGTTTCGAGCCGCGACTTCCCGGAGCCGACGCGCCCGCTCGCCGCGATCATCCGCGCGATGCGCCCGCACCAGTGGCTCAAGAACATGCTGGTGTTCGTGCCGCTCGTCACGTCGCACGAATGGATGAACCCGGCGCTGCTGATCACGGCGATCGTGGCGATGCTGTCCTTCTCGTTCGCGGCCTCGGCCACGTACCTGCTCAACGACATGCTCGATATCCCGGCGGACCGGGCGCACAAGCGCAAGCGCAAGCGGCCCTTCGCATCGGGTGCGACATCGATACCGACGGGGCTGGCGGTGATGGGGCTGCTGCTGTTGCTCGCGGTGGGCATGGCCGCCGCGCTCGGCGTCGGCTTCCTGATCGTGCTGGTCGGCTATATGGTCGTCACGACCGCTTATTCGATCCGGCTGAAGCGGGCGATGCTGGTCGATGTGTTCACCCTGGCGGGACTTTATTCGGTGCGCGTGGTCGGCGGCGGCGTCGCCACGCACGTGCCGCTGTCGCTCTGGCTGCTCGCCTTCTCGATGTTCCTGTTCCTGGCGCTCGCCATCGTGAAGCGCTGCGCCGAACTGGTCGATCGCCCCGACACCGGCACCGCGCGTGTCGCCGGGCGCGGCTACTACGGCGACGATCTCTCGGTGCTGCAGTCGCTCGGTTCGGCGAGCAGCTTCTCCGCGGTGATGGTCTTTTCGCTGTACGTGACTCAGCCGGAAGTGACCAAGCTCTACGTCAACCCGGCGTTGCTGTGGCTGATCGCGCCGTTGCTGCTGTATTGGCTGTCGCGCATGATGCTGCTGGCGCAGCGCGGCAAGATGCATGACGATCCGCTCGTTTTCGCGGTGAAGGATCGCAAGAGCCTGTGGATCATCGCCTTGTGCGGCGTGATCATGATCGCGGCGGTGAAATTGCAGACCTCGATCGGCATCGTCGTGCCGATCCGATGAAGGAGTTTCGGCGATGATCCGGCCCTATCCCAAGGCGATCGTACCGCTCACGTCGCTGCGCTTCTTCGCCGCCTTCTGGGTCGTGATCTATCACTATGTCGACTGGCTGCCGAACACGCGCGGGCCCGATCTGCCGTTCATCGGCAGCGGCCTGCTCGGCGTCGATTTCTTCTTCATCCTCAGCGGCTTCATCCTGACGCACGCGCACATGCGCCAGATCGAGGAGCGCAGCCTGGCGGTGAAGCCGTTCCTGATCCGTCGCCTCGCCAAGATCTATCCGATGCATCTGGCGACGCTGCTGTTCTACGTCGCGCTGGTGACGGCGCTGACGCTCGCGCACATGAAGCTGCCTAATCCCGAACGCTACAGCGGCGTGCAGTTCGTGTTGAACGTGCTGTTGATCCACGCCTGGCAGATCACCGATGCCGGCGCGTGGAATTTCCCCTCCTGGTCGATCAGCGCGGAATGGTTCGCGTATCTGCTGTTCCCCTTCATGGCGCCGTTCCTGGTGCGGCGGATGGCCGGGGTGCGTGCCGAATGGCTCGTCGCGGGCGCGCTGGCGCTGCTGGTGATCGTCTGGCTGATCGCGCCGTTCGTGCTCGGCGCCAGCTATTTCGCGCTCCATTCGAACTTCGGCTATATCCGCATCATGCCGGAATTCCTGCTCGGCATCGCGCTCTACCGGCTCGGGCGGGAGCGTTCGATGGCCTGGCTCGAGGGGCGCGCGATCGTGCCGCTGCTGACGCTGGCGATCGTCGTGCTGGCAACCTTCCGGTTTCTGTTCCCGACGCTGTTGTTGCTCGCCCTGCTGATCCTCGCCGCGGCCGAGGTGAGCCGCCAGGGGCGCACCGGCCTGCTCACCAGCCGCGTCCTGTCCTATCTGGGTGAGGCGTCCTACTCGCTCTACATGATCCACCTGCCCGTCGCGACGCTGGTGCTGCAGGGTGTCCGGCTCAAGCTCGGGCACACCCCGTTGATCGCGGTGATCCTTGCCCTGCCGCTGGCGGTGCTGATCGCGATCGGCAGTTTCGAACTGATCGAGAAGCCCTGCCAGCGCCTGCTGCTTCGACTCGCAAGGCAGCGCCCGCCGGCCCCCGTTCAGATCGACCCGAAACCGGCCGTATAGATATCGCCTCGAATCGCTCCGCTGCGTCGAAGCGAGTGTGCGTCGCGACCGGGGGTGCGAATACCTCCGATACGGACATTGCTGTGATTGCACAGCCATGATCTACTCGTGTCTCTCCTCAGACAGGGGGAGTTCACGACATGCGATCGAACGAAGTACGTCTGGGACGTGGCGGGGCCGTTGGCCCTGTTGGCTTGCTGTCGGCGGCGCCGCGCGCGCTGCTGGCGGCGGTGCGCAATGCGAGCAGCGCGGTGTCGGTTGCCGCAGCGAAGAACGAATGTGCCGTCTGCGACGCGCAACTGGCCGCGTCGGACGACAAGGTCTGCGCGGCGTGCGCGATCGAACAGAGCCTGTGGTAGCTTAAAGCGGCGCCGGATCGCGCGCCGCGGCCACCGCCGCCGCAGGCCCGTGCTGAATGCGTTTGGCGAGCTTGCCGAACAGGCGCTGGCCCGGGAGTTCGACGTAGCGATAGGTCAACGCCGAGATCGCGACGCTGCCGGCGAGGAAGGCGATGAGGATCACATCGCCGCCCCAGACGCCGCCCATGATGATCACCTTCGTGGAGCCCATGCCGGTGGCGTTCTGGAAATCCATCGGCACGCTGAGCACGACGTGCAGCTTCTGTTCGACGACGGCGATGATCTTTCGGAACACGTCTCGCAGCAGCCAGTGCGTCATGTAGATCGAGAAGGACAAGGTGCCGATCGTCACGAACGGCCGCGTCTTCAGCAGGCGCGACACAAACCCGCCCTCCTGCGCAAAAACCACCAGCGCGGTGCCGAACACCACCGGCGCGACGAATACCGCCCGCGTGAAGGCGAGATAGGTCACGAACGCCCATACCGTCAGCATGATGCCGACCTCCGCCGCCGTCGCGATGCCAACGGTACGGAAGGCGGGCGTGCGGCGCGCGATCTGATAGGCGAAGAAGCCGCCGACGAAGCTAAGCAGGCAACGGAAGAAGCCGAACGGCGACACCGTTTCCAGCGTCCCCGGAAAAGACACGAGCAGCACCAGGCTGATCGTCGCGATCAGCGCGAGCGCGGGACGTGCGAGGCGCTGGTCGAGCCCGCTGCGCGTCGAGCAACCGAGCGCCACCAGCGCGAAGGTGAGGTAGCTCCAATATTCGACGCTGATGCTCCAGCTCGGCCCGTTCCACGACAGGCTGCTGATGACCCCCATCGAGTGGATCAGCACGAGGTTGGCGAGCAGCGCGGGGATCGAGGTAAGCCCGGTGAACGGCGCCCGATCGGCGGACAGGCCGTCGCTGACGGCGTGGAGCTTCGCCAGTTCCAGGATCACGAACGGAATCAGCACGGCGATATGGAGCGGCCAGACCCGCCCGAACCGGCGGACCGCGAAGGCCGCCACTTCGCGCTTGCTGCGCAATCGGTCCTGATAGGCGTGGGCGATCACGAAGCCGCTGAGCGCGAAGAAGAAATCGACGAACAGCCAGCCGTGCCGGATGAAGTCGCTTTCGAACAGGTGCGAGAGGCCGGGATAATGGAAGATGACGACGATGATCGCGCAGATGCCCCGCCAGCTGTCCAGCACGACGAAACGATCACGGACCATCGAAAAACCCCACACCCGCTGCTGCGACGCAGCATACGCCTATGGAGTACATCAAATCACGTCAATTTCGGATTAAATTTCGCTTGTGTCGCTCAGGGACGCTCGCCTGCGCGCATGCGGGTGAATACCGCGCGATTGGCAATCAGCCCACCGCCCATCGCAACGCAGAGGAATATCTCCGTCAGCACCGCCGAAACCGCGCCGCCATAGGCTCCGTAAGTCGGAGTCAGCAGGAACAACAGGCAGATATTGACCGCGCCCGATGCCATCAGCGAGAACATGAACGGCCCGCGCAGGCCCAGCGGCAGCAGCATGTTGCCGCCCAATACGTTCGACACGCCGGCGAAGAACGGTAACAGCGACAGCATCTGCACCACGGGTGTCGCCGCCGCGAAATTGTGGCCGAGGAAGATCGGCACGATATAGGGCGACACCAGGAACATGCCGAGGCTGAGCAGCGCGGAGAAAGCCGCCTGCCCCGCGAGCACGCGGAACATCAGCCGCACCGCCGCCGGCGGATCGGAATGGCTGAGCCGGTTGACCATCGGATAGACGGCCATGTTGATCGGCGTCACAAGCTGCTGAAACGCTTGCGAAATCCTCTGGCTGGCGGTGAGCAGACCGGCCTGATTGGTGCCCGCGACGAAGCCGACGACGACGGCATTCGCCTGCGTGTAGAGGCTGACCGAGAACTGGCTGAGGAACAGGTGCCAGCCGTCAACGATCTCCCCGAAGGCACCGCGCACGTCGATGCGCATCGGGAACAGCGGCACGATCCGCGCGGCGATCACGATCGAGGTGACCGCCGAGATGATCTGCGTGCCGTTCTGGATGAGCGCGGCCATCATCACATCCTGCGGCGTATGCACGAAGAAAAGCATCAGCGGGATGATCGCCAGCCGCCCCATCAGCGCGGAGATCGCGAAAGCACCCATCTTCTGCATGCCCTGCAGGAAGAAATTGGCACTGAAAGCGGTCGAGACGATGACCAGGCTCGCGGCCAGCAATACCGGCCAGATCGCGCGGAGCATCGGCACCGTCAGCGTGACGATCATCAGCAGGATCATCGCCAGTATGGCGAGGCCGACACGCGCGACCATCGTGTTCCAGAAAAGAATCCGAAGCTGTTCTGGATCGTCTTCCGCGCGCGCGACCTTTTGCGCGGCGGACTGGTTGAAACCCCAGTCGGTGAGCAGCATCCCGTAGGTCGTTACCGCGAGCGAGAAGCCGAAAACACCATAGCCGCCGATGCCGAGCGTCCGGGTGAGATACGGGGTTACGATCAGCGGGATCAGATACGTGCTGCCCTGCCAGATGAACAAGTGGATGATATTACGGAAAAGTTTCACCACTCGCCCCCGGCTGTGCAGATCGTCCTACCGGCGATGCTGCATTGCCGCAAGCCCGCCTGCCGCGCGGCCGTCCACCCCGTCGCCCGATCGGCCCACCCCAAAATGGGCACGGCCTCCCGTAAATAAAACGAACGTTACGGATGCAGTCCAAAATGGACATAACTCGACTCAACTAAACGATTTACATCAGCCTTAAGCACATCCGGGCAACAGGGACGGAGACAGCGGCATGATTAGTGTCACTGAAGGGGTACGTGCGCACTTTTTTCTTGAGACTTGCTGTGCAGGAAATGCGCTGTGAGCGGCGAATCACGCGTATCGCGCCGCAGCATATTGCTTGGTGGGGCAGCCGCGGGGACGATCGGGGTGGCGAGCGCGGCGAGCTATCTGGGTCTGCTCGGTGAGAGCAGCGACACCGGCCTGACCTTCGTCCCCGGCGGCACGGAAAAGCCGGGTGCCGCCGACGCGCCGTATGCCCCGGACGCAGCCGGTTCGCAGAGCGCGACGGCGTCCGCTCGCGCGCTGGCAACGGCGGCGCAGGTGCTGCCGGCGGGCCCGACGGGCAGCGGCTATCTCGGCGTATATCCGCCCGGCGGCGTGCTCACCACGTCGGAGCGCTGGTTCGGCGGGCCGTTCGATATCGTGCTGACCTTTCTCAATCGCGCGAGCTATCAGCAAATGGCGGCGAGCGCCGTGGGCAGTTCCTCCGCGCATGGCGGGCGCACCTATAATATCGGCATCCCGCTGTGCCCGAGCAACGGCTCGCTGCGCGCAACGGCGGACGGCGCGGGCGACATCCATTTCACCCAGGCCGCGCAGGCGATCGTCGATGGCAACCCGACGGCACCCTATTTCTTCATCCGCATCGGCTGGGAATTCAACCTGACCCGGGCGTCGCAGGCGTGGTCGTCGGTCGGCCACGAACAGGATTATATCGACGCCTTCCGCCACGTCGTCAGCCTGTTCCGCGCCGTATCGGGCAAGTTCCAGTTCGTCTGGTGCCCCAATCATACCTACTACGTGTCCGGCCAGCTCGTGAATCCCGAGCTTTCCTATCCCGGTGATGATGTCGTCGATGTGGTCGGCATGGACGTCTACATGGACAAGCAGTTCGACCTTTCGGGCTCGAACACCGAGCTCACCGCGTTCAACTACAAGAAGAACGCGCGCTACGGGATGCAGTGGCAGGTCGATTTCGCCAAGGCGCACGGCAAGAAATACGCAATCGACGAATGGGGCGCGAATGCCGACGTGCCGACGTACATCCGGCTGTTCGCGGCGTGGCTGCGCGATCAGAATTACCTGTATTCCTGCTATTGGGACAGCAATTCCGGCAAGACCGACCAGCTTTCCGGCGGGCAATACCCCAATGGCGCGGCGCAGTTCATCACCGAGTTCAAGCGCTGGACCCCCGCCAATATCGGCGGTGCGCTGGTGCGCTGGTACGATGCGTCGACGTCCGCCAAGGCACGCGCCGATGCCACGCGGCTGACCGCGCAGGGCGAGACGGCGATGTGGGAGGATCTGTCGGGCTGGCAGAAATGGGCCAACAATACCGCCCCCGGACAGGCACCGACATTCCTGCCGCTAGGACGCAATGGCCGCGCGGCGTTGCGCTTCGACGGCACCGACGACCGGCTGATCACGCCCTCGTCGGGCCTGCCCGCGGGCAGTTCGGGTTCGACGATCCTCGCGGTCGGGTTTCTCGACAAGGATGCCAACGGCGATGCCTATGCCTTTTCGTTCGGCGACACCGTGGCGGGCGGATTGCGCGGGCTGAACAGCAGTTTCTACGGCCCCATCCGCGGCACGCTCTACGGCGCGGGGAACGATCATACCGGCGCGCTGTCGTGGCGGCAGAACAGCGCGATGGCGCTATGGGCCCTGGACAGCGGCGGCAATCCGGGGTCGCGGCTGTGGTTCAACGGCGGCGCGCCCGATTACCTGCGGCTGACCGGCCCGCAGAACACGCGCGCGATGAGCGGCTATGTCGGTATGCGCATCGGCACGACGCAATTCTGGCGCGGCGACGTGCAGGCGATCGTGGTGTTGAGCCGCGTGCCGTCGCAGGACGAAGTCAATCGGCTGTTCGGCTGGGCGGCCTACAAGTTCGGGCTCGAATCCCTGCTTCCGGCGGGGCATCCGTACAAATCTCGGCCGCCGCTGGTATCGCGTTGATAAGGCGTTCTTAAATCGGGCCGAAGCGGGCGCATGGTTAAGCATGCGTTAGCGAGTTTGCCATATAGCCCTGGCGGCGTCGATCGAGGCGTTCCCAGGAGCATATTCGTTGCAGCATTTCCGTCCCCCTTCCCGCACGGCCGGCGGCGGCAGGCGCGGTGCCCAACCGGTCGGTGCGGCGCATAGCGCGGTTCGCGCCGCCCTCGCGCATTGCCGTTCGCACCTGATCGGCATCGCGCTGTTCAGCGCCTTGCTCAATCTGCTCAATCTCGCGCCGACCATCTTCATGATGCAGGTGTACGACCGGGTGCTGGGATCGGGCAGCGTGCCGACGCTGGTCGCGCTGACCGCGGTCTGCCTGCTGACGCTGGCAACGCTCGGCGCGCTCGACTGGCTGCGCTCGCGCCTGCTCGTCCGCGTCAGCGCGCGGATGGAGGACGTGCTGGCATCGCGGGTGATGTCGGCGGTGTTCGCACAGGCCGGTTTCAGCCGCATCCAGCGCGCCGACGCGCTGCGCCAGTTCGACACGCTGCGCCAGGGCATGGGCAGCGCGGGCGTTCTGGCGGTGTTCGACGGCCCCTGGGCGCTGATCTATACCGGCGTCGCGTTCCTCATCCATCCGCTGCTCGGCGCGCTGTGCGTCGTCGCCAGCGTGATCCTGCTGCTGCTCGCCTGGAGCAACGAGCGGTCTACCCATTCGGCGGTGCTCGCCGCCAACGAGGCGGCATCGGTCGCCTATGCCAACCAGTCGCAGATCACCGCCTATGCCGCCGAAGTGCGTGCGCTCGGCATGCGCGAGGCGATGGTCGCCCGCCAGCTGCGCGAACGCGGCCGCAGCAACGCGATCCAGACCAGCGCCAGCCTGTCGACGGGCAATCACGTCGGCATCATCAAATTCGTGCGCCTCGCGCTGCAATCGGTCGCGCTGGCGGTCGGCGGCTATCTCGCCGTCAAGGGCGAGATCTCGGGCGGCGCGGTGTTCGCGGCCTCGCTGCTGCTGAGCAAGGCGGTGCAGCCGATCGAACAGATCGTCGGCGCCTCGCGCGGGCTGCTCCAGGCGTGGGAAGCGCGCCGCAAGATCGACGTGATCCTCGATACGGTGGTCGATGCGCCGTCGACCAGCCTCCCCGTCCCCACAGGCCGCGTCGATGTCGAACATCTCACCGTGCTGACCGCCGAGACCGAGCGCGTCGCGCTCGCCAACGTCGCCTTCACGGTCAATCCGGGCGAGCTGATCGGCGTGATCGGCAGCAGCGGTTCGGGCAAGAGCACGCTACTGCGCGCGCTGTCCGGCGCGGTCGCGCCGGCGCGCGGCTGGGTGCGCTACGACGGCGCTTCCTATTGGGATTGGGACGAGGCGCAGATCGCGCGCCACATCGGCTATATGCCGCAGGAATTCGTGCTGTTCCCCGGCACGCTCAAGGAGAACATCTCGCGCTTTGCGGGCGATCTCGGTGCCGATCCGGCGCACATCGATACGGCGGTGATCCGCGCGGCCCAGCTGATCGGCGCGCATGACAGCTTCGTGCGGCTGCCGCAGGGATACGAGACGCGCATCGGCCTCGGCGGCACCGGGCTGTCGGCCGGGCAGACGCAGCGCGTCGCGCTCGCCCGCGCGCTCTACGGCGATCCGCGCGTGCTGATCCTCGACGAGCCCAACGCGCATCTCGATGCCGATGCGCAATACGGGCTGATCCAGTTGCTGCTGACGCTCAAGCGCCAGGGCACCACCGTTATCGTCGCCGCGCACACCGGCGACCTGATCGCGTCGGTCGACAAGGTGCTGATCCTGAACGAAGGGCGCGTCGTGCGCTTCGGCCCCGTCGTCACCGAGAAGAACAATCCCCTCGCGACCGTCCTCGCCAATCACAAGAGCGCATGATGAGTGATACCGTGCTTCAGCCCTCCCCCCTCTGGGGCATGCCGCGGCTGCCGCAACTGCCGCAGGCGCGCACCGCCGGCGATCCGCGCCGCGAGCTGATGCTCGGCGGCATCTTCATCGCCGGGTTCTTCGTGCTCGGCGTCGGCTGGGCGGCGTTCACCCCGCTCGACGCGGCGGTATCGGCGAGCGGCACGGTCAAGGTCTCGGGCGAGCGCCAGAAGGTGCAGACGATGCAGCAGGGCATGGTCTCCGGCCTCTTCGTACACGAAGGCTCGCAGGTCCGCGCGGGGCAGCTCCTCGTCCAGATGTCGACCGCGGAGGCGAGCGGCAACGAACGCTCGCTCGCCGCGCGCGTGATCGGGCTGCAGGCGGAGATCGCCAGACTCGAGGCCGAACAGCTCGGCGAGGGTGAGATACACGCGCCCGCCGACTTCGCGAAGCTCGATGCCGCCGACCGCGCGCTCGCCGACCGGGCGCTGGCGCTCCAGCGCGTAGAGCTCGGCGCGCGCCGCAGCGCGGCCGGAGCCGAACAGGCGGTGCTGCGCTCGCGCGCGGCGCAGATCGGCCAGCAGATCAACGGCTTCCAGGTGCGCAGCGGCGCGACCGAGCGCCAGCGCGCACTGTTCGCGAAGGAGCTGGATGCGGTGCGCAACCTCGCCGCGAAGGGCTATGCCTCCAAGAACCGCGTGCTGCAGATGGAGCGCGACGCCGCCGAACTCGACGGCACCGCCGGCACGATCGGCACCGAGGAGGCGCGGCTGCGCGGCGCGATCGGCGAGACCAAACTGAGCATGGTGCAGGCCGCCGACACGCGCGCCGAGAATATCGCCCAGCGCCTGCGCGAGGCGCAGACGGAGCTGCAGTCGGCATTGCCGCAATGGGCCGCCGCGCGCGCGCAGCTCGCCCGCACGCAGATCCGCGCGCCCGCGACCGGCACCGTGGTCGGCCTTGCCGTCCACACCGTCGGCGGCGTCGCAGCACCCGGCGAAACGCTGATGGAAGTTGTGCCGCGCGACGACGCCTTGGTGGTCGAGGCGCGCGTCCGCCCGCAGGACGCGAACCAGATCCGCCCCGGCCAGCGGGCGCGCCTGCACCTGGCGGCGACGCACGGCCGCAACATCCCGGAGATCGACGGCGAGGTGACGCGCGTCTCCGCCGACAGCTTCAACGACCAGCGCACCGGCCAGTTCTACTACACGATGGAAGTGAAGGTGCCGACGAAGGAGCTCAAGCGGCTGTCCGACGCCGCCGGCCCCGCCGGCAAGCTGCGCCCCGGCAACGAGACGCAGGTGATGGTGACGCTGCACGAGCGCACCGCGCTGCAGTATCTGATCGAACCGATCACCCAGACCTTCCGCGGGGCGATGCACGAGCAGTAAGCGGTGTTCGGCCTAACCGACCGGCATCCCAGCTTCTTTTGCATTTGCGAACGGAGGCACTAGGAAGTGGCCCGATGGCCAAGTTGAAAATGCCCGAATGGAGCGAAGTGCGCGCACGCCCGGAAGTGCTCGCGCTGGTCGCTGTCATGCTGGCGCTGCTGATCGGGGTTGCCGCGCTCGGATATTGGATGCTGGTTCCGCCGACCTATCGTGCCGTCGAAGGCGTCGTCGACAGCAAGGCGCGGCCGGCGAACGGCGAGGCGCGGCCACCGCAGTTGGAGGATCTCAGCAAGGAATTGCAGGAGCTTGCCGAACCGCTGAAGCTCCAGCCGCTGACGCGCGAGCAGGCGATCCTCTACAACGCGAAGATTCCCGTCTCGCTCGGGCCGAAGCCGCCGGCCGCGCCGTTCGCGCTCGGCAAGGCCGATCCGCTCTCGATCGCGCGCGCGACCGACTGCCTCGCGGCGGGGATCTACTACGAGGCAGCGTATGAGCCCGCCGAGGGCCAGCGCGGCGTAGCGCAGGTGATCCTCAACCGCGTCCGCCATTTCGCCTATCCCAAGACGGTCTGCGGCGTGGTGTTCCAGGGGTCGGAGCGCGCCACCGGCTGCCAGTTCAGCTTCACCTGCGACGGATCGATGGCCCGCAAGCCCGAGCCGAAGATCTGGGCGGCGGTACACCAGATCGCGAGCCAGGCGCTGTACGGCCACGTCAACGTCACGGTCGGCCGCGCCACGCATTATCATGCCAATTACGTCGCGCCCTATTGGCAGCCGACGCTGGTCAAGCTGGCGGTGATCGGCCAGCATATCTTCTATACCGGTGCCGACGGGTGGAGCTCCACCGCCGCCTTCGCCAATCCCTATGCGGAGATCGAGCCAGACGTGCCGCAGATGGCGTTGCTGTGGAGCGCGAACGCGATGCTGGCGGCGGCGGCCAACACGCCGGCGGTCGGCAATGCGGCGATGCCCGCGATCTCGAGCGAAATCGACCTGCCGCCGGCACCGCCGCCGGGCGGCTTCGCGATGCCATCCGCGACACAGACCCCCGCCCCCGGTGCGGCACCGCAGCCGACGCCTTCCCCAACGCCGACGCGCGCCTTTCCCGCCCCGCGCGCAGAGCCGCGCCGCCGCCTGCCGATTCTCGAATAACCTGGCCGGTCGCGCAGGTATTTTTACGTTTCGGAAAGCAAGCTCCGCCTACACCGTCATGTCGTTACGGGAGAGTGCCGGTGTCGTCGCAGCGCAAGTTCAAGATGTTCCAGCCCTCCGCTGCCGATCAGCGCGCGGCGCTGCGCGTTGCCGACATGGCGATGTCCCCGGTCGACTCGCCCGTTCATGCCCTGCAAGCGCGACTCGCAGCCGGCGAATTTCCCGAACCGGACGTCGGCCATTATCCGATCCTGGTGCGCGTCGGCCTCATTGTGGGTGGTTCGGCGTTCCTCTGGGCCGCAATTGGTGTCATGTTGATACAAGTCATCTGAATAACGCGGCGTTTCACCGCCCGCGCCGCTTGAGTAATTTAGCCTAACGTGGCATTAATGCTGCAACGCAACAACGCGGACAGCAAAAAGGGTGCGAATGTCGATCGCTTTCAGTGAGCTGAAGGTCGCCGCCCAACCCGGGCCCGTCCGCTCCCCCGCACCGCGAAAGAACTGGGTCCGCGCGATCGCGGATTCTGCTGCGATGATCCGCGCGCTCGACATTGTCATCAGTTCTGTTGCGCTGTTTTGTCTTGCGCCATTGCTTATGCTGACCGCGGCGATCGTCTATTTCGCCGATCCCGGCCCGATCCTGTTCGGCCAGCGCCGCATCGGCCGCGGCGGCAAGATGTTCCGCTGCCTGAAGTTCCGGTCGATGGTGATGGATGCCGAGGCACGCCTCACCAAGATCCTCGCGGAATCGCCGGAGGCGCGCGCCGAATGGGCGCTCGACCAGAAGCTGAAGGTCGATCCGCGCATCACGCCGATCGGCCGTTTCCTGCGGATGAGCAGCATCGACGAGCTGCCGCAGCTCTGGAACGTCCTGCGCGGCGACATGAGCATCGTCGGCCCGCGTCCGATCGTCGAAGCCGAGGCGGTTCGCTATGGCCGCTACATCGTCAATTATTCGAGCGTGCGGCCCGGCATCACCGGCCTGTGGCAGGTCAGCGGCCGCAACAACGTCTGCTATCGCCGCCGCGTCGCGCTCGATGTCGCATATGCGCGCTCGCAGTCGCTGGGTCTCAACGTGAAGATCCTGCTGATGACCGTTCCCTCGGTCCTGATGGCGCGCGGCTCCTACTGATCGCCTGCGCCGGAGTACCGGCACGCCCGATTTGCCTTTCCTTTCAACGCAAACCGGCCTTTCCTCCCTCCTGTCACACGGGAACATCCGTCCGTTGCCACGCATTACTTCAGTTCTCGTAAAGCGGCCCCGCCGGGGCGGGCGCGAGCAAGGACGACCCTGCCTGGAGAGGATCGGGTGAAGCACAATGCAAGATCCGGCGCGGCGAGCATGGCGCGGCTGCGCGAACTGGCACGGGAGCGCGCCGCAACGCCCGCCCCCGTACGCGGACCAGCCGAACAGCGCGGCGCCGCGACCGGCGACATGGTCCGCCCGCACCCCGACCTGAACCTACCGGCGCTGGCGTTCTCGGCGATCGTCAGCCTCATCCTGTGGTCGCTGATCGTCGAACTGATCGTCGCGATCGCCTGATCACCCGAAATGGTATCCGGTCACGTCGCCCTGCAGGTGTGACGGGTCCACGCCGAGCAGCTTGATGCTGTTCGATCCGTCGAGCTGGATCAACGTGTCGCGCCCGTCGTAGCTGACCACCGGCATGCGCCCGGCGGCGAGCCAATAGGACAGATCGAGCGAATCCGCCCCGCCCACGCCGAAATCGGTGATCGTGTCGCGACCGCTCGATGCACCGAACACGAAGCGATCCGCCCCGCCGCCGCCGGTCAACGTGTCGGCGCCCCACGATCCGTCGATGACATTGGCCAGCGCGTTGCCGACGATGACGTTGTCGAGCCCATTGCCGGTCGCGCGCACGGCGTTGCCGGTCAGCGTGAGCGCCTCGAAATTGTTGCCCAGCGTCAGATCGATCGAGCTGTAGACGCGGTCGTAACCGGCGTTGCTCCACTCGACGATGACGTCGCCGATATTGTCGACATAATAGGTGTCGTCGCCCGCACCGCCGTCCATCTTGTCGGCGCCGGTGCCGCCATCGAGAATGTCGTTGCCGTTGCCCGCGGTCAGCGTGTCGTTGCCGTCCATGCCGTACAGCGTGTCGTTGCCATCGCCGCCCTGCAGCCAGTTGACGCCGCTGTTGCCGGTGATGACGTTATCGAGCGCGTTGCCGGTGCCGTTGACCGAATAGGTGCCGGTGAGCACCAGATTCTCGACATTGGCACCCAGCGTGTAGGCATGGCCGGTCATCACCGTATCGATGCCGGCATTGGCCTGCTCGATCACCACGTCGGCCGTCGCATCGAGGATGTAGGTGTCGTTGCCGGCACCGCCCTCGAGGATGTCGGCACCATAGCCGCCGTCGAGCACATTGTTGCCGGCATTGCCGACGATATGGTTGTTGAGGCCGTTGCCCGTCGCGTTGATGTTCGCAATTCCGGTCAGCGTCAGGTTCTCGAGATTGTTGGTCAGCGTGTAGCTGATGCTGGAGATGACGCTGTCGTTGCCGGCATTGGCCCATTCGGTGACCACGTCGCCGGCGTTATCGACATAGTAGGTGTCGTCGCCGAGGCCGCCGAGCATCGTGTCCGCGCCCTGGCCGCCATTGATGACGTTGTTGCCCTCATTGCCGGTGATCGTGTTGTCGCCGGCGCTGCCGGTGCCGTTGATGTCGCCAGCGCCCATTGCCAGCACGAGCTTCTCGACGTTGATCGGCAGTGCATAGGACACGGTCGAGATCACCGTGTCGGTGCCACCCAGGCCGAAATTATACCATTCGATCACCTGATCGGCGGCATTGTCGACATAATAGGTGTCGTCGCCATTGCCGCCGTCGAGCCGATCGATGCCGGTGCCGCCGTCGAGAATGTCGTTGCCGTCCCCGCCAGCGAGGCGGTCGTTGCCGGCCATGCCGTAGAGCTTGTCGTTACCGCTCCCGCCCGCGAGGTTGTTGTTCAGCGCGTTGCCGGTGATGACATTGTCGAGCGCGTTGCCGTGGCCACTCAACGCCTTGCCGATCAGCGTCAGATTCTCGAGATTGGCGCCGAGCGTGTAGTCGATGGTCGATTCAACCGTATCGGTCCCCTCGCCCGCATATTCGACGATCGTATCGCCCGCATCGACGTTGCGATACGTGTCGTCGCCAGTGCCGCCGTACAGCAGGTCGCGACCGCCACCGCCATCGAGCACGTCATTGCCGCCCTCGCCGCGCAGGACGTTGTTGCCGCCGTTGCCGTAGAGGACATTGTCGATCGAGTTGCCGGTGCCGTTGAGCGATCCGGTGCCCGTCAGCCGCAGCACCTCGACCAGCGACGGCAGGGTATAGCTCACGCTCGCCTCGACCGTGTCGGTGCCGGAGTTGAAATATTCGGTGATGGTGTCGTTTGCGCTGTCGACGACATAGGTATCGTCGCCGCGCCCACCGTACATATGGTCGCTTGCCGTACCGCCATCGAGCCGGTCGGCACCGTCGGTGCCGATCACCGTTCCCGGCGTGCCGGCAATGGCCTTGGGCACGACGATCGCCGTGTCGTTGTCGGGGCCGGTGAACAGCGATTTGAACATATCGCCGACACCGGGATACTGGCCGCCGCTGAGCATGCCGGTATAGGCCGAGTTCGAGTTCCAGTAATTCTGGAACAACATCCCGTGATCCTCGAACCACTTGGCGGCGAGTTCCACGAAGGGCGCGGCGTTGGGCGTGTTGACGCCCCATTCGGAGATCGCGGTCGGCTTCTGGTGGAGCGCGGCGAAATCCTGCTGCCATTGCAGGCCGTAGCTCATGGTCACGAACTTCTGGAACGCCGCGACCGGATCGGTGCCCTGATATTGGGTGTTGTAGTAGAAATCCATGCCGATCACGTCGACATACTTGTCGCCCGGATAGGCGAGCTCGGGATTGACGCCGAAATTGCCCGCGTTCGGATTCCATTCGAACACGAACTTGTCGGAGACCGAGCGAAAGACGTCGACGACGTGGCGGAAAGCAGCCGCATACGTCTCGGGCTGGCCGATCGCCGACCAAGGGAACCAACTGGCGTTGAATTCCCAGCCGAGCCGGATGTAGATCTGGTCGTCGGTGGTCAGGTTCGCGGCGAATTGCTTGGCGATGGCAAGATACTGTGCGTCGTAATCGCCGGCGACCGCGTTGCTCAGCGTCGCGCCCTGGACGATCAGCGGCACCGACCAGATGTGGTCGACATTCTGGCCCTTGAAGACGTTGTAGACGTAGTTGAGCGAGCTTTTCAGCGCATCCCAATTGCTGTTGTTGCCGAACACGGTGATGTTGCGGAGATCCTCTCCGAGCCAGCTTCGCGCGTTGGTAAGCTCGGCAACTGTGTTGCCGACAAACAAAGATGTTTTCACGTTTCTCGCCCCACAATATAAAGGCAAGGGTGTATCGAAACACTTTTATCGCAGTTCGATCCGCCCCCGGACAATCGAACTTTTATCTTTGTTGCGACTATAAACCCTCAATCGATGAAGTTAAACCACATTTACTACAATGTTGCAGGATATATACTTCGATAAAATACCTATAGAGTGCGAATAGCCTCCGTATAAATACTATATTGCAGACGAAACGAAAAACCGGCCGCGCGCATAAGCACACGACCGGCCTTTTCGGAATCGACGGTTCGCAGACGGTCAGCGCAGCGCGGTGCGGGTCCGTGCAGGCTGGAAGATCGCCGGGATCGGCACCGCGGCGAGCGCCGTCATACCACGCATCACGCCACGACGCGCGAGCGGTTCGGTATGTTCGGCCACCAGGTACGAAAGCAGCATCACTGCCACCAGCCCCGCCACCAGCGCCATGCCGGGCGCCACACCGCTCGCGAGCAATGTGCCCGTGATCAGCGTGCCGAACGGCTGGTGCAGCAGATACAGCGGGAAGGTGATGAGCCCGAGCGTGCGTATGGTGCGCGCGTGCGCACCGAGCACGCGGTTGATCGGCCCGTTGGCGGCGATCGACACGATCAGCGCCCCCATCGCCACGACCCAGATGGCGGCGGCCGTGAGCGGTGCGGCCTCGTAATTGGCCCAGGCGGCGGCGCGATAGGCCTCGGCCACCACTTGCAGCGTGCCGGCGGCGAACATCAGCGTCGCCATGACGACACGGAGCCGCGTAACGCCGCGCACCGCGATCAGCCACATCAGCACGCCGAGCGCAAAGAAGCAGCCATGTTCGAGCAGCAGGAACCGCCCGACGCGGATCAGGCCGAGCGACACGAGCTGGTGCAGCACACCGGGAACGCCGGGCGCCATCGTCACCCAATAGGCGACCCAACCGAGCGCGCTGGCACTGCCGATACCGATCGCGAGCCATTCGAGCTTGTCGATACGGCGGAAGCGGATCAGCATGAAGATCGTGGCGTAGAAGATCACCTCGATTGGCAGCGTCCAGAACGTCTCCGTCACCCACGGGCCGGTGGGCCAGAAGGCGAGCGACATCAGATAGGCACGAATCGTCTCGCCGAGGCCGTCGCCGCTCAGCAGCATGACGGGGACGATCGCCGTCGCGCAGACCGCGACACCGGGCACGAGCCGCGCGACGCGGCTTTCCAGGAACGCGCCGGGCGTGCGGCCGAAGGCGGTGTAGGCGATCACGAAGCCGCTGATCACGAAGAAGATCTGCACGCCGATCCAGCCGGTGTTGAAGAACGGCGTCAGGCCCTCATAGACATTGAAATGCGCCATCAGCGGATTGGCCTGCATCTCCGGCCCGACGCGATTGTAGAAGGCAAGATGATACAGCGCCACGAACGCCGCCGCGAAAAATCTCAGCAAATCTATGCCGAGTATTTGTTTGGATCCGGTTTTTCCGTTACTGCTAGCGAGACTACTCATCGCTGATCCCCTTATCTAAGCGGCGGCATGGGTGACGCCTGGTCGTTGGAACGCCGATTCACGATTTTGCGTGCGTTCACACCCTTCAAGTATTGCGCGCAGCATCGTCTCATGCGCGAGTCCGAAGGGTCGCGGCGGAGGCTGCCAGCTATTGGGCGCTGTGCCAAGATGGTACGCATTGTGCCGGCGCGGGACGATAGGGGCACCGGACCTCGCCAGGCCGCGTCAGGCCCGCACCGGCCATATGCGCCGTTGACACTATTCCGGTCCTCTCCCAAACCGCGCTCGCCCCGGCCGGTCCTCGGCTTACAGAAGGTATAATTCCCGCATGTCTGGCGACGACAAGGATCTCTTCCGCAAGCGTATTCTCGTGACCGGGGGCGCGGGCTTCCTCGGCTCGCACCTGTGCGAGCGGCTGCTCGACGCGGGCCAGGAAGTGCTGTGCGTCGACAATTACTACACCGGCCGCCGCTCCAATATCGAGCATCTGCTCGGCAATCCGCGCTTCGAGGCGCTGCGCCACGACATCACCTCGCCGCTGGTGGTCGAGGTGGACGAGATCTACAACCTCGCCTGCCCCGCCTCGCCGGTGCATTATCAGTTCGATCCGGTGCAGACGCTCAAGACCTGCGTCCACGGCTCGATCAACATGCTCGGCCTTGCCAAGCGCGTGAAGGCGAAAATCTTCCAGGCCTCGACCAGCGAAGTCTACGGCGATCCGCTCGTCCACCCACAGCCCGAAAGCTATTGGGGCCATGTCAACACGATCGGCATCCGTTCGTGCTACGACGAGGGCAAGCGCGCGGCGGAGACTTTGTTCTTCGACTATCACCGCCAGCACGGCGTCGACATCCGCGTGGTGCGCATCTTCAACACCTATGGCCCGCGCATGCACCCGAAGGACGGCCGCGTCGTCTCCAACGTCGTCATCCAGGCGCTGAAGGGCGAGGATATCAGCATCTACGGCGACGGCTCGCAGACGCGCTCCTTCTGCTATGTCGACGATCTGATCGACGGCTTCCTCTCGCTGATGAATCAGGACAAGACGATCGGCCCCGTCAACATCGGCAACCCGAACGAGTTCACGATCAAGCAGTTGGCGGAACTGGCGATCGAGCTGACCGGCTCCAAGTCGAAGCTCACCTATCAGCCGCTGCCGCAGGACGACCCCAAGCAGCGCCAGCCCGATATCACGCGCGCCCGCGAGGATCTCGGCTGGGAGCCCAAGATCCAGCTCCGCGAGGGCCTCGGCAAGACGATCGCCTATTTCGACCGGCTGCTGACCGAGCGCATCGCGGTCTGAGCCGGGACGTTCCCCGCGTAACGCCTTTTTAGGCGCCGCGCCCGCATAAGTCGCGGCATGGCAACGCCCCCCACGATCAGCGTCCTGATGGCGATCTACAACGGCGCGTCGCTCGTGCCGGAGACGATCGCTTCGTTGCAGGCGCAGACCTTCACCGACTGGGAGCTGATCGTCGTCGACGATTGCTCCGCCGACGACAGCATCGCGGTGGTGGAAGCGATCGGTGACTCCCGCATCCGCGTGACCCGGCAGGCGGAGAATGGCGGCGTCGTCCTCGCCCGCAACGCCGCCTTCGCGCAGGCACGCGGGCGCTATATCGCCGCGCTCGACCATGACGACCTCTGCAAGCCGACGCGCTTCGCCAAGCAGGTCGCCTATCTCGACACGAACCCGGAGACGGTGCTGCTCGGCACCGCCGCCGATATCCTCGACGACGGCGCGATCCTGCCGCCGACGCTCGCGCCCGTCACCACGCCGAGCGTGATCGAATGGCTGCTCAAGATCGAGAATCCGCTCGTCTGGTCCTCGGTGATGATGCGCGCCGATGCCGCCCGCGCGATGGGCGTGTTCATGCGGCCCGAGCTGATCTGCGCGGAGGACTACGACCTCTACCACCGCATCGCCCGCCACGGCACGATCGCGCGGCTCGACGAGGAGCTGATGACCTATCGCCGCGTGCGCGGCAGCCTGTCCCAGAGCCGTGCCGACGAGGTCCGCGCCTGCGCGATCCGCGTGCTGGCCGACGCGCACCGCCCCGATTTCGGCGATGCGGCCGACGAGATGGCTGAGCTCGTCACGCTCTACATCATGCGCCAGCAGCCGATCCCCGACCGCGCGACGCTGCAACGGCTCGGCGAGACGCTGGTGAAGCTGCAGACGCATTTCATCGAGACGCGCCGACCCGATGCGCTCAGCCGCAAGCTGCTGCGCTGGGAAACCGCCCGCCGCTGGGCGCGGGTGGGGCGGATCGGGTTGCGGACGGGAGCGCTGGGGCTGATCGAGACGGCAAGTGTGCGGCCCGATCACCTCGGGCTGGGATACGCGAGCTTCGACGAGCTGATCCTGTCGCGGATCGTCGGGGGGATGCGCAATACCGTGCGGCGGGTCGCTTGATCGTCGCCCCGGCGGAGGCCGGGGCCGCTGTGTTTATGGCAAACCATTGGCTAAAACTCGGCGGACCCGGCATCCGCCGGGGCGACGGTATGGCTTTGACACGCTTCCACCAAATCCCTACATAGTATCATATGAAACAGGATACCGCGCCCGCTTCGAACCCCAACCCGCTCGGCCTCAACGGCTTCGAGTTCGTCGAATTCACCTCGCCCGATCCCGAGGGCATGGGGAAGCAGCTTGAACAGCTCGGCTTTACGGCGACGCATCGCCACCCGACCAAGAACGTGACCCGCTACAAGCAGGGCCGCATCAACATGATGATCAATCGCGACGAGGCTGGCCGCGTCGCCGCCTTCCGCGGTGAGCACGGCCCCTCGGCATCCGCTATGGCGTTCCGCGTCGCCGACCCGGCCAAGGCGATGGAATGGGCGCTCGCCAACGGCGCCAAGCCCACGGAAGAGGACGATACCGTCATTCAGGGGATCGGCGGCTCCTACCTCTATTTCATTCAGGACGGCATCGATCTCTACGCCGACTGGGCCGAGTTTCCCGGATGGCGCGAGAGGGAGGCGGCGAACAGCGTCGGCCTCGACCTGCTCGATCACCTCACCCACAACGTCCGGCGCGGGCAGATGCGGGTGTGGAGCGAATTCTACCGCACGTTGTTCGGTTTCGAGGAGCAGAAGTTCTTCGACATCAAGGGCCAGGCGACCGGCCTGTTCAGCCAGGCGATGATCGCGCCCGATCATGCCATCCGCATCCCGCTCAACGAGAGCCAGGACGACACGAGCCAGATCGAGGAATTCATCCGCGAATATAATGGCGAAGGCATCCAGCACCTCGCGCTGACCACCGACGACATCTTCGCGACGATCGAGACGCTGCGGTCACGCGGCGTGAAACTGCAGGATACGATCGACACCTATTACGAACTGGTCGACACGCGCGTGCCCGGCCACGGCGAGGATCTCGACCGGCTGAAGAAGAACAAGATCCTCATCGACGGCGACGTCGAGCGCGAAGGCATTCTGCTGCAGATCTTCACCGAAAATATGTTCGGCCCGATCTTCTTCGAAATCATCCAGCGCAAGGGCAACGAGGGCTTCGGCAACGGCAATTTCCAGGCGCTGTACGAGTCGATCGAGCTGGACCAGATTCGCCGGGGTGTGGTGACGGTTGAGAAGTGACCGCGCTGCACCTCAATCCGTCATCCCGGACTTGTTCCGGGATCCATGGTGCCGCAAACGTGCCGGCAAGAGGCTCTTGCGATGCGCTCGCGGAGCCTTGGACCCCGGAACAAGTCCGGGGTGACGTTGGGAGGAAGGCGCGGCCGTGACCCAATATCAGACCGGCTTCGGCAACCATTTCTCGACAGAGGCCGTACCCGGCGCGCTCCCCGTTGGCCGCAACTCGCCGCAGCGCCCCGCCTTCGGCCTCTACGCCGAACAACTCTCGGGCACCGCCTTCACCGCGCCGCGCCATGAAAACCGGCGTTCTTGGCTCTACCGCCTGCGACCGAGCGCCGAGCATCCGCCCTACACCCGCTACGAGGGCGCAAAGCTGTTCGCCCCCGGCACCGACACGGCGCCCCTCGCCCCCAATCGCCTGCGCTGGTCGCCGATTGCCGACCCCACCGCACCCACCGATCTGATCGACGGCATCACGACGATGCTCGCCAACCGCGACCCGGCCGATCTCGAGGGCGTCGCCGTCCACCTCTACGCTGCCAATGCCGACATGACTGCCCGCGCCTTCGTCGATGCCGATGGCGAGTTGCTGTTCATTCCACAGCAGGGCCGCCTGACCCTCCTCACCGAACTCGGCCGTGTCGATATCGCCCCCGGCCAGATCGCGCTGATCCCGCGCGGCGTGCGTTTCCGCGCGCTGCTCCCCGATGGCGCCGCGCGCGGCTATATCGCCGAGAATCACGGCGCCCTTTTCCGCCTGCCCGATCTCGGCCCGATCGGATCGAACAGCCTCGCCTCCCCCCGCGATTTCGAGACGCCCGCTGCCGCCTTCGAGGACATCGACGCTCCCTTCGAACTCGTCCAGAAATCGCTCGGCAGCCTGTGGACGACGACGCTCGATCATTCGCCGCTCGATGTCGTCGCCTGGCACGGCAACCTCGCGCCGTGGCGCTACGATCTCGCGCGCTTCAACACGATCGGCACGGTCAGCTTCGATCATCCCGATCCGTCGATCTTCACCGTCCTGACTTCGCCCAGCGACGTGCCCGGCCGCGCCAATGCCGATTTCGTGATCTTCCCGCCGCGCTGGATGGTGGCGGAGGACACGTTTCGCCCACCCTGGTTCCACCGCAACGTCATGTCGGAAGCGATGGGCCTCATCACCGGCGCGTACGACGCCAAGGCCGATGGCTTCGCGCCGGGCGGCCTCTCGCTGCACAATCTGATGGCCGGGCACGGCCCCGATGTCGCGAGCTGGCAGGCGGCCAGCGATGCCGCACTCGCCCCGCACAAGATCGAGGACACGATGGCATTCATGGTCGAAAGCTGCTGGCCCTATCGCCCGACCGCCTTCGGACTCACGCACGCGCAACAAGATTACGATGCGGCATGGTCGGGCTTTCCGAAAGCGGTACTGCCAAATCCTTGATGTGGCTGAAAATGACATCTAGGCGATTGGTATGTCCAAGACCGCGCTGAAACTCGACGACTTCATTCCCTATCGTCTGTCCTACACGTCGAACCTCGTCAGCGACCGGATCGCGCGGGCGTATCAGGCGCTTTTCGGCCTCACGATCCCCGAATGGCGGCTGATCGCGGTGATCGCGGAAGGCGACGGCATCACGCAGCAGGCAATCGGCGCGAGCACGCGGATGGACAAGGTGACGGTCAGCCGCGCCGCCATCGCGCTGGTCGGACGCGGCCTGATCGATCGGGTGCCCAACACCGGCGACCGTCGCTCGCACCTGCTGCGCCTGACCGAGACGGGGGCGCAGCTCTACCGCCAGGTCGCGCCGAAAGCACTGGAGCTGGAAGCGCGCATCTTCGGCGGTTTCGAGCAGGATCAGGTGCGCAGCTTCCTCAAGATGCTCCGCCGCATCGACAAGGTCGCGCTGGAGATCGAAGGGAAAAAGTGACCACAACAACCCCTCCCCTGAAGGGGAGGGGCTTTTAGAGTCAGAGCAGCCCGTACCCGCTCAACACGCCCCGCAGCTTCGCCGCATCCTCGAACAGCACGCCGCGGATGCCGACGCCATCGGCCGCTTCGACATTGTCGGCGCGGTCGTCGATGAACACCGCATCCCCCGCCGCCACGCCGAAGCGGGCGAGCGCGAGGTGATAGATGGCGGGATCGGGCTTGGCGATCTTCTCGTCGCCGGAGACGACGACATCGCGGAAGCGGTCGAAGATATCGGCCTCCCGGGCGCGGAACGGCCCCCAGAACTCGCCCGAGAAATTGGTGATCGCGTAGAGCGGCACGCTGCGCGCATCGAGCTCGGTGACGATCTCGCGCATCCCCGGCAGCATGTCGCCGAGCTGCTCCGTGAAGCGCGGGCCCCACACGGCGATCAGATCCTCATAGTGAGGATACAAGGCGGCCAGCTCCGCCGACGTCTCCGCGAACGGCCGCCCGGCGTCGTGCTGGAAATGCCATTCTTTCGTCGCGACGTCGCGCAGGAACGCATCGAGCGCCCGATCGTCCGCGATCAGGCGCTCGTAGAGGAACCGGGGGTTCCAATCATACAGGACGTTGCCGACGTCGAAAATGACGACATTCGGCACCGCGCGACTGCTCAGCCCTGGCGGGCCTTGAAGCGGCGGTTGGTCTTGTTGATGATGTACGTGCGTCCACGGCGGCGGATCACGCGGTTGTCGCGATGCCGGTCCTTGAGCGACTTCAGGGAATTGCGGATCTTCATGATCGATTCGCTTCTACGTTTCTGGTGGTTCGGAAAAAGAGGCTGCCGCCTATAGTCGGGGGCCGCCGAAGTCAACCTGGCGAGGCGGAAAATGCGTGCGACGGGCCGCACTCGACACACGGACCCCATTTGCCTGACAAGCGTTTCGGCAGGGTAACAGTCGCTACGGCATATAGGGATTACGGCAATGAAGGCACTCCATGCGCTCGCTCTGGGTTTGACGGCGGCGAGCCTCGCGGGCTGCGAGACGACAGGGGCCAGTGCGCCGACGCAGGTCACGCGCTTCCACCTCGGCGCACCGCTGGAGCGTGGCACGCTGAACGTCGAGCCGATGCCGGGCAATCAGCCGGCAAGCCTGGAGTTCAAGACCTTCGCCGCCGCCGTGCAGACCGAATTGCTCAAGGCCGGCTATGACGCCCCCGCGCCTGGCGCGAAGGAACAGTATCTCGCCGTGGTCGCGCTCCAGCAGGATACGCGCGAGGGCCCGCCGCGCACGTCCGGCCTCACCATCGGCCTCGGCGGCGGCGGCGTCATCGGTGGCGGCGGGGGCTATCGTGGCGGCGGTGGCGGCGTAGGCCTCGGCGGCGGCGTGTCCTTCCCGGTCGGCAAGGTGCGGCACCAGTATTTCACGCTCACCAATCTCTCCGTGACGATCCAGCGGGCGCGCGACAAGACCGTCATCTGGGAAGGCCGCGCGCAGACGGCGACACGCGATCGGGCGCCGGGCGGCACCGCCGCCGAAGTGGCCGCCAAACTCGCCGATGCGATGTTCCGGGGCTTTCCCGGGGAATCTGGCCGCACTATCACGGTGAAATGAGCATCACCGTCAACGCCGCCTTCGATAGCGGCAACATCCGTGTGGTCGGGATCGAGGGCGACACCGTCTCCCTCGAGATCGTCCACGACAAGGACTCAGAATTCTACCAGTGGTTTCACTTCCGCGTCGCGGGTGCGCGCGGGCGGACGCTGACCTTCCGCATCACCAACGCGGCGTCCTCGGCCTATCCGCCGGGCTGGCCCAACTACAAGGTGCGCGCCTCGACCGATCGCGAAGCGTGGCGGATGACGCCCACGCGCTATGCCGGCGGCGTGCTCGAATGGGACTGGACGGGCGAGAGCGACCTGGCGTGGTTCGCCTATTTCGCGCCCTATACGATGGACCGCCACGATGCGCTCGTCGCACGCATGGCGCTCGAACCCGGCGTCAGCCACCGCGAGCTTGGCCGCACGCTCGATGGGCGGGCGATGGATTGCCTCGAACTCGGCACCGGGCCCAAGCACGTCTGGTTCTATGCGCGCCAGCACCCCGGCGAGAGCATGGCGGAATGGTGGGCGGAAGGCGCGCTCGAACGCCTCACCGACACCGCCGACCCGGTGACGCAAGCGTTGCGGGAGAAATGCACCTTCCACATCGTCCCCAACATGAACCCGGACGGGTCGTTCCGCGGGCATCTGCGCACCAACGCGGCGGGCGTGAACCTCAACCGCGAGTGGCACGAGCCCACGCCCGAGCGCAGCCCCGAAGTGCTGTGCGTGCGGAACGCAATGGACGAAACTGGCGTCGCTTTCGCGATGGATGTCCACGGCGACGAATCGATCCCCGCCAATTTCATCGCCGGGTTCGAAGGCATCCCGAACTGGAGCGATGAACAGGGCGAGAAATTCTACGATTTTGGCCGCCGCCTCGCCGCGCATACGCCCGATTTCCAGACCGAGAAGGGATACGGCAAGTCCGCACCCGGCAAGGCGAACCTCACCATGTCCACCAACCAGCTCGCCAATCGCTTCGGCGCGGTCGCGATGACGCTGGAAATGCCCTTCAAGGATCACGATCCCAACCCCGATGCCGAATTCGGCTGGTCGCCGGAGCGGTCGAAGACGCTCGCCCATTCCTGCCTGGACGTGCTGGCCGACATGATCGACTGGATTTGACTCGCCTTCCGCCGCCACCTGTCGTCTAGGCATACGATGGGCGAAATCGAACGCAGCGTGCCCTCCGGGCTGATCGAGCAATGGGCGTATCATCTGCGCCGGGAGCGTGCGCGGGCGGCGGACATGATCTGGCTGATCGAACAGGGCTTCACCATTCACGAAGGCCGCGACGGCGTGCCCACCGCCGACGCCAGCGCGCGCATCGTGCGCGAGCAGCAGGAGATCGTCGACGAGGTGACCGCGCTGCTCGATCAATATGATGCGATCAACCTGCGCGGCAGCGCGTTCGGCGACGCCGTCCGCTAGATCGCTATGGAGCCCGCCGTGCCGGATACGTTTTCACATGGGACCGTTCACGAAGCCGCGGAGGACTTTCAGGCGGCGATCCGATCGGAGCCCGAAGTGCTCGCCCTCTGGGAGAGCCTGACGCCGCTCGGCCGCAACGAGTTCCTATGCTGGGTCGAGGATGCGAAACAGCCCGCGACGCGCAGCCGCCGCATCACGCGCACCCGCGAGGAATTGCTGGAGGGCAAGAAGCGGCCATGCTGCTGGGCGGGCTGCATCCACCGCACCGACAAGGCGCCGAGCCGCTGGCAACAGGCGGTCCTGATCGACGGCAAGAAACAGAAGGGCCGTTAGCCCTCCCCCGGCTCAGACAAACAGCTCAGTCAAAAACCCGCGCATCGCCTGCCAGCTCCGCCGGTCTGCGGCCTCAGCATAGCCGAAACCCTTGCGGCCCGGCGGCATGTCGCGGTCAGTGAAGCCATGGCCGGTATTGCCGTAAGCGTGGATCTGCCAGTCGGCTCCGCCCTCGGTCAGTTCCTCGGCCAGTCCCGTCGTCGCGGCCGGCGGGTTGAGCGGATCGTCCCAGCCGTGGCAGACCAGCACCTTCGGCGCGATCGGCACGACGCTCTGGTAATCGGGCTTGTCGTAGACGCCGTGGAAGCTGACCACGCCCAGCACGTCAAAGCCGCTGCGCGCCATGTCGAGCACGCATCCTCCGCCGAAGCAGAAGCCGATCGCGGCGGTCTTGGCGGGATCGATCCGGTCGAATCCCTTCAACGCGGCGAGCGACGCGGCGAGCCGGTCGCGCAGCAGCGCACGATCGGCCTTCAACGCATTCATATAGACCGCGGCATCCTCGGACTGGCGCGTCGTGCGCTTGCCCTGCCCATAGACGTCGCACGCGAACCCGACATAGCCGAGTGCGGCCAGCGCCTCGGCCTTCTGATTGTCGGCCTCCTTCTGGCCGAGCACATTGGGCACTACCAGCACGCCGGGACGCAGCGTCTGCACCTCGTCCTCATAGGCGATCACGCCCTCGAACGGCCCGCCCGGACCATCGTACACCAGGGTTTGCCGAACGATCGCCATCTCCGTCTCCTCGTCTGCGCGCGAAATGCCATGACGCGCGGACACCGCGCAAGTTGCACGCCCGCGATCCATCGCTAAGGACGGGCGGACAATCCGACGGAGGAATCATGCCCACGCTCGTCCTGATCCGCCACGGCCAGTCGGCCTGGAATCTCGAAAACCGCTTCACCGGCTGGTGGGATGTCGACGTGACGGAGAAAGGCGCGGAGGAAGCGCGCGCGGCGGGGCGGCTGATGGCGGAGAAGGGCCTCGATTTCGACCAGTGCTTCACCTCGCTGCAGACGCGCGCGATCAAGACGCTCAACCTCGCACTCGAGGAAATGAAGCGGCTGTGGCTGCCGGTCGAGAAGGACTGGCGGCTGAACGAACGGCACTACGGCGGCCTGACCGGGCTCGACAAGGCCGAGACGGCGGCGAAGCACGGCGACGAGCAGGTCCATGTCTGGCGCCGCAGCTTCGACATCCCGCCGCCCCCGCTCGAGGCCGGCGGCGAATACGATCTCTCGGCAGACCGCCGCTATGCCGGCATCGCCATCCCCGATACCGAGAGCCTGAAGGACACGATCGCGCGTGTCCTGCCGTACTGGGAAACGCGCATCGCCCCGGCACTGCGCGACGGCGAGCGCGTGCTCATTTCTGCGCATGGCAATTCGCTGCGCGCGCTGGTGAAACACCTCTCGAACATCCCCGACGACGAGATCACCAGCCTCGAGATTCCGACCGGCCAGCCGATCGTCTACGATCTCGACGCGGACCTCAACGCGGTCGAGCGATATTACCTTAGCGAGAGATAAACGCGGCCCTCCGTCCGAACCCGGAGGGTATTCGACCCGAATGGCAGGTCGCCCCGAATCCGCTAGAAAGGCGCCATCCACCAGGTTGGAGCCATTTCGGTGTATCGTCACAACTCAGCCGCGTTCCGTTTGCGGGACACCGGCCCATTTCGGGCAATTGCGAGACCCGTTCCATCGCGTCAAAAGAACGTGTCGCGGCGCACTCGGGGTAAGTGCGTATGGGCCGGGCCGATGCAGCGCGGCATGGTCGATCATCGACAGCTGGAGAGGGGCGCGTGACAGAGATTCCATCCGAACCGCCGCGCGTCGTCGTAATCGCGACGCCCGACAGCAAGCTGCGCTCCAGCTTCGCCGCGCAGCTCGTTCAGCGCGGCGAGAATGTCATATCGGTCATCAACTTCCGCTCGCCGAAGATCAGCGACCGCGCGCGCGCCAACGCGCTGCTCGTCGTCGCGGAAGAGACGCTGCCGGACGGGCCGTGGCTAGAACCCTTACGCGAATACGGCTGGGGCGGGCAGATCCTGGTGATCGGTGCCGAAGGCAGCGACCCGGACGAGACGATGACCGCCGGCGTACACTATTGTAGCCACCCGTTCGACATCCAGGCCTGCCTCGATCTGCTCTGAGCGTTACTCGTTGCCGATCAGCCCTGCGGTAAAGGCCAGCCGCAGCGCTTCGGAAAGGCTGCCGACCTTCAACTTGTCCATCAGGTTCGCGCGGTAGATTTCGACCGTGCGGGGCGAAATTTCCAGGTCGATGGCGATCATCTTGTTCGATCGTCCGTCGATCAACCCGGCCAGCACGTCTTTCTCGCGCGGGCTCAGCAGGTCGATCATCGCCTTGGCCTGCTCGACGCGCGCCTGCAGCCGGCTGTCCTTCTCGAGCCGTGCGAAGGCGAGCTCGATCGCGGCATAGAGGACATCGAACTCGTACGGCTTTTCGATGAAATCGACCACGCCGGATTTCATCGCCGAGATCGCCAGCTGCACGTCGCCGCGCCCGGTCAGCATGATCGTCGCGAACTTGCCCGCCCCCTCGATCGCCTTCAGCACGTCCATCCCGCTGATGCCCGGCATGTGAATGTCGAGCAGCAGCACACCCGGCGACAGATCGTCCTGACTGGCGAGGAATGCATCGCCGGTGCGGAAGCTCTGAATCATGATGTCGGGTAGAATGGACAGCAGGCTGTGAAGCGAAGCACGCACGACATCGTCATCATCAACGATATAGATGCTGCGAACCGTCACCCGATCATCCCCCTATGCCGGAAGATGCCGTCATCCATTGCTTCGCGACCGAAGCGCGCAAAGTGTAGGCTGGATGATACGGTGCCCATGTTCCTGCCTTCAACTAGCCAATTCCGCCACTTCGGAGTATTCCGTACCGGAAAAGCGTGCCTGGACCGGGCTTCAATTTGACCGCTCTGCGGCGGGTTTCTGTGGCGCACCATTACGGTCGCTCCCTCTCTCGTCGCTAACTTAGGTCAATCCACACGGCAGTTCAATGCGCCGCCGCAACGATATTGCCGATCTGGGCCATAATCCGGCTGTCTGTTCATAAGATACCGTCCCAAGCTTTGGATATCGTTGTACAACAAGCCCGCGCCTCCGCTGTCCGATCCGGCCCTGAAAAACCCTACCCAAAACGGGCCAGCGTGGCCAGACGAGGATTGGGCGCTGACGGTTTCGAAATACTTTGGAAATATGGTTGCTAACCCCCTAACCTCACGATCATGCACGAGGAATCCATCGGACTAAAGGCCGAATCGGTGCCTATGGAACGCGAAGCGTTGCTGACGCTCGCGATGGAGGTACACGGGCTCGCGACGTTCGACTGGGACGTGCCCGGCGGCGCGATCCACTGCACGATCGATGCCGCCGCGCCGCTGGAAACCCAGTCTGCACCGATCACCGATTTCCAGGGTTGGACGGAGCGCGTCGAGCCGAGTGATGTGGCGGCGGTCAGCGCCGCCGTGGCCGCGGCCGAAGGCGAGCGGCGCGACCGCGTCGCCTTCCGCTACCATTTCCGCCGCATCGACGGCTCGCTCCGCACGATCGAGGCGACCGCGCGCTGCCAGTATGACGCGGCGGGCAGGATCGTCCGCCTTTCCGGCATCAGCGCCGACGTCACCGAACGCGAGGCACGCGAGGCTGAACTGATCGCGCGCGAGGCGCAGATGCAGTCGATCCTGCAGGCGATCCCGAGCGCGATGGTCGTCATCGACGATCACGGCGCGATCCGCCGCTTCAGTCCCGCCGCCGAGGCGCTCTTCGGCTACGAGGCAAGCGAAGTGCTGGGCGAAAATGTCGCCGTGCTGACGCCCGATTCGATCTACGATCTCCACGACGGCTATCTGAAGCGCTACCGTGAAACCGGCGAACAGCGCGTCATCGGCATCAATCGCGCGGTGGTGGCGCGCCGCCGCGACGGCACCGAATTTCCGATGGAACTCAGCATCGGCGAGGCGCTGGTCGATGGGCAGCGGCTGTTCACCGGCTTCATGCGCGACCTGTCCGATCGCCACGCCGCCGAACAGACCGCCGAGGATTTGCGGAACGAACTCGTCCAGGTGAGCCGCGTGACGGCGATGGGCGAGATGGCAGCCAGCCTCGCGCACGAGCTCAACCAGCCGCTTGCCGCCACCGCCAATTTCCTCGCCGCCACCAAGCTGATCGTCGAGCGCGGCGGCGATATCGGCCGCATTACCGATCTCGTCGGCCTCGCCAACGAACAGATTCAGCGCGCCGGCCACATCATCCGCAACATCCGCGAATTCATCGCCAAGCGCGAGGTCGAGATCGGCATAGAACCGATCGAAAAGACGATCCGCGATTCGGTCGGCCTTGTGCTTGTCGGCGCGGCGCGGACCGAGGTCGAGGTGCGCTTCGCCTTCCACCAGACCAGCGATCTGATGGTGGCGGACCGGGTGCAGATCCAGCAGGTCATGGTCAATCTGCTCCGCAACGCGAGCGAGGCGGTGCAGAAGCTGCCGCCGCTCAGCGCGCGGATGATCCTGATCTTCGTGCGCGACGCGCCGGAGGACATGATCGAGATCACCGTCAGCGATACCGGCGCCGGTATCGATCCGAGCGTGATCGACAAGCTCTTCACAACCCCCGTCCCCACCACCAAGGGCGCGGAGAGCATGGGCGTCGGCCTGTCGATCTGCCGGCGCATCGTCGAGGCACACGGCGGCACGCTGACCGCAGAGAACCGCTACGCCGGCGGCGCGACCTTCCGCTTCACCGTGCCCGTTGCGACGACGGTAGAGCGCGACGACGGCTGACGCTACTTCTCGGCTGGCAACACCGCCGTCGCCGGCAACTCGCCCGCCATCCCCTTCGCGACGCCTTCCGCCGTTGCCATCACGCGCAACACGTTGCCGCCGGCGAGCTTGGCGACGTCCTTGTCGCTCCACCCGCGCCGCATCATCTCCCCCAGCAGCGCCGGATAGGTCGAGACATCGCCCAGCCCCTCGGGCAGCGCATTGCCCACCCCGTCGAAGTCCGATCCGATGCCGACGTGATCGACCCCGGCCACCCTGGCGATATGATCGATGTGATCGGCCACCATCGCGAGCGTCACTTTCGGCGCAGGATGGGCCCTTTCCCACTCCGCCATCGCGGCGGCGGCCTTGTCGGGCTGCCCGATCAGCAGGCCGCCATAGGGTGGCGCGTTGAGGCGGGTGCGCTCCGCCGCCCGGTCCGCCGACCAGCGCCGGTAGTCGTCGGACACGTAGTTGAGCGCGTAGTTCACCATCACCACGCCCCCGTTCGCCGCCACCAGCTTCAGCACCGCGTCCGAAACATTGCGCGGATGATCGTCGAGCGCGCGCGCCGAGGAGTGCGAGAAGATGACGGGCGCCTTCGACACCGCGAGCGCGTCACGCATCGTGCCCTCGCTGACGTGGCTGAGGTCGACCAGCATCCCCAGCCGGTTCAGTTCATGCACCACCGCCTTGCCGAACGGCGTCAGCCCGCCGTGCTTCGGATCGTCGGTGGCCGAGTCCGCCCATTCGATCGTCTTGACGTGCGTCAACGTCAGATAGCCCGCGCCGAGAGCGTGATAGGCACGCAAGACCGACAGCTTGCCGTCGATCTGTCCGCCGCCCTCGACCCCGATCATGCTGGCGATGCGACCGCTGGCGTGGATGCGGCGCACGTCGTCGGCGGTGCGCGCCAGCGCGAACGCCTCCGGGTAGCGCGCGACGATCTGCTTCACGAGGTCGATCTGCTCGAGCGTCTCCTCGACCTGCTGCAGGCCAGGCTCCGCGGCGTCGACATAGACCGACCAGAACTGCCCGCCGACCATGCCCTTTCGCAGCATCGCGATATCGGTGTTGTAGCGCTCCGGCTTCACCGCGCCGAGCCCCGAACGCAGATCGAGCGTCCAGCGCTTGTCCTTCTCGCGCTCGCGCAGCGTTTCGGGCCAGTCGTTATGCCCGTCGATCAGCGGCGTCTCCTTCAGCACGCGGGCGACGCGCGCCGGAATGTCGGACTGCGCGGTGGCGGGCGCGGCGATGAAGGCCGCGGCGAGGAGCAACTGAAGGATAGGTTTGGACACAGGCATTTCCCCTTTTCCCGGCAGCTTAGAGCAACGGAAGCGGACGGCAATGTCTCGACAGGGCGCGGCGCGGCGCATAGCATCCGCCGCCATGAAGCGTATCCTCCCTCTCCTCCTCGCCGCCACGCTGCTGCCCAGCGCCGCACCGGCTCCCGCATCCCGCGCAGATGCCTGGTGGACCGACATCGCCAACATCGCCAGCGACGACACGCAGGGCCGCCAGACCGGATCGCCCGGCTATCTGAAGGCGGCCGACTACGTGATGAAGCGCTTCAAGGAGATCGGCCTCGCGCCCGCCGGCGAAAACGGCAAATTCACCCAGAGCGTCGCCTTCGAGCAGCAGGTCATCGACCAAGCCGGCTCCTCCGCGGTGCTGATCGGGCCCGACGGCAAGGAAACGCCGTTCGCAATGGGCGACAATTTCGTCATCTCGGCGGGCGGTGCCCGCCGCGCACCGCTGACGGACGCACCAATGGTGTTCCTCGGCTACGGTCTCAGCCTGCCCGCCTTCGGGCATGACGATTTCGCCGGCGTCGATCTAAAGGGTAAGGTCGCAGTCGTCTTCGCGGGCGGCCCCGCCGACATTCCCGGCCCGGTCAAGGCCGCAAACCGCAACGCGCGCACGAAGCTGCTCGCGAAGCTCGGCGCGGTCGGGCTGATCTCGCTCGTCACGCCCAAACAGATGGAGATCCTCTGGTTCCGCTCGACGCTTCTCGCCAAGCAGCCGGGCATGTACCTCGCCGACGACAAGCTGCGCGAGACGCCGACCGGCTGGCTCGGCGCGAGCGTCGATCCGTGGGAGAACAGCCGGCTCTTCGCGGGCTCCGGCAAGCGTTACGCCGAGATCGCCGATCTCGCCGACAGCAACGGCGCGCTGCCGACCTTCCCGCTCGCGCAGCGGATCCGGGTAAAGCCGGCGGCACGCGTGTCGCCGGTCACGTCGCCCAACCTCGTCGCCAGGCTCGACGGATCGGATCCGAAACTGAAGGGCGAGTATGTCGTCATCTCCGCGCACCTCGATCATCTCGGCGTAGGGGCGGCGATCAACGGCGACACGATCTATAACGGCGCAATGGACGATGCCTCGGGCGTCGCCTCGGTGCTCGATATCGCCGCGCAGTTGAAGAAGGGCTCGCGCCCGAAGCGCACGATCCTGTTCGTGATCGTGACCGCAGAGGAAAAGGGCCTGCTCGGCTCGCATTATTTCGCCAACAAGCCGACCGTGCCGAAGGCGAACATCGTCGCAGACCTGAATTTCGACATGCCGTTGCCGCTTTGGCCACTCAAGACCGTGCTGGTGCAGGGCGAGGGCGAAAGCACGCTCGGCGACGTCGCGCGCGCCGCCGCCGCCAAGCAGGGCCTAGCGCTCACCCCTGATCCCCTGCCCGATCGCAACAGCTTCGTGCGCACCGATCAGTTCAGCTTCGTGAAGGCGGGTGTGCCGGCGCTGTCATTCAAGTTCGGCTTCCAGAAGGACACGCCGGAATTCAAGATCGAGCACGACTGGCGCGCCAACCGTTATCACTCGCCTTCGGACGATCTGCTGCAACCCGGCGTGCTGAAGGCCGAGGCGGTGAAGCTGAACGATTACGTGGCGAACGTCGCGGCGATGACGGCGAATGCCCCCGCCCGCCCGACCTGGCTGCCGACGAGCGTGTTCAACCCCGCGAACGCGGCGAAGTAACGAGTCAGCTCTTGGCGCGCGCGCGCGCCACCAGCCGCTGCAGCTCCGCCAGCGGCATCGCCGAGGAAACGACGCGGTTGCCGATCACCCAGCTCGGCGTGCCGGTCAGCTTCAGTTGCTGGGCGATGCTCATGTTGGAGGCGATCTCGGCATCGGCTTTGGGCGTGAAGGCCGCTGCGCGCCCGGCATCGAGCCCGGCCTTCTTCGCCGCCGCCGCGATCGTATCGGCGGAGACCGAACCACCGGCATAGAGCGCGTCGTGGAAGGCGCGGAACTTGCCCTGCTCGGCGGCGGCGAGACTCATCCGCGCCGCCTGCCCACTGCTTTCCCCCAGCACCGGGAATTCGCGGTAGACGATGCGCAGCTTCGGGTCGCCCGCCAGCAATTCGTCGATCACCGGCAGCGACGCGCGGCAATAGCCGCAATTGTAATCGAAATATTCAACGATGGTGAGGTCGGGCGCGGCCGCGCCCTGCCACGCGCTACCGACCGGTTCCAGGATCGCCTTGCGGTTGTCGGCGATGACGGTCGCATGTTCCTTGTCGCGCAACGCCTCCATCGCCTCGGGCAGGATCTCGGGGTGCGACAGCATATAGTCGTGCACGATGCCCTCGACACGCGCGCGGTCCCCGGCCGGCACGCGGACGAGCGCGCCGCCGAAATACATGGCGATCCCGCCGATCACGATGCCCAGCAATCCCGCGAGGGGTAAAGTCCAACGGCTCATCAGCGCTTCTTATACTTCTGGGGATTGTCTTCCATGTCGTTCTGCGCCGCCATCGCGATGTCCTGTGCGCGGATCCAATCGACCGAGTTGGGCGGCAGCCCGCCGAGCGCGGCCTTGGCACTGTAGCCTGCGCGGCGCAGGTCACCGCTGAGGCTCGCCTGTTCAGCGGCGGCGAGCATCGCGCGAGGCTCGTCGCCGATGCGTTCGTAGACGGTGCCGAGCTGATACCAGGCGAAGGGATTTTCGTCGTCGCGCGCGACGGCGGTGCGCAACACGCGCACGGCCTCCGGGTAATTGGCCTTGTCCTCGGTCGCGATCAGCGCATGCCCGAAGGTCGTCGCGATCAACGGCGAATTGCGCGACGTCTCGGTTGCTTCGCGTAACGGTGCCAGGGCCAGCGCCGGCTTCCCTGCCTCCAGCAGGATCTGGCCCTTGATCTCGAGGAAATAGGGATCGTGCGGCGCGGTCGCGACCAGCGCATTGACCTCGGCATCGGCGCGATTGGGATAGCCCGCCTTGTGCCACGCATAGGCGCGCGCATAATGCGCGTACGGCGACTGGTCGCTGTCCGGGTAAAGGTTCAGCGTCGTCTTGTATTCGGAGACATAGCCGCGCAGCTTGGCCTTCACGCGCTTGAAACGCTCCTCCAGCGCGGGATCGAGCGGGTTGTTGTACGCGGGCGAGGCCGTAACGTCGGCGGTCAGCGCGGCGATACGTTCGCCGCTGAGCGGGTGGCTCTGCGCATAGGCGTCGATGTTCTGCAGGCCGACGGCATATTCCTCGCTCTGCAGCTTCTTGAAGAAGGCAAGGAAGCCCTTGCCGCTGATCCCGGCCGTGCGCAGATATTTGGCGGCGGATGCGTCGGCGGTCGCTTCCTGCACGCGCGTGAAGGCGGCGAACTTGTACGCGGCGGCGGTCTGGCCGGCCGAGAGGATCGCGGCGCCCGCATCGCCCGCGCCCGCCGCCATCGCGGCGATGCCGAGCACCATCGACAGCAGCGAAATGCCGATCGCCGGCTTCGCGCCGGCATCGGCGAGGACGACATGGCCGTCGGCGATATGGCCGATCTCATGCGCGATCACGCCTTGCACCTGATTGGCATTGTCGGCGGCGGCGATCAGGCCCGAATGGACGTAAACGGTCTGCCCACCGACGACGAAGGCGTTGATCGAATCATCGTTGATCAGGACGACCTTGACGGTGTTGGGCGACAGCCCCGCCGCGATGATGATCGGGCGCGACATATCGTTGAACATCGCCTCGGTTTCGGCATCGCGTAGGATCGATTGCGCGGCCGCGGGCTGCGCGCCGATCAGGAGCGAAGCGGCAAAAGCCGCGACGAAGCGTTTGAATCCCTTCATGCCGCCGAGCTTACCCCTCTCCCGCATCCGACGCGAGAGCGTTGGCGCGCGCAACGTGAACGGCGGGTGAAGGCGGACGCTTCCGGCTTTCTGATCGCCGGCGAAGGCCGGGGTCCAATTGGCATAGCGATGGTAACGAAGCGTCACGCTCCAGTATCAAGACCGTTCTAACTGGATCCCGGCCTTCGCCGGGGAACGGCTTTTGCATTGCGGCAGGCGGACGGGCGGGACCGCGCGAACGGCCCCGCCCTCTTGGATCACGCCCCGAAGGTGCGCTGCCACCAGCCGCGACGCGCGCTGCCGGCCTCGCCCGGATCGGGATCGATCGCAACCGGCGCGGGCGCAGGCTCGGCAGTCGCCGCTTCCGGCTCGGGCGCGGGCAACGCATCCGTCGTCGCTTCCGGCGGGCTTTCGGCGAGCGGGATCGCCGCCGCATTGGCCTCGGCCGCCGGCGCGGCGGACTTCTTGCTACGCGCGGCGCGCTTCGGCTTGGCCGGAGCCTCCTCCGCTACCGGTGCCGGCTCTTCGGGCAAGGTGGTCGCCGCCTTGGCGCGGCGGGCGCGCTTCGGCTTGGCAGTCGCATCTTCGGGCGCGGCTTCTGCGACGACCGGCTCGGCGACGGCTTCGACCGGTGCAGCCTCGACGTCAGCCGTCTTGCGGCGGCGCGAGCGCTTGGCCGGGGCGGCGGGTGCCTCCTCGGCTTCGGCGGCCGGCACATCGGCAACGGCTTCGGTAGCAGGTGCTTCCTCGGCTACGGCCTCGACGCCCTCTTCCGAAAGCGCCTCGGCGCCGGTCTCGCCCTCGTTGCGACGACCGCCACGACGACCGCGACGGCCACGGCGGCGACGACCGCCCTCGCCTTCAGCCTCTGCGGTTTCGACCGGAGCCGCTTCCACGCTCTCGCCGGCTTCCGCCGCCTCGGCTGCGTCCGCAGCGTCATCCGCCGCATCCTCGGCGACTTCGGCTTCGGTGCGCTCGCTGTCGGGACGGTTGCGACCGCGACGGCCGCGACGGCGACGACGCTTGCGGCGGGCATCGCCCTCGGCCTCGGTCTCGCCTTCGGGGCGCTCGGCACGCTCGCGCGGTTCGCGGCGCGGCCGCTCCTCGGCGACGACCTCCTCCTCTTCCTCGTCGATCTCTTCATCTTCGATCTCATCCTCGATGTCGTCGTCGACCTCGATCATCGGCGTGTCGAAGCGCGGTGCGTAGGCGGGCGGCGGGCCGGATGCCTCGACCGACATGCGCGCGCCCTCGGCCTCGCCGTCCGACGCGACCTCGATCGACACGCCGTAGCGCTCCTCGATCTCGGCGAGCTCCGCGCGCTTCTTGTTGAGGAGGTACATCGCCGCTTCCTGGCTGGCGCGCAGCAGCAGGATCGAACCGCGACCGCGGGCGGCCTCGTCCTCGATCAGGCGCAGCGCCGACAGGCCCGCCGACGAGGCGGTGCGGACGAAGCCCGAGCCTTCGCAATGCGGGCACGGCCGCGTCGAGGCTTCGAGCACGCCGGTGCGCAGGCGCTGGCGGCTCATCTCCATCAGACCGAAGGACGAAATGCGGCCGACCTGGATGCGGGCGCGATCGTTCTTCATCGCCTCCTTCATCGCCTTCTCGACCTTACGGACGTTGGACGAATGATCCATGTCGATGAAGTCGATCACGACGAGCCCGGCCATGTCACGCAGGCGGAGCTGGCGGGCGATCTCGGCGGTAGCCTCGAGGTTGGTCGCGGTCGCGGTCTGCTCGATATTATGCTCGCGCGTCGAGCGGCCCGAGTTGATGTCGATCGACACCAACGCCTCGGTCGGGTTGATGACGAGGTATCCGCCCGACTTGAGCTGCACCACCGGGTGGTACATCGCCGAAAGCTGATCCTCGACGCCGGCGCGCTGGAACAGCGGCACCGGGTCGCTGTAATGCTTCACGCGCCGCGCGTGGCTCGGCATCAACAGCTTCATGAATTCCTTGGCCTGACGGTAGCCGTCATCGCCCTCGACGATCACCTCGTCGATATCCTTGTTGTAGATATCGCGGATCGCGCGCTTCATCAGGTCGCTGTCGCCGTAGACGAGCGCGGGCGCGCTGCTGGCGAGCGTGGTCTCGCGGATGCCGTCCCACAGCCGCGCGAGATAATCGAAGTCGCGCTTGATCTCGACCTTGGTGCGCTGGAGGCCCGCGGTGCGCACGATGCAGCCCATCGACGGCGGCAGCTTGAGGTCCGCCATGATCGACTTGAGGCGCTTGCGGTCGCCCGCGTTCGAGATCTTCCGGCTGATGCCACCGCCGTGCGACGTGTTGGGCATCAGCACGCAATAGCGGCCGGCGAGCGACAGATAGGTCGTCAGCGCCGCGCCCTTGTTGCCGCGCTCTTCCTTGACGACCTGCACCAGCAGCACCTGACGGCGGCGGATGACGTCCTGGATCTTGTAGCGGTGGCGCAGCGACGTGCGGCGCTCGCGCAGATCGTCGACCGCCTCGTCGGCGGCGCTGCGCTTGCGGCGGCTGCGCGTGCGGCCCGAATCCTCGGCTTCGGCCTCGGCGCCGGCACCGCCGTCGTCTTCGAAACGCTCGACCGATTCCTCGTCCTGCTCGAAACCGTCCTCATCGACGTCGCCTTCCAGCGCGTCCTCTTCGGCATCCTGCTCGGCACGCAGCGCGGCTTCCTCGGCGGCATGCTCGGCTTCTTCGCGCAGCAAGGCCTCGCGGTCCTCGCGCGGGATCTGGTAGTAATCGGGGTGGATTTCCGAAAACGCCAGGAAACCGTGGCGGTTGCCGCCGTAATCGATGAACGCAGCCTGCAGCGACGGCTCGACGCGCGTCACCTTGGCGAGATAGATATTCCCCTTGAGCTGTTTCCGCTCAGCGGATTCGAAGTCAAATTCCTCGATCCGGTTCCCTTTGACGACGGCCACGCGGGTTTCCTCCCGGTGGCGTGCGTCGATCAGCATACGCATGGTCATGTATAAATCTCCGGGCGCGCGGGCCTGTGCCTGTGGGGCCGCTCCGCGCGCGATGTTGGTACGATCCCGGCGGCGCGGCGATGCCGACGCTTCCGGTTTCGTTGATTGTGAGAGTGAATGCCTCTGCTCGCTTGGCACGCCCGGGCGCGTGGCCCTGGGCACCCGCAACGCTCGCCGAACCGCCGGCGAAAGCCGGGCGGTGCGAGGGTTGGGGGAAATGCATCATGCGAACGTCAACCTGAATGGCCTTCCGTGCAGGATAAACGCGCGGACCGGCCGGATCGACCGGCGCCTTACGCAAAACCCTGCGCAGACCGGTACTTCCATGAGCCTAGCACCACATACCAGCGGCAGCAACCGGCACGTTGCAGGCGCGAAACGTGCCGCAATGTTTGGCAAAGAAGCGATTAACCGCGCCGCTTCATCCTAAACTTATCGGGGCCTGCCAGAAACCATTTCAGAAATAGACGAACCGAATCTTAGAACACTGGGACCCCCCGCCCATGCCTTTTCACTGGACCGGCCGCCTGCCGGCGCGGCAATACAGCCGTGTGTCTTTCGTACTTGCTTTGCTGGCCTGCTGGTTTGCGGGATCGCCCGGTTGGGCGGCCTCGGTCGAACGTGTCGACGTGCGGCCGGACCGGATCGTCATCCGCTTCGACGACCATGTCGGCAAGGCCTCGTCGTTCCTGCTGGCGGGGCCGCAGCGCATCGCCGTCGACGTCGACGGCGCGAGCATCGGCCGGAAGCTGAGCGCGTCCGGCCTCGTCACCGCGATCCGGCAGGGGCCGCGCGGCGACACGGGGGTACGCATCGTGTTCGATCTCGCCCGCCCCGCCGTCGTCAGCAGCGGCCGGTTCGGCAACGACGGCCGCGACCTGACGATCGCGCTCAAGACGGTCGACGACGCGACTTTCGCGCGCGCCGCCAACGAGGGCCGGCTGCGCTTCCTGCCGCCGTTCGCCTTCGGCACCGACGTGGCCGCGCCGCGCCCGAAATATCACCTCGCGATGGCGGTCCCCGCATCGAGCCGCACGCTGCAACTGCCGCGCATCGACGGCGACGATGACAGCCGCCCGCTGGTGGTGATCGACGCCGGGCACGGCGGGCAGGATCCGGGCGCGATTTCCCCGGACGACGGCCGCCGCGAGAAGGACGTGACGCTGCGCATCGCCAAGGCGATCCGCGCCGAACTGCTCGCCTCGGGCCGCGTGCGCGTGGCGCTGACGCGCGAGGACGACCGCTTCATCGTGCTGCAGGAACGCTACGGCATCGCGCGGAAACTGCACGCCGACCTGTTCATCTCGGTGCATTGCGACAGCGTCGGCTCGGGCGACGCGACCGGCGCGTCGGTCTACACCTTGTCCGAAGTCGCCTCCGACAAGGAATCGGCACGGCTGGCGGCGCGCGAGAACCGCGCCGACATCATCGCCGGGGTAAACCTCGCCTCGACGTCCGCCGACATCTCCTCGATCCTGATCGACCTGACGCAGCGCGAGACGATGAATTCCTCCGCCAGCTTCGCCCGCCTGCTCGGCCGCGAGGCGCAGCCGCTCATTCCGGTGAAGCCAAATTTCCACCGCATGGCCTCGCTGATGGTGCTGAAGGCGCCCGACATGCCCTCGATCCTGTTCGAGACGGGCTATATCTCCAACCCGCGCGACGCCGCCTTCATCGACAGCCCCGACGGCCGCAAGAAGATCGCGGAAAGCGTGCGCAAGGCGATCGACGTGCATTTCGCGAGACGGCTGGCGAGCAACTGAGCCTTTCCCTTTCTTAGCCTCCTCCCGCTTTCGCGGGAGGGGGAAGAGAAGCAGAAGTGGGAAGAAGGGAGCCCACTGGCGTCCCACCCAAAACTTGCTAGAGCCTGCGGCATAATGGCCGATGATGATTCCAGCGTGAAAATGCGCCTCCGTCGCCCGAAAGATGGCCCGCGCGGACCGATCGGCCGGCTCTGGGCGCGTTGGTGGGTGAAGGCGCTGGTGGTGCTCGCCGTGCTGGCCGGCATCGCCTATGCCGTGTTCTTCGCGCTGTTCATGCGCGATCTGCCCTCGGTCGACAAATTGACGACGTACGAGCCGCCGCTCCCTACCAACGTGCGCGGCAACGACGGTATGCCGATCCACAGTTACGCGCGCGAGCGCCGCGTGGAACTGAGCTACGACGAATATCCGCCGCTGCTGGTGCGCGCTTTCCTCGCGGCGGAGGACAAGACCTTCTTCTCGCACCACGGCGTCGATTATTTCGGCGTCGCCTCGGCGATGTGGGACAATCTGCGCAGCTCCAAGCGCGCGCGCGGTGCATCGACCATCACGCAGCAGGTCGCCAAGAACCTGCTGATCGGCAACGAACACAGCTATGCGCGCAAGGTGCGCGAGGCGATCCTCGCCTTCCGCATCGAGGATACGCTGTCGAAGCAGAAGATCCTCGAACTCTACCTCAACCAGATCGCATTGGGCCGCAACGCCTTTGGCGTGCAGGCGGCGAGCTACGCCTATTTCGGCAAGGATCCGAGCCAGCTCGACCTCGCGCAATACGCCTATCTCGCGATTTTGCCGAAGGGCCCGTCCAATTACGATCCCGACCGCCATGCCGAGCGCGCGCTGGCGCGGCGGCATTACGTGCTGAAGGAGATGCTCGACAACGGCTTCATCACGCAGGAGCAATATGCCCAGGCCGATGCCGAGCCGCTCGGCACCGTGCCGCGCCAGACGCCCAAGACCGAGGTCGCCGGCACCGGTTACTTCGTGGAGGAAGTGCGCCGCCAGTTGATCGACAAGTTCGGCGAGGATGCGGCCGGGGGCCCGTACAGCGTCTATGCCGGTGGCCTCTGGGTGCGCACCTCGCTCGACGAGAAGCTGCAGGACTATGCGCAGACCGCCTTGCGCAACGGCCTGCTCCGCTACGATCGCGGGCGCGGCTGGGCCGGGCCGATCACCCATGTCGAGATCGACGGCGACAGGTGGCAGTCGGCGCTGCTCAACACCAATATCGGTCTCGATTTCCAGGATTGGCGCGCGGCGATCGTCATCTCGGTCGGCGGCGGCGAGGCACAGCTCGGCTTCGCCAACAGCGAGACCGGCACGCTGCCAGCATCGGGCGCGCAGATGCCGGTGCGCGGCGTCGGCGGCACCGCCTTCGCGGCCCTGAAGCCCGGCGACATCATCGCCGTCGCGCCGGAGGGCAGCGGCTTTGCCCTGCGCGCCATCCCCAAGGTATCGGGCGCGTTCGTCGCCGAGGAACCCTCGACCGGGCGCGTGCTGGCGATGCAGGGCGGCTTCGACTTCCGCCTGCAGGCATTCAACCGCGCGACGCAGGCGATGCGCCAGCCGGGATCGACCATCAAGCCGATCGTCTATGCCGCCGCGCTGGAGGGCGGGATGACGCCGGCCTCCGTGATCGTCGACGGGCCCTATTGCGTCTATCAGGGCGCGCGGCTGGGCAACAAATGCTTCCGCAACTTCGGCAATCAGGGCGGGTCGGGCTCGCACACGATGCGATGGGGCGTGGAACAGTCGCGCAACCTGATGACGGTGCGCGCCGCCGCGCAGACCGGCATGCCCAAGGTCGTCAGCCTGATGGACCGCATCGGCGTCGGCAAATACCCGCCCTATCTCTCCTTCGCGCTGGGTGCGGGCGAGACCACCGTGTCGCGCATGGTCAACGCCTACACGATCCTCGAAAACGGCGGAAAGGCGCACCAGCCGACACTGATCGATTTCGTGCAGGATCGCCACGGCAAGGTCATCTGGCCGGAGAACTGGCGCGGGTGCGAGGGCTGCAATGCGCCCGACTGGAACGGCAAGGCGATGCCGCGCCCGCAGAGCCGCGGGAAGCAGGTGGTCGATCCGCTGAGCGCGTATCAGATGGTCCATATCGCCGAGGGCGTCGTCACGCGCGGCACCGCCGTCGTGCTGCGCGATCTCGACCGGCCGATGTTCGGCAAGACCGGCACCAATTCCGGCCCGACCGACGTGTGGTTCATCGGCGGCACGCCGCAGATCATCGGCGGTCTCTACATCGGCTACGACACGCCCAAGTCGCTCGGCGGCTATGCGCAGGGCGGCACGGTCGCCGCGCCGATCTTCAAGGAATTCGCGATCAAGGCCTATGAGGGCCTGCCCAAGATCCCGTTCCGCGCGCCCGCCGGCATCCGTATGGTCCGCATCGACCGCCAGTCGGGCAAACCGGTGTTCGGGGCCTGGCCGACCGACGACCCCAAGTCCGCCGTGATCTGGGAAGCCTTCAAGCCCGAAAGCGAGCCGCGCCGCGTGTTCAAGCGCGGGGAGCCGCTCGATCCGGCCGTCGCTGCAGCGGCAGCGGCCGCCGCCAGGGCCAAGGCCGCACAACAGGCGGATCAGCAACAGAACCGCCGCGACAGCGATTTCTTGCAAAGAGAGGGCGGGATTTACTAACCGCGTCTTTTGGCGGATGGCGCGCCCCGCACTACATCTAGGTTTTTTGGAGTATCCCCCATGCGCGCCGAAGCGCAGGCTCATATCGACTCGATCAAGGACTCGCTCGCGCTGCTGCGCCGCTTTCTCGACTGGGATCGCGCGCTGCGGCGGCTCGACGAGCTGAACGCGCGCGTCGAAGACCCGACGTTGTGGAACGACGCCAAGGCCGCGCAGGACGTGATGCGCGAACGCCGCCGCCTCGACGAGGCGATCGGTGCCACGCGCGCGATCGAGACCGAATTGTCGGACACCGCCGAACTGATCGAAATGGCCGAGGCCGAAGACGACACCGAGATGGAGACCGAGGGCGTCGCCGCGCTCGCCGCACTCGCCGCCAAGGCAGAGGTCGACAAGGTCAAGGCGCTGCTCGCAGGCGAGGCCGACGGCAACGACACCTATATCGAGGTCAACGCGGGGGCGGGCGGCACCGAGAGCCAGGACTGGGCGGGGATGCTCAGCCGCATGTATTCGCGCTGGGGCGAGCGCCACGGCCTCAAGGTCGAACTGGTCGATCAGCATTCGGGCGAGCAGGCCGGGATCAAGTCGGCGACGCTCCTCCTCAAGGGGGAGAACGCCTATGGCTATGCCAAGACCGAGAGCGGCGTCCACCGCCTCGTCCGCATCAGCCCTTACGACAGCGCCGCGCGCCGCCACACCAGCTTCGCAAGCGTGTGGGTCTATCCGCTGATCGACGACAATATCGACGTGCAATATAACGAGAGCGACCTGCGCATCGATACCTATCGCGCCTCGGGCGCGGGCGGGCAGCACATCAACACCACCGATTCGGCGGTGCGCATCACGCACATTCCGACCGGCATCGTCGTCCAGTGTCAGAACCAGCGGTCGCAGCACAAGAACAAGGCCGAGGCCTACAACCAGCTCCGCGCCAAGCTCTACGAACGCGAATTGCAGATCCGCGAGGCTGCCGCCAACGCCGAGAATGCCACCAAGACCGACATCGGCTGGGGCCACCAGATCCGTTCCTACGTGCTGCAGCCCTATCAGCTGGTGAAAGACCTGCGCACCGGCGTCACCTCGACCAGCCCGTCCGACGTGCTCGACGGCGATCTCGACGCCTTCATGGCCGCCGCACTGTCGCAGCGGGTGACGGGCGAGACGGTCGAGGTGGAGGACGTCGACTAGGGATGCCGCGGCGTTCGTTTCTTCTGGCGGTCGCGGGGCTCGCCGCCTGTGCCCCGTCCGCGAGATCCAGCGACGTCGCCGGTCCCTTTCCCGCCGCCGACCGTCCGGTCGCGAAGATCGTTTCGTCGCGCTGGTCGAACGAGGAGGAGCGCGACCGCCTGAACGAGGCCGGCACGGTGATGACCAGGGGCGGCATCGCGAAAGGCATGTCGGTCGCCGATATCGGCGCGGGCGAAGGCTATTACACGATCCGCGCCGCCGCCCGCGTCGGCAAGCAGGGCCGCGTGCTGGCGGAGGATATCATGCCGGCGGTGCGCGACGCGCTCGCCGACCGCGTGGCACGCGAACGGCTCGAGAATGTCAGCGTGCGCCTCGGCACGCCCGCCGACCCCAAGCTGCCCGACAACAGCTTCGATCGCGTGCTGATGGTGCATATGTATCACGAGATCGCGCAGCCCTACGAATTCCTCTGGCGGATGCGCCCCTCGCTGCGCGCGGGCGGGCTGGTCGTGGTGGTCGATGCCGATCGCCCTACGCAGGATCACGGCACCCCGCCCGCCCTGCTGAAATGCGAATTCGCGGCGGTCGGCTACACGCAGGTCGAGGTGAAGGACATGCCCTCGGCAGGCGGCTATCTTGCCACCTTCAAGGCCGAAGGCCCGCGCCCGGAGCCGGGCGCGATCAAGGCGTGCAAGGCGGGCTGAACATCCGCGCCGCCCCAGAGCGCGATCTTCAGAGCAGCCCGCTGCGCCGGAAGCTCGTCGTCTCCGCGCCCGCCAGCACGAGATGATCGATCAGTCGGACGCCCACGCCGTCGAGCGCACGCGCGATCTTCCGGGTCAACACGCGGTCGGCCTCGCTCGGGTTCGGGTCGCCGCCCGGATGATTGTGCGCCATCACCACGCCCGCCGCATCGAAGGCGAGCGCATCGCCGACGATGGTGCGCACCGGCACGTCGATCGAATCGACGCGATCGGACGGCACCGTGCGCAGCGCGAGAAGTCTCCATTCCGGATCGAGATAGGCGAACATCGCGACTTCGTTCGCCAAGTTCGCGATGCCGGCGAACAGCGCGCGCGCCGTCGCCTCGGCGTCGATGGTGCGCAACGGCGCGGAAAAGGTCGAGATCGCGTTCACGATCGACCTTTGGCGATACGATCGGAAAGCGGAAGCGATTCCCGCCATAATGACCGTGACGCGCCAGCCCACACACGCTAGGATTGTGAGACGATGCGGCAATATCTCGATCTCATGCAGCGCGTGCTCGACACCGGCGCGCAGCAGATGGACCGGACGGGCACCGGCACGCTTTCGGTATTCGGCGCGCAGATGCGATTCGATCTGGCGCAGGGCTTCCCGGTGCTGACCACCAAGAAGCTGCACCTGCGCTCGATCTTCGTCGAACTGCTGTGGTTCCTGCGCGGCGACACCAACGTGGAGTGGCTGCAGGATCGCAAGGTCAGCATCTGGGACGAATGGGCCGACGAAACCGGCGATCTCGGCCCCGTCTACGGCAAGCAATGGCGCGACTGGGTCGCCGCCGATGGCCGCCACATCGATCAGATCGCCGAACTGGTCGAGCAGATCAAGACCAACCCCGCCTCGCGCCGCCAGATCGTATCGGCCTGGAACCCCGGCGATCTGCACGCGATGGCGCTCGCCCCGTGCCACTGCCTGTTCCAGACGCACGTCGCGAACGGCAAGCTCTCGCTGCAACTTTACCAGCGTTCGGCCGACATCTTCCTCGGCGTGCCGTTCAATATCGCCAGCTACGCGCTGCTCACGCACATGCTCGCACAGCAATGCGGGCTGGAGGTTGGCGATTTCGTCTGGACCGGCGGCGACTGCCACCTCTATTCGAACCACCTCGATCAGGCGCGCGAGCAACTGAGTCGTACGCCAGGACCGCTCCCGCGGCTCGAAATCCTGCGCAAGGCACCGAGCATCGACGCCTACGAATATGAGGATTTCGTCCTGCACGATTATGCCGCGCAGGCGCACATCAAGGCGCCGGTGGCGGTTTGATCACGCTGGTGCTGGCCCGCGCCGCCAACGGCGTGATCGGGCGCGACGGCAAGCTCCCCTGGCACCTCCCGGCAGACCTGAAGCATTTCAAGGCGCTGACGATGGGCAAGCCGATGGCGATGGGCCGCAAAACCTTCGAGAGCTTCCCGAGCCCCCTCCCCGGCCGCCGCCACATCGTTCTCACCCGCAGTGAGTGGCAGGCGGAGGGCGCGGAAGTGGCGCATTCGGTCGATGAGGCGCTGGCGATGGCGGGCGGCGACGTCGCGGTGATCGGCGGCGCGGAGGTGTTCGCGCTGTTCGCCGACCGCGCCGACCGCATCGAACTGACCGAAGTCCACGCCTCACCGCAAGGCGACGCCATCGTCCCCGCCTTCACCGGCTGGCGGGAGATCGCGCGCGAGGATCATGCCGGCGACGGAGACCGCCCCGCTTTCAGCTTCGTCACGCTGGCGCGCGCGTGAACCGCACCCTATAGCGCGCGGCATGGAGCGTCTCGATGGCGGCTCGGTGCTTCCCGCTTCCTTGCGCGGTGGCATCGTAGCGCTGGGCAATTTCGACGGGTTTCACCTCGGGCACCAGGCCGTCGCCGGCCGGGCGATCGCGCGCGCGCGCGCCGAAGGCCGCCCGGCGTTCGTCGCGACGTTCGATCCGCATCCGGTGCGTTTCTTCAAGCCCGGCGTGGCACCGTTCCGCCTGACCACGCTGGATCAGCGCGAACGGCTCTTCGCCGAAGCCGGGGCCGATGCGATGATCGTGTTCCACTTCGATGCCGCGATGGCCGCGCTGACCGCGCAGGCTTTCGTCAGCGAGGTGCTGGTCGATCGCATCGGGCTGGCGGGCGCGGTGACGGGCGCGGACTTCACCTTCGGCAAGGCCCGCGGCGGCAATGTCGAGATTCTTGGCGATCTCGGCATGAAGAATGGCTTCTCGGTCGAGGCGGTCGCGCCGGTTGCGCTCGACGGAGAACCGGTATCGTCAAGCCGCGTGCGCGACCTGCTCGTCACCGGCAAGCCGCGTGAGGCGGCGCGGCTGCTGACGCGGCCCTTCACGATCCAGGGCGTCGTGACGCACGGCGCGAAGCTCGGCCGGACGATCGGCTATCCCACAGCCAACATCGCGCTCGGCAACTATCTGCGCCCCGCCTACGGCATCTACGCGGTGCGCGGGCGGTTGGCGGACGGGCGCGTGCTGGAGGGGGCCGCGAACCTTGGCATTCGCCCGAGCTTCGATCCGCCGGTCGAACTGCTGGAGCCGTATTTCTTCGATTTCTCGGGCGACCTGTACGGCCAGTGCATCGAGGTCGAACTGATCGAGTACCTGCGGCCGGAAGCGAGCTACGACACGCTCGAGGCGCTCACCGCGCAGATCGCGGCGGATTGCGAGCAGGCGCGGGAAGCGCTGGCGGCGGGCTGACGGAACGCCGACGGCAAAGCCGTCGGCCGGGTTCGGCTTAGCGCCGACCCGCCGGCCGGCGCTGGCGCTGGGCTGCGCCCACCGGCGCGCAGCGTGCGCGCCTGCGCCAGCTATTGATCAAAGTCACTGGTCCCCGGCGTCGTGCCGTGAAGCTGGGCCCACAATTTCTCCGTCCCCGCCTCCTGCGCGCGGTTGACGAATTGCGAGGCGACGAGCCAGCCCTTGATCGGCCGCAGCGGCAGCAGCGACCCGATCGTCAGCAGGGGCAGCGACACGACGAGATGCACCCAGAACGGCGGATCGAACGCGACCTGCAGCCACACCAGCAACAGCGCCAGCGGCGGGACGACCAGGCAAAGCGAGAAGAAGGCCGGGCCGTCATCCGGCGCGGCGAAGCGGTAGTCCAAATCGCAGCTTTCGCAACGATCGACGATCTTCAGCCAGGACCGGAACATCCGCCCCTCGCCGCAGCGCGGGCAGCGCCCCTTCCAGCCGCAATCGAAGATCCAGCGGAGGTGGTCCCGGCTGGTGTCGAAGCGTGGCGCGCGTTGCGGCGGATGTCCGTGCATGGTGCGGATATGGGCGCGCCGGCGCGGGTTGGCGATTGGACAAAATGTCTCAGGCGCGGAAGGTCACACTAAGGTCACACTGATCCGGGGGTCTTCGGGACGCGCATGTTGGACCATTCGTGCGCGGAAGTTTACAAAGTTTACGCTACGTCTGTGCCTGTCGCCCCTCCCCCACGGTCGCGCGGCGCGGGCGCGCGGACGGGTTCGCCGGGACGGGCGAGCGGACGGCAGAGGGTTCAAAGAGCGTTTGGCGCGATATCGCAGATCGGCGGCGTGTAGGACAGCGACGTCTGTTTTGAGTGGTTAGCTGCCATTTGCACCAGCCGATCGTCACCCCGGCCTTGAGCCGGGGCCCATGCTGCCGCACACGTGCCGGTATGAGGGAAGTGAGCCCATCCATCTACATCCTGGCGAGCGGCCATTACGGCACGCTCTACACCGGCGTGACCTCGAACCTGCTCGGTCGCATCATCCAGCACCGCGAAGGCACTTTCGACGGCTTCACCAAGAAACATGGGGTCAAGCGCCTCGTCTGGTTCGAGCTGGCCGACACGATGGAAGCTGCGATCCTCCGCGAGAAGCGGATCAAGAAGTGGCTGCGCGAATGGAAGATCGCGTTGATCGAACGTGATAATCCGCAATGGGAAGATTTAGCGATCGGCCTTGGTTTGTCGCCGCTCGCCTGAGCCGCCGCGTTGCGTTCGCGGAAGCATGGGCCCCGGCTCAAGGCCGGGGTGACGAATGGGGGCAAACGTCCGCAACCGGGCGATTGCCGTCACGCCGCCGGCAAAGCCGTCGGCCGGGTTCGGGCTGCGCGCCGACCCGCCGGCCGATTTTGGCGCTCGCGCTTGCGCGCGACCGGCAGCTTCGCGCCTGCGCCAAAATAAATGGGGGCCGACATTGCTGTCGACCCCCTGTCGCCGCGCCTTGATCCGCTTGAGGCTGGTCCGAGGACCGGCATCCGCGCCTTCAGGTTTCGGCGGCCCGCTTCCGATCGCGTTGCTTGCGCAGCGCGATCATCCGCGATTTTGGCTTCCGGGAGGCCCGCGCGATGCCCTTGCGGACTTCAGCGTGATTGGTCTCACCTTCGACCGGCCCGGCCTTGGGGCAAGCCCCGCCGCCGTGCTTTCGACCCGATGTGTCGTTCCTCAAGCCACTCCCCGAAAGGCGCGACCTTCGATCCGGCCATCTGCGGCCAACGCCCCGTCTCTTCCCCGAAGGTCGATCCTGAACGCCCTGGACCGTCTTTCGCCGCCTGCGTCACATCGACCGCTCGCGCGCCCGACATGACCGGCCTTGCGACCGGCAAGTCCACCGTTGGTCGGCAGGGTTTCCTTGCGGCACCACAGCCTTCGTCGCGGTATAAGTCGCTGGTTTCTCGGTGGTTTCCCGCCTCGTTACCGGCTGCTTACAGTCATGAAGGTGTCATCGATCCCGAGTCGCGGGAAGCCGGATTCGTATGGCCTCAGCCTGTTGATACCGTGGATAACGTGTACAACCTGCAACCCTCCGCGCGCCCGCCCGTTACGCATCCGACTTCACGCCGTAACGCGCCTTCGCCACGATCGCGCCGGTTCCGTTTCACCCACCAAGGAGATCACGCCATGACCACTCGCACCGGCTCCGCGCGCTACGAAGGCTTCGGCAAGGACGGCAAGGGCCATGTCTCGACGCAGTCGGGCGTGCTCTCCGATTCGCCCTACGGCTTCAACACGCGCTTCGAAAACGAGCCCGGCACCAACCCGGAGGAGCTGATCGCCGCCGCGCACGCGAGCTGCTTCACGATGGCGCTCAGCTTCGCGCTCGCCAAGGCGGGGTTCGCCGACGGTACGCTGGAGACGAGCGCCAAGGTGACGCTCGTCCAGGCCGATGGCGGCTTCAAGATCACCAAGTCCGAGCTCGATCTGACCGCGACGATCGACGGGATCGATCCCGCGCAGTTCGAGGAGATCGCTGCCGACGCCAAGGCCAATTGCCCGGTATCTAAGGTGCTCAACGCCGAAATCTCCCTCACGCACCATTTGAACCCGTGAGCGGAAGGGACTATCGCACGCACGAAGCAGGGTCGTTTCGCGAACGAAATCTGCCGGGACGCCCCAACGGCGCCCGGTCCGACGAGAGAAGGATGACCATTATGCGCACGCTGATCTGCGCCGCCCTTGGTGCGGCCGCCCTCCTGTCCGCCGTCCCCGCCACGGCGCAGGACGATTATCGCAACGGCCCCGACGTTCACCGCGACAATCGCGGCCTCCACGGCGACAACGGGATGTACGGCGACAAGTACGACCGCCGCGATCCGCGCAACGACCCGCGCTTCAACGGCCGCACCAACAACGACGTGCGCGAGGCCTATCGCGACGAGATCGGCGATGCCGGGCCGAATTACCGCAAGAGCCGGAACAGCTACGACAAGACCGACCGGAGCTGGGACAAGAGCGATCGCAGCTGGGACAAGACCGGGCGCGGCTGGCAGAGCTATCGCAATTACGACTACAACCGCTACGCGCCGGGCCAGCGCGGCTATTATGCGGACCAATATTACCGCGACGGCAGCTATTACCAGCCGCGCCGCCTGGGCCGTGACGACCGCATCTATCGCGGCAGCAACGGACGCTATTACTGCCGCCGCAACGACGGCACGACCGGCCTGATCGTCGGCGCGCTGGCGGGCGGGCTGCTGGGCAACCGGTTGTCGAACGGGCGGTCGAGCACGCTCGGCACCCTGCTCGGCGCGGGCGGCGGTGCGGCGATCGGCAGCGCGATCGATCGCGGCCAGGCCACCTGCCGCTGAGGCCTGTTTGGCGGTTTCAGCGAAAGGGCTGAAACCGCAGACGGCACCGGCCCGCTCCCCCACCCGGCCTCCCACAGCATATTCTGAATGGGAGGCCGAGTGGGGGAGCGGGCCGGTGCCGTCTTAAGCGATCAAATAAGCCCGCCGCCGAGGAACAGACGCACCGCGCAGAACACGATCAGCACGATGTTCAGGTTGCGCCCCGACTTGTGCGACGACAGCGCGCCCAGCACGATGCCGAACAGCGCCAGCGGGATGATCAGCCAGTTGAGCCAGCCGAGCAGCGGGATGAACCCGATCAGCGCGAGCAGAAAGACGACGACGCCGACGAGGATCGAGAGAATGTTCAGCATGACCCGATGATGGTGGGACGAACCGCCGCGTGCAAGCCGGTTAACCCGCGATTCGCGAATTAACCCTCAATCCGCATTCTCCCTTAACGCGCGATGCGGCATGCAGGCACGATGGCGCGCGTATCGAGGGAACGGATCATGGGTCGCACAGGCTTGCGGGGGATCGTCGTCGCGGCGATCGCGCTGTCGGTCGCGGCGTGCGGCCCGCGCGCGGCGCAGGACGCCAATCTCGATTCGCTCGACAACGAACTGGTCGACGCCGGCAGCGGCAACGCGGCCGATCCGGCGATGACGGCGGCGCTGCACGATCAGATCATGGTCGATCCCGCGCTGGCGGGAGCCGCCAACAAGGATACGGTGCGCCCGCCCGCCAAGCCCTATTCGGGCGCGCTCCCCGCAGACGGCGTCGCCGGCGGCGCGACCAGCAGCGCGAGCGCGGGCACCGGCGAGACACTGAAGCACGCCCCCGCGCCGGGCGCCTGCCCGCAATGCGTGGCGGCGCGCGAATCGCTGACGCTGGGCGCGCTCGCCGCGCGGCAGAAGGACGGCCGCACCGCGAGCTGCGCCGCCGACATGCGCTATTCCGCGAGCTGGGCGAACCGCCTGCCCGCCGACGTGCCGCTCTATCCCGATGCCCGCGTGAGCGAAGCGGCGGGCAACGCCAGCGGCGCCTGCGCGCTGCGCGCGGTCAGCTTCTCCACCGCCGTGCCGATGCAGACGGTGCTCGACTGGTATTACACGCGCACCAGCAAGGCGGGCTATTCCGCCGAGCATCAGGCCGATGGCGCGGAGCATGTGCTGGGTGGCACGCGCGGCGACGGCGGCGCGTTCGCACTTTTCCTGACGAGCCGCCGCGATGGCGGCACGGATGTCGATCTGGTGGCGAACAACGGACGCTAGGCGACGAACAGCACCGTTCGCCCTGAGCGAAGTCGAAGGGCACCTCGTCACGTCTCCGAACCGCTCGTGTCGAGCGAAGTCGAGACACCCTGCACAACTGAAAGGCTTGTCCCTCGACTGCGCTCGGGACGAACGAAGTGAAAGCGCACGAACCCGGTGCTTCGACTTCGCTCAGCACGAACGGTTTGAGTTTTGGCACCCGTGGTTCTCAATTCGTCCGATCCACGCTAGGGCGGCGCGATGACACAATTCTTCCTCGTCCTGACGGGCGGCGCGATCGGTAGCGTCGGGCGGTGGCTGACGGGCCGCTGGATGCTCGCGCTGTTCGGCCCAAGCTATCCGGCCGGCACGCTCGCGGTGAACCTCGTCGGTGGCTTCTGCATGGGGCTGCTCGTCGGCATGCTCGCGCGGATCGGCGGCACGACCGACAACCTGCGCCTGTTCGTCGCGACCGGGCTGCTCGGCGGCTACACGACCTTCTCGGCCTTCTCGCTCGATACAGTGACGATGATCGAGCGCGGCGATATCGGCGCTGCGCTCGGCTATGTGCTTGCTTCGGTGATCGGATCGGTGCTGGCGCTGTTCGCGGGCCTCTATCTCGTCAGGGCCGTGGCATGAGCGAGCAGGACGTCCGCACCTTCAAGGTCGATGCCGATGACGACGGCATCCGGCTCGATCGCTGGTTCAAGCGGCACCAGCCCGACACCAGCTTCACGACGGTGGCGAAATGGGCGCGCACCGGCCAGCTTCGCGTCGACGGCGCGCGCGCAAAGCCGGGCGATCACATCAAGGCGGGGCAATCGATCCGCGTGCCGCCCGCCGAAGCCCTCAAGCCCGATGCGCCGAAGAAGCGCGAGCGCTTGGCCCTGAGCGACGACGAGATCGCCTTCGCGCGCGAACTCGTCATCCACAAGGATGCGCAGGCGATCGTCCTCAACAAGCCGCCCGGCCTCGCCACGCAGGGCGGGACCAAGACGACCGAGCATGTCGACGGCCTGCTCGACGCGCTGCAGGACGATTACGAGGGGCGGCCGAAGCTCGTCCACCGGCTCGACAAGGATACGTCGGGCGCGCTGCTGATCGCGCGCACCAGCCGCGCCGCCGCGTCGTTCGCCAAGTCGTTTTCGTCGCGCACCGCGCGGAAGGTCTATTGGGCGCTGGTGGTCGGCGTGCCCTCGATCGAGGACGGCATGATCGAGCTGCCGATCGGCAAGCAACCGGGATCGGGCGGCGAGAAGATGCATGTCGACGAGGCGGAAGGCTCCCCCGCCCGCTCGCGCTACCGCGTGATCGAGATGGCGGGCACGACCTGCGCCTGGGTCGAGCTGATCCCCTATACCGGTCGCACGCATCAGCTCCGCGTTCACATGGCGGCGATCGGCCATCCCATCGTCGGCGACGGCAAATACGGCGGGCAGGCCGCGTTCCTGACCGGGGGCATCAGCCGCAAGATGCACCTCCATTCGCGGAGCTTGCGGATCGACCATCCCGATGGCGGCGTGGTCGACGTGAAGGCCGAGCTGCCGCGCCATTTCGCCGAGAGCCTGAAGCAGCTCGGCTTCGAGGAGATGCTCGGCGACACGATGCCGCTCGACAGCCCGCCGCCGCCGAGCAAGGCGGTGAAGAAGCAGCAGGCGAAGCAGCACGCCAAGACCGTGCGCAAGGAGCGCAAGGGCGAGCGGCGGTCGCGCGGCTCCACGCCGTCGAAGCCCGGTGCCAAGGCCGGGCCGAAGCCGGGTGCGAAGCCGCGGCCCAAGGCCCCTGCGAAACCGGGGCCGAAGCGGCCCGCGCGCTGATGCATCCCAATACGTCGCTTCACTGGCAGGACCGCGACGCGATGCGCGCTTTCGTCGCCGAGCTGGCGTTCGGCGCGCTGTTCGCCGCCACGCCCGACGGGCCGCGCGTTGCGCATCTGCCGGTGGTGTGGCTCGACGATGCGACGCTCGGGCTGCACGTGGCGCGCGGCAACGGCATCACGCGGCATCTCGACGGGGCGACCGGGCTGTTCGTGGCGCAGGGGCCGGACGGCTATGTAAGCCCCGACTGGTATGGGCTGGGCGATGGCGAAGTGCCGACCTGGAATTACGTAACGGTCGAGCTCGAAGGGCGGATGCGGAAGATGGAGCATGACGCGCTCGTCGCGCAAATCGAGCAATTGTCCGCCGAGCAGGAGGCGCGGCTGGCGCCCAAAGCGCCGTGGACGCGCGACAAGATGGATCCTTCCGCCTTCGAGAAGATGACGCGCGGCATCATCGGTTTCCGGCTGGAAGTGCAGGCGTGGCGCGGTACGCTGAAGCTCGGGCAGAACAAGCCGGAGGCCGTGCGGCTGGCGGCGGCGGACGGCGTCGAGGCATCGGGCCGCAAGGGCATTGCGCACTGGATGCGGAGCCTGTGACCGCCCGCCTCGCTTTGTTCGATTGCGACGGCACGCTCGTCGACAGTCAGGCGAACATCTGCCGTTCTGTCGAGACGGCGTTCGCGCTACACGCGCTTGCCGCGCCGGGCCGCGACGCGATCCGGCGGATCGTCGGCCTGAGCCTCGTCGAGGCGATGGAGACGTTGCTGCCGGGGGCGGAGGCCGAGCAGCACCGGGCGCTCGCCGCCGACTACAAGGCCGCGTTCCAGCGCATGCGCGCGAGCGGCGCGATGGACGACGAGCCGCTGTTCGAGGGGATGGCCGAGGCGCTCGACGTGCTGGAGGCGGATGGCTGGCTGTTCGGCGTGGCGACGGGCAAGTCGGACCGCGGCCTAGCCCATATCCTCGCGGCGCACGGGTTGACGCACCGCTTCCTGACGCTGCAGACCGCCGACCGCCATCCGAGCAAGCCGCATCCCTCGATGATCGAGCAGGCGATGGCCGATGTCGGTGCCGTGCCCGAGACGACGGTGATGATCGGCGACACCAGCTACGACATGCTGATGGCGCGCGCGGCGGGGACGCGGGCGCTGGGCGTCGCCTGGGGCTATCATCCGCCTGCCGAGCTGCACGCGGCGGGCGCGCATGCTGTGGCGGACGAGGTGCAGGCCATCGCCGGGCTGATGGAGGCGAGATGAGCGACCGGAATGACACTCGGGCGACGCAGCGCTATTTCCTGATCGTGCTGGCGCGCATCGCCGCGGTGGCGGGCGCGATCCTCGGTGTCGTGCTGATCGCGCGCGCGGCAACGCTCGCGCCGAAGATCCTCGGCATCGCGATCGTGCTGTCGGCGCTGTACATGATGGCGGTGGTGCCGGCCGCGCTGGCGCACCGCTGGCGGACGCCGCCCGAACAATGAAGCGGTTCTGGAAAGAGGTGACGGTCGACGCGACCCGCGGCGTGCGGCTCGACGGCAAGCCGTTGCGGACGCCCGGTCGCGTGCCGCTGCTGCTGCCGAGCGATGCGCTGGCGGAAGGCGTTGCAGAGGAATGGCGCGCGTGCGGCGCGACGGTCGATCCGCGCGCGATGCCGCTGACGGGGCTCGCCAATGCCGCGATCGACCGGATCGCGCCCGACCCCGCCACGTTCGCCGCCGGGCTGGCCGAATATGCCGAGAGCGACCTGCTCTGCTACCGCGCCGATGAACCGGAGGAGCTGGCGGAGCGCCAGACGGCGGCGTGGGATCCGATCCTGGACTGGGCGCGGACGCGCTACGACGTGCATTTCGAGACCGTGACGGGCGTGATGCACGTGCCCCAGCCGCCCGCGACGCTGGCGCGGCTGGCCGAGGCGGTGGCGGCGCGCGGGGCCTTCGAGCTCGCCGCGCTGTCGCCGCTCGTCACCGTGACGGGATCGCTGGTGCTGGCGCTCGCGCTGGCCGAAGGCGCGGCGGATGCGGAGACGGTGTGGGCCGCGAGCCACGTCGACGAGGATTTCCAGGCTGATCGCTGGGGCCGCGACCCGCTGGCCGAGGATGCGCTGGCGGTGCGCCGCGCAGATTTCGACGCAGGGGTGCGGCTGCTCAGCCTGATTTGAGCAGGTGGCGGATGAAGCCGATCAGACCGGTCTGGCGTGAGCGCTTGATGCGCTCGGCCGCGAGGATGGTCTTCACGTGCGCGAAACACTGTTCGACATCGTCGTTGACGAGGACGTAGTCGTAGCCGTCCCAGTGGCTGACCTCGTTGGCGGCGCGGTCCATGCGGGCGTCGATCACCGCCTGCGTATCGGTGGCGCGGCGCTCGAGCCGCTCGCGCAGTTCGGGCATCGACGGCGGCAGGATGAACACTCGGACGACGTCGCCGCCGGCGAGCTGGTGGAGCTGCTGCGCGCCCTGCCAGTCGATGTCGAACAGGATGTCGCGGCCCTGTTCGAGCACGTTCCAGACCTGCGCCTTGGGCGTGCCGTAGCGGTGGCCGAAGACGTGCGCCCATTCCAGAAATTCGTGATTCGCGACCATCTCGCGGAATGTCTCGAGATCGACGAAATGATAGTCGACCCCGTCCGTTTCGCCCGGGCGGATCGGCCGCGTGGTGTAGGACACCGACATGCCGAGTTCGGGTTCGTCGGCGAGCAGTTTGCGCGCGATCGTCGATTTGCCCGCGCCCGAAGGCGAGGACAGGACGAACAGGACGCCGCGGCGCTTGAAGCCGTGCGGATCGGAAGGTGGGGACGCGACCATGCGCGCTAGTGCCGCGCAGGGCCCGTCCCCGTCAACCCGCTAGTGTCCCGGTCAGATGCCGGTCGGTGCGGTGCCGAGCGCCGCGTCCTTGAGCTTGCCGATGCCGCGCAGCACCAGCCAGCCGGTCGCGAAGGTGATGGCGAGCGGCACGACCGTGCGGATCGCCATCGCCGCGACCGCGCCGCCGATCGCGCCGTCCAGGGTCGAATCGTCGCCGTCGCGGCCGTCGATCGCGCTGCCGATCGCCGCGCCGAGCAAAGTGCTGAATTTCATGTGATAGTCCCCTTTCGAGGAGCAGGACGCGCGAGGGGAGCGGAGGTTCCCCCCTAACCCGTTCGGGCTGAGCCTGTCGAAGCCCTGCCCTTTCTTCGTGCCAAGAAATGCAGCCCTTCGACAAGCTCAGGGCGAACGGACGAGAAGTCACACCATATCCTCGGGCCTGACGAGGCGGTCGAAGGTTGCGGCGTCGACCAGACCCAGCGCCAGCCCGGCTTCCTTGAGCGTCAGGCCCTCGGCATGGGCGTGCTTGGCGATCCTGGCGGCATTGTCGTAGCCGATCTCGGGGGCGAGCGCCGTCACCAGCATCAGCGAGCGATCGACCAGTTCGGCGATGCGGCCGCGGTTGGGCTCGATCCCCTCGACGCAGCGCTCGGCGAAGCTCGCCATGCCGACCGACAGCAGGTGGATCGAGCGCAGCACGGCCGCGCCGATCATCGGCTTGAACACGTTGAGTTCGAGATGGCCCTGCAGGCCGCCGATGGTGATCGCCTGATGATTGCCGATCACCTGCGCCGCGACCATCGTCAGCATCTCGCACTGGGTGGGGTTGACCTTGCCGGGCATGATCGAGCTGCCGGGTTCGTTCTCGGGCAGGCTGAGTTCGCCGATGCCCGAGCGCGGGCCGGAGCCGAGCAGGCGGATGTCGTTGGCGATCTTGGTTAGCGCGACGGCCAGCGTGTTGAGCCGCCCCGAGGTATCGACCAGCACGTCGTTCGAGCCGAGCGCCTCGAACTTGTTGGGCGCGGTGTGGAAGGGCGTGCCGGTGATCGCGCTGATCTCGGCGGCGATCGCCGCGCCGAAGCCCTCCGGCGCGTTGAGTCCGGTGCCGACCGCCGTGCCGCCCTGCGCGAGCCGGCTGAGCGCCTGCGCCACCATCGGCTCCAGCCGGATGCGGCAGCCGCGAAGCTGCGCATAGTAGCCTGAAAATTCCTGGCCCAGCGTGACGGGCGTCGCATCCTGAAGATGCGTGCGGCCGATCTTGACGATGTCGTTCCAGGCCTTGGCCTTGTCGAGCAGCGCGTTTTCGAGCCGTTCGAGCGCGGGCAGCAGATCGGCCGAAAGCGCCAGCGTGGCGGCGATGTGCAGCGCGGTCGGGAAGCTGTCGTTGGACGACTGGCTCATGTTGACGTGGTCGTTGGGGTGGACGGGTGCCTTGCCGCCGCGCGTGCCGGTCAGCATCTCGTTGGCGCGGCCCGCGATCACCTCGTTGACGTTCATGTTGGTCTGCGTGCCGCTGCCGGTCTGCCAGATGACGAGCGGGAACTGATCGTCGTGCGTGCCGTCGGCGACCTCGGACGCGGCCTCCTGAATGGCGTCGGCGATCTCGGGCGCGAGGCCGTGCGCGGCGTTCACCCGCGCCGCGGCCTGCTTCACGATGGCGAGCGCGTGGACGATGCCGATCGGCATGCGTTCGGTCGCGCCGAAGGGAAAATTCCCGATGCTGCGCTGCGTCTGCGCCCCCCAATAGGCGCTGGCGGGGACTTCGATGGGGCCGAACGAATCGGTTTCGGTGCGGGTATCGTCAGCCAAAACAACCTCCGTTCGCCCTGAGCCTGTCGAAGGGCTGCTTTATCTTCTCGCGGGAAGAAAAAGGACAGGGCTTCGACAGGCTCAGCCCGAACGTATCAGAGGCGACGCCTCACTTCTTTCTTTTGAAGTCCACCGACACGACGTTCGAGCCGTCTTCGACCGGGGCGGCGGCGGGGCCGTCGTTTTCGGCTTCGTCGTGCGGATCGGGGCCGTCGGGGCCTTCCTGCGCCTGGAAGCGGAGTTCGAAGTTCACCGCCGGATCGTGGAAGCCGGTGATCGCCGAATAGGGGATCAGCAGTTTCGACGGAATCTGGTTGAAGCTGAGCCCCACCGAGAATTTCGACTCGTCCACCAGCAGATCCCAGAAGCGGTTCTGCATGACGATGGTCATCTCGTCCGGGAATCGCTCGATCAGGCGCTGCGGGATGTCGACTCCGGGCGCCTGCGTCTTGAAGGTGATGTAGAAATGGTGGTCGCCCGGCAGGCCGCCGTTTTCCGCCACCGAGCCCAGCACGCGGCCGACGACGGCGCGCAGGGCCTCCTGCACGATCTCGTCGTAGGGAATCAGGCTGTCGGGCAGTCCGTCGCTCATCGGCCTTGGGTAGCTTTCTTTGGGCATTGGTCAAGATTGGGCGGTCAAGATTGCATGAGTCGACACGGTCGCTATGGAGGCGCGATGCGCACCGCGACCATCTCGCGCTCCACCAAGGAGACGTCGATCGACGTGACCGTCAACCTCGACGGCACCGGCACCTATGAGGTTTCGACGGGGATCGGGTTTCTCGATCACATGCTGGAGCAACTCTCGCGACATTCGCTGATCGATCTCAGCGTTAAGGCGATCGGCGATCTGCATATCGACCAGCATCACACCACCGAGGACACCGGCATCGCCATCGGCGAGGCGGTGGCCAAGGCGCTCGGCGACAAGAAGGGCATCGTGCGCTACGGCGACGCGCTGTCGCCGATGGACGAGACGCTGACCCGCGTCGCGCTCGATATTTCGGGGCGGCCGTATCTGGTGTGGAAGTGCAGCTTCTCGCAGCCGCGCCTCGGCGAGATGGATACCGAGCTGTTCGGCCACTGGTTCCACAGCTTTGCGGGGTCGGCCGGGCTGACGCTGCACGTCGAGACGCTGTACGGCGAGAACAACCACCATATCATCGAGAGCGCTTTCAAGGGCCTCGCCCGCGCCTTGCGCAAGGCTGTGGAGATCGACGCGCGCAAGGCGGATGCGATTCCGTCGACGAAGGGGGTGCTCTAATGAGCCCCTCCCCTTCAGGGGAGGGGTTGGGGTGGGGCCGCGCCGCAAGCGTCGGCCTCTGCGAGAACTGGGCCGCCCCCCGCCCCCCCCCCCCCTGGGGGGGGGGGGGGTGAGGGGGGCTTCCGCCGGTCTGCTTGTGGCGCGGGGTTTTTTTTTCTCTTTTTCTTCGTAGGG
>NZ_JAUQSZ010000019.1 GCF_030580995.1 Sphingomonas immobilis
GCCTCGGCAAAGGCCTCGGCGATCTGCTTTTCGGTCTCACCGACCCATTTCGAAAGCAGATCCGACGCGCGCTTGACGATCAGCGGGCGATCGAGCGCGCGGGCGAGGTGATGCGCCATCGCGGTCTTGCCGGTGCCGGGCGGTCCGGTGAGCAGCAGCGACACGTCGGGGGTATCGCTCGCGCGCATCGCGTCGAACAGGGGACTGAGTGCGCGATCGGTCTCGAACAGGTCGAGATCGAGCGCGCCGGGGCCATCGAGCGGCAATTCGCCACCGCGCAGCGCCCGCACCAGCGCGGTCGCCGCGCCGACGCCACCGTCCACCTCGTCCGCCAACCGAGCCCCGCGCGCGGCCACGCGCAGCACCGAAGCCGTCTCCGGCGCGCCGTCGATCAGGCGCGCGAAGCCGTCACCCGGAGTCACGCCCTCATCGCGTGCGATCCGGTCGAGCATCCGGAGCGCCGCCCTGCGCGGCGGCGGCGACAGCTTCAGCACGAAGCTCATCCGCCTGAGGATCGCATCGTCGATGTTGCCGATGGCGTTGGTCGTCCAGATCACCGGCACGGCATTGGCCTCCAGGATGCGGTTGACGAAGACCTTGCTGCCCTCGCGCTTCGCGAACCAGTCGCCTTCGGAGCGCTGGCTGTCGCCGATGAAATCCTCCATCTCGTCGAACAGCAAAACCGCGCCGCCGGAGGGTCCGAGCAAGCGCTGGGCGAGCCGCAGCGCGCCGACGCGCTCCTTGCGGGTCGGCTCGTTGTCGTCCTCGTCGGCTTCCGCGACACCGCGCATCTCGACCCCCGCCGTCGCAGACAGCGTGCGGGCAAACTCGGTCTTGCCGGTGCCGGGCGGGCCGTGGATCAGGATTTTGATGCCGGGCGCGCGCTCGCGAATCGCGCCGCGCAGCAAACGCACGAGGAAATCGGCGTCGGCGACGTGGGCGAAATCGTCCAGCGTCAGCGCCGCCTGCTGGCGCGCACCGACGAGCGCGTCGATCATCTCCGCACCCGAAGCCGGTGCGCGGTCGAGCAGGCGTTCCAGCGGCCAGCGGATGTCGACCTCGACCACGCCCTGCCAGTCGGCCACGAAGCTGACCAGCCCGAGGCGCAGCACGGGGCTTTGCCGCACGACGCGTTCGGCATCCTGCGGGTCGGCACCGGCTAGGACGCCGAGCAAGGTCGGCAGATCGCGACCCTGACGCGAGACTAGTTCGGCAAGCGAGCGGACACGCTGGAGCCGGTCGCACGCCACCATCAGCGTGAGCAACGCCGCGTCGACCGGCCCGAGCCCGAGCAGGCGCGCGAGTTCCGCCGCGAGGCTCAACGCCTGCGGCTTTGTGGTATCTTCCAGCCGTGCATGTTCGAGGCCGGCGAGCAGCGTGTCCCAGCCGAAATCCTCGCCGGGCGCAGCCGCGACCAGCCAGTCGGCATGGGGTTGCGCCCATTCCGAGATCGCCTTCGCGATTCCTGCGGTCGCGGGTACGCCGCGACCGATCCGGAGCAATATGCTCCGGACGATTTGATGTTCGTTCATGATGTCCCACCGGCCTCGACCGGACGCGCCGAAACACGCCCGTCAGGCTCTTTCGAATGTCAGATGTTTCGAGAGCGCGGCCGCGGATCATTCCGCCCGGCCGCAGCGCCGTGGGACGCTTACGAGAAGGGCTGGTAACCGGCGGGCACGACGCCCCGAATGTCGGTAATCACCAGCAATACATATCTCCGTGTCGACTCCATAATAGCGTCGCGGCGGCGCCTCTAACCGAAAAACGCCGCCGCGACAACTAGCTGACCGTAACGAGGTTGGACTCGCCCTGCCGTACCTCGAACGTCGTGCGGCGTCCGGTGAACCGCTCGATGATGTCCGCCGCCGTCAGGCTGTGCTGACTGAGCTTCACCGTGGTGAAGCTACCCCCACCCGCGAGCGCGAACGGCAGCAGCAGCTGGTCGGCCAGGTACGGCCCCGCGAACGCATCGGTCGCGAGGAAGCCGGCCATGCGGTGCGCCGCCGTCTTCGCGAGCGATTCCGCCGACACGCCGAGCTTGCCGAAGCCGGTGACGATCTCCGTCACGTGCTCGAACTGCGCCTCCAGCAGCAGCGCGTTCCCCGGCCCCTGTTCGGCGGGAAGCTCGCGCACGGCGAACGCCTCCTCCGGCCAGTCGGGCAGGAACTTCCGCGCAGTCTTGAGTTCACGGTCGGCGATGTCGAACGCCAGCGCCGCGAACAGCGCGGTCGCCGACACCGATTGCAGCGGGCCGCGATCAAGGCACTCGATCGGCACGAGTTTTCCGGGCACGATATCGACCTCGATCCGGCCGCCGCCGCGCGGGTAAAAGCCGTGCCGCGTCAGCCGCATGTCGATCTGCGCGCCCATGCGCCGCACGACCGGCACGAACACCTTCGCCATGAACTCGAACGGCGGCGCGAGCATGTTGTGCGTGCCGCCCTCCAGCACGAGCCGCGACGGCGCGTCCGCGAGCAGCAACGGCAGCAGCAACGTCTGGAACACCAGCCCGGTGCTGCCGGCCGTCCCGACCGCGAAACGATAGTCGCCGGGCGTGACACGACCCGGCGTGAAGGTGATTTCGGACGAGCCGACCGCAATGCCTTCGGCGTGTGCCCCGCCGACCGCGAGCGCGGCTTCGATCGCGGTGACGTGCTGGCGCATCAAGCCCGGCTTCGAACGCTTGCCTCGGACATTGGTGATGCGGAACGGTTGGCCGGTGACGAGCGACAATGCGCACGCATTGCGTACGATCTGCCCCCCGCCTTCGCCTTCCGATCCGTCGATGATAATCATGATATGTCTCTTATGAGTGGCGGTGCGCGCCAAGGGCGCTAGCCCTTGACGCACACCACCTGCTTCAGCGTGTGGACGATCTCCACGAGGTCCGCCTGCGCGGCCATCACGGCCTCGATCGGCTTGTAGGCCTTCGGCGTCTCGTCGATCACGCCCTCGTCCTTGCGGCATTCGACGCCGGCCGTGTCGGCGATATGCTCGTCGAGCGTCACCAGCTTCTTGGCGGCGGTCCGGCTCATCACCCGACCGGCCCCGTGCGAGCAGCTGTCGAACGATTCCGGATTGCCCAGCCCGCGCACGATGAACGACTTTGCGCCCATCGAGCCCGGGATGATGCCCATCACGCCCTTGGCGGCGCGGACGGCGCCCTTGCGGGTGACGAGCACGTTCTGCCCGAAATGGTTCTCGCGTTGGACATAGTTGTGGTGGCAATTCACCGCCTCCATCTCCGCGTCGAACGGCTTTGCGAGCTGGCCCCGCAGCGCAGCGATGACGTTGGTCATCATCATGCGCCGGTTGAGCGCCGCAAAGTCCTGCGCCCAGCCGACCGCCTCGACATAATCGTCGAAATGGTCGGTCCCTTCCGGGAAGTACGCCAGATCCTCATCGGGGAGGTTGATGTACCACTTGCGCATGTCCTGCTTGGCCAGTTCGATGAAGAACGTGCCGATCGCATTGCCTACGCCGCGCGAACCCGAGTGCAGCATCACCCACACCCGCTGCTCCTCATCGAGACACAGCTCGATGAAGTGATTGCCGGTGCCGAGCGTCCCCAGATGCATGAGGTTGTTCGTGTTCTTGAGCCGCGGATGCTTGTCGCACAGCCGCTCGAAGCGCTGCACGAGCGTCGCCCAGGCATCGACGATTGCCGGCGGGGGCGAACCCCAGGAGCCGGTGTCGCGCTTGCCGCGCCCGACCGAGCGGCCGTGCGGGACAGCCTGCTCGATCGCCGAGCGGATCGCTTCCAGATTGTCCGTAAGATCGCTCGCCACGAGCGAGGTGCGCGCCGCCATCATGCCGCAGCCGATGTCGACCCCCACTGCCGCCGGGATCACCGCGCCCTTGGTCGGGATCACCGAACCCACTGTCGCGCCGATGCCGACATGAACGTCAGGCATTGCCGCCACGTGCTTGAACACGAACGGCATCTGCGCCGCGCGCATGAGCTGGGCGCGCGCGCCGTCTTCGACCGACACGCCACGCGTCCACATCTTGATCGGCACGCCGCCCTGGACGTGCTGGTAATCGAACAGTGCTTCGGTCATCGCGACCTCCCTTGAATAGTCATGGTGCCGGCGACGAGATTTGGCGAGACATCCCGGAATTGCTTCCGGTGCGGGCTTGAACCGCTCGGCCTTTCAGCCTTTCCCAATGTAGTCTCGCCAGCATTCGCCGGCTTGAGTTTGGCGCTGGCGACGAGGTCAGGCGGGACATCTCCGGATTGCTCCGGGGCGGATTCGAACCGCTCGGCCTTTGAAGCCTTTACCGATGTAGTCCCGCCAGCATTCGCCAGCATGAATTCGGTCATGGCGACCAGGTTTCGACAGACTTCGTACGGCGCAAGCGCCGTTCCCTGTGCGACCGTTACACCACGGACCGACAGGACGGTCCGGCGGGATTCGAACCCGCATCTGGGGCGTGGAAGGCATGTAGTCCGTCAGGCATTCGCCATGGTGATCGTGATCAGGGCGACGAGGTTGTGGAGGACGATTTGTGCTCTATCCAACTGAGCTACCCGCTTGCGCGAGGCGGGACTCGAACCCGCGACACCATGTAGTCCTGCCGGCATTCGCCGTGATCTGAAAATGGCGGGCCGTGGCGACGAGGGATGACGAGAACGTCCTTTGAGCTACGGCTGCAACCGGGGGCCTCGAACCCCATCTCCCGATCACTCGGGCGCTCTACTCTGGACTTTCGGGTTTCCCCTTGGAGCAATGTAATCCCGTCGGCATTCGCCACGGCCCAATTCTTATACCTCTACCTCCTTGATGATCTCGACCCAGTCTCGCGTTTCGCCAGCGGCGAAGCGCGCCATCGTGTCGAACACGGCGTCGGAGAACCCTCCGACATTCAGGATGTCCGCCCGGCTCCGCGCCTGCGTCGTCCCGTACGGCTGGATGTCGAGGCAGACGAGCTTCGCCCCGGGGTTCCGGGTCTTCAGCTTGTTCCACTCCGCCATCGTCGCCGTCGAACCACGCCGGCCGGCATCGACCCAGGACTCGTTGTCCGAGACGATGACGACCAGATCGACCTTGGCACGTTCCGCATTCAGCATCGCCAGCGGTGCCGAGACGTTCGTCCCGCCACCCCCGACCGCCGCCAGCTTCGCCGCATTAACGGCGACACGGGCATTGGCCGCGAGCTTCAGTTTCACGACCGCCTGCTCGAACGGCAGCAAGCGCGCATCCCGGTTGGTCCGCAGCATCCCCGCCGCGACCAGCGCCGCGACATCGATGCACCGCACCTTCGACGAGGCACCCTTGCGGTAGCCCGTCGCCGGCGAACGCATCGACCCCGACACGTCGGGGCAGACGACAATCCGGCCCGGCACCGAAGGCACCCGCCCGAGCGACTGCTCGAGCGCATCCTCCAGCGCCGCTTGAACCTTGAGCGGCACGCCATCCCCGGCCTGACCGAGCGCCACCATCAACTGATAGGGCATCGGCCGGACCTTCGCGATCGCTTGCGGCTCGGCGAGCCGTGCGGCAACCGCTTCGGTGACCCCCGCCACGTCGAACGCGCCGTTGCGCGCCAACGTGTTGAGGTTCATCCGCAGCGCCTGCCACCCGATCCGCGTCGACAGCACCGCCCAATCTTCCACACTCAGCGGAAAGGCGGTGAGCCACTCGAACGGCACCGGCGGCAGCGGGAGCGACCGATCAGCCTTCCACGCCTCGAACGCGGCGATCTCGGCAGGCAGCGCGGCGACGTCGTACGGACGCCCGATCAGCCAGCCGTAGAACGCCTTGCGCGCGGCATCGGCGGGCCTGGGGTGAACCATGCGGACCACGTCCGCGAGGCTCGGGTCCTTGCCCGTCGCCGCCGCCATCAGCTGCGGCATGCTCGCCTGCTCCAGCCAGCGCTGCACCAGCCGCTTCGGCCGCGAGCCGAGCGACGTCCGCCCGACCTGCCCGGAGCGCATAATCTGCACGAAGTTGCGCAGCATACGCCCGTTGTCGATCACGCGGTTGAACACCGCCACCGCTAGATCGGGATCGGCGACCGTGAGGTACGCCGCCAGCAACGCCGGCATGTCCTTCATCGCCCCCGAGCGCCGAGCGTAGATCGCGGCCTGCGCCACGAAATACGGATCGACCGCCTTCGCGGCATCCAGCAAGTCGGCAAGCTGCGTCTCCGCAGCACCATAGAAGGTATCCGACAGCGTTCCTGTCGCGGCAAGCTGCGCGAGTTTGGCCTCCGGCCCATAGGCGTAGGCCGGCGCTCCCTCGCGGTTCACAGTGTCGGTACGCGGCAGCAACCTGGCCACGGCCGAAGCGAAAAGTCCCTTGTTGGCCATCGTCCAACTCCTCGAAATCCTGACCGTTCGGGGGCGGCAGGCCCATTCCAGCCGCCCCTTGTCCGGTCCGCTATCGAGAAGGCCGAAATATCGCCTCGCTCGATGCCGGATACCTCGCAGGAGGCGTGCCAGTTTCGGTGGAGACGAAGGAGATATCTAACAAGTATCTGTAATATATGATCTATTCATCTATCTATGTCGGCTGCGGCTTACTGTTCCTGACGCAGCGTCTCAAAAATTGGTATCGATTTGGATACGAGTTTATCCTATGGGATAAGCATGAAACCGCTCACGGTCATCGGATTCCTTGGCTCAACGCTCGATGCCAGCAAGTTCGGCCCGTCGCGCTGGAACAAGTGGCGCCCCAGTGTCGGCCTCACCATGCACGAGGATCTGCGAGTCGACCGCTTCCTCCTGATCCACGGCAGCCCCCATCGCCGCCTCGCAGACTATGTCGCCGAGGATATCGCGTCCGTCTCCCCGGAAACGACGGTGGAGATGCGCCTGCTCGACTTCCGCGATCCGTGGGATTTCGAAGAGGTGTACGGCAAGCTGCTCGATTTCGCGCGCGCCGAGCCGTTCGATCCCGAAGTCGAGGACTATCTCGTCCACATCACCACCGGCACGCACGTCGCGCAGATCTGCCTCTTCCTGCTGACCGAGGCGCGCTACCTCCCGGGACGTCTGCTCCAGACGCAGCCGGAACGCGGTTCGGCCAATCCCGCCGGCATCTGGAACACGATCGACCTCGATCTCTCGCGCTACGACAGCATCGCCACGCGCTTCGCCGCCGCCAGCGCGGAGAGCACATCCTTTCTCAAGTCGGGCATCGACACCCGCAACGCCGCCTTCAATCGCATGATCGACGAGATCGAGCGGGTGGCGCTTCGATCGAAAGCGCCGATCCTGCTGATGGGACCGACAGGCGCGGGCAAGAGCCTGCTCGCGCGGCGGATCTATGAGCTCAAGAAGCTGAAACATCAGGTCGCCGGCCCGTTCGTCGAAGTGAACTGCGCGACACTGAAGGGCGATGGCGCGATGTCAGCGCTGTTCGGTCACCGCAAGGGTGCCTTCACCGGCGCGGTCGCCGACCGGCCCGGGCTGCTGCGCGCCGCCGACAAGGGCATGCTGTTCCTGGACGAGATCGGAGAGCTCGGCCTCGACGAACAGGCGATGATCCTGCGCGCTATCGAGGACAAACGGTTCCTGCCGGTCGGGTCGGACAAGGAGGCGGCATCCGAGTTCCAGCTGATCGCCGGCACCAACCGCGATCTTGGCGAAGCAGTCGCGGCGGGGCGTTTCCGCGACGATCTCTACGCGCGCCTGAACCTGTGGACCTTTGCGCTGCCCGGCCTCGCCGACCGCCGCGAGGATATCGAGCCCAACCTCGACTACGAACTCGACCGCTTCGCCGAACGCGAGGGCGACCGGGCGAGCTTCAACAAGGAGGCGCGCCAACGATATCTCGCCTTCGCGTGCCAGCCCGATGCACGCTGGCCCGGCAACTTCCGCGACCTCGCCGCGAGCGTTACGCGCATGGCGACGCTGTCGCCCAAAGGCCGGATCGACCTGGACTGCGTCGAGGCGGAGATCTTGCGCCTGAAGCGCCTCTGGTCAGGGCAGGCTGACGACGGCGCAGACCTGCTTTCGGACGTCCTCGCTGCCGATGCGCTCGCCGAGATCGACCCGTTCGACCGCGTTCAGCTTATCGAGACGATCCGCGTCTGCCGAAACAGCCGCTCGCTGTCCGAAGCCGGCCGCGTGCTGTTTGCGGCCTCCCGCGCGCGCCGGAGCAGTTCGAACGATGCCGATCGGCTGCGGAAGTATCTGGCGCGGTTTGGGCTGGAGTGGACAAGCGTCGCCTTACGCTAGCTCACCTCTTGGTGTCTGCATTCAGGATCGACCGGACACAGCCAGAATGACTGATTGTAGAGCGCGAAGCTGACGAAGGACCGACTCTCCATTTGGGCGGCCTCACTCGCCATGCTTAGGGGCAAGGCATATTGCACAGACGGACGAATGTTCGGTCGGCATATCGTCACCTTCAGAAAATCCGACTAGTAGGCAGCGTGCGGAAGGACGATCGTCGCGGCGATCCTCCAGCCGATTTCACGTCATTGATCGATCAGCGAATAGCTCGTGCTCCGACCGCCCCCGTCGTCGCGCTGAAGGATACCCTTCGTCACGAGGTCCTGAATGTCACGTAGCGATGTGTCATTCGACGTCTTGGTCAGTTTTGCCCATTTCGAGCTCGTGAGCTTGCCTTCGAAATCATCCAGCAGCCGATTGATCACCCCGCGCTGACGCTCGTTGATCAGGGTATTACGGTGCAGGTCCCAAAAACGATCCTTGGTCAGGACCGACGCCAATGTCTGCTCCGACCCTTCGAAAGCGCTACCAAGGCAGTCGAGAAACCAGTCGAGCCATGCGGACACATCAAGATCGGATTTCTGGGTGCGTTCTAGCAGATCATAATAGGCGCGGCGCTCCGCCCTGATCTGACTCGACATGCTGTAAAAGCGCTGCGCGGTATTCTCCGAGCGCGCCAGGACCAGGTCAGCGATGGCCCGCGCGATCCGACCGTTGCCGTCTTCAAACGGGTGGATTGTAACGAACCACAGATGAGCGATGCCCGCTTTCAGCACCGGATCGATGTCCTGCTTGTGCTCGAACCAGCGAAGGAAGGCGGCCATCTCATCGTCTAGCGCGACGGCAGGCGGCGCCTGAAAGTGGACCTTCTCGTGACCAATCGGCCCTGACACGACCTGCATGGGGCCATTATCGTCGGTGCGCCACGTGCCTACCGTTATCGGCGTCATCCCGCTGCGGCCCGTGGGAAACATGGCCGCATGCCACGCGAAAAGCCGTTCTGCGGTTAAGGGCTGCGCATGGTTCTGCGTCGCATCGAGCATCATTTCGACGACACCCTCGACGTGACGGTCGGAAGGAATGAGCCCCGCGATATTCATTCCGAGGCGCCTCGCAATCGAGGATCGAACCTGGCCCTTGTCCAGATGCTCGCCCTCGATCTCGCTGGATTTGATGACGGTTTCGGTAAGTGTCGCGAGAGCCGCTTCACTGCGCGTATCGAAGCCAAGCGCGCTCATTCGGCCAAGGAGCAGTCCCTGACGGTGGCGAACGGCAGCGAGCTTCGTGGCCAGCGCCTCGCCATTCCATTCGAAGTTAGGCCAGTTTTCACGTTCGTAGATATACATCATATTCACCGCAGCCTTTGCGGCGAATGTAGCGGGCACAATATTCGTGACAAGGCATATTCTCCGCAAAATGTGCGGCGAATGGCTAGGTTATTCGCCGCACGACGTCACAAACTTTTTGTGAGGCCCGCCACTGCGGCTAAATAAGTACCTAGTGCGTGTGCATGCCAACGTGCCGTCAACCGACCATCGGGCCTGACCAGCTAAATGAACTCCGGAAAAATCTCTTCCACTGCGGTTTGAAGATTATCTGCGCCGGGCAATAGGTGATGATGGTCGAGCAGGCGCTTGATCATCGACGCCCGGTATGGGCCGATACCCTGAATGACGCCAAGACCTGCGCGCGCCGGATCGATACTGCGATCCGCCAGATCACCGAGGGTGACGAACCCCGCCGATTGCAGGATGCTGCGGAGCCCCGGAGGAAGGACCGTCTGCGAAATCGGAAAATCGCGGAAGGTCGCATTCGGCGTCTGCGATCTCAAACGGGTGTGCGCCGCCTTTTCCCGCTTGAGGGTGCGGCGGATGTGAGAAAGCTGCCCTGAGCTAAGCCCCAGCCTACGGCCGATCTGACGATAGCTATGCCCGCAAGCCCGCAGTTGGCGCGCGTCTTCCAGATTCGCCGTAGCGAGTTGCGAAGGGCTCAACATCGCCCGGCTATAATCGAAACAAAGCCCATGGCGTCGATCACCCGGCGGCTCACACCAACAAGACTGCACGCCCGACGCTCGCTCAGGCCGTGATGCTCACGGACATGCGCGACGGCTTCCCGCTTGGCGCCGGGCGTTACCATTTTTTTGAGGCCAGATCCTTCAGCACCACGTTGTCGAGCATCGCCTCCGCCAGCAGCTTCTTCAGCTTCGCGTTCTCGTCCTCCAGCGCCTTTAGACGCCGCGCCTCGGATACCTCCAAACCGCCGAACTTGGCCTTGTACTTGTAGAAGGGTAGCCCCGCTGATCCCGTGTCGACGGCATACCTCCGCCGTCGGCATCCCCGCCTCGTGCGCCTTTAAAATCGCGATGATCTGCTCTTCGCTGAACCTGCTGCTGCGCATCTTCGTCCGACTCCTTCGCGTCGGACTCTACTCAAAACCGGTCACATTTCAGGGGCGCTCGTCACGACCTATTTCCTATCGACCTACAATGCCGGTCACGTAGCCATTGGCGGTCGGTTCTCGGCAAGGGCTGCCATTCGAACTATCGCTTGGAAACGGCAGGTTTGTCCCAACGTCGGTCGTTCGGGGATCGCTTGCAACCGGATGAGCGAACGGCAGCTTTCAGCAGGCGCGAATGTATCTCTGAACGACCGATTATGGGGCGCTTAGCCGCAGTCATGCTCAGCCAAACAGATAACTGAAATCGCCAGCCTGCCGCCCAAAAATGAGTGACCATCTTTCTACGAATCACGCGAAGCCATCGTGACGGGATTCTATCGACCTCTATCGGGCCATATCTGCGTTGACCACCCGTCCACGAATGTGCCAGTGACCGGCCCGTCAAAGGCCCAACTTTAAAACCAAGTGTAAAATCACCTTCGGTTCACGAGTTGAGTCCTTGAAATGCGGGTGTAGCTCAATGGTAGAGCAGAAGCTTCCCAAGCTTACGACGAGGGTTCGATTCCCTTCACCCGCTCCAGCTCAGATCCCGCCCGCAACCACGCTCCGCCCGTCCGCCTCCAGCCGCGCGGTGAGGTCGGCGATGCAGGCGTCGGCCTGGGCGGCGTCGGTGCTGCGCACGACGAAGTTCGCGCCGGTCTTGCCCTCGCGGAAGAACGGGTAGCTGCCGATCGCCACGCCTTCGTGCGCGCGCTCGACCGCGCCGAGCAGATCGGCGACCTCGCTCTCGGCGACCCAGCAGCCGATCGTGCGCGACTGCACCGGCGCACCGCCTTCGATCGTGCCGGTCAGCGCGTCGAGCATGCCCGCCGTGATGTGCGGCACGCCCGCCATGATGAAGACGTTGGCGATGCGGATGCCCGGCGCCCCCGAATAGCGATTCTCGATCAGCCCCGCCCCCTCCGGCACGCGCGCCATGCGCAGCCGCGCGTCGGTGACGCCGCCGCGCGTCTCGTAATATTTCTCCAGCACCGCCACCGCCTGCGGGTGATGGACGACGCCAACGCCGAGCGCCTCGGCGATGGCATCGACAGTGATGTCGTCGTGCGTCGGGCCGATTCCCCCCGTCGTGAAGAGATAGTCGTTGCGGGCGCGCAGCGCGTTGACCGCCTCGACGATCGCCTCCGTCTTGTCGGGCACGATCCGCACCTCGACCAGGCGGATGCCCTGTACGTTGAGCCACGCCGCGATCTGCGCGACGTTCTTGTCCTGCGTGCGGCCCGACAGGATCTCGTCGCCGATCACCGCCAGCGCGGCCGTCCAGATGCGTGTCGTCATGACGGGAGGCCATAGCGGGTCCGTCCGATCTCGCCCAGACCGATCTCGCAAAGTCGGCCATCGTCAGCTATATGAACGGCATGACCGACTACATCACCGTCACCGCCGAAGCCGCCACCGGCCGCACCGGCGCGATCAAGCTCCACGGACCCGAAGCGTTCGAAGGGATGCGCCGTGCCGGCCGCGTCGCCGCGGAGACGCTCGACATGATCGTGCCGCACATGGTGCCCGGCGTGACGATGGCGGAGATCGACGATCTCGTGCGCCAGTTCACGCTCGACAACGGCGCGATCCCCGCGACGCTGGGCTACCGCGGCTATGCGCATTCGTGCTGCATCTCGATCAACCATGTCGTCTGCCACGGCATCCCGAGCGACAAGACGTTGAAATCGGGCGATATCGTAAACCTCGACGTGACGCCGATCGTCGATGGCTGGCATGGCGACACCAGCCGCATGTTCCTGATCGGCGACGTGCCGATCAAGGCGCGCAAGCTGGTCGATGTGACCTACGAATGCCTGATGCTCGGCATCGAACAGGCGAAGCCGGGCAATCACCTCGGCGATATCGGCCATGCGATCCAGACGCATGCCGAGCGGCACCGCTACGGCGTGGTGCGTGATTTCTGCGGGCACGGCGTCGGCCAGATGTTCCACGACGCGCCCGAGGTCGTCCACGTCGGGCGGCCGGGGACGGGCCCGGAGCTCCGGCCTGGCATGATCTTCACGATCGAGCCGATGATCAACATCGGGCGGCCGGACGTGAAGTTGCTGGATGACGGGTGGACGGCGGTGACGCGCGACCGGTCGCTCTCCGCGCAGTTCGAGCATTCGATCGGCATCACCGAGAACGGCTGCGAGATCTTCACCGCGAGCCCGAAGGGGCTGAACAACCCGCCCTATTGAACGCTCAGCGCGTCGGTTCGGTCGAGGACATCGGTTCGCCGGGCTTGTAGTCCGCTGGCGGCGCATAGTCGCGCTGGCGCAGGCCCTCGCGGCGTTCCGCGTCGGCGCGGGCGGCGATGACCTCGCGCATTACCCGCTCCTGATCGGAGATCGGATAGGCACCGGTGCCCGACGCCTGCCGCGCCTTTTCCATCTCTTGTTCCGCGCGCGACATCTCGATGGCCGCACGCCCCTCGCGCGAGCCGCCGATCAGCGCCACCGCCGTCACGCCCAGCACGAACGGGGCGGCCAGCACCGCCAGAATCATCACGAAGACCGTGATGCCGAGCACCTTGAGTATGTTCACGCCATCTTCTCCCGGCAGAGTGCGGACGCCAGGATAACGCGGCCTGCTTGCCGGCAGGTTAAAGGCCCCCCGCTGCCGCAAAATAGGGCACGAAGCGGATCGATGCGCGCGCGTTAGGCATTTGGTAAGGCATCAAGCGCGGCGATTCCCCGCCGCGCACTGTGGCTCGCCTGGCTGGCACGCTTGTTGTAAGGGTGCCTGACAGGCGTTCTGCCGAAATACGGGGGCAATTTGCGTGAAGAAGATCGAGGCGATCATCAAGCCGTTCAAGCTCGATGAAGTGAAGGAGGCGCTCCATGAAGTCGGCGTCTCGGGTATCACGGTCACGGAAGCGAAAGGCTTCGGTCGCCAGAAGGGCCATACCGAACTCTACCGCGGCGCGGAATATGTCGTCGATTTCCTGCCCAAGGTGAAGCTGGAGGTCGTCGTCGAGGACAGCCTGGCCGAGCGCGTGGTCGAGGCGATCGCCGCCGCCGCGCAGACCGGCCGCATCGGCGACGGCAAGATCTTCGTCATCCCCGTCGACACCGTGCTGCGCATCCGCACCGGCGAGCGCGACGCGGATGCCGTCTAAACGGCCGAAACGGGCAATTTGACGCACCGCAGCATAATGTGACAGTCAATCCCCCTCGGGGGTAACATGATTCTCCGGTTCGCCGGCGAGTGGCAATAAACGAAAGGGCATGGGGCTATGGCGAATTCGGCAAACGACATTCTGAAGATGATCAAGGACCAGGAGATCGAGTGGGTGGACGTCCGCTTCACCGATCCCAAGGGCGCCTGGCATCACCTGACGATGTGTTCTGCGGTGATCGGCGAGAAGGAACTCGAGGACGGCCTGATGTTCGACGGTTCGTCGATCGAGGGCTGGAAGGAGATCAACGAGTCCGACATGATCCTGAAGCCGGATCTGGACGCGGTCTATGTCGATCCGTTCTCGGCCACGCCGATGCTGATCCTGATCTGCGACATCGTCGAGCCCGAGGACGGCTCGCTCTACGTCCGCGATCCGCGCTCGACCGCCAAGCGCGCCGAGGCCTATCTGGCGCAGACCGGCCTGGGCGACACGATCTATGTCGGCCCCGAGCCCGAGTTCTTCATGTTCGACAGCGTCGAGTTCGATAACACCTACGCCTCGAGCTTCTACAAGATCGACGATGTCGAGCTGCCGACCAACACCGGCACCAGCTACGAGAGTGGCAACCTCGGCCACCGCCCGCGCGCCAAGGGCGGCTATTTCCCGGTCGGCCCGGTCGACGTCACCACCGACATCCGCGCCGAGATGGTGACGACGCTGATCGAGATGGGCCTGCCGATGGACAAGCACCATCACGAGGTCGCCGGCGGCCAGCACGAGTTGGGCCTCACCTTCGGCAAGCTGGTCGAGACGTGCGACCGCATCCAGATCTACAAGTACGTCGTGAAGATGGTCGCGCAGGCCTACGGCAAGACGGCGACGTTCATGCCCAAGCCGATCAAGGCCGACAACGGCAGCGGCATGCACACCCATATGTCGATCTGGAACAAGGGCGAGAACACCTTCGCGGGCAACGGCTATGCCGGTCTGTCGGACACCTGCCTGTACTTCATCGGCGGCGTCATCAAGCACGCCAAGGCGATCAACGCCTTCTCCAACCCGACCACCAACAGCTACAAGCGGCTGGTGCCGGGCTTCGAGGCGCCGGTGCTGCTCGCCTATTCGGCACGCAACCGTTCGGCATCGTGCCGCATCCCCTACGGTGCCGGCACCAAGGCGAAGCGCGTCGAGTTCCGCTTCCCCGATCCTCTCGCCAACTCGTACCTGTCGTGCTCGGCGCTGCTGATGGCGGGCATCGACGGCATCCAGAACAAGATCCATCCCGGCGAGGCGATGGACAAGAACCTGTACGACCTGCCGCCGGCCGAGCTGTCGCTCGTCCCGACCGTGGCGGGCTCGCTGCGCGAGGCGCTCGACGCGCTGGCGGCGGATCACGAGTTCCTGCTGAAGGGCGGCGTGTTCACGCAGGACCAGATCGACGCGTACATGGAGCTGAAGTGGCCGGAAGTGTACCGCTGGGAAATGGCCCCGAGCCCGGTCGAGTTCGATATGTACTATTCGTACTGAGGCGCGACCGCGTCGCGCCGGTGCGCGCAGCGCACAGGAGCTGTCGGCCGGCGCCCGCAGGGCGACCGACGAGTGTCAGGTAAACGATGCCCCGCATCGTTTACCTGACACTGGCTTTGCCCGCGGCGGGATTTGAAAAGGGCGTTCGGTTCATTCCGGGCGCCTTTTTCTACGCCCCCTCCCCGCCGAAATCCGCCCGCGCCAAAATAGAAGCGGAATCCCGGATCAAGCCCCGAGGTGACGGGTTGGTGTGGCGGCCGTTGCCGATCCTGCTGCCTTCCTTGCGCGGTCAGCCCCGCGCCGCTTGCAACGCGGGCGCATCCGCATCCGCGTCCGCGAGCAGCCAGTCCTCGGCCTCCGCCAGCGTCGGGAAGATTGCGGCGTTGTCGCGGATCATCAGGATGCGCTGGGTCTGCATCCGCGTGAGCGAGCTTGCGCGCACGACGGCGATCTTCTTCGCCTTCAGCGGCGAGTTCGCGACGATGTCCATGAAGGCGGCGACGACCTCCTGCGACTGGATGATCGCCCCTTCGGTATCGATCAGCAGCAGGAATTCACCCGATGCGCAGCCCATATCGCGCACGGCCTGCTGTTCCTGACGGGAAAATTCGGCGACCTCGCTCACGTTCATGAACCCCGACATGGTGGTGCGGACAATGGCGCGAGCCGAATCGACTTCGATGTAGAACATGACCTGTTTGATCCCGGGAAACCGTCGCAGCGAGGATAGTCCGGGCCGATTAATCGATGATTGCCGGAGCAGGCCCATTGCGACCAAAGTCTGATCCGCATCGTCGATTGGCTGCGGCACCTTCCGCTGGATAGCGCTGGCTGCTCGCGCGTTGGGTCTGCTCCACCTGCCGGAGTAGCGCGTATGACCCTCACCGCCCTTGCCCTCAATTGCACCCTCAAGGCGAAGGGGGACTCGTCGACCGACGCGATGATCGCCGTCCTGAGCGCGGCGTTCGCCGCCAGGGGCGTGAGCGTCACCGAAACGGTCCGCGTGGCGGCGTTCGACGTGAAACCGGGCGTCACCTCCGACGAGGGCGACGGCGACGACTGGCCCGCGATCCGCGCGAAGATCCTGGCGGCGGACATCCTGATCTTCGGCGGGCCCGTCTGGATGGGGCAGATCGGCAGCATCGCCAAGCGCGTGCTGGAGCGGATGGACGCCTTCCTCGACGAGACCGACGACAAGGGCCGGATGCCGAGCTATTCGAAGGTCGCGGTGGCGGCGATCGTCGGCAACGAGGACGGCGCGCATTTCTCGACCGCGCAGCTTTTCCAGTCGCTCAACGACACCGGCTGGACGATCCCGGCGGTGGGGGCGGTCTATTGGGTCGGCGAGGCGTATGGCGCGACCGACTTCAAGGATCTCGACCAGACGCCGGACAAGGTGAGCGAGGCGGCAGCGATGGTCGCGGCCAATGCCGCGCACCTTGCCGGGCTGTTGAAAGACGCGCCCTATCCGGGGTGAGATAATCGCCCTATCGTCGCGGACGATGCCCAAGCGCCCCTTTTCCAAGACCCCGGCCGGCCTGCCCACCCGAGAGCAGGTTCTCGACTTCATCACGTCATCGCCGACCCCCGCCGGCAAGCGCGAGATCGCGCGCGCCTTCGGGCTTTCCGCGCAGGACAAGATCGCGCTCAAGAAGCTGCTGAAGGACATGGCCGACGAGGGGCTGATCGACGGCGGGCCGGGGCGCGCCTTCCACAAGCTCGGCGGGTTGCCCAAGGTGACGGTGCTGCGCGTGGCGGACGTCGACGACGGCGGCAACGTGTGGGCGGTGCCCGAGAAATGGGACGCCGACGTCCCTGCCCCGCGCCTGCGCATCCGTGAGCGCAAGGGTGGTGCGCTCGGCGTCGGCGACCGTGTGCTGGCGCGGACGGAGGAGGCCGGGAACGGCTGGATCGCGCATCCGATGAAGACGCTGCCGCGCGGCGAGGAGCTGATCCTCGGCGTGCTGCGCGAGGAGGGCGGCAAGCTCTGGCTGCAGGGCGTCGAGAAGAAGGAGCGGCGCGAGTTCCAGGTGTCGGACGCGGGCGGCGGGCAGGTCGGCGATCTGGTGCTGGCGGAGAAGGCCGGGCGGCCGCCGCGCATCACCGCGCGCGTGACCGAGATTCTGGGCGATCCGTTCGCGCCGCGCAGCTTCTCGCTGATCGCGATCCACAAGCTCGGCATCCCGACGGTGTTCGCGCCCGAGGCCATCGAGGAGGCGCATAGGGTCGCGAAGCAGCCGCTGGGGGATGCCAAAGAAGGGGGGCGCGAGGATCTGCGTCACCTGCCGATCGTCGCGATCGACCCGGCCGATGCGCGCGACCATGACGATGCCGTCTGGGCCGCGCCCGACGACGACCCCGCCAACGAGGGCGGCTTCAAGGCGATCGTCGCGATCGCCGACGTGAGCTTCTACGTGCGGCCCGGCGCCGCGCTCGACAAGGAAGCGCGGCGGCGCGGCAATTCGGTCTACTTCCCGGACCGGGTGGTGCCGATGCTGCCCGAGGAATTGTCGGCGGATATCTGCTCGCTGAAGGAGGGCGTCGACCGGGCGGCGCTGGTCTGCCATCTGCAGGTCGGCAAGGGCGGCGCGCTGAAATCGTGGCGGTTCACGCGGGCGGTGATCCGGGTGGCGGCGAACATCGCGTATGAGGATGCGCAGGCGATCATGGACAATGAGCCCCTCCCCTTCAGGGGAGGGGTTGGGGTGGGGGAAGCCTCGCAGAGCGGTCTCTCGGCGAGACTCGGGGGGGCGCCCCCCCGGCCCCCCCCCGGGGGGGGGGGGGGGGGGGGGGGGGGGGGGGGGGCGGGGGGGGGGGGGGGGGGGGGGGGGGGGGGGG